>NZ_JBBOQV010000001.1:0-1917500 GCF_038050115.1 Aeribacillus sp. FSL K6-1305 | reverse complement strand
CTTTACAATAGAAAAGAAGTTGTAAGTTTATTTCTTTCAAATTTGATTCAGCCTATAGAAAATGAGGCATTCTACATAATAGTAACATCAGCTAGTCTTCTTTTACATTCCGCAGTAGCTCAGTGGTAGAGCATTCGGCTGTTAACCGAACGGTCGCAGGTTCGAATCCTGCCTGCGGAGCCATTTGGAGAGCTGTCCGAGTGGTCGAAGGAGCACGATTGGAAATCGTGTAGACGGTCAACGCCGTCTCAAGGGTTCGAATCCCTTGCTCTCCGCCAGAATGAAATTTTTGGCCCGTTGGTCAAGTGGTTAAGACACCGCCCTTTCACGGCGGTAACACGGGTTCGAATCCCGTACGGGTCACCATGGAGGATTAGCTCAGCTGGGAGAGCACTTGCCTTACAAGCAAGGGGTCGGCGGTTCGATCCCGTCATCCTCCACCATGTACATAGTAAATAAAATGAATATTAATGAATTTCGGCGCTAGGGCCACAGCATGTTATGATATGTATACATAATTTTTGTGTGAAGAGTGTTTATTGTTTTATCGGCGCGGGGTGGAGCAGTCCGGTAGCTCGTCGGGCTCATAACCCGAAGGTCGCAGGTTCAAATCCTGCCCCCGCAACCAATGGTCCCGTAGTGTAGCGGTTAACATGCCTGCCTGTCACGCAGGAGATCGCGGGTTCGATTCCCGTCGGGACCGCCATAAAAGGCTCGGTAGCTCAGTCGGTAGAGCAAAGGA
This sequence comes from Aeribacillus sp. FSL K6-1305, assembly GCF_038050115.1. Classification (NCBI taxonomy): domain Bacteria; kingdom Bacillati; phylum Bacillota; class Bacilli; order Caryophanales; family Bacillaceae; genus Aeribacillus; species Aeribacillus sp. FSL K6-1305. Next base: position 1,916,758 of record NZ_JBBOQV010000001.1, on the reverse strand, counting down.
CTGAAAATCCTTGTGTCGGCGGTTCGATTCCGTCCCGAGCCACCATTATATGTATACATATGCCGGTGTAGCTCAATTGGTAGAGCAACTGACTTGTAATCAGTAGGTTGGGGGTTCGATTCCTCTCGCCGGCATTTTTTACAATCGGAGGGGTAGCGAAGTGGCTAAACGCGGCGGACTGTAAATCCGCTCCCTTAGGGTTCGGCGGTTCGAATCCGTCCCCCTCCACCATGATAGGGGCATAGTTTAACGGTAGAACAGAGGTCTCCAAAACCTCCGGTGTGGGTTCGATTCCTACTGCCCCTGCCATTTATAAGATGGCGACTGTGGCGAAGTGGTTAACGCACCAGATTGTGGCTCTGGCATTCGTGGGTTCGATTCCCATCAGTCGCCCCATATTAATATCATTGGGCTATAGCCAAGCGGTAAGGCAACGGACTTTGACTCCGTGATGCGCTGGTTCGAATCCAGCTAGCCCAGCCACCTTTTAAATTTAAGTGCGGAAGTAGTTCAGTGGTAGAACACCACCTTGCCAAGGTGGGGGTCGCGGGTTCGAATCCCGTCTTCCGCTCCAATAATGGCGGCATAGCCAAGTGGTAAGGCAGAGGTCTGCAAAACCTTTATCCCCGGTTCGAATCCGGGTGCCGCCTCCATTATTACAAGCCGGGGTGGCGGAATTGGCAGACGCACAGGACTTAAAATCCTGCGGTAGGTGACTACCGTACCGGTTCAAGTCCGGTCCTCGGCACCAGTGAGGAATTGCATCAATATCATTACGCCGATGTGGCGGAACTGGCAGACGCGCACGACTCAAAATCGTGTTCCCTTGCGGGAGTGTGGGTTCGACTCCCACCATCGGCATCATTAGTATCCGATATCTCACGATCAAAAATCGTGGAAGCTTTAATACGACTGCAAACGCAGTCGTTTTTCATTTTTTGGAAAACCGGAAGAATCCGATAGAATTCGAAAAAATTTTGCACGAATTTTGCACGGCTATTTTGTATGGTAGAGCTCCTCCATTGCACGGGATTCTTTTTGCTCCATCTCGTCCAAAATGTGTGAATACGTCTGAAATGTTGTCACAATGTCCTTATGACCAAGATGTCGAGAAACGTATTTAATATTCACCCCTTTATATAGGAGCATTGATGCGTGAGTGTGGCGAAGGCCATAACAAGTAATTGGCTTAATCCCGATCGTACCGCCTTTGTTTTTTGTCATGTAGACACCTCATTTTTTAGTCTATTATTACTATAATAATCTGTGTCTGCTTTTAGTCTAACATTACTTGTTACCTATTCTCTTCATCATACTCCAAAAATAGGTCTTGTAAATCTCCATTAATTGGTTCATTATTATTGTTAATTGTCACTTTAAACTCAATATCCTCTTCTCCTATTGATACTACCCCATCTAACACCCCTAAAATATTAGATACAGCATCCACTTCTACTTGTTCGATTATTTTAAATAATATTTCTTTATTTTTATCTGATAGTTCTGAATAAAACATCAACGCTTCTTTCCAATAAGGGTCTGTAACTTCATTAATATCAGTATTATTGAATATATCTCGATAAAAATTACGATTTTCTTTTATAATTGACTGATGTAAAAGTTTAACAAACTCTTCTTTATTCATATATCTCATCTCCTTCTCATCTCTGGATACAATTGTTTATTTAATTCAATTAATTTTCGAAGTTGAGAATTAGGAATGTCTGGATATACTCTTCTTAACTCCATTATATCTCTTGCTAATAATTGTCTTACACTCTCAATTCCTTTTGAACTTCTCAAAACTATTCCCCTAGGACCTTTTCTTGTATGTCCAGCTTTTGGTATTAATATTGCTGGTGCATTATTTGGATCATAATTTCGAATGAATTTTTTCATAATTGCTTTTTGTCCAACATGATGTGCATCTAACCTCGGTACACCTTTTATTTCTTTATATAATCCTACATCATACTTACTAAATTTACCCGTACCCTTACCGTCCACCTCATCCCCAGTTTTGCCAATCATGTTAATCGCAGTTTCTTTTACTTCTTCCTTAGCCTTGCTCATCCATGCGCGGGACGCTGGACCAATTCCCGCCAAGGCTGGCTGCCATTGGACAGACGAAACGCTGGTAAGACGGTCATCCCATTGCTTCTTAAAATATCGCAGCGTTTTGGTAATCGGCGCTTTCACGACTTGGAGGTACGCCGCTTGAAAGACAGACATCATTTTATCATAGCGGAGAACATATTTCATTTGCGGGACCAATTTCGAAACATCCGCTGCTATCCCGGCCGCTTTCGCTCCTTTGATCCCCGCTTTTCCAGCGATTCCTGCCCCTTTGGCTGGAGGAATGACGGACAACAATAACATTCCTCCCGTAACCAGGCGGTCCCATCCGGATATCCGTTCTCCAGTAATCGGGTCGTATTCTCCAAACAACCGCTACAAGTCATACCAGCCAAGAAGCTCCAGACTGAATTCTTTTATGTTGTCGGCGAGCGTTTGGTCTGCCTGTCTGTGTCTGATGGACGCGGCCGTCTGATACAGCAGTTCCTCCGCTTCATTCAGCTTTTCTCCATAGCGGTCGAGCCAATGAATCAGTTCGTCTGTAAGCTCGCGGATGGCGGCGGAACCGATGCCGGGAATCTCCATGGCAAAAAGAGGGAATCTCCTGGGAAAGCAAGGTCCGCGCGCGTTGTATAGAGCATTGCTCTATATAGTTTATTCGAAGTGCTCCTTGAGGAATAAACAATCCGCTTGAACTTTTTGTTCAAGCGGATTGTTTATTTATCGATATATTAGGGAATCTTGCTTCACACACTATAACAAAATTACTTTACCGTAATACTAGGAGGATATATTGATAATATTTCAATTACATCATTAGAAGTTAAAAATACATAATGTTCTACCTCTCTTGACTCGTATATACCGCAACTTTCTTTATGAAACCATTTCAAATATTCTGAGTTTTTAACTTTAAATAAAGACCAATCACTATAAAAATCTGTACCGTAATATTGATCTAAATAATTTAGCGTTTCTAATAACGAACCTTCATCAGTATTTCTATACGATAATACTCCTTCTTTAAAATTCACTACAACTTTTTTTTCACCATTTTCATCACTAAATTCTAAAATAACACCATCTTTACCATCCAAAAGCATATCATTATAAATTGTTGAAGGTATATCATCTAGCGGTATCCATCTTTCCCATTGTTCCATAAAACTTCCTCCATATTTGTTTTCTAGTAACGAAACTTTATTCTCTTCTTGCCATCTTGAATTTCAAGTGTAGGACGGCCATCACTACTTCTCTTTCTAACAATAACTGTTCTTCCATCCTTTAAAATACCGACTTTGAGGTCAGGCGTATCCTTAGTAATTTTAGGTCCCAACGAGTGAAAGTCATTCATTGCTTCACTAAATCCACCAGATAACTCATACTGAATAGTTCTTCCTTTTGTTGCTCTTCCAGGCTTAGCAACTTTAATTAAATCATCAACTGTTTTGCCAGTACCCTTAGTGCCAAGTTCAACGCCATCGTTGCCTGCTTTACTTCCGCCTAAATTTACCCCCGTCTTCTCACTCAGATAAGCTCGAACTTTATTCTCCAATCCATTGGTGTTTTCGGGCGGAACTTTAACGTTCTCAATCCCTTCCATGGCAAATCCCATTTGCCGGTCAGGGATTGAATTTTTCAGATTGGTCAGGCTATGTCAATTGTTGGGGTGCACTGGATGAGAAATGCTTGATACAGCTGTTCTAAGTTAGACCTTGCATTACTTTGCGATATCCACTTCTTAAAAACTTTTTACATAATAAGCTTTCTTTAATATGATTTTTTGTATTTACGAATTTAAGAAATAACCGGTGCAAAGTTAAACACCACCATTATCGAAAAAAATCCCCTCATAAGTAAACAGTAAATTGATGCATATTTACTGTCTCCTTATAGGGGGATGCTGTCAAAATTCGGCTACTTTTTCCTTTTCGTTCAAATAACCGGATAATAAAAGCCTTTGCTGTCATTATATATTTTGTCTATTATTGTTTTTCATCAACAGGCGTGACGGCGTCGTGCAGATATGTTTCTAATTCTTTGCGATAACGGTTTTGCTCCTCTTCTGTCCACTCCAAGTTTTTCGCCATATATTGAATAACGGATTCCTTCCATTGGTGAACTGAATGAATTTCAAAAAATAACGATCCCGTTCTCCGGATAAAGAAGTCCTCCGGTTTTACGACCATCTCTTCTTCCAAACCATATTGAAGCTGGGCTAAAACATCAATCGGTAATTGAAACTCATTTCTTACTTTCTTTAATTCAACTGCCAGTTCAAACACCCGGTCTACATTCGTTCCATATAATCGGACCAATCTTTCCGATTGTTTTCTGCTAAATCCCAATTTTTCTCCCTGTTCAACTTTTTTAGTTACGAACGATTCAAAATTTGTTGAACCTCCGAAATCTCCTCCCGAAATCGGCAGGTTTTTCGTTCTGCAAGGGGAAAATGCTGCGTTTTCTTCCTCTTTTAATAATTTGGCAACAAGATCAACGATCGTTTCTGCCATTTTACGGTATCCTGTTAATTTTCCGCCGGCAATGGTAATAATACCTGAATCAGACGTCCAAATTTCATCTTTGCGTGATATTTCAGAAGGACTTTTTCCTTCTTCATGGATTAATGGTCTGAGCCCGGCCCAGCTTGATTCAATATCTTCCACGGTGATATGGACCGTTGGGAACATATAATTAATGGCCTTAATAAGATAATCTCGATCTTCAACAGTCATTTTAGGATGTGCAATATCCCCATCATAGAAAGTATCTGTTGTGCCAACGTAAGTTTTTCCATCACGCGGAATGGCAAACACCATTCGTCCATCAGGTGTATCAAAATAGATCGCTTGTTTTAATGGGAATCGGCTTTGGTCAAAAACAAGGTGAATTCCTTTTGACAAAATCAAATGTTTTCCTTTTAAAGAGTGATCTTTTTCCCGTAACGTATCGACCCAAGGGCCTGTTGCATTTATAATTTTCTTTGCGAACACTTGATATGATTCTCCTGTTAATTGGTCAACAACTTTTACACCTACGGCTTTGCCTTGTTCGTAAATAAATTCGTCTACCTTTGCATAGTTAATCGCTTTTGCACCGCATTCGACTGCCTTTTTCATAACTTCAATCGTCAAGCGGGCATCGTCAGTTCGATATTCGACATAATATCCTCCGCCTAATAATCCATCTTGTTTTAATAAAGGTTCTTTATCAATAGTTTGCTCCGCATTCAACATCGTTCTTCGTTCGCTTTTTTTCACGTCAGCAAGGTAATCGTAAATTTTCAGTCCAATGGATGTGCTCCATTTACCGAATGTTCCTCCTTTATAAATCGGAAGAAGCATCCATTCAGGTGTAGTTACATGCGGGCCATTTTCATAGACGATCGCGCGTTCTTTCCCAACTTCAGCGACTAACTTCACTTCCAACTGTTTTAAATAACGGAGGCCTCCGTGCACAAGCTTCGTGGAACGGCTTGAGGTTCCTGCGGCAAAATCCTGCATCTCAAATAGAACTGTTTTCATTCCACGTGTTGTTGCATCAAGTGCAATTCCTGCACCTGTAATACCACCGCCAATAATGATGACATCAAACTGTTTTCCATCGACGTCTTTTAATATTTCTTGTCTTTGATAAGCAAATACATTTTTGTTCATTTGTTATTCCTCCTGTGATCCGTCAAAAGTCCTAAAAAAAGAGACCACATACACACTACGCTCCTTCTACAGACGTAATGCTATGTGGTCTCTCCTTGTCTCCAACCGAATATTAACTTTGAATGTATTATAGCATATTCTTCATCTTCTGAAAATTCTTTTGTATGCGAATTTAAAATTCAAAGCTTTTCCCCATAATGAACTTTTCTTTATTCAGTTGATGAAGAATCAGTGTTTGAAGACGCTATTGACACCATCGCACAAGCCATTTTTTCTTCATTCAATTGATGAAGATGGCTTGCGTCTTTCATGCCTTCTACAGCGTTTCTGAAACTGAAAGTCTAAAACTGCCGCCAAAACCTAAAGCATCGAAAAATTGGGTAGGCATTCAAAATAAATTATGACTGTTCAAATTCTTTCCATAATTGCTTATTGGATGTTGTCACGGCTGCAGCACCAGCTTGTAAAGCATTGTTGACATCGTCAATACTGCGGATAAATCCACCAGCGAAGATCGGGATTTGAATTCGTTGATGAATTTCGGCAATAATGCTCGGCATGGCGCCAGGTAAAACCTCAATCACATCGGGCTTTGTTTTTTCTAATAAGGAATAGCTTTTTTCTAAAGCGTTTGAGTCAATGAGAAAAACTCGTTGAATGGCCAATACGCCTTTTTGTTTCGCTTTCAAAACGACACTTGCTTTTGTCGAAAGCAGTCCATAGGGCTTGAAGGACTGGCATAAATATTCGGTTGCGTATTCATCATTTTTAAGACCATGTATTAAATCAACATGCAATAACAAGTTTTTACAATGCTGCTTAGAAATATTGACGATATTTTTCAACTGGGCAATATGGACATCTAATAACACACCATATGCATAGGAACTCTGAAGAAAAATTTCAAAATCCTTCATATTGCGAATCGCTGGAATAATTTTTTGATCTTTATATTCCATTGTTCGTTCCACCTTTTTTATTATTGGCAAAAAATCAGTGTGAATTCAGCTTTCAAACTTAATTGAAACAGAGAAGAGGTCTTTGCTTCAAGTCTCTAGAAAAAAAGAAATCCACAACAAAACACCCCTTCATCCAAACGACTAAAGGGAATTGATGTGGATCTCCTTCTCTCCGCTACAATTTATTAACTTATTTATAATTGTACCATAAACAAAAGCGCTGTCAAAGCAATGAGAACATCCACGCATGATCGTTTACAGGGTGAAAAAAATTTTTTAATCGTGAGATTCATAACTACTATCTTTTTCAAAAAATTTTCCAGTAATCCTGTTAACAAGTATATTAAAATGGAAAAAGGAGGGGATTTCATGTTCATTAAATTAACAGTTTACAAAAAGAACGGTCTTCATGTCCGGATGGCAGCAGCTTTTATTTCGCTGCTTCAAAATCTCATACAAAATAAAGAGATATTAAAAAAGACGTACGTTCTCTATCAGGATAAAAAAGTTCAAGTGAATAATCTATTATCTTTAGTGTCCTTAAAGATTGGACAAGGAGAGGAATTTATCCTGCATTTTGAAGAAAAAATAGACGATCAAATCGTCCAGCAGATAAAAGATTTTTTTGAACAAACGGATCTTGAAGATTCCCAGCAAGCAGAAACAGATCGACTTCTCATGGAAAATTCCATTACCCTTCATGAGGCCATATCTGCTTTACCGAATGGAATCGTCGTTGTGAATAGCGACAATATCATCACTTATGTCAATGCAGCTGCAGCAAAACTTTTGGAAAAAGATCCTCATGAGCTTATCAATCAACGTGCTGACGAAGTGATTCCCCATTCAAGATTGCATGAAGTACTGAAGACAGGAAAAATGGAATTATCCAAAAAGCAAGAAATCAACCATCATACATTGTTAACAACCCGTTCGCCAATTATTTTTAATGGAAAAACGATTGGGGCTGTTGCTATTTTTCAAGATATATCTACCATTGAGAAAATCAGTAAAGAATTGAATGAAGTAAAAGAGCTGCAGCAGCGACTAAATCTTGTTTTAAAGTCCGTCTCAGATTTAATCGGATTAACAGATAAAAATGGAAATTTTATATACAAAAATGATGAAATGGATGTTTTGTTAAAAAATTTAAACAGTGTCCCAAACATTCAATCAATAATCGGGCAACATGAATGGGAAAATATTAAAAGCACTCAAAATCAGATTATGAAACTAATTCAAGTAAACCAACAATCTAGTTATATTACAAAAATAAATCCTATTTTCGTTGACGATGAATTTCGCGGAACAGTTGCCACCATGACTCCATTCGATGATATTAAAAAGCTCCTCGAAAAAATTGATCTAATGGAGCAAAGAACGAAATATTTGGAAATGGAGCTGTCCAAACATCAAGGATTTGATGAAGCATTTCATAAGATCATAGGAAACAGCGAGACATTAAAAGATTCCTTAACAATCGCCGCAAAGGTTGCAAAAACAAATTCGACAGTGATTATTACAGGAGAAAGCGGAACAGGGAAAGAACTTGTTGCTAAGGCTATTCATGAAGCAAGCGACAGAAAGAATAACCTATTTATTCGAGTGAATTGTGCAGCCATCCCTCCTCAATTAATGGAGAGCGAATTATTTGGTTATGAAAAAGGAGCCTTTACAGGAGCGTATAAAACACATCGAGGAAAATTTGAACTCGCTAATAAAGGTACGATTTTTTTAGATGAAATCGGTGATTTAAGTTTGGATTTACAAGCAAAAATTTTACGTGTGCTGCAGGAAAGGGAAGTGGAAAGAATTGGCGGATATGCGCCCATTCAGCTTGATGTTAGGGTAATTACCGCGACTCACCGTGATCTCAAAAAAATGGTAGATGAGGGCAGTTTTCGCGAGGACCTTTATTATCGGTTGAATGTTGTCCCAATTCATCTGCCGCCTTTAAGGGCAAGAAAAGAAGATATTCCCCTTTTGGTGGAGGCGTTTCGAAAACAATTGAATGCTAGATTGGGAAAAAATATCAAAGGGTATGAAAAAGGATTTATGGAAGCATTATGCAGTTACTATTGGCCAGGAAATATTAGAGAATTACAAAATGTGATTGAACGGTTATTTAATCTCGCAGATGAAGAAATTTTGCGATGCAAGGATTTACCTTACTACATCTCGAACCCTCAATGTCAAGAAAATAAAAAAATAATGCAGAAACAGAGTATCAATTTTGGCAACGAAGTGCTGACCTTCAAAGAATATGAAAAACAAATTTTTTCGTTTGCTTGTCAATATTACCCAAGCTATAACCAATTAGCGAAAGCGCTTGGGATCACTCATAAAACGGCAGCTAAAAAAATAAGAGAATATGGATTGGAGCATTTAGTTGGGAAAAAGTATCAAATGGATTGATATTTTTTCCCAATGAACTCGCCATAAAAATATGAAAACGCATCCGTAAAGCGCTTTCGTTGTTGGCATCATTTTTGCATTAATAAAAAGTGCAAAGTTAAGAGGAGGTATGTCTATGAAAAAATTAATCAATGATCCTAATCAAGTAGTTGAAGACATGTTAGCAGGGATGGTTGCGGCTCATTCTAATCGAATGAAGAGATTGCCAAATACAAACGTAATCGTAAGAAAAGATGCACCTATTCAAGGAAAAGTTGGCTTGGTTAGCGGTGGAGGAAGCGGTCATGAGCCTTCACATGCTGGTTATGTAGGTAAAGGAATGCTAGACGGAGCGGTATGTGGAGAAGTGTTCACTTCCCCAACCCCAGATCAAATTTTTGAGGCGATTCAAGCGGTTGATAGCGGAAATGGGGTGTTATTGATTATTAAAAATTACACTGGCGACATTATGAATTTTGAAATGGCTGCCGAAATGGCTGAAGCAGAAGGAATCAACGTAGCAAAAGTGGTTGTGAATGATGATGTAGCTGTGGAGGATAGTACATATACGACAGGCCGGCGGGGAATAGCAGGTACGGTTTTTGTTCATAAAATTGCCGGTGCATTAGCGGAAAAGGGTGCAACGCTAAAAGAAGTAGAAGCAGTAGCTAAGAAAGTTGTGGAAAATGTGCGGTCAATGGGAATGGCCTTAACTCCATGCACTGTTCCAGCAGCAGGAAAACCTGGCTTCGAGCTCGGAGAAAATGAAATCGAAATTGGAATGGGGATTCACGGAGAACCTGGCATTGAAAAAACACAAATCCAGCCAGCGGATGAAATCGCACAAATACTTCTTGAAAAAATTTTAGATGACTTAAAACTTGAGGAAAACGACAAGGTTGCGGTCATGATCAACGGTCTAGGTGCAACACCATTAATGGAATTATATATTATGAACAAAAAAGTCTCTGAGGTCCTAAAGGAAAAGAACATTTATATACATGAAACGTTTGTTGGTGAATTTATGACATCGCTTGAAATGGCTGGCTGCTCTATTTCGTTATTAAAATTAGACGATCAACTCATTGAGTTGTTAGACGCACAAGCGGATACAATCGCATTCAAAAAATAGCAATCTCGCTTTCTTGCAGTCTGTCTATAGAAGGAATATGAGGAGAGATGATCAATGACATTTGACGTTGAACAGGCTAAAAAATGGATCATAACTTTTAACGATAAAATTCAGGAAAATAAGGAGTATTTAACGGAGCTGGATCAAGCAATTGGCGATGGAGACCATGGATTAAATATGGCACGGGGATTTCAGGAAACCGTCAAGAAAATTACAGAAGGCAAATATGATGATCTTGGTTCTTTGTTTAAAGATGTTGGCATGACTTTAATTGCTAAAGTAGGCGGAGCTTCAGGTCCGTTATATGGAACAGCTTTCATGAAAGCTTCTCTTGCTTTAAAGGGTAAAAAAGAAGTTGATATAAAGGCTTTAGTTGAGGCATTAGCAGCATCATTGGATGGGTTAAAAGTTAGGGGAAAGGCACAAGTAGGAGATAAAACGATGATCGATGTTTGGGAGCCTGTCATTGAGTATATGAAAAATCGTGAAACGATTCATTCTAAAGAGCTTACTGATTTATCTAAAGAGAAAATGGACGACACAAAAGAGCTTGAGGCAAAGAAAGGCCGTGCGGCTTATTTAGGAAAGCGTTCTATTGGTCATATTGATCCTGGGGCAGCTTCATCGTATTTATTGTTTGCTTCCTTAGCTGAATTGCTCGAAGAAGGAGAGGTGGCCCAATGAAATATGTAAGTCTTGTCTTAATTTCACATAGCTATGAAATTGTAAGCGGCCTAAAAAAGCTTCTGAATCAAGTTCAACCTGAAGTATCTGTAGCCATCGCTGGAGGGGTTGAAGGAGATATCGGAACAAATGCATTAGACATTAAGGAAGCAATTGAATCAGTCTATTCTGAGAAAGGCGTTGTCGTTTTGTTTGATTTAGGGAGTGCACTCATTAATGCTGAAATGGCTATTGAGATGCTAGAGAACAATGAAAACATTATAATAGCCGATGCTCCTCTCGTAGAAGGAGCTTATGCAGCGGTCGTTGAGGCTGGTTTGGGAAGCTCGATTGAAGAGGTCGTTCGAGCTGGCGAGAGTGCAAAGGAGCTTGTCAAAATCAATGACTAGCGAGAAAAATTAGGAGTGAACTTAATGATCGAAAAAGAGATTACAGTGACCATTGAAAATGGTCTGCATGCCAGACCAGCAGCAGATTTTGTGAAAAAAGTAAACCAGTATAAAAGCAAGGTTGAGTTAATGATCGGCGACAGAAGGATTAACGCGAAAAGTATTCTTCAGCTTATGAGCGTTGCCATAATGGAGGGACAGACGATCAAAGTGATGACTGATGGAGAAGATGAGAAAGACGCATTAGCGTTTATTGATTCTTTTCTCCAATCAGGTAAAGAATCGTAATCAAGCCTTTGCTTTTGAATTGTTGCAAAATTCATATTAGGCTCATGGGTCCCATTTCCTTTAACTTACTTCAAAACAAATAATATCATAATTCAAAAAAAAAGTGATTGACAACGCTTTCTTTTTGTAATAATCTGAAATCAAGTTAATATTTGTGATGGAGAAATGGAGATCCACAGTAATTCCCTGTATGCAGCCTGCATACTAAGGGGGGAATTTGCTGCGGATCTTTTTTATTGACCAAAATTGTAGTCTTTTCGCAAGAGATAACAAATATATGAAAAGGGAGGAAACTTTGATGTCTGCATTTTTAGGTGAGTTAATTGGCACCATGATTTTGATTGTTTTTGGGGGTGGAGTTGTCGGCGGTGTTGTACTTAAAAAATCAAAAGCTGAAAATTCAGGCTGGATTGTTATTACGATGGGATGGGGTCTTGCCGTAGCGATGGCGGCATATGCTGTAGGTCAATTTAGCGGAGCCCATCTTAATCCGGCTGTAACCATCGGATTAGCTGCAATCGGTTCTTTCCCATGGAGTGATGTACCGACCTATATTATTGCCCAAATGATTGGCGCATTTATCGGTGCTGTGATCGTTTATTTGCACTATTTGCCCCACTGGAAAGCAACCGATGACCAAGGTGCAAAATTAGCCGTATTCTCAACAGATCCTGCAATCAAAAATCCTGCAGCGAATCTTTTAAGTGAAGTCATTGGTACATTCATTTTGTTGCTTGGATTGTTGGCACTTGGAGCGAATAAATTTGCAGAAGGAATGAACCCGTTCATCGTTGGATTTCTCATCGTTGCAATAGGTCTCTCCTTAGGCGGAACTACGGGTTACGCCATCAATCCTGCCCGTGATTTAGGTCCGAGAATTGCTCATTTTATTCTGCCGATTCCAGGTAAAGGAAGCTCTAACTGGGGTTATGCTTGGATTCCTGTTGTAGGGCCGATTATTGGGGGAACGTATGGAGCGTTATTTTATAAATGGGCTTTTGAAGGAGTCAGTACCTCTACTTTTTGGATTTTCACAATTGTTGTAGCAGTTATCGTTGTGGCAGCGCTAGTAAGCAATAAAGAACAAAGCTTGAATGTCTATAAGAAAACGAAAGCAACACTTTAAGTTTATAATTTTAATAAAAAAATGAGGTGAAGAAAATGGAAACATATGTTTTAGCTCTAGACCAAGGAACGACAAGTTCACGTGCGATCATTTTTAATAAAAAAGGGGAAATCGTTCATATTTCACAAAAAGAATTTGCGCAATATTTTCCTAAACCAGGCTGGGTAGAGCATAATGCCAATGAAATTTGGGGTTCCATCTTATCCGTCATCGCCACTTCCTTGTCTGAGTCAGGAATAAAACCTGAGCAAATTGCAGGCATCGGAATTACGAACCAACGCGAAACAACGGTTGTTTGGGATAAAAACACAGGTCAGCCGGTATATAATGCCATTGTTTGGCAATCACGGCAAACGGTAGATATTTGTGAGGAGTTAAAGGCGAAGGGATTAAATGATACATTTCGTGAAAAGACAGGTCTGTTAATTGATGCATACTTTTCAGGAACAAAAGTCAAATGGATATTAGATCATGTTGAAGGGGCTAGAGAAAAAGCGGAAAGAGGAGAGCTTTTATTCGGAACAATTGATACTTGGTTAATTTGGAAGCTCTCGGGTGGAAAGGCACATGTGACGGATTATTCAAATGCTTCAAGAACATTAATGTTCAATATTCATGAGCTGAAATGGGATGATGAACTGTTAGAAATTTTAACCGTGCCTAAATCCATGCTTCCGGAAGTACGTCCATCTTCAGAAATTTATGCACATACAGTTCCGTATCATTTCTTTGGGCAAGAAGTTCCGATTTCTGGAGCGGCTGGGGATCAGCAAGCAGCACTATTCGGTCAGGCTTGTTTTGAAGAAGGCATGGCGAAAAATACGTACGGTACGGGCTGCTTTATGCTTATGAACACGGGCGAAAAAGCTGTTGCTTCTAACCACGGACTATTAACAACGATTGCTTGGGGATTAAACGGAAAAGTGGAATATGCTTTAGAAGGAAGTATTTTTGTTGCAGGATCTGCCATTCAATGGTTAAGAGATGGACTTCGTATGTTAAAAAATGCTGCTGATAGCGAACAATATGCAGAACGTGTAGAATCCACAGACGGTGTATATGTAGTACCGGCGTTTGTCGGATTAGGAACACCGTATTGGGACAGCGATGTTAGAGGAGCTATATTTGGTCTGACACGGGGAACGCAAAAAGAACACTTTGTTCGTGCAACTTTAGAGTCCCTTGCCTATCAAACAAAAGATGTGCTGACTGCTATGGAAGCGGATTCGGGTATTTCCTTGAAAACCTTGCGTGTAGATGGCGGGGCAGTAAAAAATAATTTTCTAATGCAATTCCAGAGCGATTTGTTAGGTGTCCCTGTTGAACGTCCTGTTGTCAATGAAACTACTGCTCTTGGAGCGGCTTATTTAGCCGGCTTGGCAGTAGGATATTGGAAAGATCAATCAGAGATCGCGACACAATGGAACATTGACCGTACATTCGAACCATCTATGAATGAAGAAAAACGTAACAAATTATATGAAGGCTGGCAAAAAGCTGTAAAAGCTGCGATGGCTTTTAAATAAGGTTCTATGTCAATTGTTGGGGTGCACTTGATATGAAGTGCACCTCTTTTATATGTATGGAAGGTAGATCAGTGAGCATATTCCTTATTTCTGAGACGATCAAAGTTGCGGAAAAACCATAAAAAATTTTTTCTCGGTATAAGTTATTCATCTCAAAGTGTATTCAGCTTACTCTAACTTACGGATATAATTTTATATGAAGTATAGTATAGTTATTCTAAATTCTTTAGTATACTTCAATGAAAAAGGAATCCAAAGTTAGAAAGATGATATTTAATGTTCAAATTGGTAAGAATGCTAAAATTGCGAGATCTAGAATTGTTTCGTATAGATAATCAAGATAATGAAACTATCTGTATGCTGTTGATTTTAGATTACAGAAGACCAAGTGTTTTGGATGATTTTCCAATTTTAAAGGAAATAGAGGATGAAAATTCATTTGAAGGCGCGGAGAATTATATCCACACTGTAATAATTTCAGAGGAAAAATTAGAAGAAAATATTGTCGGTCGAATTATTGAAGTAATTGAAGGATTAGTGGAGCATAAGCCAAATTGTGACAATAACAATTCATTTTATATTAGTAAATTTCCTGATCATTTTGAGGCTGGTGCACATTTAATAGAATATATTAAACCTATTTTAAATAAGATGAATTTTGGAATTGATCTAACATATATCACTGATAAACATTTCAATTATTTAACTCAAGAATAATTTTTTCATTAAAAGTAAAAGCGGTATCAAAAATGGAGATCTACTTTTAACTTCTGCTGAACTCGGGGGAACGAAAGTAAGGAATCCGGAGAAGCTAAAGGCAGAGCGATAACCCCGCCTTCTTGTACTAAAATTTAAGTTCGGCATTGGATGTATCAAGGATTCCTGCTGAATGTAGGAATCCCTTTTTGACAGATTCCGCACTAGAAAATCTGATTAAGTATTTCTCAAAGTATCCCTTGTGAAATAGTTGAACATGAGAAAATAAATTTGATGGCTAAAAAAGGATAAAACATGTGGTAAAATAGTGAAAATTAAAAATTAGAGGAGCGTTGTTTGTGATAAATTATAATGGCCGCAAGTTTGTTTCAATTGAAAATACAGATAATGGAGAAGTTTCTTCAGAAACGCTTTTTGAATATAAACAAGAAGGAAATATAATCTCAGCAACGTATAGCGGTGGAGAAATTATAAAAGGATTCTTAATTGGGATAGTAAAAGAAGATGGATGCTTAGAGTTTAGGTATAACCATGTGAATATCAAAAACGAGATTAGGGGCGGAAAATGTACTTCTACTCCAAAAATCTTACCAGATGGGCGAATTAGACTGTATGAGAATTGGAAATGGCTCGATGATAAGGAAACGGAAGGAAATTCAATTATTGAAGAAGTTGTTGAAAATCATTGATATATAAATTTGAGTTGAAAAATAAAGATTGCTGCGCTGCTGGTAGTATAGTGATGAAAAAGTGAAAAGAGAATTTATTGTAGGTAATTATAAAGATAAACAAATAAACATATGGAGTTCCATTTTTTTCTCTTACGTATATTGCATCACTTTTCTACCCTATTGATCTCTCAATGAATTTAGACATTTGATTTTATAATCGTATCTTATAAAAGAGAGGTCTTAAGACAGCCGATATCAATTCCTGTTTGCATACCGTGCGGGCGTTTTTCAACTCAATTGTAAATTCCTTATAAACACCCTTTCCTTTCATACACACATAAAAACAGCTTTCTTAAATAATAATCCCTCCCAACTTGATATACCTTTACTTCACGAAAATCAATCATATTCTTTAGCAGACAATAAATTTGGCGAACGATGAATGGATAAGAGAAAAAGTTATTCAGAGAGATTTCAGCTGAAAGACAAAATAAAAGCTTGTAAGTATGAAAAGCAATGCCGTATGATAGCAATAAGTTAGGCAATTTTTTCAATTTTTGGAGGTATTCTATGAAAATTGCATTTATTCTTTTTGATCGAATGACAGCTCTTGATTTTGTAGGTTTTTATGATGCGGTAACACGCTTGAAAACAATGGGTTTTAATGAAAAATTAAGCTGGACCTTGTGTGGAATGAAAGATGAAATAAGTGATGATCGGGGAATTACAGTTAAGATTCAAGAAGTGGCTCCTGATTTATCTCAGTATGATTTGTTATTTGTCCCCGGGGGATTCGGTACTCGAGAATTATTGCATGATTCTGAATTTATCGAATGGTTAAAAGCGGGCAGCAATGCGACGTATAAAGTGTCCGTTTGTACAGGTTCCATACTTTTTGGCGCTGCTGGTTTTCTTGATGGAAAGAAAGCGACGACCCATCCAAATGAGTATGATTTATTTCGATCTTATTGTTCAGAAGTTATAGAAGATCGAATTGTGAAGGACGGTTATGTTATTACTGGCGGCGGGGTCGCAACATCGGTGGATCTCGGTTTATTTATTTGTGAGCTGCTTGCAGGCAGAGAAGCTGTTCTTCGCATTCAAAAACAAATGGACTACCCATATTACAAAGTTAGGCAATATAATTTAGACTAAGTTCTTCCATAAGAAGCTTTCTTTTTTTGTTGTTATTTATTTTCAGAATTGTTATGATACTGCTTTCTCGTTGAATACTTAAATGCTGCAAATTACGGATTATCACCGGTTTTGCTTAATCACTAATTAGGCGAAGAGTTTCGGAACGATGCCTGTTTAACAGGGGTGATTTTATAGGGATTAGTATAAAATTATTTCAAACGAAAGCGCCTCAATAAATTTAGACGGGGTTTGCAC
Organism: Aeribacillus sp. FSL K6-1305; assembly: GCF_038050115.1. Taxonomy (NCBI): domain Bacteria; kingdom Bacillati; phylum Bacillota; class Bacilli; order Caryophanales; family Bacillaceae; genus Aeribacillus; species Aeribacillus sp. FSL K6-1305. Next base: position 1,899,748 of record NZ_JBBOQV010000001.1, on the reverse strand, counting down.
AAGCAAAAGTATAAACTAGGCGAAAACCGCATGGAAATTCCGTAATTTTTGCACCAGATTGGAAGCAGATTACTCGGACTTATGCAAGATAAAACTTTCCGTACTTATGGAACTCTAAATACCGCCAACTGGATAAGCGTGGAAAAAATAAAATGAAAGCTCTCTGCTCCTCTTTGAGATTCACTTTTCAAAGAGGAGTATTTGTTTTGATAGTATTCTTTCTTAACTAGCAGGTTGCTCTCTGATGTCAGTCTATATAGACACAATGAGCAGATAATTGTATAGTAAATCTATCGATCATGTCTATAATGAAATAGCAAAAGGTTTCTGCCAATGTGAAGATTTTTTACAAAGAATTTTTTAATCGTTGCGCTACATGTAAACACTGTACATGACTAACTTTGATCGTCTGGAAATGAATCGATGCTCTGGCAAAGCTTCAGCAATCGCAGCTCATATAGTTGAATGGAATCATGATTAAAATGCTAATTTTTGTTTTTTTCTAATGAGCTTTATATCGCTTATTATCATTACTACTCGACACTAAATTTAGGCCAATGATCCGAATTTTTTTATTTGCGGCTGATGAAAAGAAGTACAGCCCTGAAGAGTAAAAATTCTTCGAGATAATTCCACCCAAACTTTGCCAAATATGTGATAATAAGGGTATATAAAAAACCTAATATATTGGCATTTGGGGGGATTTTTTTATGGTAACGAGGAAAGAAAAGCGTGAAATGGAAAAAGAGGTAAATTATTTATTCGAGTTGCTAAAAACGCAAAATCACTTTTTTAAAAATTTGAACAAATTACTTAAAGATGTTGATGATCCAAGGCACCAAAGCTATATCACCTATGACACGGAAGTCCTTTTGATGATGGTTATTTTGAAAAATGCATGCAACTTAAAAAGTATGCGCGAAATGACAAACGAATTTAATAAGGAAGAGTGCATTAAAAATTTGGGGAAATTGTTGGGGAATGAAGATTTGGAAGAACTGCCCCATTATGACACAATCAATGATTTTTTGGCACGAGTGAACCCGGCAGAACTTGAAAGGATCCGAATCGATATGATCAAGAAATTATTCAAAAAGAGGTGTTTTGAATCCTATCGTATCAACGGGAAATACTGGGGTATTGCCATAGATGGGACCGGTATTTTTACTTTTGACAAAAAACATTGTGAACACTGCCTGAAACGGGAGCGCAAATACATAGACAAGGAAACGGGTGAAGAAAAAATAAAGACCATCTACATGCATCATGTCTTGGAAGCCAAGTTAATTGTGGGAAATATGGTACTAAGTGTGGCCTCCGAGTTTATTGAAAATGAATCAGAGGACGTGGAAAAGCAAGATTGTGAGTTGAATGCTTTTTATCGACTGACTGCTAGACTGAAAGACACCTTTAAAAAACTGCCTATCTGTCTGATTGCCGATAGTCTTTATGCCTGCGAAAATGTATTTAAACAATGCAAGGCGAATAATTGGAACTACTTATTCCGTTTTAAGGAAGATCGTATTAAAAGCATCACCGATGAGTTTCAAGCGTTAAAAAATATGGAAGAGGAGGAAGGCAAGAAAGCCAATGTGGTAAAGATACGTGAAAGCGAACAGCGAGGGGAAATCACCTGGGTGAACGATATTGATTACAGAGGCTTTGGGGTGAATGTTTTCGAATGCGAATTAGAAGATGAAAAAAGAAAACAAAAATTTACCTTTATCACAGATATAAAAATCACAAAAAACAATGCAAAGAAACTGATGAACGCTGGCAGAAGCCGCTGGAGAATAGAGAATGAGGGGTTTAACAGACAAAAAAACCTGCGCTACCACATTGAACACGCAAGCAGCCAAGATTACAATGCCATGAAAAATCACTACCTATTAACCCAAATTACAGAGATTATCATGGTGTTACATGAGCATGGGTCAAAAATATTGAGAAGCATGAAGAAAACGATAAAAGAAATATCCTCGCGATTGTTAGAAGCCTTCCGTGGGCAAACACTAACAGACGAGGATATCGCACAACTGGGAAAACCTATGCAAATTAGGTTTACCTAGCGAATTAATTGTACCAAAGGATGTGATGTTTGGCAAAGAAAAAAAGTTATCCACAACAAACAAAAATAAGTTATCCACATTTTTTAAAAAAATAAGCAAAATTGGTTCTTTTTGACCCTTTTTGTAAATAAATTTAACTGGAAAATTTTACCAATTGTGAATAAGTCGTATTTCCACAATACTACCAGAAATTGATAAATTTACTCTTCATAGCTGAAAGAAGTAATTTTAAGTTGACAATATAAACTGTAATCATTATTATTACACTTAGGAGGAAGGTTCAATATGAATAGCGATTTTTCGATTGCCGTTCACTGCGTTGCGTATCTGGCTGAAAAGCAAAATCAGCGAGTAACCAGTGAAGACATTTCTCAAAGTGTTTCTGTCCACCCAGTAAGATTAAGAAAAATCTTAAGCATATTAAGAAAAGAAAATATAATTGCTTCTAAAGAAGGGGCAAAGGGCGGATTTTCGTTAAACGCTCAGCCTGAACAAATTACGTTAGACAAAATTTTTAGAATCACTAGTGAGGAAACGCTTGTGCCGAAATGTCCCGATTCCAATGACAACTGTATAATAGGCAAACATCTGTCAGATGTACTCATTCGTATTTTTCATAATGCAGAAGAACATTTTTTAAACTATTTAAAAGGTGTGACAGTCCAAGATATCATTAATGAAATTCATAATAATAGCTCAAAAAGTTCGTTTCATGCCTGAAACAAAATAGTTTGTTGCGGCAAAAATTTTTTTTAAATAAAACTGTAATCAAAAACGTTTCAGTTTAAGGAGGTGAATGATGATGAAGAAAAAACGAGTAGTCGTCGGAATGTCTGGAGGAGTGGATTCCTCTGTAGCTGCTTACCTTCTTAAAAAAGAAGGGTACGACGTCATCGGGGTATTTATGAAAAACTGGGATGATACGAATGATGATGGTGTATGTACGGCAGCTGAGGATTATGAAGATGTTAAACGAGTTGCCAACCAACTCGGGATTCCTTACTATGGCGTCAACTTTGAAAAAGAATATTGGGATCGTGTATTTACGTATTTCATGGATGAGCTGAAGCGAGGCCGAACACCGAATCCAGATGTAATATGCAATACTGAAATTAAATTTAAAGCGTTTGTTGACTATGCTCTTTCACTTGATGCGGATTATATCGCAACGGGTCATTACGCAAGAATCAACAGAGAAAATGGCCAAATCACCTTGCTGCGTGGAAAAGATGCGAATAAAGATCAAACGTATTTTCTTAGCCAGCTAACGTCGGACCATTTGTCTAAAGTTCTGTTCCCGCTGGGTGAGTTAACGAAGGGTGAGGTGCGAAAAATCGCCCAAGAATTGAACCTTATTACCGCCAATAAAAAAGATAGTACCGGAATCTGTTTTATTGGAGAACGAAATTTCAAAAACTTTTTAAAGAATTTTTTGCCGGCACAGCCTGGAGAAATTCGTTCGCTTGATGGGGAAGTGCTCGGTACTCATGATGGTTTAATGTATTACACAATCGGCCAACGAAAAGGGCTTGGCATCGGCGGCAAAGGAACAGGAGAACCTTGGTATGTCGTCGATAAAGATTTAGACAACAATGTTTTACTTGTTGCTCAAGGCAAAGACCATCCGGCATTGTTCTCTACTGGACTGATTGCATCTAACCTGAACTTGATAAATGGGGATGTTCGTCTTAGTACGTTTGCATGTACAGCTAAATTCCGCTACCGTCAAGAGGATCAAAAGGTGCGTGTCCATATTCGTCCGGATGGAACGGTGTTTGTAGAATTTGAAAAACCAGTTAAGGCTGTGACACCAGGGCAAGTAGCGGTATTTTATGAAGGTGAGATTTGTCTTGGCAGCGCCATTATTGACAAAGTGATAAAAGACGATGCTGCTATTGCCGCGGCTGCATCATAAAAAGTTCGTTACAGATATAATATACCCATGGTGCTAGTTGAGCGTCAACGCTCAACTAGCCCAAGAACAACGAGCGAATAGGCCAACAAAATGGCATCAAGCGCCGTTTCAAATCCAGAGATCGAATTGGCGCGAATTTTCGTGATCCGAAATGAATCCACTAAAACCGAGAACGCGGTTTCGACGATTTTGCGTTTTCGTTTCATCCATCGTTTCCATGCTTTCGATTGATGGATTTTCTGGTTTTTCCGAACGGGCGTCCAAAAAGTGATCTTGTATTCATCATACAGCTTCTTTTGCAAGTCTTGGCTCACATATCCTTTGTCACCAAGTGTATACGGATGAGGAAGTTGGGCCATCACGGTTTCCGCAGCTGTCCGGTCGTGACAGGATGCTTCGGTGACGACATATCCCATCGGAAGCGCTTGGTCAGTGATCTGGAGATGAAGCTTAAACCCATAGTAAGCCATCTTTTTGGATGCACAATACCCGATATCTGCGATTCCTTGAAACCGTTTGACGCGATACATTCGTGCGTGGTGGCAGAGTTCAATAGGTAAGCTATCCACTACCGCATAAGCGTGATGTTGCCCACGTTTGGCTAGTTGATATCGTATCCATTTGACGGCAAAGCCAAGATTTCGACAACGGCGGTTATATCGAGAACGTTCAGGAAATAAATCTTTCGAAAATAAGTTTCCGATCACAAATCGGTGCCAAGCTCGTTCGGATGTAAAACCTAACAACTTTCCAAGAACATGGACGGCGATGATGACTTCATCTTCTTGCTTCAACAAATGGTGATTTCGGCGTTGTAAATACATCTGAATCAAAGACAATTGTCCAGATACAAAGAACAAAATCGCTGCATATTGTTTTTGAATTTTCGCTTCGTCTGTTGTAAAATGAAAGTGCTCTTGCATGGGACTTCTCCTTTTAAATGTTTGGTAGCACTTTCATTTTAAAGGAATTTTCCATGCAAGGGCTATTTTTATATCCTGTGATCTTTATCTAGCACCACAGGTATAATATATGTTTTTGTACAAATTATAAATATTGTTCATATCTGTAAAACAAATTATTTTAAACAGGGCCTTTCCTTTATATACGGCCCACCTTTTCTTAAGGATTGGTAAAAACAATGGAAAAATTTAAAAATCATAAAGGGTATTCACGCATGTATCAAGAGAACAAACTGACTTTAGGGCTGTTCTTTCCGATTGAATCGTATATGGGAGACGTCCCTGAGATGAATATCGAAAAGCAAATGAAGCTGGCAAAACGAGCAGAAGAGCTGAATTTCGCTTCATTGTTTGTGAGAGATGTGCCGCTGCGCGATCCAAATTTCGGAGATGTTGGACAAATGTATGATCCGTTTACGTATTTAGGGTATGTTGCGGCTCACACAGATAAGATTGCTTTAGCAACTGGAAGCATTATTTTAACGCTGCGTCACCCGCTTCATGTGGCAAAAGCGGCAGCTTCTGTAGACAGATTATCTGGTGAAAGACTCATTCTCGGCGTCGCAACTGGTGACCGTCCAATCGAGTTTCCAGCATTTTCTGTGAATCCTGAAGAACGGAGCGAATTATTCCGAGAATCAGTAGCTGCTATAAGAAAGGTTTGGCGTGACCATTTTCCGACGATTAACACGACACGAGTGCATATGACAAGCGGAGATATGCTGCCAAAACCAAAATTGTCAGATATACCATTAATGGTAACAGGTCACAGTGGACAATCTCCTGAATGGATTGCTGAACATAGTGATGGATGGATATACTATCCGCGTGGAATTAAGTTTCAAAAAGCATTAATCGATAATTGGCGTTCGCTAACAGAAGAATTTAAGCCATTTTCCCAATCTCTTTACATTGACTTAACGGAAGATCCAAATCATGTACCAATTCCGATACATCTTGGATTCCGTACGGGACGAAATTTCGTAATCGAATTTCTTGGAGCTTTACAGGATGCAGGTGTGAACCATGTCATCATCAACTTAAAATATGGACAGCGTCCAGTCGAAGAAGTGATTGAAGAATTAGGCGAGTATGTGCTTCCGCATTTCCCTGCTTTAACATGATAAGAAAATTTAAAAACCATCAATATGAGAAAGGATGGATATGATGAAAGTTTTGGTCATTGGAGCCAACGGGCAAGTAGGACAACAAGTAGTAAATATGCTTCATGCGCATGAACAGCATTCTGTTCGTGCAATGGTTCGAAAGCAAGAGCAATTGGAGGATTTTCAGAAAAAAGGAATTGAAGCGGTGCTCGCTGATTTGGAAGGCACTGTCGATGAAATTGCCGAAGCGGCCAAAGGCTGCGATGCGATCGTATTCTCAGCTGGTTCAGGGGGACACACAGGCGCTGATAAAACATTGCTGATAGATTTAGACGGCGCTGTAAAAGCCATGGAGGCTGCGGAAAAAATCGGAATTGAACGTTTTGTTATCGTGAGCTCATTCCAAGCCCACAATCGTCAGAACTGGCCGGAAAACCTTAAGCCATATTATGTCGCCAAACATTATGCCGACCGTGTGTTGATGAATAGCGGCCTAAATTATACGATTATTCGTCCTGGTTATCTAAAGAATGAAAAAGGTACAGGACTGGTTACCGCAGCTGAAAACTTACCTGTCGGTTACATTCCTCGCGAGGATGTAGCAAGAACGATTGTTCAAGCTCTTGATGAACCAAATACGTATAGAAAAGCATTCGATTTAATGTCAGGAGATAAAGAAATTAGCGAAGCGTTGAAATCACTGTAATGAACCGTTCAGTGGAAAAGGAAAGGAGAAATTGGAAAATGGCTTACCCTTTTTACGCAATGGATTTTGCTTTCTATAATTCAATGGGTATTTATAGTTTTGAAGCTCGATGTGAAATGTTAAAGGAAATAGGCTATGACGCAACCCATTTATCCGTCTGGCACGGAGAGCGATGGAGAGATGTAGAAAAGCTCAAAAACGTTAAAGGAGAAATATGGGCTGGACGTCGCAGGCGTGTACGTTGTGTTAGATCTTTCACTAGGCGAGGACCATCCAAGAAATGCAGGCATTTTAAAGATGCTGGAAATTATGGAAGGGTGCAGCACGGTTGAGCTGGCGATTCAATCTGTCGGAGAGCATATCCGCCCTTCAGATCCAAAAGGGGACGACATCGCAGTAAAATGGCTGGAAAAAGCATTGAAGATTGCCGAACGAAGAAATATTAACATTTTGCTTTACACGCATCTATCCTTCTGGATTGAACGCCATGAAGATGCAGTGAGACTATGCAAACGCCTGAACCATCCTAATCTTGGAATTGTCTTTTGCGGCTACCATTGGTATGCGGCAGATGGAACAAATCTAAAAGGAACGATTCAAGCGGTAGCTCCTTACTTAAAACAAGTAAACATGTCCGGCAGCAGCCGCAATCCGCACGGTTTTGGCGGAGTGGCAACAATCGAGCCTTTGGATGTTGGGGAGTTAGATAATTTTGCGTTGCTTGGACAGTTAAAAAAGATCGGTTATAACGGAATGATCGGCTACTTAGGTTGGAGTGAAGGCGGCGACGCTTATAGTAAGCTGAGACGTTCACTCAATGCGTTCCGTGATATGGAGCGTAGAGTTGAGGCACACCCGCACTGGGCGGATTTAAAATTAACTCCATAATGAAAAATATTGAGGTGCTAGTCGAACAATAATAAAGTTCAACTAGCACCTCGTGCATTCAGCCAATGTACTGCGGTATTCACCGAAGTACATTTTTTTATGTGCGCCCGGCATGGGTGTAATCTCTAGGGTGAAAGTCCCGAGCCACGAAGGCAGAAGTAGTGGTTAGCCTAACGCAAGGGTGTCCGTGGTGACGCGGAATCTGAAGGAAGCGAGCGGCGAACTTCCGGTCTGAGGAACACGAACTTCATATAAGGCTAGGTATCATTGGATGAGTTTGCATAACAAAACAAAGTCCTTTCTGCCAAAGGTGATATAGAGTAAATGAAGCAGATAGATGGAAGGAAAGATTACACTCTTACCCGGGGAGGTCTGATGGATATGTGAAGTACCCTTCATAACCTACTTAGTGATAAGTAGCTGAACCATCAGAAGTCAGCAGAGGTCATAGTACGGATTGGTCTAGAACAATTCGGAAGGACCGAACAATTAAGAGAGAATAGCCCTTTGCATTCAGTGCGTCATGTTGAACACAGAAAACATAGTACCTCACTTGAGGGAGGAAGCGGTGAATCCCGCAGGGGTCCTCTTGGAGGGTGGAGTGAGCACTGGCATAAGAAGACCAGCTATTCACGGAAGGAAGAATAACGATGCTCTTGAAACGAATCCTGTCACGGGAGAATATGCTTTTAGCTTTACAAAGAGTAGAAAAGAATAAAGGTAGCCATGGAGTAGATATGATGCCCGTACAAAACCTACGTCAGCACATAGTCGAAAACTGGATATCCATTAAAGAAGCCATTCTCAAGGGTACCTATGAACCAATGCCTGTCCGACGAGTCGAAATCCCGAAACCCGATGGCGGTGTTCGGTTATTAGGTATTCCAACCGTGACAGACCGTTTGATTCAACAAGCAATAGCCCAAGTACTATCCAGGATATATGACCCTATGTTCTCCGAACATAGTTATGGGTTTCGTCCAAATCGAAGTGCCCATGACGCAGTAAGGAAAGCAAAAGGTTATATCAGGGATGGTTATAGATGGGTAGTGGACATGGATTTAGAAAAGTTCTTCGATCGAGTGAATCATGACAGGCTGATGAACACATTAGCCAAGACGATTAAAGAAAAGCCACTATTGAAGCTAATCCGCAAATATCTACAAGCTGGTGTCATGATTAATGGTGTGGTTTCAAGTACAGAACAAGGGACGCCGCAAGGTGGCCCTCTAAGCCCTCTACTTTCGAATATTGCACTAGATGAACTAGACAAAGAATTAGAGAAAAGAGGACATAAGTTTGTTCGTTATGCCGATGATTGCAATATTTATGTGAAGTCGAAACGAGCTGGGGAACGAACAATGGCTAGTGTTCAACGATTTATTGAGGGGAAACTACGTCTAAAGGTCAACGAGAAAAAATCGGCGGTTGACCGACCATGGAAACGGAAGTTTCTTGGATTTAGTTTTACATCTTCAGAAGAGCCAAAAGTTCGAATCGCCAGAGAGAGTATAAAACGAATGAAGAAAAAGGTACGAGAAATTACATCAAGAAAGATGCCATACCCAATGGAATATCGAATTGAGAAATTGAATCAATATTTAATTGGTTGGTGTGGATATTTTGCATTAGCAGACACAAAGAGTATCTTTGGAAAATTAGATAGCTGGATACGACGAAGACTCCGGATGTGTTTATGGAAAAGCTGGAAAAAGCCAAAAACCAGAATACGCAACCTCATAAAGTTAGGAGTTCCTAGCTGGAAAGCCTATGAATGGGGGAACAGTCGTAAAGGTTACTGGCGAATTTCAAAAAGTCCCATATTACACAAAACCCTTGGAAACCCCTATTGGAGTAACCAAGGGCTTAAAAGTCTACAAAAACGTTATGAATTCTTGCGTCATCTATCTTAATTGAACCGCCGTATACGGAACCGTACGTACGGTGGTGTGAGAGGACGGGGGTTAATCTCCCCCTCCTACTCGATTGAAGCTTTTAAGATCCTTTATTTTTCAACAACTGCCTTTTCATTTACAGCCGTTTTTTTCACATACATCGTTACGCCGATGATGATAAGAATAAGAAGCAGCTGCGGCACTACTGTTTCAATCGTCGGATAGAAACCGATTGGTTCAATATAAGGAACATTCGGCAATGAATGTGTTGGCAGCGTGTTTGCTATCTGCATGGCATGAATACTGATTCCGAGCATTTTGAATGATAATACATAAATAAGCAGCGTTGCGCCCATAAAGAACGGCCGGACGGGAATCGCTGAACTAAAGCGGATGATAATAAACCCGAGGATCACTAAGATCGCCATGGCGATAGCGATTCCTAAAATTAACTGGCTGATTTCCATCGACGGAGCCATTCCGGCATAGAAAATAATCGTTTCGGCACCTTCGCGAAAAATTGAGAGAAAACTTAGCAAGGCCATGGAAAACAAGCTTCCTTTTGCCAATGCGTGTCCGAGATGCTCTTTAATATATTGATTCCAGTGGGCGATATTTGACTTTTTGTGAAGCCAAGCGCCAACCGTCAGCATCATTACAACAGCAGTGATGCCGACGATTCCTTCGATCGATTCGCGGCTTCCGGCAACAGTTATTTTGGAGAAAAACATGTTCATGACAACAGCTAGAATAGCACTAGAAATGATGCCGCACAAAACGCCGATCCAAATCCAACCTTGTTTGTCGGCATGATTCGTTTTCTTCAAAAATGAAAGCAAACCGGCGATGATTAAAAGAGCTTCAAATCCCTCACGCAGTAAAATAAGCATAGCATCTATATACGTATAGCTTGTTTTGGCTGCGATGAGCTGAAGGGAATCATACAATTCACTAATCATCGTTTGAGCTTTTTCTACGTTTTTATTGTCAGACTGCAATAAACTGATTGCGGAGGGAATTTCAGTTTCCATGCGATTGTATAGGGAGTAGTCTTTTGTCCGAACCTCCCCTTCAACTACCGGCCATATAAGCAATATTTTGTTTAAATGTTCTGATGCCTCGGATGGGTTATGATCTTTTAGCGACTGTACGCTTTTTTCCAATAAATCTGTTACATCACTTAATGTGTATTCATTTCCAGCGGATTTTCCCGCATTTTTCCCGCTTAAAAAATTTTCAACAGAAGCTGTCAGATCCTTGAGGCTCTTTAAAGCCTTCTCTTGATCAGGCGGAGTTTGCGTCAGTGAAATTCTTAACAAAGCAAGCTGTGTTTCAATTTCGCCATACGAAACAACGCTTTCGGTACGAACAATGTTCTCGTTTGCCGTCCAAGTGGAAAGTAATTGCTGATATTTCATGGCCGCCTGATCAAAATTATTGTTTTGAATCATTTTTTCGATTTCATCAATAAATTGATACATCTGTTTTAGCTTTTCTTTTTCTTTTTGCGGATCTGTCGGATTTTGTTCTTCTTCGTACGAAGTAAGCGCTTTTGATAAAGCGGACAAATTTTCACTTATTTTCGTTGCATCTTTTTCAGATTGAGCAAGGGCGTTTTTCGCATTTTTTAACTGTTTATCGACTTCAGCTGTTTTTTTGCTATCAACAGCTTTTACTTCGTTCCATTGTTGTGAGAATTGTTCCAAATTGTCCTGTACGACATCCCAGTTCGCTTCCTTTGTTTTCATGATGGCATCGCCTATCAAAACATATAAATCATCAAGGTTCTCTGCGGCTACGGCTTTATTTGAGAAAATACCCATTGTGAAAAGAATTGCGAAGGCAATAAGCCCTAATTTTTTATACATCAGCTTCAACTCCTATGAAAGAGAGAAAGGGATTATGAAAATAACGTTTCTCCAATATATCCGCCTTTTTTTACTCCAGGAAGACAGGCAAATACAGCACTTCCTCGATGGACGATATATTCGTTTAATTCATCCATTTGCGAAAGCCGCTTTTGAATTGGGATAAATTGCTTGCTTATGCTGCGCTGAAAGCTGATAAACAATAATCCGGCATCAAATGTTCCTGTTTTTGCATCTATTCCATCCGCATATGAATAAGAACGGCGCAAAATTTTCTGTTTTCCGTCACCGTGAGCGACTCGAACATGGGCGGTCATTGGAATGTAGTATTCTCCGTTTTCATCCTTCTTTTCAAAATCCGGCGGATCGAACTCATTTTTTTGCCCAAGGTATGCACCTGAATCCCGGTATCTGCCAAACGTATTTTCTTGTTCCTTTAAAGTAGTCCGATCCCAAACTTCGATAAACATTTGAATCCGCCTTACTACTAAATACGTTCCGTTCACGAGCCAATCAGGTCCGTCACCGGGCTGCACCCAAACGTATTGATTCATTTCAGCAGAATTTTTCACATTTGGATTCACTGTTCCATCCTTAAAGCCAAATAAATTTCGCGGCGTTTCCTTTTTCGGACTCGCTTGCTTTGTACGCTGGAAGCCGGCCTGTGTCCAGCGAAGAACCGCTTTGCCGCGGGCAATTCTCGCTAAATTTCTAACCGCATGGAAGGCAACCTGCAAATCATCCGAGCATGCTTGAATACAAAGATCTCCGCCTGTCCACTGCTCTTCCAGTGAATCAAGCGGAAACTTCGGCAGTTCTTTTAGTTCATCCGGCTGCTTTTTTTGCAAACCAAATCTGTCCTTATTGTTTTTTGTAAAAAGCGTCGGGCCGACGCCGAAAGTAATGGTTAAATTTGACGCATTAAGTCCTGCAGCTTCCCCCGTATCATCTGGAGGAAGGTATTTATTATTAGCTGGATCTCCAACCGATTTGCCTTCTGTCATAGCTGCGGCAGCCTTCGTCCATTCTTTAAAAAGCTGAATAAGCTCGTTTCTGCCTTCAGCCGTCACGTCAAATGCAGCAAAATAAATGTGGTTTTGCACTTCAGTTGCAATGCCTGCCTGATGTTTTCCGTAAAACGGAACAACCGCATTTGTATTTTCTTTTTTTTGAGAGGTCGGCAACACGTCAGCCAATGCTAGCGCTCCACCAATGCCGGATGCACCGATTAGCACGCCGACTCCTCCGATGCCCGCAGCCTTCAACACATCTCGTCTTGATACGTTCTTGTTAAAGACAGATGTCGTTTCTTTTTTATCAGGTTCAGACATTGGTTATCCCTCCAGTACAACCCCTAGTTTAGAAAGAGGCTCTGCCAGTTCATTGATCGATTGGCTCAATTCTTTTACTTGATCCTTGGTTAGTTCAGTATATGAAATATACCCGTCGCCTTTTTTATATTTGTCAAGAAGTGCATAAACTGCTTGAAACCGCTGTTCGATTTCCTTAGCGAGCGCCTCATCCTTTTCCTTAAGGGCAGGGCTCATTAATTCATAAATCTTTTCAGCACCCTCAACATTGGCAGCAAAATCGTATAAATCTGTATGGGAATAACGATCCTCTTCCCCTGTAACTTTTGATGTTGAAACTTCATTTAAAAGGTCGACTGCGCCGGTGATCAAAAGATCGGGTGTCACATCAACAGTTTCAACTTTTGCGCGCAAAAGCTTCACATCTTTTATAAGCTGCTCAGCATATTTTTCATAGCCTTTCGTCGTATTTTCAACCCAGAGTCCCTTTTCAATCCGGTGATAACCTCCCCACTCTGCATCAGGGACATCACCTTCACGAGCGTCAATTTTCGGATCGAGTTCTGCAAACGCTTCAGCAATTGGTTCAGAACGCTCATAGTGCATGCGAGCCGGCGCATAAAGTTCTTTTGCTTTTTCCACATCCCCAGCGATCACTGCATTGGCAAACTCTTCTGTCTTTTTAACAAATTCATCTATTTCAGCGATCGCAAACGTGCGATAATCTGTAGATATTTGATTTAAATCAACTTGGGAGCTTTCTTTCGCTGTCTCTTTTTTTGCCGGTTCCGTTGTTGAACTTTCATTTGATTGGGAACAGCTAAACAACAAACTGCTTGATAAAAATAATATGACAGGCAATTTATAGCGCTTCATGCAATCAACAACCCCTCAAATTAATGATTTTCATTCTCAATTATATTGGGAATGAAAATCAACTTCAATAGTTTTTTCCTGTTACTAGAACTTAAAGGTGAAAATTGTATGTCAATATTGCTCGCTAGATAAGCCTATACGTTTTACTGCATGAAAATATTGAATGACTAACATCCTCGAAATGCAAATGTTAAGATACTTCCAGAATTTCAGTCTTTCAGTCTTTCAGTTTCATATATTTGATTATGACGAAAAACCATTTAATCAATGTTTGGTCAACACAACGTTTCATTGTTTTCACCGCATCATAATAATCTGATTTTGACAATGAAAAGTTCCATGGCTGTCGCTTGGATCGTTTTCATTTTCACGATGACCTATGAAGCGTTTATCTAAAAAACTTTTCCAGACAAGTCGCTATCTAAAATAAAAAACTGTTCAGCAGTAAAAGCTTTAATTCAACGATTAGCGTATTTCAAAAGGAATTTTGCATAAAAAGTCGAATGTTCATATTGGTGGAAAATGTGGGAAGGAGGAGAAAAATGAGTATCGTTGATCCTTTGAAACACGAAATTTGGCGCCGTTTTGTTCGGGAGGGAGTATTGGATCATGGGAGGATGAATAAAAGAATTGAAGAGTCATGGTATATTTGCCGCCGACAAAATGTCGATCCTTATGATGGAAAAGGAAGGATTGTGCTCGATTCGCAGCTGTTGACGGAAAGAAGGAAAAAGAATCAAAGATTGCTTCAAATTGCTGCTCCGATATTAGGACATTTGGAAAAAGTGTTTCAAGAAACGAAATCAATTCTTCTTCTCGCTGATAGTAACGGATACGTTTTGTATATGAACGGCCATAAACAGGCCATGAACAAGGCAGAAACAATCAATTTTATTGAGGGGGTGAAGTGGACTGAAGATGAGGTGGGGACGAACGCAATTGGAACAACATTGAGGATTCGTGAACCTATTACGGTTACTGGGTTAGAGCATTACTCTCTTGCTTCTCAGCAGTGGGTATGTTCAGCCACGCCGATCTATGACGAAAAAAAAGAACTTGTCGGAATTATCGACTTATCTTACCCCATCGACTGCTCTCAATTTTCCAACCATGCCTTAGCCACTGTTGTCGCTGCAGCGTATACGATTGAACAACAATTTCACATGAGAAAAAAGGACGATATGTTGGAGTTGCTTAAATATTCATCGAAAGTGAAAAATCCTCATTTCCCTTCAATGATATGTGATGATCAAGGGAAGATTGTATGGATCAACCATTGTTTACGTTCTTTCTTCGCGAGCATGATGGATCAACCGCTTGAAGAAATTTGTGATAAAAATTGGCGAATCAAAACGAAGACTCCTATTTTTTCTTCCATTTACCATGATTTGATTGGCTATGAAGTTACCCTGCAGAAGACGAATTATCATGAAGCTTTTCCATTTCCTACAACAATTTATCACTTTGAAGGAGTAGTTGGAAAAAGCTTATCATTTCAAAATCTTTTAAAGATCTGTGAAAAAGTTGCAAAAACGGAGTCGACTGTTTGTATCATGGGAGAAACAGGAACAGGAAAAGAACTCATTGCTCGTTCGATTCATCAAAATAGTGTGAGAAAAAATGAGCCGTTTGTTGCAGTAAATTGCGGAGCTATTCCAAAGGAATTGATCGGCAGCGAGTTATTTGGTTACGTTGACGGGGCATTTACAGGAGCCAAACGGACGGGGCATAAAGGGAAATTTGTTCAGGCTGACGGCGGAACCATTTTTCTTGATGAAATCGGTGAAATACCGTCGGAAATGCAAGTAGCGCTTTTAAGAGTGCTTCAGGAAAAAGAAGTTGTACCGATTGGCGGGGAAAAGCCCGTTCCTGTTGATATAAGAGTCATAACTGCAACACATCGCAATTTATACAAATTAGTAAAGGAAGGAAAGCTGCGTGAAGATTTATTTTACCGCATTTATGTATGCACGCTTAACGTTCCGCCATTAAGAGAGCGTAAAGAAGATATCCCATTCTTTATTGAGTATTATTGTCAAAAAAATGATTGGCTCATTTCTTTTCCAGATGATGTCATACAGTTGTTTTCAGCTTATCACTGGCCCGGAAATATAAGGGAGCTGTTTAACGTGCTCGAGCGTATACGAGTGGAATATGGAGACCGTATTCCATCCATTTCCCACTTGAAATCCATGCTGATTGCTTGGGAGCAAGAACAGGAAAATTCCGAAACATTCCATAAAGGTAATTTGTCGTATCGGGATCAGCTAGAAAGAGAACGCATTCTAAATATGTTGAAGAAAACAAATGGAAATATTGGTGAGGCGGCTGCTGCGTTAAATATCTCTCGAAGTACACTGTATCGCAAATTAAAAAAATATAAATTGAGCTAATTTGCGACAAAACGATAAAAATTAGGACAAAATGAGATGAAAAAAATATTTTTTATAAAGCGCTTACAAAGAATGTTGATTTGTAAGCATTTTTTTATTGGCATGATAGTTGCAAATGAAAAAAGTGAAGCCAATCAAATAGGAGGTTATCTTTATGACGATTGCCAAATCAACATCTACTCCCATTACACAAGAAAAAGCAAAATGGATATTTCAGAAAATGCATGAAATTCGCCAGTTTGAGGACAAGGTTCATGAAATTTTCAGCAAAGGAGTGCTGCCTGGCTTTGTCCATTTATATGCTGGCGAGGAAGCGGTCGCTGTAGGAATTTGCGCGCATTTAGATGACAAAGATTATATCACAAGTACGCATCGCGGACATGGACATTGCATTGCCAAAGGCTGTGATTTGAACGGAATGATGTCTGAAATTTACGGAAAGGCAACAGGATTGTGCAACGGAAAAGGAGGATCGATGCATATTGCCGATGTTGAAAAAGGAATGCTTGGGGCCAACGGAATTGTCGGCGGGGGGTTCCCGCTAGCTGTTGGGGCAGGCCTGACAGCAAAATTGAAGAAGTCGGGAGCGGTTGCAGTTTGTTTTTTCGGAGACGGCGCGAACAATCATGGAACATTTCATGAAGGTATTAATCTTGCAGCTATATGGAAATTGCCTGTTGTTTTTGTGGCGGAAAACAACGGATATGCAGAAGCGACCCCATTTGAATATGCATCCAGCTGTAAAAACATTGCGGATCGGGCTCAGGCCTATAATATCCCGGGAGAAGTGGTCGACGGCAAAGATGTGGTAGCTGTATATGAGGCGGCAGAAAGAGCAGTTGCACGAGCTCGAAATGGAGAGGGCCCGACATTAATTGAATGTAAGACATATCGGAATTACGGACATTTTGAAGGTGACGCCCAGACTTACAAATCTGCGGAAGAAAAACAAAAGCATTTACAGGAGAATGATGCAATTGCAAAATTCCGCCATTACATTCTTTCCAATCAATTAATATCCGAACAAGAATTATTAAATATCGAACAACAGGTAACAAAAGCGGTTGAGGAGGCGGTACATTTTGCTGAAAAAAGCCCGTTTCCGTCTGCTGAGGATCTTTTAAAGGACGTTTATGTATCTTATTAAATCAAAGGAGTTAGGAGGAACGAAAAATGGCAAGAAAAATTTCTTTTTCTGGTGCGGTCAATGAAGCTATGAAGCTGGCAATGCGCAAAGATCAAAATGTTATTTTACTTGGAGAAGACGTTGCCGGAGGAGCGAATGTGGATCATTTGCAGGACGATGAAGCTTGGGGAGGAGTAATGGGGGTTACGAAAGGTCTAGTTCAAGAGTTTGGAAGAGAAAGAGTGTTGGATACGCCTATTGCGGAGGCCGGCTATATTGGTGCAGCAGTTACCGCCGCAGCAACAGGACTAAGACCGATTGCCGAATTAATGTTTAACGATTTTATCGGCAGCTGCTTAGATGAAGTTATGAACCAAGCGGCAAAACTTCGTTATATGTTCGGAGGCAAGGCGAAGGTGCCTGTAACGATACGAACAATGCACGGTGCCGGCTTTCGAGCGGCGGCGCAGCATTCCCAAAGCCTGTATGCCCTTTTTACCCATATACCCGGTTTAAAAGTCGTTGTTCCTTCTACACCGGCGGATGCGAAGGGACTGTTGCTTACCTCCATCTTTGACGATGATCCCGTTATCTTTTTTGAAGATAAAACACTTTATAACCTGAAAGGAGAAGTAGAGGAAGGATTTTATACGATCCCGTTTGGAAAAGCGGATATCAAGCGGGAAGGCAGCGATTTGACCATCGTAGCGATAGGGAAGCAAGTGCACACGGCCTTGAAGGCTGCCGACATATTAAAAACGAGAGGAGTCGAAACGGAGGTAATTGATCCGAGAACACTGTCCCCGCTTGATGAAGAAACGATTTTATCTTCTGTATCGAAGACAGGCCGGTTAATTGTCATTGATGAGGCAAATCCTCGCTGCAGTGCAGCTGCTGACATTTCCGCTCTTGTAGCAGATAAAGGATTTGATTATCTGGATGGACCAATTAAGCTGATTACGGCTCCGCATTGTCCGGTTCCTTTTTCGCCTGCGCTGGAGGATCTTTACTTGCCGACACCGGAAAAAGTGCTTAAGGCAGCGGCTGAAATAATTGGAGACGAAGCGATCGTGACCGCATAAAAAAAGCTGTGCGTGTTGATGCATGGAGACATCAACACGCATAGCATTTCTAGTATTCATCAAAGGAGAGATGAAACATGACAGTTGAAATTATCATGCCAAAGCTGGGAATGAGCATGGAAGAAGGAACGGTAGTAGAGTGGTTAAAGAAAAAGGGCGATCCAGTAAAAAAAGGAGAACCAGTTGTGGTGATCAGCTCTGATAAGATTGAAAAGGATATCGAAGCACCGCAAGATGGCGTGTTATTAGAGATTGCTGCCGAGCAGGATGAAACAGTGGAAGTAGGAAAAGCCATTGGCTATATCGGTCAAGAAGGGGAGGTAATCAACAACATAACGAACGATGCTGCCCAAGAAGTGGCGACAACCATTTTGAAAGAAGAAAGCTTATCTTCTCAAACAACAATTCGCGTTTCACCAGCCGCCCGAAAACTAGCACGTGAAGCCGGGATTGATTTGAGCAGTATTTCGGGTTCAGGGCCAAAAGGAAGAATTACAAGAGCGGACGTTGAAAAAGCGATTCAATCGAAAAAAGCATCCCCCCATTTAGAACCTGAACAAGAAGTAGTAATCTCGACAAATAAGCCGGCGGAAAAGCAAGAAGATATTGCAGTAAAAACTGTCACTGGCATGCGTAAAGTGATTGCATCAAGGATGTTTACAAGTCTGCATCAGACAGCACAGCTGACGATTCATATGAAAGCCGATGTGACCTCTTTATTTGAGCTGCAAGAAAAGATTAAAAGCGAACTGCAAGATGAGCAGAATTTAAAATTGACTATTACTGACTTTGTAGCCAAGGCGGTCATTCTGTCGCTGCGAAATCAAAAGCAAATGAACAGTTTGTATGAAAATGGGCAGATTCAAACGTATGATTCAGTGCATTTAGGCATTGCAGTTGCATTGGAGAACGGGCTCGTTGTGCCGGTTTTGCGCCATGCCGACAAGCTTTCCTTAAACGAAATTTCGAAAAATATCAAGGAACTAAGTAAGAAGGCAAGAGAAGGAAATTTAAGCAGCGAAGAAATGAGCGGCTCGACCTTTACGATCACCAGTTTAGGGGCTTACGGCGTTGAATTTTTCACCCCGATTTTGAATCCTCCGGAAGTGGGCATTCTCGGAGTAGGAACAGCTGCGGATACGGCAGTGTTTTCAGGAGATACCATTCAAAAGAGAAAAATTTTGCCGCTCAGCTTAACGTTTGACCATCAAGTAATTGATGGAGCTCCGGCAAGCCAATTTCTCGGGCTGGTGAAAAAATATTTAGAAAAGCCGTATCAGCTTTTATGGCTGTGAGTTTTCGGCTTTCAAGCTTGCTTGATTTTTTCACTATAAAAGTAATGCGTTAATAAAACAAGCGGATCTTTCATGATCCGCTTGTTTTAGCTTACGGGCAGCATTTAATTCTCATTCACAATAATTTTTATTTATTTAAAAAGTGCTTAATTTAAATTTTCCCTTTTTCATTAAGCAAATATCGTAGCTGCCGAGTTGTAATGTTTAGTGCTTCTGCTGTTTTTTTTCGATCTCCTGTATGTTTTTTAAGTGATTTGAGGACAAATGATCGGCCAATTTGTTTTTCTAATTCTTTAATGGAATCCAATACTTGTTCAAGGTCGATGTCATCTTGCTGCTTCCATAACGATAAAATATGTTTCGTCCAATTCGATAAATAAGCTTCTAAATCATCATGAACTGTGCTAGCTTTTGGAAATTTTGTTAGTTGGAAGCTGAAGCTGGTTTTTAATTTGTCGGGTAAATATTTTGGCGTAATTATGTCTGTCTCTCCATCTGCCAATGTTGCGGCTCTTTTGACAATGTTAAATAGCTCTCTTACATTTCCCGGCCAGTTATAGTTTTTCATTAGTTCAATGCTTTCATCTGAGAATGTAAGATGTGAAGCGTTTATCTTTTTTAGAAAATAATCCAAAAACAGCGGGAGATCTTCTATTCTGTTTCGCAGTGGGGGAATTCTTAATTTCACTACATCTAAACGATACAATAAATCTTCTCGAAACGTTTTTTCTTGGACAGCCTCGGCCAAATTTTTATTCGTGGCCGCAATGATCCGTGTATTCGTTTTACGGATCGATTCACCGCCTACTCTGAAATATTCCCCCGTCTCTAGTACTCTTAGCAGCTGTACTTGAATGGCCTGGCTTGCTTCACCAATTTCATCTAAAAACAGTGTACCGTTATTGGCTATTTCAAATATTCCTTTTTTCTGTTTAATGGCTCCAGTAAAAGCACCTTTTTCATGCCCGAATAATTCACTCTCCAATAACGTTTCGGAAACAGCTCCGCAATTTATTCGGACAAATGGTTGATCGTATCTTAAGCTCATGTTGTGAATAAAATGGGCAAGCACCTCTTTGCCTGTTCCTGTTTCTCCTTCAATTAATACATTTATGTTTTTCTTAGCAATTTTTTCCGCCAGCTTGACTAATTCATTCATCTTTTTATTGTTGCCGATAATAAATCCAATCGTATCGGCCAGTTTGTCGGTGTTTGCTGGTGAAGAAAATTTCTCGCTATTTAATAAATCTTCTAATGTTTTCTCTAATTGGCTTATATCATCGAACGGTTTTTCAATATAATCATTTGCACCATTCTTAATGGCCTCTACAGCCGTTTTCACTGTACTGTATCCTGTCATAATGACAGCTTTACAGGAAGGATGAGCTGTTTTTAATTGCTTAAGCAAATGAAGACCATCTGTACCAGGCAGCTTGACATCAATTAGTGCTAAATCAAAGGAATGGAGCGAAATTAAGTTGGAAAAATCTTCAGCATTCAAACCTACCTTTACATCATATCCTTTTTCTTCTAAAAGATGTCGAAAAAAGTTTCCTACTTCACGTTCGTCGTCTATTACTAGTACCTTTTTCATTGCAAATCATCTCCCTTTCTATTCGTGTCTAACTGGGAGCTTTAAAATAAATTCACTGCCTTCTCCGTATTTACTGTTCACGACAATTGTACCGCCGTGTGTTTCAGCGATCCCTAAACTAACGGACAACCCTAGTCCAGTGCCTTTTCCTGGACTTTTCGTGGTAAAAAAAGGATTAAATATTTCCTGCAAATGCTGGTTTTGAATTCCGATTCCATTATCTGTTATGGACAGTGTGATCCATTTTTTGTTGTCTTCAATTATTTCTTTTGTTTCAATCTTGATGATCTTCTTCGGTATATTTTTTTCTTCCAAGGCATCCTTTGCATTAATTAATAAGTTTAAAATGATCTGTCCGATTTGTTGAATATTTCCTTTCACATGATCTATATGCTCAGCCAGTTCTTTTTGAATGATGATATTTTGTTGCTTAAACTGGTCGCTAAAAATTCCTAATACTTGTTCCACCGCTTCATTGATAGAGCATTCTTCGAACACATATTCATCTTGACGCGAAAAAGTAAGTAAATTTTGGATAATGGATTTACACCTTTTTCCACATAAATATATGTCTGATAAAAGTTTGTAGGAGCGGTCGTCCTGTTTGAATGATCTTAATAAAAGCTGAGAATTGCCAAGGATAGCTGTTAAAGGGCTGTTCAGTTCATGTGCGATTCCGGCTGCCATTTCTCCAATAGCCGCTAATTTTCCAGACTGAATTAGTTGAGCCTCCATCTTTCGTTTTTCTGTAATATCGATAATGTAGATGATATATGAATAAACCTCATGGCTCCTATTAAAGATCGGAAATGAGCGGAATTCAAAGACGTGATTTTTTAAATGAAACTCATCAATAATATTTTCTTTGACTGAGAGATATTTTTCCTGAGTAGCTTCCTTTTTATCGATTTCTAATAACTTGTGTATATTCTGTCCGATAAGATCGGTTTTAAAATATTCTTTTGCAGAATCATTCGATTTTAATATATTTCCTTCTAAATCTGTAATAAACATCATATCTGATACCGCACGAAACGTTTCTTCCCATTCTTTTTTGGCTGTTAAGACTTTATGATAAAGACGGACATTTTCGATGCAAACGGCAATTTGATCGGATAGCTGCTGAAAAAACGCAAGGTCCGATTCATCGAAATGATTGATTTTTTTGCTTCCAATGCTTAAAAGACCGATAGCCGCTTCTTTGCTTACGAGGGGAATGACTAAGGCGCTTTGAATACCTAATGATTGATACGCCTTTTTTTCAATGAAATAATGAAGATCATTATTCATTTGGTAAAAAATTTTTTGTGACGACTCAATTGCCTGCCAATATAAAGAATCTTTTTTTGGAAAAACAAATCCAATAGGAAAATATAAAGAATTGGGAGGATATACATTTGTTAGCGTCAGCTTATCATGTTCATATAAAGATAAACTGATTCGTTCAAGCGGAAAAAAAACTTTTAGCTTTTCAAATATATTTTTCAGCATTTCATCTATTGACATATCGATATTGAAGCTTCTATTTACCTCATTTATCACCTCTAGCTGCATGTTTTTCTTTTTGAGCTCTTCAACCATGATTTTCAATTCATTATAGTAGCTTTTTTTAGAAGACTGGACACCAGTCAGCTTGCTGATCATTTCTTCCCGATCTTTTAGCAACATTTCTACCAAGCCTTTCTGAAAAGTTCTTCAATAATTTCGACAGTGACATCCCTTGGATTTGTGATCATACATGCATCATTTAAAGCAGTTAAGCTCATTTGAGGAATTTCTTCTTTTTTTACATGAATTTCAGAAAGCCTTTGCGGAGCTCCAACATCTTGAATTAATTCCTTCACAAGGTCAATCGCCTTTTTGGCTGCTTCCATTTTCGATATGTCGCAATCATTTAATCCAAGGAGATACGCAATATCTGCAAATTTTTGAGGATTTGCTAAATAATTAAATTCCATGACATGAGGCAATAAAATAGAATTCACATCGCCGTGCAAAATAGGATATCTGCCACCAACTGCATGAGACATGGCATGAACAGCTCCTAAAATGGCATTGGAAAAGGCAATTCCAGCTTGTAAACTTGCCATTGCCATATTGGTTTTCGCCTCTTTATTTAATTTAGAGGCGACAGAAGGCCGTAAATATTTAGCGACAAGCGATATAGAATTTTTGGCATGAACATCAGTTAGCGGTGTTGCGGCCAAACTAATATACGATTCAATCCCATGTGTTAAAACGTCGATTCCTGTTGAAGCAGTTAAATGGGAACTTTTTGTCACGAGTGTTTCAGGGTCAATAATAGCAATATCAGGTATTAACGATTTTGAAATAATGGTCATCTTTTTCTGTTTTTCTGTATTTAAAATAATAGAAAATTGTGAAACCTCTGATCCCGAGCCGGCTGTAGTAGGAATCATGATTTGAGGCGGGAGGGGATGCTTAATTTTGTCGACGCCTTCATAATCATGAATGACTCCGCCATTTGTTGCTAACAGAGCAATAGCTTTGGCTGCATCAATAGCGCTGCCTCCGCCAATCCCGATCACCGAATCGCATCCATATTTAAGATATATATTTCGCCCTTTATCCACTTCTGTATCCTTTGGATTAACCGTAATATCAATGAATGTCTCGTATTTTAAACCGGCTTTGACGCAGCTATCAATGACTACATCCAGCCAGCCGGCCTCCGAAATACCGCGATCACTGACGATGAGCACATTGGATGCGCCCAAACGTAAACAGCAGTTGCCGACTTCAGAAATGGAACCGTTTCCGAATATTATCTCCGGCATGACAAATTTATGAATGTTCATTATGTCCCCCCTTTAACATTGACAGTTTTTCCATAAATACATAATTCCATATAAAAATAAAAAAATCCTTTTAATATGTAAAAGGTAAAC
This sequence comes from Aeribacillus sp. FSL K6-1305, assembly GCF_038050115.1. Lineage (NCBI taxonomy): Bacteria > Bacillati > Bacillota > Bacilli > Caryophanales > Bacillaceae > Aeribacillus > Aeribacillus sp. FSL K6-1305. Next base: position 1,875,754 of record NZ_JBBOQV010000001.1, on the reverse strand, counting down.
AAAATATGTAAGTGGCAAGCAACAATTCATTGCTTACCACAACATATTGAAAGTAGCCGGCATCCGCCAGCTACTTTCAGACAAAAATACGAAATCAAGTAGAGAAAAACGATTTGTTTTTCTCTACTTGAATTATTTAGGGGCCTATCGAGCACTCCCCTATTTTGTATTAATTCTGGGCAATCCAGACGCTTTTCACTTCTGTATAGTTGTCTAATGCATAGGATCCCATTTCTCTTCCTATGCCGGATTCTTTATATCCGCCGAACGGACTTGCAGCGTCAAAGACGTTGTAACAGTTTACCCAAACTGTTCCAGCACGGAGCTTGTTAGCAATGTAATGAGCTTTTGTAACATCGCGCGTCCAAACGCCTGCTGCTAATCCATAATTTGTATCGTTTGCACGTTCAATCAACTCATCTATATCTTCATATGGCAAAGCGGCGATTACCGGTCCGAATATTTCTTCTTTTGAAATGGTCATAGAATCTTCAACGTTGGCAAAAATAGTCGGCTCTACAAAATACCCTTGTTCGGAAGGTTTTTGTCCTCCTGTTAAAAGTTCAGCACCTTCTTCCAGCCCTTTTTCAATATATCCAAGGACTCGGTTTTGCTGCTCGGAAGAAACAAGCGGTCCCATTTCTGTATCTGCTTTTAGTCCAAATCCTTGTTTAATAGATTTTGCATGGGATACCATATCAGCCACAACATTGTCATACTGTTTCTTCTGAATGAAGACGCGGCTGCCTGCACAACAAACTTGTCCTTGGTTGAACATGACGCCATTTAAAGCACCCGGAATTGCTTTTGAAAAATCAGCATCAGGCAAAATGATGTTCGGTGATTTACCGCCTAGTTCTAACGTAACGCGTTTAAGAGATTTCGAAGCGTTTGCCATAATTAATTTTCCGACTTCAGTTGAACCTGTGAAGGCAATTTTATCAACTTGTGGATGTTTGACTAATGCATCACCTGCTGTTTCACCAAATCCGGGAACAATATTGACAACACCGGCAGGAAAACCGGCTTCTTCAATAAGTTCAGCTAAATATAAAGCTGAAAGAGGTGTTTGTTCAGCTGGCTTTAATACAACTGTACAACCGGTTGCAAGCGCGGCGCCAAGCTTCCACATTGCCATGAGCAATGGAAAGTTCCAAGGAATAATTTGCCCTACGACGCCAACTGGTTCATGACGTGTATAGTTAAAATACGGTCCATTGACTGGAATTGTTTGTCCGACAATTTTCGTAGACCATCCAGCATAATAACGCATGTGTTCAATTGCCAACGGTACGTCGGCATTGATTGTTTCACGAATTGGTTTCCCATTATCCAATGTTTCTAGCTGAGCCAGTTCTTCTTTATTTTCCTCCATTAAATCCGCCAGTTTATACATGAGCCTGCTTCTTTCTGCTGCGCTCATTCTTGACCACGGTCCACGGTCAAACGCTTCTCTGGCTGCCTTCACAGCGCGGTCGATATCTTCAGCATCTCCTTCATAAACTGTTGCCAATCTTTCTCCCGTTGCAGGGTTAGGAGTGTCAAATGTTTTTCCTGAAGCGCTTTCAACAAAGCTGCCGTTTATATACATTTTTTTCTTACCGGATAAAAACTTTTCAACTTTTTCTTTTAATTTAGGGGCTGCAATTGAGCTCATCATCAATCCTCCTTCAATTTTAGTACGATACGACCGTTGATTTTTCCTTTTTCCATTCTTTCAAATACTTCATTTATTTCTTCTAATTCAGCGGTTTCAACAATTGGACGGACTTTTCCGCGAGCAGCAAAATCTAATGCTTCCTGCATGTCCTTTCTTGTACCGACGATGGAACCTTTAACGGAAACGCCGTTTAATACTGTATCGAAGATCGGAATAGGCAGATCAGCATTTGGCAGACCGACAACAACTAATGTGCCTCCCCGTTTCACTGACTGATAGGCCTGTTCAAATGCTTTTTTATTCACCGCTACACTAATAGCAGCATGAACACCGCCTACTTGATCATGTATCGCTTTGACAGGATCTTCTTTTAAACCGTTGATTGCAATATCTGCACCTAAATCTTTGGCTAATTTTGATTTTTCATCACTGATATCAACAGCTACCACATTAAGTCCCATCGCTTTGGCGTATTGTAATGCAATATGACCAAGTCCTCCAATACCGTAAATGGCCACCCATTCACCTGGCCGAGCACCTGATACTTTCAACGCTTTATATGTCGTTACGCCTGCACATAAAATTGGCGCTACTTCAACTGGATCTAAGTTATCAGGAATTTTCGCCACATAATCTGCGGGAGCTTTACAGTATTCCGCATATCCGCCATCAACGGAATATCCGCCATTCAATTGATGCGGGCAAAGTGTTTCTTGACCAGTTAAACAATATTCACATTCACCACATGCAGAATATAACCATGGGATGCCGACGCGATCTCCCACTTTTATTGATTTAACTCCCTTTGCGACTTCTACAACAATTCCGACTCCTTCATGCCCCGGAATTAACGGCAATTTCGGTTTAACCGGCCAGTCACCATGGGCTGCATGTAAATCCGTATGGCACACACCGCATGCTTCGATCTTAACTAAAACTTCACCTTCCTCTAGTTTTGGTCTTTCCACCTCTTTGATTTCAAGTGCTTTTTTAAATTCGTTAACTACTGCTGCTTTCACTCAAAACAACCCCTTTCATTTTTTTTTTCGACTTTATATCATGCAAGAACCGTACCAAATTTGAAAGCGCTTAATTTGCGGAATATTAGAAAAATACAAAATAGATTTTTGCCGAATTTTTGGCAGACTTGAACAAAATATTGGCAGAATTGTTGCGTGAAAAGAAAAAGCAGGTTGTTCCAATGGGAAACCTGCTAAAAATATAGTGTTCAGTTTTTGCTCAAGCATGAATGATCATATTGCTTTCGGCACTGACGATATGCTTCCATGCAGATATTTTTTGGGGCGACATGTTCGGATTAAAGAGATTTTAAATCCTTCATCCAACTTTTTTTCGTAATTCCGAAATAATTGTGTAATTGCTGATATATTTGAAATAATTTTTTATATTTTTCTACATGGCTGAGAATTGGTTTGTAAGTTTTCAAAATTGGCTGTTTCATCTTTTCAACAGCCTCTTCTACGCTATCATATCCTCCATTTTCCTTGCCAGCTGCAACAGAGCCAAGAATGGCAGCGCCAACTGCAGGGGTATAATCGCTGGCTGAAACAATAATCTCTTTATTTAAAACGTCTGCATATATTTGCATGAGTAAATCATTTTTTTGGGGCAAACCACCGCAAGCAAATATTTCATTAATTTTTAATCCTGCTTGTTCATAATTTGAAATAATCATTTTTGCGCCAAATGCTGTAGCTTCCATATATGCTCTATAGATATCCTCAGGTTTGGAAGCTAGGGTCAGTCCTACAATCATTCCTGAAAGATCTGCATCTGAAAGTATAGATCGGTTTCCATTATGCCAATCTAATGCAATGAGACCAGATTGACCAGGCTCTAGGTGAGATGCCTTTTTTTCCAGTAAATCAAATACTGAAATTCCTTGTTCTTTCGCTTCTTTCATCAATGATTCCGGAACTTGTTTTGCAAACCAGCCAAATAAATCGCCTACAGCGGATTGTCCGGCTTCGTATGCATATAATCTTGGGATAATAGAATTTTTTACTACTCCCGAAATACCCGGTATATGAATTTCTTTTTTGCTCAGCATAATATGGCAAGTGGACGTCCCCATTACCATTGTCAATTGATGCGGTTTGGATGAACCGACTCCTAATACTGCGGAATGAGCATCGATAATGGCAACGGCGACAGGCAGATTTTTCGGCAATCCTAAAAGACTTGACATTTCATCAGTGAGGACCCCAGCTTTTTCACCAATATATCCAATTTTACCTTTTAACTTTGAAGAAACAATGTTTTTAAATTCAGGATGGAGCTTTTCGAAAAATTGCACGGGAAAACCGCTGTTTTCATTCCAAAAAGCTTTGAAGCCTAACGAGCAATTGCTTCTGACAACTTTCCCTGTTAACTGTGAAACAATCCAATCTCCTGCTTCCAAAAATAAGCTAGCTTTTTCATACACTTCACGATCTTTGCAAAAAACTTCATAGCATTTTGGGATAAACCATTCTGTTGAAATGTTGTAGCCGTAATTTTTTAGCCAGCTTTCTTTATGTGAAGAAGCTAATTTGAACATTTCTTCTGTTTCTTTTTTCGGCCCATGATGCTTCCATAATTTTACCCACGCATGGGGATTGTTTTGAAATTCCTTGTGAAAACATAATGGTTTTCCTTTTTCATCTACTGCGACCATAGTAGATGAGGTGAAATCAATGCCAATACCAATAATTTGTGAAGAGCTGATATTTGCATCTTTTATAGCATGAGGAATTCCTTTCATAATGACTTCTAAATAGTCGCCCGGATGCTGAAGAGCATAATCTCTGGGTAATCTCGTCCCATCGTTCGTCGGAAGCATCTCTGTAATCACTCCATGCGCATATGGAATGACACATTGTCCTTTAATAGATCCATCGTCAATGTTTACTATTAAAACTCTCCCAGATTCAGTACCGAAATCAATTCCAATAGTATATTTTTCCATACCAACCACTCCATGAAAATGCTTTCATTGTACTGATTATATTAAACTAATAAAATAAAATTTACAAGCATAAAATTAATATAATCGAGCAAAAATAAACATATTTTTGTTCATTTATATTGACAATTTAAACAGTATCGGATTATATTCATTATAAACAATCAAAAATAAGCAAGAAAGAACATAAATGAACATGGAGGATTAAGGATGACAGATGTGATTTATTCAAAGGCTTATAGGTTAATAGAGCCTGGAAAATTTAAAGAAACAGTTATTGAACATAAAGTAAAGGAAGGTGAAGTTGTCGTCCAGCCTATTTTAGCCAGTATTTGTCATGCAGACTTAAGATACTATACCGGCAAAAGAAGAAAAGAAGCTCTTAACCAAAAGCTTCCGATGGCATTATTTCATGAAGGGATTGGAGAAGTAGTCATTTCAAAAGATGAGTTTATACAAGTTGGACAAAAGGTTGCAATTGTGCCAAGCATCCCTGGTTACAGACTAGAGCAAAAGAAAAAAGAAGATTGTTGTGAATCCTGCAGGAGAAATGTCGCAGATAACTATTGTAAAACTGGAGTGTTTTTAGGAAGCGGATATGACGGCATTGGTCAGGAGTTTTTAGTATTGCCAAGCGAAAATGTTGTACCAATTCCAGAAAAGCTGAAAGATGAGATTGCTGTATTAGCAGAGTTATGCTCAGTTTCACTGCATGCACTGAATCATTTGAAAGAAGAAGATTTTCATAAAGGGAAAATTGCTGTGTTCGGCGATGGACCAGTAGGATATTTAACAGCCGCAATGCTATATCATTATTTTCATATTCCTAAAAGCCAGCTATTAGTGTTTGGAGCAGTGGAAGAAAAACTGAATCAGTTTGATTTTGCCACTGTACACTTAGTTAACGATTTTCCTTTTTTAGAAGCTAAAGGGGTGACAGTTGCAATTGAATGCACAGGTGGCAAGTTTAGCGAAAGCGCTATCAACCAAGCGATTGATTTATTGGAGCCTGAAGGCAAATTGATTTTAATGGGGGTGACAGAGCAGCGTGTACCAATTAATACAAGAGATGTATTAGAAAAAGGGTTGCAGCTTTACGGAAGTTCCAGAAGTTCAAGTGAAGATTTTAAAACTTTGATGCAAGCATTTCTAAATGAAGATTATCAGAAAACTCTCTCTAAGTTGATACCGGAAAAAAGCATAGCAATCCGAAACGCAGAAGATTTAAAAAAGGCAATGGATGAAGCTGCTGAACATAAAGGGTGGAAAAAAACATATTTATCTTTTTCATGGAACTAAATAAAAGGGGTGTAAAATAATGACACAAGTAACTGGAGTGAAATGGACTGAAAAATTAGGTATACCTTCTTCGATTGCATGGGGTTATTTAGGGATTTTAATTTTCATGATGGGAGATGGACTGGAAATTGGCTGGCTAAGTCCTTGGTTAATTGATCAAGGATTTACAGTTCAGCAAACTAGCCTATTGTTTTCGGCTTATGGGGTGACAGTCGCTGTTTCTTCGTGGCTGTCCGGAGTATTAGTTGAAGCGCTTGGTACAAAAAGAACGATGTGGCTAGGGGTGTTATTTTATATACTGGGAACAATTGGATTTTTAAGTTTTGGGCTGCCGAATTTTAATATTTGGTGGATGGTTCCGTTTTATGCATTAAGGGGCTTGGGATACCCGCTGTTTGCATACTCTTTCCTAGTATGGATTGCTTACCGTGCCGATCAGGAGCGTCTCGGAACAGCAGTCGGCTGGTTTTGGTTTGTATTTACAGGAGGTTTAAATGTTTTAGGGGCTTATTATTCCGTAGTTGCAATCAAATTATTTGGGCACTATACTACGTTGTGGTCATCAATCTTTTGGGTCGTATTAGGGGCGATAATCGCATTAATAATTAATAAAGACAAATTAGAACCAAAACAAGGAAGTTCTGCAAAAGAAAAATTATATGAGCTAATAAAAGGTGTCACAATTGTCAAGGAAGAGCCGAAAGTATTATTAGGCGGCATTGTTCGTGTCATTAATACTACTGCGCAGTTTGCATTTCCTGTTTTTTTGCCTACTTATCTTGCTGGACACGGAATTCCAACATCTACATGGTTGGCTATTTGGGGGACAATTTTTACAAGCAATATTTTATTTAATCTATTTTTTGGATATATAGGGGATAAAATTGGCTGGCGCAATACCATCATGTATTTTGGCGGTATTGGCTGCGGAGTTACTACTTTAGCTATATATTATTTTCCAGAGTGGTTTAATGGTAATATTTGGATTGTTGGCTTAGTAGCCATTTTATGGGGCGGATTGTTAGCGGGATATGTTCCGTTGTCTGCTTTAGTACCTTCGTTGGTGAAAGAGGACAAAGGAGCTGCAATGTCTGTTCTAAATTTAGGCGCTGGCTTGCCTGTTTTTGTTGGTCCTGCTATCGTTGGCCTGTTAATTGGTTCAATAGGAAATGCAGGAGTTATTTGGGTGCTGGCAATACTTTATTTTGTAAGCGCTCTATTAACCAAATTTATTACATTGCCTGAAGAAACGAAATAACAAGAGCTGAAAAAACATAGTCGATTGAATTCCTAATGAAAAGAGAATAATATAAGAATAGAAAAATTTAAATTGTTAGGAAGTTCGACTATGTTAGCTCTTGAAAGGCAAAAAAAAATAGTAGAATACGTAAAGGAAAAGAAAATTGCTACTGTGGCTGAATTGGCTGTATATTTTAATGTCCATGAGGCAACGATTCGAAGAGATTTGTCGCTATTAGAATCAGAGGGGAAATTGAGAAGGACCCATGGCGGCGTTGTCATTGAGGAAGATAAAGTAAAATCGGAGCCGTCTTTTCAGGATCGGGAAACCGTTCAGTTCGAGGAAAAACGAAGAATTGGCATGCGTGCTGCACAGTTTATACAAGATGGCGAAAATATTATACTAGACTCAGGAACAACGACCGTTCATATTGCTGAAGCGATATTAGATAGAAAAAACATAACAGTAATTACAAACGATATAAATGTTGCGGCAAAGTTGCGTTTTTCAAATGGGATTAAAGTTATTGTAACAGGTGGCACGCTATATCCGGAAAGCTATATGTTAAATGGACTCATTGCTGATGAAGTGTTAGGCAATCTCCATGTGGACAAAGCATTCATCGGAACGCCAGCCCTTCATCACAAATTTGGCCTTACTCATTTTGATGAACAGATTGCTGCAACGAAGCGTTCTATGATAAAAGCTGCGAAGAGCGTCTATGTTGTAACGGATCATACGAAAGTAGGAAGGATTGCTTTGCATACTGTTGCCAGTCCAAATCAAATTGATGCGGTAATTATAGGCTCTGAATTAAGTGAGATTGAAATCAAAAAATGGGAAAATAGTGGCGTTAATCTTCATCTTGTATAAAGAAAAATTCAATATTTTACTCAAAATGCTTTCATTTTTTATTAACAATAATAATGAAAAAAGCAGATTGCACCGTACGGGCAGTCTGCTTTTAATTTACTATCGGCAATTTTGCGAAATCAAGAACGAACAAAAAAACCTCTGAGTTTTGATTAGGAGCTGATCATGCTTTTTGTCCATTTAAAGCATTCGCAAATTCCTCTACTGCTGCGTCCAATCTTTGCACCAGCTCTTCAGACAAGCTGTATTGTTCATTTTCTTCTCTGGTTACCCAGGCATCAACGGCATAAACGCCTCCTAGAATATATCTGCCTCCCATTGTGGATAACACTGGTTTTAGCGCATAATCTATAGATAGAAGGTGAGCCAATGTGCCACCGATAAACAACGGAAGTATTGTTTTGCCCAAAAGCCCTTTTTGCGGAAGTAGGTCAAGGTATGTTTTCAATACGCCTGTATAAGCTGCTTTATACACTGGGCTTGCGATGATAATTCCGTCAGCTTGTTCCACTTTTTGGTTGGCGTTCAGAATCGCCTCGCTGTCAAATTTTGCTTTGATTAAATCTTCCGCAGGCAGCTGTGCTACTTGAATGTAATCAATCTCAATTCCTTTTTGCTGCAATTGCTGTTCAGCATATTGGATTAATCCATTTAATCTTGATGATGGAAACGGACTTCCATTGATAATTACAACTTTGCTCATTTACTACTATGCTCCTTTCTACGATTCTAAAAAAACATATAAATCTTATTGAAATAGTTCGCTTTATGCTATCATCATTTTTATATTCTGTCAATATATGGAGGCTCTTAGCTGTTATTCTAATAGCCTTTAATTTGAGCATAAATCAAGAGAAAATAAGAAGCAACTTTAAGCTCTTGGAGATTTAGCTTTTTCCAAAATTTTTTTGAGAAAATTACATATTGTTCACTTTCTTTTAGATTCAACAATTCGCGAAGATATGAGACGCCTCTTTACGTGTTATTCTTTAATCCCGATGACGCGAATTCGCTTATAATCGGCAAACCAGATGCCATTTTTATATATGACGTTTTTCAAGTTGTTTTCCACGTTTGTGAAGATAAGATTTTTTGTTTCGTTTGTCAAACTGTTAAACAGGCTGCCAGCGAACATTTCTATCCAATTTTTTACCCCATTCTCCCCATGTAATGGCGTTGGACGGTCAAAATGCTGGGCGAACACGACACGGAACCCCACTTCTTCCATCAACGATGAATATTCACCAATGCTTGGGAAATACCAAGGAAATTGGTCTGCTAATTCCTCCATGCCCAATTTATTCAATTCATTTCGGATGGCATCGGTAATTATTTTGACATTGCCTTTGCCGCCGAATTCCGCTACAAAACGGCCGTTCTCCTTTAAGGCCTGGTATATATTGATTAACGCCTGTTTTGGCGGCTTGATCCAGTGAAGAACTGCATTGGAGAAAACGGCATCAAACTCGTTGCGGTATCCAAGATTTAGAACATCCTTCACCTCAAAGCTTAAACCGGGGTATTTTGCTTTAGCCTGATTAATCATATTTTCTGATTTATCAATTCCGACGACGTCAACTCCTAATTCGTAAAGCTTCCAGGCTAAATCTCCCGTACCGCAGCCGAGGTCAAGAATACGTTCACCTTTTTTTGGCTCCAACAGATCAAGCAAATGCTCTCCAAATTTGGAAACAAATGAATGTTTTGCATCATACAAAGCTGCATCCCAACTGTCTTTTTTCATGTGATAGGATCCCTTCTTTCATTTGTAGTAAAAATATGGGGGAATTTTGCAAAATGCATTTCAATGGAACATTCGCTTATTTTTGGCCATTTCTAAACGGTTCCAGTACTTCATCCACCCATTGACGAAATTTTTCATACGCTTCCTCATTTGTTTGAACATTTTCTATAAATCCACCTTTAAATTTATCATAATAATGCTCTTTATTTACAAATAATTGTTGAAATTCTTCCTCTTTTAAATCATCAAAAAATAAATCCATTGTGCCATCAGTTCTTTCCCAGGCAATTCCTTCGATGAAAGGGGAAAATTCATCTTTAAAGTTGTCTACATGTAAATGATTCCCGGTGTAATTTTTCGAATGAAAGTAGTCATTCTTCTTCATGAGTGTGTCCTCCAAATTGATTTTTACATAATTTGAATTTTTTGCTAAGTATCTCGTTAAGAAAGATTACACAATATAACAAGATGTTTCTTGTTTACCAATTTGAAGAGCAATTTCGGAGCAGGTAACCTGCATCACGCTGCGCTTTTTAACTCCATTTTATATTTTAGAATATTTCAATTGTTTCTAGTAATGCTCTATTTCAAAAAAGATTGTAGCTTGACCCTAGGAAAATGCGATGTTGAATCATTAAACAGAAACAGGAGGCACTCCTCTTCTTAAAAACAAGGTGTCATTCCCTTATGGTAAAATGGTCGAGAAGAATGTTTATCCCTACAATCTGGCAAAGGCGGGTAAACAAAGATGAAAAAAATAATCCCTCATATTTATTTGCATAACTGTAAGGAAGCGTTGCAATATTATCAGCAAGTATTTGGAGGAGAACTTAAAAATGTAGAGACATCCGATGGAAAAGAAATGTTTAAAGGTCACGAAGGAAAGTATATTCATGCCGAGCTGCATATTAACGAATCATGTGTACTTTATTTTGCCGATGTTTTCTCATCGGTGACGAAGGGGAACAATATATGGCTGACATTGGATTTGGAGTCAGAAGATGAAATAAATTCAATTTTTACAACATTAGCGAAAGACGGACAGGTCAAAATGGAATTGCAAGATACTTTTTAGAATTCAAAATATGGTGTGGTAATCGATAAATTCGGTGTAGTTTGGGAGCTAAACTATGCAAAATAATAAGCGGCAGAAATTCTAAAAATAAGTGTTTGATTTGAACATGTTTTGCTATAATTGAATAAAAGCTTAGAGGAGATGAGTAAGATGAGTCAGCAAACAGTTGAGAAGGGTTATTTTGGCCAATTTGGAGGAAGCTTTGTTCCAAAGGATTTGCAAAGAGCATTGGACATACTGGAAGAGAATTTCGAAAAATTTAAAAACGATTCAACGTTTAATGAAGAATTGGCATATTATTTAAGAGAATATGTTGGTAGAGAAAATCCGCTGACATATGCGAAAAATTTCACAGAAGCGCTCGGGGGCGCGAAAGTTTATTTAAAACGTGAAGATTTAAATCATACCGGAGCACATAAAATCAATAATGCAATTGGACAGATCTTGCTTGCCAAACGGATGGGGGCTACTAGAATCATTGCAGAAACGGGTGCTGGACAGCACGGTGTTGCAACAGCAACCGCGTGTGCGATGTTTGGAATGGAATGCACCATCTATATGGGCAAGCTCGATACAGAGCGGCAGGCATTAAATGTGTTTCGGATGGAGCTGCTTGGTGCAAAGGTAGTACCGGTTGAAAAAGGACAAGGACGTTTGAAGGATGCGGTGGATGCAGCTTTAGCTGATTATGTGGAAAATTACCAAAACACGTTTTACTTGCTTGGATCTGCTGTCGGCCCGCATCCGTATCCAACAATTGTCAAGCATTTTCAATCGGTTATTAGTGAAGAGTCGAAAAAGCAGATTCTTGAAAAAGAAGGGAAGCTTCCAACAGCAGTGATTGCTTGTGCAGGAGGAGGAAGCAATGCAATCGGAGCTTTTGCGCATTATCTGGACGAACCAAACGTAAGATTAATAGGAGTGGAGCCGGAAGAGGCACCAACGCTTACGAAAGGTGTTCCAGCTGTTATTCACGGATTTAAATGCTTAACTTTGCTTGACGAAAATAATGATCCAATGCCGACTTACTCTATTGCAGCAGGGCTTGATTATCCTGGAATTGGTCCAGAGCACAGCTATTTGAAGGAAACCGGACGGGCAGAATATGTTACGGTGTCTGGAAAAGAGGCTTTGGAAGCTTTTCAGCAATTATCTAAGTTGGAAGGAATCATCCCTGCCCTTGAAAGTTCACATGCTGTAGCATATGCGATGAAACTTGCCCCGCAGCTAAGCAAGGAGGATATTGTGATCGTTAATCTCTCTGGCAGAGGAGATAAGGATGTCGAGCAAGTGTTTGAAATGTTGAAAAAATAAGGTGAAAATCGGCGTTTTTGAACGTCGATTTTTTACTTGTGCGCCCGGCATGGGTGTAATCTATAGGGTGAAAGTCCCGAGCTGCGAAGGCAGAAGTAGCAGTTAGCTTAACGCAAGGGTGTCCGTGGTGACGCGGAATCTGAAGGAAGCGAGCGGCAAACTTCCGGTCTGAGGAACACGAACTTCATATGAGGCTAGGTATCACTGGGTGAGTTTGCAAGACAAAACAAAGCCCTTTCTGCCGAAGGTGATACAGAGTAAATGAAGCAGATGGATGGAAGGAAAGATTACACTCTTACCCGGGGAGGTCTGGCGGATATGTGAAGTACGCTTCATAACCTACTTAGTGATAAGTAGCTGAACCGTCAGAAGTCAGCAGAGGTCATAGTATTAGTTGGTCTAGAACAACTAAGAAGGACCGAACAATTAAGAGAGAATAGCCCTTGGCATTCAGTGAGTCATGATGAACACAGAAAACGTAGTACCTCACTTGAGGGAGGAAGCGGTGAATCCCGTGGGAGATCTCTTGGAGGGTGGAGTGACCACTGGCATAAAGAGAACAGCTATTCACGGAAGTTATAAAGACTTGCGTCAATTATCTTAATTGAACCGCCGTATACGGAACCGTACGTACGGTGGTGTGAGAGGACGGGAGTTAATCGCTCCCTCCTACTCGATTCTTTTAACGATTCATCAGCTGAATTTTTAGAAGAGCAAGTTGTTTATAGTAATATAAAAAAGGCAGATTTTTGATCCACCGGATAAGTGTATATTTATCTTTGAAAAAATTCTTGACAGCTCTGAAATGGGCAAGGTATGGGAGCTGTAGTCACGAAAGTGCTATAGAAAGTTAAAAGATATGGGATAAGTGCGCTCATCACATTTTTTCAATGAATCAAAATGGTGTAGTTTTTGAGGTATAGTTATCATTTGGTCTTAACTTTACTCTGATTTTATAGGAATTTTCTCAGCTCTTAGTATTTTATGTTGGTTGATAAATTTAGTTTGCGAAGGAATGACTGAGGGGTTCAATCTAACTGTTATCTAAGCTTGCCATGATTTCGGAGTTTACATTTAAACGCCGGACATTTACCACCAGCTTTGTAAATATATGAACGAAATAAGAAAAACTTGTTGATTTAATGCTTTTTTCAGTGGTATAGGGTGTTAAATGGACAGCTTGGTATCTATTTTGTTCACAATTTCGACAAAAACATAAAAAAATGTCGTTTTTTTTACATTTTTCCGTTGCACCGTCATTTTCGCTTTGCTATAATAAAACCCGTCATTGCATTACGGCTACCACGAGCGATGCTTCGATGAATAAGCATCGAGTTGCCTCGACGCATCTCCTTCCTCGAATAAGCTGGAAGAGGAAGAGGCATGGCAAGTGCGTGTTTTTCGTCTTGATAGAAAAGAAATAATGTATGCGGGTGTAGTTTAGTGGTAAAACCTCAGCCTTCCAAGCTGATGTCGTGGGTTCGATTCCCATCACCCGCTCCATACATATCATTCATCAACGCAGTGTTTCGTTTTTATAAGCAAACGAAGCATTGCGTTTTTTCATTATAGAAATTTTGTATATGGCTGCCATGCCATTAAAAGAAAGAAAAGGGAGAGGCTTAAGCGAAAATTTGTTGGCGAGCATCTCCACCGTGAATTTGAACAAACATGTTTGCCATCGCTCCAAGTAATTTTTTTGCTTCTTCTGTCCGCATCGATGGCTTTAAATAAACGATATGTAAAGCGCTTGTTGTCGAAAGCTGTACTGCTGTTCGCTTAGAATCAACATAGGGGCTTCCGAAAGGTCCGTTTGCATCACAGGTTACTAGTTTATTTTCCAAATTCACTTGGCGGCCGTTGATGGCATCATATGAATCGCCATTTTTACCGATTTTTAACGTAATAGGTCCTTTTATTTTGTTTCGGTCGTAGATGCCTAACGGAATTTCATATTTCAAAGAGAAAAAATTATTTAAGTCAACTGCTGAATGGATAGACTGTAAGTATTGCTGTTTTTGAACGCGGCGAAAAAGAGCCTCATTGGATGGGCGGTATCGATTAGGATCAGTGCCAACACGCTTAAAGACTTCCCGCCATTCTCGAATGCCGTCTAATTCAACTGCATTTTTATTTTCTAGATCGAAAAAAATAGATTCTTGAAAGAAACGAAGTCTCCCTTTTAACATTTGGGGGGATTCGGATACTTGAATATGATCATACTCAATTAAGCCTATTTTAAAGTGAGGAATTCGTTGTTTGACCTCTTCAGCAATAAAAAATTCCATTGATTTCCCTCCTATTTTCAGCCATTTTATCTTAACATAGTTTATATATTTTTTGAAATAAAAACAAAGGGGGTGGAGCGGTGTGGATTTCACAGTTCTCAAACAAGAAATTATTGAATACAGCAAGCAAATTGGAATCGATAAAATCGGTTTTGCGAGTGCTGATGTTTTTGAAACATTGAAGGAGCGGCTAATTGTACAGCAGCAGTTAGGATATCAGTCAGGATTCGAGGAGCCTGATATCGAAAAGCGGACAAATCCTGAGCTGCTCCTTCCAAAAGCAAAATCGATTATCTCTATAGCGTTGGCATATCCTTCAAAAATGAAAAATGCTCCCAGAAGTACAAAAAAAGAGCGGCGCGGTTTATTTTGCAGGGCTTCATGGGGGACAGACTATCACGTGATTCTAAAAGATCGGTTAAAAAAGCTGGAAAGCTTTATTTTAGAAAAAGTGGACGGAGCACAGGTTAAATCGATGGTCGATACGGGGGAGCTGTCGGATCGGGCCGTAGCAGAGCGAGCCGGTATCGGATGGAGCGGAAAAAACTGCATGATTATTACACCGGAATTCGGCTCTTATGTATATTTAGGCGAAATGATTACAAATATTCCTTTTCCTTCCGACACCCCGATTGAAGACCGATGCGGATCCTGCAACATATGTGTCGATTCATGTCCGACTGGTGCGCTCGTGCAAGGCGGGCAGCTCAATTCAAAGAAATGTATTGCTTTTTTAACGCAAACAAAAGGGTTTCTGCCTGATGAATACCGTGGGAAAATCGGAAACAGGCTTTACGGCTGTGACACTTGTCAGCTTGTTTGTCCGGAAAATAAAGGAAAGGATTTCCATATCCATTCTGAAATGGAACCGGATCCTGAAATTGCAAAACCAAAATTAAAGCCGCTTCTTCATATTTCAAACCGCGAGTTTAAAGAAAAATTCGGCCATATAGCTGGTTCATGGAGAGGAAAAAAGCCGATTCAGCGAAATGCGATCATCGCTTTAGCCCATTATAAAGATAGAACGGCTTTGCCTGATTTAATTAAACTGATGCACGAAGATTCAAGACCGATTATTCGGGGAACCGCCGCATGGGCGATTGGAAGGATAGGAGATCAATCAGTGCTTTTTGAATTAGAAAAAGCTCTGGAAAAAGAACAAGATGAAGAAGTAAAGAATGAAATTGTCAAAGGAATTGAAATGTTGAAAGCATGATTTTAATTGTCACCATCATACGTATATAGAAGAAACGAAAATGGTGGTGACAAATGTGGACGTACAGGCTGTTTATCGAAAAATAAATGAAAAGCTGCAATTTTTAGTGAACAAATCTGTCAATCACAATCGGCAGCAATCTTCAGAGCTTGAATGGTGTGAAAAGAAAAAAGAGCTGGCAGCAAAACGAAAAGCGGAAATAGTGAAAGCGACTTGTCTCATAAAATGGCCGAAACAGATCGAAGATGAGGCAACCGTTTTAGATTATTTATGTGATTACAGGCTTCTTTATAAGCAAGGTGATTTTTTATATATAGAAGAAATTGGGGAAGAGCGGGTAGCGAAGTTTTCCAATAAAGGTCATTTAATATCTGATGAAGTTAAACTAAAAGACTGTTTTCATAAAGATGAAGAGGATGATTGGACAAACGAAAAATGGCAAGAAAAAGATGAACGGGTTTCTTTTCAATATGATCGGTTGAAAAGCGTCCAATATGCGGAACGGTGGTGGAACAGCAGAAATCCGAATTATCCTTATTTTGACGTAAATTGTACAAATTATGTTTCCCAATGTTTACGTGCCGGTGATGCGCCGATGAGAGGCTACCCGAACCGGTCATCAGGATGGTGGCTTGCGAATAATAATTGGAGCTACAGCTGGTCTGTAGCTCATGCGCTGATGCTGTATTTGTCCACATCGAAAACAGGACTTAGAGCGAAAGAAGTTTCGTCTCCTGAGCTGCTTAAGCCCGGGGATGTGATTTGTTATGATTTTCAAGGCGACGGCAGATTTGACCATTCAACATTTGTTGTTGCAAAAGATAAAAGCGATATGCCGCTTGTCAATGCCCAAACATCCAACAGCCGAATGAGATATTGGTCGTACGAAGACTCAACTGCCTATACAGAAAACATTCAATATAAATTTTTTCATATCATTGATGATAATGAGGATTCTTAAAAATGTTATAATAGTTTTCGAGGTGAATCATTGTGGCATTACACGTTGTTTTATATCAACCAGAAATCCCTGCAAATACTGGAAATATTGCTAGAACTTGTGCGGCGACTAATACAGCCCTTCATTTAATTCGTCCTTTAGGTTTTTCAACGGATGATAAAATGCTTCGACGCGCAGGGCTTGATTATTGGGAATTTGTAAACATTCATTATTATGATTCTCTTGACCATTTTTTTCAGCAAAACCAGAACGGGGATTTCTACTATATAACTAAATTTGGAAAACGATATTATACGAGCTATGATTTTAGTGATCCTTCCAAAGAGATTTTCTTCATTTTTGGACGTGAAACAACAGGACTTCCAAAAGAATTGCTTGCAGAAAATGAAGATCGGTGTTTGCGCATTCCAATGACGGAAAACGTTCGGGCATTAAATTTGTCGAACACTGCCGCTATTTTAGTGTATGAGGCGCTAAGACAGCAAAGCTTTCATGGATTATCTTAAACACTTTTAGTTTTGGGCTTCTTTCGGATTGTAAATATACATTATTTTTGGCGGTTATTCTGTTCAAATATAAAGGAAGTATGAGAAGGAGCGGACTACCATAAGGTTAAAAAAGCAAATACAAAGGCCAGAGCTGTCAAAGCGCCTGGCCTTTTTTGCAGTCAACAAGGTATCCCATGAAGAAATGCCAATTCAAAACGTTATTTGCGGTGTTTTTCTTTATATGCTTTCGCATATTGATCAGCAGCAAAAATCGCATCTGCTACATCATCAGCTGTCACATTGAATGCATTATGGATTGTTTCCCCTTCTGCGGTTGCTGCTTTAGCGACTTTTAGTATATCTTCGCGTGAAGCATCTTTTAATTTAATGTCCTCCAACGTGACTGGCAAATCAAGGCTCAAATAAAGCTCAATATAGCGTTCAATTTCTTGTTGTGAATGTTCTTCGAGAGCGAGCTGGACAAGAGTACCAAATGCCACTTTCTCTCCGTGTGTCAAATGATGTATTTCGCCTTCTAACGCGGTAAATCCGTTATGAATAGCATGAGCCGCTGCCAAACCGCCGCTTTCAAAACCTAGTCCGCTAAGGAGCGTGTTTGCTTCGACGACCGCTTCTAACGCAGGGGTGACGACTTTTGCTTTTACTGATTCATAGGCAAGCTTCCCGTACTTGAATAAAGTTTGTTCACATTTTTCTGCAATTGCTTCAGCTGCAATTGTAGGGATGCCGCCCGCCATCGTTTTTCCTCCTGATTTTATAACACTGCGTGCTTCCACCCAAGTTGCAAGTGCATCAGCGATTCCAGAGGCAAGTAAACGTGGCGGAGCATTAGCGATAATTTTCGTATCGACAAGTACAAGATCTGGATTCTTTTTATAAAAACGGTAGCTTTCAAATACGCCGTCATCAGAATATATAACAGAAAGAGCACTAGTTGGAGCATCAGTTGAAGCAGCTGTCGGCACAATCACTATATAAGCATCTAATTCATCCGCTACCGCTTTTGCGGTATCTAACGTTTTTCCTCCACCAACGCCGATTACAATAGTAGCTTCTGCTTTTCTTGCAATATTCGCGATTCTTTCTACCTCGTTTCTCGAAGCTTCTCCGCTAAAAACTACTTCTTCGGCTGCAATATTTCCTTTTTTTAATTCGTTTACAATTGTATGCCCAGCAATTTTCCAAACTATTTCATCAGCTATCACGACTGTCTTGTTTCCAATTCCTTCAAGATAATTCGCGATTTTTGTAATGACATTTTTACCTTGAACATATTTTGCAGGGCTGATAAATACTCTTTCTACCGCCATAATTAGCACCCCTTTTATGTTTTTGGAGTTATTTTCATGGAACTAAAACAAGCCGCAATTCCCTACCTGCTTTATCGCTTCACAAAATTATCGGGAGGACTACTTGTGAACAAATCATCAATATGCACAAAATTATTTTTTGTTGACACCAGGTTTATCGTTGTATCCTGCAGTGAAAATAGCAATTAAAAATGTGATGCAGACACCTAAAACTAAAGCAGTTTTCATGAAAAAGATCCCTCCTTCATATGTACAACGTAATCAAAAATTACTAGTTTTATTATACATTAACATTCCCAACGAGTGAAAGAATTTCCCTAAGGTTTGTCATTTTGTCAAAATTTTTTAACTCATTTTCAAATATTAAGCTAATCAAAAAGCATCTTTAAGGACATCCTCGCATAAATTGTATTAATCTGGTGCTCAAACCAACGATGGAGGAGGTCCCTGATGGATATTTTGAAAAAAATCGAAAAGCATAGAGAAATGGAAGAGCGCTTAAAATGGGAAGGCACCTTCGCTGAATATTTGGAAATATTAAAAGAAAAACCATGGATAGCCCAATCCGCCCATTCTCGCGTTTATAATATGATAAAAGATGCAGGGATTGAGGAGATTAATGGCCGAAAACGATATAAATTTTTCAACCAGGAAATTTTCGGACTGGACGAAGCATTGGAACGTCTTGTGGAAGAATATTTTCATCCCGCTGCTAAGCGGCTGGATGTAAGAAAAAGAATTCTGTTGTTAATGGGTCCTGTCAGCGGCGGGAAATCTACACTTGTCACTTTGTTAAAAAAGGGATTAGAAGAATATTCGAAAACGGATAGAGGTGCAGTTTATGCAATTAAAGGCTGCCCGATGCATGAAGATCCTTTGCACTTAATTCCGCACCATCTTCGCGACGACTTTTATAAAGAATACGGCATTCGAATTGAAGGCAATTTATCTCCGCTTAATATGATGCGCCTTGAAGAAGAATACGGCGGGAGAATTGAGGATGTTTTAGTTGAACGAATTTTTTTCTCAGAAGACAAACGGGTAGGAATCGGCACATTCAGTCCGTCTGATCCAAAATCGCAGGATATTGCCGATTTAACGGGAAGTATAGATTTTTCTACAATTGCTGAATACGGCTCAGAATCCGATCCGAGGGCTTATCGATTTGATGGAGAGCTTAACAAGGCAAACAGAGGAATGATGGAATTTCAAGAGATGTTGAAATGTGATGAAAAATTTTTATGGCATCTGCTATCTCTAACTCAGGAAGGAAATTTTAAAGCGGGCCGATTCGCGCTCATTTCAGCTGATGAGCTCATAGTCGCTCACACGAATGAAACAGAATATCGTTCATTTATTTCAAACAAAAAAAATGAGGCTCTCCATTCGCGAATTATCGTCATGCCGATCCCGTATAATTTAAAGGTTTCCGATGAAGAAAGAATTTACGAAAAAATGATTAAAGAAAGCGATGTATCCGATGTTCATATCGCTCCGCATACATTGAGAGTAGCGGCAATGTTTACTATTTTAACCCGTTTAAAGGAGCCGAAGAGATCGGATATCGATCTTGTGAAAAAGATGCGGCTTTACGACGGAGAATTGGTTGAAGGGTTTAATGCTGTAGATGTGGAAGAGCTAAAAAAAGAATATCCGGAAGAAGGAATGAGCGGCATCGATCCTCGTTACGTCATCAATCGGATTTCTTCTACCATTATTCGGAAAGAAGTGCCTTCTATTAATGCGTTAGATGTACTTCGTTCGTTAAAAGAAGGTTTATATCAGCATCCTTCGATTTCAGAAGAAGACCGTGAGCGTTATTTGAATTTCATTTCCATCGCGCGGAAAGAATACGATGAAATTGCGAAAAAAGAGGTTCAAAAGGCGTTTGTCTATTCATATGAAGAATCGGCAAAAACTTTAATGGACAACTATTTAGATAATGTTGAAGCGTATTGCAATAAAAGCAAAATCCGCGATCCGCTGACAGGCGAGGAAATGAATCCGGATGAAAAATTGATGCGTTCAATTGAGGAGCAAATCGGCATCTCAGAAAATGCAAAAAAAGCTTTCCGAGAAGAAATTTTGATTCGCATTTCAGCATATGCAAGAAAAGGGAAACGTTTTGACTACAATTCCCATGAGCGGTTGCGCGAAGCTATTCAGAAAAAATTGTTTGCTGATTTGAAGGACGTTGTGAAAATTACAACGTCAACTAAAACGCCTGACGAACAGCAATTAAAGAAAATTAACGAGGTTGTAGCGAGACTCATTGATGAATATGGATACAATTCAACATCTGCCAATGAACTTCTTCGCTATGTAGGCAGTTTACTAAATCGTTGACAATTGAAGCTGGTTTCGTTCATGATTCGCCCAATGGGCGCTATTTTTTTCAAAATTTCTAATCAAAAAAGGTGTGCAACAGCATGTCAATTTTGGAAGGTTCGAGCATATGATAGAATAATCTTTTATTTGTCCAAACGAACCCATTCGTTTGAATATAATAAAAGAATTGCCAAGTTTTTTAAGGGAGGGAAAAAAATGACATCCAAAGGGAACCATCACTTTGTTGTTTCTAGAGAGGATTGGTCCCTCCATCGTAAAGGCCATGATGACCAAGTTCGCCATCAAGAAAAAGTGCAAGAAGCGATTCGCAATAATCTCCCTGATCTTATTTCAGAAGAAAGCATCATCATGTCAAACGGAAAAAATGTAGTAAAAATTCCGATACGGTCGCTTGATGAATATAAAATTCGATATAACTATGACAAAAACAAACATGTCGGCCAAGGAAAGGGAGACAGTAAAATTGGCGATGTTGTTGCGAGGGATGGCACAAATGATGCACAAGCAGCTGGGAAAGGCGATGGCGCTGGAGATTTGCCTGGAGAGGACTATTATGAAGCTGAAGTGTCGATTATGGACTTGGAAAAAGCGTTCTTTCAGGAACTTGAACTTCCAGATTTACAGCAAAAAGAAATGGATGAGAATATTGCTGAAAAAATAGAATTTAACGATGTTCGCCGTACAGGCCTTATGGGAAACATTGATAAAAAACGGACAATGCTTTCGGCATTTAAACGAAATGCGATGGCAGGAAAACGAAGTTTTTATCCGATATATCCGGAAGATTTGAAATTTAAGACTTGGAACGAAGTGGAAAAACCAGAGTCAAAAGCTGTTGTGCTTGCAATGATGGATACGAGCGGTTCTATGGGAATATGGGAAAAATATATGGCGAGAAGTTTCTTCTTTTGGATGATTAGATTTTTAAGATCGAAATACGAAACGGTAGATATTGAATTTATTGCCCATCATACGGAGGCAAAGGTTGTCACTGAGGATGAATTTTTTTCAAAAGGTGAAAGCGGAGGCACCATTTGTTCTTCTGCCTATCGAAAAGCATTAGCACTTATTGAAGAAAAATACTCGCCTTCCCGGTACAATATTTATCCGTTCCATTTTTCCGATGGAGATAATTTAACTTCAGATAACAGCCGATGCGTGAAGCTTGTCGAAGAACTAATGAAAATTTGCAACATCTTTTGTTACGGCGAGGTCAACCAGTACAACAGATACTCCACCTTAATGTCTGCTTATAAAAACATCAACAATCCGAAATTCCGCTATTTTGTGTTAAAGCAAAAAGCAGATGTGTTTCATGCGATGAAAACTTTTTTTAAAAAACAAGAAAGTAAAACCAGCTAAATGTGAAAAGGGGCCTGACATAGGTTCCTTCTTTTGTTTTGCAGTTTCTAGTAACAGCTGTTCAAAAAGATTTTTTGAAGGAAAAATTTCAGCAGATTCATTTGAATGTTGGAGAGAAGATAAGCACGAAGATTTTCACAGTCCCTTTCAACCAAAAAAATTTCCTCCTGCGCTAGACAGGTTATTTTACTGTCTAACGCAAGAGGAAAGATCAATTCGCTAATTTATTCATATTGTTCGCAAAAGGTATTTTTGTACGGCTACTGATTCTACTGTTCAGAGTTCTGGCCTTTTTCTTTTTCTATTGGTTTATAGTAGAGCTTTTGCGCAAGTAATGTTTGCAGAATAAGGAATGATCCGCTCACTGTCCAGTAAAGAGGCAAGGCAGCGGGTGAAGCAAAAGAAGCTGTTCCTATCATTAGCGGCGACAGCATTCCCATCATTTTCATCGGTCCTTGCAATTGATCTTCAGGTACCGTTCTAATGGAAACTTTAAATTGCACATAATAAATAGCTGCAGCACAAAGCGTCAAAATAAGGTCAGGTGTTCCGAGATTAAACCATAAAAATGAATGTGTTGCAATTTCTTTCGAACCGCGAATGGCATAATACAGCCCCATGATGATCGGCATTTGAATAATAATGGGAAGGCAGCCCATTTTCAATGGATTGATGTCGTGCTTTCGATAGAAATCCATCATTTCCTTTTGAATTTTTTGTTGTTCTGCTTGATCCTTCGCCTTTTTAAACCTTTCTTGCAGCTCCTTCATCTCCGGCATAACTTTCTCCATTTTCAATTTCATATTTTGCTGGTCTTTATATTGGCGAAGCATTAACGGCATAAGAATCAACCGAATCAAGACCGTAATTAAAATAATCGCGATTCCATAGCTGCCGTGAAACCAGTCCGCAAAAGTTTTAATAATAATTGAAAAAGGTTCAACGAATGTTTGCTGGAAAAAGCCTGATTGATTTGAGCTGCCAGCGCTGCATCCAGTTAGTGCAACAAAAGTGATCATGACTACGATATACAAAATATTCCGCATCTTTTTCCTCCTTATAAATAAACAAAATGTGTCTCCAACAGGGAAGGAAAAAGATGATCCTCCTTATCGTCCGGTCCCTCTTTCCGCTTTCTTTTCTTTATAAGAAATGAAAGAAAAAGGAAAGTGAAATACGGGATCTCTCTTGAAATGCTGTCAAAAAAGCTGTTTTTGAACTGTTCAAATTTCGCTTTGGCAGAAATTTGATAACCAGTACGGACATAACGATGAAAAAAGTTTAGCCCGATCTGTATGCAGATCTGCAGTGAAAGGGCGATGATTAATGTATCAAAAGTCAGCTCTAGTTCGGGCACAAGAGTCACCTCAATAGCAATTATAAAAATATTGTATCGTGAACAAGCCTAATTGTCATTTCTTTATGAAAAAACATTTTAATGTAAACTTAAATAAATTTCAGGTTTACAAAAATCGTTATTTCAACTATTATGTGATTATAAAATTTTTTCGAAAGGAGTTATTTGTATGAAGTTATATGATATGGTATTAGTATCAATGTTCGCGGCTGTTGTTGCTGTGCTCGGCCTCATACCGCCGATTGCGCTTCCGTTCACGCCAGTGCCAATCACCGCTCAAACATTGGGTGTGATGCTGGCAGGGGCAATGTTAGGATCCAAACGAGGATTTATCAGTTTATTGTTGTTTGTATTACTTGTAGGAGCCGGAGCACCGATTCTTGCTGGCGGAAGAGGCGGGCTGGCAGTATTATTTGGTCCGAGCGGTGGATATATTTTATCTTGGCCTTTTGCATCCTTTATAATCGGTTTTTTAGTTGAAAAGAATTTTGAAAAATTAGCATTTTGGAAAGTGTTAGTATTTAATATAATTGGTGGTATTTTATTTGTTTATTTATGCGGCATTTCTTATTTGTCTTGGATTGCCAATATGAATTGGATAAGTGCGAGCATATCGGCGTTGGCTTATATTCCAGGAGATTTAACAAAAGCGGTGATTTCAGCATTTTTGGCAGTAAGAATTCAAAAATCGTATCCATTGATTAAAGCTCGTAATAAACAGGCTGCTTAAGGGGTGAGCTGATGGGGATCGGGAGAAACATTAGCCAATTTGCATACGAACATCCTCAAAAACCGGCAATTCAACAAATAAATGGACGGACGGTTACATATTATGAACTGTACGAAAATATAAAAAAAATACAAACAGCTTTCATTCGATTGACAAACAAAAAAAATATAAAAGTTGGCATATTAATGGGAAACACTTCAGAATTTTTAGAAGTGTTTTTTGCCGTTATTACACTTGGCGGGATTGCTGTTCCTTTTGATCCAAAATGGAAAAAGCGCGATATCCGGCATGTATTGGAAAGCTGCCAGCTGGATATATGCATTGGAAGCCGCAATTTTTTGGAGCGGACCGGAATAAAGCATGAGAACGTCATGTTAATTGATGAAATAAAAAAAGATGTCCAAACGGATCATCACGAGAAGTGGGAAGAGTTTGATGAAGAATTGTTTTATCTCGGCTTTACTTCAGGTTCAACTGGAAAACCGAAAGGATATATGAGAAATCATAAATCCTGGCTGGAAAGCTTTAATGTAGGAGAACAAATTTTTGGATATGGAAAAAATGATGTCATCATTGCTCCCGGCCCTTTATGTCATTCGTTGTCCTTGTTTGCGGCTGTTCACGCCTTACATATCGGGGCGACTTTTTATTTGCTCCCGGCTTTTTCTCAAAAGGAAACATTCAATATTTTGTTAAAGAGAGAGGCAACTGTATTTTATGGCGTTCCAACGATGATTCAAGCTTTGCTTCAAATGATGAAAAATGAAGAGAAATGCATAATGAACAATGTAACAATCATTTCGTCTGGTGCAAAGCTTTCTTATGAAGCTAGAAAGCAGTTAAAAGAAATGTTTCCGAACGGACAGTTATTTGAGTTTTATGGCGCATCAGAATTAAGCTTTGTCAGTTATGTCGATGATGAAATTTTTAAAAAAGCGCCAAAAAGTGTCGGCATTCCTTTTCCAGGTGTGGAAGTAGCAATCAGAAAAAAAGATGGATCGGAAGCATCCTTTAATGAAGTTGGGGAAGTAGTCGTACGCAGCAATTTATTATTTTCAGGGTATTTCAACAACCCGATTGAAACAAAAAATGTATTGAAGGATGACGGTGCATCAATTGGTGATTTAGGGTACTTAGACGAGAACGGTTTTCTAACGATCGTTGGGCGCGAGAAAAATATGTTCATCAGCGGCGGTTTAAATATTTATCCGGAAGAAATTGAAAAAGTTTTGAAGGAACGGGATGAGGTTGAGGAAGCGGTTGTTATTGGAGTAGAGGACGATTATTGGGGGCAAAAGCCGGTTGCATTTATTAAATGGAAAGAGAAAGCTCAGCATAGAAGCTTCAATGCATTAAAGCGCTATTGCCGATCTGAGCTCCCGTTATATAAATGCCCGCGAACGTTTTATGAAGTGGACGAGTTCCCTTATACATCCAGCGGAAAGATTGCGCGAAAAGAACTTGAATTCATTGTGAAAGGGGAAGAAAAATGACGATCCCTGTCATTGTTATGGCAAAAAGAACGCCTATTGGAAAAATGGGGGGAATGTTTAAAAACGTCCGCCCTGAACAACTGGCTGCTGCAGTCATCAAAGCGATTGTAGACGAGAGCGGAATCGATCCGCAGGAAATTGATGAAGTTATTTTAGGAAATGCGGTCGGTCCAGGAGGAAATATCGCTAGACTCTCACTCCTTTTAGCGGGGCTTCCCGATCAAGTTCCGGGTATTACTGTTGATCGCCAATGCGGATCAGGATTGGAAGCGGTGAATCTCGCTTGCCGGCTTGTCCAATCAGGAGCCGGCGACATTTATATTGCCGGAGGAGTCGAAAGTACAAGCCTTGCCCCTTGGAGAATTGAAAAACCTTTATCTTTATATGAAATGAAGCCACCTAAGATCTATACGAGAGCACGGTTTTCGCCGGAGTCGTTCGGTGATCCTGAAATGGGGGAAGCGGCGGAAAATGTTGCGGAAGCGTTTCAAATTTCAAGGGAAGAGCAGGACTTGTTTGCATACAGCAGCCATCAAAAAGCGGTTCAAGCGATGGAGAATGACAGATTCAGCAGTGAAATTGTCCCTGTAAATGGCATGGATCGTGATGAATGTCCAAGGAAAAGGTTGAGCTTGGAAAGGCTTCGTGCCATGAAGCCGATATTTAAAGAAAATGGCACAGTGACTGTTGGCAATTCTTGTCCATTGAACGACGGGGCTTGTGCCGTCCTTGTCATGTCTGAAAAAAAATGCCGAGAGCTTGGGCTTCTGCCCGTTCTGAAATTTGTCGATTGTACAAGTGCAGGTGTCGATCCGAACCTTTTAGGCATTGGTCCTGTTCCAGCAGTGCAACAGCTGCTGAAACGAACCGGCTTCCAAATGGAGGATATCGATTTAATCGAATTTAATGAAGCTTTTGCCTCTCAAGTATTGGCTTCTGTTAAGCAATTAAACATCCCATTGGAAAAGCTGAATGTGGGAGGAGGGGCTATTGCCATCGGACATCCTTATGGTGCTTCAGGCGCTATTCTTGTTGCAAGGCTTTGCACAGAAATGAAAAGATTGAGAGGCAAACGGGCAATCGCAACATTAGGAATCGCAGGTGGTCTGGGCCTCGCTACATTGTTTGAATTGTATGACGCATAAAACAAATCATTGGAAAGCGCGTTTTCGAAGCAGCTTTCCAATATCCTTTCATTCGGCCAGACAAGTGGAAATAATCGCTTATCAGCGATGAATGGAATAGCTAAGCCTCAATCATCATTGCGAGCGGTATTTGTTTGATTGAGGCGAGCTAAAAGTATAAAAAACGTGCATATATTATTTTTCAGCGCTTCAGGCAAAGCGTTATGATTTGGAGCGTCGGAATCGAAAAAAATACCAAATGATGATTGCAGCAAATACAAGAACGGCGATCACAGCATAAATGATTTTTGAATAAATGTCTATGTATTCGGTAATGAGAGGCCAAGCTTCTCCTAATCCCGCGCCAACCGATACGAGAAATATATTCCATACGAGAGAACCGATCGTAGTGAAAATCAAAAATAAAACGAAATTCATGTTGGACATTCCAGCAGGAATGGAAATTAAGCTTCGCAATAACGGAATAACTCGGCAAAATAACACAGTCCATATGCCGTAACGGTCAAACCAATTGTCTGCTTTATGTATATCCTCTTTTGAAATTTTCAATATGTATCCCCAACGGTCAACAATTTTTTCCAACCTCTCAACATCTAGCAACAGACCGACGCCGTATAAAATGATTGCACCGACAACGGAGCCGCAAGTTGCCGCCAAAATAACTCCTGGAACTGTCAAGTTCGAATAAGTGGTCATAAAACCGCCAAAAGGAAGGACAATTTCGGACGGAATCGGTGGAAAAATGTTTTCTAGCGCAATAATTAAAAAAATCCCGAGGTAGCCATATTGCTCCATAAATTCTGTAATCCAGTTTTCCATTCAAGTTCCTCCTAATAAAGAACAAATTCTCTATATATTATACTAAAGAAATTGTCCAAAAAATGATCAAAAATAAAATCTAGCCAATTGACTGGATGTCCCTAAAGAAGTATATAAAGCTCGTAAAGTGCAAATAAAACGGTGGACACAATGAAAATGTTTTTGGCTACTATTTGTTTTTTCTGTTTGTCGATGATTTTCAATTCTTTTTTATTTACTTTCGAGTGATTGGCTGCAATCCATTGTTTTACTTCCCATTTGTTTTGACAGGTCGCTAAATACGTTTCTCCATTTTTTCCAGTTGCATGAATAATAAAACGGCAAGTTTTTTTTGTACTCAAATAGTATTCCCAACCTTTTCAAAAAAAGATTTAGATTACTGTTATTTTATCAATTTCCAACTAACTTTCAACCTTATTTTATAATTATTTTCCATTTCAAAAATTATGAAAAATGAAAGGGGATTCATTATTTTCTGTCGTGCATGAAGTTTAACAAGAACTTTCATACTAAAAGTAACATCGTCTGGAGGTAGTTTTATGAATTCACTGATTATTTACGCCCATCCAAATCCAAACAGTTTTAATTACGCGATCTTGCAGACTACTGTACAAAAACTTCAGCAAAAGCAGCATGAAATTAGAATTCGGGATTTATATGAAATGAACTTTAATCCTGTCTTAAAAGAGGATTACTTTACAAAACACAATCCAGCCGTATCCAAAGCGATACAAGAAGAGCAAATGCATTTTTCGTGGGCAAAACAATTAATTTTTATTTATCCGACATGGTGGAACGGCATGCCCGCTATTTTAAAAGGATATATCGAAAAAATATTCACGAATGGCTTCGCTTTTACGTTTACGGATGAAGGGGCAAAAGGGCTTTTGCAAAATAAAAGAGCGATTATTTTTCAAACAACATCTCATCCGGAAAATTATTTAAAGCCGTATCAGTTAATTGCATCAATGGAGACAATCGTTGATGTCGGTATTTTAAATTTTTGCGGGATTGAAACAATCACTCATAAGTTTTTTTATTCAGTTCCTTATGTCGATGAAAATACGAAAAAGGCGATGCTAAAGGAAGTAGAAGATATAGTTGAAATGATTTAATTTTTTCGAAATATTCACTTTTTGACAGGGATCATGCATAATAGAAGTGATGCACCATAACTAGAAAGGGAGTGGAGTTGGTTGGTCAAAAGCTTGCAAGATACGGTGACTTTACATAATGGTGTTAAAATGCCGTGGTTTGGTTTAGGCGTATATAAAGTCAATGAAGGGGAAGAAGTAATTCAAGCTGTAAAATCAGCAATTAAAGCGGGCTACCGCAGCATAGATACGGCGGCATATTATAAAAATGAAGAGGGAGTCGGAATTGCGATAAAAGAATCGGGAATACCGAGAGAAGAACTATTTATCACAACAAAAGTTTGGAATGACGATCAAGGCTACGACTCTACATTAAAAGCGTTTGATGACAGCCTAAATCGATTAGGATTAGACTATTTGGATCTATATTTAATCCACTGGCCAGTTTCAGGAAAATATAAAGAAACATGGAAGGCATTAGAACGGTTGTATAAAGACGGAAGAGTTCGGGCGATTGGAGTCTGCAACTTCCATGTTCACCATTTAGAGGATTTATTGCAAAGTGCGGAGATTAAACCGATGGTTAATCAGGTGGAATTTCATCCAAGATTAACACAGGAGGAACTTAGAAAATATTGCAAAGAGCAAAACATTCAATTTGAAGCTTGGTCCCCGCTTATGAGAGGCGGGCTTCTCGATAATGAAACTTTAGCCGAGATTGCTGAAAAATACAATAAAACGATCGCACAGGTGATTCTCCGTTGGGATCTTCAACATGAGGTCGTGACAATTCCAAAATCGACAAAAGAGCATCGAATTATTGAAAATGCTTCTATTTTCGATTTTGAACTATCTCAAGAAGATATGGAAAAAATCGATTCCCTCAATAAAAATGAGCGGATAGGTCCTGATCCTGATACTTTTTAAAAGGTAAGAAATAAGAAATCGGTAATACTACAAGCCTTTCCTATATGCTGTTCAGCAGCTTTTGAAAGGTGAAAAAATGCTTCAGCTTCAATGGAAATACATTTGTGAGCTTGAAGAAGAAATATGTTTGGAAATCTTTCCGGATAAATTGATTATTTTGCGATAGTGATTTGCAAATCATTCATCATTTTGCTGGAGCCAAGCGTATGAAGACGATTTATTGCAGTATGAACAAAATTTCTAAATATTGGAGATACGGATATTCTGTCCGCTTTTCCTGTTAAGATTGACAAAATTTGATTATTCAAAAAGCCGCTTTTGAAATAAAAGCGGCTTTAACTTTCTTGTGCAAGTTTTTGTTTTTCTCCGACAGACAATTGTTCCATATTGCCAAGCAGGCATTTACAGCTTCCATGTTTGTCATGAAAAGACAGGTTTTCCTTATTCTGATTTTGTCCAATTTTCCAGCGCTTCCCGAAAAACGCTTTTTTCCTGTGAACCGACGATACGATCGGTTTCTTTTCCGTTTACATAATGGACAAGCGTTGGAGTTGCATCAATTTTATACTCGTCCCAGCCCTCTTCAAACTCAAGAAGGTTGTATTGGTAGATATCCACATTTAATTCTTTTGCCAAAGGCATTAAGATCGGTGTTGTGTTTTTACAGTGCGGGCAGGTAGAACTGAAAAAATAGACAATGACATCTTCTTGATTATTTAATTTTGTTTCTAGCTCATCCGGAAGTATGATGTTTTGATAATTTGGATCATCCAGCAGCTTGACGGTTTCAGGATGCAGGCTCGACTTTTTGTACGGATTTCCTTCCGCCTTTTGCTTATTTTGCAAATTTGTTACAATTGCCAGTGCCGCGAACAGTACAATAATGATTCCGCCGAATATAAGCAGTTTTTTCATATAATTTGGCGAGAAGACCCCGTAATTTTAAAAATTTTGGGGAAAGTATCGCCGTTATTCACTCCTTTCGTTCCTTTGCACTAAAAAATGTAAACCGATTTTCATAAATGACGGGAATGACGGCAACCGCAAAAAATAAATGTTTATCTTTCTAAGACCTCATGAACTTGCCGGATTGCGATTAAGTCTTAATATGGGTAAAAAAACATAATTGAAAGCTATAAATCCAAAGGTTTTGTTTGCTGGTCTATAGAATTTGCATCATTCGCCTCTTGAAAAATCTGAAAATAACGGAAACGTTATCCTTTCTGCCGTAAAATGAAAAAGCTTGTGAGGAAAATAATTGAAAAGCCAATTAAAGCCAAGAAAGGAATTGTAACGAATCCAAACCAATTAATGTAGTCGCTTGTACAAGGAACTCTTCCGCATGCGAGGCTATGTTCCCCCAAAAAAGGAATTTTTTGTATAGAATAATGGTAAATGGAAATCATGCCTCCCATAATGGACAAAGTTAAGGAATAGCTTGCAATTTTGTAATCCTTTTTTACTACAGCTATTCCAAGTATAACAACGAGCGGGTACATAAATATCCTTTGAAACCAGCACAATTTACATGGTTCGAAATGCATGATCTCAGAAAAATACAGGCTTCCTAAGGTAGAAATTAAAGAAGCGATCCAGCCTATCAACAGCAAATTGTCTTTTCGCTTATCATCCATCCAACTAACCTCTCTGTTTTCTTTCTAAAGGCATTATAATACATTTCCCCTGAATTAAAAATGATTTTGCGATGAAATCAATAAAACATCAGCTAAGAATTATTATCATTCATAAATTTTTACATATTGTTCAAACTATCAACGAAAGGAGTGAGACTATGGATAAAATTCGCGATATCATGTCTTCTAATGTCATTTCCGTTTCATCAAATCAAACTGTTCAGGAAGCTGCTCAGTTAATGAGACAGCATAATGTTGGTGCGATCCCTGTTGCAGATAATGGACAATTAAAAGGAATTATTACAGACCGTGATATTACGCTTCGCTCAACAGCTCAGGGCAAAAACGAAAGCACAACCGTTGCAGAAGTTATGTCGACAAACCCTGTATGCTGTAGTCCAGACGCGAGTCTGCAAGAAGCTGCCCAAATCATGGCACAAAATCAAATTCGCCGGTTGCCTGTAGTGGAAAATAATCAAGTTGTCGGCATGGTCGCATTAGGAGATTTAGCAACAAATAAGACTTCTGATGAAGCGGCAGGAGAAGCATTAACAAACATTTCTGAAAAAGATCTTCAATAACCCCTCTTGCAATCCCGGGATGGGAGTGCCTTGCTGAAAAAAGAGCGTCCGTTTGGCGCTCTTTTTTCCGTTCAGTGGCAAAGAGCTTTGTCGCTCGGTTTGTTTTTTTTTCAAATGATACAAATAATACATAAATTTATAAATAACTCGAGAAATGGAAAGACGATCATTTGCGAAAAATATGTAAAAGCTGTTTCGAATAGTTCTAAAAATAGGGATGATCATCTCATTTCCATAAAATTTGTGATAAAATATTTCAGGAGAGAAAAAGAAGGGGAACTGGAGGGGTGTTAAGTTATGGCAAAGTGGAAAGAAAATTATCAACGATGGATATCGAAAGAAGATATAGATCAAGAGCTAAAACAGCAATTACTAGAAAAAGCAGACAATGAACTCGAATTAGAGGACTGCTTTTATAAAAGCTTAGAGTTTGGTACAGGAGGAATGCGGGGAGAAATTGGCCCAGGCACAAATCGGATGAACATTTATACAATCCGCAAGGCTTCTGAGGGATTGGCAAGATATATTGAATCTTTTGGAGAAGAAGCCAAAAGACGCGGCGTGGTAATTGCTTACGATTCCCGCCACAAATCGCCGCAATTTGCTATGGAAGCGGCAAAAACTATCGCAACGCATGGTATTCAAACTTATGTATTTGATGAATTAAGGCCAACTCCTGAATTATCTTTTGCTGTCCGTTATTTAAACGCATTTTCAGGTGTTGTAATAACGGCAAGCCATAACCCGCCGGAATATAATGGATTTAAAGTTTACGGAGAGGATGGAGGTCAGATTCCTCCAAAAATTGCTGATGAAATCATCAAAAAAGTGAATGAAGTTGAAAATGAACTAGAAGTTGCTGTTGAAAATGAAGATATTTTAAAACAAAAAGGCTTGATTAAAATCATTGGAGCGGAAATAGACGAAGCATATAATGAAAAGATCAAAACGATTTCACTGAATCCTAATTTGGCAAAAGAAGTAGATGTAAAGGTCGTTTTTACGCCGCTTCATGGTACAGCCAATAAACCGGTTCGACGAGCTCTTCAATCATTAGGCTATCAAAATGTAACCGTCGTCAAAGAGCAGGAGCTTCCAGATCCAAATTTTTCGACAGTGGCTTCGCCGAATCCTGAGGAGCATGCAGCGTTTGAGCTAGCGATAAGAGAAGGGAAACGCATTGATGCTGATATTTTAATCGGAACTGACCCTGATGCTGACCGTTTAGGAGTTGCTGTCAAAAATGACAAAGGCGAATACATTGTGTTAACAGGAAACCAAACGGGTGCGATTTTGCTCAACTATATCCTTTCTGAGAAAAAGAAAAAAGGATTGCTGCCTGAAAATGGCGTTGTTCTAAAAACGATTGTTACGTCGGAAATAGGCCGCGCAATAGCGGAGGAATATGGACTAAAAACAATTGATACGCTTACCGGGTTTAAATTTATCGGGGAAAAAATTAAAGAATTTGAACAAACGAAACAATACAAATTTCAATTCGGTTATGAGGAAAGCTACGGATATTTAATTGGCGATTTTGCCAGAGACAAAGATGCCGTTCAAGCGGCCGTTTTAGCTGTTGAAGTATGTGCATTTTATAAGAAAAAAGGGCTCACACTTTATGACGGATTAATGGAAATTTTCAATCGATACGGGTATTACAGAGAAGGGTTAAAATCGTTAACCTTAAAAGGTAAGGACGGAGCAGAACAGATTAAGCGAATTTTAGAATCTTTCCGCCAAAATCCGCTTGTTGAAATTGCAGGTCAAACGGTTACGATTATCGAGGATTATTTAACAAGTGAACGTACATTGCTTCAATCGAACAAAAAGGAAACAATTGATTTGCCAA
This sequence comes from Aeribacillus sp. FSL K6-1305, assembly GCF_038050115.1. Classification (NCBI taxonomy): domain Bacteria; kingdom Bacillati; phylum Bacillota; class Bacilli; order Caryophanales; family Bacillaceae; genus Aeribacillus; species Aeribacillus sp. FSL K6-1305. Next base: position 1,841,957 of record NZ_JBBOQV010000001.1, on the reverse strand, counting down.
AATCAAATGTATTGAAATATTTCCTTGAAGACGGATCTTGGTTCTGTTTGCGGCCTTCGGGAACCGAGCCGAAAGTGAAATTTTATTTTGCTGTTCAGGCCGATTCACTGAATAATAGTGAAAAGGCATTGGAAGAATTAATAAATGCCGTAATGGAAAAAGTAAATGATATTCTGACAGTTAAAAAAGCTTAACTCCATTTCGATTGAGATCCCTTCAGTCTGTCCAATAAATCTTAAAAATAAGAGCGAGGGAGAAAAACAAGACGTTTTTCCACCCTCGCTTTTTCGTTTACGCTCTTAAAAAAGCGGGCTAAGTCCCGAGTTTTGGCAAAGTTGATAGCCGATTATAGCAGCGGATCAATAGCCATGAAAAAAGGCTCCTGAAAAAACGGGCTTTCGGCAAAAACGATCGCCGCTTTCAGCATTGAAGCAATAACTTAAACGACTAAAACAGAAAGAAAAAGCAACCCCATTTTTCAGAAATAACTTTTCTGAAAAAAGGTTGCTTAAACTATTGAGTCACCTTTCTGGAAACTATTTCATCGCGATTTCCGGTTCAACCTCTGTTACGTTTTCTAATGCATGGTCAATATAACGAAGTAAAGCATATAGTTTATGCTCAATAATTTGATAATCGTGTTCAAAATTATAAGCGTGTAAAAAATGCTCAATTTTTTTGGAAAGAAAATCATCGTTTGTGCGCACCATTAAAATAATCAAATTGTCCCATTGCGAACGGTGCGTGTAATATAATGCTTTGTCGTAATCCATTTTATTCATAATAAACATCCCTCCCTAAAAGGAGTTATGTTTATTGTATGAATAAATCTGTTTTTTGTACCGTTGCAAATGTTGGACATAACAACAGCCGTTTCTTTCAAAACAAATGTATAAATGCCTCATTCAAAAAACGAAAGACCATTAAAGGCTTTTTTCTACTTCACATTAAACAAATGCTTCAATTCGTTTTGATTTATGATTAAATCAGCGAGTGTGTACTGATCCAGCACTTGTAAATAAGCTTGCAAGGCTTGCTGGAAAACATGGCGCAGCCTGCAGACGGATGTGATCACACATTCGCTGTTTTTTTCATTAAAACATTCGACAAGATGGAAATCTTCTTCAGTTTTTCTGACCACATCGCCAATATTTATTTCAGATGCAGGACGTGCTAAACGGAAACCGCCATTTCGTCCTCGAATCGTTTCAATATACCCGTTTTTCCCAAGCTGGTAAATGACCTTCATTAAATGGTTTTTTGAAATGCCGTACACATCCGCAATTTCTTTAATATTGGATAATTCCTCTCGGTTTTTCGTGCCAATGTAAATGAGCACACGGAGCGAATAGTCAGTATAGTTTGTAAGACGCATTGGCCTCCCTCTCTTTGTCCGTACTAGCTCCATTATACACTGATGGATAATTTAGGTTCAAAAATGTGACATCTTTTCAAAAGATGTATTTAAAATATTGCTTTTAAGACGAAGATCAACTACTTTAAAGATATATATAAAATACATCTTTTTTCAAAACAAAGGAGTGCAAATTTATGTTATCCGAACGTACTATTGAAATTATAAAGTCCACTGTGCCTGTTTTAGCTAAGCAAGGAACAGAAATCACAAGTCATTTTTATAAACGAATGCTTTCCAATCATCCGGAGTTATTAAATATTTTTAATCATACAAACCAACAGAAAGGAAGACAGCAAACAGCGCTAGCAACCACACTTTATGCTGCTGCCGAGCGCATTGATCAATTGGAGACGATTTTGCCAGTTGTGAAGCAAATTGCTCATAAACACAGAAGCTTAGGGGTTAAAAAAGAACACTATCCAATTGTCGGCGAAAATTTATTAGCAGCTATGAAAGAAGTGTTAGGCGATTTAGCAACAGATGAAATTATTTCTGCGTGGGAAGAAGCTTATAACGAAATTGCAAACGTATTTATCGAATTGGAGCAACGAATGTATGCTGACGCTGAAAATATGGAAGGTGGCTGGAAAGACTTTAAGCCGTTTGTTGTTGTCGATAAAGTAAAAGAAAGCTCTGTTATTACATCGTTTTACCTAAAACCGAAAGATAATGCTGTATTGCCATCATTCCTGCCCGGACAATATGTTACCGTAAAAGTAAAAATAGACGGCCATCAATATTTGCTGAATCGTCAATACAGCTTATCAGACGCTCCTGGCAAAGAATATTTTCGAATTTCTGTTAAACGTGAGGCAGAACCGGATCAACCAAAAGGGATCGTATCGAATTACCTGCACGATGATGTTCAAATTGGCGATGAGCTTAATATTAGCGTGCCTGCTGGCGATTTTACATTGGATGTCACGCAAAACTCGCCGGTTGTTTTCATCAGCGGCGGTGTTGGAGTAACGCCAATTATGAGCATGCTGAATACAATAGCAAAAGAAAATCCTTCTAGACCGGTTCGTTTTGTTCACTCTGCTAAAAATGAAGATGTTCATGCTTTTCGTTTGGAAGTAAAAGAGTTAATGAACAGGTTGCCAAATGGAACATCCTTTATTTGTTATACGGAGCCGTCACGTCAAGAAAGCGCCAATCATACAGGTTATATGACTAAAGACATTCTTAAGCAATTCTTATCTGAAAATGCAGATTATTTTATTTGCGGCCCTGTGCCATTTATGAAAGCAGTCATTAATTATTTAAAGGAGCTGGGGGTTGCTTCCGAAAATATTCATTACGAATTTTTTGGCCCAGCTTTACAAATTGCGCAGCATGAAGGTTCGACCATTTAATGTAGTTTTTCCAAAAAAGTTTTTAATATTTGGTGCCGTGAGAAGGCACCATTTTTTTATAAGATTGTGTATTTTTGAACAGGAATGTCTCCCTTTTTAGCTTTTCGTTTGGTGACAGGCAGTTCAAGATGTGAAATGGAAATAGTGCAATCTGACACAACGTTCAAAATGTTTTTCATCATCTCCCGTTTGTTTTCATAAATTGTTGTAAGGAAAAAGAAGGGGGATGAACAATGAACAAGGAGGATCATAAAGTTCTTCAATATGCGATTGAAGAAATAACAGAAATCGCAAAGGGGTTTGGTCTTGATTTTTATCCGATGAGATATGAAATTTGTCCAGCTGATATTATTTATACATTTGGTGCATATGGAATGCCGACTCGTTTCTCCCATTGGAGCTTTGGAAAGCAATTTTATAAAATGAAGCTCCATTATGATTTAGGTCTTAGTAAAATTTATGAACTGGTGATTAACTCAAATCCTTGTTATGCCTTTTTGCTTGACACTAATTCTCTTATTCAAAATAAACTAATTGTTGCACATGTCCTCGCGCATTGTGATTTTTTTAAAAACAATATCCGCTTTAGTAATACGAAACGGGATATGGTCGAAAGCATGGCGGCAACAGCGGAAAGAATCAAGAAATATGAACTTTTATATGGAAAAAGAGAAGTGGAAAAATTTTTAGACGCGGTTTTATCCATCCAAGAACATATTGATCCGTCTTTAGTTCGGACAAAACTTTCTTGGAGCTTGGATGATGTTGATGAGGAAGAAGAGCATAAGACATACAAAACACCGTATGATGATCTCTGGTCTTTAGGAGAAAAAAAAGAAAAAAGTGAACAGACAATCAAGAAAAAGAAAAAATTCCCTCCCAAACCGGAGAAAGACGTGCTTTTGTTTATCGAAGAGTATAGCCGGGAGCTTGAAGACTGGCAGCGTGATATTTTAACAATGATGAGAGAGGAAATGCTATACTTTTGGCCTCAGCTTGAAACAAAAATAATGAATGAAGGCTGGGCGACGTATTGGCACCAGCGGATCATGAGAGAGCTGGATTTGACCTCTGATGAAGCAATTGAATATGCTAAATTAAATGCGGGTGTCGTACAGCCGTCAAGAACGAGCATTAACCCTTATTATTTAGGTTTAAAAATATTTGAGGATATCGAAGAAAGGTATAACAATCCGACCGAGGAAATGAAAAAGCGGGGAATTCAACCCGGTTCGGGCAGGGAAAAGCTGTTTGAGGTGCGGGAAATTGAATCGGATATTTCATTTCTTCGCAACTATTTAACAAAAGATCTTGTTATGCGGGAAGACATGTACTTATTTCAAAAACAAGGCAAAGACTATAAAATTGTTGATAAAGATTGGGAAAAAGTGCGGGATCAGCTCGTAAGCATGCGGGTGAATGGCGGTTTTCCGTACATTACGGTAATGGATGGGGATTATATGAAAAACGGCGAACTATATTTAAAACATTGGTATGAAGGGATTGAACTTGATATTAAGTACCTTGAAAAGGTGCTTCCATACATTTATCAGCTTTGGGGGAGAGGTGTCCATTTAGAAACGATTATTGAGGATAAACCTGTTTTATTTAATTTTGACGGCCGGAATGTCCATCGAAAATATTTGTAATGATGGAGCTGTCCAGAAAGTCAAAATCCATTGAAAACGAAACATCATAAACATTGATATATCAACATTGCTAAAACATTAAAGGGACGTCTATAAGCCGGAAAATCGACTTATTAGACAGCCCCACGGAATTTGTTTTTAGGCTTTAGGAAAAACGGTATCAGCATCATTTTTTAAGATGCTTCTTCTTTTGCTTCCACAGGGGAAGCTTTTTTCTTTTTTAAATATCCGGCAAAAATAACGCCTGCAACAAGAATAATCGTTAAGCCCCATTTTAGAAGCGGGTTTTCTTCAAAGAAGCCTTTTAGAAATTTTTCATCTACGATCATTTTGGCTGCTGTAAAGGCAATAACGGCAGCCCCAATTGTCACGATAACTGGGAACCGTTCAATCCATTTGATGATGAGCGTGCTGCCCCACACAACGATTGGAATGGAAATTAACAATCCGATTATGACTAAAAGGAACGATCCGTGCGCGGCACCGGCAACCGCTAAAACATTATCAAGCCCCATTAAAGCGTCTGCTACAATGATCGTTTTCATAGCGGACCAAAAGCTATTCCCGGTATCGACGTTATGTTCTTTTTTATCGATGAGAAGTTTATAGGCGATCCAAAGGAGAAGAATTCCGCCGACTAATAGCAGTCCAGGGATTTTTAAAAGCCAAACAACCGCAAGCGTCGCAATTGCCCGGATAAAAATCGCTCCAAATGTCCCCCATATAATGACCTTTGTTTGTTGGTGTTTCGGCACATTTCTAGCTGCTAAACCGATTAGAATGGCATTATCACCAGCTAAAACAAGGTCAATGATAACAATCGAAAGTAATGCTGAAAAAAACTCAGGTGAGAATAGTTCCAATATTTATCACTCCTCAAATATTTTATACTCATTTCGATGTTTTTATCCTTTGTTATGCAAGACAATATTTTTCCTGTAATTCCTTCGGAGCCATTTTGATCATTTGCTGCATGATAAAAGTAAATATAACGACATCATCCACAATTCCAATTAAGGACAGGAAATCTGGTATTGCATCGAACGGCAACAGGAAATATCCAATTATGAAAGCGATCGAGAATAGCTTTTTTTTCCTATTCACCTCCTTCGATAAGAAAAATTCAAATATAAAAGGGAAAAATGAACGAAAGTTATAAATGAACCGAATTCTTTTCCATATTTTTCTCATCGTTTTCCCCTCCACTAGGTTTATTTTTTAAAATTTGTATTGTGTCATGATCCAGACTATCGATTCCTTCTTCAAACACTAATGTTGTTTTAAAACGGTATGTTAAACTGTCTGTTGTTGCGGGAAGATGCTTTGGTAAAACAAATTCAAAAGGAATTTTTGCGCAATCAGCTGGATCGATTATGTCAGGAGCGAATAACGTAATGGAGGCGATTGATTGCTGATCAGCCTGATTGTTTATTTTCATAAGATCACATTGCAGCTGCTTAATCTTTTGAGTTATAGTGCCTCCTTTAATGTAGAGCGTGCCTGTTACTTTTTCTCCTGGAGAATACGTTTCTTTATCCAGTACAAGATCGACTGTTGCAGAGCCTATTCCGATTTTGGACATATATTTTCTAAGCAGCAACTCAAATCATCCTCCCAAAAATTGTTTTAAGATGCAAAAAGACCTTTGCCATTTTTATGGCAAAGGTCTCGCTAACAACATCCAGTTGTTCAATAAAGCCGGTGGATTCCTCCACGAAATGACGACTTTATTGTTAAGCTACTCCCCTTTGGGAATTTTTATTCTTATTCCGTTTTTCTAATTTGATTATATTGTACGATTTGCCAAAAAATCAAGCCTTCGTCACGGGCAACGCACGCCATTCAAGGGTGTGATTGGCACTATTCTCACACAGAGAAAAAGTCGATCTGGGGACATTCTCTTGTTTGGCTCATGGTTCATACGATGACCCAGGCTTTTCCCTTTGCGTTCCGCCTCTACGACAAGGCGGCTGGGAAAAGCAAGGGGGAACTCGCGATCGAGATGCTTTCTTCTTTGGATGTACGCCGTCCCGTTTATGTGCTGATGGATTCGTGGTATCCATCGCAAGCGCTCGTGGAAGCCTGTCTGAAAAAAGGATTTCACGTCATCGCGATGCTCAAAACGAACCGGATTCTCTATCCGAAAGGCATCGCCATCCAAGCCAAACAGTTTGCCCGCTATATCGAACCGAACGACACCCATCTCGTCACGGTGGGAGAAGAGCGTTATCGCGTGTATCGCTACGAGGGATCGCTGAAAGGTCTCGATGATGCCGTTGTGTTGTTGGCTTGGAAAGCCGATCAGCCGATGACACCCGAACATCTTCACTGCGTCTTGAGCACCGACCGGGAGCTAAGCGATGAAGAGATCTTGCGCTACTATGCCCAGCGTTGGTCGATCGAATGCTTTTTTCGACAAGCGAAAGACCAGCTGAAGCTCGATGGGTACCGCGTTCGTCAACGTCGGGCGGTGAAACGGTATTGGATCTTGGTGCAACTCGCTTATGTGTACAGTATGGTCGAGTCCAACCGGGATTTCTCTACTGGGCTTGATCTTCTCCGAACGAAGAAAGGGCATAGTCTCGTCGAGTTCATTTACCATGCAGCGAAGCAAGATATTCCCATTGATGTTGTCAAAAAACAGCTCCATGTGGCATAAGGGGTACCCTGTTTGTCTCTTTTGGTATGGTAATTATTGTTATGAAAATTGCTCATCTACAGTATATTGGTCAAATTGCGATTTGTCTAGTATTTTTTTTACTGAAGTAAATGTGTTTTGCAAAATGTCGAACAAATAACAATTTATAAAAATAATAAGGAATTTCAATAGTTCAAATGGAAAATCCACGATATAATAAGGATAACATGATGATTTTGAGTATAGAATAGATAGGAGAATGATGTATTGAAAATGAAAAAGTATCTTCCGCTTATCATCATTGGTATTGCCATTCTTATACTAATACCGTTCAGCATCCCGATATTGCTTGCGCTGCTTACAGCTCTTGTACTTGAAAAGCCTATCAGCATTCTCCAAAATCGATTTAAAATAAAAAGACCTTATGCAGTTTTGCTCATTTTTGTTGTTTTTTTACTCTTATTATGTATTCTAGGCTTTGGTTTGATAAACTTTATATATACAAACTTTGTGAGTTTTATAGAAAATATCCCTTTATATGTTAGAAAATTCAATCATGATTTTATTAATCCTCTTCTTGATACGTGGGAAAATTATTCCGCTTCCCTTCCAGAAGGTGTCATGACGTCTATTGAAATTTCCATTAATAATTCTGTCAATGCAGTTGACGGTCTTGTGAAGCAATTGATGGAATCGCTCATATTATTTGTTTCCGGCATTCCTGGCTTTTTCATTGAAGCGCTGATTTATTTGATTGCTCTCTATTTAATCAGTTTGGATCTGCCGAAAATATGGGCTTCGCTCGAGACCATGCTGACAGAAAAAACGAGAAATAAAATAAAATATGTTGTGAATGATCTTTACAAAGCAGGCTTCGGCTTTATTAAAGCGCAAGTTATCTTAAGTTTGCTGACATTTATACTAGCTTATATTGGGTTGGTGCTGCTTCGTGTAGATTATAGCTTGATTTTGGCAATCATTATCGTGGTTGTTGACATCCTTCCAATATTGGGAACAGGATCGGTGCTGGTTCCTTGGGCTATTTATGCATTTAGCCAGGGGCAAACCAATCTCGGAATAGGATTAGTTGTCTTATTTCTTGTGATCACTGTCGTCAGACGTGCTGTCGAACCGAAAATTATGTCGACCAACATGGGAATAAGCCCTCTTGCCGCCTTGATCAGCATGTTCATTGGACTAAAGATGCTCGGTATATTAGGTTTATTTTTAGGTCCTGTTGTTGTGATTTTGTTTGAAACATTGCGAAGAGCAAACATTATAAAGCTTAACATAAAAATTTAAAAAGGTTTTCCTTAAATTTGAGCGGAAAATTTGGATTAGAAGCAATAGGAGGATTGAAAAAAATTGCTTAGAATATGTAAATACATGATATTCTAAATATTGGAACGAATGTTGCAAAATTGGATGCGGGAGGCAAGCATTTTGTTTAAATCAAAACTTCATTTTTGGACGTTAGAAATACTTTTGATCATTTTGATCTTATATTTCAGCACAAAAATATCTTTTCTTTTTGAGCCCATTGTGATCTTTATAACTACTTTGTTTTTTCCCATAATTATTTCCGGTTTTCTTTACTTTTTGTTTGCTCCGATTATTGGCTTTCTTGAAAAGCGAAAAATTCCAAGAGTTCTGGCTATTTTGATTTTGTATATCGTGTTTATCGGCGGAATTTCGATCGTCATCGGGTTGGTAGGGCCTACGATTGTTAAGCAGTTTAATGATTTAATTCGAAACATTCCTTTTTATATAACAAAAACGAGAGAAATCATTGAAAACCTGTATCAAACAAGCTGGTTCCAATGGGTATTGACGCAAGATTATTTTTCCATTGAAAAAATTGAGAGCACCATTACGCAATATGCATCGAGAATTACAAATAATATTACGAATGGCGTTCAGTCCGTTTTCAGCGTTATCACAAATATAACACTCATTATTGTCACGGTGCCGTTCATTTTATTTTATATGATCAAGGACGGACATAAGCTGCCGCACCAGGTCGTAAAGTTTTTTCCGAGCGATTTCCGCGATGAAGTTATGATTATCTTAAAGGAAACAGGCGAAACCTTATCTACCTATATTCAAGGACAAATGCTTGTTTCCATGTTTGTCGGGCTCTTTACGTTTATCGGATACTTAATTATTGATCTGCCATATGCTTTGCTGCTTGGAATAACTGTGGCAATCACCAATATTATTCCGTATTTAGGTCCGTTTATTGGAGCTGCTCCGGCCGTTATTGTCGGCTTGCTTGATTCGCCTTTTAAAGCGCTTCTTGCGATTATTGTTGTGACAATTGTTCAGCAAATTGATGGGAATGTGATTTCTCCGTTTATTATCGGCAAGAGGCTTGATACACATCCGCTGACCATTATTATTTTGTTGCTTGTTGCAGGAAATATCGCGGGAATTTTGGGGATGATTTTGGCTGTTCCAACATATGCTGTAACCAAAACGGTTGTGATTAACTTATATAAATTAATTAAACTGAGGAAAGGGATTAAAAAGACGTAATTCAAAATATACGCCGCTTGAAAAAGCTCAAGCGGCGTTTTTGATTTTAAATGATGATTTAGGAGATTTACAGAGTCGGGATGACAGGATTCGAACCTGCGACCCCCAGCACCCCATGCTGGTGCTCTACCAAGCTGAGCTACATCCCGCTGGACAATCTGTATTATAAAGAAAAAATCAAACCATGACAATATGATTCAAATAAGTTTTTAAAATATAGCGCCTAGTTGGAAGCCGAGAAAGGCAAACAAAAGACCGAACGCATAGCTTGAAAGAAAATAGCAAATGGACACTGTTTTTTGTTTTTCTGTCAACAGCTGTTTATTTTCAAGCTGAAACGTAGAAAAGGTGGTAAAGGCTCCTAAATATCCCGTTCCAAATAACAGTAGATATGCTTCTGAAATATTCATGCCGATCAAAAGGCCGAGCAGGAAAGATCCGCTGACATTGATAATAAATGTTGCGACAGGGAACTTCATATTGCTTTTCTTTTTAATCCAATTGGTGACGATCAAGCGGGCATTAGCTCCTAAAAAACCTCCGATTCCTACAACGATAAAGTTGAAAAGCATTACTCTTCACTCCTATTCATGATCGGCCGTTCGTGCGTTGTGCTGGGAAAGCATTTTTCGGCCAAGATGATAACCAGACGAAACAAATAAATAACCGCCTATTAAGCTTGACAATGTATACATAATGGCTGTTTCCCATTTATCGGCAATCATCAATTGAATGTTCTCAAAACTAAAAGTTGAAAATGTTGTGAATGACCCGATTAAGCCAGTACCGATCGCTGTGGCAAAATGGGGAGGAAATCCTTTTATTTTAAATACATATTCAGTCAACCATCCTAAAAGAAAACTTCCAGCCAAATTGGCTAAAAGTGTCGCTGCTGGGAAAGATCCGGTCCAAAAGCTGGAAGTCCATAGGCCGACACAGTATCGAAGGCAGGCACCTGCTATCCCGCCCAAACCGACTAATAAATAAATCATTATATTCACCTCGCAATGGTGGGAAACAACATATTTCTTTTTAGCCAATATCGTGAAAACTATATTTCTTTTTTTAGGGCATCGCCTTTGTAATTGCTTCTATAATGAACGCAATACAAGCTAAAAAGATGGTCAGTAAAGTTGAACATAACAATATGTTTCTGATGACGACAGCAGCTTTGTCACATCTGCTGAAAGTTTGAAAAGAAAAATATACAAAGATGCCTAATAGAATCGAGGCAAACCAACTTATAAAGCCTGTTTTTGTAGCTAATTTTTGCCAATCAAACATCCAAAAATATAGAACAGCGAAATGAATTGTTACTAACAAAATTGACATTATGATCAAGGTTGATTTTAACATAGATCCCCTCCGCACATATTATACCATGGCATGGAAAAATGGGATGCTTAGGTTCCAAAAAAGATAAGCTCTTTTAAAAGAAAGTATTTGCTTATCGAAAAATTCATTCATAGCATTCCTTTTGGTTTGGCAGCAGATAAAAAAACGGGCAGTCTCTGCTGCCCGTTATCATGAGAACGTAAATTTTTACAACTCATCAAAGCCGCTATCAATCGTGTTGACTTTTGTATATTGTCTCGATTTTTGTTCAAAGAAGTCTGATTTTCCTAAGTCCACTTCTTCATAAGCCCGTATCCATTTCAAAGGATTTGTCCGATAGCCTTCAAAAGGACGTTCGAATCCCAGCTGATTGGCACGGAAATTCGCATAAAATTTAATATAGCTCTCCACATCTTTTAAATGCAGGCCTTCAATGTCATTGCCGATAATTACACCGGCCCATTCGATTTCCAGCTCGGCTGCTTTCATAAATGTTTTCGAAACGAATTGTTTCAGTTCATCTGTATCATATTCAGGATATTGCTTCAGCACCGCTTTGAAAATTTTTTCAAACAAACCTACGTGTATTTGTTCATCACGGTTAATGTAGTTAATCATCGTGCTAGTGGCTACCATCTTTTGGTTTCTGGCTAAATTATAAAAGAATGCGAAACCGGAATAGAAAAATAAACCTTCCAGTATGACATCAAAGACGATCGATTTCAACAAATTCTCCACATTCGGATTTTCTGCAAATGCTTTATACCCGTTGGTGACAAATTCATTTCGCTTCCTTAAAACCGGTTCGTTCCGCCAATATTCAAATACTTCATCCTGTACGTTTTTAGGCACGATGCTTGAAAGAATATACGAATATGAATGGTTATGAATCACTTCCTGCTGAGCGAGCAAGATCATTAAGGCGTTTATGCTCGAGTCTGTAATATAATCAGCAACTTTTCCGGCATAATCGGTTTGAATGCTGTCTAATAAAGCTAAGAGGCCGATAATTTTTAAAAATGCGTCCTGTTCTCTTTCTGAAAGCTCAGGAAATTGCTTCACATCTTGAGCCATATTGATTTCAAAAGGTGTCCAAAAGTTTGCGAGCATCCGTTTATATTTTGGATATGCCCACGGGTAGGCGACATCATCCCAATTGAGCACGTTGGAACATTTTCCGTTCACTATTGCTGTTGAACGGTTTGGTGCATCAGGATCCATAATAACTCGTTTTGTTAATGTTTGCTCCATATTAATTCCTCCTTAACTTGCACATGATTCACATTCATAAATGTCGCTTGATGTCGAACGGACATAATACGTTGTTTTTAATCCGGATTTCCAAGCTGTCAAATGAAGCTCCAGCAATTCTTTCGCTTTAATCGTGTTTAGGACGTAAAAGTTGAAGGAAATGGACTGGTCAATATGTTTCTGGCGCACTGCATTTTGTTTAATGCTCCATGTTTGGTCGATCAAATAAGCGGATTTATAATACCAAGTCGTTTTCGCATTTAAGTCGGGAACGGTAACTGGAATTTTGTAGTCTTTCTTTTCCTCTGAATAAACTTTTTGGAAAATTGGATCGATGCTTGCTGTGCTTCCGGCTATAATGGAGGTCGATGCGTTCGGTGCGACCGCCATTAAATAGCTGTTGCGAATTCCAAAAGTCTGCACTTTTTCCTTTAATTCCTGCCATTTTTTTGACGTATAACCGCGGATTTCAAAATATCGCCCTGTATCCCACTCCGAGCCTTTAAAGAGAGGGTATGCGCCTTTTTCTTTTGCGAGCTCCATACTCGACTGAATGGTTAAATACGCAATTTTTTCATATAATTGGTCGACAAATTGGACTGCCTCGTCGCTTTCCCATGTAATTTCCTTTAGTGCAAATAAATGATGCATGCCAAACGTTCCAAGACCGATTGCACGGTATTTTTCATTTGTAAGCTTTGCCTGTAATACCGGAATGTTATTTAAATCGATAACGTTGTCCAGCATCCGCACTTGAATAGGGATTAAACGTTCCAGAACGTTGTCTGGGACAGCCCGTGCCAAGTTGATGGAAGAAAGGTTGCAGACGACGAAATCGCCGGGCTTTTTCACAATGACAATTTTTCCATCTTCAACATATTGTTCTTCAACAGTAGTAGCACTTTGATTTTGCGCAATCTCTGTGCATAAATTGCTGCAATAAATCATGCCGGCATGCTTGTTTGCGTTTTTTCGATTCACTTCATCCCGATAAAACATAAAAGGTGTTCCCGTTTCAAGCTGGCTGATCATAATCCGTTTCATTATTTCAATCGCAGGCACTTTTTCTTTAGATAAGGAAGGATGATTCACGCACTCAAAATATTTTTCCCGAAAGCTGCCGTTACCTTTTTCTTCATCATAATAATCTTCCAGACTGAATCCCATGACTTTGCGAACTTCGTGGGGATCGAACAAATACCAGTCCCCGCGCTTTTCAACTTGCTCCATAAATAGGTCAGGAATGCATACACCTGTAAATAAATCATGGGTGCGCAGCCGTTCATCTCCGTTATTTAATTTTGCATCTAGGAAGGCGAAAATATCTTTATGCCAAACATCCAAATAAACGGCAATTGCTCCTTTTCTTTGGCCGAGCTGGTCGACGCTCACTGCCGTATTATTTAATTGCTTCATCCAAGGAATGACACCTGATGAAACTCCTTTGAACCCCCGGATATCGCTTCCGCGGCTTCTGATTTTCCCTAAATAAACTCCAATGCCTCCGCCGCTTTTAGAAACATTGGCAATATCAGTGTTCGAATCATAAATGCCTTGAAGGCTGTCGTCTACCGTATCAATAAAGCAGCTTGAAAGCTGACCGACTGATTTTCCTGCATTAGCCAATGTCGGTGTTGCAACCGTCATATATAAATGGCTCAATGCCCAATACGCTTCCTTTACAAGATGCAAACGTTTGGACGGATGCTCGTTGATCATTAACGTCATAGCGATGATCATAAAACGTTCCTGTGGAAGCTCAAATGTTCGTTTATAAAAATCTTTAGCTAAATACCGGTCGTAAAGGGTCCTTAATCCGATGTATGTAAACAGCTTGTCCTTCTCAGGATCAATGGCATTTCCCAGCTCCATAATTTCCTCTTTTGAATAATGCTCTAGCAAAAGAGGGCTGTAGATTCCAAGATCGGTTAATGTTTCGATTAACAAATAAAAATCGCCGTAGCCCGGTTGGTTGTAATTTCTGTTTTGGCTCGCTTCATAGTAAATTTTTTCAAGAAATACGTGTGCAGCTAAAAAAGTCCAATCCGGCTCACTTTCCGAAATGTTTGCTAAAGCTTCAATAATCAGCAGGTTTGTAAATTTTTCAAGATCATCAATCTGCTGGTATTGTAGGGTTGTCGACACTCTCTCGCTGTATTCATGAAAGGAAAGGGATGGAAACTTTTTTTCAAGCTGTCTTAGATAAAGCTCCCAATCGCTCCTGTTAAAATGATTTTGAAAAACCTCGTATAGATTTAATGCTTTCGTAATATTCATCAAACATCCTCCTTATCAAAATAAAAAACCGCTCAGGAAGCTGAGCGGATCAAACGATGATTAAAAGGGAGGCAGTTTACAAGGCGAAACTACTCCATTCAAACCATCGTTTCATCTTCCCAACCCCCGAAGAATTAGAAACGTTCGGACAAAGGCAGGTCTCCTGACTCGTGCTTCATCCTACTTTGAATCCTTCCCATACGAACCGTACAGTGGATTATTCATTTCGTAGCACTCACAGTTGCGGGGACAGTTCCGGATTCTCACCGGATTCCCTTTTAAGCTGAAAACAGCACCTTTGTCGTTAGGTTTTCAATATATAGTATTTAATTGTTTTTGATTACACAATATATAGATTTTTGATGTTATATATTCATCATAATCGTACTTGGCGAAAATTGCAATAAAAAAGTGAGGCTGATTGAAATTTTGCAACCTCACGAAACAATTAATGAAACTGAATATCAATTTTCTTTTTGTTGTTTTCGGTTTGTTTTGGAATACGGATTTCCAAAACGCCATTTTTATATGTCGCGCTCACTTCTTCTTCTTTTACATTTGCCGGCAATGCAACAGCGCGGTGAAACCGCCCTACAAACCGTTCGCGTCTATGCATTTCTTCTTCCTTTACTTCTTTGCTTCTTTGAATTGTGCCGCTGATCGTAAGAACGTTGCGATCAAGATGAATGTCAACGTCTTCCTTTTTTTCAAGGCCGGGCAAATCACACGTAACAATTACTTCATTAGCAGTTTCATGAATATCAAGCCGGGGGGTATTCATAGTCTCAAAGTTTTCAAAAAAATGCGGGAAGCTTTCAGAAAAAACGCGATTCATGTTTCGTCTAAATTGGTTGATCTCAGAAAAAGGATCGTAAGGAATGAGAGCCATATGATTGTTCCTCCTTTGATTTTTTTACAGAAAATATTATTTGTGTTGGGAAGAGAAATATACATAAAGCAAAGTTTAAATTACTGTTTTTAATCATAAAAATATAAATAAGTCCGCTGCGTCCAAATCGTTTCGTGTTTGTTGCTTTTAAAAGCACAACCTAGCAAAACTTGGTGAACGAATGGATAGCATATTGTTGTTATTAAACAAGAGTTTACATACGAAGAAAATTAAGTAAGCTGCTTAATTGCAGCCATGCTGGGAATTAACAGATCATCTGGATAAATTCACAATGATTGGAAACCGCTGTGGACAACTTTATAAATTTAAAAATTATTCTTTGTTGCATATGTTACTGATAGTGGTAAAAAACTTAAAACAAAAATAATTAGAGTAGATGATAATTATTTACTCAACTTTCGCACACAGAAATATTTAAGCATTGCTTGATATAATTAGGTATAGTGGCCAACCATTTATTCATTTGATTTTTAAAGATGTCCATGTTCAAAGAAACCTCGGCTTCCGCCAAAGTTTGGAAAAGGTCAATAAGTGATTGAAGGGCAGTAATAAAATCTATGTCTTTTACATCTTCGCAAAGGATGTAAAAAAGGTTGCCAATCGTCTTAGGATCCTCCTCTTTTCGCATTTGCCAAGCAATGAGAATATATCGTGTAAAAACAATGGTTGTATGGCTAATTAACATGTCGTAGGAACGTCCCTGGAATTCTTTCTCTAAATTTAAAAGGGATTTATTGCATTTGAAGAAGACTTCAATGTCCCAACGCATGCCGTAAATACGAATGATCTCTTCATTTTCTAATGTTGTATCTGTGCTGAGAATGGCAAGCCATTCGCTCCGTTTATTACGGTTTCGTACAAATAGAATTTTTACTGGAATTCCATTGTCTAAAGTAGCATAAACGGATCCGCGAATGTCTTTTTTACCCATGTGAGGTTTTGCCAATTTGTAAAGTTGATTCAGTGTGAAACGTTCACCATTGTAAACGTATCGCTGCTTTAATTGCTTCACCAAGCCAATGACAAATAACCCTTTGTTCGTAATCTTCTCAATTAAAGGCGCTTGTGTAAACCAGGAATCCATGAGAACATAGTCAGCTATAATCCCTTTTTCAAGCGCATGATCAAGTAAAGCTGAAGCCACGTCCGGTTTTGATTTCAGAGCTTCCTGGCGACGCTTATAGCCAGATGTTCGTTTATCAATATTGGTATTGATTTCTTGCAGGCGATTTTCCTTTTTCGGTGAACTTAGAAGAGCAAAATCAACGGGAATAAAAGTAAAACTATCGGTCCAGCCAAGGGTAAGCATTTGAAACCCTTTCAAGTACTGATGGGTAGAGTGATCAAAAACCTTAGCCAACAGTTCAACCGACTTACTACGGTTTCTTGAAAAGACAGAATCATCAATCACAAAAGCTGTGACACGATCTTTTGAAGTTAATGGTTGAAGCAGACGGATCATTTCACTGCTTAATGAAAGCAGAAACTTTCTCCAATGATAGGTTGGTGTATTTAAAAAGCGATAGACTGTATCCTTTCCGGGCAGATCCTGAGATCGTTTACTCATAAAAGCACGAAACCAGTTCTTATATTGGAAGACTAAAAGAAAAATCAGTTTGAAAACAGTAAGACAAGAATACCCGGAAAGTTTCGTAATATTCGCTTTTCTTAAATGATATCCAATATTTAATTCGGAAAATCCTTGTTTAATTTCTTTTGGTAATTGCGCAAAGTAGTCTTTATTCGTTATCATAGTGGTGACACCTTTCTTTTGGATTTGGTTTCGTCACCAATATTTTACCAAAAGAATAGGTGTCTTTCTTTATGTTTTAAAAAATGTCAAATGATAATTTTGTACTTCCCAAAACCATTTACATCAAGCATTTAAACAAGATTTTGGACTGCGAAAGCTGAGTTATTTAGTTGTATTTGTGAAAAATATTCCGGAAGGATTCATTGTATTATCTACAACAATTTTTCCAAAATACATTCACCCAGAAATTGAAGTAAGTAACAATGGTACTGTCAAGAATTTTGTGTAATGTAAGATAGATAGGGCATCTCTGAAATGGATTTAGAATAGAGAGGGCCTGTTTCTTCCACACAGGAGACTGAATATTCAGTCTCCTGTGTGGAAAGGGAGATCCCATCATCTTATCGATTTACATTATTTGGTTAATCATAACGTTCTTCAAACATTCACTGGAGGGCTTCATGAGTTTCGGAAAATCCTCGCAACTTTCGCCCTGCCCATTTCTCATTAAAGTCTTGGATGGTCAAATACATGACTTTTTCCGCGGCTTCTAAACTGCTCAAACTGTTCATCGGCTTTAGACGTTTCCGAATCTCCTTGATCGTTCGTTCGATGGCATTGGTCGGATACTGCTTGGATCATTCATAAAGGTAAGAAGGACATCCAACTCATTTCCCCACGATTGCACTTCTCTCGGATACTTGCTCGACCATTTTGACTCAAACTGGTGAAACATCTCCAGTGCAATTTTTTTATTCGGAGATCGATAAATGAGTTTCAAATCTTCCGCCATTTCGAATTGGTCTTTTTTCCGAACACGACTGAGTGTGTTACGGACTTTGTGAACGACACAACGCTGCACATCGGCTTTCGGATAAATAGCTTTAAAGGCTTCTTCCAGCCCCGTTAGTTCATCGAATACGCCCAGAAGCACTTCCTTTACGCCTCTGTTATATAGTTGTTGGAGAATCTCCTGCCATCCATAGGCGCTTTCCTTTCCTCCTACGAAAAAATCAAGAATTTCCCGATATCCTTCTTCGTTTACACCTAACAACACATACATGACCTCTTTTTCTACCGTATCTCGACGAAGTTTCACGTACAACCCATCCAAATATAAGACGGAATAACGCTTATGTAGAGGACGAGTGTGCCATTTCTCGATGTATTCCTTCACGACATCGGTCATACGACTGATCGTTGCAGGAGAATAAGCATTCCAAAAATTCGTTCAATAAACTTGCCAATCTCCCGCGTACTCATGCCACTTTGATACATCTTGATGACAGCTTCTCCGAGCCAGCCGGTATGACGTTGGTAAGGGGGAAACAACTGCGTTTGAATTCCCCGTTTCAGTCTCTTGGGACCAAAAGACCTTCAATCCGGCCATATTGCGTATCTAGATTTCGTTGATAGTAACCGTTTCTCATATTCGACGTTCCAGCCTGTTCCATTTCGAGGAAATGTTTTATTTCTTCACGCATGATGAGTTCTAATTGGCGAATCGCACTTTCCAGTTGATTGACCCAGTCTACATTCGATATACTTTTAGACATAGGTAGGGTTCTCCTTTCTCTGGAATGTGTTGTTGGTCAAATCAGAGATACCCTACCTTTTTTCTTTTGGTCTAGCAAAATACTTTACACAAAATTTTATACATCATCTATTAGTTGCTGAAACCATGAGTAATTACACCAACATTTCAACTAAGATTCAAGAATTTGAAAAACAGTCCCTAGAAAGAACAAATAAAAACTTGCGGGAAAATGTTGCCGCAAGTTATAATACAAGCACAGAAAAAGAACGGCTTAGAAGCGAAAATGAAGCCTCTAAAAGGCATATTAAAGGGGTAATGAAGAAAATGAAAAAAGTGACTCTGGGAGAAAAGGAATATTACGTGGAGAACGGGATATACACTCCAGTAGTGAAGGAATCGAGTTTCGAGAAAGAGGGCGGGACTTATCGCTTAGAGGGAGAGGGGGAATATCTAATTCCCAACTTGGAGTTAACAATGAACGAAAAGCCGATAGGAAAGTATGGCAGCCTAAGGAGAAAACATCTGATGGAAAACAACATGATACTCTACGAGAGTCTATCGATTCAAGGTCAGCTTCATCAACATCTAGTCGACATCAACGAGCAAGCGAACAAGCGAATGGAAATAATGACGAAAAAGTTGATGGAACAATACGGAGTGACAGAGGAACTCAAAGCCGAAGATCAGATGAAATGGATCCAAGAAGTGAACAATATCCGGGCGATGGCAGAAGAAGTCATCTTACGGGAAATGATTTACGTATAGATGAAAAAGAAGAAGAACAATTGAGTTTATTCCCAGTAGCAGTGGAGGAAAATCCCACTGCTTTTTCTATTACGGAAAAAGAAATCAATAAAACAGCAGTGGAACAAAATGCCACTGCTGTTTCTATTTCTAAAAATTTTCACATTACCAATAATGAATTAGGTGCTGCAGGTCCTAAAACGAAATTTAATTGGAATATAGAAGCTATTAAGACTTTGAAGAAGATAGAAGCAGAAAATAGATTAGCCACTCCTGAAGAACAAGAAGTATTATCGCGTTATGTTGGATGGGGAGGGCTATCTTCGGCTTTTGATAAAGATAATGAAGCATGGGCAAATGAATATATTGAACTAAAGGAATTGTTAACTGATGCAGAATATGCAAGTGCTAGAGAATCTACTTTAAACTCGCATTATACTTCTCCGGTTATTATTAAAGCTATGTATCAGGCTCTTGAAAATATGGGATTTAAAAAAGGAAATATTTTGGAATTTTCTTGCGGGATTGGAAATTTCATGGGCCTTTTACCGGAAACTTTATCAGACAGTGTTTTTTATGGTGTTGAATTAGATGATTTATCCGGTCGGATCGCTAAACAGTTATATCAAAAAGCTTACTATTGACGGATTTGAAAATACTGATTTTTCTGATTACTTCATTTAAGAACGCAGGAACAGAAGTTACCGCAGATATTATTTTCTTACAAAAAAGAAATCACTGAATAATGCTGATATCCAGCATAAATATCTTGGGGTATAAAAAAATCAACACATACTATTTGTTGGGATACTATGTTCAATATATGAACATGTATCCTCATTTTTTAACCTTCAAGCGATCAATTGGATCTCCTTTTACGACTCAACTATTTTAGCGGATAAAGGCTGTTCAGCTTTTTGAAGATTCATCCAAATAAATAATCAAGGGCTTGTCTAAAAAGTCCATAAAAACAGAGCGAATGGAGAAAACAATGAGTTTTTCCATTCGCTCTGTTTCCTTATTTTTGAAATTGGTTTGGGAATTTGCGGCCCATTTCAGTATGTTGTGGGCCATTGCCACAATCCCGAATTCTGTTCGGACTTTATGAAGCCCCCGTAACAGAAATCGAGTGAAACGCAAATTGCCCTTGATGTTACCGAACACACTTTCGACATCCACTTTACGCTTCGCATAAAGAGCTGCCTTTTGTTCGTCACCAAGAGCTGCTTTGGCTTTCGCTTTCATTTCTTCATAAATCGTGTTCCAATATACTCGACGATTTCCTTTGGCTTTCGTACACCCATTCTTCAACGGGCAATCCGTACAATCTTCACACTCGTACACTTTCAAATCTTGTATGTATCCAGATGCATTTTTTCTTTTTTGATAATACTTGAATACGACTTTCCGATTGTTCGGACAGATAAAGCAATCGTCTTCTTCGATGTATTTCCAGTTTTGTACTTTTGATAAATCCTTTTTAAACTTTTTACTTTGTTCCTTCAAATAGGTTTGGTATGGGGCTAATAATTCAAAACGAGGTTCTTTTTCTTCGCCAATCGCATATAAATAGTTTTCTTCACTCGCATATCCTGCATCGGCAATGACATACTTGAGTTTCTTTTCCTTCGGCATCGATTCCAATAACTTTTCCATAAATGGTTGGAAACAGCGAGTATCTCCTGGATTTTGATAAATTTCAAATCCCACGATAAATTGATGTTGTGTGGCGAGTTGAACATTATAACCCGCCTTGAGTTGGCCGTTTTTCATATGGTCCTCTTTCATTCGCATAAAAGTGGCCTCATGGTCGGTTTTCGAGTAGCTATTTCGTTCACCTAGAATCTGTTTTTGTACTTTGTATTTTCGTAATCGTGGAAGATAATCCGTTTGAATCGTTTTCAGTTGTTTGGTGAGTTGGGATTTTTTAGAGCGAAGTTCTTTTTTTCTTTCTTTGTCTTCTTCCTGTTTATAATCTTTTTCCAAAGCTTCTATTCTCTCAGAAAGTTGTGCCGATGATTTTTCTAATTCTTCTTCTAATTGTTCTTCTTTTAATTCCTCCAAGGCGATTTGGTGCGCTTCTTGTAGAAACGATTGAATTTTGGCTCGTAGTTTCTGATCATATTTTTCTACGGATTTTCGCCATACAAACGTATATTTGTTGGCATTCGCTTCTATTTTCGTACCATCCACAAAAATATGGTCGAGGTCGATAAGTCCTTGTTCTACTAGTTGAAGGACAAATTGTTCAAATACAGAATCCATCATGTTTGACATACGAACACTACGAAAATCATTTATTGTGCGATGGTCAGGGGTTTGCAATCCCGCCAACCACATCATCGGAAGATTTTCTTTCACCATTTGCGCTATTTTCCGACTTGAATAAACATTTTGAGTGTACGCATATAAAATCACTTTCAATAACATTTTAGGGTGATAGGGTGCACGACCCCCACCAACATAATGAGTATACAACACTTCATCCGGAATCGATTCCACCATTTCATCCACTAAACGGGCGACATGATTTTCAGGAATATACATTTCGATATCTAAAATGCTCATGACTTGACGATTGCAATAAGGTTGGAAAACTAGTTTTTTGCGTTTCTTATTCTTTTGAACCTCTATTTTTTGAATACCCTCTAGAGTCATTTCTAATTGCGTGTTATAATTTTCTTGAATAGTCATTTGATTATTCATAAGAAATCGTCCTTTCTGTAGAATGTTTTTTGGTCAATTTCATTCTATAAAAAAGGACGATTTTTTTGTACCCTAAAAACAGAAAAAAGGGCTGAGCCCAAGGTCGATTCAATCGACTTTTCGGACAGCCCCTTTTGTCGCCAGCTTGAAAAAGGACCTTTATATATGATTGGCCAGCTTTTTTAAATGTTCTGAAGTCTCATTGATTTGCGCAATGAAATTTGTTATATCATCAATGATTTCAGCAAAGTTTTCGAGTTCATTTTTCGTCTTTTCAGTTTGTTCTTTATTTTTGTCGAAGGCATACAAAATATTGTCGAAGAATTGGTTCATCTCTTTCATTCTTTGCGAACCATTGCTTGTAAGCTCTGTTACTTCCACAATAGATGAAGCGGTATCGTTAATTTTCGCTCTGATTTCCTCAATTAAATTGGAAACGCCAAGCACGGAATTTTTTGTTTCTTCCGCCAGCTTTCTCACTTCACTAGCAACAACAGCGAATCCTTTCCCGTATTCCCCTGCGCGCGCCGATTCAATTGCGGCATTTAAAGCCAGCAAGTTAGTTTGTTCAGCAATAGAAGTAACAATCGAGACGACATGATTAATTTTTTCAGAAGTTTGTTCAAGCGACTTTATTTTTAAAGCAATATCATCAGTCCGTTCTTTTATATTGACCATTAAACCGGAGTGAAAATTCAAGTCTTCTCTCCTTGAACTGACCTCTGCTTCGGTTGATGCCGCTGTTTCAAAACGATCAACTGCAATTAAGGCAAATTGTTTGGATCGTTCGTTAATTTTTTGTATAGCTGAATTGGCTGATTCAATAAGATCAGCAAGACGAATGGAGGTTTGGGCGATGTTTTCATGAAGCTCCTGTTTTTCCTTTTCGATTTTTTGCCGTCTTTTTAAATACTCTTCATTATATGCTTCCAACACAATTTGCTGTTCAAAGTTTAACATTTTTGCAATGGTGACCACCGCTTTATGATAATCTTCCTTCGATGGACACGCTTTCGCAACAACGGAAAAAATTGATTTCTGTAATTGCTGGAATGAACTCATGTACCAAATCGTATCTAATCCAATGCGGACGTGGGCTACAGCAATCCGCTTCATTCTTGTTATATCTTCATCTGTTAAGGATCCGCTAAACATAAGCAGCACATGTTTTTTCAATCTTTCCTTCTGCTTTTCGATCGAGCTGTATTTATTAATTAAGTCAATCAAAAATTGTTCTTGATGGAGAGCATCATAAAATGCATCGATAATAAACTTTATGTTTTCTTCAATCGCATCTTTTAATATAAGAGTACAAATAAGATCATCCTTTGTTAGGCCAACCATCGCTAATTGTCTTTGATATTTTTCATCAGTCACTTCAAGTTTTACTTGTTGAAGATCTACTTGTTTTTCAAAAAGTGATGGAACTTGTTTTCTTTTTTTAAACATTGGTTGATTTCCCCTTCAAAATTCATTATTAGTGTCCACTGTATATATCGGCAGCTAAATAATAATTTTTTCGATTATTTTTTAATTTTTATTCTAATTTGTTAAATTTTATATTCAAAAATGAATGATGTTTTATAAAGGCGAAGATTTTAGTATGGTGTAAAACTCATATTCGCCGAAAAGCACATTCCGAGCAAATAACCTGTAGATGATGTTGCAACTGGCGGCATGAATCAAGAATTTTTTTATAATCGACAAAATGCGCGTGCAGTCAAGACTTCCATGATGACGCTTTCTTTAACAAAATGATCTTCAGTTTTTATTCCCTCCCCCCCAATATTTAGATATTTTAGCAAAAACATGGAATCACTAGCATTGCAGTAATTAAATCTGATGATTCAAAATACTAAGAATGTTCAATTTTTTATTGATTTCGAAACAAAAAAATCCTTTACAATGGAAGTACAGGTGGTTCCTGCCCAAATCCAATCGTAAAGGATAATCTTTATGGACAAGAATACACTAATTTCATCATTTGGTAAATGGGTTTCACCCATAAATATTCAAAAACTTAGCGAACAAGTCAAAGAATTGAAACAGGACTATTACACAAAAAAGCTGACAACAGAAGCCTATATTAAACTTTTATTGGTAGCCCAGCTGCTCGAATTTAAGAGCTTAGAGGAAATGAGTGATGCACTTGTAGACGAAGATCTTCAAAAAGCACTCGGATTTGAATCGATAAGTGCCTCTCAGCTATCCCGAAAAAACAATCAGATCCACCCACTAATTCTTGCAAATTTGTTCTTGGATCTTGTTTGGAAAATTCAACGGTACCATTATCAAAACGGAAAGAATATGCCACTGAAAATCATTGATTCAAGTACACTCCCGTTGAACTTGACCAATTATAAATGGGCAAAATTCCGGAAAACAAAAGCTGGTGTAAAGCTACACTTACGGCTCGTTTTCATGGATAAAGACACCGTCTATCCTGAAAAAGCAGTGATTACGACAGCAAAAGAACATGACCGAAATCAACTCGAAGTCCTAGTGGATGATAAAGAAGCCATGTATGTGTTTGACCGCGGTTATGTGGACTATGAACGTTTTGACCGGATGACAGATGATGGCTATTTCTTCGTTTCAAGACTGAAGAAAAACGCAGTCATTCGTGAAGTCTATACATTTTCACTTCCTGATGATTGTCACGTTCTATCCGATAAAATGGTCTACATTGGTACCACACAAAATCGTACTGAAAATGTCTATCGTCTACTAGAAGTTATGGACACAAAAGGGAACTTACTTCGTTTCATCACCAACCGATTTGATTTAAAACCAGAAGAGATAAGTGATATTTACCGATCTCGCTGGGCTATTGAACTCTTTTTCAAATGGCTCAAGCAACACGTGGAAATTAAGCACTTTTATGGAATGAGTGAAACAGCTATTCAAAATCAAATTTTCTTAGCCCTTATCACGTATTGCTTACATGTTCTCATTCAATTGGAGATGAAAAGTAAGAAATCCCTACTTCGAATTACTCGTTGGTTAAAGAGAGCTCTGTGGAAACCAGCTTATGTTTGGTTGCGAAAATTTGATGGGCGAGCCAGTCCATAATCTCCCTTTTGTCGTTGTCGCTCTGGTTTAACTGTATATATTTACCAAATGGGCAGTGCCACCTTTCTTTAGGTTTTGTCTTTTTGGCACAAATTCACAAAAAATAATTAACAGAAAATTCTAACTATATTTATGCAATGCTAATGTATTACTATTTATTTTTTTAATTACTGTGTCTTTAACTCCCCACGTAATAGTTTGCTTATAATTTAAATCACCATCTTCTCTTTGCTGTATTTTTAAATTACCAACTTCTTTTTTTGGCGGATTATTATGGCTTTTGGAGCTATTTAATAAAAAGAAGAAAATTAATAAAATGATTGTTAATAACAGAGCTACTGAAATAATTTTCTTTAGTATGGTCTTAACCCCCTTTATTAATTATTAGGTATTATTGAATATCTCTAAAAAAAGGAGATGACCCAAATTATTCTTAACATCTGAGTCATCTTTAATTTAACTTTAATTTTATTTTTATTTATACTAGCCATAAAATAATTTCTGCTAAAGCCTCAGCAGTTTTACCAGGAACCCCTGCTTTCTTTAACGCTGAAATTAATGCTGATTTTGTTCCCGACTCTAATCTTTCAGTTGCATAGGCTATTTTTCTAGCATATTGATCAATTAATTTTGCTTTAGAAGGAGATAGAGGTCTAATAGCATATTTTAGAGTTTTTCCACCAACTCTACAAATCCAACCAAATGCTTTAATAGCTTTTAGTGTTCCGCCTACGACTCCTGAAGCATGAGCTACATCGTCTTGAGCTATTTCTTCACCGATATATCTTTGAAATTCCTCTGTAGTCGCAGCATACTGAATAAAGTCTCTAGTATCTTCTACAGTACTAGGGGCTCCTTCAATTTCTATATATTCTAGTAGAGATTCAGGTGTTTCGTTTGTTACCTGATTATTAACTACTGCTGTATTATCATTTTCAGCAGCAAAAGTAGATGAGAGAGGTGTGAAAGTAGTACATAAAACAGAAAATGAAGTTGCAAAAATTACTGTTTTCATTAAAGTTTTATTTTTCATACTGTAGATGAGCAAATTCGCTAACATAAATTTACAACCAAACAAAAAAAGAGACATGAACCCGATTCCTTGATTAGAATAGATGTGTCACCAAAACTATTCACAAGGAGGTTCATGTCTCATGAATAGATTAGCACATCATCAAGGAATCCACAAGTTTTTCACGATGTTGGGGTTGGCACTTTATTTTTCAAAACCTGTCATGAAGCATCTCGTTCATATCGTGGATGCGCTGACCACCAAAGGATTTGCGGGAACATTGACCGATCTTCATCATTGGAGCTTTCATCCGAACCACCGCACGACACTCAGCCATTTTTTCACGAAAAGCCCTTGGGATGAAGAGACGCTGCTTCGCAAACTTCAACAGTGGATGCTTCGTCGTGTCGAACGCATCGCCAAACAGGAGAATCAACCCCTTTTTGTTTCGATCGATGATACGATTTGCCAAAAAACCAAGCCTTCGTCACAGGCAACGCACGCCATTCAAGGGTGTGATTGGCACTATTCTCACACAGAGAAAAAGTCGATCTGGGGACATTCTCTTGTTTGGCTCATGGTTCATACGATGACCCAGGCTTTTCCCTTTGCGTTCCGCCTCTACGACAAGGCGGCTGGGAAAAGCAAGGGGGAACTCGCGATCGAGATGCTTTCTTCTTTGGATGTACACCGTCCTGTTTATGTGCTGATGGACTCTTGGTATCCATCGCAAACGCTCGTGGAAGCTTGTCTGAAAAAGGGATTCCACGTAATCGCAATGCTCAAGGCCAATCGGCTTCTTTATCCAAAAGGCATTGCGGTTCAGGTGAGGGAGTTTGCCCGCTACATCGAACCGAAAGACACTCACCTCGTCACGGTGGGAGAAGAGCGTTATCGGGTTTATCGCTACGAAGGCTCTCTCAAAGGTCTCGATGATGCCGTGGTGCTGCTCGCTTGGAAAGCCGATCAGCCGATGACATCGGAACATCTTCACTGCGTCTTGAGCACCGACCGGGATCTAAGCGATGAAGAGATCTTGCGCTACTATGCCCAGCGTTGGTCGATCGAATGTTTTTTCCGTCAAGCGAAAGACCAGCTGAAACTCGATGGATACCGCGTTCGCGGACGTCGGGCGGTGAAACGCTACTGGATCTTGGTGCAGCTTGCTTACGTGTACAGCATGTTCGAGTCGAACAGCGATTTTTCTGATGGGCTCGATCTTCTGCGCAAGAGAAAAGGACATAGCCTCGTGGAGTTCATTTACCGTGCAGCGAAACAAAATATTCCCATTGATACCGTGAAAAAACAGCTCCACGTGGCATAAGGGGTACCCTGTTTGTCTCTTTTA
The DNA here is from genome assembly GCF_038050115.1 of Aeribacillus sp. FSL K6-1305. NCBI lineage: Bacteria > Bacillati > Bacillota > Bacilli > Caryophanales > Bacillaceae > Aeribacillus > Aeribacillus sp. FSL K6-1305. Next base: position 1,814,418 of record NZ_JBBOQV010000001.1, on the reverse strand, counting down.
CATGGTAATTATTGTAATTAAAATTGCTCAACTACAGTTTCATATTGAAACCTCCCCAAATTTATAGTATTTTATTCCATGTATTATATTACCATATAAAGATCTATTATCCAATATATAAATTTACAAAAAGAGGGGATTTTGGATATGATAAAAAAAGAAAAAAGTAGAAATAAATATTCTGTTTCAGATCACATCTTTGCAATAACAGTTGTATCCTTTATGTGCTTAGCCATTATTTCATTACCTTTCCTACTTTTTTATTTAGTAATACATTTTGTTTCGTTGACAACCGATGTCCGTATTAATTCGTTTGGAACCTTTTCTTCTATCAAAATTATCCTAAAATTTTTTATAACTACTTTAGTCATAACAGGGGTGGTAGATACGATTTTTTCTATAATCTTGAACCGCTCGAAAGGAATTCTTGGTTTTCTTTCTGAAGCACTTCTGATGCTTGCCTTTTTCTATTTTTATGTTTTGATTTATTCTCTTGTGTCTAATGAAATTGTAATGACAGATAAAGGTCGTCTTTATGTTTCCTTATTTTTGTTCCTCATGTATTTATCTATTCATGTAGTATATATCGGTTCAAAACGGCTTTATGAATTAATAGTAAAAAAGTAACATAAAAGTAACATATTAACAGTATTTTATCTCCCTACAAATAGACAATAAAAGAAACACATTTGATACACTGTTCTGGAACCTCGATCTGAGAGGGATTTTGATTTTCATTGTGTTGATTTAACAACAAGCAGAGGGAAAAACATGAAGATTGTAATAACCTTTACCTCTAGTGTGAGTAAAATGTTTGTGGGAGAAATTCTTAGAATTCCCCGATGAGGGGGGGTGGGAACGTAGGTTCGCAATCCCCCTCATCGGGGCCACCAAGCGAAGCGCGGTAGGATCCCAAGCAGGAAACATGAAAAAAGGACTCTCTCCCTGGTAAGATATTCATTGACCACACTATCAAACAGGAGGATGTAAATCCATATTCTTCTTTTAAGATTTCATACATTCGTTTCGCAGTTCTTCGATATTTTTTCTTCTTTGTCAAGTCCTCTTTAATCCATTGATCCAATATCGGTTTCACTGGATCCATCACTTTCGCTTTTCTCGTTTGTTTAACTTTTGAGGGATTGAAGTCTTCCATTTCCGCATACTTCTTCACTGTTCTTGGATCACGATTCATTCTTTTGGCAATATCGGAATAGGAACATCCTTTTTGGTTTGCTTCATATCTGATATAATGAATTTCAGCCACTGCTAACATCTCCTTGAATACCTCCCGTTGAACTGTTTTGTCCAACTAGGAGGGTAGTGTATTTGGGGAATGTTGGCAAGTGGTTTTTTGTTTTATAGGACCTGCATAAATTAATTGCCAAACGTTACATTTTTAGTTTGCCATAAACAACGTGATTGAACGGCCGGTAAATAACTTTTTAGCGTACATCGAACATCACAGAGGAAGTTCTTTAACGCTTAGGCTTTGTCCTCTATTTACAATTTTAGTTTTATTACTTTTAAAGTAATTTTCTGTACTTTTGTCAAATCTCTTGTTGTGGTTGCGTCAAAGATTCGTTGTCCATTTGAACGTACATTCCAATGCAAATGCGGTTTTGTAGCTGATAGAGATTGGGATAATGCACTCAACATCAAAAAGGAAGGATTGCGGTTATTAGCATAATCCTATATAGAGCATGGAACCGGCTTGATAGTTCGGTCCTATCGTATCGTTAGATACGATTAACCGAGAAGTCCTACTTCTAAACGAAGCATAGGTGGAGGATAGTTCACTGAATATAAAAATACCGAATGTTAATCGTTTAAAAAAATTGGTATATCAATTTATTTTTATTTAAAAATGCTTGAATAAAATTAAAAAATGAATTAATATAATTAAAAAAGGGGTGGTTATATGGAAAGAGATGAAATTCCATCATGGGTACTATCTCTAGATAAAGAATCATTAGAGTTTATAAGAAAGTTTATTTTGAATTCTGGATCATTGAAAGCTATGGCGCGCGATTATAAAGTATCTTATCCTACTGTACGTACGATGTTAGACAGATTGATAAAAAAAATCGAATTGCATAGCAAGGAAGAAGACGTCGAATTTGTAAACATGATTAAAAATCTCGTCATTGATGAGCGTATAAGTTTAGATGTTGCAAAAATTATTATTGATAAATACAAAAGGGAAAAGGAAAAGGGAGAATAAAAATGGAACATATTTTACAATTCTCGATAGCTGTTTTAGTTTTAGTTTTTCAATATTTAATTTCTAAAAGAGGACATGTGCTCTTAGGTGCAATATTACCCTTGCTTTATATTGGATTTTTTGTATACGGATATCTGAATAATATGTTTCCTGTAAGATCTTGGGAAGCGATACTTGCATTATTAGGAGGAACAGTGCTTCTTGTATCAGGATGGGTTAGTGGGAGAGAATCTTTATCTAGGAAAAGAAAGAAAGAACTAGATAAAATAAAAGCCAGGGATCTATAAAAAATAATAAAATAAAAGCTAGGGATCCCCGGGATCTATATACATGCAACATGAAGAGTTAACTTCTCAGTCATCCTGCACACCCTAAACGCTGCAGCACTTCCTCCGGACGTTCGTGGATGTAGTTGACAAACCGAGTAATGGCTTGAATGATATCGTTGCGATCCTTGTGAAATACATTGGCAATCACCGTATCTTTCAGCCATTTCCATAAGCGTTCGATCGGGTTCAGCTGTGGCGAATAGGGAGGAAGGTAAATAAAGTGAAAACACTGCCCTTCTTCCCGCAAAAACTCCTTGACCATTTTGGCATGGTGAATGCGGGCGTTATCCAACACCAAGACCATGAGACGGTCCGGATAGCGCTCTTTGAGCATTCTCAAGAAATCCAAGAACGTCGCGGCATTGGCAGCGGTCGTTTGATGAAGCACCGTTTCGCCATCGTGGATGTTGACCGCGCCAAACAGCGATACGTGGGCATGATGGCCGAACGTCGGCACTTGTTTTTGGCGGCCGACTGCCGACCATGTGGACCGCAAGACATGGTAAGAGCGGATATGTGTTTCATCAAGGTACAACAAGACCGAATCAGGATCCATTAAGTTTTTTTTAGGAAGTCGATCTGTTTCTCAAAATTCTTTTGTCGATCCGGATCGCCTTTCGCCAATGTGTAGGTCGGCCGTGTCCACGACAGCCCTTTGCGGTGCAGGAGTTTTCGCAACGCTTCGCGGGAAATGCAAACACCGAAGTGCTTTTCGACATAGGATTGCAGGAGTTTGGTGTTCCACGCCGAAGCGACGTCCCAGCCCAGTTCTACGGGAGTGGTGGTCAACACAAGCTGTTTGATCTCTTCCTGCTGTTCTTCGGTGAGAAACGGCTCCCGCCCGGGGGCGAAATCCCGATGAAGCAAGAGCTCCAGACCGCCTTCGTTGAACAGCGACACATAATGGGAAACGGTTTGTCGGCACACGTTGACCATGGAGGCCACCTCTTTGCCCAAATAGCCTTCCATGACCAGGCGAACCGCCATCACCCGTTGGCGAAGAAGGGTGTTTTTGATTTTCCGTTCCTGTTTGCGAAGTGTCCGAGGTGTCCATCCGTGATCGTTGGTGATTTTGAGACGTTTCATGCAGAATTCCGCTCCTTTTCCATGCTTTTCCTTAGGAGCAGTATAACCGGAGTGGGAACCACTTATACGAAGGTTAACTTTTCAATGAGCATATATATAACGTGTTTGGATTAAATTTGTCAAATTTTTTTAAATCGTCCGGTATTGGTGAGAGATTGAGAGGATAATTCTTACTTTTTCTTGAACTTGCTTAGATGTACAGTTTCTCAAATTGATAGGGTTTATTTCCTATAAATTAGAAAGAGGGAGATCATGACACAGACGATAAAAGAACCAAAACAACAGATTTCACCAAATGCGGTGAAGGTGTGGCGAATAAGTGATGCAATCACGTATTTCATCACACTTTGTATATTAACAGTCCTTTTGTACTTGCAGCATTATTATGATTGGAAAAATTGGGTAGGCGTTATTCTCTATTTTATTGTGATTCTAGTCATTATTTCTTCTATAGTTGAAATAATATTTGTACCTATTTACCGACAAAAGACCTGGCGCTACGATGTCGACGAGAAATACATTCAATTGAAATATGGCGGAGTATTCATGAAAACTCATTTAATCATACCTATGACGAAAGTACAATATGTCAATACTATTCAAGGACCGCTCTTACGAAAATTTGGTTTGTCGACGATAAAAATAGGAACAATGGCTTCGGTACATGAAATACCAGCTATTCCTGAAAAGAAAGCAACGGAATTACGGGAAAAAATTGCCTATTTAGCGGGAGTTAATGAATCAGATGAATAATAATGGAGGTATTCGATCATGAACAATGAAATAACAAATGACCAAGCTCGTCGGATACATCCACTATGGATATTCTTTTTGATTGGCAAGTCCATAAAGGAATTAGTTCTTTTCGTTATTACTTTTATTATTTATATACGTTCAGATTCTGATTCTATTTTAATAAAAATTACAGGTATTGCGATAGTTTTCTATTTGATTTATAAAATCGTTTCGATATTGCTAGAATGGTTCCATTTTAAGTATTTATTTACAAATAAGGAATTGTATATTCATGAAGGACGTTTTATTAAGGAAAAGCGTTATATTCCTTTGGAGAGGATTCAAGGTATAAAGCGGACTACACCTTTTTTTCATCGTTTGTTCGGGCTTACATCTCTCATACTGGATACAGGAGCATCTGGAAATAAGTCTACCATTAAACTTGGAATGATTACCTGCGAAGAGGCAGAAAGAATACAAAAGCATTTGAGTCATATCAGTTCATTTCACAAAGACAAAGGTGTGAGTGAGCAAAATGTCCAAACATCAAAAGAGATAGCACCAGAACTTTCCTCTAGAAAGAAATATTATGAAATGACTTCAAAAGAAATATTCGTCGCTTCAGTTACGTCGCTTAGTTTGCTTATTTTTCTTTCAGTGCTTTATACCATTTATGATAACGTAAGTGATTTTTTTTCAATAGATTCGTATATAGATACAGTCATCTCTTTTTTTCAAAAATCTTGGTTATTAACATTTCTTGGTATTGTTGCCCTTCTGATGCTGTCGATGGCGTATGGATGGGCACGAACGTACGTTATATATAGAAATTTTGAAGTCACTGGTGATAATCAGCGAATTTATATTCGAAAAGGTTTGTTCAATCAGACTGAATTTTCGATACCAAAGGAAAAAGTGGAAGCTATCATTTTGAATACAAAACTCCTCAAAAAAATACTGGGTATCGTGGAGGTAAAGATTATAAGTACAGGTGATGGCGACGAAAATGAAATGAAAACAGCCAACATCCTTTTTCCATTTATAGATAAAAGAAGAGCTTTATCTTTGATACCCCAAATTTTTCCGGCATTTCATGTTGAAACGGAAATGGTGAATCTTCCTCGGTCTGCTATTTTTGTAAAATTAGTTCGTACTAGCTATATTTGGATCATAGCCGCAGCGATTAATTTCTACTTCTGGCCAAATTTCTGGTATATATCAGTGGCTTTGTTTGTTCTTATTAATACTTCACAACTATTAAGTGGTTTATATAGTTGCTACAATCTATGTGGTCCCTTTATCCAAATTCAAACTGGATCTTTTTCTACAAAATTATTTATAACAACCCGAATGAAAATTGAAGAGTTAAAAGTGACGGAATCACTATTACAGCGAATGTTTGGTCTTGCTTCTCTTGAAATTTCAACACGTTCTAAATCAATTCAAGTATCGAAAATTTCAGATATTCCTAAGGATATGGCAACTCGTTATTATCAATGGTATGCAAATAAGGAGAACCATTGAAATCATATGAAGTTTTATAAAGTAATCTCAGACAACTGCCTTGTTAACTTCATAATTAAAGCCGGTTGATAATTGACACCTAATAACTTTATAGGTGTCTTCATGTGAACTACCCACCACTTATTGACCTTACGGTCTAATTGAAGTGGGGCTTCTCGGAGCTGCTTTTACTAGCCAGCTAAGTTTACCAAGTTAACCCCCTTGTTCCAGAAGTTCAGAAAAAATTTTTGCACGTTGGTTTGTCATAGTAAGCTTGCTTTTCGCCTATGATCAAAAGACGGTGCAAACATTTTACGTGGCAGCACACGACCTGCCACAATCTTATATGTTTGGTTGTCAAAGAACACGCAAAAGATTTATAGGAAAATAATACCATATTTTAACATGGGGGGACAATCCTATAGGCTTCGCCTAGCCAAAATTCATCTCCCACTTACGGTTGTACTTCGCTCTTCACACGCTTGAAGAGGGAGACTTATTTTGGAATTACGTTAAATAGATATAAGGTACAGAAAGTAATCAGATTAAGGATGGATTCGGTATATAATTTGTTTAAAAAAATTAATAAAATGTAATTTTATTTTTTATTTAAAAAAATTGAATAAAATTAAATTTTAGTTTAATATAATTTAGTGAAGTGGATATATGGAAAGAGATGTAATTCCGTTATGGGTACTACCTCTAGATAGCGAACTGTAAATTATTAGGAAAGGAGAGGGTGTTTTTGAAATCGGCACTACCGCCGATAATTTTCGGACTAATTATATCCATTGTGTGGGGGTATTTCTCAGATTTGAGACATGGAGAAACGCAAATGTTTATGATTAGACTTATCGTTGTACCTTTATCAATTTTATTACTTAGTAAGATGCGTGAAGCTAAAGAAAAGGAATGAGTTTCTCTAGGCTATTTAAACATCTAAAGTAGCTCCTTCTGTTAAACCTTCTTTTAAACTATTGGAAGATATGTGCTTCAGGATTTAATAGTAAGTAACCTTTTAGGGACAAAAATCGTGACTGATAGTATGAAATTGCAGAAAGAGGGAGAGTACATGGCAGTAAAGGCCCTAGAAGTTCGATCTTTAACGAAAAAGGTAAAAAATAAAGTGATTGTCGATGATGTTAGCTTCGTCGTTGAAAAAGGTGAAATCTTTGGGTTGCTTGGCCCTAATGGTGCCGGAAAAACGACGATTATACGGATGATCGTGGGCTTGATAGGACGCACGAAAGGCAGTGTGTATGTGAATGGCTACAATTTAGATGAGCAATTTAAAGAAGCAATGAGTGAAATTGGAGCGATTGTAGAGAATCCGGAATTCTATAAATATATGAGCGGATATAAAAATCTAAAGCACTATGCAAATATGGCAAGACACAAAGTCACTGAGGAACGTATTCAAGAAGTAATAAGAGTAGTAGGTCTTGAACAAGTTATTCACCAAAAGGTAAAGACATATTCACTTGGAATGAGGCAACGATTAGGATTAGCACAAGCTTTATTGCATAATCCATCTTTATTAATACTAGATGAACCAACAAATGGACTTGATCCTCAGGGGATTAGAGAATTTAGGGATTATTTGCGCTCTTTGACGAAAGAGGGAATCTCTGTTATCGTATCCTCTCATTTATTATCAGAAATGCAATTAATGTGTGACCGATTTGCCATTATTAAACAAGGAAAACTGATTCATGTTTCTTCTATGGACTTACATAATGAACAAGATCAATCATTACAAAATGTGGTGTTTGAGGTTAGTGATGTAGAAACAGCAGTGCAGCTTCTCCAAGAAAATAAGTTGACCAATGAATTAAAAATAGTAGGTGACCAACAGTTTTCAATTAACATAGATAAAGAGACAATTGCAATAGTTAATCAGCTATTAGTGAAGAATAATGTCAATGTATATGGAATCAATCTAGTAACTACAACGCTTGAGGATCGTTTCTTAGAATTAACCGGCAAAGGTAAGGAGGAGGTAAAGACTAGTGTTTTCGCTAATTAAAAATGAGATGGTGAAGATTTTTGCGAAAAAGGCTAATTGGATATACATCTTGATTCTGATTTTAGCTGTAGTCATTGGAGGCATCATTCAACAAAAAATATATGGGGAACCGAGCGATAATTGGCGCGAGGAAACTCAAACCGAATTGAACCAATTAAAAAAGGATTTGGAAGCTGCTCCAAATGAAGATAAGGAATGGATTATGGAGCAAATACAGCAAAAGCAACGCTATCTTGATGAAAATATAAATCCAAATGCAGTAAGTAATTGGCATTTTATGAATGGAACCGTGATAGGCATGACAATGTTGGTCACTCTGTTTGCAGTTATTGTAAGCAGTGCAAGTGTATCATCAGAATTTGCCGAAGGGACAATCAAACAGCTATTAATTAGACCCCATCAAAGATGGGTCATCCTTCTGTCTAAGTATATCTCAGTATTAATCTATTCTATCGTGTTATTGATTGTTCTTATTATATCAGGATATATTGTAGGCTTGATTCTTTTCGGGAGCGGGGATTTTAACGCGAAAATCTTTGAAACCACTCTTGATGGCCAACAAAAGTTAGCTGTTGTGGGGACACAATTCTTTTTAAAGGTCATGTATTATATTCCAAGCCTATTGATTATCATGACGATTGCTTTCATGTTATCTACCTTGTTTAAAAGCCAAGCATTGGCCGTGGGTATCGGAATATTTGTTTTATTCCTATCCTCAACTATTGGCGGTGTGATTGTGTTATTAGCAGAAAAATATACCTGGACAAAATTTTTAATCTTTCCACACTTGGATCTAACAGTTTATGCTCTACAAGAAAAAATACTTCAAGACGTAACATTGCCAATGTCCTTAATCATTTTGGCGGTGTACTACATCATATTCTTGTTGATAACATTTACCTTTTTTCAAAAAAGGGATATTAGTATATAAAATAATATGGGCTCAAATCGGTAAACCTTGATATGATGTCAACGCTTGTATTTATGATCTTCCTGTATAAGAGGCGTTGAAAAACGGCACGCTCGGACGGCTGAAACGAAGCCTCGACCCATGCGCACTGTTGATTTTGGATGAACTCGGCTATGTGCCGTTTCAAAAGCAAGGATCGGAACTGTTGTTTCATATTATCGCCGACTGTTACGAGCGAAAAAGCGTCATGGTGACATCGAATCTAGAATTTGGACAGTGGAATCGGGTGTTTGGGGACAACCGTTTGACGGCAGCGTTAGTGGATCGCTTGGTTCACCATGCCCACATCTTGGCCTTCACGGGAGAGAGCTATCGACTGCGGAACGCTCTCTCCGCGATCCAGCCGTCCTCTGCCCCCGGTCTGGAACCTTAAGTCTTGAGCTGGCAAGCCTATGTATTTTTTCTTGCACTTCTCTGCATTTTTTGCTTGCAAAAAACACCTTTAACATCCATTTACAAAACGTATGCTGTATGGGGAGTAAATTTTTTATTCAGCAGGCTGTGATTTTCAATCATTCGCTGGATTCCTCTTTACAGAAAACTTCGGCGAGCGCTGATTGTAAAAGACGTATGGCAGTTAGAGAGGAGAAATTCAATGAGAATACGCAAATGTTCTAGAGCGGTGATAGTGAATGAATTTAATAAAATTCTTCTTCAAAAGTTTGAATTTAAAGATGTTGTAGGAAACAAAGTGTTATGGGTAACTCCGGGCGGTGGTGTTAAGGAGAATGAAACTCCAGTAGAAGCATTAAAAAGAGAATTAAACGAAGAACTTGGCATTGTTGTTGATATTCATGACAACCCAATATTTGAAATGGATGTATTAATTGAAGGGAAAAAGGGTCCTTTTATAAGTCGTGAGATTTATTATAAAATTGTTATTCAATCTGACACAATATTGTCTATCGAAAATATGACTAAAAATGAGAAAGATACATTTATAGAGTTAAAGTGGTGGAGCAAGGAAGAGTTGCAGAAAATAGAAAACTTTGCGCCGCGTGAAATATTGAACTATTTTTAGTAAATGAGAAATTAGAGATGCCGAAAGGAAATATTTACACAGGGAGCCTTCACCACAACAAAGGCAGGATGAATAAACTCTTACATATCTGCTCTATGTGCAGATTTTTTCTGGATATTAATGCAAACGATGATTTAAAATTCTTCAATTTCAACGAAACGAAATTTCTCATTATGAACGTTGTAATTAAGCAACTGGGCAGGATAAACTCCTGCTTTTTCTTTTCAGAATCGCCTTTGATATTAAAGGTAATGACGATGTAACCCGAGTTCGACAGTAGCTATGCAAACAAAATGCCTCTGATCCCTTGATACAAAAGGGCCCAGAGGCATTTGGGCATACTTCGGGCATGTATCTAGGTGAGAGGATGGATGCCTAGAATCTTCAATTGGCACAAGTATTTTCCGTAGGACAGATGGGAACGCAGTCCGTCGGCTTAAAAATAGCTGGGCAATGGAAACCCAGCGATGCTGCTCACGTAAAACGCATTGCCCTTAAAACACCCATCAATGATTTTCAATGAATCCTTCACCGTTTTGTTCCCCTTCCCACATACAGTGAGATTAAAACTTCGGCAACGCCTCCACGGCATCCGCCAAATCACTATAGCTGTCTTTTAAATATCGAGATGTGGTGGCAATATTACTGTGACCGGCAAGCCTCCGCACTTTCTCGATATCGTTATTCGTCGCCTTTAGCATCCACTTACAAAACGTATGCCGGAACATATGAGGGGTAAGTTTTTTATTTGGCAGACTGTAACTTTCGATCATTCGCTGGATGCCCCGGACCGAAAATTTCGGCGAGCGCTGGCTGTAAAAAACATATGGCGATGCAGCCACATGCGGTTTCTTTTTCGCCATTTCCGCACGAAACTTCAGCCAATCCTCGAGTTCTGCCAGCAAGATATTCGAGATCGGCACTGTTCTTACCTTCATCCCTTTTCCCACGATTCGAATTCGTTTCATCTCTAAATCTAAGTCCGTTAATTTTAAATTGGATAACTCTTCCACCCGCAATCCTGCATAGGTAAGCAAGTACACCACCGCGCGGTCCCGGCGATATTTCTCTTCAGGATCGACTCCCCGGCTTTGCACCGGTTTTTTCCGCATCCGATGCAATAAGTCCTCGAATTCTTCTTCTGTGAGCCACATGATTTTTTCGTTATCTTCATCGGCTGATTTTAAATCCTGGATGTCTTTCATTGGGTTCTGTTCAATCTTATGGTGTTCCACCGCCCACGCATAGAAGCTTCGCAGCGAATTCAGACGGCGATTGATCGTAGAGATAGCCAACGGTTTCCCTTCTACCGGATTCAACATTTGCTGAATCCATTTACGGATGTCAGCCGATGTGACGTAATCGCCTGGACGAAGATGCAAGTCTTTCAAAAACTGATTCACGTCATTGAGATAGGAGATCACGGTGTTAGGAGAAAATCCCTTCTCTTGCAAATATGTTTCATATTCGTGCAGCATCTTTTCCATCCTTTCACTTATACGACTAGTTTAAAAGGGTTCGAAGAGCAAAAAATCAATTGAAAAAATAACATTATATGACGAGTATATCATAAAAAAGACGATATTGCTAGACATATAATGTAGATTATATGACAAGTTATAAGTACAAGTGAGAGAGCGTATATATTTTTATTTTATAAAAATACCTAGTTAATTACAGTGGGTTCTCAAACAAGAGGAAAATAATAAAGAACAATATGGTATAAATAGGATATACACCTATTAATATGTTATTATATTTATTGTATAAAATAGATTAGGAGGAGATATATCTTGAAAAAAAGTTTAATTTCATTAACGTCTGCTGCTTTACTAGTAGCAACAATCAGCCCTTCATTAAGTTACGCAAGTATTATCGAACCAACAAATGAAAAACTAACAGTGAATAAACAAAATCATCAAAATGTAATTAGCGTACAAGATGCATTAGAAATCGAACAAGCATTGATACAGAGTCAAATTAATGCAGATGATTATATCAATGAATTAACTGCGGAGGGTATATTACCAACATCTGCTACCTCTCCAACTGCACCTGGCAATCAAATTATTACACCTTCTAGTAAAGGTAGCGTAAGTGTAAAAGCCATAAGTAATGCAATAAAAAAACATGAAAAATCTATTGATAGAGGTATTAAAGGAGCAATTAATAAACTACCTTTACCTAGATCTGCTAAAAATAAACTCATAGGTGTACTCTCCGTGGGAGGGCTTTTAGAAGTACTTAGCCATTATACTGGGTTTGTTGATGATGTCGAGGAGTTCTTAACAAATGTTATTAGCGATTATACTGGTTTAGGAAAAACTACATCAAATGTGATTGCAAAAACGATTACATTCTTTTTGCCATTCTAACCAAAGAGGTTGTGCAATGTTGCACAACCTCTTTGGTTCTTTATTTAAGCTCTTTTGTAAATTAAATAATATTACTAGAAAATATAAAATCGCACGGTATTATATTTTATTATAATTACAAGGAAGAGATAGGGGGATGGAAAAATAAGTATAACTCTTATAACAAAAGTATCAGTCATACTTATAGTAATTAGAACAGCTAAACTATACCGCTTTGTTGATAAGAATTTTGAATTTTTGTCCTTTCTCCGCAGTTTCTTTATCAGTTAAAGAAAACGATATCAAAATTACTAGAAAATATAAAATCGCACGGTATTATATTTTATTATAATTACAAGGAAGAGATAGGGGGATGGAAAAATAAGTATAACTCTTATAACAAAAGTATCAGTCATACTTATAGTAATTAGAACAGCTAAACTATACCGCTTTGTTGATAAGAATTTTGAATTTTTGTCCTTTCTCCGCAGTTTCTTTATCAGTTAAAGAAAACGATATCAAAATAGGTGGATATCGTGTTTCAGACTTTTTATTTGAGCGAGGTGAACAAACCGCATTCAGGATTTTTAGTACCTTAGCTATTTGGACAGTCTTTATTCTCCGACTGTCCATTCGGAGTTTTCTGTTCATTTGTGGAAGTACTTTGTTTCTGATAACTAGCTACCTATCATCTCGTTAAACAATTCCACAATTCTTACAAAGGAAGAGCTGGCATGAACAGTAATTGCTATAACGATTAACAGAGATAATACTTCAATGAACGCAAGCTAAACCATTATAAAAATGAATTTTGCGGACTATACTAACCATTTTGAAAATATCGTTTTAGATCCTAAAAGGGTCTAATTCTAATTTTTCGTTTTCAGATAAAGTATGGAAATCTTTGTAAACATTGTGCCAATCCGCCACCATCAGGAACGCACATTCTGCAATATTCGATACCTTCATATACTATTTTTGTTATCAACAATCTATATGAAAACAGCATTTATTTAAGAAAACTAGTATTTAGATAAACAAGTAAACTACCAATAATAATAATAAGCAATAATATTACTAATACAATTTTTTCAAGCAAGGTTGATTCATTTTTATCACGCATAAATAATTGATAATAAGTATAAGTAAACATGATTAGATTTATAAGTAAGCAAAATGCCGTTGTATGTGATTGATCATTATAGATAGCAAAAGAATCATAAATAATTAATGCAATTGCTCCTCCTATCAAAAAGTAATAATAGTATATATTAGCTAATCGTTTCATAATAATCACTCTTTATATTGTAAATTATCTTAACAGAACCTTAAAAGGCCATAACATCCCCATCGTATTATGTCCATTCATATTAATACACCACGCTGTTAAGATTTTCTTTATTTTAACATATTCATGTCCTTTTCTCCAAATTGGTACAAATGGGGTATATAAGGGAATTAGTAGAACATATTGATGTGAACCAAAACCAAATAGATTTGTTAATAAAAAGGATTACGAATTATATATAAGAATACAAGCTTGCTGGGGTTGTCTTTATATGGTGATTTTTACAATTATGATTTAACAGATATTTTTAATGCATGCAAGGAGCGTGGTATAATTTAGTCATAGATATGGATTGCAACCAACAATCTATGGAATATTTTTATAAATATTATGAGCAATTTAGTTTATATAGAATATCTATTTACTCATTAAATAATGAGAAGAATAATCACTTTTTTACTTCCAATTATTTAGAAGTAATTAATGATTTTGTTACACACGAAAATGTAAAAAAATCAGGTGAAGTGTTAATAATACCGATTACAAAGGAAAATATTAACGAACTACCCTCAATTGCTTTATTCGGAAGCGAAAATGATTTTAAAGTGAATCCGTTAATATTGCCTGATAACAGGTTAATTCCTTTTTCCAATATTTTAACTAACAAAGAATATAACTCTTGTATCAATACAATAAAAGAATTACTAAATATATATGGGGGAAATATATATTTAGACATTCCTAGTGGATTCGATATAATTGGAAAACAAGCGATACGCTCAGGGTTTCGGTATTCTGCGGATATATGTTCGGATGAGGGTATACGTTTATGTGAATTTTCTAGGAATAGATATTATATAGTACATGGAATATCTACCATAATTTTTTTGTTTTTTGAATATTAATTCGATTGTTTGGCAGTCTATCACAGTGTGATGATCTAACGGATATCTAAGGTTTTTATAGACGATTTATTACTGCAATTGTTTTTAGAAAGATCAGATTTTAAATGCTTATAACAACTGCTCGAACGAAAGGGGGAAACACGACACTTCGTGAGTGGATTTGAAAGTTGAAGAGAGGTGCGATTTTCCTGTAATGGAATGAAGCTTGGAAGGATTAGAATTAACAGAAATAGAAAGAGGAAGCTGAATTGGAAGGGTTCAAGCACAAAATGGGAAATATCAGGAGAGTGAATGGTCCCCTCCTGATTTATAGCTGTTTAAATTGCGGCTCTTCGTTTTGAATGTAATTTAGCCTCGCTTTTAAATGGTCAAGCACTTCCTGTTGTTGTTTTGCAAGGTTTTGGTATAACTGCTTAGCTTGTTGATCTTCTGTTTCCAGTGCGAAGCTATGTAAGTTCGCAACTGCACTTTCACAGCTTGAAATAGTTTCCATCAATTTTGTGCCAACTGTCATTTGAAAAACCTCCTTATTCTCAAATAAAAGGAGACACGGGTAGTGCCTCCATAGCCATGAATATAAATTTTTTAGTTATTGTTGTTGGAAACCGCCAATTTGTTGTTGAGCAAGTGCAACTAAACGCTTTGTGATTTCTCCACCAACAGATCCATTGGCACGGGAAGTTGTGTCTGGTCCGAGATTTACTCCGAATTCTGTTGCGATTTCGTATTTCATTTGTTCAAGCGCTTGTTGTGCACCAGGAACTAAAAGTTGGTTTGAGTTGTTGCTGCGGTTTTGTTGAGCCATAATTTTCAACTCCTTGTGAAATTTTTTTTGGCTGGGTTAGCTGGATTTGCACCAGCGTGAATCAAAAGATTCACTGCCAAACTCGGCTTAACCCACCGGGATGTATGGTGTTCATTAAGTAGTATGAGTAGGATGTAAAAATCTATTCGAAATGAGAAATGGTAATTTCTGTTTTGTGTCGTTACTCTGTAAATCAGACTAGAAAGGGAACATTATACATAAATCAACAACAAATAAAGGAGTTTTCACATGCGAGCCTGTCCGTTATGCAATGGATTTCAGCAACTTCATAAGTATTGTTCCAAATGCGGAGGCATTTTATTGGATGCAGGGAAAATAACTGATTATTTAGATGACTACAGTGCTTATATGGAAATGGACTTGATGAAGCTTTTAGATGGAAAAAGAGATTCACTAAAAAATCATCAATGCATACATCTTTTATATTGCAGCCAATGCCATGAAGAAGAGCATGCAATCATTCAGGAAACATAACGAAAGGGGCTTTTTAAGCTTTTAAGCTCTGAATTCTTTTACAGCTAAAATTTAAAAAACCTGATGTGTTTTTCAAACATCAGGCTTACTTTTTGTTATTTTTCTCTATGTCAAATGGCGGTTCTTCTTCCTCGAGGTCCCTTGCTTCTTCAATATTGGTCGCATTGTAACGGTAGTGAACAGATCCTCCTGAAAGACCTTCATTAATCATTCTGTCAATGTCCATAAACGATTGATCACGACCTTCATATAGCGAATCTTTTACTTCCTTATCCTTATCCATAACCGTATTACCCTCCTTATTCACTGGAATTATTCATTAGGTTGCTCAGGAAAAGGTAAAATTATAAAAAGAATGTATGATATCATGGATGATTACAAAAATTTGTGGCTTGTGCATCCGTTTTTATCAAGTTTTTTGGAATCGATTCGATTTTTTGCTAAATGATGGAACAATTTGCTTAGTTGGACAATTCCGTTTTGGAATATGTCTTTTTCATCGAACACCATCGGTTTCGAATTAACCTCATAAATAAAAATATTTCCTTTTGTATCAATTCCAGCATCAATAGAAAATTCCCCAATGAATTGAAAACATTGAGAGAGTGTGCTGCCAATTTCGTGGCAAATAATTTCCAGTTTTTTTGTATCGACACGGTTTTTGACAAAGGAGAAGGGAAGGATAGTGCCACCATGTACTACATGTGTTGTAATGTTTTTAGATGCGCGCACGCCAATTCCCGAAATAACATATTGGTTTTGACTGTAATGAACGAGAATGCGCAAGTCGTATTTCTGACTGTTAATCTGATCGGAAACGATCTCCTGCTGCATCATATACGGCTCGTTTAAAATGAAATGTTTTATTTCTTTCCAAATATTTTCCAATGAAGATTCATTTTTTATAGAATTTACCGTTTTGATAATGTAGTTATGTTTGGATTCGGCTGTTATTTTAATGATTCCTTTCCCTTGGCTTTGTCCAACAGGCTTTAAATAAACGGAGGGGTATTTTTCAAAAAATGTATAAAAATCTTGTTTCGATGTTGCCAATTGCGATTCAGGTATGACAGGAAGAAGGTGCTTATTTTTTTGCAAACAAGTAATGACATCCCATTTATTAAAAAAATGTCTGTTGAAATATGGGATGTTTTTTTTGTTTAAAGAGCGGAAAACGAAATCTGTTTTTTGAACTGTATCGCGAAACGGATAGCGATTATAGACAACATCTGGATATAGAAACTTTTTTTTCAACCAGCGATTTTCGTTCGGTTCATATATATAGCCGACGATCGATTTTTCTTTCATGCCAGAAGGTGTAAAAACAAAGCTTGAACTGTTCTGCTCAGCCAAATGTCTTTGTATAGCTTTAAATAACGAAATGTTTCCATAAAAAGAACCGCTTCGATCGTTATCACCAGCTAAAATTCCGACGAGCATTTCATGGGGCATCATAGATCTCCTCAGTTGAAATTGTTTTTTTCATTAAATATTCGGCATATTGGAATGGAAAGCGCAATGTTAGCCGGTCTTCTTGCTGCAAATCTTTATGCATAAAAATGGAGCGGCCAGGCTTCGAGTTCGCTTCAAATAGCCATATGTTCCCGTTATTGTCGATGCCGAAATCAAAACCGATTTCTCCGATTTCACCGTCCATTTTGCGATCAATCGCCTTGCTAATAGAAAGAGCCGCGGTGGAAAGTGAACGGTAAATGTCCTCTTTATTCAGCGGCAATGATAATTCATGCAAAGATTTTATTGTTCCTCCGTTTTTTACGTGTGTTGTAGGATTTCCCTTTCCGGCCAATTTCGCAGCGATTGCACTGACAAGCCAGATTCCGTTTTCGTTCTTGTTTGTGTGCACGCGGAAATCGACAGGATTTCCACTCGATTGAAGAAGGGAAATGCCTTGTTGAGCAATATATTGATCTAATGATCGCTGTGCAAAAAAACGCTGCAAAAAGCCTTCAATAGAAGAGAACAGCTTCAACTGGCCTTTTCCGTTCTCATCATAATAGCAGCAAAGAATTGATCCATTTTTCCGATTTTTCACCAGCTTAAATATTCCTAGGCCAAGGCTTCCGTTTTCAGGTTTTAAATAAATCGTTTGAAAGCGGTTAATCAGCTGTTCAATTGTTTTTATAGACGGAGCATGATATGTCTCCGGCAAGTAATGCCTTACTGTCCCATCTTTGGATAAAATATGATGGACATCCCATTTGTTGAAAAAGCCTGAGTTGAAAAGCGGAATTGAGCGCATAAATAAGTTTTTTTTCGCAGACTGAAAGTAGTCTGAGTTTTCTACCTTCCGATTTGGAAGACGATCATAGATGACATTTGGAAATGGAACGGTTATTTTTACCCATCCGGATTCATTGAATGAATAGCCTTCAATCATCTCTAAATCCCAATGAATTTGATGTATCCCAAATACAAAACAAAAAGCGCCTGTTGAACAGCCGTTGACCACTAATTTTGAAAAAAATATCGATCTGTCGCCTAATGGGCGTAAAAGGGATTTATAAAAACCTGCTGTGAAAATGCCGACAACGGGGCCTAAAAATAGCGTTTCACTATGGACTAAAGCTTTGATCCTAATATTTTTAGGTAAAAGCAGAGATTCGGCAATATCTTTTGAAATATAAATGCTTTGGCTGTCTTCGTGATGGAGAATAGAACGGCACGCTATTTTCCGTTTGCCGAAAGAGATCGATTCGATCGTTACATGGGAAAAAGAGCTAGGAAGCAAAACGGTTTGGTTTAGGTGGTCTGCCTGTTTAATTTGATAAATCATTTATTTCCACCCCGGTTTGTAGAGAGTGTTGCAAGTAGCGGGCATAGCGGACAGGAGCTTCGTACAGAACTGTTTTTCTCGCAGGATCTGTTTTTAAAACGACATTTCTCCCTGGTTTAGAATTAATATCTAGAATCCATATCGTTTCATTTTGCAAATCAATGCCGATGTCCACACCAAGCTCAAATAAAGGAGCAAAATTTTTTTCAATTTTTTGCGGAAGATGGTGAGCAAGCTGTTCGATTTGGTTATAAATATGGTTCAATCGCTGCCTTGGAATATCTTTTTCCCATTGTTCAAGGGAAACGACAGAACCGCCTTTTGACAAGTTGGATACATACGTATGTTTTTGACCGATTCGAATTCCTTTTCCTTGCATAATCCATTGACCGAACTCGTTTTTTTGAAATAAAATGCGCAAGTCAAATGGACGCTGCTGTTTGTCCTTTAAAGGGAGCAATCGTTGAAGAATGTATGAGTCAACTTGTCTCTTCGCAAGAAATGGTTTTAATTGATTGAAATGTTTCAAACGGACGATCCTTTGATTCGCTCCAATGAAAAAGTATAGAAATAGCGTTTCCTTTTCTTTTTTAATTACAAGCACTCCTTTTCCTGAACTGCCGTGAATTGGTTTTAAGATACATTCCTCATATGATTGCAAAAATGTATAAACTTGATCGGGATGTTGGAAATATTCTGTTTCAGGAAGATATTGATAAATGAATGGATCAGTTTTTAATGTTTTATATTGTTTCCATTTATCTGGGAATCCGTAGCCTAGAAAAGAAACATTTTGTTGTATTTTTAATTTTTGAACGGCTTTTTTGTTTTGAACGGAAGCAGCATCTTTGCCATAAAAACAGCGGTCATAAATATAATGTGGAAGTTGAAAAGTACTTCGCTCCCATTTATTAGATGTTAAATTGAATGTAAATCCCGTTAACGTACCATTTGCGAATTGTACGTCCAACGGGCGAAACATAATACATTTCATATTCAATTTTTTTGCCGCTTTTGAAATATTTTTAAAATAGGCTGCTTCATGAAAATATTTATTGACTAAAAATCCGAAAGACAAAAGAGGTTCTGCCACAAATATCCGCCTGCCTCCGTTTATCTATATTTACCCAATTATTATATGAATCGTTATGAAACATCATAACCGCTTATCAAGAAACAATAACGGATGATTGCTTTGGCAGACGGACGAATGGAAGGATTGAGAGAGTATTCAATATTTTTGGATGGCTTTGTATTGACTTCTAAAATCCATGGTTTCTGATCCTCACTTACAGCCATATCAATTCCAAATTCCCCGTATTCTCCCTCCACGTTCATTTCAACTGTTTTGGCGGCTTCCAGTGCTATTTCTGAAAGAATGCTGCAAAGATGTAAACAAGTGCTTTTGTCAAAAATGTCAGATAAGATTTTTTTTATTTTATACAGCTCACCGCCTTTAGCTAAATTGCTAACAAATTGATCTTTAGCGGAAAGGCGGGCGACAGAAGAGGTTATTTTCCAGCCCTGATGATTGATTTTATGGCATAGAAACCTGAAATCAAGCGGTCGATTATCCAAGTTGATTGTGTCGATTGTCTGCTGAATAATATGCGGTTCTCTTTTGAGATATGGAAAGAGATGTTTATACATTTCCTGAAAGGAATGAAAAATAATTGGCTGCTCGCTTTTACCGGGATGGGTAAAGTATATTTCGAAAAGATCGTTTTTATTTTTCAAGCGAATAATTCTTCTCCCTTGACTGCCGTTAATCGGTTTAATAAATACGTCTTGAAAATCATTTACAAACACTTGCAAATCTGATTTTTTTGTTAAAAGCATCGTTTTTGGAAGGTAGGGAAGAAGATGCTGGTTGGACGCAAAAATTTTATGAATTTCCCATTTGTTTAAGTAGCGGTGGTTAAACACCGGTATATCGTTTGCAGCTGCAAATTGCAAAAACTTCAAATATTTTTGAGAATACTCTAATTTTCTTGATCGAATCCGATTATAAATCACGTCAGGACAAGGAATGGTTTCCTTTTTCCAATTTTGATGAGATAAATGAAACCCTTTCTTCTGATTTTGCTGCAGATCAGTTAATGTTGAAATACAAAAAAATGCGCCAATTTCCGCACAGTAATTCGCCATCTCTTTACAAAAATCATCAATATTTCCAAACTGGATTTTTTCATCGTCCTGAATAGAATCAATCAATACACAAATGACCGGTCCAAGTTTGAAGGTGTTGGTGAATTTATCATACTGAAGACGAAGCGTTAAAGATTTTATAGGAAGATGAAGAGCGTTGTAAATCTCTTCACTGGCATAAAGAACGATTTTTTCGTTTCGGATGAAGGAGGCTTTTGTTTTAACTGTTTCTTGGCCGCAATGTAAGGAAAACGTTTGGATCAGTGGAAGGGTCAAAGCTTTTTGCAAAGAATCGCTTATTTCCATATAGAAACCGTTTTTTTCTTCGAGTGGAATCATTAAAATTTTTGTTTCTGCCATTTGAATTACCCCGTTTGCTTACAAATGTTAACCGATTTATAATATTAACTTAGGTAAATCATGCTATGATATCGTATGTCTGGCAGTTGATCTTGTGAATAAACAGTGAGGAAGATGCAAATGGAATTTATATTAACATCAGCTATGATGGTCGTAATTAGTGCATTTATTGGCGGTGTTACGAATTACATTGCCATTAAAATGCTTTTTCGCCCATATAGACCAATCTATTTGTTTGGAAAAAAGCTTCCCTTTACGCCAGGCCTTATTCCGAAACGCCGGGATGAGCTGGCTAGGCAGCTAGGAAAAATGGTGATCGAGCATTTAGTTACACCAGAAGGAATCAAAAAGAAAATGGAGGAGGTCTCCTTCCAGCAGAAAATACAATCATTCCTGCTTCAATCGATAGATGCTTGGCTTGCCAAACAAAAAACTTTAACGGAATTACTGGAAGAGTATGGAGTATCCAACAGCAAGGAAATGATTGCCACCCGACTTGAACGAGCGATTGAAAAAAGCATACTTCATTTTTTCAATACAGATCAAAAAGTCAGTCATTTTTTGCCGCAAGAATGGAAGAAGAACATCGAATTGCAAATTCCTAGTCTTGCAGAATGGATTGCAATGAAAGGCGTTCAATATGTTGAAAGTGATGAAGGGAAACAAGCGCTGCAAAGAATGATCGATGACTTTCTTCAACAAAAAGGAACGTTTGGCGGCATGATTCAAATGTTTTTAGGAAACTTGAATATCGCAGATAAAATTCAATTAGAAGCAGCAAAGTTTTTTCGTCATCAAGGGACGATTGATCTGATTTATTCCATTCTTTTTAAAGAATGGAGCCGATTGCTTGAAATGCCGGTTTCTGAGTTCACAAGCAGGATGGACAAAGAAAAGACAAGCTTGTCCATTGCAAAACTTATTTCGGAAAAAATACGTATCTACGAAACATTGGATAAACCAATTTCAGAGCTTATCCAGCCGTATAAACAAGCAGTTATGGAAAAAATGCTGCCAGCCGTCATTTCCAGCTCTGTTCTTTATTTGCAAAACAGTGTGGAACAGATTATGAAAGCTTTCGATATCGATGAAATTGTGACGGCACAGGTAGAATCCTTCTCGGTTGAACGTCTCGAAGAAGTTGTACTGACTATTTCCAAAAGGGAATTTAAAATGATTACCTACTTAGGCGCTCTCCTTGGTGGTATAATCGGGTTCGTACAATCGATTATCATTCTGTTTATTTAATCCCATGAAAACAGGCAAACCGCCTGCTTCATGGGATTTTTTACATATTAAAAGAACAATTGGGCACTTTACAAGTAAAAGGTTCAAAAACGTTAGGGGGATTCGGCATGAGTTTTTTAAAATTTTTTAAGAAATCGATCGATAAAAAGTCATTTGAACAGCTATTAGCAGACAAGGAAAAGCAAGATAGCAGCGAGCAACCGCAAAGCAAAGAAACGATCAAACGCAGCTTGCATGAAAACTTAAAAAAAATTAGAGAAGCATTTGGCAACAGCAGCGACATTGTTACAAGGGAAATAAGAATAGGAAGACAAGGGGAAATCCGCGTCGGGATTATTTATACGGACGGTTTGATTAACAGTGAAGCGAATCATAATTTTGTTATGGAATCGTTAATGTTTGAATTGAGAAGAAATGAAGTGGATCTGAAAGATCTGGCAGGTTTGACGCTGCTCAATTATATAAAAGAAATGGTCTTGACCGTCGGTTCGATTGAAGATGTGCATGATTTCAACGTTATCACGAATGCTGTTCTGTCTGGAAAAGTTGTTTTATTATTCGATGGATACGAACAAGGCTTTGCCGTTGAAATGAAAGGCGGAAAGGAGAGGGGAGTCCAAGAGACAACAACTGAAACAACTATTCGCGGTCCTCGGGAAGGATTTACGGAAAATTTGCGTGTCAATACTTCCCTTATTCGCAGAAAGATAAAAGACCATCGTTTATGGATTGAATCAAAAAAAGTCGGAAAAGTAACAAAAACGGAAGTCAGCATTATGTATATTAAAGGGATTGTGAGAGAAGAAGTGGTGCAGGAGGTCAGAAGCAGAATTGAACAAATTGATATTGATGGAATATTAGAGAGCGGTTATATCGAAGAGCTGATTCAAGATGACTCATACACGCCATTTCCAACTATTTATAATACGGAACGTCCTGATATCGTGGCAGGACATCTTCTTGAAGGCCGCGTAGCCATTTTAGTGGACGGCACTCCTTTCGTTTTAACTGTACCGTCAATTTTTGTGCAATTTCTGCAATCCCCTGAAGATTATTATCAACGCGCAGATATAAGTTCATTAATTCGTTTTCTCCGTTTTTTCGGTTTTTTCACTGCGCTCCTTGCACCGTCTCTTTATGTTGCTATTACAACTTTTCATCAGGAAATGCTGCCGACACAGCTTTTGATCAGTCTTGCCGCCCAAAGGGAAGGCGTTCCGTTTCCCGCATTTATTGAAGCATTTCTAATGGAAATTATGCTTGAAATTTTAAGGGAAGCAGGACTTCGAATGCCAAGAGCTATCGGACAAGCCGTTTCAATTGTTGGAACATTAGTTGTCGGGACGGCAGCAGTAGACGCGGGAATTGTTTCCGCCGCAATGGTAATTGTTGTAGCATTTACAGCTATCTCAAGTTTTATGGTCAGCTCGTATGACCTAGCGATCACCGTGCGGATGTTACGATTTGTTTTTATGGGGCTTGCCGCATCTTTCGGTTTGTTCGGAATTATCCTTGGATTGGTGGCGCTAGTTCTTCATTTGAGCAGTCTTCGTTCATTTGGCGTCCCTTATTTAAGTCCAATGGCTCCGTTTACGCTGGCAGATCAAAAGGACGTTTTTATTCGTCTGCCCCGCCGTCTGCTTATTTTTCGACCACGAGTTTTTAGTTCACAGCAAAATACGAAAAGAGAGAAATCACTTTTTCAAAACGAAAATCAACGAAAGAAGAAATAGATTACCTAAAGGGGTATTAAATGAATGTGGAACATAATCGGCATTCTT
Organism: Aeribacillus sp. FSL K6-1305; assembly: GCF_038050115.1. Classification (NCBI taxonomy): domain Bacteria; kingdom Bacillati; phylum Bacillota; class Bacilli; order Caryophanales; family Bacillaceae; genus Aeribacillus; species Aeribacillus sp. FSL K6-1305. Next base: position 1,790,346 of record NZ_JBBOQV010000001.1, on the reverse strand, counting down.
TTCGTTTCTGCATGTATTTTTATAATCGAAGCTCTGCTGCTATTAAAACATAAGCTCTGGAAGGATTTTATTGTGTTTATCATTTTTCTTTTTCTAGGAACAGGATTAAGTATTGCCAGATGCATTAATTTTCCTATTCCAAATCCGATTGAATTGCTCACATGGATCTACCAGCCGCTAAGCGAAGCAGTGAACAAAATATTTCAATAAGAGGTTGGTGAAGGTATGTTAGACAACGGGAAAATAACAGCAAATCAATATAAAATGTTAGTTTTATTATTTACGATTGGAAGTTCAATTCTCGTTGCTCCTACTGCATTAGTGAATGATGCGAAACAGGATGCTTGGATAGCAACCATTTTTACGGTCATCATCTCCATTCTTTTAGTGCTTATGTACATTAAAATATATTCAATTTTTCCAAATATGACTCTTGTAGAAATATGCGAGCTTTTGCTCGGAAAATGGATTGGAAAATTCGCGGTTGCATTATTTCTCATGTATGCTTTTATTTTATCGGGTGCATTGCTCAGGGAAATCGGCGACTTTACAACTACTCAAATGATGCCTGATACACCGATCGATGCTATCCATATTGTTTTTATGGGAGTCGTTGTTATGGCAACCCTTTTAGGATTAGAAGTGATTGGACGTTCTTCAGAAATCATTTCATTATGGCTATTCATCCTTTTAGCAATCTATTTCATCGCGATTTTGCCTCAAATCAAAATAGGAAACCTGCAACCGATATTGGGAGAAGGAATGAAACCGATTTTATTTGGGTTTTATCATTTTATTAGTCTGTCGAATTTAGAATTAATCGTTTTTTTAATGATTGCTCCCTTTGTCAATCATCAAAAAGGAGCAGAAAAAGGATTTTTAGTAGGCGTTATAATTGGAGGAATCCTGCTTACATTTGTTGTCATGTTTTCTATTCTTGTTTTAGGTGTCGAAAATACAGCCAGACAAATATATCCGAGCTACGCCCTGGCAAGAAAAATTGAAATAGGAAAATTTTTTCAACGCGTAGAGGTTATTATGGCGGGAATTTGGTTTTTATCTATTTTTTATAAGCTAACCATCAGTTTTTATGCTTTTGTTTTAGGTCTCTCTCAACTATTTAAAATAAAAGATTATCGTTCGATTACTCTTCCTATTTCTATGATGCTGATTGTGTATGCGATCGCCTTCCATCCGAACATCGTTCACTTTTTTGAGTTTGTACATAATATTTGGCCTTTGTACTCTTTAACGATCGGGTTTCTTTTTCCTCTCATCCTGTTGGGTACAGCTCTAATGAAAAAACGTCAGCGTCATGTGAGGGGAAATAGATGAATAAGCGGTTGACAAGTCTTTTATTCATATTGGCGTCCATCATGTTGCTGGCAGGCTGCTGGGATCGGAGGGAGTTAAATGACATCGCAATCGTTTCAGCATTAGGAATAGACAAAGTAGATGATGAATTACTTGTAACGATACAAGTGATCAACCCGGGACAGGTAGCAACTGTAAAACAAGGGGGAATAACAAAAGCTCCTGTTAGAACATTCCAGTCGAAAGCGCGTACATTGTCTGAGGCGATGAGAAAAGTGACAACTTTCTCGCCAAGAGCCGTTTATTCAAGTCATCTCCGCATGTTGATTATTGGAGAGGATTTAGCAAAAGAAGGAATGGGGGAAATTATTGATTATGTAGTAAGGGGGAAAGAATTTCGGACAGATTTTTATCTCTCTATCGCTAAAAACACTAGAGCTGAAAACATTTTAAAAGTACTTAGCCAGCTGGAGACAATTCCCGCACATAAATTAAGTTCTTCATTAAAGTTATCTGAAAAATCATGGGGGCCTATCGAAACAATAGAAATCAATCAATTTGTCAACGAGTTAGTTTATAAAGGCATTGAACCTCATGTGATAGGTGTAGAAATAATAGGCAATCCTGAAGCTGGAGAAAAAATAGAAAATGTTGAAAAAACAAAAGCTGATGCGTATCTCAAATTTGGTAGTGTAGCTATCATGAGGAAAGATAAGTTAGTTGACTGGTTAACGGAGAAGGAAAGCAATGGTCTCCATTATGCATTAGGAAAAGTGCAAAGAGCAGTCATTAATGTGCCATGCAAAGAGAAGAAGGTGGCAATTGAAACGATCCGAACAAACAGCAAGATTCAAACAAAAGTTGACGGTCATCAGTTTAAAGGCACCGTTCAGCTGCATATAGATGGGGCGGTAGCCGAGGTTCAATGCGAACGAATGGATTTGGAGAAAATAGAAACGATAAACCTTTTGCAGAAAAAAGCTGAGGAAAAGGTTAAAAAAGATATTCTGACAGCTATTCAAGCTTCCCAGAAAAAATATGAAGTAGATATTTTTGGATTTGGAGAAGCCCTTCATCGCAGCCATCCGTCGATTTGGCATAAAGTTAAAAAAGATTGGCACTCTCATTTTAAAGATATACCGGTTCATGTGGATGTTGACGTAAAGCTAAGGAGAATCGGCACAATTAATAACTCTCCTCTTCATGAAATGAAACCGTAGCTTCCCGAACTTCTAAAAAATTCCTCAGGGTGTAAGGGAATTTTAAAACTTTTTTGACAGGCGGCCTTGTCATCCTTTATATTAGCTAAAAGGGCTCGCGGAGCGAGGAGGGATTAGGAGTGTCTAATATTTTATATAATTCCGCGTACGATTTGAAAAAAGCATTAGAACAAAGCAAGGAATATATTCAATTAAAAAAATTGTATGATGATGTCCAACACGATGAATCAGCGAAAAACATTTTCCAGAACTTTCGCAGCACTCAATTAAACCTGCATGAAAAACAAGTAACCGGAAAAGAAATTACTGAAGAAGAAATTATTCATGCAGAAAAATGCGTTCAATTAGTACAGCAAAACGGCAAGATTGCTGCATTGTTGAAAGCAGAGGAAAGCATGAATATGCTTTTACAGAGGATAACCAGCATTATTTTGGAGCCGCTTGATGAGCTTTATAAAAAAAGTGAATAGTAAAAGAAAAGAATATCAAATCAAGGATTTTATTGAAAAAAGTAAAATATTTGGTAGTCTAGAGTGAGATGTACTTTTTGTGCATCTCTTTTTTCATTTTCAAAATTGGAGGGAACAGATCATGAATCAAAGACTCATTTTCCATTTTTTTATTAAAGAAAAAGGAGGTGGCATATTTTATGAGCCATAGTACGCTATCCAGCTTAAAAACGGCATTGCGAGAACAATTAACGCTTTTTCAGAAACAACAAAATGACAGAACTTCTCCAATCGGCCGATTTTATATGAATAATCAAAAAAAGTTTTTGCAATATGTAAGGGAATTGGAACAGCTTTTTAATCAAGAAGATGAAGATATTTTCACAAAAGTTTTTATTGGGGCGACAGTGAAAATTGTATATTTGGAAGAAGAGGATGAAGAAACATATACAATCTGTTTTCCTGAAGAAGCTGATCCTGACCAAGGGAAAATTTCATTTTTATCTCCCATCGGTAATCAGCTGCTGCTTGAAATGAGAGGAAATTCGATTGATTTAGACATACCTGGAGGAAAAACAGCTGTTAAAATTTCTGAAATCCATTATTTAGAAAAATAAATTATGAAACATGAAAGGGGAGAAATCCCCTTTCATACTCTATTCATTACCTCTTTCAGCGTCGAGCTGTAGGAATTTCTAATAAAATATTACTTGCGAAAACCTTGATTCATTGAGATACTAAAATGTAAGGGTTTACATTACGAGCCTCTGTATATTTCGGGGTGGTTGTCATGAAAGATGAAAAAATTGTCGGCAGTTTCCAATTAATGAAATCATTGAATAAATCTTTAATTCTTAATACAATTCGGACACACGGATCGATTTCAAGATCTGACATTGCGAAAGAAACAAAATTAACACCTCCAACAGTCACAAATATTGTAAATGAATTGTTGGAAGAAGGATTGGTAAAAGAGTGGCAGACCGGATCTTCCAGCGGGGGAAGAAAACCCATTTTGTTGAAAATCAACTCATCAAATTTTTATGTTTTCGGTATTGATATCAGCCCGAGGGAAATCCGATTTGCCATCACGGATTTAAACGCTCAAACACTTTTATATAAAACAATCACCATGAAAGAAGAGATGACGAGTTCACGTTTGTTCCAAATGATTGCCAAACAGCTTTACATTATGATGGATGAAGCTTGTATAGAATTAAAAAAATTTGTAGGAATTGGCATCGGTATTCATGGCAGGATTGACGCAGATGAAGGTTCAAGCGGTTTTGCTCCCCAATTGCAGCATCGAAATGTACCGTTAAAAAAAGAGCTTGAAAAAGAATTTCGTCTTCCTGTCAAAATTGAAAATGATGTTCGTGCCATGGCAATAGGCGAAAACTGGTTTGGCAGCGGGGTGGGAATTAGCAATCTTGTATGCATTAAGATCAGTCATGGAGTTGGGGCAGGTTTGATTTTAAATAAGAAGCTGTTTCATGGAACGAACGGACTAGCGGGTGAAATCGGCCATATGTTTATAGAAAGCAGCGGTTTGAAATGTTCGTGTGGGAAAGACGGATGTTTAGAGGCGCTTGTTGGGTCTGAAGGGATAAAACAGCGTACATTAAACAAAATATCCCTTGGGTATAAAACGAAATTAATAGAACGGACAAACGGAATGATAGAAAATGTGAACGGAGAACTGATTTATGAGGCTGCATTAGAAGGAGACCTGCTTGCTAAAGACATTTTAGAGGAGACTGGCAGGTATTTAGGAATTGCCATCATGAACATTATCCATTTATTCAATCCAGAGCGTATTATTATTGGGGGCGGATTAGCAAAGGCAAAGAATTTTATTTTAACTCCGATTCAAGAAGTGGTTGAACAAAGAGCTTTGACAGAGCAAGCGAAAAAAACAGAAATTGTGTTGTCAAAGCTGGGAGATCAAGCGACGGTCATTGGCGCTGTTGCCCTAGTACTAAATGAAATGTTTTCTGTTCAATATGAATCGGTGTCATAATGTTTCCCCTTCCTTTAGTACACAAAAGTTCTAATTTGTCTCACAAGGACATATTTTCATAATAGAATTTAACAACAAGAGAAGGGGGACAACACATGCTCTACCGCTTGCTTGCCTTAAATATCGACGGAACGCTCCTCCGTTCAAATGGACGCCTTCAGCATTCTACGAAGGATGCGATAGAATTTGTTCAAAAAAAGGATGTATATATTACTTTGGTGACGAACCGCCATTTTCAATCGGCAAAAAAAGTTGCAAAGGCGCTCAAAATAGACAGCCACTTAATTACTCATGGGGGAGCGTTCATCGGAAACCGTTTAGATGAACCTCTTTATGTGAAGCGAATTTCAGAAGAAAAAACATTTAATATTGTGCAAGTGCTCGAATATTTTAATTGTAATATTCGAATCATTCATGAGCGTTTTTCGATCGGCAACCGGAAAAAAATCTCTTCAAATCTTGTAAGCAAAATGCTATTGAATTCGTCAGATCCGCTTTTTTATCCAATTCAATTTGTAGAATCTCTTGCTGATGCGTTAATTGATGAGCCAGTAGCTGCCCCAAAAATTGATGTATATTTTGATACGAAGGAGGAATTGAAAGAGGCGGAAAAAACGATACTTGATTCTTTTTATGATGTAGATGTGATCGAGATTCATGACGGAAAAATTGAAATTGTTCCAAAGGGAATATCTAAACTGAATGGCTTGCAGGTACTTGGCAATCATTTAGGCATTAAGCTGGATGAAATGGTCGCAATCGGCGACGGCCTTGACGACTTGGATATGATCCAGCAGGCAGGTTTGGGGGTTGCGATGGGGAATGCTCCGTTTGAAGTAAAACGGGCAGCAGACTGGATCACGAGGTCGAATGATGAACAAGGTGTTTCATATATGGTAAAAGAGCATTTCCGAAAACAATACCCAATTAAATTTTTAAATAAAATTAAAAACAGATAAGGGGCTGTCCGAAAAGTCGATTGAATCGACCTTGGGCTCAGCCCTTTTTTCTGTTTTTAGGGTACAAAAAAATCGTCCTTTTTTATAGAATGAAATTGACCAAAAAACATTCTACAGAAAGGACGATTTCTTATGAATAATCAAATGACTATTCAAGAAAATTATAACACGCAATTAGAAATGACTCTAGAGGGTATTCAAAAAATAGAGGTTCAAAAGAATAAGAAACGCAAAAAACTAGTTTTCCAACCTTATTGCAATCGTCAAGTCATGAGCATTTTAGATATCGAAATGTATATTCCTGAAAATCATGTCGCCCGTTTAGTGGATGAAATGGTGGAATCGATTCCGGATGAAGTGTTGTATACTCATTATGTTGGTGGGGGTCGTGCACCCTATCACCCTAAAATGTTATTGAAAGTGATTTTATATGCGTACACTCAAAATGTTTATTCAAGTCGGAAAATAGCGCAAATGGTGAAAGAAAATCTTCCGATGATGTGGTTGGCGGGATTGCAAACCCCTGACCATCGCACAATAAATGATTTTCGTAGTGTTCGTATGTCAAACATGATGGATTCTGTATTTGAACAATTTGTCCTTCAACTAGTAGAACAAGGACTTATCGACCTCGACCATATTTTTGTGGATGGTACGAAAATAGAAGCGAATGCCAACAAATATACGTTTGTATGGCGAAAATCCGTAGAAAAATATGATCAGAAACTACGAGCCAAAATTCAATCGTTTCTACAAGAAGCGCACCAAATCGCCTTGGAGGAATTAAAAGAAGAACAATTAGAAGAAGAATTAGAAAAATCATCGGCACAACTTTCTGAGAGAATAGAAGCTTTGGAAAAAGATTATAAACAGGAAGAAGACAAAGAAAGAAAAAAAGAACTTCGCTCTAAAAAATCCCAACTCACCAAACAACTGAAAACGATTCAAACGGATTATCTTCCACGATTACGAAAATACAAAGTACAAAAACAGATTCTAGGTGAACGAAATAGCTACTCGAAAACCGACCATGAGGCCACTTTTATGCGAATGAAAGAGGACCATATGAAAAACGGCCAACTCAAGGCGGGTTATAATGTTCAACTCGCCACACAACATCAATTTATCGTGGGATTTGAAATTTATCAAAATCCAGGAGATACTCGCTGTTTCCAACCATTTATGGAAAAGTTATTGGAATCGATGCCGAAGGAAAAGAAACTCAAGTATGTCATTGCCGATGCAGGATATGCGAGTGAAGAAAACTATTTATATGCGATTGGCGAAGAAAAAGAACCTCGTTTTGAATTATTAGCCCCATACCAAACCTATTTGAAGGAACAAAGTAAAAAGTTTAAAAAGGATTTATCAAAAGTACAAAACTGGAAATACATCGAAGAAGACGATTGCTTTATCTGTCCGAACAATCGGAAAGTCGTATTCAAGTATTATCAAAAAAGAAAAAATGCATCTGGATACATACAAGATTTGAAAGTGTACGAGTGTGAAGATTGTACGGATTGCCCGTTGAAGAATGGGTGTACGAAAGCCAAAGGAAATCGTCGAGTATATTGGAACACGATTTATGAAGAAATGAAAGCGAAAGCCAAAGCAGCTCTTGGTGACGAACAAAAGGCAGCTCTTTATGCGAAGCGTAAAGTGGATGTCGAAAGTGTGTTCGGTAACATCAAGGGCAATTTGCGTTTCACTCGATTTCTGTTACGGGGGCTTCATAAAGTCCGAACAGAATTCGGGATTGTGGCAATGGCCCACAACATACTGAAATGGGCCGCAAATTCCCAAACCAATTTCAAAAATAAGGAAACAGAGCGAATGGAAAAACTCATTGTTTTCTCCATTCGCTCTGTTTTTATGGACTTTTTAGACAAGCCCTTTCGTATTGACTGAAAAAATCCCCTTTAGTACACTATAAGGAGTTTTATTCTATTCGACAAGGTGATCACATGCGCATTCAAATCAGCGGCATAAATGATGAACGTTTTATGCGGCCTCTTCAGTTAATATCTAATTTGTTTTTTGAAGAAGCCGAAATTTTTTTAAAACCTTCTGAACATGATATCGAAGCATTATTCAATTTCGAATTCAGACAAAGTGATTTTCGGTTGGCTTGCGAGCTAAAAGCAGAAGGAAAAACGTATGAAGCTTTTTTAGAAAAAAGCTTTACCGCAACAGATGAAAAAGAACAATTCAAACAAATGAAGCAGGCGGTATTGAATGTTTATGTAACAGCTCTTCAACAGTATACGGGAATTACGCAAAAATGGGGGATTTTAACAGGTGTCCGACCCACTAAGCTTTTTCATAAAAAGAAGCTTGAAGGAAGAAAAAATGAAGAAATTTATAAACAATTAAAAGAAGATTTGCTCGTATCAAATGAAAAAATTCGCATCATGGAACAAATTGTAGAAAAACAATTAACTGTTGTTCCTGATCTTTACAATTTGACAAAAGAAGTAAGCATTTATATCGGCATTCCTTTTTGCCCGACAAAATGTGCATATTGTACCTTTCCTGCCTATGCTATTGGCGGCAAGCAAGGAAAAGTTGATTCTTTTCTCGGCGGTCTGCATTATGAAATGAGAATGATCGGCGAATGGTTAAAAGAACGAGGCATCAATATTACGACCGTTTATTACGGCGGAGGGACACCGACAAGCATTACGGCAGAAGAAATGGATATGCTTTATGAAGAAATGTATACATCTTTTCCAAATGTTGATCGCATTCGGGAAATCACAGTAGAAGCCGGCAGGCCGGATACAATTACAAGAGAGAAGCTGAATGTTTTAAAAAAATGGAACATAGACAGAATCAGCATTAATCCTCAATCATATATACAGGAAACATTGAAAGCAATCGGAAGACATCATACAGTTGAGGAGACGATTGAAAAATTTCATTTAGCTAGGGAAATGGGCATCAACAACATCAACATGGATTTAATTATTGGACTGCCGGGGGAAGGGTTAAAAGAATTTGAGTTCACCCTTGAGGAGACAGCCAAATTGATGCCTGAATCATTGACTGTCCACACGCTTTCCTTTAAGCGGGCATCGGAAATGACAAAAAACAAAGAAAAATATAAAGTAGCTGAACGAAGCGAAGTAGAAAAAATGATGAATAAAGCGGTTGAATGGACAAAGGCAAATCATTATGAGCCTTATTATTTGTACCGGCAAAAAAATATTTTAGGAAATTTAGAAAATGTCGGATATTCCCGGAAGGGTTATGAGAGTATATACAATATAATCATCATGGAAGAAATGCAAACGATTATCGGATTAGGCTGCGGGGCATCAAGCAAATTGATCGACCCGGTTTCCCGGGAAATCACTCATTTCGCCAATCCGAAAGATCCGAAATCGTATAACGATGGCTTTAAACATTATACAAATGAAAAAATCAAATTGCTAAACGCTCTTTATGGCGAAAATTGATAATTTTACGCTCCACAACGTATCGGGTCGTGTTGAAAGGAGGGCCCGATAGAAAACAAGAGCTTGGGAACGTCGAAAATGGAGAACGATTTCCGTATTTCCCTAAAAACACTTTAGAACAAATTTTAATAGATGAGATCGCGAGACTTAATCATAAAAGCGATTGCGCCATTAGCCTGCAACAAACGTAGCCGGCAGACTTCAGACAAAACATACAAAAGCAAGTAGAGAAATACGAGCTATTCTCTACTTGCTTTTATTTTTAGGACTTCTTGGACAGCCTCTGATAAATCTGTTTCATCATGTTAGCTTTAAATTAATGGGATGATATTGAAGGGGGCTCTGTGAACAAAATGGGAGATAATAAGATGTTCATCATAATTGGAATAGTCGGTCTTTTAGCTATTACTTTTTCAAATTTAGTTCTTAAACATGATGTCGTCGCGACCATTATTAGCATTGTTGTGATCGGGATTTTAGTGAGCTCCAGAACCAAAATCATCCTAATTTTTGAGAGGCAGTTTTGGAAAGAAAAATGCCCCCCACAAAATGCAGGGGACTAGGAAAAAACTGATTTTAGATGCCCACTACAATTTTTCCACACGGGTAAATGGCTAAAAAGCGTCATATCCATTTAGATATTTTAAATTAGCCTCATAAAATTTTGGGAGCAGGATGAATATAGCGGGCGGCTTATGCCGCGCAGTATTTTTGTTGTGAAAGACTTCCCCTGTCATTGTTTTGTGGACTGTCAATCCTGTTAAGTTTTAGCGATGAAATAAAACAAGCCGGCCAGAAGAAGTAACTAAGCGATGCGCGGTATTTAAACATTGATGCTCCTTCAATATTTCTGAACCGATTTCTTTTGCCTCTTGTTCTGAATTTGCTTCAAACTTTTCATTTAAAAGCAGTTCTCCTTTGTTTGTAAACGCAGTTAAAAAATATGTCGGCATTTCAAACATCCTTTTTTAAAAAATATATTTCTTTTTCCTGAAAAAAAATCCTTTCAGCTTTTTTTAAAAAATTTTTTGGCAGGGGGCCCGGGTACCGGGATGTATTTTTTCACATTAAAATGATATAATATGGAAAAGCAAACGTACGTTCCGGAAACAAGTGAAAAGAGGGAGACTATGACTCGCCGCATAACATTTATACATACGGCAGATTTGCATTTAGACAGTCCGTTCACAGGGCTTGAGCATTTGCCGGAAAGCATCTTTAAAAGAATTCAAGAAAGTACTTTTACGGCATTTGAACGTGTAATTGAACTGGCGGCAAAAGAAAAAGTCGATTTTATACTGATCGCAGGAGATTTGTATGATGACGAAGACCGCAGTTTGAAAGCCCAGTTGAGATTAAAGAAACAGTTTGAACGGCTCAATGAAGAAGGCATCCAAGTTTTTATTATTTTTGGAAATCATGATCATACAGGAGGTAATTGGGTTCATATTCAATGGCCTGAAAACGTTCATATTTTTTCCGATCGTGATGTAGAATGTATACCGTTTGTCCGCGACGGAAAGGTTTTAGCCAACATTTACGGCTACAGCTATCCAACTCGTTCGGTTACAGAAAATATTGTCTATAAATTTCAAAAAAGAAGCGAAGCGCCGCTTCATATCGGTCTTCTTCACGGCACCGCGTCAGGGACGGAAGGACATGAGCCGTATTGTCCTTTTACGATTCAAAATTTATTGGAAAAAGATTTTGATTATTGGGCTTTAGGACATATACATAAACGGCAAATTTTACATCGTTCCGACCCTCCGATTATTTATCCGGGAAATATTCAAGGCCGCCATAAAAAAGAAACGGGAGAAAAGGGAGTGTATCTTGTAGAATTAGCAGAAGGCGGGAAAAGCGCGTACCGATTTGTGCCGGTATTTGACATACTTTGGAATGAAATCAAGCTCTCTGTAAATGAAATAGCTGCTGTTGGCGAGCTATATGATCATATTCGAGCGGTAAAGGAACAGCAGAGACGAAATGGCTCGGCTCTTTTGACAATTATGCTAGATGGAGCTTCATCATTGTTTTGGGATCTTATGGATCAGGATCATTTGGATGAGCTTGCGCAAATATTGAATGAAGAGGAAGAAGGAAAGAACGAATTCGTTTGGATTGTTTCCATTCAGCATCAAATCGTGCCGAGCGACGACTTTTTCTCCTCCTCTTACATTTCGAAAGATTTTGAACAAATTTTGGATCATTTTCATCAATTTGACGAAGCGATGGAGCCTTTATATAAAAATCGTTTATTTCGGCGTTTCTTTCAATCTTTCACAGAAAATGAAAAAGAAGAATTGATAAAAGAAGCGAAAACAATGATTTATTATGAGCTGTTTAAGCAAGAATGGAAGCGGTCGTAAAAAAGGTGATAAGATGAAAATAAAAGAACTGCATATTTATGGCTACGGAAAATTTGCAGATAAAAAAATTTCATTTTCGGATCATGGCATACAAGTCATTTACGGTTTAAATGAAGCCGGAAAATCGACGCTGATGTCTTTTATCCATAGCATGCTGTTCGGATTTCCCGTTAAACAGCATCCGGATAAACGGTTCGAACCGAAAGCGGGCGGAAAATACGGCGGGGCATTAATCATTGAATGTGAAAATTTCGGAACAGTAAAAGTGGAGCGCGTAAAAGGGAGAGCCGCAGCGGGGGATGTAACTCTTTATTTCCAGGATGGACGGACAGGAGGGGATAAAGAGCTGGCTGAAATTTTAAAAGGAACCGACAGACCAACATATCAAGCGATTTTTTCCTTTGATTTATTCGGGCTGCAAAAAGTGTATGAGCTGAATCGTGAGAAGCTGGGAAAATATTTATTTTTAACAAGTGTATTCGGATCTGATCAGTTATATCGTTTAGAGGAGAAACTGCAGAGAGAGCAGGAGGATTTGTATAAACCGAACGGACGAAAACCGTTGCTGAACAGATCGTTAAATGAACTGAAGGAGGACTTTGCAGAACTGCAACATGCAAAAGAACAGCAGCGCGCTTACAATTTTTTGATCAAAGAAAGGGACAGCTTAGAGAAGCAGCTGAAGGACTGCCAGAACGAGAAGGTGATGCTGAAAACAGAACGGAAAAAAGTGGAAAAACAAATAGCAGTTCTTCCCCTTTTGGAAAGACGGAAAGAATGCTTGCAGCTGCTAAAAGATTTTCCTGACGGCATTCAATTCCCGGAGGACGGGTTTGTTCGGCTGGAAAAGCTTTCGGCAAGAAGAGACGAAGTTTTAGAACAGCTGGGAAGGGTGCAGGAAAAAGAAAAGGGGATCGAGGATTCCTTATCAGCCTTGAAGATCGACGGCCGTCCAGCTGACGAGACAATATTTGAGGAATTAAAAAGTCAATTTCCCCTCATCCAAAAACAATTAGAAGAACAAAAACTTTTCATTGTTCAACAACAAATGCTGGAAGGACAGATTCATGAGGAGCTCATCTATATTTTCGGCCATCAAGATGAAAATGCTATAAAAAAAATCGACACATCTGTTCGCATGAAGGAAAAAATAAAGGATGCTGCGAAGAAATATGAACAATTATTTCAAAGAAAAAAGCTTCTCGATGAACAATATGAGCGTGCCCAATATTCGCTGGAAGAATGTGAGCGCCGCATAAAAGAATACGAATCTTTTCTGCTTGATCCATCTGAAAGGGAAAGATTAATAGAGGAGCAGTCAGCCATAGAACAAGAAATGGCGCAAACGGCCGACAAACATTATTTAAAAGAGCAGATTGCCCAGTTAAAAGCAAAAATCAATGAAAGAGAAAAAAAGAATCGGGAAAAATTAAAAAAATGGAAAATTCTCACTGTATCTTTGCTATCTGTTTTTGCGTTTGCCATTGTTCTTTCGTTTGTTTATAAGAATTGGCTGTTTTTAACAGCGTTTCTTCCATTCATCATTGTTTTCTTTTTCTTCCGTCCACAGGATGATGAGCTGTTAAAGCATTTACAAAATGAGCATGAACAGCTTGTGAAAAAACTTGATAAACAAAATGATTCCCGAATCTTGGAAAGAACGTCGCGTTTGAAGCATATTAAGGAAATATTATGGAAGGATCAGCAAGTCCGCCAAAAAATTGAGATCGAGAAGATGAATTATAAAGGTAAAGAACAAGCTTATGAACGGATTCTTTCGTTATATGACGAATGGGAACATGAAAAGTATCAATTGCAACATTTAATTTTCCCGTTTTATGAACATTTTCATCTTCCGAAAGAAGCCGAAGGATCACAATTGCTTGAGCAGTTTGAACGCATCGCAAGCTGTCAAAAGCTGATAAGAGAAAAAAGAATGTTAGAGGAAAAAGTTCGTTTGTATGAAGAAAACTTAAATCAGTTTAGAAAAAAGTTTGATCCTTTGTGTGAATATTATAACATTCGTGCCGACTCAATTGAGAAACGCTATTCAGAACTGAGAAGAATAATGGAAGAAAATATAAAGAAACGATCGCAAAAAGAGGCATTGATGAAGCAGCTAAAAGAGGTTCAAGAGGAAAAAACAAAATTTCGTTTGACCTTTCAAAGCATTGAAAGAGAATTAGAGAAGCTGTTTCAGTCAGTCGGAGCAGCAAGCGAGGAAGAATATAGAAAAATAGGAATGCTCAAAAAAGAGAGAGAAAAAATCGAAACCGAATTAAACTGGATTGAAGGGCAGCTGCGAACGAAAGGATTATTGACATCAAGCGATATGAACGATTATCAAAATGAGAGGGCTTTGAAAGAGCGAGAAACATTTCTTGAGGAAAAAGAAGAAGAACTCGAAAAAATGGAGGATTCTATCCGGAAGAAATTAGCGGAAACAGAAATAGAGATTAGAAAAATAGAACTATCAGGTCTATATTCTGAGTTGAAATATTCGTTTGAAATGAAGCGTTCTGTAGCAAAAAAGCTTGCGAAAAAATGGGCGGCAATGGCAGTGGCAAGAGAGATGCTGAAACATACGACGAATTATGTTCGAAATGAAAAAATGCCGAAGTTGTTGCATAAAATGGAATATTTTTTCCGAATAGCAACGTCTGGGGAATACGAAAACATTTATCTGGCGGAGGGTTCGCCTTCTTTCTCAGTGAAAAGGAAAGACGGGCTTGTTTTTACGGCTGAAGAACTGAGTCAAGGAACAGCTGAACAACTGTACACGGCGATCCGGTTTGCGCTGGCAGAAAGCATGCAAAAGAGAATTCATCTTCCATTAATGATCGATGACAGCTTTGTGAATTTTGACCATTTGCGCATAAAAAATATTGTGAGTATTATGAGACAGCTGTCGGATCATCATCAAATGCTGCTGTTTACTTGCCATCAGCATATATTATCTTACTTTCAAGACGAAGAAATCATTTACTTATAAAATATATTTGTTAGACCGTCGCACATTTGGTTCGTATGCTATACTATAAGTTACGAGGCGGAAAGTGGAAGGAGAATACGATGGCTAAAGGAATTATTCATTACAATGTTGGGGAGCAGGTAGATCTTTTTTTGCTGATAAAATCAGTAACAAAAGGTATTGCAAGCAATGGAAAACCTTTTTTAACGTTAATTTTGCAAGACCGTTCCGGGGAAATTGAAGCAAAACTATGGGATGTGAGCAAAGAAGATGAAGAAAATTATCTGCCTCAACAGATTGTTAAAATATTTGGCGATATCCATCATTACAGGGGAAGAAATCAACTGAAAATCCGCAACATCCGATTGGCAGAGCCGCATGAAAATTTAAATGTACAGGATTTTGTAGAAAGAGCGCCATTATCTCAAGAAGAAATGGTTGAAAAAATTACGAAGTACATATTTGAAATGAAAAATCCAAACATTCAACGGATAACAAGATTCTTGATGAACAAGCATCAAAGCGCTTTTCTCTTATATCCGGCGGCGACGAAAAACCATCATGAATATGTATCAGGCCTTGCCTATCATGTTGTTTCCATGCTTGATCTTGCCAAAGCGATTGCTGACTTTTATCCGAGTTTAGACAAGGATTTATTATATGCCGGGGTCATACTTCATGATCTTGGCAAAGTAATTGAGCTGTCGGGCCCCATTTCCACTTCTTATACAGTTGAAGGGAATTTGCTTGGGCATATTTCCATCATGGTAAACGAAATTGGGGAAGCAGCGAAGGAACTTGGGATTTCCGGCGAAGAGGTCGTCATTTTGCAGCATATGGTATTGAGCCATCACGGGAAACCGGAATGGGGAAGTCCGAAAATGCCGATGGTTAAGGAAGCGGAAATTCTCCATCATATTGATAATATCGATGCAAAAATGAACATGCTGGACCGGGCGCTTGAACGAGTCAAGCCGGGAGAATTTACGGAACGGATTTTCGCTCTGGACAATCGCTCATTCTATAAACCGTCATTTCATCGATAGAGAATCATAATATAGAGCCCCTTGCATAAAATGAAATAAAAAAAGCTTGTCTATGCAAGGAGGAGATGGAATGACGTTTCTGCCGTGGTGGGTATATTTATGTATTGTTGGAATTATTTTTAGTGCATATATGGCATATAAAACAGCTAAAAAAGACAAAGAAATAGAAGAAATTTTTATTGAGCGGGAAGGAAATGTATATATCGAAAGAATGAAAAAAGAAAAAGAAAAGCGAGCGAAAGAAAAGATGACATCTGCAAATTAGAAACTAAATTGTGTCAGCTTTTCTACTATGCTTTCAATTTCCTCTATCCGACCAGCGGGAGCGCGACGATTTTCGGAAAAACATCATCAAACAGTCAAAAGACATCAGACAAAACGTGAGCTGCTTTAATCCGGATAAAAAGATCCATTGTCAACCCGGCAAAGCTGGTGCAGGTTGATAAAAAAACATTTATATACGCTCACATGTTTTGAATGCTAAAAAGGGGGGACGAAGCTTTGCTTTTAGTCCCCCTTTCTTCTATATGCCATATGTTAATTTTGGGTTTCAAACAAATCTTTTAGATCTTTGTCGTTTACTTTTACATCTGCGTTTTTAATTGCTTTGTCAATAGCTTCCTGCATCAATGACGGATCAGATATTTTCTGTTTTTTGACATCTTCTTTCAGGCTGTCTTTCATTTCTTCGAATGGTTTTACCGTCTGAGTGATTTTAATAATGTGGTAACCGTATTCTGTTTTAACAGGATCGCTGATTTCTCCTTCTTTTAATTTAAATGCCACATTTTCAAATTCTTTCACCATCTGGCCTTTGCCAAACCATCCAAGATCTCCGCCGTTGGAGGCAGATCCGTCGATCGAATATTCTTTTGCCAAATCCTCAAATTTTTCGCCTTTATCAAGTTTTTCTTTTACTTCTTTCGCTGTTTTTTCATCTTCCACTAAAATGTGGCTGGCGCGTACTTTTCCTTTCAATGAATCATAATATTCTTTTAAATCTTTATCTGTAATTTTAATATTCGCTTCTGTTGCCTTCTTGCGTAGCAAGTCGACCTTCACGATTTGTCTCAAAACCTTGTCTCCGTATTGCTGAGCAATTAAATCGTACTGGGAGCCGTACTGCTGTTTCATTTTTTCGAGCTCTTCATCAATTTCTTTGTCGGAGACTTTAAATTTTTCGCTTAATACTTTTTCATGCACAAGTTCTTGTAAAACATCTTTACCAAAACGGTTTTTCAATGCTTCATAAAATTCGTCCTTCGTAATATCTCCGGCTTTTGTTTCAACGACCGCATCATTTGCACCGTTTGAACATGCATTCAAAGCGAATAAGCTGGCCGTTGCGATAACCGCTAATGCAAATTTTTTCATACTTTACAACTCCTACCTTTTTTTGTCTATCTAAAACAAATATACTCACATTTTGACATGAAACTATATGATTTGCAACTGTTTGTCCAAGTAATGGAAAAATCGTTTCGAATTTGGGTTAAGAAAATTCCAGTAAGAAGGACAAATGCCTATGCGAAAAAAAGAACAGTGCATACGATAACGTAAAGACACAAAAAGGGGGTGTCGTGATGAGCGGAGGATATGGTGGAGGCTTTGCGTTAATCGTTGTATTGTTCATCTTACTAATTATTGTTGGTGCTGCTTGGATCTATTAATGGTTTCAAAAAAGTCGGCAGAAGAGGTTTTCTGCCGGCTTTTTTAATGAAGTAAAAAAACTTTTAAGTAAAGGAAATTTCTATGTATGATGAAATTAGTAAAATGGTAATTAAGACATTAATGGTGCGGAATACGTTTGACTGTTTTTCTTCAGGGAGTTCACGAATGGAACAAAGAGCAGTTGTCAGTTTGTTTATATAAAATAGAATGAAGACGGCAAAAATGATAAAATATAATAGCATTTGAAATCCCCCCTTCCATTCATACCTATTACAATATCAAAATAATGACAAAAAAGATAGGGTTATGGGAAATTTTTGGGGAGTTTTCAGCCCCCATTATGAACCGAAGAAAGATGTGATGGAATGAAAGATTTAGAAAGAAGACTGGAAACTCTAGAATATTATATGTCTTTGTTTATGAAAATGATGAATATTGAAATGTATCCTTTCTACAAGCTCGTGATGGAAAAAGGGCTTATGAAGGAGGAAATAGAAGAGGTTTTTCGCATATGCGATGAATTAGCAAAGGAGCATAAGGAGCAAAAAGCGCAAGGATTTGTATATTTTGAAAATCTCCTTACGCTTTTTGCCGGACAGCTGACGCCAAAGCTGGATGTCAATGAAACGATCGATGCCCTTTATTTACAAGGGCTGTATACTGAATTAATGAAAGACTTAAAACGAACTATTGATTCACTGTAGTTTTTAAATAAGAATGTTCCTCCACATCTTTCTTTTTCTTGATTTTTCCGTCTTCAATGACAAAGTCATTTTCGATATTATTGAATGAGCGTTCAAAAATTGTCATGAAATCGTCTCCGTAAATGTTTCGGATAATTGCTGTAATTTCGATCATTTCAGGAAATTTTCCGTATAGATTTTGCAGCGGAAGCGCGCCTTTCAGAACGGTGTTTTTGGATGGATCATAATCTTCAAGAAGCTTAAGCAGCACTTCCTCTCCTTTTTCTGTTAATTGTATGTAAGTATTTCTTTTATCATTTTCTTTTTTGGAAAATTTTAAATAACCGCGTTCTTCTAATTTTTTCGAAAAGTTGAATGCCGTCGATACGTGCATGACCCCAAATTTTGCGATTTCTGAGATCGAGGCTCCTTTTAAATGATAGGCGATCCATAATATATGATGTTCATTGATGTTTAAATCATATGGTTTAATCCAGCGCTGCCAATCCTTTTCAATGGATTTCCAAAGCGCTTTGCTTAGCTGAGCGACACGCTGGCTGAACAGAAGTGCATCTTTTATCGTATAGCTGTCGAGCGATCTCTTCAATTTTTCCACCTACTTTGTATAATACTAACATTTTTAATATCTTCTATTATGCCAATAAAATAAAGATTTATAAAGATGTAATTTACGAAATTTTTAAATAAATAGTGAAACACTAAAAATAGTACACATAGAAGCGGTAATAAATTTTGCGAAGAATGATGAGAACGATCAAGATTTTCTATACTGTAACAATTTTTCATGATTATAAATTATAGCAAAAAAGAATTGACACCCTGCCAATTCTTTGACATGCTTAATATTTTTAATTGTAAAAGGCTTCCGCAAACTTGAAGCGTCAGTTTCTTTCTTTTTTGATTTGATCTTCTAGCTCTGTTAATTTATCTTTAATCTCTTTTACATGCAGCTCCAAATTTTTTTTATTCGGATCAATTTCCATCTGCCATGCTTGAATGGACCGATTGACATCTGCAGCGACTTCTTTAGCAATTTGCAAGCCTTCTTTCGCTGATTGTGCGATTTGCTTTTTTAACGATTTCCCATCAGATTTCAAGTCTCCAAATATGTTTTCAAGCTTATGCAAATTGCATCTGGTTTTTTTTAAAACATTGCCGTTCCTCGCTTGAGCCGTAATCAGTGCAGCTGCTCCGGCAACAACACCGCCGACGAAAAATCCATATAGAAAAGATTTGCCTTTTGACATTTTTACCACTCCTATAGTTCCTTGTTTTCAAAATCCGTCAATAAAAACATAGCCTTAGTTGAAGATGCATAAACTAAAAGTAAGGGAGGGAAATTATGGCGGGTGTTATTTTTTTATTTTTTATCATTAGCATGTTGTTTCTTGTAGGAGCTTTTTATAATTTGAAGTTAGCCAATTCTGCGAGTTCATATCCTCCAAAACATCTTCTGAAAAAGAGGGCGTCAGTTTTAGCGATTGGCGGATTAACGTCACTTTTAATAGCTTTTCTTCTTTATTATATACAATAATAAAACCCGATCATAGATCGGGTCAATCTGTTTTATTTATTTTCTGATAGAACGTTAGAACGTTTAAGAATGCTTTCAACAATGGGATAAATAATCACCATTGCAATTGTATTGATAACTGTTGCCGGCAATACAACCGCAAGGAACAATGCAGTAAATCCGGCGCCTCCTGGGAGACCTACAAGTAAGAGCGCTGCTAAAAGAAACACTGTGCCGGAAATTAATGTTCCTATGACTGTTAAAATTCCCGCCCTTGCTATTGCTTGTTTGAGTGGTTTTAAGGCTAGAAATAGAAAATATATTAAAAATGCCGTCAAAATTTTATCAATAATATTCGGAACGAGTCCGCCGGGAAAACTGGTTGTCAATCCGGATAATATGCCAGTTGCAATGCCCAGCAGACCGGCGTTTGTCATCCCAGGAAACAGGAAAATTCCTAAAAACATCATCAACAGCATCATATCCGGCTTCATCCCGTTAAATATGGGCGGAACAATCGCATGAAGAGCAACGCCGATGGCGACAAATAAAGATAAAATGACTAATTCTTTCGTTCTCATCTCTAAACTCTCCTCTTCTGTTCTCATCTTTAATAAACTTTCCACTATTATAGCGTATGATCGTTAAAGTTAGGATAGGCTTTTAATGTTTTTTTCTGAATTCTTTCATAAACTGGGCGAGCTTTTCACATGCTTCAATCGTTACCGCATTATAAATGGATGCACGGCAGCCACCGACAGAACGATGACCGGATAGACCTATTAATCGATTTTCTTTTGCCTCTTGAACAAACGCTTTTGTCAATTCATCAGACGGCAGCGTAAATGTTACGTTCATGAATGAGCGGCTTTCTTTTTCTGCATGTCCTTTGTAAAAGCCATCGCTTTCGTCTATAGCGTTATATAATATTTGAGCTTTTTGTTTGTTTCTGCGTTCAATTTCAGCTACTCCGCCTTGTTCTTTTACCCATTCCAACACTAGAGAAAGCATGTAAATGGCAAAGGTCGGTGGAGTGTTATATAAAGAGTTTTTGCTTGCATGTGTTTGATAGCTCAAAATAGTTGGTACATTTTTATTTGCTTTTTCAATTAGATCTTTTTTAATGATGACAACAGTGACTCCGGAAGGTCCTAGATTTTTTTGCGCCCCTGCGTAAATGAGATCGAACTGTTCGATATTCAGCTCTCTGCTCAAAATATCGCTGGACATATCCGCAATCAGCGGTGCATTCGTGCTTGGGAACTCATGCCATTGCGTCCCAAAAATTGTGTTGTTTGACGTAATATGCAAATACGCAGCATTTTGGAGCGAATTTGCCTCGAATTGTTTTGGGATGTGTGTGTAATTTGACTCTTTGCTTGATGCCAACACATTTGTTTCACCAAATTTTTTTGCTTCGCTTAACGCTTTTTCAGACCATGCTCCGCTTAAAATATAATAGGCGATATTTTCATTATTCAAAAAATTCATCGGGATCATGGCAAATTGCAGACTTGCCCCGCCTTGTAAAAATAACACATCATACGAATCAGGGATATTAAGCAATTCTTTCAATAAGCTCTTGGCATTGTTGTGAACCTCATCATACGCCTGGCTCCGATGGCTCAGCTCCATGACGGACATGCCTGTATGATTGAAATTCAACAGCTCGCCTTGAGCTTTTTGTAATACTTCGACTGGTATAGCTGCTGGTCCTGCATTAAAATTGTATACTCGATCCACGATTCGTCCTCCTTTTAACACATTTATAAAAACATCCTATCATGAAAAAAGGAGAGGGGAAATAAAAAATTTTGTGTCGGTTAGAAAACAGTAAGGATCCTGTTGTTAGGATCCTTTAGCCGTTTATTTTTTATTGCAATCCGCCTTTTATTGTTTCAGCAAGCTGTGCAAGATCTTCTGGAGTATAATCATTTTGATGGGATTTCCATACTATGCCTAAACCATCTTCTTTTCCGTGCCGAGGAATTATGTGCATATGGTAATGAAACACTGTTTGACCGGCTTCTTCGCCATTGTTATTGATTAAATTTAATCCTTTTGGATTCAATTGTTTTTTTACCGCCTTTGCGACCTTCGTAACAGCTTCAAAAAAGTTTCTTGAGATGTCAGGTGTGAGCTCGAAAACGTTTTCTTTATGTACTTTTGGGATGACGAGTGTATGTCCTTTCGTTACCTGCATAATATCCATAAAAGCTAAAACGTGTTCATCCTCGTATACTTTTGCACAAGGAATTTCTCCGTTAATAATTTTACAAAAAATGCAATCGCTCATAATGACACTCCCCGCAATTTTTTTCTTTATTTTACCACGTGTTGAAAATGAAAGAAAACATAAAAAGGAACGAACATAAGTCCGTTCCTTTGAAGAGGGGTTTCAATGCACATGTTAAAAAAGCGATTTAAAAGTGTCTTTCGTCAACACCCCATTTTCAAATAATGAATGGTATTCCTTTTTGACACTTTAAACTTTTGTTAGAACACGACATGAAAAAATTTTAATGACAAACATCTGTTTAAGTGTGTTGTCACCCTCTTCAGTCAATAGCATACCCACTAATTTATTTTTTATGTTGTGTAAAATAAAAAAATTGAGCGTTTTTTGATGATAAATATCAAAAGGCGTTTAACGCCTCGGGAAGCTCTCAGCATTGTCATGAATTTTTTTTAAATTGGCGGCATAAGCAAAAAGCGTTAAGTCAAAAAAACCGCTCGCTCTTAAAAAAACAATCCGGCTCCGTAAGAGAAATTTGGCTTTGTGAAATGTTTTTAGCATTCGCAGCCATCTGCCAAAACAGGTTGCTTGGAAAATGAACGCTTTTCCTCACGGTCCAAATGAAAAAGAGCTTCCTGTTGAAAATAAATTAGGACGCTTCCTTAAATGCCATAAAGTTTATTCAAACCGTCCATGAAAAACGATAAAAAACAGATGTCCAAGAAGGTTCTTCCGTTCCGATCCATTCCTTTATCGTGCCAAAAACTTTCCCGAAAAGTACATATAAACAAAAATATATGCAAATAACGCATTGACTGCCAGCTGGACGCCGACAAATAAAATATTCGTTTGCGTTAATAAAACAATGGTAAGAACGGCTAGCTCAATGAAAAGAATGGTAAAAAGAAGGCGTAAAAAGCTTTTTTTCTTTACATTTTGTGGAACTGGATATAAGTCAGCGATAAAAAGAGCATCATAATGCTTGTATAAGCTCGTTAATTGAATTCCGGTTAGGAAGAGAACAGCTGCCGGCAAAATGATGCAAGATACAAGTGACAAAGGCAAAAAGATGCTGACAATAACGCCGATCATCAATAAGCGGATAAACAATCCGAAATAATCTCCTGAACGAATGAAGGATCTGGAAAACATATATAAAAATACATTTGATTGCTTGTAAGGGATGAAAGACAAAATCCAGTCCATCCATTTCCGTCTTTTTGCTTCAGCCTTCAGTTTCGGCACATCAGTAAACATATTGGCCAATCTATAAAATGATTGCAATTTGCGATTTTCCTGCAAAATTAAAAATTCCCACTGCAGCGTTTTGTTCCTCGTTATCTTGAAGAAATAAATGGTTACCAATGCCATCATGCCGTAAATAAACAGGGACAGCATGCTTTCCTTAACAGCCAAATAAATTACCGTGAAATTGACAGCATATCGGACAAACTTATCCATTATCTGGGATAACCGCTCCGGAAAATGCGTCATTTTCCATTGAATCCACAAATTCCAATATTTAATAACCGTAAGCTGGAAGATAAGGAATAAATAGTTGATGCCTTCACCTTCACCGCTTTGAAAATATAAAGGTGCAAGAATGATTAGGCATACGATCATTTGGACAGTCTGAAGGATATAGCTGTATATAAAAGCACGCTGAAAATAATGGTTTAATCCTTTTTCCATAGGCAGTAAAAAGATGATGTCAGGTTCTTTTAATAACGTGCGCACTTGCGAAAAAGTTACCGTTAATGCTAACAAGAGTGCCATTAAGAATGCTGATGGAAAATGAGGTGGAAGTTGATCAAGCCATTGCTGATACGCATAAGCTCCTCCGCCTAATAAAAACATAATCACTAAAAGCAGATGATCGTTCAGCATATAACGCAAGTATGTTTGTGTTTCTTTTATATGTGCTGCCAAACGGGCAGGCCAAATATCATTGATTGATCTCATCGTCTTGCTCCTTTGTCAGCCGAATATAAAGATCGTCCAATGTTGCACCAGGCATATTGAATTGCTCCTGCAGCTCAAGTTTAGTTCCTTGAGCCCGGACGGTTCCGTTGTGCAAAATCACAAAAGTGTCACAAAACCGTTCTGCATTTGCTAAAATGTGGGTTGACATTAAAATGCCAGCACCTTGTTTTTTCGCCTGATTCATGAGATCAAGCAGGGCGTGAATGGCTAACGGATCCAGCCCGACAAACGGTTCATCAATTATGTAAAGGGATGGCTGAACTAAAAAAGCGCACATAATCATGACCTTTTGTTTCATCCCTTTAGAAAAATGTGCCGGAAACCATTTCAACTGCTTTTCCATTCGAAATGTTTTTAAAAGAGGATCGAGCCGCTCGTTAAATGTCTCTTCACTGATCCCGTGCGCCATAGCCATCAATTGCAAATGCTCAAATAACGTCATTTCTTCGTATAAAATAGGGGTTTCAGGAACAAAACTAAATTGCTTTCGATATTGCACCGGATCTTCCTGAAATGTTTTGCCGTTAATTTTAATAGTCCCGTCACTTGGCTCCATCAAACCGATGATATGCTTGATCGTTGTGCTTTTCCCCGCACCGTTTAATCCAATTAAACCGACCATTTCATTTTCGTTTACAGTGAATGAAACATTTTTTAAAACAGGCTTATTTGTGTACCCGCCGGTAATCTGATCTACTGATAATAAAGTCATATTTTCCGCCTCTCCCCTTTATTTTTTTAAAATTAAATGAGGCTTAATGTATTTAGCCGTTTCAACGATTTTTGCATGTTTTGATCCATTCTTCTCTCTTTCCATTTTAAATCATTCCTTCTCATCTTTTACAATATAATATTTCTTTACTCGGAGTGGAGAAGGAAAAATGAGTTTATCGCTCATCCCTAAAGCTTTTTTAAAGTGGTTAGCAAAAGCTTCGTTTTGATCCCATTTGTTAAAATCTTGTTCTGTCTCCCATAAAGTGAAAATGATATAAGTGTTTTTGAAAAGAGGGCGGAGAACTCTTAAGGCAACAAAGCCCGAATGGCTTTCAATGAATCGAGATAGCTCTTTAAATTGCTGTTCAAATAGAGGTTTTCCTTCATCTGTAACAGATATATAGGTAAACACGGCAAACCCTCCATCGCTGCAGATGCTTCCTCTTTTATCAATAATTTCATATTTTTTGGGTTCTTTAAAAATTGTTGTTCCTTTTGTTTCATGCATAAGGACGGCGCTTTCACCGTCATGCATGAATAACATGCATTCTGCTAGATTATTTTTTTTGATTTTGCTTAAATATTCAATAGTGCCGAAAGCTATATAAACATTCATAACAGTCACCTCGCACGAAAATCACTTGATAATTTGCGAAAAAAGTTAAACATGTTACATACTGTATCCAAAATTATACAATACTAATTATGGGAGTTAAACAGAGGTGAAAACATTGTTGAAAAAAATAAAGATGATCTCGGGAATCGTTTTAGCTGCTGCTGTGTTAAGTATTATCGCATACTTTGCCATGATTTGGATAGGCGCTATCGTTGTGGATGAAAAAAAGCTTGTTTTGCATTCTGCGACCTCTTTGATCGATCAAGAAGGACGGCCCATTACGAAATTATATTTAGAAAACAGAGAGATCATCGATATTGATAAAGTTCCGAAGCATGTACAAAATGCTTTCATCGCTGTTGAAGATAAAAGGTTTTATGAGCATCACGGCATTGATTTTCGGGCAATTTCAAGGGCGCTGTTCAAGGACATTGCTGCTTTCAAAAAAGTAGAGGGCGGCAGTACAATCACCCAACAGCTCGCCAAAAATGTTTTTTTAACAAACGATAAAACGGTTTTGAGAAAAATGACAGAAGCTATCATTGCCATTTATCTTGAACAGAAATATAGCAAAAGAAAAATTTTAGAGATGTATTTGAATCAAATCTATTTTGGACATGGCGTATACGGCATCCAGTCTGCATCAAAATTTTTTTTCAATAAAGATGCCTCTGAACTGACTATTGAAGAAGGGGCGCTGCTAGCCGGCCTGCCGAAGGCTCCAGCAGCCTATTCTCCGATTTTGCACCCAGAAAAAAGCTTAGAAAGAAGAAATGCGATATTAACCTTAATGGAGCGCGAAAACTATATTTCTCCGGAGCAAGCTGTCAGAAGCCAGGGGAAAACATTAGGTCTGAATATTCATAAAACGGAAGATAAGCCTTGGCTGTCCGCCTATATTGACATGGTATTTGAGGAAGCGGAAAATAAGTATCATCTTTCAAATGAAGAACTCCTAAAAGGCGGATATAAAATTACCGTTCCGATCAATATCGATGTTCAGGAAAAAGCATTCAAAGTTTTTAAAGAAAAGGCTTATTTTCAAGGTACGAAAGATGATGCTCAAGGCGCTTTTATTTTATTAGATAATAAAACAGGCGGTGTGCTCGCTGCGATCGGCGGGCGAAATTATGTTTCCAAAGGATTTAATCGATTGACAGCGAAGCGCCAGCCGGGGTCAACGTTTAAGCCGATAGCTGTATATGCTCCGGCAATGGAGGAAGGACTTTTTCAGCCTTATTCTCTTCTAAAAGATGAGAAATTGGATTATAAAGGATACTCTCCAAGCAATTACGATGGACGTTATGATGGACATGTAACCATGTTTGATGCGCTCATTCATTCAAAAAATGCTCCTTCTGTATGGGTGCTCGATAAGCTTGGAATCGATAAAAGCAAAGAGTATTTAGAGAAAAACGGGATTTATATTGAGGATAAAGGACTGGCGATTGCTTTAGGAGGACTAAAGTACGGCGTGTCGCCGTTTGATTTGGCAAATGCATACAGAACTTTTGCCAATAATGGTCAATACAGCAAGCCGTATTTCATACAAAAAATTGTGAATGCCAACGGCGATGTAGTGGCAGAAGTAAAAAAACAAAAATATCAAGTTTTTTCTCCGCAAACCTCGTGGAATATGACGAGGATGCTGGAGCAGGTTGTTAAAGAAGGAACTGTCAAAGCGGGACAATATGAAGGAGCTTTAGCTGGAAAAACGGGTACGACATCATTTCCTGGAAAAAAGGGCGCCGTGATGGATGCATGGTTTGTCGGATATACTCCTGACGTGACGGGGGCAGTGTGGATCGGATATGACCGGACAGATGAAGAACATTTTTTAAAGGGTGGGAGCGATTATCCAACGAAAATGTTTAAAAATATTTTAAGCGGTTTGAAATTTGAGGAAAAAACATCCTTTACGATTCCGAAAAAAGCGAAAGATTTAGAAAAACCAATCAGGCTTTCACGAATCCCTTCGCTTTCCGCCACATATCAATTTCACGCACTTCAATTATTTAAAGTGACATTAAAATGGCCTGCTCAAGATGATGACCGGGTCGTATACCGAATTTATGAACGAAGCGGAGAAAGCAAGAAATTGGTCGGATCTGTAAAGGGAAAAGGAGAATATGAAATACCGTATATTAACATTTTTTCAGAGCATTTTTATCAAGTTGTCCCTTATAATCCGCAAACCCATCAGGAAGGGGAAGGTACTGATTTTGTCAGCCCGCGCTGGGAATAACAAAATGCTGGAAAGATCTTTCGTCGATTTTATGACATTTCCCTTATATTCCTATACAATCGGGCACGGGAAGAGGTATAGTTTAAAAAGAGTATTAGAAAGGAATCGTTTTTAAAGGGGGATTTACATGGATAGGAAGAAAAGCTTTAATGATACTTTTTTAAAAGCGTGCAGAGGCGAAGCGGCGGACTATGTTCCTGTTTGGTATATGAGGCAAGCCGGGAGATCCCAGCCTGAATACCGGGCGTTAAAAGAAAAATACAGCTTATTTGAAATTACTCATCAACCAGAGCTTTGTGCATATGTCACTAGACTTCCTGTCGAGCAGTACGGGGTTGATGCCGCAATTTTATATAAAGATATTATGACGCCGCTGCCTGCCCTTGGAGTTCAAGTTGAAATTAAAGCGGGAACAGGGCCTGTTATTGAAAATCCGATCAGGTCGCTGGAGGATGTAAAAAAACTTGGTGAAATTCATCCTGAGGAAGATGTTCCATATGTTTTAGATACGATTAAGCTTTTAGTCAATGAGCAGCTGAATGTTCCGTTGATTGGATTTGCCGGAGCACCATTTACTCTTGCCAGCTACATGATTGAGGGAGGCCCTTCCAAAAATTATAACAAAACAAAGGCATTCATGTATGCTGAACCAGAAGCTTGGTTTCTTTTAATGGAAAAGCTTGCCGATATGACCATTACATACGTGAAAGCGCAAATTGACGCAGGGGTTAAAGCGGTGCAAATTTTTGATTCATGGGTCGGAGCATTAAATGCTTCTGATTATCGATATTATATTAAGCCGGTGATGAACCGCATTTTTTCGGAATTAAAGGAAAAAGAGGCGCCGCTTATTATGTTTGGAGTGGGAGCAGGACATTTAGTAAAAGAATGGAATGATTTGCCTTTAGACGTGATCGGTTTAGATTGGCGTCTGTCGATTTCTGCTGCCAGAGAAATGGGGATTTCCAAAACATTGCAGGGAAATCTTGATCCGGCAGTTTTGCTTGCGCCGTGGGATTTTGTAAAAGAACGGGTAAAGGCTATTTTAGAAGAAGGAATGAAACAGCCAGGTTTTATTTTTAACCTTGGACATGGCGTCTTTCCACAAGTAAAACCGGAAACATTAAAAAAATTAACGGAATTTATTCATGATTATACGCAAAAATAGATCGAAAAAAATGATCAACTTGAATTTTGGAGGTGCACGTAATGTCGAAGAAAAAAATGGGTTTGTTAGTGATGGCATATGGTACACCATATAATGAAGAGGATATTGAACGCTATTACACCCACATTCGCCATGGAAGAAAGCCTGATCCAGAAAGTCTGGAAGATTTAAAAGAACGA
Organism: Aeribacillus sp. FSL K6-1305; assembly: GCF_038050115.1. Taxonomy (NCBI): domain Bacteria; kingdom Bacillati; phylum Bacillota; class Bacilli; order Caryophanales; family Bacillaceae; genus Aeribacillus; species Aeribacillus sp. FSL K6-1305. The sequence continues at coordinate 1,761,511 of NZ_JBBOQV010000001.1, read as the reverse complement.
TATAAGGCGATTGGAGGCATTTCTCCTCTTGCTAAAATAACAGAAGAACAAGCGAAAGGATTAGAAAAGCATTTAAATCATATTCAAAATGAAATAGAATTCCATATGTATTTAGGATTAAAACATATTGAGCCGTTTATTGAAGATGCAGTTGAACAAATGAATAAAGATGGAATCACTGAGGCGGTCAGCATCGTTTTAGCTCCGCACTATTCGACCTTCAGCATTAAGTCGTACAACGGCAGGGCAAAGGAAATTGCAAAAAAACTCGGAGGGCCTTCCATCACTTCTATCGAAAGCTGGTATAAAGAACCGAAATTTATTGAATATTGGGCTAAACAAATAAAAGAAACGTACGCGAAAATGACTGAAGAAGAACGGGAAAAAGCTGTATTAATTGTTTCAGCACACAGTCTGCCGGAAAAAATTGTTCAATTAGGGGATCCTTACCCAGATCAATTACAAGAAACAGCTGAATTAATTGCAAAAGAAGCCGGAGTGCAGCATTTTGCTGTTGGCTGGCAAAGTGAAGGCAATACTCCGGAGCCGTGGCTCGGACCAGATGTTCAAGATTTAACAAGAGATCTGTTTGAACAAAAAGGATACCGGACGTTTGTTTATGCTCCAGTAGGTTTTGTGGCTGATCACTTGGAAGTTCTATACGATAACGATGTCGAGTGCAAGGCAGTAACAGACGAGCTTGGAGCAGCTTATTATCGTCCAGAAATGCCGAATGCAAAACCTGAATTCATCGATTGTTTAGCTACAGTCGTGTTAAAACACTTAGGAATGTCAAAATAAGAAGGAGATTTTATGGGAAGAAAAAAAGTAGCAATTGTTGGCGGGGGAATAACTGGGCTTTCAGTTGCGTTCTACTTGCAGTCAGAAATTAAAAAAAATCATCTTCCAATAGATGTTGTGCTGATTGAAGCGAAGCCGCGATTAGGAGGAAAAATAGAAACGATAAAAAGGGACGGATTTATCATTGAAAGAGGTCCGGATTCCTTTTTGGAGCGAAAAAAAAGCGCTACGCAGCTTGCAAAGGACGTAGGGCTCGGAGATTATTTGGTGAACAATGACGTGGGGCAATCTTTTGTCCTTGTCGGCGACAAGCTCCATCCGATCCCGAAAGGAGCGGTTATGGGCGTGCCAACAAATATTGCTTCTTTCACCACCTCCGGTTTGTTTTCCTTAACTGGCAAGCTGCGGGCTTCGTTTGACCTTTTCCTGCCGAAGAAAAAAGTGGACGGAGATCAGTCATTAGGCGGATTTTTTGGACGCAGGCTCGGCAGCGAAGTGGTTGAAAATTTGATTGAACCGCTTCTTTCCGGGATTTATGCAGGAGATATTTATAATTTAAGTTTATTAGCAATCTTTCCGCACTTTTATGAAATTGAACAAAAGCATCGCAGTTTAATTTTAGGAATGGCCAAGCAGGCGCAAAAGTCTAAACAAAAACAACAACAGGAGCAACATAAAGGGATTTTTCAAACCGTTTCAACTGGTTTGCAATCGATTGTTGAAGCTATAGAACGCCAATTGGATCATACGGTAGTGAAAAAAGGAATAAAAGTTTCGGAGATTAAAAAGGAAGATGATCTCTACCATTTGGAATTATCTGACGGAACTGTTGACAAGGCGGATGCGATAGTCATTACCGCTCAGCATGATGCTATTCCATCTATGTTTCCGAATGAGCAGCAAACACTCGCTTATTTCAAAAAAATGCCTTCAACATCTGTTGCAACCGTTGCAATGGCTTTTCCGGAAGAAGCTGTTCAGCTGCCCGCAGATGGAACGGGGTTTGTTGTTTCGAGAAACAGCGGCTATACGATCACTGCTTGTACATGGACCAACAAAAAATGGCCGCATACTGCTCCGAAGGGCAAAACGCTGCTAAGAGCGTATGTTGGAAAAGCAGGAGATGAAGCGGTTGTTGACCAGCCGGATGATGTGATCATTCAAACCGTTTTGGATGACTTAAATCGATTGATGCCGGTAAAAGGAGAACCGATTTTTTCTATTGTTACAAGATTGAGGGAAGCAATGCCACAATACATTGTCGGACACCTTGACAACATAAGAAATATAAAAAGTATTATGGGACAAAAATACCCCGGAATATATTTAACGGGTGCTTCTTTTGAAGGATTGGGGATCCCGGACTGCATTGATCAAGGTAAAAAAGCGGTGAAAGATGTTCTTCAATTTTTACATTTGGGACAAGCTTAAAAGGCAGGCTTGTCTCTTATTTTTTCAGAGGAGGCATCCATTTTAGCAAGTTTTGACGCTTCCGACTTCTGATCTTTAAAACGCCTTGGTTGGTTCCCATTGTTTAAAGTCCGACAATTCAAATTGAAGAAAATATATATTTGTTGAACAAGTTAGCATTTCTGTTTTTTTAGAAAAAGCGATCTGGAAAGATATAAAAAATTCATTGCACATCTGTTGACCATTGATCTATAATCAAAAGAAAATCAAGGGATCCCAAAGTTTTTGGAGGAATGAAAGTGGCTACAATTGAAGATGTGGCAAAACTGGCTGGTTTATCGAAAACAACAGTTTCAAGGGTGATAAATAATCAGCCTTACGTATCGGAGGAAAAAAAACAATTAGTGCTAGAAGCAATGAAGCAATTAGGGTATGTACCTAATTCTTCAGCTAGAAGTTTAAGAAATCAAAAAACTGAAATTATTGCTGTCATTATTCCTAGGGTTATGAACCCGTTTTTTGGACAATTTGTTGAATCGCTGGAAATCGTTGCGTCTCAATACCATTATCAATTGATTGTTTGTCAAACGTTATATTCAGCAAAAAAAGAATTAGACTATTTAAACTTGTTAAAAACGAAACAAGTAGATGGAGTGATTATGACGACATTGCTAAATGGCTGGGAGGCTGTTGAGCCGTTTTTAGAATACGGTCCGATTATTTTATGCAACGAATTCGATGAACAGGCAAATGTCCCGATGATTCATATGGATCAAAACTACGGAGGGTATGTTGCAACTAAGCATTTAATCGATCAAGGATACAATAAAATTGCTTTTTGCTGCGGAAATGTAAACAGTAATGTTTCGAGAGCTAGGGAAGAAGGTTTTCGAAAAGCACTTCGTGAAGCCGGATTGTACCTTCCTGAGCAATATATTTTCCGAAATGTATTTACATTTGAAGACGGAAAAAATGTCTTGAGGAAAATGATGGAGATGGTTGAAGCTCCAACGGCGGTCTTCACAGGTTCTGATGAAGTGGCAGCCGGGATGATTTCTGAGTCAAAGAGACTTGGCGTCCGTGTCCCGGAAGAATTAGCGGTCGTCGGGTTTGACAATCAGGCTATAACTGAACTGATGGAGCCTATGATTACGACGGTTAATCAGCCGGTGAAAGAAATGGGTCATTTAGCAATGGAAGTGATGATGGAAAAAATAAAAACGAGACGGTATAAAGAGAGAGAGGTGCATCTTTTGCCTCTTACATTAATTGTAAGGGATTCTTCAAAGCTAGCCAATTACAATGTGTATTAGTACAGGTTAAGAGAAGAGAAAAAATATTCAGGCAATTCTTTTTAGAATTGCCTGAATAAATTTATTTTACATGTAAGCAATGATTGCATTTGTTCCCGTAGCATTCGTGCTGTTCTTCGATTTCTTTTCCGCATTCAATACATTTTTTTCTTGGCAAGTTTCTAAAAAATTCAGTGATTTTTTGTCCTAACATTTTTTATCCCCCCGTGCTGTTGTTATTAACATTGTATTATAACAGAATGAAAAATGTCAATACTGTTTTAAAACATTTTTTTCTTATTGAGGAGGATAAGGGTGATGAAAGTAACAGTTGTAGGGTTCTGGGGAGGCTATCCAGAAGCGAATGAGGCTACATCAGGCTATTTATTTCAGGAAAAGGGGTTTAACCTGTTAGTTGATTGCGGAAGTGCTGTATTATCACAGCTGCAAAATTTTGTATCACTTTCAGATTTAGATGCTGTGATCCTTTCTCATTATCATCATGATCACGTTGCGGATATTGGACCGCTGCAATATGCAAGACAAATTACCGGCATGCTGCAAAAATCAAACAAAATTTTGCCCATTTACGGACATAGCCTTGATACAAAAGAATTTGACAGACTCACACATTTGAATGTGACAAAAGGAATTTCATACGATCCTGATCAATCGATTTCGATCGGTCCGTTTACGATTACATTTTTAAAAACAGATCATCCTGTTGACTGTTTTGCCATGAGATTTACTTCAGGACATAAAACGGTTGTATACACGGCAGATTCAAGCTTTAAAAATGAATTCATTCCATTCAGCCAAAATGCGGACTTGCTTATATGCGAATGCAATATGTATGCGAATGAAGACGGCAAAAAGTTTGGGCATATGAATTCCCACGAAGCTGCGACAATTGCTAAGGAAGCAAATGTAAAAGAACTTTTGCTGACTCATTTGCCTCATAAAGGCAATCATGAAGAATTGATAGAAGAAGCTAAAACGATTTTTAATGGATCGATCAAGCTGGCGAAAACAGGGTTGTCGTTACATATTGATTAAAGAGAAATTATATTAGCAAAATTATGGGACAGCCTTTTGCCGAACATTTCATAAACTTAAAGCTACTTGCAAACTTCATTTTGACAGAATAGTGTTCCATTTTCTGTAAGGATGCAGTATGTTGGCATCCTTATTTTTTTGGAAAATTCGTCAGAAAATAATTGAAAATCAAAAATATATTGTTATAATTTAAAGCATAAAAGTAAAAAAGGGGGAAGAAAATTTTGAAAACTAGGATAGGAGCAATCGGAGGAATTTTTTTGATGGCGCTCCTCGTGCTGTCAGGTTGTGGAAGCAGCAAAGGGTCCAGCAGCGAAAGCAATAGTGAAGAAGGAAAGAAAGAAACATTTAAAATTGGTATCACTCAATTTGTAGCGCACCCGTCGCTGGATGAGGCATTGAAGGGATTTCAACAAGCAATTAAAGATAAAGGGTTAAATGTAGATTATGATATTCAAAACGCTCAAGGGGATCAATCGAATACCCAAACGATTGCGAATAACTTCGTCGGAGATAACGTCGATTTAATTTTTGCGAATGCAACGCCTAGTGCACTTGCTGCAGCAAATGCTACAAAGGATATTCCAATTGTATTTACATCCGTAACAGATCCTGTCGGCGCCGGGCTTGTGAAAGAGATGGAAAATCCAGGAGGGAATGTAACAGGAACAACTGATACCCATCCTGATGCCATACCGAAAACGGTGAAATTTATTGATCAATATTTAGATGGCAAAAGAATAGGAATGATCTATAATTCAGGCGAACAAAACTCTGTTGCGCAAATTGACCTTGTTAAAAAAGCGACAGAAGGAACGGATTTGAAAATTGTCGAAGCTTCTGTTTCTACTTCAGCTGAAGTGAAACAAGCTGCTGAATCTCTTGTCGGCAAAGTCGATTGTTTTTACATTATCACTGACAATACCGTTGTTTCTGCGCTTGATTCGGTTATTTCCGTTGCAAATGAAAACGATATCCCGCTGTTTGTCGGTGAATTAGATTCAGTCAAAAAAGGCGGTTTTGCTGCGTACGGATTTGAATATTATGATATTGGCTATGAAGCAGGAGAAATGGCTGCAAAAATTTTAACAGAAGGGAAAAAGCCGTCTGAACTGCCTGTTCAATATCCGCAAAACTTAAAGCTTCTCATTAATAAAAAAGCAGCAGCTGAGATGAACGTTAAGATTTTAGACGAGTGGAGCAAAGAAGCAGAGTTTATTGAGTAATTTGGAAGGGTGTTTACATGCTGACAGCAGTATATGGCTCACTTGAGGCGGGACTTATTTACGCAATAATGGCTCTCGGAGTCTATTTATCTTTTAGAATATTAGATTTTCCAGATTTAACGGTTGACGGTAGCTTCGTTACTGGAGCTGCCGTCGCAGCCGTCATGATCATAGACGGAGCTCATCCTGTTATGGCGACGATTGCCGGAATGATTGTCGGCTTTCTAGCTGGGATCTTAACGGGAATTTTGCATTCGTATGGGAAAATTAATCCGTTGTTATCCGGTATATTAATGATGATCGCTCTTTATTCCATTAATTTGCGAATTATGGGAAAATCGAATGTTTCGCTTTTACAGGAGGAAACGCTTTTCTCAAAGCTGGCCGATGCGCTGGCACCGATCGATCAAGCCGTTAAGAGCGTCATTTCTTTTTCCCCGACCACATGGTCAGTCATCATTTCAATGGTGTTATTGGTCGCTTTTTTAAAGCTCATCCTTGATTACTTCTTAAAAACGGAAATCGGACTTGCTATAAGAGCTGTCGGAGATAACGAAGAAATGATTAAAAGTTTTTCGGCGAATACAAACTTTCTTAAAGTATTAGGATTAGGATTGTCAAATGGTTTGGTTGCTTTGTCAGGTGCGCTTGTCGCCCAATATAATGGCTTCAGCGATGCCAATATGGGAATTGGAATGATTGTGATCGGGCTTGCTTCCGTTATTATTGGAGAGGCAATTGTCGGCAGCAAGACGATTGTTCGGGCTACCTTAGCTGTTATAATCGGTGCTGTCATTTATCGTTTCATAGTCGCCTTTGCATTTAGATTTAACTTTTTTGAAACAGGCGATATAAAATTAATTACAGCTTGTATCGTCATTTTGGCGTTAATCATCCCGCGATATTTTGAAAAACGGCGTGAGAAAAAAAGAAAATTGGCAAGAAAGCGGGGGGAACAAGTTGCTTCAGCTAAAACACATTCATAAAGTGTTTAACGAAGGGTCATTGGATGAAAAAATCGCCTTAGATGGAATTCATTTAGAGGTCGAAAAAGGCGATTTTATTACGATTATTGGCAGCAACGGCGCAGGGAAATCGACTTTGCTGAACATCATAGCTGGAAAGCTGTTTCCCGATGAGGGGGAAGTCTGGCTTGACGGCGTAAATATAACAACACTTCCTGAGCATAAACGATCAAAATATATCGGCAGAGTGTTTCAAAATCCGTTGTCAGGCACATCGCCGACGTTGACCATTGAAGAAAATTTGGCGATCGCTTACGGCCGTGTTCATAAACGAACTTTGGCCAGAGGTGTAACGAATAAGCGGAAAAATTATTTTAAGGAGCAGCTGTCGCTTTTAGGGCTTGGATTAGAAAACCGTTTAAATGCGAAAGTAGGATTGCTGTCAGGCGGGGAAAGACAGGCGTTGTCGCTTTTGATGGCAACATTTACGAAACCGAAAATATTATTGCTTGATGAGCATACAGCCGCATTAGATCCCGCACGCGCAGAGGTCGTCCTGTCGCTTACGAAAAAATTTATTGAAGAATATAATTTAACAACGATTATGATTACACATAATATGCAGCAGGCGATTGATCTAGGAAACAGATTGCTGATGATGAATCGCGGAAAAATCATTTTTGAGGCATCTGCTGAAGAAAAAGTAAAACTGACCATTCCGAAATTAATGGACGAATTTGCCAAAATTCAAGATGCAGTATCTGACCGGGTGCTCTTAAGCTGATATTTACCTCTTTCCATTCAGGGGAGAGGTTTTTAAATGCAATTTTGTTCAATATATAAAACAAATGTATGATATAATAAACAAAACATAAAAAAGGAGGAAAACATGAAGCCGATTCAGCAAATTATTGGGGAAAATTTTTGTAAAATCCGAAAAAGGATGGCGCTAAGCCTCGACAAGGTGTCTGAAAAGACAGGCGTTTCCAAAGCGATCCTTGCACAAATTGAAAGGGGGGAAGCGAATCCGACTGTCTCCACACTGTGGAAAATAGCGAACGGACTTCATGTATCATTTTCCGCTTTGATGAAGGAGGAGGCGCCAAGCGTTCAAAAAATATCTTTATCAAACATACCGGCTATATCTGATGATGATGAAAAGTATAAAGTATACCCGATGTTTACGTTTGAAATCGGCAAGCCGTTTGAGGTGTTTGAAGCACATTTAGAGCCTGGACATGTCCATCAATCGGATGAACATGCGTATGGGGTGCAAGAAATTTTGTTCATTCAAAAGGGAGCTTTAGAAATTGTAATTGATGGATGTTCTTATGTTGTTCGCGAAGGGGAAGCGATCCGATTTGCAGCGGACAAAAAGCATGATTATAAAAATATAACGGATCAAAAAGTTAAATATTATGTGATCATTTATTATCCGGAAAACTAGAAATGGAGGTGATTCCGATTGCATTCGACAGCATTGGCAAAATATAAATCGGAATTAATCCAAGGCATTCAAGCAGGAATCAGCATTGCCATCGGCTATTTCCCCGTTGCCATCGCTTTCGGCCTTCTTGCTGAAAGAACGGGACTTTCGATTGCGGAAACGGTGATGATGAGTGCAATCGTTTTTGCAGGAGCGGCTCAATATATGTCATTAAGCCTAATTGCTGCGCATGTTGGTGCTTGGGAAATTATTATGACAACTTTCATTGTAAACATCCGCCATTTCCTTATGTCAGCATCATTAAATGAGAAAGTGGAGAAAGACTCCATTTGGAAAAAAGCTCTGTACGGCTTTGGTGTAACAGATGAAACATATGCAGTTGCGGCTGTCAGACAGGAAATGGTCACAGCACCATATATGTTTGGACTATGCTTGATGGCATATAGCAGCTGGGTGATCAATTCTGGAATCGGTTATATAGTTGGAGAAAATTTGCCCGCTTTCTTACAGGAAAGCATGGGAATTGCTCTATATGCCCTATTCATCGGCTTATTGGTTCCTTCATTAAAAAAACATCGGAAAATTATCGTACTAGCTTTATTATCTGCAGTGATAAATTCCGTTTTATTGACGACCGGACGGCTGTCTATAGGCTGGTCTATTGCATTGTCGTCCTTATTTTCCTCCGTTGTTGTGGAATGTATCTTTAGAAAATTAGAGGTGCAGCAAGATGAATAGCCAAATATTTTGGTTGATTATCGGAATGGGCATTGTGACATACATACCGCGAATGCTTCCTTTTGTTATTTTCAGTCAATTACATCTCCCTCCGTTTTGGCAAAATGTATTAAAAAATGTACCATATGCAACATTAGGTGCATTGATCGTGCCCTCGGTCTTTTTTATTCACGAGGATTTCCTGTTTGGAGCAGTCGGTGCATTTACAGCGTTCATTGCTGCTTATTTCGGAGCCAACGTCTTTTTTGTAGTTATTTGTTCAATTGCCGTTTTATCTTTTTACAGCTTCTTTTTCTAAATATTTTGGAAAAGCAGTTCTATTACGATGTTTTTTTATCTAAACTACTAAAGGAGGGAGTTAAGCTCAAGGGGGTATTCGGCTTGAAAAAGTGTCTTCTAACGATCATTTTATTATATGCAGTTTACGGTTTGGTTTTATACTTCTATTTATTCTTCTGGACGGGTTATGAGCTGCCGAAGGGAATTGAAGGTACTGCTGCCGATCCGAAAACGTTTTTAACGGCAGAGGAGCTGCAGCTGTCAGAAAATTATTCGCAATTGAAAAATTTGGTATTTTTCATATCCATTCCGTTAGAGTGGATCATCTTTTTTATTGTGCTAAGCTTTGGGATTTCAAAAACATTTCAGCAATGGGCGGAAACAGCATCCCGTTTTTTTATAGTCCAAACAGCTTTATACTATTTTTGGCTGTCATTGCTTGTCACTTTACTAACATTACCTGTCAGCTGGCTGAACTACAAACTGTCAAAGGATTTTCAAATCTCGACCCAGACGTTGAACTCGTGGCTGAAGGATGAAGTGACCGATTTTCTTGTGAATTATGTTTTAATGGCGGTTGTCGTCACGTTTCTATACATCATTATTCGAAAATTTGAAAAGCGCTGGTGGCTTTGGGCATGGTTTGCATCGATACCATTCACATTGTTTATAATGTTTATTCAGCCGGTAATCATTGATCCGCTGTACAACGATTTTTACCCGTTGAAAAATAAAAAGCTGGAGGAAGAAATTTTACAGCTAGCTTCCAAAGCAGATATTCCCGCGGAGCATGTGTATGAAGTGGATATGTCCACCAAAACAAATGCGTTGAACGCCTATGTGACAGGAATAGGATCAAATTCGAGAATCGTTTTGTGGGATACGACGTTAAATAAATTAAGCGAAGATGAAATATTATTCATTATGGCTCATGAGATGGGACATTATGTGATGAAGCACATCTATATCGGAATAGCCGGGTATTTGCTTCTTTCCTTGGCAGGTTTATATATCATTCATCGGTTAATGATTTTTTGTACAAATCGATGGGGAAAAAGGCTGAACATTCAATCTATACGTGAATTGTCGTCGCTTCCTCTATTTCTTTTGCTGCTGGGGATGTTATCGTTCGCTTCAAGCCCTATATCCGGCATAGTATCAAGGTATCAAGAGAAACAGGCGGATTTATATGCAATTGAAATGACAAAAAACGAGGAAGCGGCTGTAAAAACATTTCAACATTTGGCGAAATTTAGCCGCAGCGAAATAAATCCGCCGAAAATAGTGAAATTTTTACGTTACGATCATCCGCCTCTGATTGAACGAATAATGTATATCGAAAATATAAAAAATAAAGAATAAACTCCTTGTTTATACAGGGAGTCTTATTTATTTTTAAATCTGTGATTTTAGCAATATAATATTAATGTTTGTCATTGCTTTTTAAACTTCCAAAAAGTATTTTTATTGATAAAATATAGGATGAGATTAGTATGAATGAAAGAGTGATCATAGATGAGCTGGTTGTCAAAACTGTTGCGGTTGTTTTTCGATAATCAGGAAGAAGAATATGAAAGAAAGATAGATAAAAACAATTCTACTGAAAAAATAAAAGATCAATCATTAACTGACGATAGATTAGAGATGCAAGCTAGAGTTACATATCAATATCCGAAAGGAAACTTTCGGTTTCCGCTAATATCCGATGATGAAACATTGCGAGAAACGAGACGCCCAGCGGATGCGGCAAAATCAAAAGCAAAAACATCTTCTGAACGCAAGCAGTCTCGACTGAATAGTGCACAAGGCGCACAAAAGGAAAGAAAATCTTTTCAGCCAACGGAAATCCCTTCACCGATTTTTGGATTTGGACCAAGGAATAGAGACGATTTATTTTTCAAAAAAATTGAAGAGCAATATCAGCAACAGACGGACATAGACGTACATGATATTTTCGTCAATGATCTGGAAAAACAAAAAGAAGTGCAAAGGGAGTTTGCTGCAGCAGAAGAAATAGAAATAAATGAAATGATAGAATATGAAAACGATTATGAAAAAGAAATATCAAAAACACAAGATCACGAAGCTGAGGATTCATATTTTGAAATAACAGCACCGCCTTCGGAGGATAAACAGCGGGAAGCTGAGGAAGCTCAATCGGTCGAGGCTTCAAAGCTGGAGATGGATTCAAAGCAAGAGACGAATCTAAAACAGTGGACAGGTCTAAACCAGGAGACGGAATCAAAGCAAGAGACGAATCTAAAACAGTGGACGGATCTAAACCAGGAGATGGAATCAAAGCAAGAAACGAATCTAAAACAGTGGACGGATCTAAACCAGGAGACGGGATCAAAGCAAGAGACGAATCTAAAACAGTGGACAGGTCTAAATCAGGAGACGGATCTAAAACAAGAGACAGTTCTAAAGCAGGGGACGAATCTAAAACAGGAGACAGATCTAAAACAAGGAACAGATCTAAATCAGGAGGAAGGTCCAAAACAGGAGACGAGCCTAAAACAGGAAGCGGATCCAAAGCATTTAGAGAAAAAGTCCGCTGACAGACGAAAGCCTGTTTCCAGAGGAAAGCTTTCATCAAATCAAAACGAAAAGACAATTATTCCATATAATGTCATTATGTTTGGACAAGATAAACGAAAGCTTGAAGTAAAGGAAAAACGGCAAAATTATTTGTTTCCGCCGCTCACCCTCCTGAACGTTCAGCCGTTTGAGGAAGAAGCGGATGATCAGTGGATAGAAAAGCAAAAGAATTTGCTCGATCTTACGCTGCAAAATTTTCATGTCAATGCAAAAGTGGTCAATGTGTCACAAGGGCCTTCCGTCACGAGGTTTGAGGTTCACCCTGAACCCGGCGTAAAAGTGAGCAAGATAACTAACTTGATAGACGATATTAAATTAAGCTTGTCTGCAAAAGACATCCGGATTGAGGCTCCGATACCGGGGAAAAACACAATAGGGATTGAGGTGCCAAACCGGAAAAGCAAAACGGTTTTTTTAAGAGAGATTTTACGGTCGAAAGCTTTTCAAGCCAACCGCTCTCCGTTAACGGTTGCTCTGGGCCTCAGCATTTCAGGGGAGCCGATTGTGACGGATTTGAAAAAAATGCCGCATGGTTTGATTGCGGGAGCTACAGGGTCAGGAAAAAGCGTTTGTATCAATACGATTTTAGTCAGCCTGCTCTATAAAGCAACTCCAAATGATGTGAAAATGCTCCTCATTGATCCAAAAATGGTGGAGCTTGCACCGTATAACCGCATACCTCATCTCGTCAGCCCTGTTATTACGGATGTAAAAGCAGCTACTGCTGCACTGAAATGGGCGGTAGATGAAATGGAAAGAAGGTATGAATTATTTGCCCATGTAGGCGTTCGAGATATCGAGAAATTTAATGAACGAGTCGGCGACAAGGAAAAGGAGAAACGATTGCCGTACATCGTGATTGTGATTGACGAGCTCGCTGATTTAATGATGGTTTCGCCGAACGATGTGGAGGAGGCGATTTGCCGGATTGCCCAAAAAGCGAGAGCTTGCGGCATCCATTTATTAATTGCCACACAAAGACCGTCTGTTGATGTTATAACCGGTTTAATAAAGGCGAATATTCCTACAAGAATAGCATTTTCCGTATCATCGCAAATAGATTCAAGAACGATTCTTGATACTTCCGGTGCAGAAAGACTCCTAGGAAGAGGAGACATGCTGTTTTTAGAAAACGGTTCTGCAAAACCGGTAAGAGTTCAAGGAACTTTTGTTTCTGATGATGAAATTGATCGCGTCGTTCACCATGTAAAAAACCAGATGGCTCCCAATTATTTGTTTAAACAAGAGGAATTGCTTGCGAAAACAAATTTCCAAGCAGAAGAAGATGATCTTTTTTATGAAGCCTGCGAGTTTGTTGTAGAGCAGGGGCATGCTTCGGCTTCAAGCCTTCAACGCCGTTTTCGAATCGGTTATAATAGAGCGGCCAGATTGATTGATTTAATGGAGGAGCAGGGGATCATTTCCCCGCCGAAAGGAAGCAAGCCGCGAGACGTGCTAGTGTCAGAAGAACAATTGAAAACAATAAAAGAGAGTAGTTGAGATGTACTGAACATGATATTATTAAAATGTTGGGCTGATTTTGGCAATGCCGATTTAAAACGATATACGTTGCTTTCAATTAGGAAAAACTAAAAGTATACAATATTGCGTTATGAAGCTTGCAGGAAATAAATATTATAGTTGCAAAACTAGTCATTCGTCATATATTATTTTACAGATAGACGATTGTTGGAGGTTCTTATATGACTGCTTATCATTTTGTTGGCATAAAAGGAACAGGGATGAGTGCTTTAGCTCAAATCCTTCATGATATGAATGAAAATGTACAAGGATCTGATATTGAAAAATATATTTTTACACAAAAAGGCTTGGAGGAACGGGGAATTCAAATATTTCCTTTTTCAAAAAATAACATTCACCCTGGTTTAACTGTAATAGCTGGTAATGCTTTTCCAGATACACACGAGGAGATTGAAGAAGCAAAGAGACTTCAATTGCCGGTTTACCGCTATCACAAATTTTTAGGGGAATTGATGAACAAATTCACAAGCATAGCGGTAACTGGCGTGCACGGTAAAACATCTACAACCGGTTTACTGTCTCATGTTATGCAAGGTGCTTTTCCTACCTCATACTTGATTGGAGACGGAACGGGAAAAGGAGTTCAAAACAGCAAATATTTTGTCTTTGAAGCATGTGAATACCGGCGCCATTTTCTATCCTATCATCCGGATTATGCGATTATGACGAACATTGATTTTGACCACCCTGATTATTATCGTGATCTGGATGATGTTTTTTCAGCATTTCAGCAAATGGCTTTACAAGTGAAAAAAGGAATTATCGCTTGCGGAGATGATGAGCGTTTACAGGAAATACAAGCGAAAGTTCCGGTATTATATTACGGTTTTCATGAGGAAAACGATTTTCAAGCGAGAAATGTGGTGAAAAGCACAACGGGAACTGTATTTGATGTATATATTCGGAATACGTTTTACGGCACGTTTGAAATTCCTGCATTCGGGGATCACAACGTTCTAAATGCGCTGGCGGTTATTACGTTATGCCAATACGAAAATATTGGAATTGATGTTATTCAGGAGCGCGTCAAAACGTTTAAAGGCGTAAAAAGAAGATTCAGCGCCAAAAATTTCGGAGGACAAGTGCTGATTGACGATTACGCCCATCATCCTACGGAAATAAAAGCAACAATTGAAGCTGCGCGGCAAAAATATCCTGACCGGGAAATTGTTGCTATTTTTCAGCCTCATACCTTTTCAAGAACACAGTCATTTCTTAATGAGTTTGCGGATAGTTTAAAAAGCGCCGACAAAGTATACTTATGCGAAATTTTTGGCTCTGCCCGTGAAAACATAGGGAACCTCACGATTAAAGATTTGCAGGCGCAAATTGAACATTCAGAGTTAATCGATGAGACGAACATTAAAGTTTTGAAAAAGCATGAAAGCAGCGTTATTTTATTCATGGGTGCAGGAGATATTCAAAAATATCAAGATGCCTATGAAAAGCTGTGTGTTTAAAACAAAACGACTGTAACAAAAAATGTTACAGTCGTTTTGTTTTTATAGCGAAGAATGCACTATTTTAAATTCTCAGGATTTAGCTGCTCCAATTCCGGAATGACAAACAGCCCGTCTTTTCGGATCAATACGTCGTCAAAATAAATTTCTCCGCCTCCATATTCCGGACGCTGAATGACGACCAAATCCCAGTGGATATTGGAATGGTTGCCATTATACGCTTCATCGTAGCATTGCCCTGGCGTAAAGTGGAAGCTTCCAGCGATTTTTTCGTCAAACAGAATGTCCTGCATCGGGTGAAGGATGTATGGATTGACACCGATGGCGAATTCACCGATATATCTTGCTCCTTCATCTGTATCCAAAATGCTGTTTAATCGTTTTGTATCATTAGCTGACGCATCAATGATTTTTCCGTCTTTAAATGTTAACCGAACATTTTCAAATGTAAATCCTTGGTACGGAGAAGGCGTATTAAACGTAATGGTACCGTTCACAGAATTTTTAACAGGCGCTGTAAATACTTCACCGTCAGGAATATTCATGCGTCCTGCACATTTAATCGCAGGAATATCTTTGATTGAAAAAGTCAAATCAGTGCCAGGACCTTTAATATGTACTTTGTCAGTTTTGTTCATCAGTTCAACAAGCGCATCCATCGCTTTATCCATTTTTTCGTAATCAAGAGTGCAGACATTAAAATAAAAGTCTTCAAACGCTTCTGTGCTCATTTTTGCAAGCTGTGCCATGGATTCATTCGGGTATCTGAGAACCACCCATTTTGTTTTCGGAACGCGGATTTCACGATGCACCTTTTGCCCGATTGTTCTGCCTTCCAGCTTCATTTTTTCTTCTGGAACGTCAGCAAATTCATTAATGTTTTTGCCTGATCTGAGGCCTATGTATGCGTCCATTTCTTTCATGACATTTGCTTCGAAATCAGCCATCATTTCGAATTGTTCTTCTTGTCCTCCAAGCAATAAAGCTCGGTTTATTTGATGATCTTTAATGGAAACAAACGGATGCCCGCCAGCTTTGTAAGCCTCGCGGATGAGAGCAATCACAAGCTCCTTCTCAAGACCAAAGTTTTCAATAAGCACTTTTTCGCCTTTTTGCAGTTGGCATGAATAATGAATTAAAATTTTTGCCAATTTTTCGATTCTTGGATCTTTCAACTTGCCGGCCTCCTTTTTTTTCGTTATACAATAATATTGTAGCGTTTCCTGATTGGATTTAAAACTTGTTCTATTTTTGATATGATCGAAAGGATTCAATTGACAAAATGTCGAATAGATAAATGATTGCAGATTTTATGTTTGCATTCCGAAAAATTAGGGAATTGTATTATTGGTTTTACTTGGAGGTGCAGCAGTTGGAATTCATATTATATGCAAGCATTGCGCTAATAGCTGTAGCTTTTACAGTGTTAGTTGTTTATTTAGCCAAAACATTAAAATCTCTGCGCATTACACTCGATCAAGTAGCCGGGACGCTTGCGGGCCTTGAAAAGCAGGTGGAGGGCATTACAAAAGAAACAACAGATTTGCTTCATAAAACAAACCAATTGGCGGAAGACATTCAGAAAAAATCTGAGAAGGTCAACTCAGTGGTGGATGCCGTAAAAGAGATTGGAACATCCATTCAACAATTTAATCGGTCTATGAAAAAAGTTTCAGCGAGTGTAACTGGACAATTGGAAAAAAATGAAGAAAAAGTTGCTCAAGCCATCCAGTGGACAAATGCTGTGATGGAATTGATTGATAAAGTAAAGCAGAGAAAACGATCAAAGAAGCAAACTGATTAATTAATTTTACTTAAAAAACAGGAGGCGCAAACATGTCAAAAAAAAGCACGAATAAAAAAGGGTTCATAATAGGTTCTATTATAGGCGCTGTTGTTGGGGCAGCTTCCGCATTATTGCTTACGCCAAAGTCAGGAAAAGAGCTTCGCGAAAATTTTAATGATCAGGCGGGAAAAGTGAAGGAAAAAACATCAAAAATTACAAGCGAAGCATATGAAAAAGGAGTACAGTTTATCAGCTTGGCAAAAGAAAAATCACAAAATATTCAACAGAAAATCCAAGAGCAGTCTGAGGGCTTGGTAAAAAAAATAAAGGAACGAAGCAATGAAAATGAAATTTCTGAAAAAGAAAATCCTTCAGATTCCGCTGACACCGAGCTTGACGACGAACAAAGTCAGAAAACAGAAAATTTGACTGACACTTCACAAGCCTCAGATGAAGAGCTTCAAAGCGAAAACAATAAAGAAACAAAGTCATAGGTTTGGCAAGACAATCATCATCGGCAAACAAGCCGATGATTTTCGTTTACAGGAAAATAGGCAGCGAATAGAGGAAAAGAGCGTGAAAATTTTCATGGGGAATATTTTTCGAACAGTGTTACAAGTCCATCAGCCGGCAAGGTTTTCAAGAATTTTAAGCTTTTGCTGCTGATTGCCAAAGCCCTAATCATTTAGTTTACATGTACAAGAATTGTCCGATTCCATAACTGAAACATAATATAAATGAAACATAAATCCCCCAAATATTGTATAATAATTTTATCTGGCATGATGATCATTGGGAAATGACTTGTGAAGAACTGAAGAAAATATTTTGAAAAAAATAAACACTTTACCGCTTAAAAGCGTTTAATCGATAAAGAAATTTTTAGTGACATTTCAAGGAATATGGTTTATAATAAACCCTAATTAAAATCAAATGCTTAAAATTTTGACGGATGTGAAAGGGTGGAAAAAATGAGCTATACAGAATTAGAAGCGCTTAGGGAACGGGTTGATGAAATCAATTTGCAAATTTTAAAATTAATTAACGAGCGAGGCAAGCTTGTTCAAGAAATTGGGAAAGCGAAAGAAGCGCAAGGAGTTAACCGATATGATCCTGTCCGTGAACGAAAAATGCTCGATTTAATAAAAGAACATAATAATGGTCCATTTGAAGATTCCACTTTACAGCATATTTTTAAGGAAATATTTAAAGCGGCATTAGAGCTTCAAGAGGACGATCATCGAAAAGCATTGTTAGTATCAAGAAAGAAAAAGAAAGAGAATACAATCGTTGACGTCAAAGGCGAAAAAATCGGGGATGGCAGCCAATACTTTGTTGTCGGTCCTTGTGCGGTAGAAAGCTATGAGCAAGTAGCTGCTGTTGCGGAAGCAGCGAAGAAACAAGGCTTGAAGCTGCTAAGAGGCGGTGCATTTAAACCTAGAACATCACCATATGATTTCCAAGGTTTAGGCATTGAAGGCTTAAAAATTTTAAAAAGAATTGCTGATGAGTTTGATATGGCAGTTATTAGTGAAATTGTGTCGCCTCAAGATATTGATGTGGCCCTTGATTACATCGATGTCATCCAAATCGGGGCACGGAACATGCAAAACTTTGAATTGTTAAAAGCAGCAGGATCTGTTCGCAAGCCTGTATTGTTAAAACGCGGTCTTTCTGCAACGTTATCAGAATTTATGAATGCTGCGGAATACATTATTTCTCGAGGTAACGATCAAATCATTCTTTGTGAACGCGGAATTCGCACGTATGAACGCGCTACAAGAAACACGCTGGACATTACAGCAGTTCCGATTTTAAAACAGGAAACACATTTGCCTGTATTAGTTGATGTCACTCATTCAACAGGCCGGAAAGACCTTCTAATTCCTGCTGCAAAAGCTGCTCTTGCTATTGGGGCAGACGGTATTATGGCTGAAGTTCATCCGGATCCGGAAGTAGCTTTGTCAGATTCTGCGCAGCAAATGAATATTGAGCAATTCAATCAGTTTATTTCTGAATTAAGACCATTAGCGAAAGTAAATGCCTAATTGAATATCGTCTATTTTTTAAAAAAGGAGCCTTTTAAGGTTCCTTTTTTTGCGTAGATCGTTTACATTATTTAATGAAGGATATACTTTAATGAACATATTTTTTTAACGAAAAAGGTAAAAATATAAGAAAACACGCCAAGCACATTGCGGACGAATGCTTTGTATCGTATGATAAGAGTTATACGGAAGAGACTGTTATTTATTTGATATAGATCATTTAGATGAGGAGTGTTGATCATGAATAATGTGACGATATATGATGTTGCACGTGAAGCGAACGTTTCAATGGCGACAGTTTCACGAGTTGTAAACGGCAACCCGAATGTAAAGCCGACAACTAGAAAGAAAGTATTGGAAGCGATTGAGCGTCTCGGCTATCGGCCAAATGCGGTCGCAAGAGGGCTGGCTAGCAAAAAGACGACGACTGTAGGTGTTGTTATACCGGATGTATCAAGCACATTTTATTCAGAATTGGCTCGCGGGATTGAAGACATCGCAACGATGTATAAATATAATATTATTTTAAGCAATTCTGACCAAAATAAAGAAAAAGAATTGCATTTGCTTAACACTCTTTTAGGGAAACAAGTGGATGGAATTGTATTTATGAGCGGCAATATTACAGAGGAGCATGTGGAAGAATTTAAACGTTCACCGGTTCCTATTGTGCTTGCATCAACTTTTGATGAAAACAATGAACTGCCTTCTGTTAATATCAATTATGAACAGGCAGCCTATGATGCGGTTAAGTTTTTAATCGATAAAGGACACAAACATATTGCCTATGTATCCGGGCCGATGGAAGAGCCTGTGAATAAAGTGAAAAAGCTTAAAGGATACATACGTGCACTTGAAGAGGCAGGGATCAAATACGATGAACAATTTGTAATAGAAGGAGATTATTCCTACGAATCCGGGATTGAAGCATTTGACAAAGTGTTGGAGCTGTCGCCAAAACCGACTGCAATCTTTGTTGGAACGGACGAAATGGCATTGGGCGTGATTCATGCCGCTCAAGATAAAGGCTATGAAATTCCGAAAGATTTTGATGTCATCGGCTTTGACAATACTCGTTTGGCGACTATGGTTCGTCCGCGATTAACAACCGTTGTCCAACCGTCTTACGATATCGGTGCGGTTGCGATGCGCCTGTTAACAAAATTGATGAACAAAGAGGGAGTAGATAATCATATTGTTGAACTCCCGCATCGTATTGAAATTCGGCAATCGACAAAATCATAATCTTTTTAAGCTGAAGAAAAAACGGCCAAGCTTTTTTAAAAAGTTTGGCCGTTAACATTTTTTTTTGCATTATATTCCCTTTGCTGCCGGATGAATTGCAGAGCCAATTCAAGAGTGTGATTGTTTTTTTCTTCAATTTCTTTTTTCCTTGGAATCGGTTGATATAACGGATCGGGATCTTCCCATGTTGGGATTAATTCAACGGGAGATTTCTCCTGCCATTTTTCCAGCCATTCTTTCGGAAGAGCCCCTTGTGCTTTGCAGCTTAAATTTTTCATCTCCAGCCAAATGAGCGACCAAGCTCTTGGAACAACCCGCCAAATATCGTAGCCTCCTCCGCCGACAGCTATCCATTTTCCATCGCAGTAGCTGTGGGCAATTTCATGTGCAAGCTTCGGGATTTCCCGGTAAATATTGATGCTGGCGTGAAGATGAGTTAGTGGATCAAAATAGTGGGCATCAGCTCCGTTTTGAGTGACGATGACATCAGGCTTAAAGTACTCTGCAACTTCTGTAACGGCCTCTTTGTAAACTTTTAGCCATGATTCATCTTCGGTAAATGCATCTAACGGAATATTAAAGGCAAAACCGTATCCAGAACCTTGTCCCCGCTCATGAACTGTTCCTGTCCCAGGAAATAAATATCGCCCAGTTTCATGAATAGATAGTGTGCAAACGTTTGGCTCATCATAAAACGACCATTGAACACCATCTCCGTGATGCGCATCCGTGTCAATGTACAGCACTCTTGCCCCATATTTTTCGATAATATATTTAATCGCCACTGCGCTGTCATTATATATACAAAATCCAGACGCTTTCCCCCTGAAGCCGTGATGAAGACCTCCGCCTAAATTTAAGGCATGCTTCGATTTTTCCATCATGACATGATCAACTGCTGTTAATGTCGCGCCAACAATAAGAGAACTGGCCTGATGCATGTTTTGAAAAATAGGTGTATCTTCCGTACCAAGTCCGTAGTTTAAAGCTTCATGCTCAGACAGCTTTCCTTCCCCTGCCTGTTTTACTGCACGAATATAGCCGGCATCATGAATAAGCTCCAGCTCCTCATCTGTTGCAAATCTTGGTTCAACTATTTCATCATCTTCAAGCGCTTTCAATTTTTTTAGCAAATCAACTGTTAATTCTACTCGCAGCTGGTTGAATGGGTGCTTATTACTAAATTTATAATTTAAAAATAAAGGGGAATAAATAAACACGCTGTCTTTCATGTTATTCCCCCAACATATGAGGCCATACAACGGTATAACCTTTTTTCTCAAGCTCAGTAATAAGCCCCATTGGATTCATCGTCTGCACCCGAAAAACTAGTGTTTTGAATTTTTCGTTTTCTTCCGGATACACAAAAACGCTGGAAATGTTTACTTTTCCTTTATGAAATACTGTTGCGACTTCTGAAAGCATTCCGGTTATATTGGGAACTCTTACTTCAATGCGGGAGCTGGGCTGATGGGCTCCAGTCAACTTTACAAACGTATTCAAAACATCTGTTTTGGTAATAATTCCGACAAGCTTTCCATTTGTAGTAATGGGGAGGCAGCTGATTTTATGCTCATAAAAAATCGTAGCAGCATCTTCAACAAAATCAAGAGGGTGTCCGGTTATGACATCGGTTTTCATAATGTTTTTAACTGGCTTGTTTAAAAGCGCATCCAATTTTTCATTTTTACTTAATATAGAGGGAGCAGCATCGCGAATATCTCTGTCTGATATAATGCCAATAAGGGTATTCTCTTCGCTGATGATCGGAATATGCTTGATTCTAGCTTTTTTAATTAAGTTTAAAGCATCTTGGATCGAGTGATCCGGAGAAAGCGTGAGTACGTTTTTTTGCATGATTTTTTCAATAATCATGTTATCCATCCCCTTTCCAAGAATAGCATGGCGATTAATACAAAAATCTGTTTGTAAACCTTAATTGGTCGAATTTCTGAATCGATTCGTTATCTACCCTTTTTCCAATACGAACCATTAGACAGTTTGCAGGATGAGAGCAAATTTCTGGATCATCTGTTGCATACCATTCAAGACCGCCTGCATTCATCATTTTTTCCATCATTTTTCTATACTCCCAAACATTTAAGCCAGTTCCCTTTAAATCCCAATGCCAATAATATTCCGTTGTAATAATGATGTAATCTTCCATTGCATCATCCATCATCGAAACAATCAATAAATTTTTTCCAATTTCACATCCGCGAAATTCTGGAATCACTTCAATGGCTCCTAGCTCAATTAAATTTTCCATCTTTCCTTCAGACCATCGTTCTAGAGGATCAGGGTATAAAAATGTAACGTACCCGATGATTGTTTCGTCTTTTCTGGCAATAATAATCCGTCCTTCAGGAAGCTTGGCAATTTCTACAAGCGCTTTGTGCTGCCTTGGTGCAGGACGGAAAGCTGTTAAATCCTCATGAAATTTATAGCCTGCCAGTTTATCGGGGGGAATTGGCCCTTCGACAATCACCGTTCCATTTGGAGTTTCAATTTCTTTGGCATGATATGTTTTTTTATGTTCCATTCATTACACCGCCTACCAATCTAATAACCTATTCATATTATACAGGAATTGTCGAACATAATCGGATTTGTTTTGTAAAAAATTTTTACAAAATTGCGAAATGGAATAAAAAGTTATATAATGATAAACAAATATACTAATTTTTAGGGGGGTACTTCGATGAAAGTGGAAGCGCTACCAGCAATAAAAGGGAACTACAACTTAGCAAACTATGAGGAAGCATATGCGAGCTTTGACTGGAAAGAAGTAGAGGAGAATTTTTCATGGAGTAAAACTGGGAAAATCAATGCGGCTTATGAGGCGATTGACCGTCATGCAGATGGGCCCAAAAAAAATAAAGTCGCACTTTATTATCGCGATGCGAATCGTGACGAAAAGTATACGTTTGAAGAGATGAAAGAGCTCTCCAATAAAGCTGCGAATGTTTTAAAACAGCATACCGACCTTCAAAAAGGTGATCGGGTTTTCGTATTTATGCCTAGAAGTCCAGAGCTTTATTTTGTCATTTTGGGCGCAATTAAACTGGGAGCTATTGTAGGTCCTTTATTTGAAGCGTTTATGGAGAGCGCGGTAAAGGATCGTTTGGAAGATAGTGAAGCAAAAGTGATTGTAACAACAAAAGAGCTGCTGCCAAGAGTTCCAATTGATGAATTGCCTGCGCTCAAACATGTGGTGGTTGTTGGAGAAGATGTAAAAGAAGAAGGAAAAATAATCGATTTCTTTGCTCATTTTGAAAATGCAAGCAAAGATTTGGAAATTGAATGGGTGGATCGGAGAGACGGACTTCTTTTGCATTATACTTCCGGATCAACAGGAAAACCGAAAGGCGTTCTCCATGTCCATAATGCGATGATTCAGCATTATCAAACAGCAAAATGGGTTCTTGACTTGAAGGAAGAAGATATTTATTGGTGTACGGCAGACCCTGGATGGGTGACCGGAACAGTTTATGGTATTTTTGGTCCGTGGCTCCTAGGTGTTACAAATGTTATTGTTGGAGGCAGATTCAGCCCTGATTATTGGTATGAAACAATCGAAAAATACGGTGTCACTGTCTGGTACAGCGCTCCAACAGCGTTTCGGATGCTGATGAGTGCAGGAGACGAATTGGTGAAAAAATATAATTTAAGCTCTCTGCGCCATATTTTAAGTGTCGGAGAACCTTTAAATCCTGAAGTTATTCGCTGGGGAATGAAAGTATTTAATAAGCGCATTCATGATACTTGGTGGATGACGGAAACAGGCGGGCATCTTATTTGCAACTATCCGTGTATGGATATCCGGCCTGGATCAATGGGCAAGCCGATCCCCGGCGTAAAAGCAGCAATTATTGACGATCATGGAAATGAATTGCCTCCAAACCGAATGGGGAATCTAGCAATTAAAAAAGGCTGGCCTTCCATGATGCAAGCAATTTGGAATAATCCTGAAAAATATGAATCTTATTTTATCGGCGACTGGTATGTATCTGGAGACTCCGCTTATATGGATGAAGATGGATATTTTTGGTTCCAGGGACGGGTTGATGACGTCATTATGACTTCCGGCGAACGGGTCGGACCGTTCGAAGTAGAAAGCAAGCTTGTTGAACATCCTGCCGTAGCGGAAGCTGGAGTTATCGGCAAGCCGGACCCTGTTCGAGGAGAAATTATTAAAGCGTTCGTTGCATTGCGCAGCGGCTATGAAGCATCAGAAGATTTGAAAGAGGATATTCGCCAGTTTGTTAAAAAAGGGCTGGCAGCACATGCAGCGCCACGGGAAATAGAATTTTGCGAAAAACTGCCGAAAACTCGAAGCGGGAAAATTATGCGCCGCGTGTTGAAAGCATGGGAGCTTAACTTGCCAACAGGTGACTTGTCGACGTTGGAAGATTAAAAATAATAGAAGCCGTAAGTCTAGTAAATAGGCTTGCGGCTTTGTTATTGGCATTAATAATAGATTGATAAA
Organism: Aeribacillus sp. FSL K6-1305; assembly: GCF_038050115.1. NCBI lineage: Bacteria > Bacillati > Bacillota > Bacilli > Caryophanales > Bacillaceae > Aeribacillus > Aeribacillus sp. FSL K6-1305. Next base: position 1,737,129 of record NZ_JBBOQV010000001.1, on the reverse strand, counting down.
ATAAACGCTAAAAATGGAAATAGGAGAGAAGCTTATGGAATCATCCCTTTTATTGAAAGAATTGCGAACGAAAGAGGAAATTTTAGAAGGATTTTCAGTGATGAAACATTTGCGGACTCATCTTGATGAACAATCATTTCTTGAATTGGTGCTTGAAGCTAAACAAAAGGAAGGATATCAATTAGTTGCTCTTTACCATCATAATAAAATGGTTGCCATCACCGGATTTATGCCAATGATCACTTTATACTACGGGCGTTTCATTTGGGTTTGTGATTTAGTGACATTGCCTGAAGAACGATCAAAAGGATACGGTGAAAAGCTTTTAACGTATGTTCATCAATATGCTGTAGAAAATGGCTATAATATTGTTTCTTTATCTTCCGGCTTGCAGCGCGTTGACGCACACCGCTTCTATGAAGAAAAAATGCGATACAATAAAGTAAGCTATGTTTTCTTAAAAAAGCTGCCGTCACACTAGCCAGTAAAAGATAAAAAGGACCACGTGCGGTCCTTTTTAAAATATTTATTGGGTGAAAGCAAGTTTTGCTGGGCTGTTTTTTCTGTTTCGTCTACTTTATTGATCGTTTAATGCATCTTTTCCATTCGCCTATTGTCTTGCATTTGCCGTCTGCTTCGGTTTTTGCTGCGGCTCTGTTTTTCCAGATTGCTCCGTTTTTACAATGGCTGAAGGAGGAGACGCTTTTCCTGCCACATCAACTGCAACGACGTAATAGGAGGCAGGAGATTTTCCGACTGAGATGCTTAAGTTATTTTTTGCAGGTATGCTGGCAATTTTTTTGAAACTATTTGAATTAGATGGAGCTGCATAAACTCTGTACCCGATAACATCATATTCACCGCTTTTGCTCCAGGATAATGTTGTTCCGCTAAGCTTTACAGCGGGCACTTTAGAAGGAGCTTTGCCATTATCCTGAAGAACCCTATTGCCGGTCAACGTCAAAGCCTCTAAATTAACTCCGCTAGGAAGAAGTTTAGTCAATTGGGACACGTCTGAAATCCCAAGATTATTCAATACTTCTTTTTTCAGCAGAGGCCCTTCCTGGACGAATTCAGCCGGTGCATTTGCCGGCACTTGATAGGCTACGTTGTCTACTAAAACAAATTTGCCGTACGCCAAGCTTTTATCCACTTTATTCGGCAGAAATTTAGCGTTATACAAGTCAGTTTGAACGAGTCCAGCTTTCTTGCATAATTCAGAAGGCAGATCCCCAGAGAGGGCGCAATACGATCTTGAAACAATTCCTTTAGGCATTTTAAAGGAAGTGTTAGGATCTATTAAGTCAGGTTTGACGCTGTATGCGGCGTTTATTAATTTTGCCCAAAGCAATATATTTCTATTGCTGTAGGTCAAACCTTTGTAGGTCGTTTCCAGCCTTTTCGGCGTGTCATAACCGATCCATGTGCCGAAGGATACATTAGGATTTACAGCAACAAACCATGCATCCCGATAATCCTGCCCAGTTCCTGTTTTTCCAGCCCAATCAGATTGAAATGATAGATACCTTTTTAAAGAGGAAGCCGTTCCGCTTTGAATGACATCCCGCATCATATCAATCATTAAATAGGCTGTTTGAGGGGAAAAGACCTTCTCTTTCTTGCTGTTATGTTGATATATAACTTTTCCGTCTTGTGTTTCAATTTTTTCAATCATGTAGGCGTCGACAAATTCACCGTTATTGGCAAATGTTGCGAAGGCGTTTACGTTTTCCTCCACGGTTACTCCGTAAGTCATTGCCCCAAGAGCGAGGGAGAATGAACTGTAATCTTCTTGAGCAAGTGAACTAAATCCCATTTTTTCTAAATAGGATACCGGATTTTGCGAAATAATTTTTGCATAGGTTTTTACCGCCGGAATGTTATATGAATGTTTCAATGCTGTTCGAATACTTGTTAATCCGTGATAGCCGCCTCCATAGTTTTTCGGCTGATATTTCCCGATTGAAAATGGAAGATCTGCCACAACAGTTCCCGGCTGGACGATGCCCATTTCCATCGCGGGTGCATAGACAGCGAGCGGTTTCATTGTTGAACCGTTTGGTCTTAATGCTCTTGTAGCATGGTTTGTCTGCTCCCTGTTATGATCACGGCCGCCAACAAAGGAGATAATTTTTCCAGTTTTGTTTTCGATTAAAACAGCGCCGACTTCAACCGGTTCCTCGATGGTTACGGTCTTGCCTGTTTCAGGATCTTTTTTCTTTTCAAGCTTTGGACTTCCGTAATACTCGTAGTTTTTGACAACCTCTTGCATTTTGTCATAAATTTTCTTGTTAATGGTCGTATGAATGTTGTAGCCGTTTTGTCTCATGTCTTGATCGGCCAGCGCCATGTATCGATTAAACAGCTCTTTATTATTTTTTCGGAGATCCTCCAGCTTGTGACCGTCTTTTTTCGCCAGCTGCTCAGCCAGTATATCCTTCACTCTTTTTTCAACTTCGTATATAATCCAAGGATATTGCTCAATATCAGGTTTTTTCTTTTTGGCTAAATGAGCCTTTAAATCAAACTTAAGTGCTTCTTCATATTCTTTTTTTGTAATATATCCTTCTGCAAACATTTTTCTTAGGACGGTTTTCATTCGGTTTATACCAGGCTGTAAATCTTCTTTTACTTCTCCGTCCTTTGTGAACGGGGTATAAGCAAAAGGATTTTGAGGGAGACCAGCGATAAAAGCTGCCTGCGGTATCGATAAGTCTTTCGCATCTATGCCAAAAATCCCCTGCGCTGCAGCCTGCACGCCTGCAATGTTTCTTCCGGAGCTGTTTCGTCCAAATGATGATACATTTAAATAGGCTTCTAATATTTGATCTTTCGTAAAATATTTTTCTAATCTCAATGCTAGCAGGATTTCTTTTGCTTTTCTTTCAAATGACACTTCGTTGGTCAATATTTGGTTTTTAATTAATTGCTGTGTGAGGGTGCTTCCGCCGGTTCTGACAGGAGAGTTTGAGAACTCCTGGAAAATCGCCCGCATGATCGCCTTTGGGACAATCCCTTTATGCTCGTAAAAATATTCGTCCTCCACTGCAACAATTGCATGTTTTAAATGCTCGGAAATTTGATCAATTTTGATTTTTTCACGTTCAAGATCTGTGCGAATTTTCCCTAAATAGACATTGTCTGCAAAGTACACTTTCGTTGTTTCAGAATAATCGTAAATGTCTTTTTCCAATTCTTTTTCGGAACGGATCGGCTCATCTTTTACAAGCGATGCAAAATAACCAGCTCCTAATCCTCCGATAAAGGAGAAGCCTATTAAACCGATAACCAATAGTAAAAGAAATAAGTTCCATGTTACGTTATAGGCAATGACCATTTTTTGCTGGTGCTTATGATAAAAGGAGCTTACCTTCCTAAAAAATTCGTACCATTTCTCCATTTTTCATCATCCCTCTACAAAATCTAGTTTATTATAGCATATTTTTTTCTCCGGTTGACGCCCTCTGTTCTAATCTTAGTTGACAAAGGATGTCAATTATGCTAAAAATGTTTATTAATGAAAAAAATACTTGAGCGTTGATTGGAGAAAGTAGCAGGCATTTCCCTGTTTCAGAGAGCTGATGGCCGGTGCGAATCAGCACATAAATGCTTTGTGAATTACCTCCATGAGCATTCTTTGTGAAAGTGAAGTAGCAAAGGACGGTTTTTAGCCGTTATCAGAATGAGTGAAGAACATGCAAATGTTCTTAAGCAGGGTGGTACCGCGTAATTATACGTCCCTTCATGAAGGGGCGTTTTTTATTTGGATAAAATTTGAAAAGGAGTGGGTTTGATGAATGCTTTGCTAGAAGATTTAAAATATCGCGGACTCATTAATCAAGTAACGGATGAAGAAGGATTAGATAAATTGTTGTCAGAGGAACAGGTGAAGCTGTACTGCGGTTTTGACCCGACGGCAGACAGCCTTCATATCGGGCATTTGCTGCCGATTTTAACGTTAAAAAGATTTCAAGAGGCAGGTCATCAACCGATTGCTCTTGTTGGCGGCGCAACAGGCTTGATCGGCGATCCAAGCGGAAAAAAACAGGAAAGAACATTAAATGAAAAAGAAACGGTGAAGCAGTGGTCAGAACGCATTAAGGAACAGCTTTCCCGCTTTTTGGATTTTGAAAAAGAAGGGAATCCGGCCATTTTGGCCAACAACTACGATTGGATCGGGCCATTGGATGTCATCACATTTTTGCGCGATATCGGCAAAAGCTTTGGCATAAACCATATGCTGGCGAAAGAAACCGTGCAGTCAAGAATTGAAACGGGCATTTCCTTTACGGAATTCAGCTACATGATTTTGCAATCGTACGATTTTTTAAAGCTGTACCAAACCTATGATTGCCGCTTGCAAATCGGCGGAAGCGACCAATGGGGAAATATTACGTCAGGACTTGAACTAATTCGAAAAACGGAAGAAAATGCGAAAGCATACGGTCTTACACTCCAGCTCGTCACGAAAGCCGACGGCACAAAATTCGGCAAAACGGAAGGAGGAGCCATCTGGCTCGATAAAGAAAAAACATCGCCTTACGAATTTTATCAATTTTGGATCAATACCGATGACCGGGATGTCATCAAATATTTAAAATATTTTACTTTCTTATCAAAAGAAGAAATTGAACAATTGGCAGAAGAAGTGAAAAATGCTCCTGAAAAACGGTCTGCGCAAAAAGCGTTAGCGGAAGAAGTGACAAAACTTGTCCATGGCGAAGAAGCACTCAAACAGGCAGTCAAAATTTCCGAAGCGCTGTTCAGCGGCAATATAAAAGCTTTAACAGCAGAAGAAATAAAACAAGGCTTTAAAGATGTGCCTTCGTATGAAACGACCGAAAATGAAATCGGATTAGTCGATTTATTGGTTCAGGCGAAAATTTCTCCATCGAAACGGCAGGCAAGAGAAGACATCGGAAACGGTGCGATTTACATTAACGGCGAACGGGTGCAGGAGCTTGATTATATTGTGTCTGAAAAAGACACCATCGAAGGTCAATTTGCTGTGATCCGCCGGGGCAAAAAGAAATATTTCTTAATTCATTTCAAATAATCATAAGCCTCTGCTCACACTTTAGGGGCCTATTAAAATCAATTGGAAAATATACGGGCGAGTGATTCTAAACGACCACCGCTCATACCCGTATTCTATTAAATAGGTCAAAAGCATTCCCCCTTCAATTGAATGGATTAATTTATTCATTGAAGGGGGGTTTTTTCGTACAAAAGAAGCGAAATTTGTCGAAAAATACAGAATTTTGTATGTCAAAAAATGTACCTAAATCTAGCTTTTATAAAGTATCACTAGCATTGCACTAATTAAATCTGATGATTCAAAATACTAAGAATGTTCAATTTTTTATTGATTTCGAAACAAAAAAATCCTTTACAATGGAAGTACAGGTGGTTCCTGTCCAAATCCAATCGTAAAGGATAACCATTATGGACAAGAATACACTAATTTCATCATTTGGTAAATGGGTTTCACCCATAAATATTCAAAAACTTAGCGAACAAGTCAAAGAATTGAAACAGGACTATTACACAAAAAAGCTGACAACAGAAGCCTATATTAAACTTTTATTGGTAGCCCAGCTGCTCGAATTTACGAGCTTAGAGGAAATGAGTGATGCACTTGTAGACGAAGATCTTCAAAAAGCACTCGGATTTGAATCGATAAGTGCCTCTCAGCTATCCCGAAAAAACAATCAGATCCACCCACTAATTCTTGCAAATTTGTTCTTGGATCTTGTTTGGAAAATTCAACGGCACCATTATCAAAACGGAAAGAATATGCCACTGAAAATCATTGATTCAAGTACACTCCCGTTGAATTTGACCCATTATAAATGGGCAAAATTCCGTAAAACAAAAGCTGGTGTAAAGCTACACTTACGGCTCGTTTTCATGGATAAAGACACCGTCTATCCTGAAAAAGCAGTGATTACGACAGCAAAAGAACATGACCGAAATCAACTCGAAGTCCTAGTGGATGATCAAGAAGCCATGTATGTGTTTGACCGCGGTTATGTGGACTATGAACGTTTTGACCGGATGACAGATGATGGCTATTTCTTCGTTTCAAGACTGAAGAAAAACGCAGTCATTCGTGAAGTCTATACATTTTCACTTCCTGATGATTGTCACGTTCTATCCGATAAAATGGTCTACATTGGTACCACACAAAATCGTACTGAAAATGTCTATCGTCTACTAGAAGTTATGGACACAAAAGGGAACTTACTTCGTTTCATCACCAACCGATTTGATTTAAAACCAGAAGAGATAAGTGATATTTACCGATCTCGCTGGGCTATTGAACTCTTTTTCAAATGGCTCAAGCAACACGTAGAAATTAAGCACTTTTATGGAATGAGTGAAACAGCTATTCAAAATCAAATTTTCTTAGCCCTTATCACGTATTGCTTACATGTTCTCATTCAATTGGAGATGAAAAGTAAGAAATCCCTACTTCGAATTACTCGTTGGTTAAAGAGAGCTCTGTGGAAACCAGCTTATGTTTGGTTGCGAAAATTTGATGGGCGAGCCAGTCCATAATCTCCCTTTTGTCGTTGTCGCTCTGGTTTAACTGTATATATTTACCAAATGGGCAGTGCCACCTTTCTTTAGGTTTTGTCTTTTTGGCACAAATTCACAAAAATTAATTAACAGAAAATTCTAACTATATTTATGCAATGCTAATGATTTTAAATAGTTCCTGATAGAATTTATAAAAAACTTTTGGGGAGTTAAGTCCATATAATTGTGTAAAAAGGGAAATAGAAAAAGAGCCATGTTGCTTCCCCTTTGGTAGTATAAACAGTGGACCAAAAACACTAAACATAAGGAGGAATGCAACCATGGCTCAATATCATATTACCCTAAATGATGAACTTTTGCACGGGTTATTCACCAGAGATGAAGGATTAGCTAAGCTATTGGAACAAGTCCTCAATCAAATCCTCGAGGCGCAAGTAGAAGAACAGCTGGGAGCTCGCCGTTATGAACGAACGGAAGAACGAAAAGGCTATCGAAACGGTTCGTATCCACACCAGCTGACGACCCGGGTGGGACGGTTGACCTTGCGCGTTCCACGGACAAGAGATGGGGAGTTCTCTACGGAACTGTTCTAACGGTATCAACGGAGCGAACAAGCACTGGTACTGGCACTAATGGAAATGGTGGTAAACGGGGTGTCTACCCGAAAAATCACTCAAATCACGGAGGAATTATGCGGCACTTCGTTTTCCAAGTCGACGGTCTCCTCGCTGTGCAAGGGACTGGATCCGATTATCCAAGACTGGAATTACCGTTCCCTTCATGAACACGTGTATCCGTTTGTGCTAGTAGATGCTATTTATACGAAAGTCCGGGAGGATGGACGATTACGCTCCAGAGCCGTGTTGATCGCTACAGGAGTGAATGAGGAAGGATATCGAGAAATTCTTGGCCTGCAAATCGGAAACAGTGAATCGGAGTCCAGCTGGAGCGAGTTCTTCGGATGGCTGAAAGACCGGGGACTCCGGGGAGTGGACTTGATCATCTCGGATCAGCACGGCGGGCTGGTGCAAGCCATTGAAAAGCATTTCCAAGGCGCTACATGGCAACGATGCCAGACACATTTTATTCGCAATATCCTCGATGCCGCACCAAAGTATATGCAGGATGCCTTGCTCGAGGAGATTCGTGGGATTCTTCATGTAAGCAAACGGCCCGGCTGTTATTGGAACAAGTGCTGGCCAAATGGGAAGAAAAAGCCCCAAAAGCCATGCAAATCCTCGAAGAGGGATTCGAAGACGCCACCGCCGTATTGGACTATCCGGACCGTTATCGTCGGCGTCTGCGTACGACAAACGGAGTGGAACGGCTGAACGAAGAAATTCGCCGCAGAGAACGGGTCATCCGCATCTTTCCGAACCGGGAATCGGTGTATCGCCTCGTTGGTGCCGTGTTGATCGAAATCGATGAGAAATGGATGTCGGGACGTAAATACTTAGATATGTCCGAATATTGGCAGTGGCGGAAAACGAAAGAGCAAGAAGCTCGATCGGTGAATCAGGAGGCTCCGGCGATCAAGAGAGTGGGATAACCTCTATGCCGTGTCAAGGAGAACGTGGAATACCGGAGCGAAGCGAGGATATGCCGCGAAAGCTCCTTGACACGCCTGTTCCTTGACAACATGATGTTTTGTCCGGAAGGCGACTGGCAGGGAGACTTGCCGGACTTACCTACTATACGTCAAGTCATCAGGTCCATGTTGTCTATCAAAGGGGAATTACACAATAATTTGGACTTGACCCTGCAGTGCTGGGATTAATCTTTGAAAAAATTAATGGTTATAGGGATGGCTCATACTTTACACCTGGTCACATCACAATGTATATGAGCAGATATATTATTAGAAAAGCTGTGGTTGATAAGATAAATGAGGTCAAAGGTTGGAACTGTAAAGATATTTACGAGGTTCAGTTTAGAATTACATCGTTAGATGAAGCAAAAGAAATTAGTGGAATTATAGACACTATTAAAATTTGTGATCCTGCGGTTGGATCAGGACATTTTCTTGTTTCAGTGTTGAATGAACTTATCGCTATTAAAAGCGAACTTAGAGTCTTAATTGATACTGAAGGGCGATCAATGAATGATATTCGTTGTACAGTTGTGAATGACGAATTAGTCATTCAAGATATGAATGGTGATAATTTTACTTATAGAAAAGGAAATCCAGAATCTGAACGTATTCAAAAAGCAATTTTCCATGAAAAAAGAAAATTAATAGAAAACTGTCTATTTGGTGTAGATATTAACCCTAACTCTGTTAATATTTGTCGCCTACGTTTGTGGATTGAATTACTTAAAAGCTCTTACTATTATCATGATGAAGAATCAAATACACAGCAATTAATCACATTGCCTAATATTGATATTAATATCAAGGTTGGTAATAGCTTGCTTCATAAATTTGGCATTCACGATAGTTTAGATAAACGGTTTTCTGAATTGAAAAATTATACACAACTTGTTTCTGAATATAAGGGTGCTAATGACAAACGGAAGAAACAAGATTTGATGAAGCAGATCGATGAAATTAAAAAGCGGTTCTTATCCAGTATTGAAACACCTGAATCACGGCGTGTAAAACGATTAAATCGCAAATTAGCACTAGTTGGGCAAACCAATTTGTTTGCTTCGGATGAAGATGTAAAAAAACAACGTAAAGAATTTGCTGAAATTGAGAAGAAACTTAAAGAAGCAATTGCTGACTTGGAGTATTCGCGTCAAAATCCTCTGTTCCGTAAAGGCTTAGAATGGCGAATGGAATTTCCTGAAGTTCTAGATGATGAAGGTAACTTCGTTGGTTTTGATGTTGTAATTGCTAATCCACCATATATATATTCGTCTGATGGTGCTTTTAGTGAATCTGAAAAACGGTATTTTGAAACAAAATATCCTCTTTGCAAGTATCAAGCAAATACATTTGGTCTTTTTTTAGAACTGAGTTTTAAAATTTTAAGAAAAAATGGATATTGCTCAATGATTATTCCAAATACTTTCCTTACAATTGGTCAATACGATACATTACGTCGATATATCTTGGAACACACAGGCGATGTATTCATTATAAATTCCCATGATAAGATTTTTGAAGATGCATCGGTTGATAATTGCATTGTAAACTTTAAAATGTCATCTCCTAATACAGTTGTTTTAGCGGAACTAATAAATGAAGAAGTATGTATAGTTAACAAAGTTACGCCAGATCAGTTATTAAGATTCAGTGTTATTAATATTTCTTCAACCCGTGGTGCTAGTTGAGTCTTAACGCTCAACTAGCCCAAGAACAACAAGGGAGTAAGCCAGTAAAATACCATCCAGTGCCGTTTCAAATCCAGAAACCGAGTTCGCTCGAATCTCGGTGATCCGATACGAATCGACTAAAATCGAAAACACGGTTTCAATCACTTTGCGTTTTCGTTTCATCCACTGTTTCCATGCGTCGGATTGGAGAATTCGCTGATTTTTTCGAACGGGCGTCCAAAAAGCGACTTGATGCTCTTCGTACAGCTTCTTTTGCAGTTTTTGGCTGATGTACCCTTTGTCACCTAGGTTATATGGATGTGGAATTTGCGTCATGACGGTTTCAGCGGCCACCCGGTCGTGACAAGACGCTTCGGTGACAACATATCCCATCGGAAGCCCTTGGTCGGTGACTTGCAGGTGAAGTTTCAACCCATAGAAAGTGATCCTTTTGGAAGCACAATAGCCAATATCCGCAATTCCACGAAACCGTTTGGCGCGATACATTCGAGCTGAATGACACAGCTCGATCGGCAAACTGTCCACGACCGCATACGCATGGTGTTGTCCACGCTTGGCCAGCTGGTGCCGCATCCACTTGATCGCAAAGCCAAGCGCTCGGCAGCGACGGTTGTATCGAGAACGTTCAGGGAACAAGTCCTTGGAAAACAAATTCCCGATCACAAACCGGTGCCAAGCCCGTTCGGAAGTGAAGCCTAACAACTTTCCAAGGACATGGACGGCGATGATGACCTCGTCCTTCTGTTTCAACAAATGAAGATTTCGACGTTGAAGATGAATCTGGATACTCGATAGTTGAGCTGATACAAAACACAAAATCGATACATATTGTTTTTGAAGTTTGGCTCGATCTGTTGTAAAATGAAAGTGCTCTTGCATGTGAATTCTCCTTTTAAATGTTTGGTCGCACTTTCATTTTAAGGAGATCCTCATGCAAGGGCTTTTTTTATGCTTGTCTGATTTTATCTAGCACCACGGGTTTTAAATATCTTCTTAGGCTCCTTTAAATTTAATTCAGGAGTAATTTACACTATTCGGACAGCCCCTCTTAAAAATTAGATTTTTCGATAATCCTCTCTAGCTCCTAACCACTCTTTCCCATATTGATATAATGTTAAAGCAGCACCGAATGGACCTACTTTAACGGCACCTCCAACAACTTTTTTAATTAAAGCCAACTCAATAGATTACCAGCTTTTAACGCTTTTATTATATCATCTGCAAAACTTGCTACTCCAAAAGTAACCAAATCAAGCTCTTTACCCCTTAACCCATCTGCATGTCCTTGAAATCTAATAAAATTAGAATTATTTTTTCTTGTGTCTTTATAGTAAGGTTTTTGCCCAGCCATAATTGCTGTCGCCTTACTGTCAGAAAACACTCTATATCTAACATCTGCTACGTAAGATCCACCATCAGTATAATAATAATTTACTGCAAAAACACGGTTGCTTTTCAAATTACTACTATTGTTATACTAGTATCAATAAGAATCTTTTCACCTTCTTCTGATTCCACTTCAATCTTATCAGAGTCTACTTCAGAAACAATAGTAGTTCCTTCATCTATCAACAATTTATTTTCTCCATCAACTTTATAAAAAATTTGATTCATCACCACATTTTGTGATTTAACCTAAAAAATAAGGAAAACACTCACGAATTCCTGGCAATAATGTTAGCGTCACTTAACATAACAGGAGGTTCTAAAGTGTTTTCCGTATCACTAGATTTGCCAGAATTTGAAGTTGTTAAACAAGTGTTTCTTGAAGATTGCAATTTGTTACATGTCGAGAAAAATACTACAGAAGAACGCTGTTCTTACTGCGGTTTTTTTTCTAGTCATGTCCATGACTGGCGGACAAGAAAGGTTCGTGACTTGTCCGTATTGGGTAAGCCCCTTTTCTTATTTGTCAGAGTGTATAGATACCGTTGTCACAACTGTAATGAGGTATTTTCACAAACATTTGAATCTATCAGTCCTAATAAGCATCAGACCAATCGGTACAGAGAATATCTGTACGAAATGTGCATTGGCTCTACTATCCAAGAAGTGAGTCGAAAGGAAAAAATACCTTATACAACCGTTGAAAGAATATTTTATTCCGTTGCTAAAGAAAAAGAGAAGGAGCATTTAGAAACTCTTGAAAGTGTTTTAGAAAACAATGAATTAATCCTTAGCCTTGATGAGATCGCTGTCCGAAAGGGTCACCGATATGAAACAGTTCTTATGGATACCCAATCCGGGAGTGTGCTTGGTATGGAACATCAACGGAGTTATCATTCAACTCAGATCTTACTTGCCAAGAAGATTCTGTCTAATAATGGTATTATGTCAATAATATGGACACAAAAAATTAAGATTTTCACTTTGAACTCTACCGCGCTTTCGCTTGGTGGCCTCTAGATAAGATTGAGAGTTTCACTCGCAATCTTATCTAGAGGTTGTAATATCTTGATTCCTACTGTAATAGAGTTTTTCATACGCAATAGGAGACATATAATTATTAGAAGAATGAATCCGTTGATCATTATAAAAACTCACAATATATTCAAATATGCTTTGTTCCGCTTGCTTACGAGTTTGATAGTCTTGAAGAAAAACAAGTTCTTTCTTGATTACGCTATGAAACGATTCCATGCAAGCGTTATCGTAACAATTTCCTTTTCTGCTCATACTTGTCTTGATATGATGTTCACGTAATAACTTTTGATAATCTTTAGATGCATACTGGCTACCGCGATCTGAATGATGGACCAACCCTTCCTTAGGTGGTTGAGTTCTTATTGCTCGTTCTAATGCTGTTATTACTAACTCTTTGTTCATTCTTTTACTCATATACCAACCAATAATCCGCCTTGAAAACAAGTCCATTATCGTAGCTAAATACAGCCATCCTTCACGAGTCCAAATATACGTAATATCCCCAACCCACACTTTACCTGGTTTGTCTACTTCAAACTGTTGATTTAATAAGTTCGGATAAACTGGCAAGTTATGCTTCGAATTGGTTGTTGCTTTATACTTTTTCATAGTTTTTGAGCGAATATTGTTCTCACACATAATACGGCTGACCGTCTTTTGTGAGACCTTCGTTCCTTGTTCGTTAAGTACCTTTGTAATTTTAGGACTACCATATAGGCCTCTTGATTCTAAATGTGCACGTTTAATCTTAGCTGTTAGCTTTTCTTTTCGTTTCTTTTGTTGACTCTTTTCACGCTTTTTCCAAGCATAATATCCACTTTTTGCAACACCTAATACTTGGCACATCTTCGCTACACGAAACTCGTGTTGGTGTTTTTCAATGAAGTCATATATTACTTCTGGTTTTTGGCGAAGATGCCCATAGCCTTTTTTAAGATTGCGTTCTCTTCCTCCAAATCCTTTATACGCTTATTTAATTCACGCATAGCTGCATCCTCAGGTTTTAAGTTGCCACTCCCAACAAAACTATTTACTGGATCCTTTTTATAATCACTCACCCATCTATGTAAGGTTTTTGGTGAAATATCTAGTTGTCTAGCCGTTGCTGTAATTTGTTTTCCACCTTCTAAAACTAATTTTACTGCTCCTTCTTTAAATTCTTTATCAAATCGCTTTGCCATTATGGCCACACTCCCTTGAATTATTATATTAACTATAAACTTCTCAATTCTGTGTGTCCATAATTTAGACTAACACCATAAATGTGTTCATACCGTTGTTATGGATATGTGGGATCCCTTCCATAAAGCTGTTAAATCTATATTCCCAGAGGCCTGTATCGTCATTGATAAATATCATGTGGTGCAAAAGGTGACACATGCACTTGACCAAGTTAGAAAGAAAACTCCTGGACTAAAAAAGGGACGGTTTAAACTCTTGAAAGGTTCTGAAAAGTTAACGGCTAATGAAAAACAACAATTAGACGAGATGCTCAAAGAGCATTCAGAATTGTCATATGCCTATTTTCTAAAAGAACTCTTTAGAGAAATATACCAAGTGAATGACTATGATACAGCTGATTCACTCTTAGAAGAATGGATTCAACTCGCATGGAGCAGCCCATTTCCTTCATTTCATCAAGTTGCCAAGACGATAGAAAATTGGAAGGCACAAATTTTACAATATTTTCTTACACCTTTTACGAATGGCCGGATTGAAGGTACAAACCATAAGAGTAAGAACATCAAAAGACGTGCTTTTGGCTTCAGAAACCTTGAAAGATTTCGGCTACGTGTATTTTTGGAATGTACAGGTAAAACTTATAAAAATCAGGTTGCTTAACCATGCCCTTCATCAGCTTTCCGCATTGTAGTTGGTAGAATGGAATCCGTCAAGGAAAGCGCTTGACCTCTTCCATTCTACCCACTTAGTGGTCTGCAAGCTGACGAAGGAGCTACTCTAGATTGAGTATCAATCTCGCTAACTTATTACCGGAATTGTGTGAACATCACAGAATATGGTGATGAGACAAAAATTTTTAAAAATAAAAAATATAAAGTTTTTACTAAGTATTTTTTTATATTGTTGAAGATAATGAAATTTTGTGGATATTGTGCGTTTATGCCTTATAAGGTTAATTTTATTATTTGAATATTTAGGTTATTTTTTGTTAGCGCTTACTTTTTATTTGGCGATATCAAAAAGTGCTAATTAAAACGAGAAAATAAAGATTTAAAAAATTGGATAGAATAAGCGCTTGTAAATGATTACTATATGCATCAAGAAGAGGTCTTCTATATTCAAAATAAAGAATGAGAAAGGGGATGTTGGATGAGCGAGGTGTTTATCACTTTATTTTTTCTAGTATTTGCTATTGTTATGTTTGTATGGGAAATAATCCCTTTATCTATCACGGCAATGATCGTTGCAGTTGGTCTTACGGTTTCCGGGGTTCTTGAGCCTGCTGATGCTTTTGCTGGGTTCGTTGATGGAAATGTTCTTCTTTTCATGGCGATGTTTATTGTTGGTGCTGCTTTTTTTGAAACGGGTATGGCACAAAAAGTCGGAGAGGTTGTTACTAAATTTGCTAAAACAGAAAAACAGTTAATTATAGCTGTGATGATCGTTACTGGATTAATGTCTGGATTTCTTTCTAATACTGGAACAGCAGCAGTTTTAATACCGTGTGTCATAGGTATTGCAGCGAAATCCGGTTTTTCGCGTTCCAGATTATTGTTACCTCTTGTGTTGGCTGCTGCAATGGGAGGGAACTTAAGTTTAATTGGTGCGCCTGGAAATATGATTGCTCAGTCAGCGCTTCAAGAGATTGGATTAGAATTCGGCTTTTTTGAGTATGCCAAAGCAGGTTTACCAATTCTTATTGTAGGTATTTTGTACTTCAGTTTATTTGGTCATAAGGTTTTACCAAGGGGTGAAGATACTCTTTTAGATTCAGATTCCATTTACAATAAGCAAATCGATTATTCAAGCATACCGAAATGGAAACAGCATATGTCCTTCATTGTGCTCGTATTAACTATTTTGGCGATGGTATTTGAAAAACAAATTGGAATAAAGCTTTATGTGTCAGCGTGGATAGGAGCATTAATATTAGTAGCGATGCGGATTATTTCTAAAAGTAATGCGATGAAGTCAATAGATATGGATACGATCATGTTATTTGTCGGTTCTCTCGCACTAGCTAAAGCTATAGATGTAACTGGAACAGGGGCGGTCATAGCCGATTCAATTATTGGTGCTGTAGGAAACACTTCATCTCCTTACGTTCTGTTGTTCGTTATTTTAATACTTTCGGCGATGATGACAAACTTTATGTCGAATACGGCGACAACTGCATTGCTCGTTCCTATAAGTCTTTCCATTGCTAGTGCTATGGGTGCAGATCCAAGGGCCGTTTTAATGGCAACAGTAATTGGTGGTTCCATGGCTTATGCGACACCTATTGGAATGCCGGCAAACACAATGGTCTATGGTCTAGGGGGGTATAAGTTTAAAGATTATGTAAAAGCTGGCGCCCCGTTAATTATTATTTCAATTATTGTTTCGATGATTTTGTTACCGATTTTCTTTCCTTTCTATAGGTAAAATGGTGGTTAAGCGCTTTATTTTAGCTTATAAACAAAAGTACCATTGTTCAAACTCATACTTAAAAGTTGAATCGACTTAAAAATTATCTTATTAGAAAGTGAGGTTGAGATTTTGATGGATAAAAAACAGCAAAAAGAAAAAATGATTGAACTGATGTCAAATTTTATTTCACTCGTTAGCTATAAGCTTCCAGATGATGTGGAAAGTAAATTGAGAGAACTGAGTGAAGAGGAAAGCAACCAGCTTGCTAAAACCATATACAAAACGATGTTTGAAAATCAAAAGATAGCTTATAAGTTAAAGAGACCTTCCTGTCAAGATACTGGTGTACTACAGTTTTTTGTGAAATGCGGCGAAGACTTTCCTTTAATTGGACAGTTAGAAAGTATTTTAAGAGAGAGCACCTATAAAGCAACAAAAGAAACTCCATTACGTCATAATTCGGTTGAAACATTTGATGAATATAATACTGGAAAGAATATCGGAAGCGGTACACCGAGCATTTTTTGGGAGGTAGTAGAAGGTAGTGACAAAGCAGAAATTTATACTTATATGGCAGGCGGGGGGTGTACACTTCCGGGAGTGGCAACGGTTCTAATGCCGAGTGAGGGATATGAAGGAGTTGTCAAGTTTGTGCTTGATCGTATGACAAGCTACGGAATTAATGCATGTCCTCCTCTTCTCGTCGGAGTAGGTATCGGTACATCAGTTGAAACAGCAGCTTTAAATTCAAAGCTGGCACTTATGAGACCTGTCGGTAGTCGAAATGAAAATGAAAACGCTGCTAAATTAGAGAAACTTCTCGAAGATGGAATAAATGCGATCGGTCTTGGTCCTCAAGGATTAAAAGGTTCGAAGTCTGTCATGGGAGTTAACGTCGTGAACTCAGCAAGACATCCTTCTACTATCGGAGTAGCAGTTAATACAGGTTGTTGGTCGCATAGAAGAGGCAAAATCACTTTTGATAGAAATTTGAACTATGAAATTCACACACACAAGGGGGTAAAGTTGTGAATAAGAAAATATTAACTACTCCAATAACAGATGAAGATCTAAAGAATATAAGAATAGGAGATATTATTTACTTAAACGGAACGTTAGTTACTTGCAGAGATGTCGCTCATAGAAGAGTGGTTGAAGGAGGAATTCCGTTACCGATTGACCTTAAAGGAAAAGCGATTTTCCATGCGGGTCCCATCGTGAGAGAAACTGAGGATAATAAGTATGAGATTGTTTCTATCGGCCCTACTACAAGCATGAGAATGGAAAAATTCGAAAAACAATTTATAGAAAAAACTGGCGTTAAACTGATTATCGGAAAAGGTGGAATGGGGAAAAGGACAGAAGAAGGGTGTAAAACTTATAAAGCTCTTCATCTCGTCTTTCCCGCTGGTAATGCAGTTTATGCTGCAACAAAAGTTGAACGAATTAAGGAAGTTTATTGGACAGACTTAGGAATGCCGGAGTCACTTTGGGTATGTGAAGTGAAGGAATTTGGCCCTTTAATTGTTTCAATTGATGCAGAAGGTAACAATGTATTCGAACAAAATAAAGCGGAGTTTAATAGAAAAAAAGAAGAGCAATATGAGTACATTAGCAAGCAGGTAGGGTTTATTAAGTAGTCGAGGGAGTTTTGTGAATCATGCGAATAATGACCAAGACCCAAACGATAGTTCGGTATCAACGATATGAGGGCAATATTTTCTATGGCGTTTTAGAAGGAGATGAAATTTTACAACTGTCTAGTGATTTTAAGGACATTGTCCACAATGAATTAAAATACGATGGTGAAAAAGTAAAATATAGTGATGTGCAGATTTTAGAACCGATAGTACCATCAAAGATTATTAATTTCGGCTGGACATATGCTGAACATGCTGTTGAAACGGGAGGGAAGGTTGGTCTCCAAGAACCATTTTTGTTTTTAAAGCCGCCGTCTTGCTTGATTCCGGATCAAGGGGATATTATCATTCCGCCAAGTGATTTAACTAACCAGGTGGAGATGGAAGGAGAAGTAGCGCTTATTGTTGGAAAGCAAGGAAAAAATATAAAAGAAGAACATGCATTAGATTATATTTTCGGCTGTACGATATTTAATGATGTGACTGCGAGGGATCTTACAAAAACGGATCCGCAATTTACTAGAGGTAAAGGATTTGATACTTTTGGTCCTATTGGTCCGTATATTGTAACGGGTATAGATCCAACTAATTTACGAATCGTTACGACTTTAAATGGGAAAGTTGTGCAAGAAGGTAATACGAATCAGATGTTATTTTCGATCCCTTATCTCATAAGTTGGGTTTCGAGAATTATGACGTTAGAGCCCGGCGATGTTTTAGCTACAGGATCTCCTTCCGGCAGTTGTGCGATGAAGCGAGGAGATACTGTAGTCGTCGAAGTAGAAGGTATGGGTAAGCTTTGTAATTATGTGAAGTAAGAGCAAATAGTCTTTACCCGTGGTGCTAGTTGAGCGTTAACACTTAACTAGCACCACGGGTATTTTGATTGTTTGTGCGGATTATTTCCAATCCTGGATACGGTTGTGGAAGAAAGGGGATTAGGACTTACTATCCCATAGAAGGACGGTGAAAAAGTTCACTCTGAGAGAGGGGATGATAGGGCTTGTGTCGAAAAAAGTAAAAGAATGTTGTCGGGCTGTTTACAAATATGAAAAAGTCGGGGGGATTTAATGAGTATCGTATACTATGAATGGAAGAATGATAAAAAAGATATAGATGTAAAGCAGTACGTGTATTATATTAAGCATTATCATTACAACTGGCATGAATCATTAGAGTTCATCATCGTTCTTCAAGGTGAGGTTGAAATGAGCGTAAACGGGAATATATATATTCTGCAAGAAGACGATATTATGCTCGTTAACTCTAATGTTGGGCATGCTACTATTGCGAAAAAGATAAATTCAATAGCTATGGTTATTCATATTAATCCGATATATTTTCGCTCTTATTACAAAGACTATCATTTACTTCAGTTTTCATGTAGATCTAACTTTAAAACTAGAAATAATGAGAGTTTTAGCCGATTAAGAAATTTAGCGCTCGAAATGGTTAAATATATAAAAGGTGAACATCCTGAAGAAAAAATTTACTTCGAGAGCCTTCTTAATCAGCTAATAGCCAATTTGATCAGAGATTTTCCTCCGAAAATGATGTCTTCAAAAGAGTTAGTTAGAAATAAAAAGAGAAAAGAAGATGTAGACAATATTGTTGCGTATATTGAAAAAAACTATAAAAATAAAATTAGTCTTGAAGAGCTTTCATCATTTTCAGGATATCATGAAAGTTATATTTCTCAAATTGTAAAGCAACAGCTCGGTATTAATTATTACGAATATCTCACAAGAATTAGACTTCGTGAAGCTACGTATGACTTAACGGATTTAAAAAGAAAAATTTCTGATATCGCTTTGTCACACGGTTTTTCTGATGTCAAGTCTTTTAATATTGCATTTAAGAAAAACTTTGGAAAAACGCCTTCAGAGTACAGGAAGCAGCTCCTCAAAGAAAAGATGCACGAGACTGAGTTGCGGGAAAAGAGATATTTAGAGGAATATGAGTTTAATACGTTGCTTATGGGCAGGGAAGAAATCAAAAATAAAGTTGTTGCCGACCAAATCAGTAACAAGAAAATACCTAAAGGTTTGAGCGAAGAGGACTTTCTTGATATGAAGGAAATTATAGATAGTTTAGATGATTCTGTTGTTAAACTTATAAATCTATATGATAAATGGCGTAGAGAAGCAAATGATTAGTACTTGATCCTTCCTAATGCCAAGCGTTGAAGACAAAAAGGCGAAAATCGCACCTACAAACAGGATGCGAGAAAAAGAAAACGTTTACAAAAATCGAAATCACAGAAAATTAAAACAAAAAAAGGAACCTTAAATTGGCAATATAAAAAAACAAGACCCAACCGCTGTTTAAGTAAACAGATCGAATGCTGGATGCTTCCTTAGATTATCGAGCAACTTTATATGGGGTGGCGGGCATGATAGTCTAAAAAAATACTATTGTATAAAGCAACATGACATAAAGGACTGTGGTCCTGCTTGCTTAGCAACGATAGCGAAACAATATGGTCTAAAAATTCCTATTTCCAAATTAAGAGAGATAGCGAAAACAGATAAGCAAGGTACAAACTTATATGGATTAATTAAAGCAGCAGAGCAACTAGGGTTTACAGCAAAAGGTGTGAAGGGAAATAAAGAGAGTTTTTTTAGTCCATTTCCTTTGCCCGCTATTGCACATGTCGTAATCAATAATAGTTTGTTGCACTATGTTGTTATTCATAAGATTACAAAAGAGCAAGTCATTATTGCTGATCCTGCATCCTGCAGAAGGCTTGAAAAAAATGAGCCCAGAAGAATTTTTTCAGATTTGGACAGGGGTTTTAGTCCTTCTTGTTCCTGCTCCAACATTTGAAAAAGGAGATCAGACTAAAGGGTTATTTCAGAGGTTTATTGGTTTATTAAAGCCACAAAAAGGCATTCTTCTACAAATATTCTTTGCAAGTATTTTATTTACCATCTTTGGAATTATTGGTTCGTTTTATTTCCAATTTTTAATAGATGACATATTGACACAGAGTTTAGAAAAATCTCTTCATGTTTTATCTATCGGAATCATAGTACTATATACATTTAAAGTGTTACTAAATGCTTTTCGATCTTATCTACTTATTCATTTAAGTCAAAAGTTAGATTTAGGACTTGTACTTGGATACTATCATCATGTTTTATCTTTACCAATGAACTTTTTTAGTACAAGAAAAGTTGGAGAAATTATTTCTAGGCTAATGGACGCCTCAAAAGTAAGAGATGCTATTTCAGGTGCGACTTTAACGATTATGATTGATACTCTAATGGTCGTTATTGGTGGTGCCATTTTATATGCACAAAATACACTTCTTTTTGGTGTAACTGTTTTGCTTGTTCCTTTATATGCCTTAGTTGTATGGCTTTCTTACGATTAGTCAAGAGGTTTATCAATAGTTATTTGAGATCATTAATCTTTTTTTGGCGGAAGGGGTACCCCTTCCGCCAAAAAAAGATTTTCGCATGCCAAATAGACCTAACGATTTTTGCTTTTTTTCGCTAGGCCCATTATGTTATACTTTTACTACACAATTACGAAGATACTGAAGCGATTTCGTAATTGTACGTTAAATTGTGTGTAATAAGGTGGAAAAGGCACTTCAATAACTTATTCACACATGCGATGGACGCAACTTTATAACATTTGTTATAGGGTTGCGTTTTTAATTTGTCATAGTATTCTACAAAATGATTGTGTCCAAAGCGTCTGTTGGCGGATCATATTTTGAATCGTAAAATAAAGGATTTTGCGCAGATGACTGTTGCCACGCTTATTGATTTTATCTTTGTAAAACAAGGTGCCTGATTGAAAACGCCTTATATCAATTCCTGCATAGGCATTGAGTTGCTTATGATTTTCGAAGCGTGTCATGTCGCCTATTTCTCCAATCAAACGAACGGCTGTATTTTTCCCTATACCAGGAATACTGATTAAGATTTGATATTCATTTCGTTCTTCTGAAAGAACAACCATCTGCTGAATCAGTTCCTCACGTTTTCTCAAAATGGCTAAAGAACGTTTGGCATAATCTTTTAGCTGTTCACAGCGAATGTCGTCTTGATCCACTGCTGGATACGAATCCTGTGCTGCACTTATTAACTGTATGGCCTTTTTCTCTGCCGTTTTAGGCGCTAATTTCTTATCTGTGTTGGCAAGTAGTCGGTTGCGTACAACCGTTTTTGAAAGATTTTTAACGTAATCAGGATGTGGGAATAGCTGTAGGATATTTAAAAACAGTTCGGATTTTTGTGTGAACAGCGATTCCATTTCTGGGAAAGTCAGTTGTAGTAAAGTGTGCATTCTACTTCGAAGCATCGCTAATTCTTCGTCTAATTCATGATAGTATCGGGAAAGCGCACGCATTTGGTCGAAGTAGTGGTCCTGCGGTTTTTTTATGCGCCGTTCGGTTGTAAAGTGAGTTTGGGCCAAACGGTGGGCATCACTTTTATCGGTTTTATGAATGCGCATAGTAGCCGTTTGAATCTTTGATTCAAGGGGATTTAACAGACAGTACGGAAAACCGTGATCATTCATAAAGCGCTCTAATGGTCGGGAATACACGCCTGTTGCTTCAAATACAATGGCTGGAACTTGTCCATCTTTTTGTACTAAATCGATGATTCGTTTATTTAGCTGTTCAAAATGGGGGCGATTATGCAAAATTTCCCCTCAAAAATACAAGAACGTGCAGCGTTATAAATCACCATATAACTTTTTCCCATACTGACATCAAAAGCAATGACGCTTTTCATATACATTCCTCCTGATTTTTATGTAGAAGTCTTCACTTCACCTTATCGATTCCCTTTTCTTATACACGATCTCAAGGATCCAACATACTGAAACTGATTCTTATAAGGGCAGTGAAGTAGGCCAGTTTTTCATACGAACTCAAGGTTCTGGGGCTGTCACGACCTATTCTCCACTTCTACTATAAAAAAATAGTAGCACAGACCATGGCCGTGGTCTGTGCTACTAATCTTAGTATGTTTCTTATGTTTTCTTGCTTAAAAAAATAACTTTTATCATATATAAGCCTCTCCATACCATACCCTGTCAAAAAGTTGGTAAAAAATTTATAAATGAAAATGTGTAAAAGTAGTTTCTTTTCAAAAATATCCTATGATACCATTCAATTATTAGGTATTAAGATATGGTTTTTGTGAAGAGGAGTGGGATGAATTTCCAAATATCAATTTAAGATTTCCGGTAAAATTTTTTTGGTAATATCCATTGTAATTTATTTATTGGTCGGAGCTTATATGGTAGGAACAGGATATTATATCGATGAGGAGGCACCTGATGCGCTTGTTTTTCATAAATTTGGCTTTTTGGAATTAATCATCCTGTCCTATGCGTACATTTTTTTAGGACTTGCAGTAGGGTTTGGGAAAAGGAAAGAGAATTGAAATTGGAAATCCCCAAGGAATTTGGAGCCGTGGAGACGGGATATAAGGATGTAATCCATAATAAAGGAATCAAGGAGAACGATAACAATGAAAATTAGTGAATTGGCTGTTTACGAGCCATATTATATTTCAATTTTTTTAGTCTTACTTGGATTAGGATATTGGATGATAATTGCGTTAGTTGTTTCTAAATTTCGTTTTACTATATTCGGTAAATTATTTTTGGCAATATCCATTGTGATCTATCTCTTGGTCGGGGTTTATATGGTTGGCAAGGGGGATTATATCGATGAAAAAGCTCCGGATTCACTTGTTTTTCATAAATTTGGCTTTTTGGAATTAATCATCCTGTCCTATGCGTATATTTTTCTAGGACTTGCGGTAGGGTTTGGGAAAAGGAAAGACAATTGAATGTTAAATCTTGGATTTTTCAATATTCCACTTGTTTTTTCATAACACGGTTATGCAAAAAAGATTGGCCAAATTTTATGGTCAATCTTTTCATTTATCTATTCAAATACTTTTGTTGAAGAGGAAGATCTTATCGTTTTATTTTCTCTCCGCTTTTATTTCTTTTTTTAAGAAACCAGAACAGGACTGTAAGTGAAAATAATAAAATTGGTATATATCCAACTAACCGCCATGCGTTTAACGCACCGAGAAAATAATATGCAACTGGTAAAAATGTTACAGTACTAATAAGCATAAACAGCCAAGAACGATGGAGTAAACCAATTATAAATGTAATTATTGAAATAACAAATGAAGTTCTCCATAAGAATATAATCAAATTAAAATCATCCAATAAATCGTCCCCCCCTGCGTGAAATACTGTAATATTTAAAGAAACTAGGAGCTGTCCAAAAGGTCAGGGTTAACTGACTTTTTCGAGCCCCTTCATTTTAGGGACTTATCGGGCAGACCATTTTTTCTATCTTTTTATATCCTTCAGAAGTCTTATGAAGGACTTTTCTTATGCTCCCTCTTTCTGAATTGGTTCTTCAAAAGTTTTCTGACGGACATTCAGCACATACAATTTCTTCTTGTTGGGTTCATTGCCTCTATGAAGGACATTTACAAATTTATTCAATTATTTTTGTCCTTCACTGTAGTATTTCTCCAAACTCCTTCATTTTAGGAACTCATCAGGCAGCCCCTTTAAAAAATTGATTTCTTTCTCATCATCAACTTTTAATTTTAAATTTGAGTAAAGAACTAAATTCCTACCTCAAATTTTGCTTCGTCATCCGATGTATCAGCATCTATTTCATTAGAAGATCGTTAATCGATATTATTTCACCAGCTGTGAAAGCATTCGTTATTGGGATTTTACAAATAAATCTAATAGAATATTGCCGTATATAAATATTCTTCATTATGCACTCAATTCCTTTTTTGTTTTAAGAAGTGAGTCTTCAAGCTTTTTTCTGCAACGATATGGCATGCAGGCACAAAACTAAACAATTTAAATTCAATAGAGCAAATGTCCCGTGTATTTTATGTGAGTAAAAAGAATTAGTTAAAAATAGGGAAAATTTTAAGTTATAAAAACGTTTTACTATGCACATACATTTTATGAATCGTGATAGATCTGAATGTACTGATACGATTTCAAGATTTCCACAGGCTCTAAATCTCATTTTGGTACTTTCGTGTATATAAAAATAATTCAGCATCTGTCCGCATTTTTATAAAAAGTAGCTCCAAAAGCTGCCCCACTTGCCCCAAAATAATACATTATGAAAACCTAAATTGAAACAAAAAAACCCTGAAATCCTTTCTTCTCAAGGGTTTCAGGGTTTTTAAATACTGAATTATACAATCTAATTTTATTAACGAGAGTAGAACTCAACGATGAGCGATTCGTTGATTTCCGCAGGCAATTCAGAGCGTTCAGGCAGACGAGTGTATGTTCCTTCAAGCTTTTCCGGATCAAATGTTAAATATTCAGGAACAAAGTTGTTTAATTCAACCGCTTCTTTAATGATTTGAAGGTTGCGGGATTTTTCACGGACAGAAATCGTTTGGCCTGGTTTTACTTGGTAAGACGGAATGTCCACGCGGCTTCCATCCACTAAAATATGGCCGTGGTTAACCAATTGGCGTGCTTGACGGCGAGTGCGAGCCAAGCCAAGACGATAAACAATGTTATCTAAACGAGACTCTAAAAGGATCATAAAGTTTTCACCGTGAATACCCGGCATTTTGCCCGCCTTTACGAAAGTATTGCGGAATTGACGTTCGTTAACTCCGTACATATGGCGAAGCTTTTGTTTTTCTTGCAATTGTAAGCCGTATTCAGAAAGTTTTTTCCGTTGGCCTGGACCATGCTGACCAGGTGCATACGGACGTTTTTCAAGCTCTTTGCCTGTGCCGCTCAAAGAAATGCCTAAACGGCGGGAAATTTTCCATGTAGGACCTGTATAACGAGACATATTGCTCCTCCTTTTGTATTTTCGATTGTAAAATACAAACAGACTGATTCTCTCAATTATGCACATTTTGTTTTCATGTACCTTCGCTCCAGCAGCAGAGAGTTACACGGTACACCTCAGATTTGAGGAACAAAATGACATCATAATTGTCGAATCCTTAGGCTGCTATATTTTACACAACGATCATTATATGATTTTAAATGAGCGGTGTCAAGATTATTTCCTTTGCTGTCAGCGAAAAGGAATATTTAATCCGACGAACTTCACACATTCATTTCTATTTTTTGTGAAAAAAATACCAATTTTTTCACAAAAAAAATGTGCTTCATGTTATAATACTATTAAAGTCATAAGGTCTATTTTCCCGGTTATAGGTGGTGGAGTATGGATTGGGATCATTTTGAAAACTTATTTTTCCGATTACTTATGAATGATTCGGACAGGCAGCATTTCGATGAATTTATTAATGAAATGTTTGCCATTTTAATCAAAGCATTTAATCTTCAAAATGTGTCGATTTGGAAAGAGATCGGTTCGAATCTTTTTTTATGCCAATACTCGAGCAATGACGATGTAAAAGGTGCTTCGAAATCATTTAGCTTCAAAGACGATGAACAATTTGTAGTTTACAAAGAAAAAGGACGATTGTTTTTGCAGTATTCGGCAGATTCCTCTCCAAAAATGCTGTTGGAATTCAGAGGAGGCCGTGTACTTCACAAACTTTCTAATCAACAACTAGAAAAAATTTCTAAAATATGTTTTGCCATGTTTTTTCACGGAAAAAAATTATATTTGCAAAAAACGCTTAAAGAAAAATATTATCAATTGTTTTTATTAACTGATGAACTTTATTCCATTATGAAAGAAGAAGAAGTGTTAAACAAGCTTTATAACACTTTGAGGCAAATGTATCCCGACCTATTATGCCATTTCATTTTGCCAATGGATTATTCATTAGGACATGAAATTCCTGTGAAAAATTTGGAGCAGGAAATAGATCAGTATGAGGAAGCTATGACAGCCTTTTTGAAAGGCGATATGGTCGTAAGAAGCTCGTCAAACGGGCTCTATATTTATGTCCCGATTGCAGGAAGACAGGGTGTTTATGGATTAATTGATGTACATATCCCACTTCATATTGAACAAATCGATGACGTAATCGATATGATCGAAAAAGTGGCAAAGGCCGGCGGCAAAGCGCTGGAAAATGCCAAGCTGTATGAACAGTCGAAGCAGCATGTAAACGATTTGCAGCTCATTAATGATACGGCTCGAAAAATTAATAAAAACTTGCGGATTTCAGATACGATGAAATACATGGTTAAAAGAATGCTTCGTTCATTTTCTGCAGATGAGGCCGCTTTTTTTATTTTTGATGAAAATAAAAAATGGAACATGCTTTCAGAAAGTACATCGTTTTTCCATTCAGATGAATCGAAGGCTTACGTTGATTGGGTTGCACAAAATATATTGGAGCAAAATAGTGTATTCACTGGCGATATTTCCAATTCCATTCTCGGGGAAGCCGTTTATAAATCAATAATGGCCGTTCCGATGATCGACAGTGAAAAAATCATCGGATTTGCTGTTGTGCTGCGTAAAGAACCGTATTCCTTCACGTTTGATATGTACAAATTAATGGAATCGCTTGTGTCTCATTCTACACTCGCCTTTACGAACTCCATGCTTCGGGAAAAGCTGGAATTGCTCGTGATCACAGATCCGCTTACAAATCTTTTTAATAGAAAATATTTTGACGAGGTTGTTCATCAATCGTTTAAAGAAGACCAAAGAGGCACATTAATTTTAATAGACGTAGACAATTTTAAACAAATCAATGATACGTATGGCCACCAAGTAGGCGATAAAGTGCTTATTCAAATTGCTAAAACTATAAGGAACAACATACGGGAGGAAGATGTAGGAGCTAGATGGGGCGGAGAAGAGCTGGCCATTTATCTTCCTAAAGTGGGTTTAAAAATCGGATGTGAAGTGGCAAACAGAATTGTTTCAGCTGTGCGGAAATCAACGAAACCGCCTGTAACAGTTTCATGCGGTGTTTCCTGTTGGGATGCAGCCCATAAAAATGATTCGCCTGCCCTTTTTTTTAAAAGAGCAGATGATGCCTTGTATCAGGCAAAGCGCAATGGAAAAAATCAAGTATCGGTTTTAGACCAAGAAAGAGCATAAAGGGTTCCTAGGTATTGCTCTGATTTGTTAAAATCGTTTGACAGATCGTAACTAGGGACCCTTTTTTATATCATTTGAAAGGGTTCAAAAGTTGAATGCTCATTTCCACTCGTTCACGACTTCCGGCGTTTGAAAAACAAGGCTATTAAAGGTATTCTGTAAGAATATTCGTGAATTTTTCTAAATATCTTTGGTCTATTTTATCAAATCGGTTTTTAATCGGGCTGTCAATATCTAACACACCGATTACCTCATCGTTCTTAATAAGCGGGACAACGATTTCCGATTGTGATCGCGCGTCGCAGGCGATGTGTCCAGGGAACTCATTTACATCAGCCACTCTCACCGTTCTTTTTTCGAAAGCAGCCGTTCCGCATACACCTTTGCCAATAGGAATTCGAACGCATGCCGGCAGCCCCTGAAAAGGTCCGAGAACAAGCTCATCTCCGTCTTTTACATAAAAACCAACCCAATTGATTTCTGACAAAAATTGATTCAACAAGGCGGATGCATTAGCTAAATTCGCTATGACATTTTTTTCCCCTTCAATCAATGCTGTAAGCTGTTTTAACACAAGCTCATAATTTTCTTCTTTTGTTCCATTATAGCTTTCGACGACAAACATGGAAATTCCTCACTTTCTTTTTCAAAATGACAAGTAAGTACGAACTTTGTCGAGAAATTATAGCAGGAAAATATCGTTGCGGGTAGAAAACTTCTAACAGCCATCAACAAAAGGAGTGATCCACTTGCAAACGAAAACGAACACTGTTACGAAAGAAAATATCGTTGATGCAGCAATTTTCCTTTTTAATACAAAAGGTTACACCGGAACATCGGTTAGGGAAATTGCCAAACGGGCCAATGCAAATATCGCCCATATTTCTTACTATTTTAAAGGAAAAAACGGATTATTGGAACATTTAGTGTCCAAGTTTTATGAAGGTTATTTAGACGTAATCGATCAATGCTATCAAAAATGTACAGAATCTCCAAAACTCTCTCTTATGGCAATCGTTGAAGAACTTCTCCGCTATCAATATGAAAACCGCCGGCTTGCCCGTTTT
The DNA here is from genome assembly GCF_038050115.1 of Aeribacillus sp. FSL K6-1305. NCBI lineage: Bacteria > Bacillati > Bacillota > Bacilli > Caryophanales > Bacillaceae > Aeribacillus > Aeribacillus sp. FSL K6-1305. The sequence continues at coordinate 1,708,552 of NZ_JBBOQV010000001.1, read as the reverse complement.
GTCCACCGAGAAGTAACGCTTGATTCGACTCTCATTCGCCAGGTGATGATGACTTATTTAGCGAAAGAAAAATATTATTTGCTTAACCTGCTTGAACGAGGGATGCGAGCGAACCAATTTAAACAAGTAGACATTCCCCATTTTTTAGTACAATTCAAAAGCTTAATAAATATGCCGTTTTTACAGCCTCAATACATGTATGAAGTTTTACATATTAATCCGTACGAAGAATATTTTGTCAAGCAATATAGTAAACAGCTGGTTTCATGGCTGGAACAAATACTTTTTCAGAAAAACGAAAAACAATCAAATGACTAAACCATTTTTTCAAAAAGTGAAAAATCGCTGCCTACATCCTTCGCGCTATGGGCATCAGAACCATAAACGAGAGGGATGCTTTGTTTTTTTGCCGCTTGTATAATATCCTCTGGCGGGTAAATTTCTCCGCAAAAGGCTTTTCGTAAACCGGAAGTGTTGACGTCCAGTTCCATCCCCCTTTTGTTCATTTCAGCAAAAATCTGTTCAATATAAGGCTTTTCATCAAATGTGGCTTGGAAAAGCTTTTGAAATTTGTGTATTAGCGTAATATGTCCAAGCCGCTTCGGCTTATACTTTCCAAGATCTGAAACAACCCCTTTTAATACTGTCGCATAATATAATTCGTATAAATGATTGATGCCGCCTGAAAGCTCCGCCATTTTTTGAAACGTATGTTCATCAAAATCTACACAATAATATTGTCCATTTAATTTTAAAAAATGTACGGACAAAATGCTGTCATCAAGAAAAGGACCGTATTTGTCCAAAAATTGCGCTGTTTCTCTTTCAAAACCGTTAATATAGTCTACTTCTAAACCGATATGAATATCGATATCGCGTTTATATTGTTTTTTTAAGTCTAGCAAAATAGACAAGTAGCGGTCGATATCACTGAAGGGCATTGCGCTGTCCTTATCGGGAGTTGGATCAACAAACCCTTCCGGCAATGGAGCATGTTCTGTAAAGGTTATAGCAGAAAATCCTTTTTTTATGGCAGTTTCAATATACAATTCAAATGAATCGTCCGTACCGTGGGGACAAAAAGGGGTGTGAACATGTCCATCTTTTTTCATAGAAATCACCTCAAGTTTGTCGAGATTTATGTGAAAAAATTAAAAATTTTGCTCAAAAAATGTCGTTATCATGGTATCATAAATACATTGAGAACACATTATTTTCTTTTGAAAGTTTTTTCGACAACGTCGTTTAAAATATACATACCCTTTAAGAAAGTGAAACGGACCGAGGGGGCTCATAATGGAAGTTGTGATTGTATTAATTTTATTGATTTTCCTTCTATTTGGAATCGGTTATGGATTTCGAAAAAATATTTATAAAGAAGTAGACCGTCTTGAAGCTTGGAAAATAGACATTATGAATCAGTCCATAACAGATGAACTGTCCAAAGTAAAAGAATTAATCATGAGTGGAGAAACAGAAGAATTGTTTGAACGCTGGCGAAAAGATTGGGACGATATCGTCACTAGCAGGCTTCCGCAGGTGGAAGAGCTTCTGTTTGAAGCGGAGGAATATGCTGAAAAATACCGCTTTAAAAAGTCAAAAGAAGTTTTATTACATATTGAATCGGTTTTAAAAGAAATAGAAGAACAAATAGCCGGCATTGTTCAGCACATTAACGATCTTGTTGCAACAGAAAGCAATAATAAGACAGAAGGTGAAGCAGTCAAACAACAGCTAAAAGAGTTGAAAAAAACACTGCTCTCCCATCGCCATACATTTGGAACTGCGTATGAACGGCTGGAAAAAGAGTTGTATGAAATGTTACATACAATGGAAAAATTTGATGAGGAAATGAACTCGGGAAATTACGTAACAGCGAAGGAAATTTTGGATGAACAAAAACAGAAGCTTGAAGCACTCCAATTAAAAGTAGAGGAGATTCCAAAGCTTTTAACTGAATGTCAAATGATTGTGCCGAACGAGATTTCCGAATTGAAAGAAGGGTATAAAAAACTGCTCGAGGATGGCTACAAGCTTGAGCATTTGGAAGTGGAAAAAGAAATTTCGCATATTGAGGAAAAAATGCAGGGCTTGAAAAAGAAGCTAAGTGAAGCAGAGACAGAAGACGTGAAAATGGGTCTTGATTCCATAAAAGAAACGATTGATAACATTTACGAAATGCTTGAGAAGGAAGTGTATGCGAGCCAATATGTAAGACAAGAAGCGGAAAAAACCGGGGAAAAGCTGCAATCTTTATTAGAGGAAAAAAATGATTTAAAAGAACAAGTCAGTCTTGTACAGCAGAGCTACCAGCTGTCAAATGATGATGTCGACAAGCTAAAAGAGTTGGATAAACTGATGAACCAACTGAAAAATCATTACAAGCATATTTTGGCAAGCATAGAGAACTCCAATATTGCGTATTCCGTTTTACAGGAGGAACTGGAAAGTTTTAATAAGCAAATTGATCAAGCAAAGGAAAAATACAACGAATGGCATTCGATGCTTCAGGCATTGAGAAAGGATGAATTAAACGCGCGCGACAAATTAGCAGAACTAAAGCGAATGATGGCTGAGATTAAACGGGCGATTCGAAAAAACAACATTCCCGGCCTTCCGGAAAGCTTCGTGGAGCAATTACAAACTGCTCAGCAATCGTTTGAAAAGGTCAGCAATGCGCTTGAAGAAATTCCGCTCGATATGGATCGAGTCCAAACGTATTTAAACGATGCTGTGAGCATCATCGAACAATTAAAAGAAAACACAGATGAGATCATTGCCCAAGTTTGTTTAGTCGAAAGATTAATACAATACGGTAATCGATACCGCAGCACGTATTCGGGCCTTGATAAAAAATTAAAAGAAGCTGAACAGTTGTTCAGAAATTATGAATACAGCAAATCTTTGGAGCAAGCGGCTGCTGCCATAGAGGAAATCGATTCGGAAGCGATGGAAAGAATACAGAAGCTTGTTGAAAATGAATTGAAAGATCTATGATTTATGCCTGTCTTCGTTTGAAAGACGGGCATTTTTATTGCCCATGCTTCCATATTGGACTATAGTCAGTAAGCATTTTTATATAACTATGAGGAGTTGAAGCAATAATGCTGTGCGAAATGTCGGTTTGGAGAGCATATTTTTTCACTTAACATGAGAAAACCTATAAGAAATTGAAACTCCACTCGTACAAACATGAACAATTGCAGAGCTTGTTATCTATAAGATAATGAAATTCCACAGCCGGATGATTTTGCAAATCGCCCTTTCCTTATTTTTATTTGTCCCTTCTAGGCGCTTGCCGCTGTGAAGGGCTTTTTTATTGTAATTCATTGCCACATTTGTTATAAAGGTGTAAAAGGGAAACAATAGCAATTAAACAAACACTAAAAACAAGTTTCGAAAGCACGTACATATTTTTGAAGTCGAAAAGGTATGAAAGCGGAATTTTATAGAATGGGAAATTCACAATATAACGGAAAGGGTCGAGAGTGGATGGGATTATTGGACAGTAATAAAATCATGGAAATAAGAAGTCATGTTGAAAAACGAGTAGTGAAGCTGCCTGATGGCACGACTGTTCCATGTATAGGTCAAGGAACATGGTACATGGGAGATAAGCCACAGGAGAAAGCTAAAGAAATAAAAGCCTTACAACTTGGAATAGAATTGGGCATGAAAGTAATTGACACTGCTGAGATGTACGGAAATGGCGCTTCTGAACGCTTAGTCGGCGAAGCAATCAAAGGGCGCAGAGATGATGTGTTTTTAGTCTCTAAAGTGTATCCGCATAATGCAGGACTAGACAAGATTTCCGTTGCATGTGAAAACAGCTTAAAACGGCTGGGGACGGACTATTTAGATTTATATCTTTTACATTGGCGAGGCCGCATTCCTTTAGAAGAAACAATCGAAGGCATGGAAAAGCTGCGAAAAGAAGGAAAAATATTAAGATGGGGAGTCTCCAATTTTGACACAGACGATATGGAAGAGCTATGGAACACGCTCAACGGATCAAACTGTGCGACAAACCAAGTGTTATACCATATAGGTTCGAGAGGAATTGATTTTGATCTGCTGCCTTGGCACCGGGAACATCATATACCGATTATGGCGTACAGCCCCCTTGCCCAAGGAGGTACATTAAGAAAGCAGTTGTTGACGGATCCAACTGTTAATGAAATTGCCAAAAAATACAATGTAAAACCATTACAAATTGCACTTGCTTGGACGATACGCACGAATGATGTCATTGCTATTCCAAAAGCTGGGCAAGAGCAGCATGTGCTGGAGAATGCTGAAGCTGCTGCTATTGAATTAACCCAAGAAGACTTGAACCGACTTGATGAGGCATTTCCAAAACCTCATAAAAAAGTGCCTTTGGATATCATTTAACATGTTGCTGAAGCAATATTCGGTAATACGCTGGAGTTGTCCAGAAAGTCAAGCTCCCATTGAAAACAAAAAATCATAAACACCGATATATCAAAGTTTCTATAACATTAAAGGGATCAATAACCCGAAAAAACGACTTATTAGACAGCCCCTTCATTAAAAGGAAATAGAAAACGAAGGTCGTCATGAAAACTTTTTTTCAAGGATTGACGTTTCCCGAGTTAGCTCTGGCAGGCAAGGAGCAAGCAAAAAGGGCAGCTAAAGGACATGATGATGAACGGATTCAAGAAGCGAATCATCAGCGGGTTAAAACTATTGAACCTGCTGGCAGCTGTGGCAGTGTTCCGGCAGTCTTTTGGAACGACATTACGCTTTGCGCTATAGGCGTTTTATGAGCTGCTTAAAAAGTAATTCACGATAGTCCGGTTATTTTGAAAAATAGAAGCCGATGCTTTTATCAACTTTTTATGGCATAATGAACAGCGGCGAAAATCAGCTTTTTCTCGTTTCTCTCTAGCGTAATGCTAGTGAGAAACGAGTTTTTTATTGTGTGCATGTTCTAAGCGTCATTGATAGGAATAAGGAAGAGTTTGATCTCACTAGTAAAGGATTGAGAGAAATGAAATTTTATTTTCGGCGCAAGGAGTAGGAAACGATTGATGGAGAAATCATCCGCTTTGTGAAGCGAGTGACGAAGGAATACGATAGGTTAGTCGTGCTTGATGATGTCAGTTTTTAAGATTGAACGCGGGAAGTTTTACACGCTGCTTGGGATCGGCGGATGCGGGAAGACGACGATGATCGAAGATGACGTTGTTGAATTCACAAAAAAAGCGGCTTACGTGCGTGGACAAAGGCTTTCGTCTGAATGAGCCCGTTTATGTTATGATCTTTTCTTTTTCATTTCAATTTACTTATGTTAATATTGCATTGCAAAGTGTTAGAAAATATAATTCAAAGGGGTATACAACCGATGCTTTACTTGGATAATAGTGCAACTACAAAGCCTTACCCTGATGTACTTGATACGTACCGGCAAGTGGCGGAAAAGTTTTTCGGGAACCCATCATCTCTTCATCATTTGGGTGTTCAAGCGGAAAGACTTTTAACAAAAGCAAGAGAACAAGTAGCCGATTTGCTAGGTGTAAGCGGACAGGAAATCATATTTACGTCTGGAGCAACGGAAGGAAATAATTTGGCGATTAAAGGCGCGGCTTTTGCACAAAGACATAAAGGAAAGCATTTGATTACGACTGTAATTGAACACCCTTCTGTCAGCGAAGCATTTGAACAGCTTGAAAAAGAATTCGGGTTTGAAGTGACGTGGATTCCTGTAAATGAAAATGGCATTGTGTCTCCAGCTGACATACAAAAGGCTGTACGTAACGATACAATCTTAGTGTCCGTTATGCATGTCAACAATGAAATCGGAGCGATTCAGCCAATTGAAGAGATTGGCGAAATACTTAAAAACTATCCGAACATCGTTTATCATGTCGATCACGTGCAAGGAGTCGGGAAGGTTCCTTTAAATATAAAAAAAGCGGGAATTGATTTATGTACAATATCTGGCCATAAATTTCATGCCCTAAACGGTACAGGAGTGTTGTACATTAGAAAAAATACACCAATTCTCACTCTTTTATCAGGGGGTGGCCAGGAAGCAAGCATTAGATCAGGCACTGAAAATTTAGCGGGCAGCGTGTCCCTAGCGAAAGGTTTAAGGCTGGCATTCAACGACTATGAAGAGAAGATCGATCGTCTGATTAATACGAAAAACTATCTTATAAATGAGCTTGAAAAAATAGATGGCATTATTATCAACACACCAAAGGAATCTTCCGCCCCTCATATTATCAACTTTTCTGTACCTGGTATAAAAGCGGAAGTTCTAGTTCATATGCTTGAAGAGGAGAATATTTATGTCTCCACTACTTCAGCTTGTTCTTCAAGGAAAAAGGGAGAAAGCAAAGTATTGAAGGCGATGGGCAAAAAAAGCAGCATCACCGAAAGCGCCATCCGCATAAGCCTTTCAATTGGGCAGACGATCGATGATGTCAAGCCGTTGATTGACGTCCTGCCATCATCTATACAAAAATTAAAAAATATAATGGGGTTATAAACATGCAATATGATCATATTTTAGTCAGATATGGTGAAATGTCTTTAAAGGGAAAAAATCGCAAACATTTTATTAACCATTTGAAAAACAATATAAAACTTGCATTGTCTTCCTTTTCGTCTTTAGAGTATACAGCGAACAGAGATCGTCTTTTCATCAAATTAAATGGAGAAGACGGGGAAAAGGTAGCGGAAAAATTGCAAACAGTTTTTGGCATACAGTCCTTCAGTTTGGCAATCAGAACGAAAAGCGACATCGAAGCCATAAAGGACTCGGCTTTACAGGCAGTCAAGCAATTGTATAAAAACGGAGACACTTTTAAAGTGTCGGCCAAAAGAGCAGATAAATCGTTTCCGTTAACTTCAGACCAACTCAATTATGAAATTGGCCGGCATATACTTATTCATACTGACGGTTTGAAAGTAGATGTTCATCATCCGGACATAAACGTGCGCGTAGAAGTCCGTCCGCACGCCACATATATAATGTGCAAAGATTTTAAAGGGGCGGGAGGGCTTCCGGTTGGTTCAAGCGGAAAGGCGATGCTGATGCTTTCTGGAGGAATTGACAGTCCTGTCGCTGGGTATTTGTCAATGAAAAGAGGCTTGGAGATTGAAGCGATCCATTTCTTCAGCCCTCCTTATACGAATGAAAGAGCGAAGCAAAAGGTTATGGATCTCGTAGAAAAATTAACCGAATTTGGCGGCAAAATCGTGCTTCACATCGTTCCGTTTACAGAAATTCAAGTGACCATTCAGCAAAAAATATTAGAAAATTATACAATGACATCGACTAGAAGAATGATGTTAAAAATTGCCGATGAAATTCGGAAAAAACGAGGCGCCTTAGCCATTGTAACAGGCGAAAGTCTAGGGCAGGTAGCAAGCCAAACGCTTGAGAGCATGTATGCTATTAATGAAGTGACGACAACTCCTATACTGAGACCTTTAATTTCAATGGATAAAAATGAAATCATTGAAATTGCCGAAAAAATTGATACGTTTGAGATTTCAAACAGACCTTATGAAGACTGCTGTACTATTTTTACACCAGCTTCACCGAAAACGAAGCCGAAAAGGGAGAAAATATTAAAGCTTGAAAGCTATGTAGATTTTCAACCTCTCATTCAGAAGGCGATTGAGGAAACAGTAACAATTGAATTTCCAAGAAAACATGATATACAAGAAAAAATAGAAGAGGATTTTGAAAATTTACTATAATATTCCACAAGTTCAAAACAATTACCATTTCGTTTTATGCATGAAGCCATGTGTTTTTTCACATTCTATATCCACAAGGAGGTGAATGACACATGGCTCAAAACAGATCTAGCAACTCTAACCAAATTTTAGTTCCTGGTGCTGAACAAGCACTTGAGCAATTAAAAACTGAAATCGCATCAGAATTCGGTGTAAACTTAGGTCCTGATACTACATCCCGCGCGAACGGCTCCGTTGGAGGAGAAATTACAAAGCGGCTTGTATCTTTTGCTCAGCAGCAACTATCTGGCGGTGGCGGAACATTTCAATAAATGAATATTTTGGCTTTTGAGCGAAAAGGTGATCCTTTTCGCTCATTTTCATTTTATAACTGTAGATGAGCAAATTCACTAACATAAATTTACATCCGAACAAAAAAGGAGACATGAACCCGATTCCTTGGTTAGAATAGATGTGCCAACAAACCATTCACACAAGGAGGTTCATGTCTCATGAATAGATTAGCACATCATCAAGGAATCCACAAGTTTTTCACGATGTTGGGGTTGGCACTTTATTTTTCAAAACCTGTCATGAAGCATCTCGTTCATATCGTGGATGCGATGATCACGAAAGGCTTTTCTGGAACGTTGACCGATCTTCATCATTGGAGCTTTCACCCCAATCATCGAACGACACTCAGCCATTTTTTCACGAAAAGCCCTTGGGATGAAGAGACGCTGCTTCGCAAACTCCAGCAATGGATGCTTCATCGTGTCGAACGGATCGCCAAACAGAAAAATCAACCCCTTTTTGTTTCGATCGATGATACGATTTGCCAAAAAATCAAGCCTTCGTCACGGGCAACGCACGCCATTCAAGGGTGTGATTGGCACTATTCTCACACAGAGAAAAAGTCGATCTGGGGACATTCTCTTGTTTGGCTCATGGTTCATACGATGACCCAGGCTTTTCCCTTTGCGTTCCGCCTCTACGACAAGGCGGCTGGGAAAAGCAAGGGGGAACTCGCGATCGAGATGCTTTCTTCTTTGGATGTACGCCGTCCCGTTTATGTGCTGATGGATTCGTGGTATCCATCGCAAGCGCTCGTGGAAGCCTGTCTGAAAAAAGGATTTCACGTCATCGCGATGCTCAAAACGAACCGGATTCTCTATCCGAAAGGCATCGCCATCCAAGCCAAACAGTTTGCCCGCTATATCGAACCGAACGACACCCATCTCGTCACGGTGGGAGAAGAGCGTTATCGCGTGTATCGCTACGAGGGATCGCTGAAAGGTCTCGATGATGCCGTTGTGTTGTTGGCTTGGAAAGCCGATCAGCCGATGACACCCGAACATCTTCACTGCGTCTTGAGCACCGACCGGGAGCTAAGCGATGAAGAGATCTTGCGCTACTATGCCCAGCGTTGGTCGATCGAATGCTTTTTTCGACAAGCGAAAGACCAGCTGAAGCTCGATGGGTACCGCGTTCGTCAACGTCGGGCGGTGAAACGGTATTGGATCTTGGTGCAACTCGCTTATGTGTACAGTATGGTCGAGTCCAACCGGGATTTCTCTACTGGGCTTGATCTTCTCCGAACGAAGAAAGGGCATAGTCTCGTCGAGTTCATTTACCATGCAGCGAAGCAAGATATTCCCATTGATGTCGTTAAAAAACAGCTCCATGTGGCATAAGGGGTACTCCGTTTGTCTCTTTTTACATGGTAATTATTGTAATGAAAATTGCTCAACTACAGTTATAAAAAGGTTCTTTTCACTTTATCCCAGAAAGAATTATCTTTTAATTTAACAGTTTTAATTTTTTTCTTTCCTAATTCAATATCCAGCTGGTTGACATGACGAATGCTTAGAGCTTCGTTGTCCATTCCGATAATCGGATAATCGTTGCCGTCCTGCACTACTTTTAACGTAAGCTTTCGATTTCCGCTTAAAATAAAAGAGGATCCTAACGTCCGATATAGATTATTGTTCAAAGATGCAAGTTCAGTTACTTGTAAACAGTCTATGAGCGGATCGACGACAGCTCCCTTCACAGATTTATTGTAGGCTGTGCTCCCTGTTGGAGTGGCAATAATCATTCCATCGCCTCGGAACGTTTCAAAATGCATATCATCAATAAATACATCCAGAACAAATGTTTTAATAATTGCTGATCTGACACTACATTCATTTAAGCAGGAAATCTTTACTTCATGGTCGACGGTGACATCGATGGTTGGATATCTTCTTACCTCGACCTTTTCCAGCTGAAAAGCTTCAACTAATTTGTCTTTTTGATCTATATGGAAATCACAATAAAAACTGATATGCCCTTCAGTTGCGATGCCTATGTACAGACAGTCGTCGCGAAATTGCGTTTTTCTAACCGCTTGCAAAAATGTTCCGTCCCCTCCGATTGCTACGATAATGTTCGCATGTCTCCAATCTTCAACAGGACGAAAATCATACTGCTTCGCCAAGTCAATCAACGAAGCTATTTTCTGTTCAAGGTGATCGCTATGTTTGTAAAAGAAGTAGATATTTCGGCGTGGATCCATCAAAAAAACCCCCTCTTTTTGGAAGATTCTCCACAATTATATAAATAAATGTTAAAATACACTATGATATATAGTTTAACATTTTTATAATGGAACATGTCAAAAAAGGTGAAATTGAATCAAGGAGGTAAACATCTTGAGTGGAAAAAGGTGGGCTGCGTTAGGAATTGCCGCAGCATTATTTGTTTTTTCGATGATCATTAGCTTTACTTCTATGGCTGTTTCAAATGCAGAAAAATTGTCTGAGAATTTTTTTGAATCGCAGTTTTCCGAGGAAGTCCTTGAAGAAGGAATGCCGGATGAAAAAATTGCGGTGCTGGAAGTAAATGGAGTGATTCAAGATACGGGTGAAGATGTTACATCGATTTTTGCCAGTGAAGGCTACAATCATAAAGAATTTTTGAAATTGATTGAAAAGGCCGGCGAGGATAAAAGCGTAAAAGGAATAATTTTGCGAGTCAACTCTCCTGGCGGGGGAGTAGTGGAAAGTGCAGAAATTCATAAAAAACTAATGGAAGTTAAAGAAAAGGCGAAAAAGCCGATTTATGTTTCAATGGGAACCATGGCAGCTTCAGGAGGATATTATATTTCAACTCCTGCCGATAAAATTATTGCAGCACCGGATACGATGACAGGCTCGCTAGGGGTCATTATGCAAGGAATAAACTACAGTGAATTGGCAAAAAACTTTGGGGTGAAAGTAGAAACGATCAAAAGCGGTCCATATAAAGACATTTTTTCTTCAACAAGAGATATGACAAAAGAGGAAAGAGAAATTCTTCAAAAAATGGTGAATAACGCTTATGAAGGCTTTGTAGACGTAATCTCGCAAGGAAGAAAGATGGATGAAGGGGAAGTGCGGAAAATTGCCGATGGACGAATTTATGACGGCCGGCAGGCGAAACAGCTCCATTTAGTTGACGAGCTAGGCTATTTTGATGATGCGGTGGAAATGATGAAAAAAGACTTAGACTTATCAGATCCATATGTATTCAAATATAAATCGAGCTTTGGATTTGAATCGTTCCTTTCCATGATGGCTGGGAAGGTGATCTCTAAAGATCTGGAAATGCAAGGACTATACAAATTGTTTTCACAACCGAATTCTCCCCGCCTGATGTATTTATATTCGGAGTAGGAGGTGCCAACATGGATGGAACATTTGAAGAAATAAATCAAATTGAACAAAAGCGTGAGGTTCAAACAGACATCTCTTATCACTTTGCGGGATTTTGGATGCGGTTTTGGGCATACTTGCTTGACCTCATTGTTGTTTCAAGCGTCATCCGAATTGTTGCCAATCCGCTTTTTTTACTGATCGGATTGGAAAAAAGCGATTTTATTTTTTCACCTTATCGAATTTTAAGCGCCTTGTTTTTCTTTTCCTACTTTATTCTTATGACGAAGTTTTTAGGACAAACGCTCGGGAAAATGGTTTTTGGCCTGCGTGTTATATCTTTAAAAAATGATAAGCTTACATGGACCGATGTTTTCTTCAGGGAATGGATCGGACGGTACATTTCCAAGGTTACGTGGATCGGATATTTGATCGTTGCTTTTACAAAAAAGAAACAAGGACTGCACGATTTATTCAGCGATACAACAGTTATTCATGATGAACGGTTTTCAAGATGACCTGCCGAAAAGGCAGGTTTATTTTTTTATAGAGAGGTGATAATGGTTCACTGAAAGGATGTGAAATTATGCCATTTTGGCTTGCAATAGTCTTTTTCCTATTTTTGATATTTGTGCTTCTTGTTGCAATGACAAAATTAACGATTGTACTTTCATATAAACACGATAAATATGACGATCGGTTAAGAGTGACATTTCTATTGTTTTTTGGCCTTATTCGCTACACAATCAAAATCCCTTTTATAAAACTGGATCAAGAAGGTCCAAATATTGTTTATAAACAAGAAAAAGAAACGAAACATTCAACTCAAAAATCGTCCGAAAAAGTGACTCCTGAAGAGCTGTTTGAGAAGCTGCAAAATTTTAAAGAAATATTGGAAAATGTTATCCATTTTTCCTTTATTATTCGGAAATTTTTGAAGAAGGTTCGGATTGTGAAATGGGAGTGGCGTACTGAAATCGGAACGGGAGAAGCTGCCTCAACAGGAATGTCGGCGGGTACACTATGGGGGATGAAAAGCTCTATTATTTATTTCGCTTCCCGATACTTTACATTAATAGGTTATCCAGTTGTTTCAATCTTTCCTAATTTCAACCGAATGGTTTTGAAAACGACATTTGTATGTATGATGCAATTCCGACTTGGGAATGCTATCATAGCAGGATTGCGTCTCGTAAAATGGTCGAGATCAAAAACAGCATTATGGCGAAACTTACCGTTTGCCAAGAAAAACAAGAAGAATGAACATAGTTTAGAGGAGGCAAAAGTATGAGCGATCATCCGATTCAAGGGTTAATGAAAACGGCAATGGAAAACTTGCAGCAAATGATCGATGTCAATACCATAATTGGCGATCCAGTTGAAACTCCTGATGGGAGTGTTATACTAACCGTTTCAAAAGTGGGATTCGGATTTGCGGCAGGTGGCAGTGAATTTTACGGACCGACAGGTGAAAAACATTCAAGCAGTCCTTATGGAAGCAGCACTACAGGTGAAAAAGGAAAACTTCCTTTCGGCGGAGGAAGCGGAGGCGGTGTATCGATTACGCCAATCGCATTTCTTATTGTTGGAACAAATGGAATCAAAATTCTTCATTTAGATGAAAATACCCATCTTTATGAAAAAATTTTAGATGCAACCCCTCAAACGGTAGAAAAAATTCAAGAACTGTTTCGAAAGAAAAAACATATACAAGACGATAACAATGAAAAAGAAAAAATTGATTTTGACATTTAAAGCTGCTTTGGCAGCTTTTTGAAATTTTCAAACACTTTTTCTTTGAAAAGTCTTCAAAAACAAGCTATAGTTAAACTATACATAGATTTGGAGGGGATAAAATGGCAAACGTAACATTTAAAGGAAATCCGGTAACTCTTTTAGGAAATGAAGTGAAGGTTGGAGATAAAGCGCCTGATTTCAAAGTGCTTGCGAATGATTTGTCGGAAGTTACTTTAGCTGATACAAAAGGGCAGGTCCGAATCATTTCTGTTGTTCCTTCGATCGATACTGGCGTATGTGATGCACAAACACGCCGCTTTAATGAAGAAGCTTCCAAGCTGGATAATGTTAAAATTTTAACAATCAGCATGGATCTTCCTTTTGCGCAAAAACGTTGGTGCGGTGCGAACGGAATTGAAAATGTACAATTGTTATCTGACCATCGCGACGCTTCTTTCGGACAGGCGTACGGAGTATTAATCAAAGAATTGCGTCTGCTTGCTCGCGCTGTTTTTGTTGTTGATTCAAACGATAATGTAACATATGTAGAATATGTCAGCGAGGCGACAAATCATCCAAACTATGAAGCGGCGATTGAAGCTGCAAAAGCAGCAAATTAAGGACCTGATGCAAGGTCCTTTTTTTCTTGCTTATAAAACAATGAAACGCTAAAATGAAAGGATGTGACGAGCTTAAAGGAGGAAGCCTTTATGCAAGGATTTTCAAATGTTGAAAAACTGTTTTCACTCATTAATGAGACGGCAGAAATCATTAAAAACGAAATGAATTGTACATACATTGAAGCGATAGCGAACACAGGAGAAAACCTATTTCACGGAACTACAGTTCAAGATTCCATTAGCGAAATTACAAGTAAAAAACTGAACAATATATACCGGACGTTTCATTTGGACCACTACTCAAATGAAGAAATTCGGAGAGCTTTTCAGCTCGCTGTTTTAAAAGGATTAAAGGAGGATAATCAGCAAATCCACCAAATGACTCCTGACAGCGTTTGCATATTGCTCGGCTATCTTGTGCAAAAATTTTTTCAAGATGAAAAAAATTTAATGATTTTAGACCCTGCTGTAGGTTCGGGTAATTTACTCTCGGCTGTCTTAAACCAACTTGAAGCAAAGCAAGTTGAAAGCATTGGAATCGATATAAATGATTTGTTAGTTAAAATCGCTTATGTGAATGCAAATTTGCAGAAGCATTCTATTGACTTTTATAATCAGGACAGCCTAAAAAACCTTTTTATCGACCCTGTGGATGCGGTGGTGTGCGACCTGCCAGTCGGCTATTATCCCGATCATGACGTCGCAAAGCATTTTGAATTGAAGGCTGATGAAGGCCATTCTTACGCCCATCATCTTTTTATTGAGCAGAGCATCCGCTATACAAAAGAAGGCGGTTATTTGTTTTTCCTTATACCAAACCATCTTTTTGAGACGCCTGAAGCTCCAAAATTGAATCGATATCTAAAAGAAAATACAGTGATCCAAGGCCTGTTGCAGCTCCCGCGCTCCATGTTTAAATCGGAAAATAGTCGAAAAAGCATCTTTATTTTGCAAAAAAAGGGAGAAGGAATTGTACCGCCCAAACGGGTTATGCTTGTTGATCTACCGAAATTTTCGAATAAAAAAGCTCTTGCTTCGATTATGGATCAAATTGATGAGTGGCTCCGGACAAATAAATGAAAAGATGAAGACACTAAAAGGTGACAGCCATGTCGCCTTTTTTTTAGGATTCGGTTTATTTCTTCTATTTTTCATAAAAACTAAACTAGAGAAAAGAAATCTTCGGTTTTAGCGAATAGTGGCTTTCCGTTTCATTTAGGAAGTGGATGGAAGCGCTTTTTATTTTTAGAAATTTTTGTATACAGATAAACATTTATTTTTCACTTGAAATGTTGCTTTATCAATGTTTAAATGTATAGAGCGATCATCTCTCTTTTTAAAATTAGACAAGTCTGGTGTTTCACATATTTTGCTAATTTCTATGTCACATGCAGGAATTTTTAAAAAAGTTTCATCAACAAAAAGAAGGAGAGAATGAAAATACATGCCTAAGATTTTAGCTGTAAATGCTGGAAGCTCTTCATTAAAGTTTAAATTGTTTGAAATGCCGAATGAAGAAGTTTTAACAAAAGGGGTAGTTGAAAGGATTGGTTTGGACCAATCATTTTTTAAGATATATGTTAACGGAGAAGAAAAGAAAGAAAGTTGTCAAATTACCGATTTTTCAATAGCGGTACAGCTTGTGCTAAATAAATTAACTGAATATGGAATTATCCGGACGTTAAATGATATTGACGGAATCGGTCATAGGGTTGTACATGGAGGAGAGATCTTCAGTGACTCAGCGCTTATTACGGAAGGAACTTTAAAGAAAATTGAAGAACTCTCTCATTTGGCGCCTTTGCATAATCCAGTCAATGTGCTTGGCATTCGCGCCTTCCAAAAGGTGCTTCCGGACGTTCCAGCGGTAGCGGTGTTCGATACTGCCTTTCACCAATCGATGCCGGAACAATCTTACTTATACAGTTTGCCATATGATTATTATGAAAAATACGGAATTCGCAAATACGGCTTCCATGGAACGTCTCATAAATATGTAACGGAACGGGCAGCTCAATTGCTTGAAAGACCTTTAAAGCATTTGCGGCTTATTTCCTGCCATCTAGGAAATGGTGCCAGCATTGCAGCAGTTGAAGGCGGAAAATCAATCGATACATCGATGGGATTTACGCCTCTTGAAGGTGTTGCGATGGGAACTCGTTCCGGAAGTATTGATCCAGCGCTTATCCCATATATCATGGAAAAAACAGGTAAAACCGCTGATGAAGTTATTAATGTATTAAATAAAAAGAGCGGACTTTTAGGAATATCCGGTTTCTCAAGCGATTTGCGCGATATCGAAGATGCTGCAGCGAAGGGGAATGCTCGCGCCGAATTGGCATTGGCGGTTTTTGCTGACCGCATTCATAAATATATCGGATCTTATGCGGCGCGGATGTGCGGTGTGGATGCGATTATCTTTACCGCCGGCATTGGTGAAAACAGTGACATTGTCCGCGAACGAGTGCTGCGGGGATTGGAATTTATGGGCGTTTATTGGGATCCTGCCTTAAACAAAGTACGTGGAAAAGAAGCGTTTATTAACTATCCACACTCACCAGTAAAAGTTCTAGTTATACCGACAAATGAAGAAGTGATGATTGCAAGAGATGTAATGAGAATAGCGAATTTATAAG
This sequence comes from Aeribacillus sp. FSL K6-1305, assembly GCF_038050115.1. NCBI lineage: Bacteria > Bacillati > Bacillota > Bacilli > Caryophanales > Bacillaceae > Aeribacillus > Aeribacillus sp. FSL K6-1305. The sequence continues at coordinate 1,692,172 of NZ_JBBOQV010000001.1, read as the reverse complement.
GTTTTGCCGAGGGATAACAGCAAAACCTGAACTCGTAACCAACGCAACCTTTTTTCATATTCCGAAATGGATATGAAAGGAGGTTGTTTTTTTTACCAATAAAAAGTGGAAATAATCTATTTATATGATGAACGATGCATGGGAACTAAAATGATTCATTCCCTCCAACATTTTTTATTTCAAAAATAAAGTAGTGATGATTGAAGGGTGATGAGAATGATAATAGCGTTTAATATTGCTCCGGTTAAAAAACCGGAGTTTTTTGCATGATTTTCACCTTCTAGACAAATTCTAATAGCAAATAAACGATGAGGATGGAACAAAATGGCTAAAAAAAATGTGATATTGTTGATTATCGATACTCTCATGCTCCCTTTTTTGAAAAAAGCAGTAGACAATAAAATGGCGCCGGCTTTCGCCTTTTTCATGAAGCATGGTACTGCTTCAGAAATTATCAGTCCTTTTCCGACGATGTCCGTCAATGTGGAAAGCAGTCTGCTTACCGGGCATTACTCAGATGTGCATCACGTTCCAGGATTAGTCTGGTTTCATGATGAAGAAAAGCGTCTTATTAATTATGGAACAAATGCATCTGAGCTTTTACAGCTGGGGCTCGCAACTTCATTAAAGGATCCGCTGTACAATATAAATCATGAGCATTTAAACAAAAAGGCCGCAACCATTTTTGAAGAACTGAGCAAAAAGGGGAAAAATTCCGCGTCTATTAATGGACTTCTCTATCGAGGAAGTCAGGAAAAAGTAATGCAGCTTCCGTTTTTATTATCTTTGCTGCCTACTTTTCATAGAAGCCTTACTGTTAAGGGACCGGATTTGTTAACTTACGGCTCCTTCATTAAACAAAACCCATTTGCAAAGTATGGACACTTCTGGCAAAGATTTGGCTTTAATAATCGATTTTCTGCTCAGGAGCTTATTTATCTTATTAAAAATCATTCTTTGCCTCCTTTTACAATGGTCTATTTTCCTGATATGGATCAAATTATACATAAAAAAGGAGTTGAGGATCTGTCAGGAATCGTAAAAACAGATCGTGAATTGCAAAAAGTGTTAGACAGCTTTCATTCATGGGAGGAAGCGCTGGAGAACAATGTTTGGATCATTATGGGCGATAACGGCCAAGCGGTTGTCCGCCCGAGAAATCAAAATCCTCTGATCCATTTAGAAAAGCTACTCAGCCCATATCGTATTACCAAGCTGTCAAAAGGTGTACGGAAGGATGATGATATCGTACTTGCGGTCAATCAACGCATGGCGTTCGTATATTTATTACAGCCGAACCATTCGCTTGAAGAAATTGCAAACATTTTGAAAACAGATGCACGCATCGATGTCATCGCTTGGCGGGAAGAAGAGGAAAAAATAAAAGTTGTTTCAGGGCGGCGGGAAGGAATGCTGATGTTTAAAAAAGGAGGTCAATGGGAAGATCCGTATGGAAGTATGTGGACTTTAAACGGAGACATTGAAGTGTTGGATATTTTCACGGAAGGAAGCCGAATTAAGTACGGGGAATATCCGGATGCGCTGGCAAGATTACATGCAGCCGCTTTGTCACATAAAGGACAATTTCTTATGATTAGCGCTTATCCTGGCTTTGAATTCAAGTACGGGTCATCTCCAGTGCATGTGGGCGGTGCGAGTCATGGCGGTTTACACCAGCATGACTCTTTAGCAGCAATCATCGTTTCAGGGACAGAGCGATTGCCGAAGTATAATCGGATGATAGATGTAAAGGATTGGATTTTATCAATGCTCGACTCTTAAGAGTTATATCAATTCCGTGATATAATATCATTGTATATTTGCGAGCATTTGTTTAAAAAGAAAGGCGGTGCATTTTTGGGGGCCATTTTGGAAGAAAGCTGGGTAAATCAAATGAAATGCTGGGAGGAAGAGTTGGAAAAATGTGCATGTAAATGCACGCTTCCATTTGACAAATGGCTGGAAACAAGATTGAATGACCTTCCTGAGCATATTCAAAAAGAAATGTTTGAGAAGGTCGATTACGTTTTGTTTCATATGCATTCGATTTTGCAAAGCTCGATCTTCTATTCAGAAACACGGAAGCGGATCCTCTCATTTGCACGTGTTATTTCCGATCAAGTTCAAACGATCACTGATTTAAAAAAGCTCCCTTTAGAAGAATGCTATCAATTGGCTGAGAAGGAAATGGCGAAGCAGCGGCTGTATTCCTTTATTCAAGGAGGAATCGCATCTTCCAGTGGTGTTTTTTCGCTAAGTGCAGATATTGTGCTGCAAATAATTTTTCATATGCGGGCTGTGCAAACATTATCTCTTGCGTATGGTTATGAAGTTTCGTCACCTTATGAAATGATGCTGTCTCTAAAGGTTTTTCACAGCTCTTTAATGCCGAAACATTTAAAATTTGAAGCGTGGAATCAACTAAAAGAGGAATTACAAAATGGAGATGATGCTTATTTTTATGAGCAGAACGAACCATTTGTCAACCATCAAACTGTAAACCAAATCTTAAAATGCATTGCCGTGCAAACATTCAAATATAAAACAATTCGGGGAAAACCGATTTTAAGCTTAATGATCGGAGGCGGCATTCGCTATCGTTCAATGAAAGTGGCCATTGAGTTTGCACATAAATTTTATCAATATAGACATCATTATGAAGGGATGAGCTTGAGATGAAAATATAATTTCTCAAGCTTTTGTTATATGCGGATCAATCCGGTACCAAAGCCATAAATCATTGATGATGGAAGCAATCTCACTGATTTCTTCATTTAGTCTGCACGAAAGATCAAAATCCTCTTCGTCATTCAACTGCTCTTGCTTTTTATTTATTATCGCTTCTAAATGTTTAATGCGGTCAGGGATTTGTCCACGTATACATTCCCAATCCGATAAAATTTGCTGTTGAACCTCATTTGGATATTCCTCCCAATGCTTGCTGAATGCAGGAAGAGGAATCCCCAATCTTTCGTTATATTCAAACATTTCCATTCCTCCATTTTTTATTATGCAAATTATATCATAAACAAATAATGCTTTTTTAAAAAAACTATTGAAAAAAGTCAGCAAAACTGTTACATTTTTAATTAATGATTGCATTTTTATGAATAAAAAAGTATTTTTATTCATTTTGTATACATCGGAGAGGAGAATGAACATGTCAAAACCAAAAGTAGTATTGGCCTATTCTGGAGGTTTAGATACATCTGTCGCCATCAAGTGGCTGCAAGAAAAAGGATACGACGTCGTTGCCTGCTGTCTGGACGTTGGGGAAGGGAAGGATTTAGAGTTTATTAAAGAAAAAGCACTAAAAGTCGGTGCTGTACAATCTTATATTATAGATGCGAAAAAAGAGTTTGCGGAAGAATATGCGTTGATCGCCCTTCAGGCACACACCCTTTATGAAGGTAAATATCCTCTTGTTTCCGCTCTTTCAAGACCGCTCATTGCCAAAAAATTAGTGGAAATAGCGGAAAAGACCGGCGCTGTCGCAGTTGCTCACGGTTGTACCGGAAAAGGAAACGACCAAGTGCGCTTTGAAGTTTCCATAAAAGCGTTAAATCCTGAGCTGGAGGTTTTGGCACCTGTTCGGGAATGGAAATGGTCGCGTGAAGAGGAAATTGAATATGCGAAACAGCATGACATTCCAATTCCGATTGATCTGGACAGCCCATATTCCATCGATCAAAACTTATGGGGAAGAAGCAATGAATGCGGAGTTTTAGAAGATCCATGGGCTGCACCGCCTGAGGATGCCTATGAACTGACTTCTTCCATTGAAAATGCACCGGATGAAGCGGACATCATTGAAATTGAATTTGAACAAGGCGTACCGGTAGCAGTGAACGGTCAAAGAATGCAGTTAGATGAACTAATTTTGAAGCTGAATGCGCTCGCTGGAAAACATGGCGTCGGCAGAATCGATCATGTGGAAAACAGACTTGTCGGCATTAAATCGCGCGAAGTGTACGAATGCCCTGCGGCTATGACATTGATCAAAGCGCATAAAGAATTGGAAGATTTAACACAGGTTAAAGAAGTAGCGCATTTTAAACCGCTGATCGAACAAAAGCTTGCCGAGCTTATTTACAACGGTCTTTGGTTCTCTCCGCTGAAAAGCGCATTGGAAGCATTTTTGAAAGAAACTCAAAAATATGTAACAGGGACAGTGCGCGTAAAATTGTATAAAGGGCACGCAATTGTAGAAGGAAGAAAATCTCCGTACTCGCTTTATGATGAAAAGCTGGCCACCTACACGCAAGAAGATTCATTTGATCATGAAGCAGCAGTCGGCTTTATTAAACTGTTCGGCCTTCCAACAGCGGTGAACAGCATCGTGAAAAACAAGAAGGTGACAATATGAAAAAACTTTGGGGCGGCCGTTTTCAAAAGACGCCCGAAGCATGGGTCGACGAATTCAATGCGTCGATCACGTTTGACAAACAGCTCGTAGAGGAAGACATTCAAGGGAGCCTCGCCCATGTTAAAATGCTTGCCAAGTGCGGCATTTTAACAAAAGAGGAAGGAGAAGCGATTGAAAAAGGGCTGCACCGTCTTTTGGAAAAAGCAAAAAATGGGGAGCTTGAATACTCCGTTCAATATGAAGATATTCATTTAAACATTGAAAAAATGTTAATAGATGAAATCGGACCGATCGGCGGAAAGCTGCATACATCAAGAAGCCGCAACGACCAAGTGGCGACCGATATGCATCTATACTTAAAAAAACATGTTGAAGCCATTGTGGAACTGATCAGAGAATTGCAAAAAGCGCTTGTAAACAAAGCTGAACAGCATATTGAGACGATTTTGCCGGGATATACACATTTGCAGCGGGCGCAGCCGGTTTCATTTGCCCATCATTTATTGGCTTATTTTTGGATGCTTGAGCGTGACAAATCTAGATTTACAGAATCTTTGAAACGGATTAATATCAGTCCGCTTGGCGCTGCCGCATTAGCTGGGACAACCTTTCCGATTGACCGGAAATATACGGCTGAGCTTTTAGGCTTCGATGAAGTTTATTTAAACAGCCTGGATGCGGTGAGCGACAGGGATTTTATTGTTGAATTTATGAGCAACAGCTCGCTGTTGATGATTCATCTCTCAAGATTTTGCGAAGAATTAATTTTATGGTGCTCGCAGGAATTCCAGTTCGTTGAAATGGATGACGCTTATTCGACCGGCAGCAGCATCATGCCACAAAAGAAAAATCCGGATATGGCGGAATTAATTCGAGGGAAGAGCGGTCGCGTCGTCGGCAATCTCGTCGGTTTGCTGACGGTTTTAAAAGGTCTCCCTCTTGCCTATAACAAAGACTTGCAGGAAGATAAAGAGGGCATGTTCGATACTGTAAAAACAGTAGAGGGCTGTTTGCAAATTATGACGGGAATGATCGAAACGCTGAAAGTAAATAAAGAGCAGATGGAAAAATCGGTGAAGCAGGATTTTTCAAACGCTACTGAACTCGCTGACTATTTGGCGAAAAAAGGTCTTCCTTTCCGCGAAGCTCATGAAGTAGTCGGGAAACTTGTATATAAATGCATTCAAAAAGGAATCTATTTACTTGACTTGCCATTAGAAGAGTATAAGGAAGCATCCTCTCTGTTTGAAAATGATGTATATGAAGTTCTGAACCCATACGAAGCGGTCAACAAACGAAACAGCTTAGGTGGAACCGGATTTAAGGAAGTAAAGGAGCAAATCAATAAAGCAAAGGCGATTATATAAATCCAACTCCATTTGTTTTAATTGAATAAAGACCTTCAATGAAAAATCAGTCTTCTGCGCATAAGCTGAAACAGGCGGGTACTCATTGTGCCCGCTTTTTTGTATGGAAAGGCCGCCTTGCACTTGCATTCCAACCTCTTGCTGATAAAAATCGTGGAAGCTATTCCGTTTTTGCATTTTAAAAAATTATTGTAAAATGATTGTAGTAAATAAAGGGAGGAATTGATGGGTGCGCCATGCAATTGTTACGGCAGGCTCAAGAGGTCTTGGAAGAAAGGTGACCGAATTATTTTTGGAAAAGGGGTACAGCGTGACGGTCAGTTATCACAATAATCAAACAGGAGTTGAACAACTGCAGGAAAAATATGCTTCTATGCGCGACCGTTTGCTGTTTATACGATGTGATGTGACGAAAAAGGAAGATTTAATTCGGCTGATTGATCAAACTTATCAGTGCTTTGGCCGTATTGACTGTTTAGTTAATAATGCGGGTCCGTATATATTTGAGAGGAAAAAGCTTGCTGATTATTCTGATCAGGAATGGTATGAAATGATTGAAGGAAATTTAAGCTCGGTGTTTCATTTAGTGAAACGAACAATCCCGATTATGAGGAAACAAAAGTACGGCCGAATCATTACCTACGGCTTCCAAGGTGCCGGGGATGCTTCAGGTTGGCTTCACCGCTCGGCGTTCAGCGCGGCTAAGACCGGACTAGTCTCTTTGACAAAAACGATTGCTATTGAAGAGGCGGAAAACGGCATCACAGCGAATATGGTTTGTCCAGGAAACATTACGGCGGAAATGAAAGAGGCGACCATTGAAGAAGCTAGAAAGCATATTGACGTGAACACGCCGATTGGAAGATCAGGTACAGGGGAAGATATCGCAAGAATTATAACCTTTTTGTGCGATGAACAGTCAGATTTTATTACAGGCGCCATAATTGAAGCGACGGGAGCCGCTAATGTCATTCATCGATTTCATCAATAACGATAAAACGTTTTCAAAAGCATAAGTTTCCAGTAAAATGAAAGTAGATTCAAAAAGGAGGGTTTTTTTATGAAGGTTTCCTTTCACGGTCATTCCATCGTTCAAATTGAAACAAATGGGAAAAACATTATCATTGATCCGTTCATTAATGGGAACGGGCAAACTGATTTGAAGGTTGAAGATGTGAAAGCAGATGTCATTTTGTTGACACACGGCCATAATGATCATGTAGGGGATACGGTTGAGATTGCAAAAAGAAATGATTCGTTAGTCGTGGCGATTGCAGAGCTGGCTACATACTTGAGCTGGAAAGGGATTAAAACCCATGGAATGAGCATCGGGGGAGCATACGAGTTTGAGTTTGGAAAAGTAAAGCTGACTCAGGCTTTCCATGGCTCCAGCTATACGGAAGATAACCAAAACATTGTGTATACTGGCATGCCAGCAGGAATTTTGTTGACAGCTGAGGACAAAACGATTTATCATGCAGGCGATACAGCATTGTTTTCTGATATGAAATTAATTGGAGAACGCAATGAAATTGATTTAGCCTTTTTGCCAATTGGCGATAATTATACAATGGGGCTGGAGGATGCTCTTACAGCAGCAGAATGGATTCGAGCTAAAAAAGTCGTGCCAATTCATTACAACACGTTCCCAGTGATCCAGCAAAACCCTGAAGATTTTGTTTCCAAGCTTCCAGACGGTGTCGGTCTCCTATTGAAACCAGGAGAAACAATCGAACTGTGAGATTTTTGATGGACGGCTTTTAGCCGTTCATTTTACGTATTATGAGTTCCAAGCATTTGTTTGCTAAACAGTAAATTTTAGGAAAAAATAAGTAAATGTTTGAAGAATTCGCCAATCATGTAACTTAAAAGGAGGGAAGAAATTGGCGACAAAGCATGAACAAATTTTGAACTATATTGAGTCTCTGCCCGTCGGAGATAAAATTTCAGTCAGACAAATTGCCAAAGTTATGAATGTCAGTGAAGGAACTGCCTATCGTGCGATTAAAGATGCGGAAAATAAAGGCTTTGTCAGCACAATCGAAAGGGTCGGCACCATTCGAATTGAAAAAAAGAAAAAAGACAATATTGAAAAGCTGACATTTGCGGAGGTTGTCAATATTGTCGACGGACAAGTGTTAGGCGGCAGGGCCGGCCTTCATAAAACATTAAATAAATTCGTTATCGGCGCCATGAAATTGGAAGCGATGATGAGATATACAGGTGCTGGAAACTTGCTCATTGTCGGCAACAGGACAAAAGCTCAGCAGTCGGCTTTGGAAGCAGGAGCCGCCGTTTTAATAACCGGGGGATTTGACACAGATGATTATGTAAAAAAACTGGCGGATGAGCTCGAGCTCCCGATAATATCCACTAGCTACGATACTTTTACAGTGGCTACGATGATAAACAGAGCGATATATGACCAGCTGATCAAAAAGGAAATCGTGTTAGTGGAAGACATTTTGACCCCATTAGAAAAAACTGTCACGTTAACCCCGAATGATCCGATTGAACGCTGGTTTGAATACAACCGGCAAACTGGACACGGACGATTCCCGGTCATTGATCAAGGTTTGAAGGTTGTTGGAATTGTCACGGCAAAGGATATTATGACGTCAGATCGAAAAACATCCATTGAAAAAGTGATGACAAAAAGCCCGATAACCGTTACAGGAAAAACATCTGTCGCTTCAGCTGCGCAAATAATGGTTTGGGAAGGAATTGAAGTATTGCCTGTTGTGGACGGAAACGGCCGCCTATCAGGTATGATTTCCAGACAGGACGTTTTAAAGGCTCTCCATTCAATTGAACGGCAGCCGCACACAGGTGAAAAAATTGATGACATCATCACGAGGCAGATGATCAATCTTTCTGATGAAGCAAAAGAATCAAACATTTTTAAATGTGAAGTAACACCGCAAATGACAAACCAGTTCGGTACCATTTCATACGGTGCCTTCACAACTCTAGTTACAGAAGCGGCCAATTATCATTTGAGACAGAAAAAGAAAGGCGAGCTTGTCGTTGAGAATATGACGATTTATTTTTTGAAACCTGTTCAAATGGAAAGCATGATTGAAATTCATCCGAAAATATTGGACGTGGGTCGAAAATTCGGGAAAATTGATGTGGAAGTATTCCATGAAAACACTTTAGTCGGCAAAGCTATGTTAATGGTGCAAATCATGGATCGTAATTAAAAAAAGACTGTCTGAAAAATAAGGACAGTCTCTTCCATATAATTTTCTTAGCGGGCATTTTCGCTTTCTTTGATTGCCAAAGGCAAATAATATTTGTAAGCTTTATATCCTGCCCAAATGCTCAGACAACCTGTTATAATAAAAACAACACCGACGATGAGCGCAACAGTGGATCGGTTTAAAAACATTTGGTTTAATCCGAAAAAGAAGACAAACAATCCTAGAGAAATGCTAGATTTAGATGAAATCCAGCTTCTTTCCATCGGACGTTTCGTGCGAAAATATTTGATTTTGTAAAAAACATAAAAAGATAAAGAAATGACCGTTAGGATAGCTAAAACAGGCATGATGTCAACCTCCATCTAAGTATCGTATATCATTTTACCATTAGTAAATGATGAAATAAAACATTTATGATGATAAAGGAGAGCTGAAATGAAACAACAGATTTTAAATGAAATAAAAGCATTCGATACGATTATTATACATAGACATGTCCGGCCGGATCCTGATGCATACGGTTCTCAGTGCGGGCTTGCGGAATTGTTAAAAGAATCGTTTCCTGAAAAAAACATATATGTAGTCGGCAACGATGAGCCTTCTTTAACGTTTTTGTACAAAATGGATGAAATTCAAGATGACGTCTATCAAGAAGCGCTCGTCATCGTATGTGACACAGCAAACCAAGAACGAATTTGCGATCAAAGATATGATAAAGGGAAAAAATTGATCAAAATCGATCATCATCCAAATGAAGATCCTTATGGAGATATAGTCTGGGTAGACACATCTGCCAGCTCTGTCAGCGAAATGATTTATGAATTTTATCTATTTGGCAAAGATCAAGGCTTAACATTATCGAAAAAAGCAGCCAGTCTCATTTATGCCGGAATTGTTGGGGATACAGGAAGATTTTTGTTTTCAAATACGACGAAAAAAACGTTCCAATATGCAAGCGAGATTATAGACTATGGGTTTTCATTTACGCAAATATACGACGAAATGTATAAAACGAAACTTAATGTGGCGAAGCTGAACGGTTACGTCCTGCAAAATTTCGTTTTGACTGATTCAGGGGCCGCTTATATAAAGCTTCCTAAAGAACTATTGGACGAATACCGCGTCACTCCTTCCGAAGCTTCACAGCTCGTCGGTGCTTTAGGAAATATTGAAGGGATCAAGGCGTGGGTGCTGTTTGTCGAGGAAAACAACGAAATTCGGGTCAGATTCCGCTCGAAGGGAATCGTGATCAATGAGCTTGCAAAACGCTTTAAAGGCGGAGGCCATCCGCTTGCGGCCGGAGCTACGATCGACAGCTGGGAAACTGCGGATCAAATCATTCAAGAGCTGGTCGCTTTATGTAAAACATCTTAAGGAGGGCGCTTTTTCCCTCCTCATAATAGGAGAAAAGTTGGCATTATTATTTGCTCAATTTCAATTCTACTTCAACAATAATGGTCGGTGTAATGACAAGCTCCACGACAGTAGCGTTGTATTCTTTGTCATCTATTTTATATTTTCTATTTTCAATCGTTTTGGCAATTAAATGCCTTGTTTTCACAACACTGTCAATATCTTTTGCAATTAAATCAGCTAAATCGTTTTTGATCGTATTTTCAATCGAATATTTCATTAATTCATCCAGCTTATATTTTTCCGCATTTTTAATTTCGATTTTGACATCCTGTACAGTCAATAATTCTAAGTTTCTCTTATTTAGCTCTTTGTAATCCCTCTGCCAAATTTGAATGTCGTTTTTTAATTGTTCGATCGTTTCTTGCTGTGTTGAAATGATTTTTACTTGTTTTTCTTGGTAATAGCCAAAGGAATATAGAAAAAACCCCCAGCTAATAAGAGCTCCTACGGCAACTCCGGCAAAAAAACGCTGCCATGAAGGCTTTTTATAATAAGGCGGGATTCTCATTGCGAAACATGCTCCTGTGTGAACCAAGAGATTAAGAGCCAGCCTGTTTGAGAACCACCCATGGCGGAAATGATTAACAAAATCTGTTTCACAATGTCCTTTGTCGCTCCTTCAAAAATCCCTCGTTCAAAGCTGTAAAACGCATCAAACGTCCCTCCAATAGCTGCAACAAGAGCCCAAATTTTCAATTTGTTTGCCATTCTGAAAATGGAGGTGAGAGGAGCATCGCCTGTAATATATGCGCCAATACCGCCGATTAACGAGCCGCCGAAAATGACTCCTAACGCAATAAAATACACTTTAATAAAGGTTGCAATAAAAGTATCTGTTTCCATTGAGCTTCCACCATCCTTTCTTCCGTTCATTGGTGAAATATGATTATAATAAACTTGCTAAATAGCCGGTTTCAGCAAGCAGTGAAAAGGCTTGTTTTATTCTCTTTCTTTATATGTATATGGATGGGAAGATAAAAGTATGAAGTTTGTCTTTCATTGAAAACAATGACTATAATTGTTTTAAGAAATCATTGAAAAAAGGTGGGGTCTTCATTGCCTTTTGTTCACCTACAAGTGAAGAGCGCCTATAGTTTGCTGACTAGTGCTGCGGGATTGGACAAGCTTGTCCGCTATGCGAAAAAAACTGGTCAAACAGCTCTAGCCTTGACAGACCATCATGTCATGTATGGAGCGCTCTCTTTTTATAAAATTTGTAAAGAACACGGGATTAAACCGATTTTCGGTTTAACTGCTACCGTTATCATAAAAAACGAACCGTATCCTTTTGTTTTGCTTGCTAAAAATAACAGCGGATACCGCAATTTGCTTAAATTAAGCAGTTTGCTGCAAACAAAGTTTCCGAAAGGACTTCCGCTTTCTTTTTTTAAACAATACAGCAGGGATCTTTTTGTGATCACACCTGGCAGACAAGGCTTGATTGAGCAGCTGCTTATAAACGGACAGATTGCAGAGGCAGGAAAAGCGGTGGAGTTTTTTCAAAGCATGCTCGATCCCAATTCTTTTTACATATCCTTACAAAATCACGGCTTGCCGGAAGAGCAGCAATTAAATGAAAAAATTGCGGAGCTGAGAGAAACGATCAAAGTTCCGATTGTCGCAACGAACGATGTTTTATATGTTGAAAAGGATGATGCATTTGCACACCGCTGTTTGCTGGCGATTAAAGACGGAACGACTGTAGAAGAACAAGACGCAGCGTTTGCTTCCGAATATTATTTAAAATCCCCGGCGGAAATGATAAACAATTTCGCGAACTTTCCTGATTCCATTGAGAATACTGTTCGGATCGCCTCCGAATGCCATGTTGAAATAGAATTAGGCAAAACAAAATTGCCCAAATACCCCTTTTCTGGAGGATTGAGCAGCGATGATTTTCTTGAACAACTGTGCTTTGAAGGATTAAGAAAAAAAGTAACATCCCCTTCGGACGAGTATGTCAAAAGGCTTTCGTATGAGCTGTCTGTTATAAAAAAAATGAATTTTAGCGATTATTTTTTAATCGTTTGGGATTTTATGAAATACGCGCATGAAAAAGGTATTGTAACCGGTCCAGGCCGCGGTTCAGCAGCCGGCTCTTTAGTGGCATATGTACTAGATATTACGAATGTAGATCCAATTCGCTATAATCTATTGTTTGAGCGTTTTTTAAATCCTGAACGTGTTTCTATGCCAGATATCGATATTGATTTTCCGGATACAAGACGGGATGAAATGATTGAATATGTTGCGCGAAAATACGGAAAAGGGCATGTGGCTCAAATCATCACTTTCGGTACTTTTGCGGCCAAAGCTGCTATTCGAGATGTGGCAAAAGCGCTTGGAGCTTCGAATAAAGAGGTGGATGTGCTCGCAAAGCACATACCTTCAAAGCTCGGAATTACTTTAAGAGAAGCATTTGAACAATCGGCAGCATTTCGAAACATCCTTCATTCAATGGAAAAAGGAAAGGAAATTTTTGAAACGGCTTTAAAGCTGGAAGGCTTGCCGCGCCATGTATCGACGCATGCTGCGGGAGTGGTGCTAAGCGATCATCCGCTGACTGAAGTCATTCCGATTCAAAATGGTCATCACGATATATATTTAACACAATATTCAATGGATTTTTTAGAAGAAATCGGGCTGTTGAAAATCGATTTTTTAGGTCTGCGAAATTTAACGTTAATAGAAGATATCAAACGTTTAATTGAACGTTACGAGGGAACAAAGCTCTCTGTCCACTTTACAAATTATGATGATGAAAAAACGTTTTCCCTTTTATCGGAAGGAAATACGACAGGTGTGTTCCAATTTGAGTCAGAAGGAATGAGGAAAGTTTTACAAAAGCTAAAACCTACTAATTTGGAAGATTTGGTTGCGGTTAATGCTTTGTATCGTCCAGGACCGATGGAAAACATTCCTGTCTATATCGAACGGAAGCACGGCCGGATGCCGGTAGAATATTTGCATAAAGATTTGCAGCCTATTTTAGAAAAGACATACGGAGTCATTGTGTATCAAGAGCAAATAATGGAAATCGCAGCGAAAATGGCCGGTTTTTCGTTAGGGGAAGCAGACCTGTTGAGACGGGCCGTCGGCAAAAAAATTAAAACGATTTTGGATGAAAACAGAAATCGCTTTATTATAGGTTGTTTAAAAAAAGGATACGACGAAAAAACCGCGAATAAAGTATACGATCTCATTGTTAAATTTGCCAACTACGGTTTTAACCGCAGCCACGCTGTTGCCTACAGCATGATTGCCTATCAGCTTGCTTATTTAAAAGCCCACTATCCTTTATATTTTATGGCTGCGTTAATGTCGAGCATCGGAGGAAATCAAGAAAAATTAGCGCAATATGTTCGAGAAGCTTCAGAAATGGGAATTACAATCCTGCCACCGTCCATTCATAAAAGCGGTTTTTCTTTTTTAGTGGAAAACGGATCTATCCGATTCGGACTTGCCTCGATTAAAAATGTTGGCATTGCCGCCATGAAAGAAATTGCAAAAGAAAGAAAAAAGAAGCCTTTTGAAGATTTGTTTGATTTTTGTATCAGGATGTCTTCAAAGGCAGTCAATCGCCGAACAATAGAAGCGCTCATTTTTTCTGGCGCGATGGATGATTTTGGGCAAGATCGGGCAACGTTGCTTGCTAGTATAGATGTTGCGCTCGAGCATGCAGAATTATTCAAAATGGATGAAAAAGAGCAAATCGTTTTTCCGCTTGACGATCTTGCTGCGATTAAACCAAAGTATGTGGAAGTGGAACCGTTCACCATTGAAGAAAAATTAAAATTCGAAAAGGAAACATTAGGATTTTATTTATCAAGCCATCCGATTCAGCCTTACGATTCGGTTTTGAAGCAGCTGGGGGCAGTTCGATTAATGGATTTATCGCAATGGATTGAAAAAAAAGTTCATGTGGGCGCGTATGTGACAAACGTAAAGGCAATTCGCACAAAAAGCGGCCAGGCGATGGCTTTTCTCAATATAAGCGATCAAAGCGGGGATGTAGAAGCGGTCTTGTTTCCTAATGAATACGCAAAGTTCAGCGGAAAAATAAAGAAAGGGAATGTATATTTATTGACCGGAAAACCGGAAATTAGAAATGAACATGTTCAATATATAATTCAAGACGTAAAAGACATCTCGGAATTTAAACGGCAGCGTGCTTTATTTTTAAAAATTGCAGATGAAGCATCAGAGAAACAAAAGCTTCTCGAAATAAAAAAAGTATTGCAGGATTATCCAGGCAGCATACCTGTATTTATTTACCATGAACGAAAAAAGAAAGCGGTCAAGCTTCCCGAAACATTTGGTGTACAACCGTCTGAACAATGTTTGAATCGATTGCGGGCATTGCTCGGAGAAAGGAATGTCGCCTTGAGAGAATAAACATGTCTTTTTCTTTACAACGGATTGCATGTATAATATTTTAGAAATATCTAAAAAGTGGTCTTTCCATTTTGACGATTATCCATGTTGTTAAGGAGTGATAAAGGTTGTCATTAAGAGAAGAAGCATTACATATTCATAGTGTTCAGAAGGGAAAACTTGAAACAAAATCAAAAATTCCGGTACGAAATGCAAAAGATTTAAGTTTAGCATACTCTCCTGGAGTGGCTGAGCCGTGCAAGGCAATTTATGATGATAAAAGCAAAGTGTATGAGTATACGATGAAGGGGAATATGGTGGCGGTTGTCTCTGATGGAACAGCCGTTTTAGGGCTTGGAAACATCGGACCGGAGGCAGCTCTCCCTGTCATGGAAGGAAAAGCTGTTTTATTTAAAAGCTTTGCAGGTGTCGATGCGTTCCCGATTTGTATAGATACGACAGATGTGGAAAAAATTATTGAGACAGTAAAGCTTCTTGAGCCGACTTTTGGCGGCATAAACTTGGAAGATATTGCCGCACCAAATTGCTTCGAAATTGAAGAGCGTTTAAAAAAGGAAACGAACATTCCGATTTTCCATGACGATCAACACGGAACCGCCATTGTAACTGTCGCTGGTTTATTAAATGCGTTGAAGCTGGTCGGCAAAGAGATGTCAAATATTAAAGTTGTCGCAAACGGAGCAGGAGCGGCTGGAATAGCTATTATAAAATTATTATATCGCTATGGTGTTCGTGACATTATTTTGTGCGATTCAAAAGGAGCCATTTTCGACGGACGCCCTTACGGAATGAACAGCATAAAAGCTGAAGTGGCTAAATATACAAATCATGATCGCTTAGAGGGCTCTTTGGCCGATGTAATCGAAGGAGCGGATGTTTTTATCGGTGTGTCAGTCGCAGGAGCCCTAACAAAAGAAATGGTAAAATTAATGGCGGATAATCCGATCATTTTCGCTATGGCCAATCCAGATCCGGAAATTATGCCTGACGATGCGAAAGAAGCTGGAGCAAAAGTCATTGGAACAGGACGTTCAGATTTCCCTAACCAGGTGAATAACGTTTTAGCATTTCCAGGGATTTTCCGTGGAGCATTGGATGTAAGAGCAACACATATAAATGAACAGATGAAAATGGCTGCTGCTGAAGCGATTGCTTCTCTTATTAAGGAAGATGAGCTTCGTCCAGATTATGTTATTCCGGCGCCGTTTGATCCAAGGGTTGCACCATGTGTTGCTGCAGCTGTTGCGAAAACGGCAATGGAAACAGGTGTTGCACGCATAAAAGTAGATCCGGAAGAAGTTGCAGAAAAAACAAGAAAGCTTGCTATTATTGGAAAATAAAAGCGGCTACAAATGGCGAAAGAATGAGAAACCTCTCTTCTCTGCTGTTGGGAGAAAGAAAAATATGATATATTTATAATATTTGAATACCTCTCAAAAGATATAGGAAGAAGATCCGGAAGATTTAAGATTGATTGAAGGTGTCATCCCTTGCAATGAAGACATTATTCAGCCAAAAAGGGAGGTTCTATTTTGATAAAAAACATTTTTTCAAAAAAGAAAAAATATGCATCGATCCCTTCCGGACATGCAAAATATGATGTTCCTGAAGGTATTATGACAAAATGTCCAAAATGTAAAAAGATTATGTACTCAAAAGAAATTGAAAAAAATTTAAAAGTGTGCAACAACTGCGGCTACCATTTTCAAATGGGAGCGAGAGAAAGAATTGCCAGCCTTTTAGATCATGGCAGCTTTTTAGAATATGACAGCGATATGCGTTCTGAAAACCCTCTTAATTTTGAAGGGTATTTAGAAAAGCTAGAAAAAGACAAAGAGAAAACGAAGCTAAATGAAGCTGTCGTGACAGGCGAAGGAACAATCGGCGGATTTCCAGTAGTGATTGCCGTTATGGATGCGAGTTTTCGCATGGGGAGCATGGGTTCGGTAGTTGGAGAAAAAATTACAAGGGCAATTGAAAAAGCGAAGAAAAAAAACATCCCCTTTATTATTTTCACAGCTTCAGGCGGTGCTCGTATGCAAGAAGGCGTCCTCAGTTTAATGCAGATGGCGAAAACTAGCGCTGCTTTAAAATTATTCAGCGATGAAGGCGGACTCATTATTTCGGTTATGACCCATCCGACTACAGGGGGTGTATCGGCTAGCTTCGCTTCTTTAGGTGACTACAATTTTGCCGAGCCTGGTGCATTAATCGGTTTTGCAGGGCGCAGAATCATAGAACAAACGATCAGAGAAGAGCTTCCGGAAGATTTCCAAACTGCTGAATTTCTGCTGAAGCATGGGCAGCTTGATTCTGTATTGCACCGCCACCAACTGCGGGATACGTTAATCAACCTCTTGGATATACACCAAGCAAAGGGGGATGTAGATTGGTAGGAGAACTGGAATTTGAAAAGCCGATTATAGAATTAAAGAAAAAAATTCATGAATTAAAGGAATTTACAAAAACAGCGGATGTAGATTTGTCGGCTGAAATTGAAAAGCTGGAAACAAGACTAAAAAATTTAGAAAAGGAAATATATGATCACCTCTCCCCGTGGAATCGCGTCCAAATCGCACGCCATCCGAATCGCCCTACAACGCTTGATTATATTGAGCTGTTATTTGAAAATTTTTTCGAATGCCACGGAGACAGATATTTTGGTGATGACGAAGCGATTGTAGGAGGCGTTGCAAAATTTCATGGGATCCCTGTAACGGTAATCGGGCAGCAAAGAGGAAAAGATACGAAAGACAATATCCGAAGAAATTTTGGTATGCCGCATCCTGAAGGTTACCGTAAAGCATTGCGCCTTATGAAACAGGCGAACAAGTTTAACCGCCCTATTATTACATTTATCGATACAAAAGGAGCTTACCCAGGAAAAGCTGCAGAAGAGCGGGGACAAAGTGAAGCAATTGCCAGAAATTTGTTTGAAATGGCCGGTTTTTCTGTTCCAATTATATGTATTGTCATTGGAGAAGGGGGAAGCGGCGGCGCATTAGCATTAGGAGTAGGAAATCATATATATATGTTGGAAAATTCTACTTATTCAGTTATTTCTCCCGAAGGGGCTGCCGCCCTATTATGGAAGGATGCCGGCTTAGCTAAAAAAGCGGCAGAAACAATGAAGATCACTGCCCAAGATTTAAAAGCGCTTGGTGTCATTGATGATATCATTCCGGAAGTAAAAGGCGGGGCACATAGGGATGTCCAATTGCAAGCTAAACACATTGAACAGGCTTTAAAACGTTCATTAAAAGAATTGACCAATATGAGCGGAGAAGAGCTGATCAGGCATCGGTACGAAAAATTTAAAAGTATTGGGGCCGTTATTGACGAACAAGTGACAAATACGCAGTAACGTGCGCTCCTTGATGGAGCTGCACGTTATTTTTTTATTTTTATCTTTCGCATCGCTTCTTTTTGTGTATAATAATAAAGAATTTAACTATTCTAAGCTTACTATGCTCAGCGATTATCAGATAATATGATCATTATTTTATGTAAGCTTTGTTTGAGCAGTCCAAGAGAGGTGAAATTATGAAAAAAATCGGCGTTTTAACGAGCGGCGGCGATTCTCCTGGCATGAACGCTGCAATTCGTGCCGTTGTCCGCAAAGGAATTTTTCATGGATTAGAAGTTTATGGAATTTATAATGGTTACTCAGGTCTTATTTCGGGAAAAATTCAAAAGCTTGAACTTGGTTCAGTAGGTGACATCATTCATCGCGGTGGAACGATGCTCTATACGGCACGGTGCGAAGAATTTAAAACAATCGAAGGACAAAAAAAAGGAATTGAACAATTGAAGAAATTCGGGATTGAAGGTCTTGTCGTTATTGGCGGAAACGGCTCCTACATGGGCGCAAAAAAGTTGACTGAACATGGATATCCATGCGTCGGGGTGCCGGGCACCATCGACAATGACATACCTGGAACTGACTATACGATCGGTTTTGATACAGCACTTAATACGGTGATACAAGCAATTGATAAAATTCGTGATACAGCTACCTCCCATGAGCGTACATACGTAATAGAAGTAATGGGTCGGGATGCCGGTGACATCGCTTTATGGTCCGGGCTTGCCGGAGGTGCGGAAACCATTTTAATTCCGGAAGCAGATTTCAAAATAGAGGAAATCATCGATCGATTAAAACGAGGCCATGAAAGAGGGAAAAAACATAGTATTATTATTGTCGCTGAAGGTGTGGGAAGCGGCGTCGAAATAGGCCAAAAGATCAAAGAGATGACAAACTTTGAAACGCGTGTTTCTGTATTAGGCCACATTCAACGCGGCGGATCGCCTACCGCATTTGATAGAGTATTGGCAAGCAGACTAGGCGCTTATGCGGTGGAACTGCTTCTTAATGGTAAAGGCGGACGATGTGTAGGCATCCAAAATAATCAGCTTGTGGATCATGACATTTTAGAAATTTTGGATCAGCCTCATACGGTTGATAAGTCAATGTACAAGCTTTCAAAAGAACTTTCTATATAAAGTATGAACATGGGATCGTTTTCATAATGTTTAGGAGGTATGCCAATTTATGCGAAAAACGAAAATTGTTTGTACAATAGGTCCTGCAAGCGAGAGCATCGAAATGTTGGAAAAACTAATTAAGGCCGGCATGAATGTGGCTCGGCTCAATTTTTCGCATGGAGATCATGAGGAGCATAAAGCGAGAATTCAAAACATTCGGGAGGCAGCGAAGCGCTTGGGCAAAAGTGTTGCAATATTATTGGACACAAAAGGCCCTGAGATTCGAACGCATACAATGGAAAACGGGGAGATACAATTAGAAGCAGGATCCCGCCTTCTTATTTCAATGGAAGAGGTTGTCGGCACGAAAGAAAAAATTTCGGTTACATATAAAGGATTAATAAATGATGTGTCCGTTGGTTCTAAAATATTGCTTGATGACGGATTAATTGGTTTAGAAGTTACAAAGATTGATAAAGAAAAACAGGAAATTGAAACGAAGGTATTAAACAGCGGAATTTTGAAAAATAAAAAAGGAGTCAATGTTCCCGGAGTTAGTGTCAATCTTCCTGGAATTACGGAGAAAGATGCAAAAGATATTTTGTTTGGCATTGAGCAGGGAGTCGATTTTATCGCTGCATCATTTGTTCGCCGCGCTTCCGATGTATTGGAAATTCGTCAACTGTTGGAGGAACACCAAGCTGACGATATTCAAATTATCCCGAAAATAGAAAATCAAGAAGGCGTTGACAATATTGATCAAATTTTGGAAGTTTCCGACGGGCTAATGGTTGCTCGAGGAGATTTAGGAGTAGAAATTCCCGCTGAAGATGTTCCGCTTGTCCAAAAGGAACTGATTCGCAAATGCAATCAATTAGGAAAACCTGTTATTACTGCTACTCAAATGCTTGATTCGATGCAGCGAAACCCAAGACCTACCCGTGCGGAAGCCAGCGATGTAGCAAACGCTATTTTTGATGGAACCGATGCAATTATGCTTTCAGGCGAGACAGCTGCCGGTTTATATCCGGTAGAAGCAGTGGAGACGATGCATAAAATTGCTTCCCGCGTTGAACAAGCTTTAGATTATCGCCAAGCCTTAACGAAACATACGAAAGTTGCTGATTCAACGATCACAAATGCAATTGGACAATCAGTAGCTTATACGGCGATAAATTTGGACGTTTCGGCCATTATCACGCCAACAGTCAGCGGCTATACGGCCAAAATGATTTCGAAATATCGGCCAAAAGCGCCGATTATTGCAGTAACATCCAGCAGTAAAGTATGCCGTAAGCTTGCCCTTGTATGGGGTGTGCATCCAACAATAGGACAAATTGCTACAACAACAGATGAAATGCTTGACATAGCTGTGCGTGAATCTATAAACACTGGAATTATTACACATGGAGATCGAGTGATTATTACAGCCGGAGTACCTGTTGGAGAAACAGGTTCCACAAATCTGATGAAAGTCCATGTTGTTGGCGATGTTTTAGGAAAAGGTCAAGGGATTGGACGAGCATCGGCATTTGGAAAGGTTATCGTTGCAAAGAATAGTAAAGAAGCTGTTGAGAAAATGGTGAAAGGTTCAATTCTCGTTACGAATGGGACCGACATAGACATGATGGAAGCGATTGAAAAAGCAGCTGCACTTGTTACGGAAGAAGGCGGCTTAACGTGCCATGCGGCCGTAGTCGGTTTGAGCCTTGGCATTCCAGTCATTGTCGGGGTAGAAAATGCAACAGAAATTTTGAAGGATGGTATGGAAGTCACTGTGGATGCAATCCAAGGGATGATTTATAAAGGACATGCGAGCGTTCTATAATTTTGATTGAAAGGAGAAGGATTTCAGTTCCTTCTCTTTTTTTGTATAGTAAAGATTAAGAAACGAGCATTTTACATCTCCCTTTTGTATAGTAAAGAGTAGGGAACGGGTATTTTATATATGGAGGAGATAGCATATGCGAGCATTATTGATTTTTTTTATTGTTGCACCGGCTTGTGAAATAGGGGTTTTGCTTTTATCTGGAAAGACGATCGGGGTGCTTCCGACTGTGCTATTGATTATCTTAACAGGCTTTGTTGGGGCTTATTTGGCGAAAAAACAAGGAATTCAGGCAGTGCGAAATCTTCAAAAGGAAATTCAATATGGGCGCATTCCAAGCAATGCCATTTTGGATGCAATGGCTATTTTTGTCGGAGGAATCATGCTATTGACGCCGGGATTTATTTCGGATATCGTCGGTTTGTTTCTTTTATTTCCAATCACAAGAAATTGGATAAAGCCTTTTCTTATTCAATTCATAAAAAAATGGATTGATAAACATACGATCCATATTATTCGGCCATAATTCAATAAAAGATTTATTATGCTGAAATAAGTAATTCTTATTCAATTCTATAAGATTTTTTTATTAAAAAAAAGAATTCCGTAAAAAATATCTTATTTATCTGATTCACAAAAGTCTGATAATTGTTTATAATAGAGGTGTATTTTTTAATTCATATGTTTGGTGATCATTTCACTGATAAAAAATATTTCACAAAAGAAATGAAAGCATTTTCTTTTTGTGAAAAAATGAAAGTTTTATGAATTTCGTTTATTTCTATTTGAATTGCAGTTGAAAATTTTATGTAAAGGGGAGATAGCCATGACAGCAACGCGTGGACTAGAAGGCGTGGTAGCCACAACTTCATCAATAAGTTCTATTATTGATGATACATTGACATATGTTGGTTACAATATTGACGATTTAGCTCAAAACGCAAGCTTTGAAGAAGTTGTTTACCTGCTTTGGCATCGAAAGCTTCCGAATAAGGAGCAATTAGAGGAATTAAGAAAGCAGCTTGCTGAGAATGCGTCGATACCGAATGAAATATTAGAACATTTTAAAACTTATCCGATTGATAAAGTACATCCGATGGCAGCTTTGAGAACAGCTGTATCTTTGCTTGGATTGTATGACGAAGAAGCGGACAACATGTCTGATGAGGCAAATTATCGAAAAGCAATTCGATTGCAGGCGAAAATTTCTACAATTGTCGCTGCTTTTGCCCGCATCCGCAAAGGATTGGAGCCTGTTCAACCGAGAACAGATTTAGGCTTTGCCGCTAATTTCTTATATATGTTAAAAGGTGAAGAACCTGATCAAACTTCCATTGAAGCCTTCAACAAAGCGCTCGTCCTTCATGCAGACCATGAATTGAATGCTTCGACATTTACTGCAAGAGTATGTGTGGCAACGCTTTCGGACATTTATTCCGGAATTACTGCGGCAATTGGAGCATTGAAAGGACCGTTGCATGGCGGTGCGAACGAACGCGTTATGCGAATGTTAACAGAAATTGGTGAACCTGAAAATGTAGAATCTTACATTCGCGAAAAATTAGCAAACAAAGAAAAAATTATGGGATTTGGTCATCGAGTTTATCGCAAAGGGGATCCTCGTGCCAAACATTTAAAAGAAATGTCCCGCAGACTAACAGAAATCACCGGTGAAACGAAATGGTATGAAATGTCAACTAAAATTGAGGAAATCGTAACATCTGAAAAATCTTTACCGCCGAATGTTGATTTTTATTCAGCGTCTGTATACCATTGCTTAGGTATTGATCATGATTTATTTACGCCGATTTTTGCAATAAGCCGCACATCTGGATGGTTAGCCCATATTTTAGAGCAATATGAAAACAATCGATTGATTCGTCCTCGTGCGGAATATACAGGACCAGAAAAACAAGTATTTATCCCTATCGAAAAGCGCAGCTAACAGGTAAAATAGAAAAGGGATTCCTTTTTCTTCCCTGTTAAGCATGGCCATGCTTTTATACACAAATAGAGAATACATATTTAGGAGGTAATGATTGTGGCAGAAGGTCAAAAAATTACAATGACAAATGGTACTTTAAACGTTCCAAATGATCCTATAATTCCGTTTATTGAAGGAGACGGCACTGGTCCTGATATTTGGAGAGCTGCGTCAAAAGTGCTGGAAGCAGCTGTAGAAAAAGCATACAATGGCGAAAAGAAAATCGTTTGGAAAGAAGTGCTTGCTGGTGAAAAAGCTTTTAAAGAGACTGGGGAATGGCTTCCTCAAGAAACGCTTGATGTTATACGCGAGTATATGATTGCGATCAAAGGTCCGTTAACAACTCCTGTAGGTGGAGGAATCCGTTCTTTAAACGTTGCTCTTCGCCAAGAGCTGGATTTATTTGTGTGCTTAAGACCTGTCCGTTATTTCAATGGAGTTCCTTCCCCTGTAAAACGTCCTCAAGATACAGACATGGTAATTTTCCGTGAAAATACCGAAGACATCTATGCCGGCATAGAGTATGCAAAAGGGACAGAAGAAGTAAAAAAAGTCATTGAATTTTTACAAAAAGAGCTGGGAGTAAACAAAATCCGTTTCCCTGAAACGTCTGGAATCGGCATTAAGCCTATTTCTGAAGAAGGAACGAAACGGCTTGTCCGGGCGGCCATTAACTATGCAATTGAACACGGAAGAAAATCTGTCACCCTTGTTCATAAAGGGAACATTATGAAATTTACAGAAGGCGCGTTTAAAAATTGGGGATATGAATTGGCTGAGCAAGAGTTTGGCGATAAAGTATTCACATGGGCTGAGTATGACCGCATTGTTGAAAAAGAAGGAAAAGAAGCGGCTAACAAAGCGCAAGAAGAAGCAGAAAAAGCTGGAAAAATTATTATTAAAGATGCAATTGCAGATATTTTCCTACAGCAAATTCTTACTCGTCCGCGCGAGTTTGATGTAGTAGCAACGATGAATTTAAATGGAGACTACATTTCGGATGCTTTGGCTGCACAAGTAGGCGGAATCGGTATTGCTCCAGGAGCAAACATTAACTACGAGACAGGGCATGCGATTTTTGAAGCAACACACGGTACAGCACCAAAATACGCCGGACTTGATAAAGTGAATCCATCTTCCGTAATTCTTTCTGGAGTGCTTATGCTCGAACATTTAGGCTGGAAAGAAGCAGCTGATTTAATCATTCAAGCAATGGAAAAAACGATCGCTTCAAAAGTTGTCACCTATGACTTTGCACGCCTCATGGACGGAGCTACGGAAGTAAAATGCTCTGAATTCGGCAATGAATTGATTAAAAACATGGGTTAAACAAAGAACTGAGAGCTGCTTCTTTACGAAGTAGCTCTCCATTTAGATTCATTTTTGAAAAATCACTTACATAAAAGAGAGGATGGATGCTTGAAATGGCGATTAAAAGAAAGAAAATTTCTGTCATTGGTGCTGGATTTACTGGTGCGACAACAGCTTTTTTGCTAGCAAAAAAAGAGCTGGGAGATGTTGTGCTCGTTGACATTCCGCAAGCAGAGAATCCGACAAAAGGGAAAGCGTTAGACATGCTTGAATCAAGCCCTGTTCTTGGATTTGATGCGAACATTATCGGAACATCAAACTATGAGGAAACGGCTGATTCCGATATTGTTGTGATCACGGCAGGAATTGCAAGAAAACCTGGAATGAGTCGAGACGATTTAGTGCAGACCAACCAAAAAGTAATGAAAAGCGTCACAAAAGAAGTTGTAAAATATTCCCCAAATTCCATTATCATTGTGCTGACAAATCCGGTTGATGCAATGACTTACACTGTTTATAAAGAATCCGGATTTCCAAAACACCGCGTCATCGGTCAATCTGGAGTTTTAGATACCGCAAGATTCCGTACATTTGTTGCTCAAGAATTGAATTTATCAGTCAAAGACATTACAGGATTTGTGTTAGGCGGCCACGGAGATGATATGGTGCCATTAGTTCGCTATTCATACGCAGGGGGCATTCCGTTAGAAAAATTAATTCCGAAAGAGCGCTTGGATGCGATTGTTGAAAGAACTAGAAAAGGCGGGGGAGAAATTGTTAACCTGCTTGGAAACGGAAGCGCATACTACGCACCAGCCGCATCTCTTGTAGAAATGGTGGAAGCGATTGTTAAAGATCAGCGCCGCGTATTGCCTGCCATTGCATATTTAGAAGGAGAATACGGTTTTGAAGGTATTTATTTAGGCGTTCCAACAATTCTTGGAGGCAATGGCTTAGAGCAAATTATTGAGCTTGAACTGACGGATGAAGAAAAAGCAGCTTTGGAAAAATCTGCGGAATCTGTAAGAAATGTTATGAAAGCATTAATATAGTGCATGATAGAAAAAGGAGGACATGTTATGTTCCTCCTTTTTCTTATAAAAGAAAAAAGAGAGTTTGCATAGAAAATTCGTCCGCTTTTTCAATTTCCGCTTCAAAACCGCTCCATCATGTTTCTATCGATTCTTTAAAATCTTCTGAAAGCAGCTTTTCTTGTATTGGTTCTTTCTGCTTCGTGGACTATAATAATAATAAAGAATAATAAGAACAGTAGGAGAAAATTATTGGAGGATTTTATGAGTAAAAAAATATTAGTAGTGGATGATGAACAATCGATTGTCACTCTTCTTCAGTATAATCTTGAACAAGCAGGCTATGAAGTCATTACTGCTCAGGATGGAAGCGAAGGATTTGAAAAAGCAATTACAGATGCACCGGATTTAATTGTGCTTGATTTAATGCTCCCGAGTATAGATGGTATGGAAATTTGTAAACAGCTTAGACAGCGCAAAGTGATGACGCCCATTTTAATGCTTACGGCAAAAGATGATGAATTTGATAAGGTGCTTGGGCTTGAGCTAGGGGCGGACGATTACATGACAAAACCGTTCAGTCCAAGAGAAATTATCGCTCGGGTAAAAGCAATCCTGCGGCGTGTCAGATCAGAAGATGCTCACATGCATGTAAAAAAAGAAGCGGAAGAAAACAACATTATTATCGGTGATTTAAAAATTATGCCTGAACGATATGAAGCTTATTTTGAACAAGAAAGACTTGACTTTACACCGAAAGAGTTTGAACTGCTTCTTTATCTTGCGAAACATAAAGGCCGAGTTTTGACAAGGGATCAGTTATTAAGCGCTGTTTGGAATTATGATTTTGCCGGTGATACAAGAATAGTGGATGTTCATATCAGCCATTTAAGAGAAAAAATTGAACGGAATACGAAAAAGCCTGAATATATTAAAACGATCAGAGGTCTAGGCTACAAACTGGAGGATCCAAAGCTAAATGAGTAAGTTCCGTTCAAAACTGCTTCTTGCGTTTACAGCATTAATTATTACTGTTCTGCTTGGTTTTGGATTTATTTTAGGACAATTATTTCAATCGTTTTACTTCATCAATTATGAGAAGCAATTTAAAAAAGAAGCCGAGTTGATCAAGCTGGTCATTGAGAATGAAAAGATCGGTTCTACCGAAATGAAGCATAAAATGGAGGAAATGAGCGAAAAGTTAAACTCACTCCTTCTTTTTATGGATATGGACGGAAACATCGTTTTTAAAACAGGTCCTAGCTTTCATCAAAGCGACGAAAGGTTATCAGAACTGATCTTGACCAACCACCGAAATGCAAAGGAAGGATTTCGCCTAGGTCTCGATCAAGCTGATTTGTTATTTTACGGTATTCCCATCTTTCAACAAGATGAACGAAAGGGATTTTTAGTTTTCGGGACTTCCATCAAATATTTCGAAGCGATGAATAAAGAAATTTGGTTTTTCATTATAGGGAGTCTTATTGCGGCATTAACGATCATTTTAATTTTTGGCACCCGCATTATGAAGCAGTATACGAAACCGATCGAATCGGCGACAGAAGTGGCGATGGAGCTTGCAAAAGGAAATTACAAAGCGAGAACATATGAAAATTCATCAGGCGACGAAACGAGTATGTTGAGCAAATCCATCAACATTTTGGCACGCAACCTTCAAGACATGACAAGAACCCAGGAATTGCACCAGGAAAGGCTGCAAACATTGATTGAAAACATGGGAAGCGGTCTTCTTTTCATTGATGAACGTGGCTATATTAGCCTGATGAATAAAGCCTTTAAAGAAATTTTTCAAATTAATCAAGAGGATTATTTATATAAATCTTACCAAGAAGCGATCGCATATAAAGAAATTATTCAAATGGTCGAAGAAATTTTTTTGACGGAATCAAATATAAGAAAGCATATTATGCTTCCTGTTAACATCGAAAGAAAGCATTTTGAAGTTTACGGTGCTCCGATCATTGGAAAAAGTGAAGTATGGAAAGGCGTCGTTCTTGTTTTTCACGATATTACCGAATTGAAAAAGCTTGAACAAATACGAAAAGATTTTGTAGCAAATGTATCTCATGAATTAAAAACACCGATCACCTCCATCAAAGGGTTTTCTGAAACATTGCTGGATGGCGCCATGAAAGATGAACAAACATTGCATTTTTTTTTATCCATCATTTTAAAAGAAAGCGAACGAATGCAATCTTTAATTCAAGATTTATTAGATTTATCAAAAATCGAGCAGCAGGGCTTTCAGCTGGAGCTTAGAAAATGCAATGTAAACGAGTTTTTAAAAGAAATTCATCATTTGCTAGATAGAAAAGCGAAAGAAAAAAATATTGATTTTATATTGGATGTTCCAGACGAGCCTGTTTTTATTGAAGGCGATCCTCATCGGCTGAAGCAAATTTTTATAAACTTAGCCAGCAACGGAATTATGTATACGCCAGCTGGCGGAAAAGTGACCCTTTCTGTTAAGGCTGGACATGATGAAGTAGCCATTTCTGTTCAAGACACCGGAATTGGAATTAGAGAAGAGGAAATTCCTAGAATTTTT
This sequence comes from Aeribacillus sp. FSL K6-1305, assembly GCF_038050115.1. Taxonomy (NCBI): domain Bacteria; kingdom Bacillati; phylum Bacillota; class Bacilli; order Caryophanales; family Bacillaceae; genus Aeribacillus; species Aeribacillus sp. FSL K6-1305. Next base: position 1,664,217 of record NZ_JBBOQV010000001.1, on the reverse strand, counting down.
GAGCGTTTTTATAGAGTTGATAAAGCTAGAAGCAGAAACTCAGGTGGAACTGGTTTAGGGCTTGCGATCGTAAAACATTTAGTAGAAGCCCACCAAGCAAATTTGACAGTCAAAAGCACCGTTGGTGTTGGAACGACTTTTACTGTGACTTTTCAAAGATACAATGAATAGTTTAACATAAGATTTACATCCAATTTATGCTAAGTTAACATTTGATTGTTAAAATGGCATTCGAAAACCCCTTCATCCAAGGAGCCCATTTGCAGATGGAAACAATTACGTTTCCGTCTTTTTTTTATGGCTGCGTTTTTTAAATGAAACAAAATCGTACTTTTTTCGTATGAAATAATAAATAGAGAGAGATGGGGGGATATAATGGTAAGCATAAGAAGATTATTAACAATTATTGGATTTATTTTTCTGATCAGCATTCTCGGTCTTGCTGCGATTACTTCCTGGTATACTGTAGACGAGTCGGAACAAGCGGTTATTACTACATTTGGAAAAGTGGAAGAGGGTATAACTGAGCCTGGGCTTCATTTTAAATGGCCATGGCCGATTCAATCGGTAAAAAAACTATCCAAAGAAACATTCAGTTTACAATTTGGATATAAAGAAAAAGATGGAAAAGTTGAGTCTTTTCCAAAGGAAACAAAAATGATTACAGGCGATGAAAACATTGTGTTAGCAGATATGGTCGTTCAATGGAAAATAACGAATCCGGCAAAATATTTGTTCAATGCTGAAAATCCAAAGGAAATTTTGCGGGATGCAACATCTGCTTCGTTAAGAAGCATTATTGGAAGCACAAAAATTGACAATGCTTTAACGAGCGGAAAAGTGGAAATTGAAGCTCAAGTGCAAGAATTATTAAGCTCGTTGATGAAAAAGTATGATATTGGCATTTCAATCATTGCGGTCAAATTGCAGGATGTTGATTTGCCGAACGAAGAAGTTCGAAAGGCGTTTACAAACGTTACGGATGCAAGAGAAATGATGAATACGAAAATAAACGAAGCCAATAAATATAGGAATAAACGAACAAAAGAGGCAGAAGGAGAGCGCGATGCAATCATCTCCAAAGCTGAAGGGGACAGAGCGTCCAGAATTGAACAAGCGAAAGGGGAAGTCGCACTATTTAATTCTTTATACAATGAATACAAAAATTCGAAAGAAATCACAGAAAAACGTCTAATTTTAGAAACAATAGACAGCGTGCTGCCAAATGCGCAAATTTACATTATGAAGGATGATGGAAATACAATGAAGTATTTTCCTGTTCAGCCTATGCAGCAAGTGCTGCCTAATGATCAGCAAAGTCAGCAAAAAGCTGATCAATCGAGTGAGAACACGCAAAAAAGAGGTGAAAACAATGGACAAGAATGAAAAGAAAATTAATTTTGAATGGAAGAAATACATACGCCTAGGGTCTGTTATAGCCGGTTTATTTGCGTGTTTGCTATTTTTATTCAGCAACGTTTTTGTTGTGAAAGAAAATGAATATAAAGTCGTTCGCCAATTTGGCGAAGTTGTAAAAATTATAGAGAAGCCCGGCCTCCATTTAAAAATTCCTTTCATACAAACAGTTGAAAGTCTTCCAAAGCATCAATTAACGTATGATGTGGAGGAAGCGGAAATCAATACAAAGGATAAAAAACGAATATTAATTGACAACTATGCGGTTTGGAGAATCGAAGATCCGAAAGAAATGATCGCCAATGCAAGAACAGTTGTCAATGCAGAGGCAAAAATGTCGGAATTTATCTTTTCCACTGTGAGATCGCAGCTTGGAAAACTGAATTATGATGAAATTATTAATGATGAAAAGTCTTCCCGCGGGAGCCTCAATGACAAAATCACAAATATTGTTAATAACCTGCTTGAACAAAATCATTTCGGCATTAAGGTGGTTGATGTAAGAATTAAACGGACGGATTTGCCGGAAGCAAATGAAAAATCGGTATTTACTAGGATGATATCAGAGCGGGAATCAAAAGCCCAAGAATATTTATCGATGGGGGATGCAGAAAAAAATCGAATTGTTGCTGAAACGGACAGACAAGTAAAAGAAATGCTGGCAAAAGCTGAAGCTCAAGCTGAAACCATCCGCGGTCATGGAGAGGCGGAGGCGGCGAAGCTCTATAACCAGGCTTATTCAAAAGATCCTAAATTTTATGAATTATATAGAACACTTCAATCCTACAAGAAAACAATCGACGGTGAAACAGTCATCGTTCTCCCGTTCGATTCTCCATACGCCAAAATATTAATGGGAGAAACAGAATAAAATCGATAAGCCATGTTTTTTCTTCTGCTGAAAGTAATGGTAGAATAGAAGGAAGGCATGGCTTTTTTAGTTGAAGGAGGCTAGTAGTAGTGACAAAGAAGCTAGTTTTAATTGATGGAAACAGTATTGCTTACAGAGCGTTTTTCGCTTTGCCGCTTTTAAATAATGATAAGGGGATTTATACGAATGCAATTTACGGCTTTACAAATATGCTGTTAAAAGTACTGGAGGAAGAAAAACCGACACATATTCTTGTTGCATTTGATGCAGGGAAAACAACGTTCCGGCATAAAACTTTTAAAGAATATAAAGGAACTCGGCAAAAAACCCCGCCTGAATTGTCGGAGCAGCTACCATTTATACGGGATTTGCTTGATGCCTACAAAATTACAACATATGAGCTCGAAAATTATGAGGCTGATGATATTATTGGAACAGTTGCGAGACAAGCTGAGAAGCAAGATTTTGAAGTGAAAATTATTTCCGGAGATAAGGATTTAACACAGCTGGCAACTGAAAAAACGACCGTTTCCATCACGAAAAAAGGAATTACGGATGTTGAACCGCACACGCCTGAATCGATTCAAGAGAAGTATGGGCTAAGCCCGGCACAAATTATTGATTTGAAAGGATTGATGGGCGATCAATCAGATAATATCCCAGGTGTGCCCGGCGTTGGAGAGAAAACCGCGATTAAATTGCTGAAACAGTTTGAGACAGTCGAAAATATTTTAAATTCGATTGAAGAAGTAAATGGAAAAAAATTAAAGGAAAACTTACAAAACTATAAAGAGCAAGCATTAATGAGCAAACAGCTTGCGACAATTAATTGTGAAGCTCCTGTCGAAATAAAAATTCAAGACCTTGAGTATAAAGGCTATGACAAAGAAAAAGTAGTGAAAATTTTTAAGGAACTAGGCTTCCAATCGCTCCTAGACAAAATGGGAGAGCATGAGAATGAAGAAGCGGATGAAATGCCGACGATTAAGTTCGAAAAAGTTGAAAAGCTGTCAGACAAGGTTTTATCAGAGAAGGCAGCTCTTTTAGTGGAAATCATTGATGAAAATTATCATACTGGAGAAATCATCGGGTTTTCTATCGCAAACGAAAATGGATGTTTTTATATTCCAGCCGAAATTGCGCTACATTCAAAAGAGTTCATAGAATGGGTGAAGGATGAAACAAAGCGGAAAGTGGTGTATGATGCGAAAAAATCAATTGTGGCGCTGCGCTGGCGAAACATTGATTTAGCAGGTATTGAGTTTGATGTTCTCATTGCCTCATACATTTTAAACCCGTCTGAATCGATTGACGACATAGCCGAGCTTGCCAAGACAAAAAATAAACATTTAGTTCAAAAGGATGAAGTGATTTACGGAAAAGGCGCTAAACGTCATATCCCTGATGAAGACATTTTAGGCGAACATCTTGCCAGAAAAGCGTTAGCCATTTATGAGCTGGAAGAATTATTAATACAAGAATTAGAAGAAAATGAACAATTTCATTTATTCAGCGAATTGGAGCTTCCGCTGTCAGCCATTTTATCTGACATGGAAACAACAGGAGTAAAGATAGACGTCAACCGTCTGAAAGAAATGGGAAAAGAGCTTGATGAACAGCTGAAGCAATTAGAAAAGGATATTCATCGTCTAGCTGGAGTGTCATTTAACATTAATTCTCCGAAGCAGCTTGGGCCGATTTTATTTGAAAAGCTCAATCTACCGGTTTTGAAAAAGACCAAAACGGGGTATTCGACCTCTGCGGACGTTTTAGAAAAATTGAGAGGACAACACGAAATTGTGGAGAAAATTTTGCATTACCGGCAGCTCGGAAAGCTTCAATCGACGTATATTGAAGGGCTGCTGAAGGTTGTCCATCGTGATACGCATAAAATCCACACCCGATTTAATCAAGCATTAACGCAAACCGGAAGATTAAGCTCCACAGACCCGAATTTGCAAAACATTCCGATTCGCCTTGAGGAAGGCCGCAAAATTCGTCAAGCATTTATCCCTTCTGAAAAAGATTGGGTCATTTTTGCAGCGGACTATTCCCAGATTGAACTGCGAGTGCTTGCGCATATATCTGGAGATGAAAAATTGATTGAAGCGTTTAAACAAGATCTTGATATTCATACAAAAACGGCGATCGATGTGTTCCATGTCGAAGAAGATAAAGTGACCTCCAACATGAGAAGACAGGCAAAAGCAGTTAATTTCGGGATTGTTTACGGAATCAGCGATTACGGATTGTCGCAAAACTTAGGAATTACCCGAAAAGAAGCTGGTGAATTTATTAAAAAATATTTTGAAATTTATAAAGGTGTTAAAGAATATATGGATGGCATAATCCAAGAGGCGAAGCAAAAAGGCTATGTAACGACACTAATGCAGCGTCGGAGATATATTCCGGAAATTACGAGCAGAAATTTCAATATCAGAAGTTTTGCCGAGCGAACAGCCATGAATACTCCGATTCAAGGAAGTGCAGCGGATATTATCAAAAAAGCGATGATCGATATGGCGCAAGAAATTGAAAAACGAAATTTGCAAACGAGGCTGCTGCTTCAAGTTCATGACGAATTGGTGTTTGAAGCGCCAAAGGATGAAATTGAAATTTTAGAAAAGCTTGTTCCGGAAGTAATGGAAAATGCCATTCAGCTAAAAGTGCCGTTAAAGGTTGATTATTCTTACGGTTCTACGTGGTATGAAGCGAAATAATTTGAAAAAGGCGGAAAGGGAAGCTCCCCCGCCTTTTTCGAGTGTAGATAAGGGGTGAACATAATGCCTGAGCTTCCTGAAGTAGAAACGATTCGAAAAACATTAAGGGAGCTTGTCATAGGAAAAGTCATCGATGAAGTTATCGTATCATGGCCGAAAATCATCAAACGTCCTGAAGACGCAGAGCAGTTTTGCCGCGTTTTGAGAGGGGAAACAATCAATGAAATCGGAAGAAGAGGGAAATTTTTAAAATTTTATTTAGATCGATATGTTCTTGTATCACATTTACGAATGGAAGGAAGATATGGACTGTATCCAAAAATAAAGCCCATTGAACCTCACACACATGTCATTTTTCGCTTTCAAGATGAAACGGAATTAAGATATCGGGATGTTCGCAAATTTGGCACTATGCATCTGTATCAAAAGGGCGAGGAGGAGAAGCATCCTCCTTTGTCCCAGTTAGGCATGGAGCCTTTTTCGGAACAATTTACTGCTGAAAGACTTATGAGCAAGCTTCAGTCTACCTCTAGAAACATCAAGACGGTTTTGCTTGACCAAAAAATAGTGGCGGGATTAGGAAACATTTACGTTGATGAAGTATTGTTTCGATCAGGCATTCATCCGGAGCGGCTGGCAAAAGATTTGACAGCGGAAAAAGTGAAAATATTGCATCGGGAAATTATTCAAACGCTGAAGGAAGCAGTTGAAAAAGGAGGAAGTACTGTCCGATCCTACGTCAATTCACAAGGGCAAATCGGGATGTTTCAACTGGACTTATTTGTCTATGCAAGAGAAAAAGAACAATGTAAAATTTGCGGAAGCCCTATCCAAAAAATAAAAATTGGGGGAAGAGGCACACATTTTTGTTCATCTTGCCAAGTGTAGAAAGATTTATGCCACCTTCTTTAAGCGAACACATTTTAGTCGGTTTTCATATTACTATGTTAGCAATAAAAGGAAAGAAGGGGCATTTGATAAAATGACGGAAATCGGATCGGTTTTAATATTGGCGTTGGCAGTCAGTCTTGATAGTTTTTCTGTTGGCTTAGCGTTCGGTTTGCGTAAAGTAAAAATTCCAATTAAATCGATTATCACTATTTCATGCTGTTCGGCGATTGTGTTGCTCGCTGCGATGATGGCCGGACAAATAGCTCAAAGTGTTCTTCCTCCCTATTTTACGGATAGGCTTGGCGGAGCTATTTTCATTTTGCTTGGCATGTTTGTGTTATATTCCTTTTTCCGCAACAATGAATCAGAGGATGAGAAAGATGAGGAAAAGAGTGAAAAAACGATTTTAAATATGGAATTAAAATCGTTAGGCATTGTCATTCATATATTGAAAAAGCCTGCTGCAGTTGATATGGATCGATCTGGCGAGATTACAGGCGTGGAAGCTTTGCTGCTTGGGATCGCTCTTTCGCTCGATTCATTCGGAGCAGGAATCGGTGCGGCTTTAGCAGGGTATGAACCTTTTTTAACAGCTATTTTCGTCACTTGTATGAGCACGATGTTTGTTTATATTGGAATGAAATCCGGCCGATTTGCTTCATCCTATTCGTTTTTTGAAAAGTTTTCATTTATCCCGGGTTTATTATTAATAATGATCGGTGTTTGGGCCATGTAAGGATAAAGGAGAATGATGATATGACAATGATTATTGGATTAACTGGAGGCATAGCAAGCGGAAAAAGCACTGTGTCTGAAATGCTTAAAAAAAGAGGCATTCCAGTTATTGACGCAGATCTAATTGCAAGAGAAGTGGTAGAAGTCGGCAAAAAAGCATATACAGAGATCGTAAATGCTTTCGGAAAAGAAATATTAAACGAAGACTTAACGATCAACCGAGCTCGATTAGGCTCCATTGTATTTCAAAACGAAGATAAGCGGGAGAAGCTAAACAGTATTGTACATCCTGAGGTCAGGCTGGAAATGAAAAGGCGACAGGAACAATTGATCTCAGAAGGTGCGAAAGCAGTAGTTCTTGATATTCCCCTTCTATTTGAAAGCAATTTGAAGCATTTAGTGGATAAAGTGATTGTTGTTTATACGGGAGAAAAAAATCAACTGGAACGATTAATGAAAAGGAATAATTTTTCGAAGAAAGAAGCTTTATCACGCATCAATGCACAAATGCCTTTGAAAGAAAAAGTAAAATTTGCCGATGCAGTGATCAATAATGATGGAACATTAGAAGAAACGGAACAGCAATTGGAAAACATTCTCATGAATTGGGGAATTGGTTAATCCGCTCGTGAATAGAGCGGTTTTTTTATTTTTAGTATATATTTTTTAAGAAACGATTAAAATAATTGTTTCGTTATTTTATAAATGTGATATACTAATTAACAGAATAGGAGATAAAAAGTGTAACATAATGCCGGAAGGGGATATTCACATGAGTGCTAAGGTTGCCATTAACGGTTTCGGCCGAATTGGCCGAATGGTATTCAGAAAAGCAATTTTAGAAGGAGATTTGAATATCGTAGCAATCAATGCAAGCTATCCAGCAGAAACATTGGCTCATTTAATTAAATACGATACAAACCATGGGAAATTTGAAGGAGAAGTCATTCCAAAAGAAGATCATTTAATTGTAAATGGCCATAAAGTGCTTCTTTTGAACAATCGAAATCCTATTGAACTTCCCTGGAAAGATCTAGATGTGGACATAGTGATTGAAGCGACAGGAAAATTCAACTCCCGTGAAAAAGCGATGATGCATGTTGAGGCAGGGGCGAAGAAAGTTATTTTAACAGCACCTGGAAAAAATGAAGATGTAACGATTGTTATCGGTGTAAACGAAGAACAATATGATCCTGACAACCATGTCATTATTTCGAATGCTTCTTGCACAACAAACTGTCTAGCGCCTGTTGCAAAAGTTCTTGATGAACAGTTTGGCATTGAATATGGTTTAATGACTACTGTCCACGCATATACGAACGATCAAAGAAATATTGATAATCCGCATAAAGATTTAAGAAGAGCGCGAGCGTGCGCCCAATCAATCATTCCGACAACTACCGGTGCAGCAAAAGCGATCGGCTTAGTTTTACCGCAATTAAAAGGAAAATTGCACGGTCTTGCATTAAGAGTGCCTACACCAAACGTCTCCCTCGTAGACTTTGTTGTAGATCTAAAACGCGATGTGACCGTTGAAGAGGTAAATGAAGCGTTTATCCAAGCTTCTCAAGGAAAGCTGAAGGGGATATTAGATTTTTCTTCAGAACCGCTCGTATCGGTTGACTACAACACAAACCCGCACTCTGCTATTGTCGACGGTTTAACGACAATGGTTATGGGAACAAGAAAGGTAAAAGTGCTTGCATGGTATGATAATGAATGGGGCTACTCTTGCCGCGTTGTGGATTTAGCAAAACTTGTAGCAAGCAAATTGAATAAATTGGCCGCAGCTGTATAAAATGATGGGAGGGTTGATCTTTACAAAGATTGACCCTCTTCTTCTTTTTGTTTGGATACTTTTTTCAGCGCAAAATTTTTGACAAAGTATGTTGCAAAAACAAATCAAACCATATATACTATTTTTCGTGAACTTCTTAAACGCAAGGTAATGTGGCTACTTAAAGGGTTAGGACCTCTTTGGACTAACTTTCCCCCGTGGTAGTTAAACATACCAGAGTGCGAAGAATTCATAAAAATTTATAAAGGGGGATCCATGGCTATGGAAACAATGGGACGTCACGTTATCTCTGAGCTGTGGGGATGCGACTTTGATAAGTTGAATGACTTGGAATTTATTGAAAAAACGTTTGTAAATGCAGCATTAAAATCAGGTGCTGAAATCCGGGAGGTTGCGTTTCATAAGTTTGCGCCTCAGGGTGTAAGCGGAGTTGTGATCATTTCAGAGTCACACCTAACAATTCATAGTTTTCCAGAGCATGGATATGCTAGCATTGATGTGTACACTTGCGGTGATTTAAATCCAAATATTGCAGCGGATTACATTTCTGAAGCTTTAGGTGCTCAAACGCGCGAAAATATTGAAATTCCTCGCGGTATGGGTCCTGTTCAAATCAAACAGGGTCAAGCAAAAGCACTTTAAAGTGAAAACAGAATAAAATTTGAATGGAAATGCAAAGAGGTGTCAGCTTTTTACTGCACCTCTTTTTATATTATAATAAAGAATAATATTTCATATTGAATGGTATTTAGAGGCATCTTATTTGTGGCCTCAAAGTACCGAGTTATTCTACCCCCTTCAAAGCCGTTATGAAAAAGAGGCTTTGATGTTTTTAAAATCATTCATTGTAGTGATGTAAAAATAAAAAAGCTTTTATTGGCATGGCTACATGGCTGCCATCACTGTTTGGCGGTTCGAACATCATTTGATTGGACCGGACTGACAGAAATCCATTTCATTCAGTCGAATTATCTATAACAAAAATACAAGAACTTGAAAGTTTCTTGTCTGATCCAATGCTATTTAATAAGATGTAGGTAGAGCTTTTTTGATTTAGTTAAAAAGATTGGAGCTGGTGATATGAAATGCCCTTCCTGCCACCATTTTGGAACACGTGTTTTAGATTCGCGTCCAGTCGATGAAGGGAGATCAATTCGGAGGCGAAGGGAATGTGAGGAATGTCAATATCGGTTCACAACGTTTGAAAAAGTAGAAGAAATTCCGCTCATCGTTGTGAAAAAGGAAGGAACACGAGAAGAGTTCAGCAGGGAAAAAGTTTTGCGCGGGATGATTAAAGCTTGTGAGAAAAGACCGGTTTCTTTAAAAAAATTGGAAGATGCTGCGCATGATATTGAAAAAGAACTAAGAAATCTAGGTACATCGGAAATATCAAGCGAAACGATCGGCGAAATGGTGATGGACAGACTAGCCGAAATTGATGAAGTCGCATACGTTCGATTTGCTTCTGTTTACAGGCAATTTAAAGATATAAATGTCTTTATTGAGGAATTGAAAGAACTGATCAAAAAAGAACGTTCATAAAAGAGCTGCGAGATTATGACATGCTATTTGGGAAGGTTTTGAAAAAATGATTGGACATCATCACTGGAAAGAGCTGCTGCCTGTTGATCGCTACGTTGTGAAATGTACGAGCAGTTTGATTCATGAATTTGACCGAAAAGTTCTTACATTACTGTACCAGCCCTTAATCGGGCCAAGAACGTTAAACTTATACATGACGCTTTGGAGCGAGCTTGAACAAAACCGTCTTTGGGGGACGGAATCGACCCACCATTTTTTAATGGCTGTTACTCAATCCCCATTAAATGAAATTTATCATGACCGTTTGAAATTAGAAGGAATAGGTCTTTTAAAAACATACCTTGTCGATGAAAGCGAACCGAAAAAATATATTTATGAACTTCAACGACCTCTTTCCCCCAAACAATTTTTTTATGATGGAATGTTGAACATATATTTATATAACAGAGTTGGAAAAACGGTGTACCAAAGATTGAAAAGCTATTTTTCCGATAAATCGGTTGATAGCAACGCCAAAGATGTGACAAGATCATTTCATGAAGTATACCAATCGATCCACCCATCTGAGCTTTCAGCCAATATTGCAATGGAACCCGAGGAAAACGATCAGGAGCTTTTTGATCATGCGCCTGGAGAACCGATTTCGATTCAAAACCAGTCCTTTGATTTTCAATTGTTTTATGCCGGTTTATCAGAGCATATTGTGCCCAAAAAAGCGATCACGCCTGCGGTTAAGGAAGCTGTTGAGAAATTAGCATATGTTTATGGAATTGATCCAATTGAAATGAAAAATCTGGTCATCCGTTCTTTGGATCATGATGAGCAAATTAATTTAGACGAGCTGCGAAAATGGGCGAGGGATTGGTATAAGCTGAATCACGGCAACCGTCTTCCAGAGCTTGTTGATAGGCTTCAGCCTTTGAATCAGCGGGTGAAAGACGAAGAAATTGAACAGTCAAAAGATAAGGAATTAATTCGACAGCTTGAATCCATCTCTCCAAGACAGTTTCTAAAAGATATTTCAGGCGGTATTGAACCGTCCGCAGCGGATTTGAAAATTATTGAAGATGTCATGTTTCAGCAAAAGCTGCTTCCCGGAGTTGTCAACGTTTTAATTTATTATGTCCTGCTAAAAACAAATATGAGATTGTCAAGAGCGTATGTTGAGAAAATTGCCAGCCACTGGGCTCGATTAGGAATTAAAACTGTGAAGGATGCAGTGGATGTGGCGAAAAAAGAACATAAGAAATATTTAACTTGGGCGGAAACAAAGGATAAGAAGACTGTCAGCAAAAAAATCGTTCGAAAAGAAAAACTCCCTTCATGGCTTTTGGAAAACGAAAATCAACAGGTAGAAAACATCGATCCGGAAGCGTTTGAAAAAGAAAAACAAAAGCTACAGGAGCGGATTAAAAAATATAAAAATAAACAGAAGGACTAGGCGAAAGGAGGGAGGAAGATGGAATCCCTGCAAAATCATTTAAAACAATTCATGAACAGCAAAGGGTTTCAAGAAACGTATTTGAACTTGAAACAGCAAATAAAATCGGACAAAGATGTCAGGTTATTTTTAGAAAAGCATAAAAATCAAATCGATGAACATATGATTGACCGCAGCTTAGGCAAACTGTATGAATTTGTAACGCAGAGCAAGTTTTGCCGTGAATGCCGAAATTTAGATGAGTGCAAAAATATTTTAAAAGGATATCACCCTACATTAATTATTGAAAGAAAAACAATCGACCTGAAATATGATAAATGCCCGAGAAAAGAAGCATATGATGCTCGAAAAAAACAAGAATCGCTCATTAAATGCATGTATGTACCAAAGGAAATCCTCAATGCACACCTAGAGGATATTGATTTAAACGAACCAAACCGTCTGAAGGCAGTGTCTCTCGTGCAAGATTTTGTTGAGCAATACGGTCAAAATGATCGGTTAAAAGGATTGTATTTATACGGTTCCTTCGGCGTGGGAAAGACATTTATTCTTGGAGCGATCGCGAATGAGCTGGCGGAAAAAGGCGTTCCTTCCATGCTTGTATATGTTCCGGAGTTTGTCAGGGAGTTAAAAAGCGCTCTTCAAGATCATTCACTGAATGAAAAGATTGATGCGGTTAAAAAAATTCCGGTATTAATGCTTGATGATATTGGTGCTGAATCGATGTCGAGCTGGATGAGAGACGACATTTTAGGCTCGATTCTCCAATTCCGCATGCTTGAAAATTTACCGACCTTTTTTACATCCAACTTTAATTTTAGCGAATTGGAACACCACCTGACTTATTCACAAAAAGGCGAAATAGAACAGCTAAAGGCAAAAAGAATTATGGAAAGGATTCGTTTTTTGGCCATTCCCGTGGAATTGAAAGGAAAAAATCGCAGACAAGAATAACCGCTGGACAGCAAACACTTCTAAATAATGCCATCCCCCCATATATATAGAAACAGGACTTGCTATATAAAGGGGGGATCTTTTTTTGCTGGAAATAACTTTTCAAACGGAAAAAGAAGCTTCTTATCTGCATCAATTGCTTAATACAGAGAAGGAAAACTTTGATTTCCAAGCAGCCTTGCTGAACGGCACAGTATTAACATGTGAAACAGATGATTGGGAAACATTTATATCTGATGTGCTCGTACCATCATTTGTTGACTTTTTTCTAAATGTGAAAGAGCCCCGTCTCCTTCTTTTTATAATTGAAAAACAATTTTATTTTGAGGATGAAGATGAAAAACAGCAAATTTTACATATTGCTCAATCGATCTTGGAAGGAGAGCGGGCGGAAATTCCAATGATCAAACATTTTGAGCCGAGAGAAAACTTAATTATTTCTGCTTTAACGAATTTCCTTCGGCCAAACCAATCTTTTTCTATAGAATCATTTATTCAATTCCGCTTGTCTGATTATTTATCAAGACTTTCGGAATATGTCGGTCTCTCCATTGAAGAGTATAAAATGGAGCAGGAATACCAAAATTTTATTCAAAGCTTGCGGGAATATGTTCTCAATAAAAAACCGAAATTATCAACGATTCATATTTTGCATGATACTTCCTTTCAAGTGTTTAATGAAAAGTTCATCGAAATAAAAGAGCTGGAATTGAAAAAGTGGATTGATCGGGAATTTATTTATCGCCACCCGATGTATATTGATTCCCATTTGCTGGCCCCGCTTGTATCCATTGCTCCTTTAGAAATTTATATATACTCCGATCAACAGGAGGAAGCAATGATTCAAACGATCCAAAACATCTTTCAGGAACGGGTTCGATTTTTTTCAAGGGCTAGCTTTCAAAAACGATAAGTTTCTTTCAGTACTCCTTGATTTTTGGTGGCGAATCAGTCTATAATACGGTTGAAATCATTCATCACGAAAAGGTTATGATGAGGACACGGGAGTATTATCACAGTTCAAAGAGAGGGAAGGCACAGGCTGAAACCTTCCTAACTCGTGTAATGCTCTTACCACCTCTAAACTTCAGCTGTGAACGGCTTTTGCCAAGTAATAGCTGGCGGATTGCTCCGTTATCAAAATGAGCCGCGCAAAGTTTTGAGCGGGAACTAGGGTGGAACCACGGGTTTTACATACAACACTCGTCCCTTCTTTTAGGGACGGGTGTTTATTTTTGCAAGAAAAAACAAAGGAGGAAAGAAGATGAAAGAAGCCATTAAAATTACTTTTCCAGACGGTTCTGTAAAAGAATTTCCGTACGGAACAACAACGGAAGAAATCGCTGCATCCATCAGCCCTGGATTAAAGAAAAAAGCCATTGCAGGTAAAATAAATGGAAAGCTTATTGACTTAAAAACCCCGATTGAACAAGACGGCCAGATTGAAATTTTGACGCCTGATACAAAAGAAGCGTTAGAAATTTTACGACATAGTACAGCACATTTAATGGCGCAAGCGATTAAACGGCTTTACCCAAATGTAAAATTGGGAGTTGGGCCCGTCATTGAAAACGGTTTTTATTATGATATCGATATGGATGAAACGATCTCACACGAAGATTTGCCTAAAATCGAAAAAGAAATGAAAAAAATTGTCGGCGAAAATTTGCCGGTTATTCGTAAAGAAGTAAGCCGCGATGAAGCAAAAAAAATGTATGAGGAAATCGGCGACCATTTAAAGCTTGAGCTTATCGATGATATTCCGGAAGGCGAAATCATTTCCATATATGAGCAAGGAGAATTTTTCGATCTATGCCGAGGAGTCCACGTTCCTTCTACCGGAAAAATAAAGGAATTTAAATTGCTCAGCGTAGCCGGCGCCTACTGGCGTGGAGACAGCAAAAACAAAATGCTTCAACGCATATACGGTACAGCATTTTTTACAAAAGAAGAGCTTAAAGAACATCTCCGCATGCTTGAAGAAGCGAAAGAGCGGGATCATCGCAAGCTTGGAAAAGAATTAAACCTGTTTACCACTTCTCAAAAGGTTGGACAAGGCTTGCCGCTTTGGCTGCCAAAAGGTGCAACTATCCGCCGGATTATCGAACGCTATATTGTTGATAAAGAAATTAAACTCGGATACCAGCATGTATACACACCTGTTCTCGGCAGCGTCGATCTTTATAAAGCTTCCGGCCATTGGGACCATTATCAAGATGATATGTTTCCGCCAATGAAGATGGATAACGAAGAGCTTGTATTGCGTCCGATGAACTGCCCGCATCATATGATGATTTACAAAAATGAAATTCACAGCTATCGGGAATTGCCGATCCGCATTGCAGAACTTGGAACAATGCACAGATACGAAATGTCAGGTGCATTGACAGGGCTGCAGCGTGTTCGCGGGATGACGTTGAACGATGCGCATATTTTCGTGCGGCCGGATCAAATTAAAGACGAATTCATCCGAGTTGTCCGCCTTATTGAAGAGGTATACGAGGATTTTGGTATAAAAGATTATTCGTTCCGATTATCTTACCGCGATCCTGAGGATAAAGAAAAATATTATGATGATGATGAAATGTGGGAAAAGGCCCAGTCGATGCTGAAAGCCGCAATGGACGAACTCGGGCTGGATTATTATGAAGCGGAAGGTGAAGCGGCATTTTACGGACCGAAATTGGATGTACAAGTGCGGACGGCTTTAGGAAAAGATGAAACATTATCGACTGTTCAGCTAGATTTTCTCCTTCCGGAACGGCTTGATTTAACATATGTTGGCGAAGACGGCAAACATCATCGGCCAGTTGTTATTCACCGCGGAGTTGTTTCAACGATGGAACGGTTTGTTGCCTTCTTAATTGAGGAATATAAAGGCGCCTTCCCAACTTGGCTTGCACCTGTGCAAGTCAAAGTCATCCCTGTTTCGCCGGAAGTGCATCTTGATTATGCCAAAACAGTAGAACAGCGTCTTCAGCAAGAAGGCTTGCGTGTTGAAGTCGATATTCGGGATGAAAAAATCGGCTATAAAATTCGTGAGGCACAAATGCAAAAAATCCCGTACATGGTCGTTGTCGGTGATCAAGAAGCAGAAAATGAGACGGTCAATGTCAGAAAGTATGGAGAACAAAAATCAGAATCCATGCCGCTGGAGACATTTGCTGTATCTGTTGGAAAAGAAGGGAGAAAATAAGGAAATCGGCGTTTGCTGATTTCCTTTTTTTGAAACATAAGCGAGGGGTGTACGGATGGAAATAGTAGGAATTGATGCAGGGGGAAGTTTATTAAAAATTGCTTATGTTGAACATGGGCGATATCGGTATAAATGGTTTCCAATTGATGAAATGGATCAAGCTCTTTCTTGGATGAAGAGATTGAAGCCGGCTGCCCGCTATAGAATAACAGGAGGCAGAGCTGCAAAAGTAAAAGAAAAATTGACTGGAGCTGATGTGACCTTTATTCCAGAATTTGATTCAGTTTGTATAGGAACAAGAGAGCTTTTAGTAGAAGAAGGAAAGGAGCCAAAGAGCGATTTTTTAATCGTCAGCATCGGAACGGGAACATCTTTTTTCCTTATGAAGGGCGAGCGGTATGAGCGTTTGCTTGGTAGCGGTATCGGCGGTGGTGTTATTTCCGGTTTAAGCCGGCTCATTTTGCAGGAGAGCAATTTTTATCAAATCGTTGATTTGGCGAAAAAAGGTGATCGAAGCCATGTTGATTTGTTGGTAAAAGATTTGTATGGAGAAGAGGCTCCTCCAATTTTAGGAGATGTAACCGCTGCTAATTTTGGCAATCCGGATTTATCGAGAGCACGGAAAAAAGATGCTGCTGCAGCGTTATTTCAATTGATTGGTGAAACGATCGTTCTTTTGGCAAAGCAATGTGCCGAGCTTCATCAAGTGGACACGTGTGTCTATGTTGGAGCTGCAATTTCGCAAAACCCTCCTTTACAACAAATCATCCAAAGCTTTGATTCCATGACAGGTCTGCAAAGCATATTTTTATCAAACGGTTCTTTTACCGGAGCATTGGGAGCTATTTTATATCAATAATGTTTAAAACAATGGAGGAATTATTTTTCTTCAAGCTCAGAAATATCTACAACCGTACGTTCTTTAAACGGACCTCTTACATGAACGGTTGCTGTTTTTCCATCTTCATTTAGCTGATCAATCCAAACGGAAGCTCCGTTATAGAGAACTTCAATATCAGCCGGCGAGGATAAAATTTGTTTTACGCGGTTTGCATCCATTTCGATCACTCCAATAGTTATATGATATATTGATTATCATGTCCACTCCATTCCGATTTATGTATGTTCATTCAAATAGTCTCTTGCATTTTCTGTTTGAATAGTTTAAAATGGTATCGTTTTTGAAGAAATGTTGTTTTGACAAAGCTGCTTTGCCATGATAGAATATTATAGTCAAGGAGAACAAGCAGAAGCACCCGCTTCTCACCTGATTGACGCACATCGTTGCTGTTGACAGGTTTATACATTGGACAAAAAGTTCGTGTATTCAACGTGTGGGTGCAGTGTGCGTCTACGCGTTTTTTATTTGCATAAACGAATGTATAAGCTCTGTCAAGGCGAACGTGCACTTTGTTTATAAAATCTTGGAGGTGGCTCATTATTAGCAAAGACATGTTAGTAAACGAGGGCATCCGCGCTCGTGAAGTTCGACTGGTCGATCAAAACGGTAATCAGTTAGGCATTAAATCACGGCAAGAAGCGCTTGATATTGCCGCAAATGCCAATTTGGATCTCGTTCTTGTTGCTCCGAATGCAAAACCGCCGGTTGCTCGCATCATGGATTACGGAAAATACCGCTTCGAGCAGCAAAAGAAAGAAAAAGAGGCGCGTAAAAAGCAGAAAGTTATTAATGTGAAGGAAGTCCGCCTAAGCCCAACAATTGAAGAGCATGACTTTAATACAAAGCTTCGCAATGCTCGGAAATTTTTGGAGAAGGGTGACAAGGTGAAAGCATCGATCCGCTTTAAAGGAAGAGCGATTACCCATAAAGAAATCGGCCAACGAGTTCTAGAAAGATTTTCTGAAGCATGCGCTGACATCAGTTCTGTTGAAACGAAGCCGAAAATGGATGGGCGCAGCATGTTTCTAGTGCTAGCACCGAAAAACGAAAAGAAATAGAAGGAGGATCCTTTTATGCCTAAAATGAAAACTCATCGCGGCTCTGCGAAAAGATTTAAAAAAACTGGGAACGGAAATTTGAAACGGTCTCATGCATTTACTAGTCATTTATTCGCTAACAAAACTCAAAAGCAAAAACGCAAACTTCGTAAACCAGCATTAGTAAGCAAAGGTGACTTTAAACGTATTCATCAAATGCTTGACAATATAAAATAATTTTTAACTTCGATTTTTTAGGAGGGAATGCATTATGGCACGTGTTAAAGGCGGTACAGTGACACGCAGACGCCGCAAAAAAATTATTAAGCTTGCAAAAGGTTATTACGGTTCGAAGCATCGTTTATATAAAGTTGCTAACCAGCAAGTAATGAAATCTTTAATGTATGCATACCGTGACCGTCGCCAAAGAAAACGCGATTTCCGTAAGCTTTGGATTACGAGAATCAATGCTGCTGCGCGCATTCACGGTCTTTCCTACAACCGGTTCATGCACGGTTTAAAGCTTGCTGGCATTGAAGTAAACAGAAAAATGCTTGCTGACTTAGCAGTAAATGATGAAAAAGGATTTGCACAACTCGCCGAAACAGCTAAAGCTGAATTAAATAAGTAATCGAAAAAGCAAGCCACCTATAAACGTACATTGCCCTTTGGGCTGGACATAATTGAACAGCACATTATTGATCCCCTTTAAGTAGACGTGTAAAAAATCTGCGCAATGACTCGCGGATGCTGCACTTCTATTTGGAGGGGATTTTTATATGGCTGAAAAGGTAAACGATTATGGCTTTACGTTTCTCAACAGTGAAAAAAGTCAAAAGTTCAAGGGTTTTTTAGGCCGATGCAAAAAATTTAGGTTCTATACTAAATGTTGGGATCAAGAATATCATCAAAATGAAAAAAGCATTTACGAAGCACTCTGTTTTATAATGAAAGTGACCAAACCCAATTAAAAAGGAGACTTCGAAAAATTATAATCAATTACCGAGCTGTTTTACAAAATTTCATAGAGGAAGAGAAAAGGTAATGGGATAAAAATAGAAATGGAAGCTAACAGCAGCTCCCGCAATGGGAACTGCCTTCAGAATGCTTATTTTCTTTTTAAATCAGAAATATTCCATAGATTGATCAAAAAAGCGACACCATGATCGTCCAGTCATGGACCGCATAGTCTTTTAACACTGTCAATTTTGAACGGGAATGTCAAGCTGCTCATTCTTTTTTACTGTCTTAAGATAGTGTCGGGAATTCCGATTCGTTCCGATTCAAAAACTCTTTAATTGGACTTTTCCAGTCGATTTTGGCGTAAGGATATGCTTCTTTTATTTTCGATTCTATAAATTGAAAATCTTCTTTTGTAAACCCCCTTAACTTATTTGGAGTAGATGTCCAAATAAAAACGGAGATAACTTCAAAAGAAGTTTCAGTCGTGCCTAAATATTTTTCCCCTTCAAATAAAACTCCTTTATGCGTTAACAAAAAATTTTTGTGGACATTTTCTTTATCATCAAGAAAGAAAAATTTTTTTTGCTCATGAGCCAATTCTAACTTTCGCTTCGGGTTCAATAAATATTTAATGAATGAATAAATTAGGAAAATAATCGCAGCAATTATGAAAAGACGAAGAAGGATGACAATCATTTACTTTAAACCTCCCCGAAGGTCATATTCATACATATACATTACGAAAAAGGAATTGAAGGGGTTTCATTAATGATCACATTTGCTATAATTTTTTTAGATATATTTTAGGGGTTGAGAAAATGGATTTTGAACAGTTATATAAAATGCAAAAAGAATTGGATGAAAAAATTGAAAAGAAACACGGTTTGGAGGAAGAAAGGCTGATCGAGAGAAAAGTTTTAGCCTTGCTTGTCGAAATTGGCGAATTGGCTAATGAAACGCGCTGCTTTAAATTTTGGAGCGTTAAGCCGCCTTCCGACAGAGAGGTTATTTTGGAAGAGTATGTAGACGGCCTTCATTTTTTATTGTCGATCGGCCATGAATTGTATATTGAAAAACTGCCGGAAATGAAAGCAAGAAAAATCGATAAAAGCCTGACCGATCTTTTTTTAAACGTTTATCAAAAAACGGCAAAATTCAGTGAATATTTGTCTGTCCAAGCGTATATCGATTTATTTAACGACTATGTTACACTCGGCTCTGCGCTGGGCTTTTCAGAGGAAGATATTATTTCAGCATACATGGCGAAAAATGAAGTCAATCATGCTAGACAAAATCAAGGATATTAACAATTCCGTTTGGGAAAAATGAAGAATATAAATTAAAGGAGGTTTCAGTGTGGAGAAATGGGATGAAACATTGAAAATGTTAAAAGATTTAACAGACGCGAAAGGCATCGCCGGCAATGAACGGGAAGTCAGAGAAGTAATGAGAGGGTACATAAAAGATTATGCAGATGATATCCAAACGGATGGACTCGGCAGTTTAATTGCCAAAAAAGAAGGAGAATCAGGCGGACCCAAAATTATGATCGCGGGCCATCTTGATGAGGTCGGCTTTATGGTTACGCAAATTGATGATAAAGGGTTCATTCGCTTTCAGCCTGTTGGTGGCTGGTGGAATCAAGTTATGCTCGCACAAAGAGTGACGATTGTCACCCAAAAAGGAGATGTGACCGGCATCATCGGTTCCAAGCCGCCGCATATTTTGCCGGCAGAAGCACGAAAAAAGCCTGTAGAGATCAAAGACATGTTTATTGATATTGGCGCCAGCAGTCGAGAAGAAGCGATGGAATTTGGTGTTCGTCCCGGCGACCAAATTGTGCCTTATTTTGAGTTCACCGTTATGAAAAATGATAAAATCCTTTTGGCGAAAGCTTGGGATAACCGCATCGGTTGTGCAATAGCGATCGAAGTTTTGAAAAAGCTGAAAGGGGTAAACCATCCGAACGTCGTTTACGGTGTAGGAACCGTTCAGGAGGAAGTAGGATTAAGAGGAGCCCGCACATCAGCCCATTATATTGAGCCTGATATTGCTTTCGGCGTAGACGTCGGAATAGCCGGCGACACTCCAGGCATTTCCGAAAAAGAAGCGATGGGAAAAATGGGGAAAGGTCCGCAAATTATTTTATATGATGCTTCTATGGTCTCCCATAAAGGGCTTCGCGATTTTGTCGTAGGGGTCGCTGAAGAATGCGGCATTCCATATCAGTATGATGCTATGCCGGGTGGCGGTACAGACTCCGGATCGATTCATTTAACAGGAAATGGTGTTCCAACGCTTTCCATTACGATTGCAACGCGCTACATTCATACACACGCTGCGATGATTCATCGCGAAGACTTTGAACATACGGTTCAATTATTGACAGAAGTCATTAAACGCCTCGACAAAAAAACGGTTGAAAACATTACGTACAACTAAAAAGCAGGAGCTGGTTATTTCCCAGCTCCAGTCTCTTTTAATCCTTGTTCAAGTGTTTCAACCATTTCCTGCTGATCACGCTGACTTGAATGGTTCCAGATAATTTCAAATAACACGCCTAACCCTGGAAGCATTTTTTCTTCCTTGCTATTGATGGCATCAACGATCGTTTCTCTCAGCTCGTCTTTTGAATTTTGCGATATGTTGGCAATGACTGCATTGCGCAAATCAAAATTCATATCCTTCACCTCGTTTTTCTTCATTCTTCTTTATTTTTTCTTTTGTTTTCTATAATATGTATATGAAATGAACTATCAGTTGAAGGAGACACCATCATTGAAACGGATTGCGTCAACTAAAAATGAAAGAGTAAAAGAATGGAAAAAGCTGCAATCAAGAAAAAAACGGGAAGAGCGCGGGCTGTTTTTAATTGAAGGCTTGCATTTAATCGAGGAAGCTCTCAAATACAAATCAATTGTTCAAGAGTTAATTGTTTTAGACGGAGCGAAGCTGCCAAATCATTTTTTCGAAGGTACTATTCCGACAACGATTGTTTCCAAAGAGGTGTTTTCGCTTCTGTCTGAAACGGATTCCCCGCAAGGTGTCATGGCTGTTTGTAAGCAGCTTAGGTGGGAAATCGATTTGAACGCCAAAAAATGGCTGTTAATAGATGCGGTTCAAGACCCAGGAAATCTCGGTACGATCATTCGTACTGCAGATGCGGCTGGAATGGATGTTGTGATTTTAGGTGAAGGGACGGTTGATTTGTACAATAGTAAAACGATCCGGGCGACACAAGGATCAATTTTTCATTTGCCTGTGATCAATTCGTCATTAAAACCGATTATAAGTAAGTTGAAGGAAGAGAAAATTCCTGTATTTGGAACTTCAACAAAAAATGCTGTTTTCTATAAAGAGATTCCTCCATCTGAAACATTTGCCCTCCTTGTAGGAAATGAGGGAAATGGGGTCTCAAAAGAGCTGCTGGATATGACGGATCAAAATTTACACATTCCGATTTATGGAAAAGCGGAGTCATTAAATGTTGCCGTTGCTTCAGCTATTTTCATGTACCATCTTCGCAAATAGTGTTGCGCCTTTAATTTCTTTTTTTTATAATTAAAAGCAATTGAATAAAGGAATAACGATGACGGAGAAGAGTAGTTTGCAGGTCGCCATTTAGGGAGAAAATGCCGTAGACTGGAAGCATTTTTATGGTAGAGGCAAACGAATTCACCTCCAGAGTTGACGCCAGGACCATGCGGAAGCATGTAAAGGCGCTCCGGCTGTGCCGTTATGATAATGAAGTGAACAAAGATTCTTTCTTTGTTAATAAGGGTGGTACCGCGAAATTCAACTCGTCCCTTTTTTGGGATGGGTTTTTTTATTTATTTTAAAAAAAAAGGAGGAATTTACATGCAGGAAGAATTAACAAAGCTTCGCGATGAAGCGTTGCAAAAGGTACGGGAAGCAACGGATTTAAAACAATTGCAAAATATTCGCGTTCAATATCTTGGAAAAAAAGGACCGATTACCGAAGTTCTTCGCGGAATGGGAAAGCTTTCGAAAGAAGAACGGCCGAAAATAGGTGCGTTAGCAAATGAAATTCGGGAAGTGATTGCCGGGGAAATAACAAGTAAGCAAGAACAACTCGAAAAAGCAGAAATCGAGAAAAAATTACAGCAAGAAACGATTGACGTTACCCTTCCAGGCAGACCGGTTCGAACAGGAAACCATCATCCTCTCCAAGCGGTCATTGAAGAAATTGAAGATTTGTTTATCGGCATGGGATACACAGTAGAGGAAGGTCCAGAAGTTGAAACAGATTATTACAATTTTGAAGCGCTCAATTTGCCGAAAGGCCATCCGGCAAGGGATATGCAAGATTCCTTTTACATAACTGATGAAATTTTGCTGCGCACACACACATCTCCAGTTCAGGCGAGAACGCTAGAAAAATATAAAGGGAAAGGTCCTGTAAAAATCATTTGTCCAGGGAAAGTATACAGACGTGATACAGATGATGCAACGCACTCCCATCAATTTACGCAAATTGAAGGGCTCGTTGTGGATGAAAACATTCGCATGAGCGATTTAAAAGGAACGCTCGAAGTGTTTGCGAAAAAACTGTTCGGTGAAGACAGGCAAATTCGTCTGCGTCCGAGCTTTTTCCCGTTTACTGAACCGTCGGTGGAAGTCGATGTATCCTGTTTTAAATGCTCCATGAAAGGCTGTCATGTATGCAAAGGAACAGGCTGGATTGAAATTTTAGGAGCAGGGATGGTTCATCCAAACGTTTTGGAAATGGCGGGATTCGATTCGAAAAAATACCGTGGTTTTGCATTTGGAATGGGACCGGAACGGATTGCCATGTTGAAATATGGAATCGATGATATTCGTCATTTTTATACAAACGATGTGCGTTTTTTGAAACAGTTTAAACAAGCTTAAAAGGAGGTTTTCTCATGTTCGTTTCATACAAATGGCTCTCTGAATATGTTGATCTAGACATTTCCCCTGAGGAGCTGGCTGAAAAAATAACGAAGAGCGGCATTGAAGTTGAAAATGTTCAAGCTGTTAATGAAGGAATAAAAGATGTTGTAGTTGGACAGGTGCTTGAAAAAGAACAGCATCCAAATGCAGAAAAATTAAGCAAATGTTTAGTTGACATCGGAGAAGGAGAACCAGTGCAAATTATATGCGGCGCCCAAAACGTTGAAAAAGGTCAAAAAGTGCCGGTAGCCAAAGTTGGTGCGGTTTTGCCGGGCAATTTCAAAATTAAACGGGCAAAGCTGCGCGGTGAAGAATCTAACGGTATGATTTGTTCTTTGCAAGAGCTGGGCATTGAAGGAAAGCTTGTCCCAAAAGAGTTTTCTGACGGCATTTTTGTTTTCCCTAGTGATGCTGAAGTTGGAAAAAATGCGATTGAACAGCTGTTTATGGACGATTATGTACTTGAATTAGGTCTTACACCAAACCGTTCTGACTGTTTAAGCATGATCGGTGTTGCCTATGAAGTTGCAGCAATTTTAAAGAAAGAGGTTCGAAAGCCGGAAGTTCATTATGAGGCTGCCGAAGAAAAAGCAACTGATTATATTACTGTGAATGTTGAAGCAAAAGAAGATAATCCATTCTATGTAGCCAAAATTATTAAAAATGTCAAAATTGCCCCTTCCCCTTTATGGATGCAAATGCGCTTAATAAAAGCCGGAATCAGACCGCATAACAACGTCGTCGATATTACAAACTATTGTTTATTAGAATACGGCCAGCCGCTTCATGCGTTTGACTATGACCGGTTCGGATCAAAGGAAATACTCGTTCGCCGCGCACATGACGGAGAGACGATCGTGACCCTTGATGATCAAGAACGAAAGCTTACAAGCGATCACCTTGTGATCACAAATGGCAAAGTACCTGTTGCATTAGCTGGTGTAATGGGAGGGGCCGATTCTGAAGTAAGAGACGATACGACGACCGTTTTGCTTGAGGCCGCCTATTTTAAAGGCAGTGTTGTCCGAAAAGCGTCGAAGGATTTCGGACTTAGAAGTGAAGCGAGCTTGAGATTTGAAAAGGGGGTTGACCCGAACAGGGTAAAAGCTGCAGCAGAGCGGGCAGCACAATTGATCGCAAAATACGCCTCCGGAACTGTTTT
Source organism: Aeribacillus sp. FSL K6-1305 (assembly GCF_038050115.1). Classification (NCBI taxonomy): domain Bacteria; kingdom Bacillati; phylum Bacillota; class Bacilli; order Caryophanales; family Bacillaceae; genus Aeribacillus; species Aeribacillus sp. FSL K6-1305. The sequence continues at coordinate 1,639,655 of NZ_JBBOQV010000001.1, read as the reverse complement.
AGAAGGTGAAGCAGAATTTCATGATTTTTCAATCGAGAAAAAAGTGATCACCATTTCCGCTGAGAAAATTAACAACGTTTTAGGGACAAACATTGCAGTAGATGAAATAAAAGAAATTTTTGACCGCTTGCAATTTGAAACCGTTGAAGAAAACGGTCTTTTTACAGTAACCGTTCCGACAAGAAGAGGCGATATTGCGATTGAAGAAGATTTAATTGAAGAAGTAGCCCGCCTTTACGGATATGACTATATTCCGTCAACATTGCCTGAAGGATCTTCAACATCCGGAGCATTAACAGACTATCAATTGAAAAGAAGAAAAGTGCGAAGATTTTTGGAAGGCGCCGGGCTTTATCAAGCGATCACATATTCATTAACGAGCAAAGAAAAGGCGGGACAATTTACGCTGGAGACGTCAAGCTTTACTCAATTAGCATTGCCGATGAGTGAAGAGCGGAGTGTTTTGCGTTTAAGCCTGCTTCCTCATTTGCTTGAGTCTGTAAAATATAACAAAGCGCGGCAAATCGATGATATTCATCTTTATGAAATTAGTTCTGTTTTCATTTCGGACGATGCTTTAGAAAAGCCTTTGGAAAAAGAACGTTTATCAGGCGTCATGACGGGTCACTACGTTTATCACCCATGGCAAGGGGAAAAAACAAAAGTTGATTTTTATGTTGTGAAAGGAATTTTAAACGGTTTATTTGATCTGCTTGGACTGTTGGATGAAATTGAGTATAAACAGGCAAAACGTGAAGGGCTGCATCCCGGCAGAACGGCAGATATTTATTTAAACGGATCATTCATCGGATTTGTCGGCGAATTAAATCCGGAAGTTGAAAAAGAGTATGATTTAGATGAAACATATGTTTTTGAGCTGAAGCTAGCCGATCTCATTCAATATGAAGCTAAGCCAGTCATATATACGCCGATTCCAAGGTTCCCATCTATTACAAGGGATATCGCCTTAGTCGTTGATCAGCATGTGCATGCTGGCGAGCTTCAAGAAACGATCCGGGAAGCGGGCGGAAAACTGTTAAAAGAGATTTCCATTTTCGATGTGTATGAAGGAGAACGTTTGGGAGCAGGGAAAAAATCGATCGCATTTTCACTCCGCTACTACGATCCTGAACGAACATTGACGGATGAGGAAGCAGCAAAAGCTCATGAAAAAGTAATTAAGGCGGTAGAGGAAAAATTTTCAGCAGTTCTTCGCAGCTAACGCAGGACGATAAATCCCTAAAATAATTCCAGCTAACAAATGAAGGTGCAGATAGCACCTTCATTTTTATTGAAATCATAAATTGGTCCTGCTAACCTCAGAAAATAAGATTTCCGGATTCGTCATTTCAATTCAATAGATTCAAAGCTTTTTCGGTGTTGGCAAAATGAAGCTTTGCCATTTTGCCAAGTGTGTTTTTCCCTTTTTCCTTTATTAATTTGGCAGCAGCTTCATCAACAGTATGGCTGGCTCCTTTTGGCAAATAAAATCCGGCTGCGTTGGATAAGCTGTTTAATTCTTTTAAAAAAGCATATCTTGCGATAATGGATGCTGCAGCGACAGATATGTGTATATGCTCCGCCTTCGGTTTAAAGATGGTTATGTCTTTAAACGGAACATCCCGGTCTTTAAGATATTGAAAGTAAACATTCGGCTCTGCAAACTGATCGATTAACACAGCTTCTGGTTTATCAGGAGAAATTTTCTTGAGTAAATGATGAATCGCTTGATTATGAAGGATAGCTTTCAATTTCCCTTGGTTCATTCCAGATTTTTGCAATTGATTGTATTTTTCATTGCGCAAAATTAAGAGGCTGTACGGAACTTTCTCTATTAAAGTGTTGGCGATTGAAAAAACTTGTTTGTCTGTCAAAGCCTTTGAATCTTTTACTCCAAGCTGCTGAACCAGTTTTCTTTTTTCTTTAGGGACAAATACTGCAGCAACCGTGATCGGTCCAAAATAATCCCCCGTTCCTGCTTCATCAGAGCCGATGACTGACATCTGTTGAAGCTGTTGAAGCTCATCCTCTGTTTGAGAAGGGGCTGTTTTTGCTATTTTTTCCCATCTGTTTGCTTCCTGCTGAGCGGCAGATCCTTGAAAAAGCACTTTTCCCGACTTGTAAGCAGTGATCGTACAGTTTGTCAATTTGGCAGAAAAGACGGCACCTGGAGGGGTTCTGTCTATAATGAAAGGATTATAAAAATCTTTCAAAGTTTGAATTCCCCCATGATCAACTTTTATGACGATATTGGACAATAAAAAACGCCTCGCTTTCCTAAAATGGATGCTATATTATTGTACCCTTTCTTTTGTTCTTCTTTCCATCTTTTCGACAAACATGTTATGATTATGATTAGGATTTTGAATCATTTTGCGATATTTTTTCATAGAGGATGGAGGATTCGCTTTGTCTGATCAACCTAAAAATAAAGCGACTGTTTATATATATGGACAGCAGTATTCGATTGTTGGAAATGAGAGCGTAAATCATATGAAGCTTGTCGCTTCAATTGTTGACGAAAAAATGCGGGAAATCAGTCAAAAAAACCCATCTCTAGATTTAAACAAGCTGGCAGTACTAACTGCGGTAAATGCTGTTCATGATTATCTCAAATTAAAGGAGAAATTTGAAGAACTAGAAAAGCAACTTCAAGAAAAGGATTGAAATTTAAAATGCTTGACTTGATCATTTTATTTTTCTTAGTATTCGGATTGCTCACTGGCCTTAAAAGGGGATTTATTCTCCAAGTAGTTTATTTATCAAGTGTTATAGTGTCTTTCATAATTGCCAGAACATATTTTGACGATCTTGCTCCTAAACTGGAATTATGGGTACCGTATCCAAATATAGGAGATTCAAATGCTGCTCTATCTATATTGACAGGGGGCCATTTGGAGGAAGCTTACTATCGCGGAGTTGCATTCGTGCTTTTGTTTATCGGATCAAAAATAGCGCTTCACATCATCGGATCTATGTTTGATTTTGTTGCGATGCTTCCAATACTTAAGCAAATCAACCGCTTGCTGGGTGCGGTTTTAGGTTTTGCGGAAACTTACCTCATTTTATTCATTCTGCTTTTTTTGGCAGCGCTCATTCCAGCCGAGCAAATTCAAAATCTTATCGATAAATCGCTGCTGGCTGATTTAATTGTCAATCATACCCCTGTCTTATCTGATAAAATTCACGATCTTTGGATCGGCTATTTCGGTAAAGGAAGCTAGACGTAAAGGGACGATGGAAACATCTTTATTTAGACCCCCATCGTCCTTCTCTGTTTCTATTAAATAGTTCAATAGCAGGTGATTTTTATATTGTTTAAGATTCAAGAGGTGACGTAAAACATGACGGTTCACAAAAAGGATGTTGTCAGCCTGTTAAAGAAAATTGCGGTATATATGGAGTTAAAAGGCGAAAACCCTTTTAAAATCTCCGCGTTTTATAAAGCTGCCAATGCCCTTGAAAGGGATGCGAGAAGCCTATCATACATCCACGATTTTACTTTAATCAGTGGGATTGGGAAAGGAACGAGTGCAGTCATCGAAGAATTCATAAAAACCGGCGAGTCAAAAACGCTGCAAACCTTGCAAAAGGAAGTTCCTGAAGGGTTAATCCCTCTTCTTCAATTGCCAGGGCTGGGCGGAAAGAAGATTGCAAAATTGTACAAGGATTTAGGTGTTGTGGACATCGATTCTTTAAAAAAAGCCTGTGAAGAACATAAAGTGCAAAGTTTACAAGGTTTTGGAAAAGTAACGGAAGAAAAAATATTGGCTGCGATCGATGAAATGAATAAAAAACCGGGCCGACTGCCTCTTGCTTATATGCTGCCGATTGCAGAAAAAATAGAGAAATTTTTAGAAAAAGGACAGAAAAACGGAATAGTTCGCTTTTCTCGCGCAGGAAGCTTAAGAAGAATGAAAGAAACGATAAAAGACCTTGACTTTATTATTGCGGCGGAAAATAAAGAAGCTGTGCGAGATTACATTTTAACAATGCCGAATATAACTGAAATCATTGCGAAAGGCGATACGAAAATATCGATTGAACTCAAGTTTGATGTCAAGGTTCAGGTCGATTTTCGCATCGTGCACCCAAAGGAATTCATTTCGGCTTTGCACCATTTTACAGGCTCAAAAGAGCATAATGTAAAAATGCGCCAGCTAGCGAAGGAAAGAGGAGAAAAAATAAGCGAATACGGCGTAGAAATAATAGAAACCGGAGAAGTGCTCACATTTGAGTCAGAAAAAGAGCTGTATGCACACTTTCAGCTTCCCTACATTCCGCCAGAGGTTCGGGAAGATGGGGAGGAAGTGGAAAAATACAAAGGAAATCTTATTTCGCTCGAGGAAATAAAGGGAGATCTCCATATGCATTCAACATGGAGCGACGGCGCTCATTCAATCAAGGAAATGGCTGAGGCTGCTAAAAGAAAAGGCTACAAGTACATCGCGATTACAGATCACTCGCAATTTTTAAAAGTAGCCAACGGCTTGACTCCTGAGCAGCTGAAAGAACAAAAAGAAGAAATTGACATGTTGAATGAACAATATTCTGATTTTACGATTTTCAGAGGAATCGAGATGGATATTTTGCCGGACGGTACACTTGATTATGACGACGATTGTCTAAAAGAGCTAGATATAGTTATTGCATCGATCCATTCGAACTTTTCCCAGCCGCAGAGTGTAATTATGAAAAGGCTGAAAGCAGCCCTATATAATAACCATGTTGATATTATCGCTCATCCGACTGGAAGGTTAATTGGGCGAAGAGAAGGATACGATGTTGATATAGAAATGCTTTTAGAACTTGCAAAGGAAACAGATACTATTTTAGAATTGAACGCAAATCCGAACAGGCTTGACTTATGTGTAGAACATTTGAAGAAAGCGAAGGAATACGGTGTAAAGGTTGTGATTAATACAGATGCCCACAGCATAAACATGCTAGAACATATGGAGATAGGGGTTGCGTATGCGCGAAAAGCTTTCATTCAGCCGGATGACGTTGTGAATACGTGGGATGTTGAACAATTAAAGCAATTTTTAAAAAGGAAAGACTGACCATTCAACTGTCAGGAGGTTTTGAGAAGTTGCAGGAACGAGTGTTACATGTTTTGGAATTTAATAAAATAAGGGAACTGCTGAAAGAGCATGCTTCTTCTTCTTTAGGAAAAGAGAAAGCGTTAAAGCTTATGCCATCAGGAGACATCAACGAAGTACTGAAGAGGCAGGAGCAGACAGATGAAGCACTAACAGTGCTCCGATTGAAAGGCTCTGCCCCTTTCGGAGGATTAAGCGACATACGGCCGAGTGTAAAGCGTGCGCAAATAGGCGGAACTTTAGGTCCGCAAGAGCTTGTGGCTGTTTCTGCCGTGTTATATGCTTCAAGACAAATGAAGCAATTTATTGAAAAGTTGACTCAAGAAGAGGAGGTTTCACTTCCTCATTTAGAACAATTGGTCAGCGAAATCGGAATTTATTTAAAAGAAGAAAAAGAAATTCAACGTTGCATACGCGATGACGGGGAAATTGTTGATGATGCGAGCGATAAATTAAAAGCGATAAGAGGTCAAATCCGTACATTGGAGGCTCGTATTCGCGAAAAGCTGGAATCGATCATTCGCTCCCCATCTGCACAAAAAAATCTTTCGGATGCCATTATTACGATTCGAAATGACCGCTATTGCATTCCTGTCAAACAAGAATATAGAGGAGTTTACGGAGGAATCGTCCATGATCAATCTTCCTCAGGAGCAACTCTGTTTATTGAGCCGCAGGCTATCGTAGAAGCGAACAACTCTTTAAATGAAGCGCGGATTAAGGAAAGGCGCGAAATTGAACGGATCTTAACGGAATTGTCGAAAATGGTTGCTGACATAAGCAAGGGAATCATTCATAATATCACTGTAATGGGTGAAATCGATTTTATGTTTGCCAAGGCATTGTATGCTAAAAAATTAAAGGCTACAAAGCCAAATATAAATGATCGTGGCATTATGAAGCTGTATAAAGCCCGCCATCCTCTTATTGACCCTGAAACCGTTGTGCCAAATACAATTGAAATTGGGGAAGATTTTCAATCGATTGTCATTACCGGTCCAAACACCGGCGGTAAGACGGTGACGCTGAAGACAATTGGACTGCTCGCACTAATGGCGCAATCAGGTCTGCAAATCCCTGCTGAAGAAGGATCTACAATGCCGGTATTTGAGGCAGTTTACGCAGATATTGGGGATGAACAGTCAATTGAACAAAATTTGAGTACATTTTCTTCTCATATGGTGAACATCGTCAAAATTTTACAGGAACTTAATGATCGCTCACTCGTACTATTTGATGAACTTGGGGCAGGTACAGATCCTGGAGAAGGTGCTGCTCTAGCCATTGCAATTTTGGATGAAGCTTTAAACAGAGGAGCGCAAGTTGTTGCAACCACCCACTATCCCGAATTGAAAGCATACGGATTTAACCGTAAGGGCGTGATCAATGCAAGCGTTGAGTTTGATGTCGACACATTATCGCCGACGTATAAATTGTTGATCGGTGTACCTGGCCGAAGCAATGCGTTTGAAATATCAAAAAGGCTTGGATTGAGCAAAGAAATTATTGAGCGCGCCAAATCGTTCATGAGCGCTGACAGATCCAAAACGGATGCAATGATTGCCTCCCTTGAGGAAAGCAAAAAACGTGCTGAAGAGGATTGGATGGAAGCTGAAAAAACGCTGAAAGAAGCAGAAAAACTTCATAAAGAACTACAAGAACAAATCATTGAATTTAATAAGCAGAAAGACCGCCTATATCAAGAAGCTGAGGAAATGGTGAAAAAAAGGCTGGAAGAAGCGCAAAAAGAAGCAGATCAGATTATTCAAAAATTGAAAAACATGCAAAAAGAGCACAGTTCAGCTATTAAAGAGCATGAATTAATAGAAGCAAAAAAGCGGCTTGAATATGCAGCGCCTGAATTTATAAATACTGAACAAAAATCTGAAAAACAAAAAAGCAAAAAGCAGCTGCGCCCCGGCGATGAGGTAAAAGTGATCAACTTAAATCAAAAAGGACATCTGCTTGAAAAAGCAAATGAAAGTGAATGGCTTGTACAAATTGGAATATTGAAAATGAAAGTAAAAGAAGAAGATCTTGAATATATTGGCAGCCCGAAACAAGAGGGAGAAAAAACGCTCGCAACAGTAAAAGGGAAGGATTTTCATGTTTCATTAGAACTTGATTTGCGGGGAGAGCGATATGAAGATGCGCTCATCCGTCTTGAAAAATATATTGACGATTGTCTTCTCGCAGGATATCCGCGGGCGCACATTATTCATGGCAAAGGGACGGGCGCTTTAAGAAAAGGGGTGCGGGAATTTTTGCAAAACCACCGCGCTGTTAAAAACGTCCGTTTCGGTGAAGCAAATGAAGGCGGAACAGGTGTTACGATTGTGGAGTTCAAATAAACTTTTCTTTAAGGAGAGTAAACATGAATCTGTTTTGGGAAAACGTATATGTTCAAACTGCTGCTAATTATAGTGTTGTCATATTGTGCGGGGTTTTATTTTTAGTCATTTTTGAATTGGTGACGAAATATAAAAACTGGGAAGAAATCCAAAAAGGCAATGTGGCTGTTGCAATGGCAACAGGCGGCAAAATTTTCGGGATTTCAAACGTTTTCCGCTTCTCAATTGAACAGCATGACGGTCTTTTTGAAATGATTGGCTGGGGCTTTTACGGATTTGCCTTGCTCTTAATCGGATATTTTATTTTTGAATTTCTGACTCCTAAATTTAATATTGATGATGAAATTCAAAAGGATAACCGTGCAGTTGGCTTTATCTCAATGGTCATATCCATAGGCTTGTCCTTTGTAATCGGAGCAGGAATTACAAATTAGGAGAGGGGAACATGGAAACGCTGGCTAAAATTTTATTTGGTTTGTGCGGTCTGTTTATTGCGATCGGTATTATTTATATGGTGTTTTTTGCTTGAAAAAGCGGAGAAAAGAAAAGGTCTCCGCTTTTTCCTGTTTAAAATTCTAAAAATAATTATATTTCTGAATTTTATTTTGATATAATGAAATAAAATCATCATTATTTTTCAAAGGAGAGGAGATAAATGGAATGTCAAAAACCTTGGCTCAATTTTTATCCCTCGGAAATTCCGCATAATATCTCTTGGGAGAATAAGCCGCTTTCCAAATATTTTCAAGATACGGCTAATCAGTTTCCGAATCATACAGCCGTTTCATTTTTTGGAAAGAACATTACGTACCGCAAGCTATACGAACAGATGCTTCAATTGGCTAATTATTTGGAGCAAACAGGGTTTGAAAAAGGGGATCGGGCAGCGATTATGCTTCCAAACTGTCCACAGGCAGTTATTGCTTATTATGCAGTTCTGGAGGCAGGCGGAATAGTTGTTCAATTGAATCCTCTTTATACAGAATCAGAGCTGGAGTACCAGTTGAATGACAGCAGTGCTACACATCTCATTACATTAGATCTTTTCTATCCAAAAGCCTCGAAATTGAAATCTCTCACAAATATCAAACATATCATAATAACAAAGATCCAAGAGTATTTGCCTTTCCCAAAAAATCTTCTATACCCGCTCATTCAAAAGAAGGAGCAAAATCTTTTAATAAAGGTAAACGCAGCAAATGGTGTTCATGTATGGACAGAGATCTTAAAAACATCGCCTGCTAAAGAATTGACAGTAAATATTGATCCGAAAGAAGATATTGCCCTTTTGCAATATACAGGAGGGACGACAGGGACGCCTAAAGGGGTGATGTTGACGCATGAAAACTTAATTTCCAATACGAAAATGTGTGCTGCCTGGATGTATAAATGCAGGAAAGGAGAAGAGTCCATACTAGGAGTTTTGCCTTTTTTTCACGTATATGGCATGACGACTGTAATGAATTTATCGATCATGGAAGGTTTTAAAATGATTTTAATCCCCAAATTTGATTCAACCGAAATTTTGAAAGCGATTGAAAAAGAAAAGCCAACGCTTTTTCCAGGAGTGCCAACGATTTATGTTGCTCTTTTAAATCATAAAGATTTGCGAAAATACGACTTGTCCTCGGTTAAATATTGTATCAGCGGTTCGGCTCCTCTTCCGGTAGAAATTCAGGAGCGCTTTGAAAAAGAAACAGGCGGGAAGCTTGTTGAAGGATATGGACTCTCGGAAGCTTCTCCCGTTACGCATGCAAACTTATTTTATTCAGATGTCAAGAAAAAAGGAAGCATTGGCATCCCTTGGCCCAATACGCATGCAGCCATTTATTCGGCTGAAAAAGAAGGATTTGCAGATGTAAACGAATTCGGCGAGCTTATTGTAAAAGGACCGCAGGTGATGAAAGGCTACTGGAACAACCGAGAGGAAACGGAAGCGGTTTTCAAAGACGGATGGCTTTTTACAGGAGATATCGGCTATATGGATGAAGACGGATTCTTTTATATTGTCGATCGTAAAAAAGATATGATTATTGCTGGCGGGTACAATATTTATCCCCGCGAGATAGAAGAAGTGTTGTATGCTAATGAAAAGGTTAAAGAGGTTGTCGTTGCAGGTGTTCCGGATCCTTACAGAGGCGAGACCGTGAAAGCTTATGTTGTACCAAAGGGAGGAGCACAGCTTACGGAGCAAGAGCTTGACCAATTCGCCCGAAAACATCTTGCCCCGTACAAAGTGCCGAAAAAATACGAATTTCGCGACGAGCTTCCGAAAACAGCAGTAGGAAAAATTTTAAGAAGAAAACTAGTAGAGGAAGAAAGAAAAATATAAAACGGACATCTATCGGTTTTGAACGAGAATAAAAACTTCCCTCAATGCTTGACAAAAAGGCTTAATCTAAATATCATATAAATGAATGACCATTCATTCATTTTGAAGGGAAGATACACGTTGAAAGAAAAAAAGGCAAAATATAAACAAATCATTGATGCAGCTATTGTCGTCATTGCGGAGAACGGCTATCATTCCGCTCAGGTTTCGAAAATTGCCAAACAGGCGGGCGTAGCAGATGGAACGATTTATTTGTATTTTAAAAACAAGGAGGATATTTTAATCTCCCTTTTTCGAGAAAGATTGATGAATCATATCGCTGAAGTGAAAAAAAGCATTGATGCAAAGCAGACTGCTGCAGAAAAATTGTTTGCGCTGATCGAAAAGCATTTTCAAATGCTAGTTCATGATCGGAATTTGGCAGTGGTTCTTCAATTGGAATTGCGGCAAGTAAACAAAGAATTGCGCCGGCGCATAAATGAAATTTTTAAAGAATATTTGAAAGTAATAGACGAAGTGATCGAATTCGGAAAAAAAACGGGAGAGTTTCGACAAGATTTGGATTTAAGGCTGGCAAGACAAATGATTTTTGGGACGATGGACGAAACGGCGACAACGTGGGTAATGAAAGATCAAAAATACGATCTCCTCGCAATTGCAGAAAAAATTCCTGAGCTGTTAATCAACGGATTTAAAAGCAATCATTCATAAAAAGAGAATGATCAATTTTTAAAAAGGGGATGGGAAAGGTGAATATTTTTGTCCTTATGAAAAGAACTTTTGACACAGAAGAAAAAATTTTAATTGAAAACGGATCAATCTCCGAGGATGATGCAGAATTCATCATAAACCCTTATGATGAATATGCCATTGAAGAAGCGCTGCAGCTTAAGGAGGCTCATGGCGGAGAAGTAACTGTTGTTACAGTAGGATCAGAAGAAAGCGAAAAAGAGCTGAGAACGGCTCTTGCGATGGGATGCGATAAAGCTGTCTTAATAAATATTGAGGAAGATTTGGAAGATGGAGATCAATTTACAACAGCAAAAATTCTATATGAATTTTTGAAGGATAAAGAAGCGGACATTATATTAGCTGGAAACGTTGCCATTGACGGAGGATCTGGCCAAGTAGGCCCCCGTTTGGCGGAGCTTCTTGACATTCCGTATGTCACAACGATCACAAATGTTGAAATAGATGGAAAAAACGTGAAAATTGTGAGAGATGTTGAAGGGGATTCGGAAATCATTGAAACAACACTCCCTCTTTTAGTAACTGCCCAACAAGGTTTAAACGAACCGAGATACCCGTCTTTGCCGGGAATTATGAAGGCAAAGAAAAAACCGCTTGAAGAGTTGGAGCTTGATGATTTAGATCTTGAAGAAGAAGATGTCATGCCGAAAACAAAAACGTTAGAAATTTATTTGCCGCCTAAAAAAGAAGCAGGAAAAATATTGCAAGGGGAACTGCAGGATCAAGTGAAGGAACTTGTTTCTTTATTGAGATCAGAAGAAAAAGTTATTTAGTGGAGACGAATATAGCAGGGGGATGAAAAAATGGCTCGAAAAGTGTTCGTATTGGGAGAAATAAGGGATCAATTTTTAAGGAACGTATCATTTGAAGCGCTTGCAGCCGGCAAGATAATATCCGAAGGCGGAGAGGTGGTCGCCGGATTAATTGGAGAGAACGTTAGAACGCTTGCAAATGACATGATTTATTATGGAGCGGATAGGGTTGTCATCGTGGAAGATGAAAAATTGAAATATTATAGTCCGGACGGGTATTCACAAGCTGTCATGGCGATCATTGACAGTGAAAAGCCTGACGCTATTATTTTCGGACATACGGCATTAGGCAAAGATTTATCTCCAAAAATAGCGGCTAAATTAAACGCAGGTCTTATTTCTGATGCTACCGCTGTAGAAATAGTGGGCGGTAACGTTGTTTTCACAAGACCGATCTATTCAGGAAAAGCTTTTGAGAAAAAAATCATTACGGATGGGATTATTTTTGCGACCGTTCGTCCGAACAATATTCCACCTCTCGAAAAAAATGAATCAAGGAGCGGAGAAGTTGCTTCCATATCGGTAGAAATAAAAGATCTGCGCACGATCGTGCGTGAGGTTGTCCAAAATGCAGCGGAAGGCGTTGACTTATCTGAAGCAAAGGTGATCGTTGCCGGAGGGAGAGGGGTAAAAAGTGCAGAAGGGTTTGAACCGCTAAAAGAATTGGCATCTGTGCTCGGAGGAGCAGTAGGGGCGTCACGCGGTGCCTGTGATGCAAACTATTGTGACTACTCGCTGCAAATCGGACAAACGGGAAAAGTCGTTACACCGGATTTATATATTGCCTGCGGAATTTCTGGAGCCATTCAGCATTTAGCGGGAATGTCGAATTCTAAAGTAATTGTTGCAATCAATAAAGATCCGGAAGCGAACATTTTCAACGTCGCAGACTACGGTATTGTCGGAGATTTATTTGAAGTTGTGCCAATGCTTACGGAAGAATTTAAAAAATTAAAAATCCATTCCTCTTAACGTGTCCTGAATGGACTCGTATTTTTTTGAACAAATCCATTCCTCCTAGTATAAGTGGAGACGGGTCACGACGTACATAAAATACAAAAAATATGAAAAAATAGTTGCAGATCAAAACATTCGCTTCAAGCGAAAGAACATGGTATACTTCACATAGAAAAAGTGAATTAGGAGGAATTAAGATGGCAATTGTAAACGTTACTGACCAGAATTTTTCCCAAGAAACAAGCGAGGGTGTAGTATTGGCAGATTTCTGGGCGCCTTGGTGCGGTCCATGTAAAATGATTGCCCCAGTCCTTGAAGAATTGGATCAAGAACTTGGTGACAAAGTAAAAATTGTTAAGCTTAACGTGGATGAAAATCAAGAAACTGCCGGTCAATACGGAGTCATGAGCATTCCGACGTTAATCGTCTTTAAAAATGGTGAAGCAGTGGATAAAGCGATCGGTTACCAGCCGAAAGAAGCTTTAGCGCAATTGCTTAACAAACATTTGTAATATAAAATATAAAAAGAGGCGCTCTCGAAAGTTACCTTTTGGAGCGCCTTCTTGCTTGTGCGCCCGGCATGGGTGTAATCTATAGGGTGAAAGTCCCGAGCTGCGAAGGCAGAAGTAGCAGTTAGCTTAACGCAAGGGTGTCCGTGGTGACGCGGAATCTGAAGGAAGCGAGCGGCAAACTTTAAGGTCTCTCGGAACACGAACTTCATATGAGGCTAGGTATCACTGGGTGAGTTTGCAAGACAAAACAAAGCCCTTTCTGCCGAAGGTGATACAGAGTAAATGAAGCAGATGGATGGAAGGAAAGATTACACTCTTACCCGGGGAGGTCTGGCTGGCACGCCAAGTAACCTTGGTAACCTATCTAGTGATAGATAGCTGAACAGTCAGAAGTCAGCAGAGGTCATAGTATTAGTTGGTCTAGAACAACTAAGAAGGACCGAACAATTAAGAGAGAATAGCCCTTGGCATTCAGTGAGTCATGATGAACACAGAAAACGTAGTACCTCACTTGAGGGAGGAAGCGGTGAATCCCGTGGGAGATCTCTTGGAGGGTGGAGTGACCACTGGCATAAAGAGAACAGCTATTCACGGAAGTTATAAAGACTTGCGTCAATTATCTTAATTGAACCGCCGTATACGGAACCGTACGTACGGTGGTGTGAGAGGACGGGAGTTAATCGCTCCCTCCTACTCGATTTAAATGAAAACGGCTGAATAAATCCAGCACAGATTAGAATAAGTTGGAGTGTTTTACCGATGTATGAGCATTTAAAAGAAAAACTTTCGCTTCTTCCGAATAAGCCTGGCTGCTATTTAATGAAGGACAAAAACGGAACCGTCATTTATGTTGGAAAGGCAAAAGTATTGAAAAACCGGGTTCGTTCCTACTTTACTGGATCACATGACGGAAAAACGTTAAGACTCGTTCAAGAAATTGCCGATTTTGAATATATCGTAACATCCTCGAATATTGAGGCGCTTCTATTAGAAATGAATTTAATTAAAAAACATGAACCGAAATACAATGTCAATCTAAAAGATGATAAAAGCTATCCGTATATTAAAATTACTTCCGAGCGCCATCCGCGGCTGATCGTCACACGAAAAGTAAAAAAAGATAAGGGAAAATACTTTGGACCGTATGCAAACGTCCAAGCTGCGAGAGAGACAAAAAAGCTGCTTGACCGCATGTATCCTTTGAGAAAATGCAATTCGCTTCCAGACCGGGTTTGCATCTATTATCATATGGGCCAGTGTCTTGCGCCTTGTGTTCACGAAGTTTCCGAAGAAACGAACAAACAAATGGTGGAAAGCATCATCCGTTTTTTAAATGGCGGATATAAGGAGATCAAAAAAGAATTAACAGAAAAAATGCTGAAATGTGCAGAAAATCTTGAATTTGAAAGGGCAAAAGAATATCGGGACCAAATCGCGCATATCGAAGCAACAATGGAAAAGCAAAAAATGGTTCTCAATGATTTTATTGATCGCGATGTATTTGCTTATTATTACGATAAAGGATGGATGTGCGTCCAAGTATTTTTTATCAGGCAAGGAAAACTGATAGAACGGGATGTGTCCATTTTCCCTCTGTACCAAGAGCCAGAGGAGGAATTTTTAACATTTATTGGTCAATTTTACGCAAAGAACGACCATTTTCTTCCGAAAGAAATAGTCATTCCGGAAGATGTCAATGAGGAAATGGTTCGAGCTTTAGTACAAGTACAGGTCAGCAAACCAAAGAAAGGAAAAAAGAAAGATCTCGTACAGCTAGCTTATCAAAATGCAAAAATTTCGTTAAAAGAGAAGTTTTCACTCATTGAACGAGATGAAGAAAGGACGATCAAAGCAATTGAAAATTTAGGAAAGCAGTTGAATATTCCTACACCACATCGGATTGAAGCTTTTGACAATTCCAATATTCAAGGCGCGGACGCTGTTTCGGCTATGGTTGTTTTCATAGATGGAAAACCTGCGAGAAAAGAGTATCGAAAGTTTAAAATAAAAACAGTCAGCGGGCCTGATGATTATGAATCGATGAGGGAAGTAATTCGCAGGCGATATACTAGAGTGCTGAAGGAGGAGCTGCCGTTGCCGGACCTTATTATTGTTGATGGAGGAAAAGGACAGGTACAAGCAGCTATGGATGTATTAGAAAACGAACTGGGACTTGACGTTCCTGTTGCCGGGCTTGTGAAAGATGACAAGCACAAAACGAGCGATTTGCTTCTCGGCAACCGGGAGGCTGCTGTTCAATTGTCAAGAAGCAGCCAAGAATTTTATTTGCTTCAGCGCATTCAAGATGAAGTGCACCGCTTTGCCATTACGTTTCATCGACAAGTCCGCCAAAAGAATACGTTTAAGTCTGTATTAGATGAAATCCCCGGCATAGGACCTAAGCGTAAAAAACAACTGTTAAAATCGTTCGGTTCCGTTGAAAATATTAAAAAGGCATCGCTTGAAGAGCTAAAACAGGCAGGAATGTCTGAAAAAACAGCACAAAACATTTTACAATATTTCAGCGAATAGCGATGTAATAAAACAAATAGGAGGAAGCTTTTAAATCCTCCTACTGCCCTTTCATTCTGTTAAATTTTATCTTTTTCATCCCATTTTACAATGAAAATAACTTTGTTTAAGCGTTTGTTTATCTGTTCATACGCTTCTGTGACGACACCGTTCATACATTCGATTTGCTGCGCGATAAATCCTGCTTCTAGTTGGAAGGATAAATCTTTGAAAAGCTTCATCCTTTTTTCGATCAATTGGCCTGTTAATTCAAATTCCATTTCGTTTTTTTTCTGGCGAATAATATGAAGATCGCCCCATCCGGCTGATGAAAAAAAAGATATAAGTTCTTCTAACGTAGATAATTGAATTTTTCGAGCTAGCTGTTTGCCTGCCCAATACAAAATGGAATGATGCTCTTTTCCTAGAAGTTCAGGAAGTAAATAGTCGCGAAGCAGCAAAACGCTAAAAGGATGTAAGGTTATTTCTTCTAATTCTTTTAATTGATCGTGATATGACAGCTCTTTCAATCGTTTCCCCTCTTTCTAGCGAACAATTATATTATATCAGCTTTCACATAAGATGAAAGAGTTTATAAAATCAATTTCGGATACGGGAAATATTCTATTTTCCGATCAGAAAAAATGATTTTACTGAATAATACTTTGTAGACGTTTTCTTGACGGTACTACTTTATGGGAGTACAATGAATTTGTCCTATTATTTTAAGATTTCGTCATATTTTGTCGGCGGATTTTTACATGCCAAGCAGGGGGAGCAGGAGATTTTAAGAAATCTTTTAATTTATTAAGATTAGGGGGTAAACGCATATGTCTGGTAACAGAGAATTTGCAAACCGCAGACTACATTCACTTTTAGGTGTTGTACCGATTGGCGTATTTTTAATTCAACACCTGACTGTCAACCATTTCGCCACAAGGGGCGAAGAAGCATTTAACAACGCAGCGCATTTTATGGAAAATTTACCATTCCGCTATTTTCTGGAAATTTTCGTTATTTTCCTTCCTCTGTTATACCACGCCATTTATGGGATTTATATTGCTTTCACAGCAAAAAGCAATGTAGGTCGCTTTGGCTATTTCCGCAATTGGATGTTCCTGCTTCAACGTGTAACTGGTATTATTACCCTTGTTTTTATTGCATGGCATGTATGGGAAACTCGTATTGCCGCGATGTTTGGGGCTGAAGTTAATTTTGATATGATGGAATCCATTTTAAGCAATCCTGTTAGTTTAGTGCTTTACATAGTAGGCGTTCTTTCAGCGATTTTCCATTTTTCCAACGGTCTATGGTCTTTTGCAGTCAGCTGGGGAATTACGGTTACTCCAAAATCTCAGCTAGTCTCAACTTATGTGACAATAGGTATTTTTGTGTTGCTTTCAATCGTAGGTCTTCGTGCCATTTTTGCGTTTGTCTAATCTAACTAAATTGCGTTCAAGGGAGTGGGCGAAAAAATGAGTAAAGGAAAATTAATTGTTGTCGGCGGCGGCTTGGCTGGCTTAATGGCAACTATAAAGGCTGCGGAAGCCGGGGTGTCTGTTGACTTATTCTCGTTAGTACCTGTAAAACGTTCCCATTCAGTATGTGCTCAAGGAGGGATCAACGGGGCGGTAAATACAAAAGGAGAAGGAGACTCTCCGTGGATCCATTTTGATGATACGATTTATGGCGGAGACTTTTTGGCTAACCAGCCACCGGTTAAAGCGATGTGTGAAGCAGCACCGGGAATTATTAACCTTTTAGATCGCATGGGTGTTATGTTTAACCGTACACCAGAAGGATTGTTGGATTTCCGTCGTTTTGGAGGAACACAGCATCACCGGACAGCGTTTGCCGGAGCAACAACTGGACAACAGCTTTTATATGCATTGGACGAGCAAGTTCGACGTCACGAAGTAGCAGGTCTTGTGACGAAATATGAAGGCTGGGAGTTTTTAGGAATCATACAAGATGATGAAGGACGCTGCCGCGGCATCGTTGCTCAAGATTTAAAATCAATGGAGATTCAAGCTTTCCGTTCGAATGCCGTAATAATGGCGACAGGAGGACCTGGAATTATCTTTGGTAAATCAACAAACTCTGTGATTAATACGGGATCGGCTGCTTCTATCGTTTATCAGCAAGGAGCTTATTATGCAAACGGGGAATTTATACAAATTCATCCGACAGCCATCCCTGGAGATGACAAGCTTCGATTAATGAGCGAGTCTGCACGCGGCGAAGGCGGAAGAATTTGGACATATAAAGACGGAAAACCATGGTATTTCCTTGAAGAAAAATATCCGGCATATGGAAACCTTGTTCCTCGTGATATTGCAACGAGAGAAATATTCCATGTATGTGTAGACTTGAAATTAGGCATTAATGGCGAAAACATGGTATATCTTGATCTTTCTCATAAAGATCCAAAAGAGCTTGATATTAAACTAGGCGGTATTATCGAAATTTATGAAAAATTCATGGGTGAAGATCCAAGAAAAGTGCCGATGAAAATTTTCCCTGCCGTCCATTATTCTATGGGAGGTCTATGGATCGATTACGATCAAATGACAAACATCCCTGGTTTGTTTGCAGCTGGTGAATGCGATTACTCTCAGCATGGTGCGAACCGGCTTGGAGCAAACTCATTGCTTTCTGCAATTTACGGTGGTATGGTTGCAGGACCAAAAGCTGTTGAATATATGAATGGATTGGAAAAATCAGCTGACGATTTACCATCCACATTATATGATGCACGCGTAAAAGAAGAACAAAGCAAATGGGACGAAATCCTGAAAATGGATGGAAACGAAAATGCTTACGTTCTTCATAAAGAGCTTGGTGAATGGATGACCGATAATGTTACAGTCGTGCGCTACAATGATAAACTTCTAAAAACAGATGAAAAAATTCAAGAGCTTATGGAACGTTGGGAAAGAATTAATATTAACGATACTGCGAAATGGAGCAACCAAGGCGCAAGCTTTACTCGCCAGTTGAGAAACATGCTTGTGTTGGCTCGGGTTATTACGCTTGGAGCTTATAACCGTAATGAAAGCCGAGGTGCTCACTATAAACCAGAATTTCCAGAACGAAATGATGAAGAGTGGCTCAAAACAACTATGGCAACGTTTGCCGGCCTGAAGGAAGCTCCTAAGTTCCACTATGAAGATGTTGATGTATCACTCATTAAGCCTCGTGTGCGTGACTATACGAAGAAACATTAAAAAAGCTGGGAGAAAAGGGGGAGTAAACAATGAGTGAAAAAACAGTGCGGTTTATTATCACCAGACAGGATCGACCAGACACAGAACCATATCAAGAAGAATTTGAAGTGCCATATCGTCCGAATATGAACGTTATTTCGGCCTTAATGGAAATTCGCCGTAACCCTGTTAATGCCAAAGGAGAAAAAACAACGCCAGTAACATGGGATATGAACTGTTTAGAGGAAGTATGCGGTGCTTGTTCAATGGTCATTAACGGGAAACCGCGTCAATCATGTACAGCGCTGATTGATCAGCTGGAACAGCCTATTCGTCTCGAGCCGATGCGCACATTCCCGGTTATTCGCGATCTTCAAGTAGACCGCAGCCGCATGTTCGACTCTTTGAAAAAAGTAAAAGCATGGATACCAATTGACGGTACGTATGACTTAGGACCAGGACCAAGAATGCCTGAGAAAAAACGCCAATGGGCATATGAGCTTTCAAAATGTATGACGTGCGGCGTATGTCTTGAAGCTTGTCCAAACGTAAACAGCAAATCGAACTTCATCGGTCCAGCGCCATTATCACAAGTGCGTTTGTTTAACGCTCATCCGACAGGCGCGATGCATAAATCAGAACGCTTGGAAGCCATCATGGGCGACGGCGGACTTGCGAACTGCGGAAATTCCCAAAACTGCGTTCAATCTTGTCCAAAAGGAATTCCGCTTACAACATCGATTGCGGCATTAAATAGAGAAACAACTGTCCATGCATTTCGTAAAATGTTCGGAAGCGACTATATTGACAGCTGATGTATATTGTGAAAAAGGGGCTGTCCAAAAAGTCAGGGTAACTGACTTTTTGGAGCCCCTCATTTTTTCACTTTTTAAAAAAAATGCACAAAAAAATCGTCCTTTCTAGTAAAATGAAGTTACCACACAACATTACAGAAAGGACGATTTTTTATGAGCAATCAAATGATTACTCGTGAAAATTATAACACACAAATGACACTTCCTCTAGATGGAAAAGAAGAAAAAACTCCTGCCAAAAGAAATTTAGCCCCTACTTTCAAACCATATGACAACCGTCAAGTTCAAATGATTTATGATATTGAATCTCTTATACCCGAACATCACGTGGCACGTGTCGTGGACGAAATGGTGGAGGCGATACCAGATAAACAATTGTTTTCTCATTATAAAGGCGGCGGCAGAAGTTCCTATCATCCCAAAATGATGCTGAAAATCATTCTGTATGCTTATTCTCAAAAGGTTTATTCCTGCCGAGGAATCGAAAAACTCGTTAAAGAAAATATTCCTGCCATGTGGCTTTCAGCGATGCAACAACCAGATTTTCGCACCATTAATGAGTTCCGAGGGGAACGGATGAAAGCTTTCATGGATGAGCTCTTTGAAGTCATGATTCTCAAATTGATAAAAGAACATTACATCACGATGGAAAACTACTTTTTGGATGGCACTAAGATCGAAGCCAATGCCAATAAGTATTCTTTTGTGTGGAAAAAATCCACTTTGAAATTCGAAGAGAAATTAAAAGAAAAAATCCAAGAAACACTAAAGCACATTCATGAATTAACCCAATTAGAAGCCGGAACAGGGCAAAAGGAAAGCGATCAACATACAGAGATCACCGAACAAAACATGGAGGAAATCGCAAAAGAAATAGAAGAAAAAGTTGAAACGCTAACGGAAGAAATCGAAAAGGAGACCGATACATCCATTCGGAAAGAGAAGCGAAAAAAACGCAGTCAATTAAAGAAATCGGTGAAACAAATTCGGGAAGATTTCCTGCCCCGAATGGCAAGATACAAAGAACAAAAGGAAATGTTCGGTGACCGTAACAGCTACTCGAAAACAGACAAAGACGCAACCTTCATGCGCATGAAAGAAGACCATATGAAAAACGGTCAGCTCAAGCCCGGATACAACGTGCAAATGGGGACAGAGAATCAGTTTATCTTGTTTTATACCATTCATCAACGACCGACCGATACACGTTGCTTTATCCCACATATGGAGAAGCTAGCCTCCAGTTCATTACCGATGCCCAAAACGGTCATTGCGGATGCAGGCTATGGTAGTGAAGAAAACTATGTATATGCAGTTGGTGATGAGAAAGAGCCCCGTTTTGAGTTTCTAATTCCTTATGGGAGCTATGTAAAAGAACAAACACGTACATACAAAAAAGACATTAAAAATGCCAAAAACTGGACCTATTGTGAAGAGGATGATTGTTTTATTTGCCCGAATGGAAGGAGAGTAACGTTTAAAAAATACCAAAACAAAAAGAATCCATCTGGCTATGAACAAAGCTTCAAAATATACGAATGTGAAGATTGTACCGATTGCCCATTGAAAGCGAAATGCACAAAAGCGAAGGGAAATCGTCAAGTTCACTGGAATCCCATCTTCGAAGAAATGAAAGCAAAGGCCAAAACAGCCCTTGAATGTGAAGAGAAAGCCGCCATCTACGCTCGACGCAAAGTCGAGGCAGAAAGTGTGTTCGGTCACATCAAGGGCAATCGGTCGTTCCGCAGATTTTCTTTGCGGGGCCTCGACAAGGTACATGTTGAGTTTGGGATTGTGGCATTAGCCCACAACATACTGAAAGTAGCCGGTATCCGCCAGCTACTTTCAGATAAAAATCGAAAAAATATAAAAGCAAGTGGAGAGAAACGAATTGTTTTTCTCCACTTGCTTCATTTTAGGGACTTATCGGACAGCCCCTAATTTTAGAAACGGTTGAATCTTTCTCGAACATTTCCTCCTTCAAACGAGTCCCTTTAACGTAAAAAAGCTTCTTTTCGCCTAAAATGCACCTTTCTTTTATGAATCTTGTCACGGTCATCTTTTTGCGATCATACTATATGGTGACAATTTTTAAATCCATCCTGTCGACTGGCTCTCATCTGCAAGGAGGGTTACAATACTTGAATGAGAAGGATTTTCAGCCAAAGCCGCTGCTAACAAAGAGAGAGAGAGAAGTATTTGAGTTATTAGTGCAAGATAAGACTACAAGAGAAATAGCCAGTGAACTTTTCATAAGCGAAAAGACGGTGCGGAACCATATTTCAAATGCTATGCAAAAATTAGGTGTGAAAGGGCGCTCACAAGCAGTCGTAGAACTTCTTCGTATGGGAGAACTAAAGCTTTAAACAGAAGAGGCAGCCTTAGTGGAACTTCGCCGTCGGCTGCCTTTTTTAGATTGATAAGGAAAGAGTTTGTTTTACTCTTTTTCTATGAATCATTGGCCTCTTAAAAAGGCTTGTGACTTTTTGAAAAAATTCGTCTTTCCACATTTTGGAAAAATACGGCTATGCTTGAAATTTTACATAAAAAAATGGAAAATAGATTTGATCTTATTTGTTAATCTTGAAAGAAAGGGTTCCCCGTTATGACGTACGTTTTCAATACTGTTGAAGAAATAGAAAAATCCCTCCGCTGCATAGCTGCGATTTTAAAAAAGAAGGGCCGTGATATTTTAAGCAACTACTCGATTACTCCTCCGCAATTTGACGCGCTTCTGTTATTGAATGAATCAGGAAACATGACAATTGGAGAACTTTCAAATAAAATGTATCTTGCATGCAGCACGATCACGGATTTAATGGATCGAATGGAAAAAAACAACCTTGTTAAAAGGGTGAAAGACGAAAAGGATCGTCGATTAGTCAGGATTCAATTGCTTGAAAATGGACAACGCGTTATCGAGGCTGCATTAGCGAAGCGGCAAGAATATTTAAGAGAAGTTTTGAAAAACTTCTCGGATCAAGAAATTGTTCAATTGGAAAAGCTATTAGCAAAATTGCAACAAGAAATGAAAGAATAGAGGCGATTTTTTGAATAGACCAATTGGAGTTATTGATTCAGGTGTTGGTGGATTAACTGTTGTTAAAGAGTTGATGAGGCAGCTTCCAAAAGAAGAATTAATTTATTTGGGTGATACCGCCCGATGTCCGTACGGCCCGAGGCCGAAAATGGAAATTCGACAATTTACATGGGAGCTGACCAACTATTTAATTTCAAACTTTCATATCAAAATGCTTGTCATTGCTTGTAATACTGCAACAGCAGTTGTATTAAAAGAAATTCAAGAACAACTTGATATCCCTGTGATTGGTGTAATTCAACCAGGGGCAAGAGCTGCCATAAATGCTACACGCTCAGGCCATATTGGTGTGATCGGAACAAAAGGAACTATATCGAGCGGCGCGTACGTTCGTGCGCTCAAAACGATTAACAGCTCTGTTATTGTGGAAAGTCTCGCTTGCCCTGAGTTTGTGCCGTTAGTAGAAAGCGGCGAATTTGAAGGTGAACGGGCGGAATATATTGTTGCAGAATCTTTACTTCCTTTTAAAGGAAAGAGAATTGATACGCTTATTTTAGGATGCACACATTATCCTCTATTACGGCCTTTAATTCAAAAATATATCGGGAAAGACGTAAAAATAATCACCTCGGGAGATGAAACAGCCCGGGAAGTGAGCGCTATTTTATCCTTTCATCATTGTTTAAACCAAGAGGATGGCAATAAAAACCACAAATTTTTAACTACTGGGTCGAAACAAATGTTTCAAAAGATTGCTTCAAAATGGTTCGGTCATCACATTGATCATGTAGAAAGTATAACTTTAACGAAAACAGTTTGCTCTAAATGAGCAAGCTGTTTTTTTGTCCATTGAATTTTTGGTTGGAGCTGGTCTATTTTTTTTCAATGCTCGTATACATAGTAGTACAAACTGCCTTAGGAGGGATTGTTATGCCAAAAAACAGATGGGTGAATGTGACAGCAGCAGTTTTGGCTACTTTTGTTTTGCTTTCAGGGTGTTCTTCATTTGGAAGCAAGAGTTCAAAACAAGAAATAGATCCGCCGCAGGATATTACCTATTTGGAGGACGGGGATCAGCTTGATCAACAATTAGACTCAGCGAAATCAACGTCCGACAAAGAGGAATCCTCAAAGGAAACGGTGAAAAGAGTTCTGTATTTAATTGACAAAAACGGAATGGTCGTTCCACAAACATTGGAGCTGCCTAACACGAAGGAAGTAGCCAAACAAGCCGTTGAATATTTAGTGGCTGGAGGGCCTGTTTCAAACATTCTCCCGAACGGGTTCCGTGCGGTATTGCCGGAAGATACAGTTGTTAAAGGAGTAGATATTAAAGACGGAACGGCTATTGTAGATTTCTCAAATGAATTTACTAACTACAAGCCGGAAGATGAAGAAAAAATTTTGCAGGCAATTACATGGACATTAACCCAATTTAAAAATATTAATAAAGTAAAGCTCTGGGTGAACGGCCATGAACTGAAAGAAATGCCAGTAAACGGAACCCCAATCGGCGAAGGAACGACTAGAAAAGACGGCATCAATATTGATACGAGCGATGCTGTTGATATTACGGATACTCATCCTCTAACCGTGTATTATATTGGGGAGGAAGGGGATAACGTATATTATGTTCCCGTGACAAAGAGGATCAGCAATGAAGAAAAAGACGAAGTCGTAGCTGCTGTTAACGCATTAGTTGAAGGTCCAGACCGTTCAAGCGGATTATTAAGCGAGTTTCAGTCTGAAGTGAAGCTGATTGAAAAGCCAAAATATGAAGACGGTCAAGTCACTTTAAACTTCAACGAAGCGATTTATGGAAGCTATGATGAGGAGAAAAAGATCGTTTCCAATCATGTTATAAACTCCCTTGTGCTTACATTGACGGAGCAGGAAGGAATAGAAAAAGTAGCACTAAAAGTGAACGGCAAGCAAGACCTTGTGAATGAAGATGGAAAAAGTTTGTCAGAGCCAGTGTCAAGACCTGAAAATGTAAACACAGGTAGTTTTTAAACATCTATTTTTGATATACTATAAGAATGAGACTTTAGAGGCGAGCATGATAGCTGCCTCTTCTTTCATGTTTTCGTACATTGCAGTTGGTAGGAGGGAAAACAATGCGCCTTGATGGCAGAAATCAAGATGAGTTAAGAGAAGTCACAATAGTAACGGATTATTTGAAGCATCCGGAAGGGTCTGTTTTAATAACGGTTGGAGATACAAAAGTGATATGCAGCGCAAGTGTAGAAGACCGTGTCCCTCCTTTTATGAGAGGTGAAGGGAAAGGATGGATTACCGCAGAATATTCCATGCTTCCGCGTGCAACGGCTCAAAGAACGGTCCGGGAGGCATCAAAAGGAAAAATCTCCGGAAGGACAATGGAAATTCAACGGCTGATTGGAAGAAGCTTGCGTGCAGTTGTTGATTTGGAGAAACTGGGTGAAAGAACATTATGGATTGATTGCGATGTAATTCAAGCGGACGGGGGAACGAGAACGGCTTCCATAACAGGTTCTTATGTTGCAATAAATCTCGCTCTCGGTAAATTATTCAATGACGGTGTACTAGATACATATCCAGTAACAGATTTTTTAGCAGCTACGTCTGTAGGGATCGTTCCTGAACACGGAGTCATTTTAGATTTGAATTATGAAGAGGACTCAGCGGCAAAAGTTGATATGAATGTTGTTATGACATCAAGCCGCCATTTTGTTGAATTGCAGGGAACTGGGGAAGAATCCACGTTTTCAAAAGAAGAGCTGAACTTACTGTTGGAATATGCTGAAAAAGGAATTTTGGAACTAATCGAAAAACAAAAAGCGGCATTAGGGGAATGGACTGCAAAAATTATCAATAACAGGGATCAGCGGGAAGAGGGATGCTCATGAAAGAATTGGTGATCGCCACCAAAAACAAAGGGAAAATCGAAGAATTTCGCGCGATGTTAGAAAAAAAAGGAATACAGGTCAAGTCACTGTTGGATTATCCGAATTTGCCAGATGTTGAAGAAACCGGCCAAACTTTTTATGAAAATGCTGTTCTAAAAGCGGAGACAATCAGCCAATTGCTTAATAAACCCGTTGTTGCAGATGATTCCGGGCTTTCGATTGATGCTTTAAATGGCGAACCGGGGGTTTATTCGGCCCGATATGCAGGAAATGAAAAAGATGATCAAAAAAATATTCAAAAGGTTTTAAAAAAAATGGAAGGCGTTGAAAATCGAAAAGCAAGGTTCATATGTGTTTTGGCGTTTGCTGCTCCAGGACGTGAAACGATGACGGTGGAAGGTGTGTGTGAAGGACAAATTACAACTGAACCTTGCGGTGACAATGGCTTTGGATATGACCCTATTTTTCTTGTGGAAGGCAAAGAAAAAACGATGGCTCAACTCAAGCAGTTCGAAAAAAACGAAATCAGCCATCGTGCAAAAGCTTTGAAGAAACTAGAAAAATTAATAGGCGATTGGGGAGAGGCTAATCGTGAAAGTTTTAATTATAAGTGATAGTCACGGTCTTACGGATGAGCTTGTGGAAATTAAGAAAAGGCATATAAACGAAGTAGAAGCAATCATCCATTGCGGTGATTCAGAGCTGAATGATGGAGCGGAACAAATTCAAGATATGTTGATCGTGAAAGGAAATTGCGATTTCCTTGGAAACTTCCCGAATGAAATCATTGAAACAATTGGAACCTATCGCTTTTTTATCACCCATGGCCATTTATATTCTGTCAAAACGACTTTAATGAAATTAAAATATCGTGCAGAGGAAGCGCAAGCAAACATTGTTTGTTTCGGCCATTCGCATATAGCCGGAGTCGAGCTTGTAGACGGGACATTGTTTATTAATCCAGGAAGTATTTTCCTTCCGAGGATGAGAAATGAAAAAACTTATGCTATACTAGAATTGATGAATGGCCAAGCAATTGTAGATTTTTACAATCTTCATGGAGAGAAAATTTCAAACTTGTCCACTAAATTCCAATTTGCTTAACCACTCTTCATTGAGGGAGAATTTTTCTCCCTCAAAAAATTTTTTAAAAAAGTAGTTGACATACTTTTAGCATGAAATTATAATAAACATTGTCTTTCGAAAAAATTATAAAAAATTATCCGATGTCCCAGTAGCTCAGCTGGATAGAGCAGCGGCCTTCTAAGCCGTCGGTCGGGAGTTCGAATCTCTCCTGGGACGCCATTTTTATAACGATAAAGCCCATCAAATCAACCTTTTAAAGTGCTTAGTGAAGCGGTCAAGAATTCGATCGCTTTTTAAAAGTGGAGCGTTTTAGAAGGTTGATTTTTATTATGACGAAGAAAAAAGATGTTATAATGTTATTAAGAAAAATTATAGTTTGAATGTTGTGCCTCTTGTTCATGAAAAAAGATAACGAGGTAAAAGATAAAATGGAACCTAGAATAACGTATGACAATGAAGCTAAATTAGCCTATTTATATATTTTCCCTGCAGATTTTCCATATGATATTGAATGTACCGAGGAATTAGAAGTTAATGAATTTTTAGTGCTTGATATTGATCATCATGAAAGGATTGTGGGGATTGAATTTTTTTGGACCTGCAGCCCATCAATTATCTAAATTAGCTGGGGCAGAGAAAATATATAAGAAAAATGGTAATACCTTTTCGTTTCGTCTGTCAGAACAAGAAGTAAAAAATAAATTCCAATATAAAGGAATTAATTTTTGCTTTTCTGATAAAGAGTTTGAACATTTTATCGGGTTTGATATTGTAGATCTTAATAAATACAATGAACATGCTTTAGAACAATTAGTAATTTAAAAAAATAATTAATACAGTTTATTAGACAGAGTAAGGATTTAGCTTGCTCTGCTTTTTATCGTTTCAATGTTTAAAAATTTATTGCTGCAGGCCTATGGTTTCTATGTAAAAGACTAGCATGTGTATAAGCGAAATCCGTGGATGCAAATCCAATTCTAAGCTCCATTTAAAAAGATTTGAGGCTTTTCACTGAGGAGGAGTTCACATCTAATAAGTGACGCCCAAAACAGCAATGTCATTATTTCCTAAGTTATTGCAGTTTTATTTGCTTTTGTATTTTCTTCGGCAATTTTTGAAAAACAAGTTCGTAGGAACGAAAAATCAGGTTTTCCAAAATTTCCTCCGGGATGTTCGTGTTAAAATATATTGAGATCCAATGATTTTTGTTCATATAGTAGCCTGGAATGACGCCATCGTAATTTTCTCTTAATTGTTCAGAATGATGCGGATCACATTTTAACGTGATGATTGGCTTTCCTTCAGAATCACATCCTATAATCGCAAATATTTTGCCTCCCACTTTATATCGGTCTGCTTCCCAATCAATTTGGTAATCATGAACAGAACCGGGAAGTTTGAGACAGAAAGATTCAAGCTTTTGTTTGTTCATCATATAATCTCCTCCACCATATATTGTTCCAAATATTTTTTATACAACATACTTTGTCTTTTTTCCTTCTTCCGAAATTGCTCGTTTCAAGTGAAGGGCTTTTATTTAAAATCGAATAACGTTCAAGGTTTTAGAACATACATATGCTGCATTACTGATTAAAACAGATTACAGCCCTCTTTCTGAAGTGTTCGGGTTGCCGAGCCTTTAAGAAAAACTGGTGTAATTTCGAATAAAATGGATGTTTTTTCTTTTGCCGCATTTGTTGAAAACGTTGGCTATTCAAATTAATTTAAATAAAATATTACGCACATTTTGCCTAATGGCTTGGAATCGATATTTATTTCAATTTAGAGCATAAAAAATTTTCATTGTATTATAAAATGTTGAAATAATGAGTTTGTAAACGTTACCAAAAAAACTGTTTCATAAAAATAATCAAATAATTCATAAAAATGGTGTTGACACTTTTGAAAAATCAGCGTATTATAAGGCTCAAACATAAATTTTCGTAGAAGAATTGAATGTAAAAATTTATAGATGAAAACGATGAAGAGGATTAGTAATCTTTGGTTAAGATAACTCCAGAGAGCCGGGGGAGCTGAAAACCGGCGTTATCACCAAGGATGAACTCGCCTCCGAGTGCCTTTTCGAAAGCGGACAGCGAGTAGGATTGGCCGGGTGCATCCCAATGCACTCGTTAGGAAAAGAACGGATATTCCGTTCATGAGGTGATCGATTTGATCACGAAGAAGGGTGGTACCGCGGGAATTCAACCTTCTCGCCCCTTTGGCCTGCTATAAGTGGGTTTCATAGGGGCGGGAAGGTTTTTCATTATCTAAAAATTCTATCACATCTGTTTAAAAGGAGGATATATTCATGACTGCGAATGTACAGTTGGATGAGTTGAAAACCAAATGTACAACAACAACCATGACGGGGTCGGAAATGCTCATCGAAGCCTTAAAAAGGGAAAATGTAGAAGTCATTTTCGGCTATCCCGGTGGAGCCGTTTTGCCAATATATGATAAGCTATATAATTCTGGAGTCTTTCACGTCTTAACAAGACACGAGCAAGGAGGAATCCATGCTGCTGAAGGATATGCACGTATATCCGGAAAACCGGGTGTCGTCATTGCCACTTCAGGACCTGGTGCAACCAACTTAGTGACAGGGCTTGCGGATGCATTAATTGATTCTTTGCCGCTCGTCGTCTTTACAGGGCAAGTAGCAACAACTGTGATCGGTTCTGATGCTTTCCAAGAAGCAGATGTGATCGGAATTACCATGCCCGTTACAAAACATAATTATCAAGTTCGGGATATAAATGATTTACCGAGAATTGTTAAAGAAGCGTTTCATATCGCAACAACTGGAAGACCAGGACCTGTATTGATCGATATTCCAAAAGATATTTCACAGGCGGAAGGCAATTTCGAATATGATATGGAATTGTCATTGCCTGGCTACCAGCCGAAATTAGAGCCGAATTACTTGCAAATCCGCAGGCTGGTGGAATCGGTCAGCAGTGCAAAAAAACCGGTGATTTTAGCTGGTGCCGGCGTTCTTCATGCCAATGCTGCGAATGAACTGAGAGAATATGTTGAACAGCAGCAAATTCCGATCACAAACACTCTACTTGGATTAGGAAGTTTCCCAGCGGATCATCCTCTATTTTTAGGAATGGCAGGAATGCATGGAACATACGCGGCTAACATGGCTCTTTATGAATGCGACTTATTGATTAGCATCGGAGCCCGCTTTGATGACAGAGTGACAGGAAATCTTAAACATTTTGCGCCTAATGCAACTGTAGCACATATTGACATTGATCCTGCCGAAATTGGTAAAAATGTTCCCACACAAATTCCGATTGTCGGCGACGCGAAGCAAGTATTGAAGCTTTTGATCGAGCAGGAAGGAAATAAAGGCGATCATCAAGAGTGGATTCAGCATCTTGCTGAATATAAAAAAGAATATCCATTATGGTATGAAAAATCTGAAAATGAAATCAAACCTCAAGAAGTGATCGAAGAAATTTATAAACAAACAAAAGGAGAAGCAATTGTTACAACAGATGTAGGCCAGCATCAAATGTGGGCTGCGCAATATTATCGCTTTAATTCGCCAAACAGATGGGTGACATCGGGCGGACTTGGAACGATGGGCTTTGGACTCCCTTCAGCTATCGGCGCGCAATTTGCTGACCGCAACAGAACGGTTGTCGCGATATTGGGTGATGGAGGGTTCCAAATGACCTTCCAAGAGCTTGCGGTAATCAAAGAGCACAATTTGCCAATCAAAGTAATCGTTCTGAACAACAATTCGCTCGGTATGGTTCGCCAATGGCAAGAACTCTTTTATGAAAAACGTTATTCTCATTCCGTCTTTCAAACGCAGCCTGATTTTATTAAATTGGCAGAAGCGTTTGGAATAAAAGGAGTAAGAATCCAAAATCATCAAAATCTTAAGACAGTGTTGGAAAAAAGCTTTGCAAACAGAGAGCCGGAGCTGATTGAAATCGTCGTAGCACCGGAAGAAAACGTATATCCAATGATTGCTCCTGGCAAAGGACTGAATGAAATGGTGGGGATAAAGAAATGAAGCGAATCATTACGCTGACTGTCATGAATAGATCAGGAGTTTTAAACCGAATTACTGGCCTGTTTACGAAAAGACACTATAATATCGAAAGCATTTCTGTCGGCCATTCGGAAATAGAAGGCGTTTCGCGAATTACATTTGTTGTAAATGTTAAAGAAGAAAAAGAAGTTGAACAAATTACAAAGCAATTAAATAAGCAAATTGATGTGTTGAAAGTGATGGATATCACAAATCAATCAATTGTTGCAAGAGAACTAGCATTAATTAAAGTTGTTGCAAATCCATCGACAAGAATGGAAATATACGGTGTGATCGAACCGTTTCGCGCATCGATCATTGATGTTAGCAGAGACAGCGTTGTCGTACAGGTAACAGGTGAGCCGAACAAAATTGAAGCGCTGATTGACTTATTGAAACCGTACGGCATCAAGGAAATAGCAAGAACAGGACTGACAGCTTTTCCTCGCGGTACACAAAAGCTGCAGCAGTCCGAAAAAACTTTTTCAATCGTCTAATACATTTTTAAATATAGTAAAACATTTAAGAAAGGGAGATGTACAAATGACAAAAGTATACTATAACGGAGATATTAACGGAGCTGTATTAGAAGGGAAGAAAGTAGCGATTTTAGGATATGGTTCTCAAGGTCACGCGCATGCTTTAAATTTAAAAGAAAGCGGCGTAGATGTAGTAGTTGGCGTTAGAAAAGGTAAATCATTTGAAAAAGCTCAAGAGGATGGATTGGAAGTTAAAACAGTTCGTGAAGCTGTTGAAGAAGCAGACATTATCATGGTGCTTGTTCCGGATGAAAAGCAAAGAGAGCTTTATGAAAATGAAGTGAAGCCGGGACTAAAAGCAGGAAATGCTCTCGTATTTGCCCATGGATTTAACGTTCATTTCAATCAAATTGTTCCGCCAAGCGATGTGGATGTATTTTTAGTTGCACCTAAAGGCCCAGGTCATCTTGTGCGAAGAACTTACACTGAAGGAGCTGGGGTTCCGGCATTGATTGCTGTTGAACAAAATGTAACAGGTCAAGCGAAAGAATTGGCTTTAGCATATGCAAAAGCAATCGGATCCGCACGTGCCGGCGTTCTTGAAACAACGTTTAAAGAAGAAACAGAAACGGATCTTTTCGGTGAGCAAGCAGTTCTTTGCGGCGGGTTAACATCCCTTGTAAAAGCTGGATTTGAAACGCTTGTTGAAGCAGGTTACAAGCCTGAAGTTGCATATTTTGAATGTTTGCATGAACTAAAATTAATTGTGGATTTACTGTATGAAGGCGGGCTTTCCAACATGAGATACTCCATTTCCGATACAGCTCAATGGGGTGATTTTGTATCTGGACCGCGCGTAATCGATGCGCATGTAAAAGAAAACATGAAAGCTGTATTGAATGATATTCAAACTGGAAAATTTGCGAAAGAATGGATTTTGGAAAACCAAGTAGGAAGACCGCAGTTTAACGCGATCAACAATCGTGAAAATGAGCATCAAATTGAACAGGTCGGAAGAGTGTTAAGAGACATGATGCCGTTTGTAAAGCCTAAAAATAAGGAAGCGGTGGTAACTGGTGCGAAAAATTAACTTTTTTGACACAACCTTAAGAGATGGCGAGCAATCCGCTGGAGTAAACCTAAACTTAAAAGAAAAATTAGAAATCGCAAAACAGCTGGAACGAGTTGGAATGGACATTATTGAGGCAGGCTTTCCTGCCTCCTCTCCAGGCGATTTTCGCTCAGTACAGGAAATTGCCAGAACAATCAAAAATTCTTCTGTTACAGGATTGGCGAGATCTGTTAAAGGAGATATCGATGCGGCGTGGGAAGCATTGAAAGACGGGGCGGAGCCAAGACTTCATACGTTTATTGCAACATCGCCTGTTCATCGGGAATATAAATTGAAAATGACGAAGGAGCAAGTGATCGAGCGTGCAGTAGAATCCGTCAAATATGCAGCGAAATTTTTCCCTATTATACAATGGTCTGCAGAGGATGCCTGCCGCACTGAACTCGATTTTTTGGCGGAAATTGTTGAAAAAGTGATTGAAGCCGGCGCGAAAGTCATCAATATTCCTGATACTGTAGGCTATATCACTCCGATTGAATATGGCAAAATATTTGAATATTTAAAACAAAATGTGAAAAACATTGATCAAGTCATTTTGTCCGCTCATTGCCACGACGATTTAGGAATGGCAGTAGCGAACGCTCTCAGCGCTGTAGAACATGGAGCAGGGCAAATTGAAGGTACGATTAACGGAATTGGAGAGCGTGCGGGCAATTCAGCTTTAGAGGAAGTGGCTGTCGCTCTGTACATTCGAAAAGACTATTACAAAGTTGAAACAAACATCCGCTTAAATGAAATTAAGAGAACAAGTGATTTAGTGAGCAAATTGACAGGAATGATAGTTCCGCCAAACAAAGCGATCGTCGGGAAAAACGCTTTTGCCCATGAATCTGGCATACATCAAGACGGTGTGCTGAAAGAAAAAACAACATATGAGATCATATCTCCTGAACTTGTTGGGGTACAGTCCAACAGTTTAGTATTAGGGAAACATTCTGGTCGTCACGCATTTCGGGTAAAGCTCAAGGAATTAGGCTTTACAATGGATGAAGAAGCGACAAATCGTTTATTCACTGCTTTTAAGGAACTTTCTGAAAAGAAAAAAGAATTGACGGAAGATGATCTTGTAGCTCTTGTATTAGAAGAACAATTAACAGGTGAAGAAGGAACATATGAACTTTGTGCGCTGCAGGTAACATATGGTACGACTGGAGTCCCGTCTGCCACTGTGACGCTGAAAACGAAAGAAAACGAGGAAATTCAAGAGGCTGCGACAGGAAATGGAAGCGTAGAAGCTATTTACAATACGTTAGAACGCTGTTTGAAGCAGTCCGTCACTTTGCTGGACTACCGAATCCAATCTAATTCAGGAGGACGCGATGCGTTAGCGCAAGTATATGTAAAAGTTAACGTGGACGGAATTGAAATGGGAGGACGCGGCATTGCCCAGGATGTGCTTGAAGCATCTGCCAAAGCCTATCTAAATGCTGTCAACAGGGCGATATTACTCAAACATACAGCGAAGGAAAAACATCAGGCGACTGTATAAAATCATGAAAGGGGTGGAACGTGATGAAGAAAAAAATCGCTGTTTTGCCGGGAGACGGCATTGGAAAAGAAGTAGCGAACGGAGCTATTGAGGTTTTAAAGGCTATTGGACAATATTACAAACATGATTTTGAATTTGAATTCGGCTTAATTGGCGGAGAAGCGATAGATAAGTGCGGGACACCTCTTCCTGAAGAAACGATTGAATTATGTCGTTCAAGCGATGCGGTTTTATTAGGAGCTGTAGGCGGTCCGAAATGGGATAAAAATCTTCCTGAACTCCGTCCGGAAAAAGGATTGCTAGGCATTCGAAAAGAGTTGGACTTATTTGCAAATATCCGCCCTGTTCAAACTTATAAAGCCCTTCAAGAAATATCTCCGTTAAAGGGAGAAAAAATAGAAGATGTTGACTTGGTGATTGTACGCGAATTGACAAGCGGACTTTATTTCGGGAAACCGAGTGAAAGAATCGTTTCAGACGGAGAAGAAGCAGCGGTTGACACGCTTTTTTATAAACGGAAAGAAATTGAACGCATTTTGGAAACAGCTTTTCAAATGGCGCAAAAACGCCGAGGAAAAGTAACGTCTGTTGATAAGGCAAACGTGCTTACAACTAGCAAGCTTTGGCGTGAAATTGCCGAAGAATTGGCTTCTAAATACCCTGATGTCACATTGGAGCATATGCTTGTTGATAATGCGGCCATGCAATTGATCCGCATGCCAAGCCAGTTTGATGTGATTGTGACGGAAAATATGTTCGGTGACATTTTAAGCGATGAAGCATCCATGATTACTGGATCGTTGGGCATGCTTCCTTCAGCAAGCTTATCAAACAGTGGATTGCACTTATATGAACCAGTGCATGGATCGGCTCCTGACATTGCCGGCCAAAACCTGGCAAACCCTGTCGGAATGATTTTATCTGGTGCGCTCATGCTCCGCTATTCCTTTGATCTTCATGAAGAAGCTAGAGCCATTGAAAAAGCGGTTAAACACGTGTTGGATTCCGGAAAGTGCACGAGAGATTTAACAAATAATGAAGGTGCATTTATTCATACAACTGAAATGGTGGAAGAAATCAAAGAAGTGCTTGCGAACGATTATGCACTATTAAATATTATCGATTCCTACGAATAAAATGGGGGGGTGTGGGCTTTTCCGGGAGGAGAAGCTCACCGTTTTCTTAATAGATACAAAACAGGAAATAGGGGGAAAAAGAAAATGAAGCCTCGAAACATAATAGAAAAAATCTGGGATGATCATGTGGTCGTAAGGGAAGAGGGAAAACCGGATCTGCTTTATATTGACCTTCATCTCATACATGAAGTTACATCACCGCAAGCTTTTGAAGGATTGAGACAAAACGGACGGAAAGTGAGACGTCCTGATCTCACCTTTGCCACAATGGATCATAATATCCCAACCGTGAACCGCTTTGTCATTGAAGATGATGTAGCTAAAAACCAAATAAGTGCTTTAGAAAGAAACTGCCAAGAATTTGGAATTACTCTGGCAGGATTAGACAGCGATGATCAAGGAATTGTCCATGTTATCGGTCCGGAATTAGGGCTTACTCTTCCAGGAAAGACTATTGTATGCGGAGACAGCCATACATCGACACACGGCGCTTTTGGGGCGCTGGCATTTGGAATCGGAACAAGTGAAGTAGAACACGTTTTGGCCACTCAAACATTATGGCAGCACCGTCCGAAAACTTTGCAAGTGAAAGTGACAGGATCTTTGTCAGAAGGAGTCACGGCCAAAGACGTCATCCTTTACATTATTGGAAAATTTGGTGTTGATTTCGGTACAGGCTATGTTATTGAATATTCGGGTGAAGTGATTGAAAGCTTATCAATGGATGAACGGATGACTATTTGCAATATGTCAATCGAAGCAGGTGCCCGCGCCGGTTTAATAGCTCCGGATGAAACAACCTTTAATTATATAAAAGGAAGAAAATATGCTCCGAAAGGGGAAGAGTTCGAAAAAGCAGTTGCTTACTGGAAATCTTTAAGATCTGATCCAGGAGCTACATTTGATAAAACGATTGAAATCCGCGGGGAAGACATCGCACCGATGGTTACCTGGGGTACAAATCCAAGCATGGTGCTGCCTGTTGACCATTCGATTCCGACACTTGAGGATGCACGCAATGAAAATGAAGCAGCTTCCTTCAAACGGGCGTATGAGTACATGGGACTTGAACCGGGAACGAACATTCAAGACATTGAAATCGATTATGTATTCATTGGATCATGTACAAACTCAAGACTAACTGATTTGCGTGCAGCGGCGAATGTAATTAAAGGACGAAAGGTTGCTCCAAATGTGAAAGCGATCGTAGTTCCAGGCTCCCAAAAAGTAAAACAAGCAGCAGAACAAGAAGGATTGCATGAAATTTTCATCAATGCTGGTTTTGAATGGAGAGATTCTGGATGCAGCATGTGTTTAAGCATGAATAACGATGTCGTGCCTCCTGGAAAACGATGTGCGTCTACTTCCAACCGCAACTTTGAAGGACGTCAAGGGAAAGGGGCAAGAACTCACTTAGTGAGTCCTGCAATGGCAGCACTGGCAGCAATTTATGGTAAGTTTGTTGATATTCGGACAGAGAAGCTTGAAGCAGTAAAATGAGGAGGGAAGAAGCAGCATGCAGCCTTTTACAACATTAACTAGCCATATTGCAGTATTAAATAGAACAAATGTGGATACGGACCAAATCATTCCGAAACAATTTTTAAAACGAATTGAACGGACAGGTTATGGAAGATTTGCTTTTTTTGATTGGAGATATTTAGATAATGGTGAGGAAAATCCACAATTCGAGTTAAATCAGCCAGTCTACAAAGGCGCACAAATTTTGCTAGCTGGCGAAAATTTCGGTTGCGGTTCATCAAGAGAGCATGCTCCATGGGCTTTAGCAGACTTTGGTTTCCGCGCAATTATCGCGCCTAGCTTCGCAGATATTTTTTATCAAAACTGTTTAAAAAACGGAATCCTGCCGATACGGGTCAATGAAGAAGTGTTTGAAACATTGCTCAAAAAAGCGGAAGGAAATGTGTACGAATGCACGATTGATTTAGAGCAGCAAAAAGTATTTGATCAAGAAGGATTTGAGTTTCATTTTGACATTAATGAGCATTGGAAGGAAATGCTTTTAAATGGACGCGACGAAATAGGATTTACATTATTATATGAAGAGCAGATCAGCCAATTTGAACAAAAGGCAAAAGCGTGGGGATGATGATTGCATCCTCCGCTTTTTCTTTTGATTCTTGTTTTCTCGTTGCTCAGCTGGTAAACTTGTAGCAAAATCATAAAGAGGTTTTCTACAATGAAAAAAGCGAATGGAAAAATCATTCCCTTTCCCCGACTTAATGAACGATTGATTGAAAAAGGAATGAATGCGTTACATAATAAACAATTTGAACAAGCGCTCGACCTTTTTTTAGAGGCGAGATCTTGGAATTCA
Source organism: Aeribacillus sp. FSL K6-1305 (assembly GCF_038050115.1). Classification (NCBI taxonomy): domain Bacteria; kingdom Bacillati; phylum Bacillota; class Bacilli; order Caryophanales; family Bacillaceae; genus Aeribacillus; species Aeribacillus sp. FSL K6-1305. The sequence goes on along the minus strand of NZ_JBBOQV010000001.1, from coordinate 1,602,665 downwards.
AATCACCCTGATATTGAAATAGGAATTGCTTTATGCTTAATGGAGCTTGGAGAATATCAGGAAGCAAAACAAATTTGTAAAAAAATGCTTCACGAAGCAAAAGGAAATTATTTTGAAATATTGCAGATGTATTTAACGATTTTAGTACAGCTTGGACAATATGATGAGGTAAAAACGACGATTGAAGCGGTTTTGGAAGAAAATAAACTTCCGGCAGCACATGCAGAACAGTTTTACAAGCTGCTTCATTTTAGCCGGAGGATGAGCGAAGAGCAAATCAGTCCAGAACCGAATGACGATGATCTTTTCAGCAGGCTGGACAAGCAAATTTCCTACATACATTCGATCAAAAATAATAATAATGTTAAAAAAAATTTACATACGATTGAAGAGATGCTTCAGTCAAAAACGGTCCATCCGGTTGTGAAAACAATGCTGCTGCAAATATTGCGAGATCATGAAATAGCACGAATAATGACCGTTGAGAAATTCGGGGAAACTACCGCTGTAAATCCTATCCATCTTCAAGATTTATTAGAAATGACGTTTGCCAAAAAAGTGCTCAATCTTTTGGACGATTTTTTAGGAAATGAAAATCCAACCCTTTTCGAAGCTGTAAAAGATATATGGATTCGTCATTTATATGTCATGTATCCTTTTCATCCTAAACCGGAAAATGCAAATATTTGGGCAGCAGCGCTTCATTACGTTGGCTACGAAATTTTTGGGATCGTCATCAAGCTGACGGAAGTTGAGCGGATTTACAACATAAAAAGTGCTGAGTTTATTTCAGTTTGCGATAAAATTAGACAAATTGAAGAAATTTCAAACATTAGATGGTAGAGTCCTATTGAAAGGATTGAATCCTATGGTATAATAAAATGGTTGTAAAATGTATATTTTTTGTATGCACCTTTCTTGCTATTGGTGCCGGTTATCCTTTTTTGACATATTTATTTTATGGCTTGTTTCTTTACGGACAAGGCATATAAAAAATTTTTATCGTGTACTCACGAATAATATTTATAGATTGTTGGAGGGAAACAAATGTCAGTTAAATGGGAAAAATTAGAGAAAAACGAAGGAGTCTTAACCGTTGAAGTAGATGCACAAACATTTAAAGAAGCGCTGGATCGAGCATTTAAAAAAGTTGTAAAAAATGTAGCTGTTCCAGGATTCCGCAAAGGAAGAGTGCCGCGCCCTATTTTTGAAAAGAGATTCGGTGTTGAGGCGCTATATCAAGATGCGCTTGATATTTTGCTTCCAGAAGTTTACCCAAAAGCGGTTGAAGAAGCTGGAATTGAACCGGTAGACCGTCCTGAAATTGATATTGAACAAATTGAAAAAGATAAACCGCTTATTTTTACGGCTAAAGTAACGGTCAAACCAGAAGTGAAACTTGGCGAATATAAAGGTTTGGATGTCCAAAAAGAAGATACAACCGTTACGGATGAAGATGTGGAAAACGAATTAAAACAGCTTCAAGAACGGCATGCTGAATTGGTTGTGAAAGAAGAAGGAAAAGTGGAAGAGGGAGATACAGTCGTCCTCGACTTCGAAGGTTTTGTTGACGGCGAAGCGTTTGAAGGCGGAAAAGCTGAGAATTATTCTTTGGAAGTCGGCTCCGGCACATTTATCCCTGGTTTTGAAGATCAGTTGATCGGGCTTGAAGCAGGCGAAGAAAAGGATGTAGAAGTAACGTTCCCTGAAGAATATCATGAGGAAAAGCTTGCTGGAAAACCGGCTGTCTTTAAAGTGAAAATTCATGAAATCAAAACGAAAGAACTCCCTGCATTGGATGATGAATTTGCAAAAGATGTAAACGATGAGGTTGAAACACTTGAAGAATTAAAGGCGAAAATTAGAGAGCGTTTAGAAGAGCAAAAGAACACACAAGCTGAAAATAAACTTCGTGATGAACTTGTTGAAAAAGCTGCAGAAAATGTTGAAGTGGACATTCCGCAAGTGATGATTGACAATGAACTTGAAAGAATGATGAATGAATTTCAACAACGCTTGCAATTGCAAGGCTTGAACTTAGAACTGTATTACCAATTCTCTGGCCAAAGCGAAGAAGAATTGCGTGAACAAATGAGAAAAGACGCTGAAAAGCGCGTGAAATATAACTTAACATTAGAAGCAATTGCGAAAGCTGAAAACATTGATGTGACAGAAGAAGAAGTAAATGAAGAGCTGCAAAAAATGGCTGACATGTACAATATGCCAGTTGAAAGCGTTAAGAGAGCACTCGGTTCAACAGAAGGAATAAAAGAAGATTTAAAAATTAAAAAAGCGGTCGATTTTCTTGTAGAAAATAGAAAAGATGTTGCATAATATAGTTACAGGAACATCATGATCTTTGATAAAGTTGATAACAAGGCGCGATTTGATCGTGCCTTGTTTTATAAAATGAAAAGCGTTAAATCGTTCGAAACTGTACATAATAATTGTCACATAACTATACATACTTTTCATTACCGCTTTTCTTTTGTTTTATGATAAAATGCGATACATACTTTTCTTTTGTTTGAAAAGCATTGTTCCCCGATTCATGCGTGCGGTTTATATATGGGTGGGGAGGCAATGAAGGAAATTAAGGGGTGATATCATGTTTAAGTTTAACGATGAAAAGGGACAGTTAAAATGTTCGTTTTGCGGAAAAACTCAAGATCAAGTGAGAAAGCTGGTTGCTGGTCCTGGCGTCTATATATGCGATGAATGTATTGAACTTTGCACAGAAATTGTAGAAGAGGAGCTTGGCACAGAAGAAGAGGCTGAATTTAAGGATGTTCCGAAACCGAAAGAAATTCTCAGCATCCTAGATGAATATGTAATCGGGCAGGAGCAGGCAAAAAAATCTTTGGCGGTTGCAGTTTACAACCATTATAAGCGGATTAATTCAAACAATAAAATTGATGATGTTGAGCTGTCCAAAAGTAATATTGTGTTAATCGGGCCGACAGGAAGCGGAAAAACGCTGCTTGCACAAACGCTTGCACGCATTTTGAATGTTCCATTTGCAATTGCTGACGCAACGTCGCTAACGGAAGCTGGATACGTTGGGGAAGATGTTGAAAATATTTTGCTGAAGCTAATCCAAGCTGCTGATTACGATGTGGAAAAAGCGGAAAAAGGAATTATTTACATCGATGAGATTGACAAAATTGCTAGAAAATCAGAAAATCCATCCATTACAAGAGATGTGTCTGGTGAAGGCGTCCAACAAGCACTTCTGAAAATTTTGGAAGGAACTGTAGCAAGTGTTCCTCCACAAGGCGGAAGAAAACATCCGCATCAAGAATTTATCCAAATCGATACGACTAATATATTATTTATTTGCGGCGGAGCATTTGACGGCATAGAGCAAATCATCAAGCGCAGATTAGGGCAAAAGGTCATTGGATTTGGAGCAGATAGCCGAAACAAAGAGCTTGATCAAAAGCAACTGCTTTCAAAGGTGCTACCTGAGGATTTATTAAAATTCGGGTTAATTCCGGAATTTATCGGGCGTTTGCCTGTCATTGCCAGCCTTGAACCGCTTGATGAAGCAGCACTTGTCGAAATATTAACAAAACCGAAAAACGCGCTTGTTAAACAATATCAAAAAATGCTCGAGCTAGATGGCGTTGAGCTGGAATTTGAAGAAGAAGCATTATCAGAAATTGCGAAAAAAGCAATTGAACGAAAAACAGGTGCGCGCGGCCTTCGTTCTATCATTGAAGGCATTATGCTTGATGTGATGTTTGAATTGCCGTCTCGTGATGATATTACAAAATGTGTCATCACGGCAAACACTGTAAGAGAAAAAATTCCTCCGAAGCTGATTGCAAATGATGGAACCATTATAAATGAAGATACGAAAACTTCCGCATAAGACACGTTTTGACGGGCTTTTTAGTCTGAATTTGCAGCAGTTTAGTTTTGTAAAAGGATAGTTGTTCTCATAAAAATAAGAAGGATCGAGTTCATACAACTCGATCCTTCTTTTCATGAAAATCCGTCCTCAACATATGTTTAATCCGTATATGCAAAGGAGATAATAGGGGATAAACATTTGTTGAGGAGGAAACTCAGGATGAACTGGACAGGGATTGCCCTTTTCATACAATTAATTTTCGGAGTCATTGTCGGTCTTTATTTTTGGAATTTATTGCGGAATCAGCGGACGCAAAAAATTTCCATTGACCGCGAGTCGAAAAAAGAAATGGAACAATTGAGAAAAATGAGAGCTATCCAATTATCAAAGCCGCTTTCAGAACGAATTCGTCCAAAAAGCTTTTCTGACATCGTCGGACAGGAGGATGGCATCAAAGCATTAAAAGCGGCTTTATGCGGGCCGAATCCCCAGCATGTTATTATTTACGGACCTCCTGGTGTAGGAAAAACGGCTGCTGCAAGGCTCGTTCTTGAAGAAGCGAAAAGAAATAAAAAGTCTCCTTTTCAACATAATGCTGTTTTTGTTGAATTGGATGCAACAACAGCGAGATTTGATGAACGGGGAATAGCTGATCCTTTAATAGGTTCTGTTCATGATCCCATTTATCAAGGTGCTGGGGCAATGGGACAAGCCGGAATTCCACAGCCGAAACAAGGAGCAGTGACTCATGCACACGGCGGCGTGTTGTTTATTGATGAAATTGGCGAACTCCATCCCATTCAAATGAATAAACTGTTAAAAGTACTTGAAGACCGAAAAGTTTTTTTAGAAAGCGCCTATTATAGTGAAGAAAATTCTCAAATTCCAAGTCATATTCATGATATTTTCCAAAACGGTCTCCCGGCTGATTTTCGCTTGATCGGGGCAACTACAAGAACACCATCTGAAATACCGCCCGCCATTCGCTCGCGCTGCCTTGAAGTATTTTTTAGAGATTTAACGGCCGATGAACTCGCGGTCGTTGCTCGGAAAGCGGCTGAAAAAGTAAATGTAAAAATTTCAGAAAAAGGAATATCCATTTTAACTTCTTATGCCCGCAATGGAAGAGAAATTGCCAATATGATGCAAATTGCTGCTGGAATTGCCATCACCGAGGACCGAAATGAAGTGAAAGTCGAAGATATTGAATGGATTGTCCATTCCAGCCAGCTTACACCAAAATATGAAAAGAAAATTGGAAATGAACCTAAAGTTGGACTGGTGAACGGTCTTGCTGTTTACGGACCAAACAGCGGCTTTTTATTAGAGGTGGAAGTGACGGTTATTCCGGCAAAAGAAAAAGGAACGATCAACATTACAGGTATTGTAGAAGAAGAAAACATTGGCGACCGCGGAAAATCCATCAAAAGAAAAAGCATGGCCAAAGGCTCCGTTGAAAATGTCATAACAGTGTTACGATCAATGGGAGTTAATGCCCATGATTATGATATTCATGTAAACTTTCCCGGCGGGGTACCTGTTGATGGACCGAGTGCAGGAATAGCGATGGCAACCGGCATTTTTTCTGCCATCCACAAAATTCCTGTTGATAATACCGTTGCGATGACTGGAGAGATCAGCATTCATGGGAATGTAAAACCGATTGGCGGAATTATTCCAAAAATAAAAGCTGCCAAGATGGCAGGTGCAAAAAAAGTGATCATACCAGAGGAGAATATGCAGTCAATTTTAAAAACGATTGAAGACATTGAAATTATTCCTGTTCGAAGCTTTCAGGAAGTGTTAGATTGTGCGCTTATCAATCCTCCAACGGAGCAAATTTATCCAGAGACAATCATAGAGAAAAAATCGGTTTAAAGCAGCGTCTTCATTCCAAATGCCTAACAGGGTTCAGGCCGTGGCACTGAACCTTTATTTTTGTTGAGGCAGTTATTTATTCCTTTCAATAAAGATAAGTTTGAAAATAGACAGTGCAGAAAGAATAGGATAGAATTGAACAAGGACGCTGTATAATCTATTTTTCACATGATGGAGGTGTAAAAATATGGCGAAAAAAGAGAATAGAATCGTCCCCCTCCTACCGCTTCGAGGTTTGTTAGTTTATCCATCGATGGTGCTACATTTAGATGTAGGACGCGATAAATCTGTACAGGCGCTTGAGAAGGCGATGATGGATGATCATATGATATTTTTAACAACACAAAAGGAAGTTTCAATAGATGATCCAAAAGAGGATGATTTATACCATATTGGAACGCTGACGAAAATTAAGCAAATGCTCAAACTGCCGAACGGCACCATTCGCGTGCTAGTCGAGGGACAAAAAAGAGGCGCAATCAAAAGTTTTGAAAGCAAGGAACCATATATTTCTGTACAAGTTGATACTTATGAAGAACCGCTTCAAAAAGATGTTGAAGAAGAAGCTTTGATGCGAACTGCGCTTGAATATTTTGAGCAATACATAAAAATGTCTAAAAAAATTTCAAGTGAGACGTTTGCAACCGTTTTGGATATAGATGAACCGGGAAGATTGGCCGATATTATTGCTTCCCACTTGCCGATCAAGCTGAAAGATAAGCAAGAAATATTAGAAACATTTGATGTGAAAGAAAGATTAAATAAAATTATTCAAATGCTCCATAATGAGAAGGAAGTCCTGCAGCTTGAAAAGAAAATAGGCCAGCGGGTCCGTCAATCAATGGAACGGACGCAAAAAGAATATTATTTGCGCGAACAAATGAAGGCCATTCAAAAAGAGCTCGGAGAAAAGGAAGGGAAAACGGGCGAAATAGAAGATTTGACTGAAAAAATCGAAAAATCGGGAATGCCGGAACATGTTTATAAAACGGCTATGAAAGAGCTCAGCCGATATGAAAAAATCCCTTCAACATCCGCTGAAAGTGCGGTGATCCGCAATTACTTAGACTGGCTTATTTCCTTGCCGTGGAACAAGGCAACAGAGGACAGACTGGATATAAAGCTGGCGGAAGTGATCTTAAATGAAGAGCATTACGGACTAGATAAAGTAAAGGAACGGGTGCTTGAATATTTAGCAGTGCAAAAATTAACAAATTCGCTTAAGGGCCCTATTTTATGTTTAGTGGGACCGCCTGGCGTTGGGAAAACATCTCTTGCCCGTTCTGTTGCAAAATCATTAAATAGAAAGTTCGTTCGAATTTCTCTTGGCGGCGTTCGGGATGAATCGGAAATAAGAGGCCATAGAAGAACATATGTCGGTGCGATGCCGGGTCGGATCATTCAAGGGATGAAAAAAGCGGGAACGATTAATCCGGTATTTTTGCTGGATGAAATTGATAAAATGTCCAGCGATTTTCGCGGTGATCCTTCAGCTGCTCTTCTTGAAGTGCTGGATCCGGAGCAAAACCATAATTTCAGCGATCATTATATTGAAGAGCCATATGATTTATCAAAAGTCATGTTTATTGCGACAGCCAATAATTTAGCAACTATTCCAGGTCCGCTGCGCGACAGAATGGAAATTATCACAATTGCCGGTTATACCGAATTAGAAAAAGTTCATATCGCCAAAGATCATCTTCTTCCAAAACAATTAAAAGAGCATGGACTGAAAAAAGGTCACTTGCAAATAAGAGAAGAAGCAATTTTAAATATAATTCGTTATTATACGCGCGAAGCAGGGGTAAGAGGGTTAGAACGCCAAATCGCAGCAATATGCCGAAAAGCAGCGAAAACGATTGTAACAGGTGAAAGAAAAAGAATTGTTGTAACCGCTAAAACTCTTGAAGACTTTTTGGGCAAAAAATTGTTTCGATACGGTCAGGCAGAATTGCAGGATCAAATCGGTGTGGCGACCGGTCTCGCATATACGACGGTCGGCGGCGATACGCTGTCCATTGAAGTGTCCATCTCTCCGGGTAAAGGCAAGCTGATTTTAACCGGAAAGCTCGGAGATGTCATGAAGGAATCGGCTCAAGCCGCTTTCAGCTATATTCGATCTAGAACAAAAGAACTAAAGATAGATCCAGATTTCCACGAACAATATGATATCCATATTCATGTGCCTGAAGGAGCTGTTCCAAAAGATGGACCGTCTGCAGGCATTACGATGGCAACGGCGCTTATTTCAGCATTAACTGGAAGACCGGTTCGAAAAGAAGTCGGAATGACAGGTGAAATTACTTTAAGAGGCCGCGTTCTGCCGATAGGCGGTTTAAAAGAAAAAACATTAAGCGCCCATCGTGCCGGTTTAAAGAAAATTATTTTGCCGAAGGAAAATGAAAAGGATTTAGATGATATACCAGAAAGCGTGAGAAAAGAATTGACTTTTGTTCTTGTCTCACATATGGATGAAGTATTAAAACATGCATTGGCAGGAGAAAAAGAATGAAGGTAACAAAAGCAGAAATTGTCATAAGTGCGGTTAAATCTGATCAATATCCATCAACCGATTTTCCAGAAATCGCTCTGGCAGGAAGGTCTAACGTCGGGAAATCTTCGTTTATTAATAAAATGATCAATAGAAAAAATTTGGCGAGAACCTCTTCAAAGCCTGGGAAAACGCAAACGTTAAACTTTTATTTAATTAACGATCAATTTTATTTCGTTGATGTTCCCGGATATGGATTTGCCAAAGTGTCGAAAAGGGAGCGGGAAAAATGGGGGAAAATGATCGAAGCGTATTTGCTCAAAAGAGAACAGCTTAAAGCATGTATTCTTATCATTGACATCCGCCATGCACCTACATCTGATGATGTCATGATGTACGAATTTTTAAAATATCATGGAATTCCTGCTGTAATTGTCGCCACAAAGGCGGATAAAATTCCTAAAGGAAAATGGCAAAAACACTTAAAAGTAGTGAAGGAAACGCTAAAAATGGAAAAAAATGATCCGCTTATTCTTTTTTCAGCAGAAACTGGCTACGGAAAAGAGGATGCATGGTCAGCCATTTATCCATTCCTATCATAAAACGAAATTGCTTTAGGCTGGATACAGAAGGAAAAGCTCGAGAAGCTTTACCGCTTCGAGCTGTTTCCTTTTATTTTTTTCTGAAAAACAATAAATACAAACCTGCAATAACAAAAAGAATCGGCCAAAAGGCTTGCCAATTGGAAACGCTCTTTTGAATAAAAGATGTCAAAGCGGACGGAAAATAGTAAAGGAAACTTCCGATCAAAAGAAGGATAAATCCTTGTGCAAACCCGCTTTTTGTTTGAGCAGACCGAATGATGAAAGCAAGGGCAATGATCCAGATCATTGCGGTTAAATCATCAGGCCAGAACGGGAATGATTTTCCCCATAAAAAATGGATGCCAAGGCCAAGCAGCAGAACGGCAGGAACGATTGCTTGGTCATCCTTTTCCGCTTTTGCCTGAACCATAAAGGCGATGCCAAACATGATGAAAAAGAAAGGCAAAGTGTTCATGTTCATATTGAAAAAGAGATCGAAATTTTTCAACAAGAAATAAAGCCCGATCTCCAGCATAATCATAGCAACAAACGTCCAACGCACTTAACGATCACCTCTGTTTTGATGACTTGATTCCGGCTCTCTTTTTTGATAATATTTTTAATGTAATAATTAATATAATTTATATCTGTTTCTTACTTTATCATCATATCATACAGTTTCATATACTGTTCACATTTTTTTGTCGATATTTTGTTATAATAAAGTCAGTATGTATTTGCTTTTGGGGGGTCGGAGATGCATATTTTAGCTGTTGGGTTAAATTATAAAACAGCCCCTGTTGAAATTCGCGAAAGGTTGAGTTTTAGCAGCAATGATTTAGCTTCTGCAATGAAACGGTTGAAGAATGAAAAAAGCATTTTGGAAAACGTGATCGTTTCCACCTGCAACCGGACAGAAATCTATGCAGTTGTTGATCAGCTTCATACAGGGCGTTATTATATAAAAGCATTTTTAGCTGAATGGTTCAATATGGACATTGAGGAGTTCGATTCGTATCTAAAATACTTTGAAAATGAACAGGCTGTTCAGCACTTGTTTCGGGTGGCATGCGGCCTGGATTCTATGATTTTAGGCGAAACGCAAATTTTAGGACAAGTCCGTTCAAGCTTTTTATTAGCTCAAGAACATAACACGATCGGAACGATTTTTAATCAACTGTTTAAACAGGCAGTAACATTGGCTAAAGAAGCCCATTCGGAAACGGAAATCGGTTCAAATGCTGTTTCCGTCAGCTATGCTGCCGTAGAATTGGCAAAAAAAATTTTCGGCGACCTATCGAGCAAGCATGTGCTTATTTTAGGCGCAGGAAAAATGGGAGAGCTTGCCGTACAAAATTTACATGGCAGCGGAGTCAAACAAATTACAGTTATGAACCGTACATTTGAAAAAGCGAATGAATTGGCGAAGCGTTTTTCCGGACAAGCAAAAATGATGTCTGAGCTTCAGTGTGCGCTTATTGAGGCAGATATTTTAATTAGTTCAACAGGTGCAAAGAGTTTTGTGATTTCGAAAGACATGATGTTAGATGTTGAAAAGTTAAGAAAAGGCCGCCCGTTTCTGATGGTGGATATTGCGGTTCCACGCGATTTAGATCCTGCATTGAGTGAAATAGACAGCATTTTTTTATATGATATCGATGATTTGGAAGGAATTGTCGAAGCGAATTTGCAGGAAAGAAAAGAAGCGGCTGAACAAATTGAAATCATGATCGAGCGAGAGGTCTTGGAGTTTTCGAAATGGCTGAATACATTAGGGGTTGTTCCGGTTATTGCTGCATTGAGGGAAAAAGCTCTTCTTATCCAATCGGAAACAATGAAAAGTATTGAACGGAAGCTGCCGAATTTGACAGAACGCGAAAGAAAAATATTAAATAAACATACGAAAAGCATTGTCAATCAAATGTTGAGAGATCCGATTTTAAAAGTGAAAGAGCTGGCTGCTCTTCCAAATGGCGAACAATCTTTGGAATTGTTTAAAGAGATTTTTAATTTAGATTTAGATGAGGAATTAATAGAACAAACTCCTTCCGTTCAATTAAAAACGCATTCAAAAAATGTTTCACTTGAAATGTAAGTGAAAGGAAAAACTAATATATGTTTGATTGGAATATCATTAGATTAAACGAATTGATGATTGTTTTATATGCATTGAGCGTTTTCTTATATTTTATAGATTTTTTGCATCATAACCGGAAGGCAAACAAAATAGCCTTCTGGTTACTTTCTATTGTCTGGGTTTTACAATCCTTTTTTTTATTTTCGCAAATGGCGCAAACGGGCAGATTTCCGGTTTTAAACGTAGCGGAAGGCCTTTATTTTTATGCATGGGTATTGGTCACTCTTTCCCTTGTGATCAACCGGCTGCTTCGAGTCGATTTTATTGTCTTCTTTACGAATGTCATTGGTTTTATCATTATGGCCATCCGGACGTTTGCTCCTTCAGAGGCAGTATCGACTGAAGTATCCAGCAGGTTAATTTCAGAACTGTTATTGATCCATATCACGATGGCGATACTATCATACGGAGCGTTTTCGCTTTCATTTGTTTTTTCCATTCTTTATTTGATACAGCACAACTTATTAAAAAAGAAAAAATGGGGGAAAAGGCTTCATCGCATTCAAGATTTGGCAAAACTGGATTATATGACATATGTTTTAAATATGATCGGTGTACCTATATTGCTATTAGCTCTCATTTTAGGAATGATATGGGCTTATTTAAAGGTGCCAAATTTGAACTGGTATGATGCAAAAGTGATCGGTTCATTTTCTGTTTTAGGCATATACAGTTTTTATTTGTATGCCAGAGTAGTAAAAGAGTGGCAATGGAAAAGAATTGCCTTTTTAAACGTTGCCTCATTTTTAGTGCTGTTAGTTAATTTCTTTTTATTTGGAAGCTTATCGAATTTCCATTAATGCATGTGCTCAGGAGGATGTTTATGCGAAAAATTATTGTCGGGTCAAGGCGAAGTCGGTTAGCAATCGCCCAAACAAATTGGGTGATCGAGAGATTAAAAGAGCTTGGAGCCCCATTTGAATTCGAAATAAAAGAAATTGTCACAAAAGGTGATAAAATAGTTGATGTCACTCTTTCAAAAGTAGGCGGGAAAGGCCTTTTTGTAAAAGAAATTGAGCAGGCTATGCTAAACGGTGATATTGATATGGCCGTGCACAGCATGAAGGATGTGCCGTCTGTCTTGCCGAATGGCTTGACGATCGGCTGCATTCCTAAACGAGAAGATTACCGCGATGTTTTGATTTCGAAGGATTGCCAAACTTTAAGAGATTTGAAAGCTGGCGCTGTTGTTGGAACGAGCAGCTTAAGAAGGAGCGCCCAAATTTTAGCCGTCCGCCCCGATGTAACCGTCCGTTGGATTCGCGGAAATATTGATACGCGTCTAAAGAAGCTGCGGGAAGGCAACGATTATGATGCAATCATTTTAGCAGCAGCAGGTCTTAAACGAATGGGCTGGAAAGACGAATTGGAAAATGCGTACTTTTTACCGCCTGATATGTGCGTTCCGGCAGTCGGTCAGGGAGCTTTGGCGATAGAATGCCGAGAAGATGATCATGAACTGCTTGCAGCTTTAAGAAAACTAAATGACGAACGGACGGAGAAAGCCGTTTTGACAGAGCGGGCTTTTTTGCATGATATGGAAGGAAGCTGTCAAGTGCCTATTGCTGGTTTAGCTCAAGTTGATGAAAATGAAGAAATTGTGTTAACAGCACTTGTTGCATCTCCGAATGGAAAAACGGTATATAAAGAGACGAAAACTGGAAAAGATCCGAATTTACTTGGAAAGGATATGGCAGCACTTCTATCGTCTCAAGGCGCCAAAGAGCTGGTCGAACAAGTGAGAAAGGAGCTAAACCATGAATGAGTGCTGAAAAACCATTGAATGGTTTTAATGTGTTAGTGACGAGAGCGAACAGCCAGGCTGCCGAATTCTCAAAGAAAATTCAAGCGGCGGGAGGCTGTCCTATAGAAGTTCCGTTAATTGCAACAAGGAAAACAGAAACGGATTTCAATGCCCTCCCCGTTTTAAAACAGTTAACATCTAAAGACTGGATTGTTTTTACTAGTGCAAACGGCGTTCAATATTTTTCCGAACATGTAAAAGACTTGTCATTGGAATTAGAAGATCTGAAAAACGTCAACGTTGCTTGTGTCGGTGTAAAGACAAAAAAAGCTGCGGAGAAAATAGGATGGAAGGTTTCTTTATGTCCTGAAGAGTTTCGTGCCGAAAGCTTAGCGGAAGAATTAATCGATCATGTTCGGCAAGACAGCAAAATAGTAATTGCCCGCGGGAATTTGGCACGCACTTATTTACGTGAAGTATTAACAGAAAAAAAGATTTTTTTCTTTGATTTTGTTGTTTATGAAACAATACAATTGTTGGAAAATGAAAAAGAAGTGTTGCATTTGCTTGAAAATAAAACGATTGATTTTATTACGCTGACGAGTTCTTCCACAGCTTCTGCATTTATGCAAATTGTCAAAAGAAACGGGTTGGAAAACAGGATTCAGGATATTGTGTTTGTTTGCATCGGACCGATAACAAGAGATAAATTACTGTCTTATAAAATAAAGTGTACTTGCATTATGCCAGAAAAATATACAATTGATGGAATGCTGGAAAAAATGTGTGCATACGCAGAAAAAAGGGAGGAATAGATCATGCTGAATTTTGCACGGCATAGACGATTGCGGCATACAGCTAATCTGCGGGCTATGGTCAGGGAAACCCGCCTTCATAAAGAAGATTTAATATATCCGATTTTTGTTGTCGAAGGGGAAAATCAAAAAAATCCAGTGCAATCGATGCCGGGAGTTTTTCAAGTTTCATTGGACCGGTTAAATGAAGAAATTGAAGAAGTTGTCAAGCTGGGAATTAAATCAGTTATTTTATTCGGCATTCCTCATGAAAAGGATGAAGTCGGTTCAGGAGCATACCATGATCACGGCATCGTGCAGCGGGCTATCGCTCAAATTAAACAGCAGCATTCTGATCTTGTCGTTATCGCAGATACTTGTCTATGTGAATATACTGATCACGGTCATTGCGGAGTTGTGGAAAACGGGCAAATTGTAAATGATGCTTCGTTAAAATTATTAGCCAAAACAGCTGTCAGCCAGGCAAAAGCCGGGGCGGATATAATTGCTCCATCCAATATGATGGACGGATTTGTCGCAGCCATTCGGGAAGCGCTTGATGAAGAAGGCTTTGTTCATATTCCAATTATGTCATATGCGGTCAAATATGCCAGTGCTTTTTACGGTCCGTTCCGGGAAGCAGCTGAAAGCACGCCGAAATTCGGTGATCGGAAGACGTACCAGATGGATCCGGCTAACAGGCTGGAGGCATTAAGGGAAGCAGAAGCAGATGTTGAACAAGGATGCGATTTTTTAATTGTGAAACCGGCGCTTTCTTATTTAGACATTGTCCGTGATGTTAAAAATCATTTTAACCTTCCTGTCGTTGCTTATAATGTAAGCGGCGAGTACTCAATGATTAAAGCGGCAGCTGAAAATGGATGGATTGATGAAAAAGGCACTGTCCTTGAAATGCTTACAAGCATGAAAAGAGCCGGCGCGGATTTAATGATTACGTACCATGCAAAAGATGTTGCCCGTTGGTTAGATGAACAGTCTGATTATTGAAAAGGGGGCTCATTTCATGAAATATGAACGTTCGATAAAAGCATTTGAAAAAGCGAAGACGTTGATGCCCGGCGGGGTCAACAGCCCTGTGCGCGCGTTTAAATCCGTTCAAATGAATCCGATCTTTATTGAGCGCGGAAAAGGTTCTAAAGTGTATGACATTGATGGCAACGAATATATTGATTATGTTCTTTCATGGGGACCGTTAATTTTAGGACATGCCAATGACAGAGTTGTTGAAGCATTAAAGAAAATAGCGGAACAAGGAACGAGCTTTGGGGCGCCGACCTTGATTGAAAATAAGCTGGCGGAGCTCGTTGTGGAGAGGGTTCCTTCCGTTGAAATTGTGCGGATGGTGAACTCTGGTACGGAAGCGACAATGAGCGCATTGCGCCTTGCCCGCGGATATACGGGAAGAAATAAAATTTTAAAATTTGAAGGATGTTATCATGGCCATGGAGATTCGCTGCTCATTAAGGCTGGATCAGGAGTTGCCACATTAGGGCTTCCGGATAGTCCAGGGGTGCCGGAAGGAATTGCCCAGCATACGATTACTGTTCCATATAATGATTTAGAGAGCGTCCGCTTTGCTTTTGAAAAATTTGGCGAAGACATAGCTGCCGTGATCGTCGAGCCAGTAGCCGGAAATATGGGTGTTGTACCGCCTAAAGAAGGCTTTTTAGAAGGCTTGCGCGAGATCACCAAACAATACGAATCGCTTCTGATTTTTGACGAAGTGATGACCGGTTTTCGCGTTGACTATCATTGCGCCCAAGGATACTTTGGAGTGACTCCGGATTTGACATGTTTGGGGAAAGTCATTGGAGGAGGACTTCCAGTCGGGGCCTATGGCGGACGGGCGGACATCATGGAAAAAATCGCTCCTGTCGGTCCTATCTATCAAGCGGGGACACTTTCAGGAAATCCGCTTGCGATGACAGCCGGATATGAAACACTCATTCAGCTTACACCAGACACATATAAAGAATTTAAAAGAAAAGCGGATAAATTAGAGGAAGGATTGCGCAAAGCTGCTCAGAAATATGAAATCCCTCATACGATTAATAGAGCGGGATCAATGATCGGATTTTTCTTTACAAATGAAGATGTTGTCAATTACGAAAAAGCAAAAACATCAAACCTTGATTTTTTTGCAAAGTATTATCGTGTTATGGCGGATGAAGGCATTTACTTGCCGCCTTCCCAATTTGAAGGAATGTTTCTGTCAACAGAGCATTCGGATGAAGATATTGAAAAAACAATTGAAGCATGTGAAAAAGCTTTTTCGGTTTTGAGATAACGAGCTAAAAGGACTAGCTTCTGATTGAAGCTGGTCCTTTTATTTTTGTTTCCCGTGCATATTTTGCCATCCTCCTTCATACATCTTTAATGGCACGATAAATTAGATTGATTGGAGAAAGGAGGAAGTCCGCATGTCCATTGAAGAAACGTCCGTTTTACGATTTTCGGTAGAGGAATCGGTCTTGTTTCGCCATCATTTTCAACCTTCTGAACTATTGTCCATTTCACTGGAACCTGACATCTCAATTGAAGAACATGATGGATATGTAACGATAAAAGGTGCTCTAGAGCTTTCCGGAGAATACAAATTCGATGGAGAGGAGCAACAGAATGATAAACTTCTTCAAACCTCCTCCATCGCCCGTTATATACAAAATGTAGAAGCGAGAAATGACGGTGTAATGGAATTTAGACACGAGCTTCCGGTCGATATTACAATACCGAAAAAAAGAATTGCCAATTTAGAAGAGGTGTTTGTGGCGATTGAATCATTTGATTATGATTTTCCGGAAGCAAATGGTTTAAAGCTTATAGCTGATCTATCCATTTACGGAATTCGAGAAGAGCAGGCGGAAGAAACTGCTGCAAATGAAGTGGACGAGATCATAGATGCTGAAGCGGAAATCTCATCCGTTCGACAGTCTGATGTAAGGGAAGAAGATGAAACCGAATCAACGATCAAAGAAAATCGTTTCAACGATGAACCAATCAACAAAGCGGAAAATATTGAAAAAGACAATGAACAGAAAAGTCTTAATGAATATTTCGAATTCGATACAGCCGAACGCGATCAAAATGAGCAAATCGAACATGATCGTGATGCTGTTCAAAAGGATGACAATGAAGAGACATCAGACATTGTTTTTATGATGCCATTAAAGAGAGAAGAAGAAACGGAAACGGATTACGATACATTCACTGTTGAAGCGAAGAAAAATCAAGTCAGTTTGGAAGAGAAAGGCCGCATAGAAGAAGAAAAGCCAGTGATCAATAAAATTTCCAATTATGTCGAAAAAGACGATGAAGAAAAAGAATCTGTAAGGAAAAATGATAACACCTTATATTTAACAAAATTGTTTACGAAAAATGAGGAAGAAGAATTTTCTAAATTAAGAATGTACATTGTCCAGCAGGGAGACTCGCTCGAAAATATTTGCGAACGCTACAACATTACGCTTCAGCAGCTCAATCGAGTAAATCAATTTCACCATGATAAAGAGATTAGTGAAGGAGACATTTTATATATCCCGGTTCTTGAAACACAACAAACGTAATTTTTGCAAGCGGCTTGAGAGGGATCCAACCACCTCAAGCTTTTCTTTATTTTCTTTAAAGGCGTGTGGGAAGATGAGCGATGATCTGAAAACGGCCATGAGGATTTTGCAGCATTATCCAATCAAACCGATTTATTTAGAGAAAAAAACAAAAAATGTCTTGAAAATTCATTGTGAAAAAAGAACATATGCTTTAAAACGAACAACGATTAAAAAGCAAAGAAACATTCTAAAATTATATTCAATTTTTCACGACTTTCCATCTTTAGGAATCGTGCCGATTTATAGGACAACGAACGGAAATGTGTTTGTTAATGACTCAACGAAATCGTTTTATTTAATGCCTTGGATGGAAGGTTCAATCGTTGATGAAAAAAATGCCTCAATCCTTTTTTACCACTTAGCGAAACTCCATAAAAAAACAAAACAGGAAATCAACATACCTCTAGTTCAGCTCGAAAATGAGTATCAACAGATTCAGAACAAGTGGAAGAGAAATTTCAACCTGCTGGAAGCATTTATGGAACAAATCGAAAAAAAATGGTATATGTCGCCTTTTGAATTGGCGGTCTTCAGCTATTATTTTGAAACGAGGCAAGCCATCTTATTTGCTGAAGCAAAGCTTGATGAGTGGTATAACGAAATAAAGCAATCCCCTCACATGCGAATTGCACTGAACAAAGTAAATGTCTCCTTATCTCATTTTCTGTTAGATCCAAAAGGGAAAATTTATTTTATTAATATGGAAGATGCAGCATTTGCTACTCCAATTTATGACCTTTTCTTAATGTTTATGAACCTCTCCGAAGCAGAACCAACCGTTAGTGATGAAAATGTGCAATATATATCAGAGTACGAAAAAGTGCTTCCTTTAACAAAAACTGAGAGATTGCTGTTGATAAGCTATTTATCTTATCCAGCCAAATTATTAAAGCTTGTCCGGCAATATCAAAAAAAGAAAAGCGAAAAGGGAGAATTAGAATATTGCAAACAGCTGTTAAGAGCATACTGGCAAATGAAAAATACCGGGTACATTGCTTTAAAATGGAATGAAAAACTAGAAAACGATTCATTGGCATCAGAATGA
Organism: Aeribacillus sp. FSL K6-1305; assembly: GCF_038050115.1. Taxonomy (NCBI): domain Bacteria; kingdom Bacillati; phylum Bacillota; class Bacilli; order Caryophanales; family Bacillaceae; genus Aeribacillus; species Aeribacillus sp. FSL K6-1305. Next base: position 1,584,510 of record NZ_JBBOQV010000001.1, on the reverse strand, counting down.
ATGGGGGATCTGTCAGCTTCAACCCCGTTCCATATACAACGCGGCTGCTAGAAATAGTAAAATGGCTAATAAAATAATATCAAACATAGTTGGTAAAAGGATTGTTCGAATTCCCTGAAAAATCGTTAAAGGAACGATGAACTGTTCAAGAGTAGATCGGAATTGTTTAATAAACGATTGAATATAGTATGGTTTTATTTTTTTTCTCATGCTGATCACCTTCAACTTTGTTAATTTATATTATGAAATAAAGAACATTTTGTGATTTTTGTTTAAAGGTTAAGGAAGATGGGGAAAATATTGACGAAAAAAACAATTTTTTAGTACTATTAAATATAGAAATTTATATAGTTTGTGAAAATGTGTTGAAGGGGAGTAGTACAACGAACGACTCCTTCCAGAGAGGGAAATCGCAGGCTGGAAGATTTCCTAGGAGATCCCGTTGGAAAGTCGCCCTGGAGCAGCTTCCTTGAAAGCTTTTAGTAAAGGGAGCCGGCATTAGCCGTTACCTGAAAGAAGTGCACAGACGTATCTGTGAAAAAAGGTGGTACCGCGAAAACATCTCCTTTCGTCCTTTTAGGATGGAAGGAGTTTTTATATTTTAGAATGAAAATAAGGAGGTTTTCATAAATATGTCGAATTCAGAAATCACTCTTTCCCCAAAATACGATCCGAAAACGGTTGAAGAGGATCGGTATGCATTTTGGCTCGAGGGAAAATTTTTTGAAGCAAAAGATGATGAGGGGAAAACTCCTTTCACGATCGTTATTCCTCCGCCAAACGTCACCGGTAAGCTTCACCTTGGACATGCATGGGATACAACTCTTCAAGATATTATTACCCGAATGAAGCGAATGCAAGGGTACGATGTTTTGTGGCTGCCAGGGATGGATCATGCGGGAATCGCCACACAAGCCAAGGTGGAAGCAAAACTGCGCGAAGAAGGGAAAAGTCGGTATGATCTCGGGCGGGAAAAATTTGTAGAAGAAACATGGAAATGGAAGGAAGAATATGCAGACCATATTCGCAAACAATGGGCAAAATTAGGCCTAGGTCTTGACTACACAAGAGAGAGGTTCACCCTTGATGAAGGTCTTTCAAAAGCTGTAAGAGAGGTTTTTGTATCGCTTTATAAAAAAGGTCTTATTTACCGAGGAGAGTACATTATTAACTGGGATCCGGTGACAAAAACAGCCCTTTCCGATATCGAAGTCATTTATAAAGAAGTGAAAGGGGCACTTTATCATTTAAAATATCCGCTGGCTGATGGATCCGGATATATTGAAGTCGCGACCACTCGCCCGGAAACGATGCTTGGGGATACAGCAGTGGCAGTTCATCCTGATGATGATAGGTATAAGCATTTAATCGGAAAAACAGTGAAGCTGCCAATAACAGGACGGGAAATTCCGATCGTCGCAGATGAATATGTCGATATGGAATTCGGTTCAGGAGCAGTAAAAATAACTCCTGCACACGATCCGAACGACTTTGAAATCGGAAACCGCCACAATTTAGAAAGAATATTAGTCATGAATGAAGACGGGACAATGAATGAAAAAGCGGGAAAATATGAAGGAATGGATCGCTTTGAATGCCGGAAGCAGTTGGTGAAAGACCTGCAGGAGGAAGGAATTTTATTTAAAATTGAAGAGCATATCCATTCCGTAGGCCATAGTGAACGAAGCGGAGCAGTTATCGAGCCGTATTTATCAACTCAATGGTTTGTGAAAATGAAGCCTTTGGCCGAAGCTGCTTTGAACCTTCAGAAAACAGAAGGGAAAGTTCATTTTATTCCTGAACGATTTGAAAAAACGTATTTGCATTGGCTGGAAAACATTCGCGACTGGTGTATTTCCCGTCAGTTATGGTGGGGACATCGCATTCCAGCTTGGTATCATAAGGAAACAGGCGAAGTTTATGTTGATCATGAGCCGCCTAAAGATATTGAAAATTGGGAGCAGGATCCAGATGTGTTAGATACATGGTTCAGCTCTGCTTTATGGCCGTTTTCAACAATGGGCTGGCCTGATAAAGAGGCAAAAGATTATAAACGCTATTATCCGACAGATGTCCTTGTTACCGGGTATGACATTATTTTCTTTTGGGTTTCGCGGATGATTTTCCAAGGATTGGAGTTTACTGGGAAAAGACCGTTTAAAGATGTTTTGATTCATGGACTTGTGCGCGATTCAGAAGGAAGAAAAATGAGCAAATCATTAGGCAATGGCGTCGATCCGATGGATGTTATTGACAAATACGGTGCGGACTCTTTGCGCTACTTTTTAGCTACCGGCTCAAGCCCAGGACAGGATTTAAGATTTAGCTTTGAAAAAGTAGAAGCCGTGTGGAATTTTGCCAATAAAATATGGAACGCCTCCCGCTTTGTACTGATGAATTTGAACGGTTTAACATATGAAGAAATTGATTTAAACGGAAAAAAATCAGTGGTAGATAAATGGATTCTCACACGGTTAAATGAAACGATTGAGCTTGTCACAAGACTTGCGGAAAAATATGAATTTGGCGAAGCCGGTCGGGTGCTGTACAATTTTATTTGGGATGATTTTTGCGACTGGTATATTGAAATGGCAAAAATTCCGCTGTACGGAAATGATGAGGAAGCGAAAAAGACAACTCGTTCCGTTTTGGCATATGTGTTAGATCAAACATTGCGACTCCTTCATCCTTTTATGCCGTTTATAACAGAAGAAATTTGGCAGCACCTTCCTCATCAGGGAGAATCGATTACAATTGCTTCATGGCCGGTTGTACGTCAGGAGCTTTCTGATGAAAAAGCTGCAAACGAAATGAAGCTTCTAGTTGATGTGATTCGCTCAGTCCGTAATATTCGCGCTGAAGTGAACACACCGATGAAGAAGCAGGTGGATATGATCATTCATGCTCATAGTGAAGAAGTTAAAAACCAGTTGGAGAAAAACCGCAGCTATTTAGAGAGATTTTGCAATCCTAGCTCATTAACAATTGATACAAACATTGATGCTCCTGACAAGGCTATGACAGCTGTTGTGAGCGGGGCAGAAGTATTTCTTCCTCTTGAAGGACTCATTAATGTGGAAGAAGAAATCAAACGGCTTGAAAAAGAATTAGAGAAATGGAATAAAGAAGTCGAGCGCGTTCAGAAAAAGCTTGCCAATGAAGGATTTATTAAAAAAGCACCGAAAGAAGTCGTAGAAGAAGAGCGGGCAAAAGAAAAGGACTATTTAGAAAAACAGCAGGCGGTGTTAAAACGACTTCAGGAGCTGAAAGGCTAAAACAAATCCGGGTATGCCCCGGATTTTCTTCCATCAAAACGTTTATGATACATCCGGTCATTCAAATTCATTGAAAATGTTCGAGAGTTCAAGGAGGGGAATTTATATGTTTCAAACATATGAAGAAGCACTCAAGTGGATACATTCCCGCCTAACCTTTGGAATAAAGCCTGGTCTCCAGCGAATGGAATGGATGATGGAAAAGCTTGATCATCCGGAAAGAAGATGCCGCTTCATTCATGTAGCCGGAACAAACGGGAAAGGATCAACGATTGCTTTTATGCAAGAGGTGTTAAAAGCCGCTGAATATAAAGTAGGTGCTTTCACCTCGCCTTATTTGGAATCATTCAATGAACGAATTACGATAGATGGCAATCCCATTTCTGAAGAGGAAATATTGCAGCTATCCAATGTGATCAAACCGGTTGTTGACGAGCTTGAGAAAACGGAGCTTGGAGCACCGACAGAGTTTGAAGTCATTACTGCGATGATGTTTTATTATTTTGGTAAAATCAACGTGCCGGATGTTGTTTTATTAGAAACAGGACTCGGGGGAAAATGGGATTCTACGAATATTGCGAATCCTATTCTTTCAGTGATTACAATGATTGGACATGATCATTTAAACATCCTTGGCTCAACGATAGAAGAGATTGCAGAGCAAAAGGCAGGCATTATTAAAAACGGAGTTCCTGTCATTACAGCTGTGGAACAAAAGGAAGCCCTTGATGTCATTGAGCGTGTTGCAAAAGAAAAAAAAGCAAAGCATTATTGGCTCACTAGGGATTTTCACGCAGGAGATTTTGATGAATTTTTTGTACAAACCCCCTTTAAACGATATAACAGCCTTTCATTACAGATGAAAGGAAACCATCAAGCGATCAATGCTGCACTGAGTGTCATGACGCTTGATTATTTAAGAGTTTATTATTCGTTTATCATTGAGGAAGAGCATATACAGGAAGGACTGAAGCGCACTTTTTGGAAAGGGCGGTTTGAAGAAGTAAAGGAAAAACCGAGAGTCATTTTGGACGGAGCACATAATCCGGAAGGAATGGCAGCGTTGAAAGAAACTGTACAAAAGTTTTACCCTGATAAGAAAATCATCATGTTATTTTCGTGTGTGAAGGACAAGCAATATAAAGAAATGATCAAGCAGGCTGCACAAACGGCAAATCGAATCATTTTTACAACCTTTCATTTCCCGAAAGCAGCTGATGCGAAAGAATTATACGAGGCTTGCGACATGAAGGATAAAGAGTATGAAGACAATTGGGAGCTTGCCTATGAAAAGATTATCAACACAATGGATGACGAAACGGTTCTCATTATTACAGGTTCCCTTTATTTTATCGGTGAAGTGAGAAAACATATAAAACATAGCTCATGAGTACGAGGATGTCGAAAAATAACGACAACAATTATGAACGAGGCGACAAATGTCTCGTTCTTTTTTATTTTACATATGTTAGCATAAAAAAAAGTTTGTCCAGCAAAAAAGGGCGGTGATCATTTTGGACAAGCCATCATCGAAAATAACCATTAAAATCAACGGTCAGGAAAACAATTTTTCCAACGATACGAATGTTTCTGCTGAAACAAGTGAAACTGGCAAACAATTAAAAGTATCCAGCTGGGAGGAAAAGGTGAAGGCTGAAAAAGAAATGGCAGCATCAGAGGATAAGAACGAAGAGGAGACATCTTTTCCTTGGATTTTGCCGGATGATGAGGAGGATAAGAAAGAAAACCCGAAAATAGCCTTCTCAAAGAACCATAGCAGAACGCTGCCTCCTAAAATAAAAAATTATGTGATATCGATCATATTTGCTGTTATTCTTGGACTGAGTTTTGGGGTTTTAGCCCTGCAATTTATTTCAAACGATTCAATGCCTGTATCATCTGAATTGAGGGATGTGTCAAAGTCTCCTCACAGACAGAACGTTAGCAATGCTTCAGCGCCAAGCGGTGCGGAAAACATCGTTTTTGAAGTTTATATGGTACAAGCCGGAAAATTTACAAAAAAAGAAGGGGCGGAAACCGTCAGCGGGCAGATAAAGGCTAAAGGATTGCCTTCTGTTATCGTTTCACAAGGCGGCGATCATTACGTATTCATTGGGGCAGCGTTGGATAAAAAGACAGCAGAAGAGTTGAAAAACATGGCTGAATCACATCAAATTGAAACGTTTGTGAAAAAGATGAAATGGGAAGGAAAGGTGGAAAACGAAAAAACAAAAACGGTCGTTGAGGAGATGCTGAAGCTGTCTTCGTCTTTTGTGAATGGAACCGCCCCGGAACAAGAGAAAGTAGAGTCATTATTAAATGAGGCTGGTCAAATAAAAGACGATTCAATTTTGGCAGCAGTAAAAAAACTGCAAACAGAAAAATCGGCAAATGAACAGCTATGGAGCCTGCAGCAGTCGCTGCTAGATTTTTTTGAAAAACTTTCTTGATAACGGGAAAGCGTTTGCTCGAGCATTCGTTTTCTTTTTTTATTTTCACAAGCAGTTTTCCTTAGATAATGTAGTTTTTTCTGTAAATTGAATAAATGTTTTTATTAATGGCGATTAGATAATTCTTTTTTGAAAAATTGTTTGCAAAAGCCTTTTTTGATAACATACGGATAGTATTGGTTGAAAGGATGAAATAAAAATGGAACGCCTCATACTTGCATCAAGCTCTCCGCGAAGAAAAGAACTCCTCAAGCTGTTAGGAATACCATTTGCTGTGATTGAAAGCAATTTGGAAGAGAGGCTGGACGAAGAAGCTGAACCCGAAAAAGCCATTCAAAAACTTGCCTTTCAAAAAGCCTTTCATGTAGCCGAAAGGTATAAAGATGCATATGTCATCGGAGCAGATACGGCGGTGATCCTCGAAAATCGAATACTAGGAAAACCGAAAGACCGCCGTGACGCCTATTACATGTTAAAATCACTTTCTGGGAAAACACATACTGTTTTAACAGCAGTTTCGATTATTCATGGTGAAAAGCATACAACATTTTCTGAATCAACAAAAGTTACTTTTTGGCCGCTTTCAGACGATGAAATCCTGGAATACATTGAGACAAACGAACCGATGGACAAGGCGGGTGCTTATGGAATTCAACATTTCGGCTCATTGCTAGTGAAAAAAATTGATGGCGATTATTTTACAGTTGTCGGTCTTCCTGTTTCAAGACTGTACAGAGAATTAAAAAATTTTGGATTTCACTGGTAACAAACAAGGGGGAAAGATATGCTCGCTATTCGAGATTTTCCAGAAGAAGAAAGACCGAGGGAACGATTGATACACAACGGACCAAAAGGCCTTTCCAACCATGAACTGCTGGCAATTTTATTGAGAACAGGGACAAAGGGAGAATCAGTGCTTGAACTGGCGAATAAGCTTTTAAAAACATTCGGCGGTCTTAGAATGTTAAAAGAGGCGTCAGTTCAGGAAATTATGGGCATACCCGGCATTGGAAAAGCAAAAGCGGTGCAAATTATAGCAGCATTAGAGTTGGGAAAAAGAATTCATCAGCTCGCATACGAAGATCGGTATGTCATTCGTTCTCCGCAAGATGCCTCCAATTATGTCATGGAAGAAATGCGCTTTTTAAAACAAGAGCATTTCGTAGGTTTATATTTAAACACAAAAAACCAAGTGCTGCATAAGCAAACGATTTTCATTGGCAGTTTAAATACATCAATTGTTCACCCAAGAGAAGTCTTCAAGGAGGCATTGAAATGTTCAGCTGCATCTTTTATTTGTATCCATAATCATCCATCAGGAGATCCCTCCCCAAGCAAAGAGGATATTGAAGTCACGAGGCGCTTGTCCGAATGCGGAAAGCTGATCGGGATTGAACTTTTAGATCATATCATAATCGGAGAGCGTAAATACGTCAGTTTAAAAGAAAAGGGATATTTATAACGTTTTTTTAAAAGGTTCTATGTCAATTGTTGGGGTGCACTGGATATGAAGTGCACCTCTTTTTATGATGTGTGAAGATTAGATCTATGAAATTATTGATAAATGACTTCCAATTTTTTAAGCTTAAAAATGACATTCGCAGTTTTATGAATTTTTATCTTTGAATATCTATTGCTGATGGAGAATGGCTTGATATATAATCAATAGCATCCCTTTACTTTATTGGAAAACTTTCATATATAAGGTTCTATTTTATATTACTCATATGATGCTCCTGTCTTTTATAATGAATTGTAAGGAAGCATGTTTTCATTTAAGATTACAGACTTCTGAAGTTAAGATCCTCGTCGCACTGCTGCCTATGTGATTGTGCACTTGAATTTGTATTGATGTTCTTTTTTTGGCAACTGCATCAGACCAGCTAACTTATTATTGAAAAATAACAATTCATTTTACTCTAGTCATTCTACCTCAGTTCCAGCAACAAAGTTTTATGAAAACCACTTATATGTATAATCATTACATTTCACCCAAAATTTTGTCATTGCGAAAAAGGAGTTATTTTTACACACTTTATATGGTTAAAAAACTTATTTTCCCGAGTTATAAATGGGTGAAAAAGTATGCCTTCATTTAAAATCAATCCTAACACGTATTACAGTTAATAGCTTTGGATTCTGAACTGCTAGCGCTTTTTCGGACAGATTTTTGCGCTTCTAGACACGTAATGCGAACAACCACCGTCTTGCTGAATTTGCAGGGGGACAGATGGGAGACAGCACAACGGTATATAACATACTGACCAGTCTCGCAAAGTACGATAAAAAGCTGCTTGAAGCGGGGCAGTGACGTTATTACAACGCATAAGTGCATGATAAAAGGAATTTCAAAAAACATTTGCACGGCCTCGCGGGCTCCAAATGATGTCCGCATTACAAAGGGTTTGCGACATAAGAAGAGCCAAAGTTGGAGAAAAAGCTCATATTTTAGTGATTTTCAATAATAGATGAACTTGAAACTTCGGCAGAATTGTTATGTAATACTTTATTGGAGTCATTTGAATTGAAACACAATCAACTGAAAAAACCATTATTTTTTATGACATTCTAAACCGTCGCTAATAAAGAGTGCAAAGGGGGGATTTGTAAACATAAAATAATATTTTTTGTATGGACTTGTAATATTTTTAAGTTATTATTCTCAATGGATAAATTAAATCAAGGTTTTCATACGGGCGGTATATGCTGTGACATCTATTTTTCATCCTCTATTCTCCACTAGGAAAATTTTTTAGTAAAAATTTTTGAGGCGTCCAACACAATGATCAGCTTTTCATCAAGTTTCATGAAAAATACCTCGCAAATTTTTATTTTACGCAGGGTATTGATAGCACTTTTTTTTTTGAAAAATTACGTTATAATATAATTTATGGGTTTTTTCAATAATGATTAGACATTTACATGAATATAAAAACGTATTTATTTTGGAAGAAAGGGAGATACAACAGCTATGTTTGGAATTGGTACGAGAGACCTTGGAATAGATTTAGGGACAGCCAATACGTTAGTGTTTGTGAAGGGAAAAGGTATTGTAGTGCGTGAACCATCTGTTGTTGCTTTGCAAACTGATACAAAGCAAATTGTTGCAGTTGGTAATGATGCAAAAAATATGATCGGGCGTACGCCTGGAAATGTTGTAGCACTTCGACCAATGAAAGACGGAGTGATTGCTGATTATGAAACGACTGCTACGATGATGAAATACTACATAAAACAGGCAACAAAAAATGCAGGTATTTTTTCGCGAAAACCTTATGTGATGGTTTGTGTTCCTTCGGGAATAACTGCGGTTGAAGAACGTGCGGTCATTGATGCAACGAGACAAGCAGGCGCTAGAGATGCGTATACGATCGAAGAGCCATTTGCGGCTGCTATTGGAGCCAACCTTCCAGTTTGGGAACCGACCGGAAGCATGGTTGTAGACATCGGCGGGGGAACAACGGAAGTTGCCATCATTTCTCTCGGCGGAATTGTGACAAGCCAATCTATCCGTGTTGCCGGTGATGAAATGGATGAAGCCATCATTAACTATATCCGTAAAACCTACAACTTAATGATTGGTGATCGGACAGCGGAAGCGGTGAAGCTTGAAATCGGTTCTGCAAGCGCTCCGGAAGGTGTTGAAAACATGGAAATTCGCGGAAGAGATTTGTTAACAGGCCTTCCGAAAACGATTGAAATTACTGCGACAGAAATTTCAGAGGCATTACGCGATACTGTCTATGCGATCGTAGATGCTGTAAAAATTACTTTGGAAAAAACTCCGCCTGAACTTGCGGCGGATATTATGGATCGAGGAATTGTTTTAACGGGTGGGGGCGCCCTTCTTCGCAATTTAGACAAAGTTATAAGCGACGAAACGAAAATGCCTGTAATCATTGCGGAAAATCCTCTTGATTGTGTAGCGGTCGGAACAGGAAAAGCTCTTGAACATATCCACCTATTCAAAAATCGTACAAAAGACCACAGATAAGTTAGAGGTGTAAATCATGCCACAATTTTTTCTAAATAAACGATTAATTGTGCTCCTTGTCGGGATCATTATTTTGGTGGCATTGATTGGTTTTTCCCTAAAGGAAGACCGCAATCTTTCGTGGCAGGAGAAGTTTATTCAAGATTCGGTTGGACTAGTCCAGAAGGTATTTCATCAGCCCGCACAATATATTGCGGGCTTCTTTGAGAATTTGAATCATTTAAAAAATACATACGAAGAAAACGAGCTGCTTCGCAAACAACTGAATAATTATATTCAATTGGAGGAAAAGCTGCAGGAATTAGAACAGGAAAACAAACAATTAAAAGAAGAATTAAAATTATCTGCTGATAACGATATAAGAAAATATAAGTCGATCCAAGGGACAGTCATCGCAAGAAATCCTGATCGTTGGCATGATTATATCAAAATTGATAAAGGCGAACAGCACGGAATCAAAAAAGACATGGCGGTTATAACGGCAAAAGGATTGATCGGGAAAGTGAAAAATACTTCTGAATTTACGTCCACCGTTCAGCTTTTAAGTGCTTCCGACAGAAAAAACCGGATTTCAGCAATGGTTCATACGAATAACGGAAAGGTATTCGGCCTCATTGTCGGCTACAGTGAGCAGGAAAATGCTCTTGAAATGAACATCATTGAATCAAATGCTCAAATCAAAGAAAATCAAATTGTAGCGACTTCTGGCCTTGGCGGAGTGTTTCCTGAAGGTTTAGTGATCGGAAAAGTAAAAAAAGTCGAACTTGATTCGTACGGATTAACAAAGATAGCTTATATAACCCCATCAGCTGACTTTTATGATATAGATCGTGTCATGATCATCGAGCGGGTTCTTCCAACAGTTGATATCAATCAATTGGAAGAGGAGGAAGACTCTTGAGAACGTTTTTCCTCCCCGTAATGGTTATGTTTATTTTCGTATTGGAAAGCATCATCGTTGATCTTGTTCCGATCCCTTTTCTTTCAGATCACCAAGTGGCAGTTCCCCATCTTTTACTATTGATGATTGTCATCTTGGCAGCGTACGGCTCTCGGAAAATTGCCGTCATTTATGGAATTGTTTTCGGTTTATTGTTCGATGTTGTTTACACGCAAGTTATCGGCATATATGCTTTCGCATTTCCAACCTTGGCATATTTAGTGATGCAAGCTTTGCGGGTGCTCAATCCCAATATTTTTGTTTTAATTTTTTTAACTGAGCTTTCCGTTGCATTGCTTGAATTTTTCACATACGGTATTTATTTACTAATCGGGATGACAGCTGTTCCTCTGCAATTGTTTACAATTGATCGCCTGCTACCGACACTTGCTCTGAATTTTGTATTAGCTTGTGTGTTAATCTATCCTTTAAAGAAATTCGTTTTGGGCTTGAAAATAGGTGAACACAACGATTAAGTTTTAAAGTTTGATAGAGGAGTTTTTGTTATTGCTGTCGAAATAGATTTTTGTTGGGGTGAACTTCGTGAAAGCTCAAAGACCATATTATGTAACGATTAAAGGCACAAAGGATGGATTGACATTATATTTAGATGATTCCTGTTCGTTTCATGATATTGTGAATGAACTGGATTCGATGCTCTCCAAAAGGCAGTATGTTCAGGAAAATGAACCGATGATCAGGGTGACGATAAAGGCTGGAAATCGTTTTTTGACGGAGGAACAAGAAGAGAAAATAAAAGACGTAATAAGAAAAAAAAGAAATTTAATTGTCGATGCAATTGATTCAAATGTCATCTCAAAGGAAGAGGCGTTGAAGTGGAAAGAGGAAGCAGATGTTATCTCAGTTGCTAAAATCGTCCGTTCTGGGCAAGTGTTGAAAATTAGAGGGGATTTGTTGCTGATAGGAGATGTCAATCCTGGCGGGACAGTCATGGCAACGGGCAATATTTTTGTCATGGGGGCTTTAAAAGGCATAGCTCATGCTGGTTTTGAAGGGAATCGAAATGCAGTGATTGCCGCCTCCTTGATGAAGCCGACACAGCTGAGGATCTCCGATATTTTAAGTAGGCCACCCGATCAGAAGGAGCCATCATTTCGAAATGATATGGAATGTGCATATATTGATGAAAATGGGACAATCATTATTGAACGGATTCAACAATTAGCTCATCTGAGACCCAATTTAACTAGGCTTGAAGGGGGAATAATGAATGGGTGAGGCAATTGTGGTCACTTCTGGCAAGGGCGGGGTCGGCAAAACAACAACGTCTGCAAATGTTGGTACAGCCCTTGCCATTATGGGAAAGAAAGTTTGTCTAGTAGATACAGATATCGGCTTGCGGAACCTCGATGTTGTCATGGGATTGGAAAACAGGATTATTTATGATTTAGTTGATGTTGTCCAAGAACGATGCAAAATTCATCAAGCTCTCGTAAAAGATAAACGCTTTAATGATTTTCTTTATTTGCTGCCTGCAGCGCAAACTAGCGATAAAACTGCCGTAACACCTGAGCAGATGAAAAAATTAATTGACCAGCTAAAACAAGATTTTGATTATATTATTATCGACTGTCCTGCCGGGATTGAACAAGGATATAAAAATGCCGTATCCGGTGCGGATCAAGCGATTGTCGTGACAACACCAGAAGTTTCCGCTGTGAGAGATGCGGATCGAATTATCGGTTTGCTGGAGAAGGAAGATATTGAGCCGCCACGATTAATTATTAATCGGATCCGAAATCATTTAATGAAAAACGGTGATATGCTGGATGTCGATGAAATTGTCAGCCATCTGTCTATTGATTTGTTGGGGATTGTAATTGATGATGATGAGGTAATAAAAGCGTCTAATAATGGGGAACCGATTGTAATGAACCCGGACAATCGTGCTTCCATTGCCTACCGCAATATTGCGAGAAGAATTTTAGGTGAAGCGGTTCCGCTTCAATCATTAGATGAGCCTGAAAAAGGTGTTATCGCAAAAATCAAAAAATTTTTTGGAGTACGTGCTTAATCCTAATCAATTTAAAAATCACACTTCCTTGAATAAGGCATTAGCTTTTTTCTTTGCACACATTAGAATCACTGCCATCACACTGATATATCTCCCACCTGCTGATCGTTTTTTTCTTCTATCTCTTGAGGTGGGAGATTTTTTGAAGGCTGTACAAAATATTTCCTCTTGAATCTTTTCCCTTTCAATATGATTCAATAATCGTCAATTTTTGTTCTGCGTTTGTCCGCTGTTTTGGTTCTGGGATTGAGGCAGGATAGCCAATATGTAGAAGGCCGACAATTTTTTCTCCTGGTTCTACTCCAACTTTTTGTCGGAAAGATGGTGAATAAATATAAGCACCTGTTTTCCATATAACGCCAATACCTTTTTCCCATGCAGCTAGTTGAAAATTTTGGATTAATGCACTGGTCGCTTTTAAATCCTCCTCCCACTGCTTTTGACGCGGATCCTCTTTCATGATTACCAATAAATGTGCTGGAATCGGCAGCAGCTTTTCTCGTAATCGATCGATATTTTTTCCATTGTTCGTTTCTTGTGCAATAGCAGCAACTAATTTTTCTTTTCCTTCATTCATAAACAGCACGAACCGCCATGGCTCTCTTAATCCATGATTAGGAGCCCAAACAGCCGTATTTAATAATTCACATATTACTTCTTTAGGGATTGGATCTTTCTTAAATTCTTTAATCGATCGACGCTCTTTAATTATATTGGCTACTTTGTATGTTTCCATTGGTATTTCTGATGCCTCCTTAATAATAATGATTTTCAATTAGAATTATTTCAAAATTGAGGCGATATGTAAATGTTTATTTCTACAGTCGTAATCGTTTACAAAGGGAAGGAGACAGGTGCGAGAAATCATTTCAAACAGCTGATACAAGAGCAATGAAAACGATCGACTTAAAAATACAGAATATTCAATTAATAAAATATGAATTCTTTACATAAGAACTATAAATGAGAAAGTTTCGCATGGATGAACAATTGCTAAAACTAGATATAACAGGATGATGCGAGAATATGTTCATCCAGCAATTGATTCATGCACATTTATATTCCCTAATGAGAAAGATCATTCATAAGAAATATTAGATGACTCATTTCTACGTTCAAATCTCAGATGGAAGGTGACAGTGATGGAACATGGCAAATCCACAAAAAAGTGGCCGGCCGTTGGTCCGGGGTTAATTGTCGCAGCAACGGGCGTCGGAGCCGGTGATCTAGTTGCTGCCTTAGTTGCCGGTACAAATTTTGGACTTGTCTTTTTATGGGCAATCATTATCGGGGCTATTTTAAAATTTGCCTTAAATGAGGGTGTTGGCCGATATCATTTGCTGACTGGAAAAACTATTTTAGAAGGCTGGCATTCTATGGGATTATGGGCAACAAGCTATTTTGGCGTTTATTCGGTTATTTGGGGATTTGTTTATGGAGCGGCTGCGACTTCATCTTGTGCATTGGCTCTGTCTGCATTATTTCCTGTCTTGCCTTTATGGGTATGGGCGGTTATAAGCGGTTTGTTAGGTTTTTTATTAACATGGATGGGGCAATATAAGCTATTTGAAAAAGTTATGAATCTTTTAATTCTACTTATGTTTATTTCGGTTGTCGGCTCAGCTGTTATTGTTCTGCCGGAACTTTCTGATATCATCGACACTGCTGTTCCGACGTTGCCGAAAGGGTCACTGCTTTACGCACTCGGATTAATTGGGGGAGTTGGCGGATCCATTACCATGGCGTCTTATGGCTATTGGCTGCAGGAAAACAATTGGAAGGATCGATCCTACCTCCGCTACGTTAGATTTGACTCCATGATTGCCTATATTACTACAGCAGTTTTTACAATTTCTTTATTAATTTTAGGGGCTGCATTACTATATGGAACGAATACAAACATTAACGGTGAGCAAGGTCTCGTATCATTTGCTACCATTTTAGGAAACGAGCTGTCCTCAACTGTACGCATCTTATTTCTCATCGGTTTTTGGTCAGCTTCCTTTACATCAGTATTAGGTGTTTGGAATGGCGTCTCTTATTTATTTGCTGATTTTGTCTATACTGTTAAAAAACATGATGTGAATAAAGAACAATTAAGTAAGACAAAAGCTTATAAATTTTTTGTTTTTTGGTTAACATTCCCGCCAATGCTCTTGCATTTTATAGGAAAACCTGTGAGCCTCATTATTTTGTATGGTGCCCTTGGTGCGCTATTTATGCCCTTTCTGGCGCTGACCCTTATCTATTTGCTTAATAGTAAAAAGCATCTTCCTCATAAGGAAGATCGAAATAAATGGTTTTTCAACGTACTTTTGAGTTTAAATATTGTTTTATTTTTCATTTTATCGATCAATGAACTAGTCAACCTATTTCGTTAAGCGGCTTCAAATAAAAGGCAGTCTAGCTTTTGTGTTAATTCACCATATACTACTATTTCAAAAAGAAGACGACAAAAGCATTTTGTGGTCTTCTTTTTGATTTCAAAATTTTGCTTTTCTCGGATAGCGCCATATTTTATTTTGCTTCATCCAGTATTCCTTTGAACCAGAAAACAGTGAAGAACCTACTTACTAGGTTGTAGGTAAAAGTTCTATATCAAGGTCAAAGATAAACATTTGCCTAGATATCGCTTTAAGAAATGCAAAATGGCTTTATTGTCATAAACGGTAAGGACAGGGCATAAACTTGTACAAAATTGCAAAAGGATGATGGATGATGAATCGTCGAGCAAAAGAAATAAAAAAACGAATAGCAAAGCGTAAACGAAAAAGAATGAACAGCATGCTTTCGAGCAGTTCAAGCAGCAGTGATGATATATCTGTTCCATTTATCAATCAAATCACACAAGAAAACGTGCAAGTTGACGCGGACTCCCCTCTTTATGTAGAGGCAGAAGGAAGTAAAAATTTTCATCCATTGTTCCGTTCGGACGTTTTTATAACAAAATTGCTAATCTCTGCCTGCATCGTCCTGATGATCGGTATTATTTTTAAAAATGACCGGGCAGAATTTCTGAAAGCTAGAGATTTCGTCAGCCATGTGATGGAAAAGGAGTTTAACTTTGCATATGTTTCCAAATGGTACGAAGAACAATTTGGGAATCCATTAGCGTTTTTGAAAAAACAATCGAAAGAAGAAAGTGGATCTAAAGAAAGTCAATATGCGGTTCCGGCATCAGGAAAGGTGCTTCAGAGCTTTAAAGATACCGGGCAAGGCGTGATGATCGAAACAAATAATAAAACGGTAGAGGCCATGAATGAAGGAATTGTTATTGAAGCTGGAAAGAAGGAGGATACTGGTCTGACTGTGGTGATTCAACATGCTGATGGAATAGAAACCTGGTATGGGAACCTGGAAGAGCTAAATGTAGCGCTGTATGACTTTGTCGAAACAGGAAAACCTGTAGGCAAAGTAAAGCAAAGCCAAAACCAGCATGGAACATACTATTTTGCCATAAAAAAGGGCGACACATTTATTGACCCGAGTCAGGTGATCTCATTTGAATAAATATTTTTCCTTATTGTCGAAAATACATATTCATCCTATCTTTTGGGTGTTGATTGCAATCGGAGCAATGACAGCGCAATTTAAAGCTCTTTGCATCCTTTTCTCAATAGTTTTTATTCATGAAATGGGGCATGCTGTTTGCGCCAGTTTTTTTTCATGGAGGATCAAGTCCATTCAGCTTCTTCCTTTTGGCGGTGTAGTGGAAATGGAGGAGCATGGAAATCGTCCCTTGAAAGAAGATCTGTTTGTTGTTATATCTGGACCGATTCAGCATTTATGGATGCAAATAGCTGCATGGATTTTTTGGGAAGCGAATTTCATAAACGACTCTACATATGAAATGTTTATTTTTTTTAATATGTCTATTTTCCTTTTTAATCTTGTTCCCATTTGGCCCCTTGATGGAGGAAAGCTTCTTTTTATTTTGCTGAGCAAACAAAAACCTTTTTCAGTTGCTCATAAGGAAATGCTTCGCATATCTGCAGTTGTTTTTTCATGTTTGTTCCTTTTTTTGCTTTTTTTTAACCCTACTCTTTTAAGCGGGTGGATTATCGCAGCCTTTATCGTCCACTCCATTTATACGGAATATAAACAAAGACAATTTGTATATATTCGCTTCTTGATGGAAAGGTATTATGGAAATCATCAAGCGTTTACAGTGTTAAAGCCGATCATTGTTGATCGCGATGATTTGATTTACCACGTGCTGCTGAAATTTCAGCGGGGTTGCAAGCACCCTATTATTGTGGAGGACGATGGAAAAAAACTTTTTCAGCTTGATGAAAATGAGCTGCTGCACAGTTTTTTTTCGGAAAAAAAGACGGACAGAAAAATGGGCGATTTACAGTACGTTTATTGACGCCTGCAGGAAAACATGATATTGAAATAGGAAACAATACATGAAAAGAGGTTGTTGGGTTGCGGCAATTAATTATAAATAAAAAAACGGATGATGAACGCATTGCATTGTTGGAAAACGGACGACTGGCGGAAGTATGGATAAAAGAAAAAAACACGATTGTCGGCAACATTTATAAAGGAAAAGTAACAAAAGTCCTTCCTGGTATGGAGGCTGTTTTTGTTGATTTAGGTCAGGGAAGAAACGGCTATCTTCACCGGAATGACATTATGTCATATTTTGAGACGTCCCGAACGAATGAGGCATTAAAAAATAAAAATGTCCGACATTTTATTTCTCAAGGTGAAGAGGTAATCGTTCAAGTTGTAAAAGAATCAGGAGAATTTAAAGGCCCTAAAGTCACAATGAATATTGAATTGCGATCCCCTTTTTTTGTATATCAGCCCTTTGGCCGCTCGGTAGCAATTTCCAAAAAAATTATTTCCCAGGAAGAAAGAAAAAGATTGCAGCTTCTCGGGGAAACGTTATGCTCAAACAAAGGGGGCATCGTTTTCCGAACTGCTGCTGAAAGAGCGGATGACCAAACAATAAAAAAATGGTTCGATGACATGCTGAGCAGTTTTGAACAACAGCTGAAAAGCAAAAAAGTGCCAAGCTTATTATTCGGTTCAGAAAGTTTTGTAGAGCAAATTATCGCTGAAATTTCACCGCATGTATTGGATGAAATTGTCATTGATGACATAAGCACTGTAAAAGAATTGAAAAAAAATTACGGAGATTTGTTCCCATTTTCCATTGATTTTTATTCCGAAAACGAAAATATTTTTTCTTATTATGCAATCGAACATGAAATCGAAAAGGCGCTGAAAAAAATTGTTTGGCTAAAAAACGGCGCGTTTATCGTAATTGAAGAAACGGAAGCAATGATTGTCATTGATGTTAATACAGGGAAATTTTCGGGGAAAAATACGTACCGAGATACGGTTTTAAAAACCAATGAGGAAGCGGCAAAAGAAATTGCCCGGCAGTTAAGATTAAGAAATTTGAGCGGAATCATTTTGATCGATTTTATTGATATGGAGAAGGAAGATCGAAGCCGGATTTTGAGATTGTTTCAAAAAGAATTGGAAAAGGACCGCATTTTCACAAAAGTCATCGGTTTTACCGAATTAAATATATTGCAATTAACAAGGAAAAAAACTCGAAAATCTCTTTCCGAGCTTTTGCTCGAACCATGTCCAGCATGCGGCGGAACAGGAAGAAAAAGGACGGTTGAAAGCATTGCTTTTGAACTTGAAAGAACCCTTCTTGAACATGCTGGATCAGATGACGAAGCCGTCCTTGTAGAAGCGGCCCCAGAAGTTTGCGATTTTTTTACATGTGAATATGAGAAACATTTAAAAAAGCTTGAAGAACTAATAGGCATGAAGATTTTCTTCAGTCCTTCCGATCATGTAAAAGGATTCGAAATTCGCCAATGGGGAACAGAAGAGGAAGTGGCTTTACGGATCTCCAAAATGTATTGACATATACATTCATATTTTGTTAAGATCAATTTGTTATTGTTTTTTGTAGCACCCGTGCTACAACCGCTCAGTTTGGGTTAGAAGCTCGGTTATCCGACACCCTAATCTGGCGAGTCTTAGTTAAATAGGAGGTGCAGAATATGTACGCAATCATTGAAACTGGCGGGAAACAAGTGAAAGTGGAAGAGGGTCAAGCCATTTATGTGGAAAAATTAGACGCTCAAGAAGGTGAAACAGTTACTTTTGACAAGGTGCTTTTCGTTGGAGGAGACAACGTAAAGGTAGGTAACCCGCTGGTAGAAGGAGCTACGGTTACGGCAAAAGTTGAAAAGCATGGCCGAGGTAAGAAAATTATCGTTTTTAAATATAAACCGAAAAAAAATTACCGTAGAAAACAAGGTCATCGCCAACCGTACACAAAAGTTGTCATTGAAAAAATTAATGCATAATAAAGGCTGTTTCATATGATACATGTGACCATCCATCGTTCGAAAGAAGGATTCATCCGGTCGTTTACAATGAAAGGGCATGCGGACTTCGCAGAGCACGGGAAGGACATCGTATGTGCAGGCGCTTCAGCTGTTTCTTTTGGAGCAGTAAATGCGATCAAAGCTTTAGCCAATGTCGATATGAATGTTGAACAATCGGAAGAAGGCGGATTTTTGCACG
This sequence comes from Aeribacillus sp. FSL K6-1305, assembly GCF_038050115.1. NCBI lineage: Bacteria > Bacillati > Bacillota > Bacilli > Caryophanales > Bacillaceae > Aeribacillus > Aeribacillus sp. FSL K6-1305. The sequence goes on along the minus strand of NZ_JBBOQV010000001.1, from coordinate 1,565,252 downwards.
TACAGGTTCCTGATCAAGTTGACACGGATTCATTTGAAAAAATCCAATTATTGCTTGAAGGAATGCTTGTTTCATTACAAACGATCGAGCGAGGGTATGGAAAGTTTATTCGAATCGTTACAAAAAAAGATTAGGAGGTGGCACTCATGCTAAAATTGGATCTTCAATTTTTCGCATCGAAAAAAGGAGTTGGGTCCACGAAAAACGGACGTGATTCCATCGCAAAACGATTAGGTGCAAAACGTGCGGACGGCCAATTTGTTACAGGCGGCTCCATTCTTTATCGTCAAAGAGGTACAAAAGTTTATCCTGGTTTGAATGTTGGCCGCGGCGGGGATGATACGCTTTATGCGAAAGTAGACGGCATCGTCCGTTTTGAACGATATGGACGCGACAAGAAAAAAGTCAGCGTGTATCCGATAGCAAAAGAAGCATAAGCAAACACTTGAAAAACTCTAGCCTTTTTGGTTAGAGTTTTCTTTTTCGGTGTTTTTTTAATGGAAAGTTGATATAATTTTTGTACATGTTTAAAAAGATAGCTTGATGGGAGTGGAACCATGGCTGATCAAAGAGAGAGATGGAGTATTGTTGACGCATTAAGCCACTCCAGACATGATTGGATGAATAAATTGCAATTAATTAAAGGCCATTTATCATTAAAAAAATACGATCGGGTGAAGGAATTTATTGATGAAATTGTCGTGGAAGCAAAGCAAGAATCAAAACTTTGCAATTTAAACATGCCCAGTTTTGCAGAGCTGCTTTTAACATATAACTGGAAAGGACACCTTCTCATTTTGGATTATGAAGTGCTAGGGGAAGCGATGGATTGTTCTGGTCTAGATGAGGAAATGTTCCATTTTACAACAGATCTTTTTCAAATCCTTAATCAAAATATTGATAAAAAACAAGAAAATCATATAACCGTAACATTAGAACTCTTTAAAACAGAAAACAATGTCCGGTTCTTTTATGATTTTAATGGTATACTAACGGATGATAAGACTCTTTTAACATTTTTAGAGCAGTACCAATCAGATGCAATCACCATTCAACAAATACATTTTGATACATATGAATTTACATTGATGGTCAGTAAGTCGTGATGAAACAATGAAAGGAGGCTGAAGCTCAATGTTTGTCGATCAAGTGAAGGTATATGTGAAGGGCGGAGATGGCGGGAACGGCATGGTTGCTTTCCGCCGTGAAAAATATGTTCCGAAAGGAGGCCCTGCAGGGGGTGACGGCGGAAAGGGCGGAGATGTGATTTTTGAAGTGGATGAAGGTCTCCGGACGTTAATGGATTTTCGCTATAAAAAACATTTTAAAGCTCCAAAAGGCGAAAACGGGATGTCAAAAAATCAGCACGGGAAAAATGCCGACCCCCTTGTTGTGAAAGTTCCTCCCGGTACTGTTGTAATAGATGATGATACAAAAGAAGTGATCGCAGATTTAACCGAGCACGGGCAAAGAAGCGTGATTGCCAAAGGAGGACGGGGCGGCAGAGGAAACACCCGATTTGCCTCGCCAACGAATCCGGCGCCCGAAATATGCGAAAAAGGAGAGCCGGGCGAAGAACGATATGTAACATTGGAATTAAAGCTTTTGGCTGATGTCGGGCTTGTCGGATTTCCGAGCGTTGGAAAGTCCACTCTTTTATCAGTTGTATCAAGTGCTAAACCAAAAATCGCTGCCTACCATTTTACAACGATAGTGCCGAATTTAGGTGTTGTTGAGACCGAAGACGGACGCAGTTTTGTGATGGCAGATTTACCGGGTCTTATTGAAGGCGCTCATCAAGGAGTAGGTCTTGGACATCAATTTTTGCGTCATATTGAAAGAACAAGAGTCATCGTTCATGTCATTGATATGTCCGCAATGGAAGGCCGTGATCCGTATGAGGATTACCTGACGATCAATGAAGAATTAAAACAATATAATTTAAGGCTGACGGAGCGGCCGCAAATTGTTGTCGCCAACAAAATGGATATGCCAAATGCTGCTGAAAATCTTTCACAATTTAAAAGAAAGCTGCAAGACAAAAATGTCAGCATTTTTCCAATATCAGCCGTTACACGCCAAGGAATTCGCGAGCTGTTATTTGCTATTGCCGATTTACTGGAAAAAACACCGGAATTCCCTCTTTACTTTGACGAAACGGAAACATCTGCTCCGAATCGCGTCGTGTATACATTAAAGGATGAAAAGCCGAGCTTTACCATCAGCCGTGACAGCGATGGAGCGTTTATTTTATCAGGTGAAAAAGTTGAAAAGCTGTTTAAAATGACCGATTTTTCAAGAGACGAATCCGTTCGCCGTTTTGCAAGACAGCTTCGCAAAATGGGGGTAGACGACGCATTAAGAGAGCGCGGTGCAAAAGATGGGGATACAGTAAGGCTGCTGGAATTTGAATTTGAATTCATTGAATAAAACATTTTGCACATAAAATCTGTGTCCTTCATGCTTCATCGCATATGGGTGGGAAAGGAGACGGTAGATGAAAGACGAAATTTTTTATTTGGTAAGGGAAGATGTGCTGCCGGAAGCAATGAAAAAAACGCTCGAAGTGAAAAAGCTTCTTGAACGAGGCAAAGTCTCGTCCGTTCAAGAAGCAGTGCAGCTCGTTGACTTGAGCCGAAGTGCGTTTTATAAATACAGAGACGCGGTTTTTCCTTTTCATACTGTTGTCAAAGAAAAAATCATTACGTTGTTTTTCCATTTAGAAGATCGTTCCGGAACGCTGTCGCATTTGCTTAAAGTTGTGGCTGAAGCAGGCTGCAATGTGCTGACAATTCACCAAACCATTCCAATTCAAGGAAGAGCCAATGTGACTTTATCATTAAACACGAACGGAATGAAAGAAGATATGAACGTTTTATTATTAAAATTGCGGAAGCTAGAATTTGTAGAAAAGGTCGAACTATTAAGTTCAGGTGCATAGAATTAGGAAGGAAGATATACAGATGAAAATCAGCTATTTGGGACCGAAAGCAACATTTACTCATTTGGCCGTCTCAAAATTTTTTGAAAACGATGTAAAACTAGTCCCTTACCGAACGATTCCACATGTCATGGATGCAGTCGTCAAGCAAGAAACAAACATTGCCGTTGTTCCGCTTGAAAACGCGCTTGAGGGGTCGGTCAATCTTACAATTGATTATTTAATTCATGAAAATACACTGCATATTGTCGGTGAAATTGTTGTTCCAATCAAGCAGCATTTAATGGTTCATCCTTGCAGGAAGGATGATTGGAAAAAAATCGAAAAAGTATTTTCTCATTCACATGCTATTGCACAATGCCATAAATTTTTACATGAGCATATGCCGGATGTTTCGATCGAATATGCCACATCGACAGGAGCTGCTGCAGAATATATCCATCAACATCCGGAAGAAAATATGGCTGTCATTGCCAATGAGTTGGCGGCAAAAGAGTATGATTTAGCTATTGTGAAATATAATATTCACGATTATGATTACAACCATACACGATTTGTTATTTTACATCCGGATCAAGATTTTCAAATAGAAAATAACCACCATAATAAAGTCGGTGAAAAGACGACATTAGTTGTAACGTTGCCGACAGACCATGTAGGCGCCCTGCATCAAGTATTGTCTGCATTCGCATGGAGAAAACTGAATTTATCAAAAATTGAATCTCGTCCAATGAAAACGGGATTAGGAGATTACTTGTTTATTATAGATATAGAATCAAAAATGGATGATGTTTTAATACCCGGGGCAATCCAAGAACTGGAGGCTTTAGGCTGCGGCGTCAAGATTCTCGGAAGCTTTCCGGCTTATAAACTATAAAAAAAGCCGAGCATCCATTGCAGGATGCCTGGCTTGATTAATCAATGATCGTCACGAATTAAAAATCCTGCTTGATCAAGAGCTGCACAAACTTCATTTAAAGTTTTTTCATTGTCGGCAAGAATGGTGTGCAAATGAATGCCGTTCGTTAATTCCGACAAATAAGAGGCGTTTGTTGTTTCGATTTTTTTTATGAACTCATCTACTTCTTTTCGATTGCTTACCATAATCGATGCGGTCAAATCCCCGTACACTGGATGTTCAACGATTACATCTTTTACGGTCGCTCCGTAATCAACAATAATGTTCAATTCCTCCTTTGTTTTTTCCGGAGCGTGCTTGCAGGCAATAAGACGTTTCGCTTTTTTTGCCTCATTCGTTCTTTCTTTTAAATACATATATCCCTGACTTGTGGCTAAAATCGGTTCTCCGAGTGCTTTTAAAAGAGAAATATCTTGAACGATGACTTGACGGCTGACATTCGTCCGTGAGGCTAATTCCCCGCCCGTGATCGGCCGATTTTCATTTTTCAACCATTCGAGAATCACTTCCCTCCGCTTGTCCCCTAATATTTTTTCCATAAACACCAGCCTTTCAAAACTCTTATCGAACGATGGATAGAATCGCATTGATAAGCTCATCGACTTCCGAGATTGTATTTGTAATTCCAAAGGAAATACGAATAAATTGATGAGCGGAATCTTTGTCAAAGCCGATTGAAAGAAGGGTTTTAGAAGGATGACTATTTCCAGCTTGACAGGCGCTTCCAGTTGAGACCGCAAATCCTTTTCGGTTCAATTCGAGCATTACAAATTGACCTTCTAAACTGTTTGTGACAACACCAACAATATTTGGGAGAACCTCTTTTTTCGTTTCATTGACAATCGTTATAGTGGGCAGCTGTGTCTTTAATTGGCTGATCAAATGCTGCTTGAGCTTGATGAAATGGTTAAAATGCTTCTCTCTTTGATTATAAAACTCATTTGCGGCAGTGACAAAGGAAAAAATGCCTGGAACGTTGACAGTGCCTGGACGAAATCCGTCCTCATGTGTTGTTCCGGGAATCACTGGCGACCAGCTTGCTGCTGGATGAATATACACTGCTCCTACGCCCTTTGGACCGTAAATTTTATGTGAAGAAAATGTATAGGCATCAGCATTCATCTCATCGACGGGAATCAACAGTTTTCCAAACGTTTGCACACAATCGGTATGAAAGTATATTTTCCTCTTTTTTAAAAACAAGCCAATTTCCTTTATATTTTGAATTGTTCCGATTTCGGAATTGCCGTGCTGGATGGTGACAAGGGCCGTATCTTCACGTATTTCTTCTTCAAGATGCTCCATTAAAATATTTCCATTTTGATCATGTTTTAAAAATGTAATGTCATATCCTTTCGCACGCAATAAAGACAAATAATGGTCAATGGATGCATGTTCAAGTGAAGAAGCAATAATATGCTTTTTGTTTGGCGTGCTATTTAATAATGATTGGATGGCCAGTATGTTGCCTTCAGAACCGCCGCTGGTAAAATAAACACCGTTTGGATCTCCTCCTAATAACGCTGCAAATGCTTTCCTTGACGCTGTCAATAGTTCATACGCTTTGCCGCCGATATCATGCAGACTGCTTGAGTTTCCGTAAGCAAATTTTGCCGCTTCGGTGTATGAAGCAATCGCTTTTTCACTCATGGGGGTCGTTGCTGCAAAATCAAAGTATATCAATTGTTTTCGCCCCTCTCTATTCAAGCCTTAAAAATTTTGTGAAAAATTCCTCTTGTCAATATTGTATTTTTGTGTAAATATATGTGTCAAGACATGTGTAAATTTATAAGGGGGGTTGTTGATGACCCATTATGATGTCATCATCGTCGGAAGCGGTATTGCCGCATTAACGGTTGCAAGCGAATTATGTGAAAAAATGAACATATTAATGATTACAAAAACGATGAAAACTAGTTCTAATTCTCATTTAGCTCAAGGTGGAATTGCATGTGCCATACATGAAAATGATCATAGCTGCCTTCATTATGAAGATACATTATATGCTGGGCGCTACCACAATAAAAAGGAAGCAGTTGAGCTGCTCGTACAAGAAGGAAAGGAAATTATTTCATCCCTTATGGATGAGGGCTTTCCATTTGACAAGGACGAGCAAGGAAATGTGGATTTAGGAAATGAAGGGGCGCACTCCTTTCGCCGCATTCTCCATGCAGGAGGAGATGCGACGGGAAGGAAAATGGTAGAGCATTTTTTGAAAAAAATAACAAACCGGATAACAATCAATGAATATCAGTTTGTTTGTGATGTCGTTGTAAAGGACGGAAGGGCAGTTGGCATTATTACCAAAACAGCAGATGAAAATATACATGTCTATACAGCCTCCCATATTATTTTGGCAACCGGCGGCTGCGGTCAAGCTTATGAATGGACATCCAATCATCCGAACGCAACGGGAGACGGACTTGCCATTGCTTTTCGGGCTGGATGCAGGCTGATCGATATGGAGTTTACACAGTTTCATCCAACAATGCTTTATATAAACGGGACATGCAGAGGATTGATTTCTGAAGCGGTCAGGGGTGAAGGCGCTGTATTGATCGATGAAACGGGGCAAAGATTTATGAGCGAAATTCACCCATTAGGTGATTTGGCTCCTCGAGATGTTGTTGCCCGCGCAATTTATCGTAAATATCGGGATGGACATCAAGTTTATTTGGATATTTCAGAAATTCAATTTTTTTCCGAACGTTTTCCGACGATTGCTGAGATGTGTCGGCAAAATCGGGTAAATTTGAGCGAGAAGAAAATTCCTGTAGTGCCTGGCATGCATTTTTTAATGGGCGGAATTGAAACCGATTTAGTCGGCAGAACGAATATCGATCGGCTTTATGCTGTAGGCGAATTGGCGTGTACCGGTGTCCACGGGGCAAATCGTCTAGCATCAAATTCTCTTTTAGAAGGTCTTGTATTCGGAAAAAGGATTGCAAAATTTATACTGGATCAGCGGCTGTCTTCACAGGAGAGTTTTGGGGATTTCCATTGGAACGAACATGAAAAAACAGAGGTTCCAGAAAAAGGAGAAATACGCAAAATATTGACAAAATGGGTTGGAATCGAACGGACGCATGGAGAACTGGCATGGGCTGTTTCATGGCTGAAGCGATATGTCAAATATTTTCCATTAAATGCTATAAGTTATTCAATTGAAGAAATCGAACGGATTAACATGATCACAGCCGGATATTTAATAGCTAAAGGAGCTCTTTTACGAAAGGAAAGCCGCGGCGGCCATTTCAGGATCGATTATCCAGGGGAAAAACCTGAATGGCTGGAAAAACGAATTGTACAAACAAACGAGCAAAGGATAGGGGCGGTTGAAACATGAATCAAATAAAACTCGAGCAGGCATTGAAGCAATTTTTTATGGAAGACATAGGAGACAATGATTTGTCCAGCGATGCGATTTTCTCAGAAAACGACCGAGGATCGGGCGTCATAAAAGCAAAACAAAGCGGAGTTTTTTGTGGAGAAAACGTGGTGAAAACCGCTTTTTCGATGTTAAACCCCAACCTTGAAGTTCACATGTTTGTAAAAGATGGACATGAGCTGACAGCGGGGGAAGAGATTGCTGTCATAAAAGGTTCTATTCGTTCCATCTTACAAGGAGAGCGCGTAGTGTTAAATTTGCTGCAGCGAATGAGCGGGATCGCAACTTTGACAAAACAAGCGGTGCTGACGTTAAATTCAACGCATACAAAAATTTGTGATACAAGAAAAACAACACCTGGGCTTAGAATGTTTGAAAAGTATGCTGTCCGCATAGGGGGAGGATATAATCACAGATTTGGTTTATATGACGGGGTGATGATTAAAGACAACCATATTGCCTTTTGCGGTTCGATTACAAAAGCAGTTGAAAGGGCAAGAAATCGAGTCGGCCACATGGTAAAAATTGAGGTGGAGGTTGAAACGGAAGAGCAATTGAAAGAAGCAATTTCAGTACATCCCGATATTATCATGTTTGACAATTGCCCGCCTGAACAAGTGAAAAAATTTGTTGATATGACTCCGCCTGACATTATTACAGAAGCTTCAGGCGGAATTACGTTAAAAAATTTAGCGGATTACAAAGATACAAATGTTGATTTCATATCGCTTGGGTTTATTACCCATTCAGCACCTTCAATAGACATTAGTTTATCTTTTTCGGGGAGGAATGAGCTATGAATCTTTTTGAATTGTTGGATGCTTCAAAAACAGAAATGATGCCTGAAGATTATAAACATCGATCTGTGGAAGAATTGGAAAACCGTGTGATAGAAATTAAAAAGAAATTCGGAACAAGACTGATGATCCCAGGTCATCATTATCAAAAAGACGAAGTGATCCAATTTGCAGATGTAACAGGAGATTCGTTAAAGCTGGCACAAATAGCGCAAGAAACAAAAGATGCCGAATATATTGTCTTTTGTGGTGTTCATTTTATGGCAGAAACAGCAGACATGCTGACATCGCCTTATCAAAAGGTGATTCTTCCGGATATGAGAGCTGGCTGTTCGATGGCGGATATGGCAAATATCAAACAAACAGAAGCCGCTTGGAGCAAGCTGCAAGAGCTTTTTGACGACACGATTTTGCCATTAACATATGTCAATTCATCAGCAGAGATTAAAGCTTTTGTCGGTAAAAATGGCGGAGCAACGGTAACCTCCTCAAATGCTGAAACGATGCTGGCTTGGGCGCTGAAGCAAAAAAAGAGAATTTTGTTTTTACCTGATCAGCACTTAGGGAGAAATACTGCCTTTAAACTAGGTATTCCCCTTAATAAGATGGCTGTCTGGGATCCGATTGAACAAAAGCTGCATTATGATGGAACAAGGGAAGATGTCGCCATCATCTTATGGAAAGGCCATTGCTCAGTGCATGAGAAATTTACAGTAAAAAATATTGAACATATTCGCAGCAAATATCCCGATATGAAAATTATCGTTCATCCTGAATGTACATTTGAGGTTGTTCAGATGGCCGATTATTCGGGATCCACGAAATATATTATTGATACGATTCAAAACTCCCCGAAAGGAAGCAAGTGGGCAATCGGAACAGAAATGAATCTAGTGAATCGGTTAATACAAAATAATCCCGACAAAGAGATCGTTTCTTTAAATCCATATATGTGTCCGTGTTTAACAATGAATCGAATTGATCTGCCCCACTTAGTTTGGGCGCTGGAATCAATCGATAAAGGAAAAATAATTAATCAAATCATTGTGGATGAATCAATTAAAGAGTATGCAGTTCTTGCATTAAATCGCATGCTGGATCATAGCTCATAAAAAGGAAAAATATTGCAATTGCCCATATGCATGCGGGATAGCAAAAGTACGAAGAACAATTTGAATGCCTGGGGTCCTCCTCGGGTATTTTTATTTTTGTAATTTTTGCAGCATAAATCAGCAGCTGTGTACTGATATCGATATCAATTGGCTTTTAAAAAAGAGGATCGTTTTTCTTAGCCTTCATTTTTAAATCATAATCCCACTAAAATTTGCATAAGTTGTGATGAAGAAGATTTATGAATGTTTTGATTCGAAAGTTGTATAGGCAGTACGTTTTCACAGGAGGGGGAAACAGTGAAAATCCACATTGTTCAAAAAGGCGATACACTATGGAAAATTGCTCAAAAATATGGAGTCGATTTCCAGGAGTTAAAAAAGTTGAATTCCCAATTGAGCAATCCTGATCTTATTATGCCAGGAATGAAAATAAAAATTCCAACTGGTGATGTGCCAATTAAAAAGGAAGTGAAACATGAATTAAAGAAAGAAGTGCCAAAAGTAGCTTTTAAAAAGGAAGCAAAGGAACATCCTTTTGCAGAGGAAAAACCTGTTGCTCCTATTGAGACGGAGGAACCGGAAGCAAAGGAGAAGCCGTCTAAGCCATATGTGCCTCCCGTTCCAAAAGTTTATCAGCCTTACTATCCGAAAAAAACTGATGTAAGCAATTATTTTATGCTCAATATGCCGATGATGAATATCCATGAAGAAGCGGAAAAGGCTCCAACGCATCCCTATGCTTCAAAAGATTCCAAACCGCAGCTTCCGAAAAAGCCTGAAAATGTGTTTCATGAAGTTTTGGGTAAAGGAGAAGAAAATAAAGAGGAGGACAACAAAGATATGACGAATCCGCAATTTTCGAATGTCAATCCATATTATGGAGCCCAATGGCAGCCTTATTACGCGCCTGTCTGGCCAAATATTCCGAACCCTGCCCCGAATCAATTTGTAAGCCCACAACAATATGGCGAAGATTTTGATGATGATGAATATGATGAAGCGTATGGTTACGAAAACGTTGCACCTAACATTCCGCCAAACGTTTCACCAATACAATACAGTCCGCAACCCGTAGTTCCATGTGTACCATATCCTGTTCTTTGTCCACCGTTTCCATTCTTAGGATGCCATCCGGTATCTCCTGTATATCCAGGATCAGGATTGGCGCCGACACCTTATGCTGCACCTTATGGAATACCGCACGGTCAATGGGTAAGCCCGGAGGCGGCGGAAAATCAAGAATTTGCAGAGAATATACCTCATACTGGAGCTTTTCCGAGTCATCAGGATGACTGCGGCTGCGGAGGTCCTGTACCTTATGGATATCGAGCGGCTCCATTTGTACCATATGGAATACCGCATTACCCTTATGCTGTGCCTTACTATGATTATAACCAGTTCGTTGCACCGCAAGATGAAGAAGATGAAGATTAATTTTATTGGAGACGATGATAAAAATCGTCTCTTTTTTCTTTGAAAATTTCATGACATGATTTATTTTTCGTAAAATACAATATGATACAATAGATAATAAAAAGAAATGATGCTAAGGAAGGTGCATGACATAATGCAGGAAAAAATTGCAAAACTAATCGAATGGCTTCAAAATCAAGTAAAAAACGCAGGATTAAACGGTGCAATTGTTGGAATAAGCGGGGGAATTGATTCCGCCGTAGTTGCTCATCTCATTAAGCGAGCGTTTCCTGAGCATTCGCTTGGCCTAATCATGCCATGTAAAAGCAATCCGAAAGATCAAGAAGATGCTTTAAAAGTAGTGAAAAGCTGCAACATTGATTATATGGTGATCGACTTGACCGAAACTCATGAAACGCTTTTTCACGCCATTCAAAAAAATATTCAAGCTAAAAACGATTGGAATGAAGAAGCATCAAGATTAGGCGACGCGAATACGCGCGCGCGGCTCAGAATGACAACATTATACGCTGTGGCAAACAATTATCGTTACATGGTTGTTGGCACAGATAATGCAGCTGAATGGTATACAGGCTATTTTACGAAATACGGAGACGGCGGTGTAGACCTTGTTCCTCTTGTACATTTTACAAAAGGCGAAGTAAGGGAAATGGCAAAAATTTTAGGAGTTCCGGATGAAATTATTAATAAAGCTCCAAGCGCCGGTTTGTGGGAAGGACAAACGGATGAAAACGAAATGGGAACAACATATGATATGATTGACAAATTTTTAAAGGGAGAGGAAATTCCTGAGAAAGATAAAGAAATCATTGAAGCGCTGCATAGACGTTCTGAGCATAAACGAAATTTAGCGGCAGCACCGCCAAAATTTTAATTAATTGCCGGGAACTAACAGCAATAAACCTCCCCTGAAAGAACAAGCTATTGATGAGCTATTATGCTCAAATTGTTTTTCAGGGGGTTTTTTCATTGAGAAAATCAGTTTCCGCAGCTATTGCCCTTTCTTTTATGACAATTGGTCTTGCGGCGTGCAACAACAATAATGGTGCATTGGATGACCGTGATCGAAATGGTGCAGCACCAATTGGCTACTATTCAGCTGATCGGGATCGCAATTTTGATTACGTTGATAATGATGGACCGATCACTGAAATGTTTGACGGCGGAATGGATGACAATGATATGCTCCGCGATGCAAATGACCGCAATAGAGACCGCTCGCTGACAGTGAACGATAGAAGAAACAACGGCTTCCAAAGAAGCGATGTCAATTATCATAATCATTTACGGGATGTGGGCTCGAATAATGCTCAATTAGCCGAACGAATTTCTGATCAGGTAAGCCGGCTGAAAAACGTGCAGGATGTTGATACGCTCGTAACAAATGACAGGGTTGTAGTAGCGATCAATACAACTGATCGAAACGAACAGAATGTAAAAAATCGAGCCAAACGAGTTGTATCAAGACTGGCTGGAAATAAAAGCATCCATATTGTAACAGACGAGGAAACTTTTACTCGCGTGCGAAACATTAATAATAACTTGAATAACGGTACGGATGTAGGGGAAGATATCCAACGTCTATTCAATGATATTGGAGAAGCAGTAACAGAGCCTTTTGACGGAAATAACCGCTAACGAGACAGGGAGAACTCCTCCCTGTTTCTTTTGTGAAGAACAATTTTTCCCGCTAAATAAAATATGTTATATTAAAAATCGAGAATTGTTTATGAGAGGGGATTTTTAGAATGGCAGGACATTCTAAATGGAAAAATATTCAAAGAAGAAAAAATGCCCAAGATGCGAAGCGGGGCAAAATTTTTATGAAATTGGCAAAAGAAATTTATGTTGCGGCTAAACAAGGCGGAGGAGATCCTGACGCGAATCCGAGCCTCAGACTTGCCATTGACAAAGCTAAAGCTGCCAACATGCCGAACGATAATATAGAACGAGCAATTAAAAAAGCGACCGGCAGCCAAGATGGAGCCAACTATGAAGAAATTACATATGAAGGATATGGCCCCGGCGGTGTCGCTGTAATGGTAAAATGTCTGACGGACAATAAAAACCGTACAGCAACAAGTGTTCGCACTGCCTTTAATAAAAACGGAGGAAACTTAGGAGAAACTGGTTGTGTATCCTATATGTTCGAACGAAAGGGATATATTGTTATTGATGGTAACGGAATTGAAGAGGATGACTTGTTTCTTGAAGCAATTGAAGCTGGAGCAGAAGAATTAGAAGCGTCAGGTGGTGAGGCGTTTGAAATTTATACCGCTCCTGAAAATTTGAATAATGTAAAAACCGCTTTAGAAGAAAAAGGATATAAACTGGAAACAGCGGAAATCACATGGATTCCTCAAACGTACACGCAACTAGATGAAACAACGGCTGAAAAAATGTACAAATTAATCGATGTCCTTGAAGATGACGACGATGTCCAAGAAGTCTTCCATAATATGCAGGAAGATGAGTGATTGAAAATTTGTTGATATTAACGATTTGAAAAATCTAACAGCTGAAAAAATGAAATTGTTAAGTTATCCATTTTACTTTTTCTAATTGAAACGTATTAATATACAAGCATGCCATGATATACAAGGTAGTTTCCATAATATGTAATAAGATGAAGAATCAGGACTAAGGGTTAAAACTTCTCATGATGGCTACAATAAATAAAAACAAATGTGTTATAAGTTCAGGAGTGGTGGCATGTGAAAAAGGTATTTTGCCTCTTTTGTTATACTTTGATGATCTTAGCTTTTTGTCATTTCCATCCTGAAGCATCTTTCGCAAATGCGAATCATCATTCCTCGACAGTTGAAGTCATCTTGAGAAGAGTTTATCTTGATGGCGAAGTGAGCGAAGAGGTCAAAACAGAACATCTTCATTCTATCGCAGATGTAATTGCGAAATATCAAGATTGGCAGGTTGTTCGTCAGGATGGCGACGAAATTGTCTTTCAAAAGCAAATTGATGACCTCTCTCCTTTATTAAAAACAAATGGTTTTTTCGGTATTATGGAAGACGGGACTTTGTCGATTTTTAACGGGAAGCCTGACGCAGACAATGAAGTCATTCAGTCTTTTTTTCAGATCGATATAAAAAAACTGGAAAGCTATCGCCACCTGCAACTAAAAAGAGGAATTCCCGTAAAAAATAAAGAGAATTATTTAAATGTCATCAATACCTTTAAAGCTTATTCTGCTGATGAATTCAAATAAAAGGACCGATGCTTTTTGCATCGGTTTATTTTTGCAGTTCTATCCCTGACGGAGCGAGTTCTTTATGTTAAAATAGGTTAAGTGATGAGAGGTGAACGCAGTGATTGAGTTTATCCGCGGAGTTGTAGATCATATATCAATAGATTCAATTGTGATCGATCGGAACGGAATCGGCTTTCAAATTTTCACTCCCAATCCTTTCAGCTATCAAAAACATATAAAAAAAGAAGTGACAGTTTATACATATCAATATGTAAGGGAGGATCTCCTCGCTCTGTACGGATTTTCAAGCCGTGAAGAAAAGACTCTCTTTTCCAAGCTTTTAAACGTAACAGGAATCGGTCCGAAGGGTGCTCTGGCGATCCTGGCTTATGGGGATGCAAAGCAAGTAGTGGAGGCCATTGAAAATGAAGATGAAGCATTTTTAGTAAAATTTCCTGGTGTCGGAAAGAAAACAGCGAGGCAAATCATCTTAGATTTAAAAGGGAAGCTCGTCGAATTCGTTTCAGAACCGTCTTCCAACATGTTAGCTAATCAGGTGCAAACAGACCAAAAACATAGCAATCATTCGCTTATGGAAGCGATCGATGCTCTGAAAGTTTTAGGATACAGTGAGAAAGAGATAGCAAAAATCAAGCCGTCATTGGAAGGTGAATCGCTCTCAACTGATCAATATGTGAAAAAAGCATTGAAACTGCTTTTGAAATAAGGTGATAGCAATGGAGGAAAGAATTGTTGCAGGCGAAGCTGAAGCGGGAGAAAAAGATTTTGAATTCAGCCTTCGTCCTCAATCTTTCGATCAATATATCGGTCAATCAAAGATTAAGGAAAACTTAAAAATATTTATTGAAGCGGCAAAGCTTAGAGAAGAAACGTTGGATCATGTTCTTTTATATGGACCTCCAGGGCTCGGGAAAACAACACTTGCAACGATTATCGCAAATGAGATGGGGACGAATATCCGCCATACTTCAGGGCCCGCGATTGAACGGCCGGGAGAATTAGCGGCTATTCTCACTTCTTTAGAACCGGGGGATGTTTTATTTATTGATGAAATTCACCGGCTGCATCGTTCGATCGAAGAAGTCTTGTACCCAGCGATGGAAGATTTTTGTATAGATATCGTCATTGGAAAAGGATCAAGCGCCCGCACGCTCAGGTTGGATCTGCCACCGTTTACACTTGTTGGTGCAACAACTAGAGTTGGCTTATTAACTGCTCCTTTAAGGGATCGATTTGGTGTGTTAAGCCGCTTGGAATATTATCAAGAGCACGAGCTCTCAAAGATAGTCAAACGAACGGCCAATCTGTTAAATATCGAGATTGAAGAGGAGGCAGCCGTTGAAATAGCCAGAAGATCGCGGGGAACGCCAAGAATTGCGAACAGACTTCTTAAAAGGGTCAGGGATTTTGCGCAAGTGCTCGGATTTGAAAAAATCAGCGCCCATCTTGCTGAAGACGCCTTGGAGCGTTTGCAAGTGGATAAACTTGGATTGGATCATATCGATCATAAACTTCTTTTAGGGATCATTGAAAAATTCCAAGGAGGACCCGTTGGAATTGAGACCATTTCAGCGACAATCGGTGAAGAAGCGCACACAATTGAAGATGTTTATGAACCGTATTTATTGCAAATCGGTTTTATTCGGCGAACACCGAGGGGAAGAATAGTAACAGATCTTGTGTATAAACATTTTCAAATGGAGGTGCCGAAAAGATGACGGAATTTCCAAAGCTATTGATGGTGCTTGGCGGTATTTTGCTTTTTATCGGCTTATTTATGCAAGTTGTCGGAAGACTGCCAGGAGATATCGTAGTAAAAAAAGGAAATTTCACCTTCTTCTTTCCGATTGTCACATGCATTGTCATTAGTTTGCTTTTAACGTTCATTTTTTCTTTTTTAGGACGGTTTAAATAATGGACAGAAGCTAGGTGAACAGGATGAATATCGAATTATTTGACTTCGAATTGCCAGAGGAACTGATTGCTCAAACTCCGTTGAAGGAGAGGGATGCTTCAAGATTAATGATTGTTGATAAAAAAAGCGGAGATATTACGCACAGCAGATTTAAAAGCTTAATTGAGTATGTATCTCCGGGTGATTGCCTTGTTTTAAATGATACGCGGGTCATGCCGGCCAGATTGTACGGGGTGAAAGAAGAAACCGGGGCCAAAGTGGAAGTTTTATTGCTAAAAGAAAAAGAAGGGAATGTTTGGGAAACCCTTGTAAAACCTTCAAAGCGAGTCAAAGTAGGGACAACATTAAATTTCGGAAACGGCCTTTTAAAAGGAACATGTGTAGGAACTCTTGAACACGGCGGTAGAATCATTGAATTTCAATATGAAGGCATTTTTTTGGAAATTTTGGATCAGCTTGGGGAAATGCCATTGCCGCCATACATTAAAGAGCAGCTTGATAATAAAGAACGATATCAAACCGTTTATTCCCGAGAAATTGGTTCAGCAGCTGCACCGACTGCAGGTTTGCATTTCACGGATGAAATACTCGAAAATATAAAAAATAAAGGGATTCATATCGCTTTTATAACGCTGCATGTTGGGCTTGGGACATTTCGTCCAGTCAGCAGCACAAACATTACAGAACATAAAATGCATGCGGAATTTTATCAAATGACAGAGGGAACGGCCCGCTTATTAAATGAAGTAAGAGAAAAGGGAGGACGTATTATCGCAGTCGGTACGACTTCAACAAGAACGCTGGAAACAATTGCTGGAAAACATGGAGGCAAATTTGTCGAAGAAAGCGGTTGGACAGACATTTTTATTTATCCGGGCTACAATTTTAAAGGAATAGACGGACTCGTTACAAATTTTCATCTTCCTAAGTCTTCTCTGATCATGCTTGTCAGTGCGCTGGCTGGAAGAGAAACAATTCTTCGCGCGTATGAGGAGGCTATAAAGGAAAAATACCGTTTTTTCAGCTTTGGAGATGCCATGCTGATTATTTGAAACAGAATAGAGGTACACTGAATAAAGGAGGGGCTATCATTGAATAAGCCACCTATTCGATATGAATTGATCAAAACATGCAAACAAACAGGCGCCCGCCTTGGAATCGTACATACACCTCACGGTTCGTTTGAAACTCCGGTGTTTATGCCTGTGGGAACATTGGCGACCGTCAAAACTATGTCACCGGAGGAATTAAAAGAAATTGGCGCAAAAATCATTTTGAGCAATACATACCATTTATGGCTCAGACCAGGGGAAGATATCGTTAAGGAGGCAGGAGGTCTCCATTCTTTTATGAATTGGGATGGAGCGATTTTAACCGACTCCGGCGGATTTCAAGTGTTCAGCTTAAGCGAATTCCGGCGAATTGAAGAAGAGGGAGTATATTTTCGCAATCATTTAAACGGGGACAAGCTGTTTTTATCTCCAGAAAAAGCAACTGAAATCCAAAATGCTCTCGGATCAGATATTATAATGGCATTTGACGAATGCCCGCCTTACCCGGCATCATTTGATTATATGAAACAATCTGTAGAACGAACCTCCAGATGGGCTGAACGCTGTCTAGCAGCTCATAAAAGAGAAAATGAACAAGGGATGTTTGGAATTGTACAAGGCGGCGAATATGAAAACTTGCGGAAGCAAAGCGCACGCGATCTTGTCTCGCTTGATTTTTCGGGATATGCGGTTGGTGGTCTTTCTGTCGGTGAACCGAAAGAAGTGATGAATCGTGTGCTAGAATTTACCGTGCCTTTATTGCCAAGTGACAAACCTCGTTATTTGATGGGGGTCGGTTCTCCAGATTCACTGATAGATGGAGCGATTCGGGGCATTGATATGTTTGATTGCGTGCTTCCTACTAGAATTGCGCGCAACGGCACCTTAATGACATCAACAGGTCGGCTTGTCGTAAAAAATGCGAAATATGCGCGCGATTTCGGTCCATTGGATGAATCTTGTGATTGCTACGTTTGCCGAAATTATTCACGTGCTTATATCAGACATTTAATTAAAAGCAATGAAACATTTGGGATTCGATTAACATCTTACCATAATCTCTATTTTTTGATAAAATTAATGGAGCAGATTAGGGAATCAATCCGTGAAGACCGTTTAGGAGATTTCCGAGAAGAATTTTTTGAACGGTACGGATTCAATAAACCAAATGCGAAAAACTTTTAATGCTTAGAAAGGGGTGAAGAAATGTCGGAGAATTTTGTAGCAACAGTGCTGCCTTTTGTGCTGATGATTGCTATTTTTTACTTTTTGTTGATCAGACCTCAGCAAAAAAGGCAAAAGCAAATCCGTGACATGCAGGCAAACTTGAAGAAGGGTGATAAAATCGTAACGATTGGCGGTTTGCATGGGACGGTTGATTCATTGGATGAAGATAAAATCGTCATCCGTACGGGAGACGGCTCCCGCTTAACTTTTGACCGAAATGCTGTGAGAGAAGTCGTAGAACAATCATAGTTCTACAAAAAACAGGGCTGACTTAAATGTCAGCCTTTTTCTTTTTAAGCCTGCCGTTTTGGCGACGAAATATTGACTCCCAGCATTCCTCCAACTATTGAAGTGATCAAAAATCCACCGTGATATAATAGCGATTCTAGCGAAAGCGTTTTTCCGTAACCTAAAAATTGAAACAACAACACAATTCCCGTGTAAGCAACCGCTGTCGCACCGCCTAAAAGCCACCCTTTTTCTTTACCTTTTCCGCCAGCTATAAAACCTCCGATAAAAACGGCTAAAAAACTTATAGATGTGATGACCCAAAAGAGCGAATCTTCTGTTAAACTAGTAAATCGTAATAAAATAGATAAAAGAAAACTGGAAATCAAAGCAATGATCAAAATGGTAAAAACACCGTAAAATACAGCTTTCCCCCACCGCTTTGCTTCAATCATCCATTCATCTCCTCCCATGTTCACCCGTACAAGGGTAATCACTTTTATACAAGCATATTCATAAAAAAAAGATTTAGAATTAAAATTGCCAGATCAGGGTGAAAGGAATGAAACGGATAGATTTTAACGATTTTTCTGCATCGGAATAAAGATTGCTATATACGGACCGATTAGGGGAATTCGCTTTACTTCTTCCTTTTCGACTAGTCGAAAGATGATGAGAAACAGACTGTAAATAACTGTTGTGATCATGCATGCATACATTAACTTTGGCAGCAAATGCAGTTGTTCCAATAAGATATCGTAAATATGATAGGAGATCCAACCTGTTAAGAATATGGCTGCAAAAGATAGAACATAGTCTCTTAAATAAATTGTGAACTTAAACACTTTCAGCACCGTTGCATAATGAAGAAGAGTAACGATCATAAACCCGCTTATAATGGCAAGAGCTGCGCCGATAATGCCGAGCTCTGGCCTAGTTGCGAAAACAAAAATGAGCGCTGTTTTTAAAATGGAACCAATTAAACTGTTGGTCATCGCTGCTTTTGCTAAATTTAATGCTTGCAATGCTGCTTGCAGTGGACCTTGGAAATAATAAAAGATGAAAAAAGGAGCCATAACTTTCACATAGATGGCAGATTGAGCATTTCCATACATAAAGATCATGATCGGTTCAGCGTACACGTATAAAATAACAACTGCTAGTCCGCCTGTAACAAGCGAGAGCCTTAAAGCTTGCCTCAGCCGATATTCTGCTAATCGAATCCTTTTTTGGGCAATCGCTTCGCTTAATGCGGGCACTAATGATGTTGACAGCGAAAAAGTGATGAAAGAGGGAAGCATTAATAAAGGAAGCGCATACCCCGTCAATTCCCCATATTGTTTTGTAGCTAAAGATGAATGAACGCCGGCGATCAGTAAACTGTGTGAAACAACGATCGGTTCGAGAAACCATGAAATGTTGCCGATAAATCGGCTGCCGGTTGTCGGCAGGGCAATTTTCATGAGCTGACTGAATGTTTCTTTTCCCTTTTTTAACGAACGGAAAAACGATTTTCTCACTCGAATTTGCTTTTTGAAACGGAACGCTATTAGTAAGTAAAGTAAGGAAGCAAGTTCTCCAATTGCTGCCGCAACAAAGGCGCCAGCGGCTGCATATTCGATTCCGTAAGGCAGCATAGCTTTTGTACAAACGGCGATAAAGGCGATTCTGACCGCTTGCTCAAGCACCTGGGAGAATGCCGCAGGCGTCATGTTTTGTTTTCCTTGAAAGTAGCCTCTCAAAACAGAGGATACAGCAATAATAGGAATTACAGGAGTGATGGAAATCAAAGGAAAGAATGTTCTTGGGTCTGTAAGCAATGTTTCAGAAATATATGAGGCGGAAAACAACACAAGCGGTGCGATGATAATGCTTAAACTGCACGTAATTGTTAAAGATACAACCAGTATTTTTTTTACCTTTTTGCTGTCTCCTATTGCATCCGCTTCCGCGACCAGCTTGGAGATGGCAACCGGCAAACCGAGCTGTGTAGCTGCTGCGACAAGGCCAAACGTAGGCATCGCCATCATGTAGAGGCCAACCCCTTCTTCTCCAATCATTCTGGCTATGACAATTCGATTAATAAAACCGAGAATTCTTGTGATGAGGCCTGCCGTCATTAAAATGAGCATTCCTTTTAAAAAGGTTTGCTTCGGCATTTTTCTCCCTGCCTTCTCAAAAAACTTGATATCATATACAATTACTATATGCAGACTCGAAGTACAGGCATGACAACCTTTTAAGAAAGGAGCATAAAAGTGGAGAACTATTCGGTAGATGTCTATCGCAAGTATTTAAGGCCGTTTTTGAAAAGCAAGCTCGAAGAATTCCGGCTGTATGGATACGATAAAATGACAGAGGATGAATTGTGGGCTTTTTTGAAAAGAAAAAAATGGAAAAAAATTGAGGGTGTCAGAGTACATCGGTTAGTAGAAGGGATTATGTCAGTGAAAGTGTCCGATTTCATGAATTATACGACCATTGAGTTTATGAAAGATGCAAAATGGTTAGATAGTAAAGAAGGACAAGAAATATTAAAAGAATTAACCTAAAGATGATAAGGCGATGTTTCGCATATAAGCTTGAGGAGGATCAACATGGCAAAAAAAGGCCGAATTATATCATTTTTTATCATTGTTTTCGCCCTTTTAGGTTTGACTGGCGCAACGACAAAACCAATCGTAGAAGGCATTACGCTTGGTCTTGATTTAAAAGGCGGCTTTGAAGTTTTATATGAAGTGAAGCCGGTAAATAAAGGAGATAAAATTGACCGTCAAGCCCTTTTAAGTGCAGTTGAAGCGCTGGACAAAAGGGCGAATGCTCTTGGAGTGAGCGAACCAAATATCCAAATAGAAGGGAATGACCGAATTCGCGTTCAGCTTGCAGGCGTGACGGATCAGACTGAAGCTCGGAAAATTTTGTCGACGCAGGCAGAGCTGACCTTTCGTGATGTCAATGACAAAGAATTACTAAACGGTTCAGACTTAGTGCAAGGCGGTGCCAAGCAATCATTTGACCAAAACGGTAAACCGAACGTTGTCGTTGAGCTAAAGGATGCGAAAAAATTTAAAGAAGTGACAGAGAAAATAGTAAAAATGGCGCCTGAAAATAAGCTGATCATATGGCTTGATTGGGAAGAAGGCGACTCGTATAAAAAAGAAGCAGCAAAAGCGAATCCGAAATTTTTGTCCGATCCGTACGTAAATGAAGTGTTTGATACGACTACCGTCACGATTGAAGGACAATTTACGGTAGAAGAAGCGCAGCAATTAGCAAGTTTGCTGAATGCTGGTGCATTGCCAGTGAAGCTGCACGAAATTTATTCAACTTCTGTCGGGGCAAAATATGGGGAAGAAGCGATGCAATCAACCATTTATGCGGGTTACGTCGGCGTAGGCCTCATTATGCTGTTCATGATCTTTTACTATCGCTTGCCGGGATTGATCGCATCTATCACGCTTGTTTCATACATATACCTCATTTTAGTTGTGTACAATTGGATGCATGCGGTGCTTACATTGCCGGGGATCGCCGCCCTTATTTTAGGGGTTGGGATGGCAGTTGACGCGAACATTATTACAGACGAACGAATAAAGGATGAATTAAAGCTTGGAAAAAGTGTCCGATCTGCTTTTAAAGCAGGAAACAAAAGATCGCTTTTAACCATTTTTGATGCCAATGTTACGACAATACTCGCAGCTGTTGTTTTGTTTATTTTTGGAACAAGCTCTGTAAAAGGCTTTGCGACAATGCTCATTGTCAGCATTATTATATCCTTCCTTACGGCGATTTATTTAAGCAGATTGCTGCTCGGATTGCTCGTGGAGAGCCGGGCATTTGACAAAAAGCCGCATTGGTTTGGCGTGAGGAAAAGCGATATTTTGGATATTACGAAAACGAATAAAGATACCGATGTCCCAACTCGCTTTGATCATATTGATTTTGTTAAACATCGGAAAAAGTTTTTCGTTTTATCAAGTGTATTAATTGTCGCAGGCATCATCATCCTCTTTGTTGCTAAATTGAATCTAAGCATCGATTTTACGAGTGGAACGCGGGTCGAGCTAGCGACAAATGAGCCGCTATCGGCTGATACAATCGAAAAAGAATTCAAATCAATCGGGCTTAAGCCGGATGAAATTGTATTATCTGGTAATGATAAAAGCACAGCAGTTGTACGATTTGTAGGCGCATTTGATAAAGAAACGATTTCAAATGTAAAAGAACATTTCACAGAGCTGTATGGGATAGAGCCAAATATAAGCACGGTTTCGCCAACAGTCGGAAAAGAGCTGGCGCGAAATGCTCTCATCGGTGTTGCAATTGCTTCCATTGGGATTATCATATATGTATCCATCCGCTTTGAATTTTATATGGCGCTTGCAGCTGTGCTTGCCCTATTGCACGATGCCTTTTTTATCGTTTCCTTTTTCAGCATTACCCGTCTTGAAGTAGACATTACATTTATCGCGGCCGTGTTGACGATTATTGGTTACTCGATCAACGATACGATTGTTACGTTTGACCGTATAAAAGAAAACATGGGAAAAGCGAAAAAAATAAAAACATTTGAGCAGCTTGCGGAAATTGTCAACAAAAGCTTGCGGCAAACCTTTACAAGATCGATTAACACCGTTTTAACCGTGATCTTTGCTGTTGTCGCTCTCATTTTATTCGGAAGCTCGTCCATTTTAAATTTCTCGATTGCTTTGTTGGTTGGATTGATCGCAGGCGTTTATTCCTCTTTGTTTATCGCCAGCCAGCTTTGGCTCGTTTGGAAATGGAAGCAAATTGAAAAACGTTCTGTAAAAGAAAACTAGTGAACAGCCGCTGTAAAAGTTCGAAGGGGCTGTCCAAAAAGTCAGGGTTAACTGACTTTTTGGGGCTCCTTCATTTTAGGGATTTATCGGACAGACTATTTTTCCTATCTTGTGTTTAGGGGCTGTCTTTGAAAGTCAAATCGCCATTGAAAACAAAAAATCATAAACACCGATATATCAACATTTCTAAAACATTAATGGGAGCGTCAATAAGCCGTAAAAACGACTTATTAGACATCCCCCTTCTTATGCTCTCTTTCTTCATTACGTTCTCCAAAAGTTTTATGATGGACATTCAGCGCATACAATTTATTCCAGTTGGACTTCATTGCTTCTATGAAGGACATTTACAAATTTTATTCGATTATTTTTGTCCTTCACAATGTATTTCTCCAAACTCCTTCATTTTAGGAACTCATCGGACAGCCCCTCTCTTTCTTATGAAGAAACATAACCTTAAAAATAGTGTTTGAAAACATTTCATTTCGTTCTGTATAATAGGAGAAGTTGAGGGGTGAAATCATGCTGAGATCTAAATTTCGTTGGAATCGTTTATATAGGGATGAGTCCAACGAAGAGGCTGTTCGAGCATTAATCGACTCTTTGAATATTACCTATTTGACTGCTCGATTACTTGTGAATCGCGGCAT
The DNA here is from genome assembly GCF_038050115.1 of Aeribacillus sp. FSL K6-1305. NCBI lineage: Bacteria > Bacillati > Bacillota > Bacilli > Caryophanales > Bacillaceae > Aeribacillus > Aeribacillus sp. FSL K6-1305. The sequence continues at coordinate 1,541,542 of NZ_JBBOQV010000001.1, read as the reverse complement.
TCAAAATGTTGAAGAAGCAAAAGAGTTTTTACATATAAAGGAACCTTCATTTCATGATCCTTTTTTGTTGGATGGGATGGAGCGGGCATGTGAGCGTATTTTTGCAGCAATCCGCGCTGGTGAAAAGATTGTCGTATACGGTGATTATGATGCGGACGGCGTTTCCAGCACTGCCGTCCTGTTGACGGCATTAAAGGAATTGGGGGCAAACGTCGATTTTTACATACCGAATCGATTTTCAGAAGGATACGGGCCAAACGAACATGCTTTCCGAATGATTCATGAAAAAGGATGCAGGCTGATTATAACAGTTGATACCGGCATCGCGGCAATCAATGAAGCGGATTTAGCCAAAAGGCTTGGAATCGACCTCATTATCACAGACCATCATGAACCGGGGCCTGTTTTGCCTGATGCGTATGCGATCATTCATCCGAAATTGCCAAATTCAACATATCCTTTTAAGGAGCTGGCAGGTGTAGGCGTTGCTTTTAAAATGGCCCATGCCCTTTATGGAAAGGTTCCAGAATCTCTGATAGAGATCGCAGCCATTGGAACAATTGCTGATTTAGTACCTCTATACGGAGAAAATCGGCTTCTTGCGAAAAAAGGGATTGAAAAATTAAAAACGACGACAAGACCTGGCATAAATTCGCTTCTTTCCATTGCTGGAGTGGACAAATCTTCCGTAAATGAGGAAACGATAGGATTTGTTTTAGGACCGAGAATCAATGCGGCAGGGAGGCTGAAAGAAGCCGATCCTGCCGTTGAATTGTTGTTGACAGATGATGAAGAAAAAGCTGATATGCTTGCTAAGGAAATCGATCAATTAAATAAACAAAGGCAGAAGCTTGTACAAGAGATAACGGACGAAGCGATTAAGGAAATTGAAAAAAATTTTCCAATCGAAGACAATCCTGTTTTAGTCGTCGCAAAAGAAAACTGGAATTCTGGAGTGATCGGAATCGTTGCTTCCAGATTGGTCGAAAAATTTTACCGTCCTGCCATCGTGTTGAGCATTGATCGTGAGACAGGTCTTGCCAAAGGGTCTGCGCGAAGCATTCAAGGGTTTGATCTATTTAAAAACTTATCGGAATGCAGGGAGCTTCTCCCTCATTTTGGAGGCCATACGATGGCTGCTGGCATGACGCTGAAAGCAGAGCATATTGACGAGTTGCGCCAAAAAATGATCGATCTTGCAAATAGTCAGCTTTCAGATGAAGATTTTATTCCTGTAAAAAACATTGAATGTGCCTGTTCATTGGAGCATGTCACAATAAAAGCAGTCGAAGAGCTGGAGAAGCTTGCCCCTTTCGGAGTCGATAATCCGAAGCCGCTCTTTTTACTAGAGAATGTCAATGCGGCAGATGTTAGAAAAATTGGGGTAAACGGAAATCATTTGAAAATGAAGATTGAGGAGAAGGAATTTGAATTAGATGTCGTCGGCTTTGGACAGGGAGAATTGGCAGAAGAAATATCTCCTTTCGCAAACGTTTCTATTGTCGGTGAGCTTGCGATCAACGAATGGAATTATGTAAAAAAGCCGCAGCTATTGCTTCAAGACCTTGCCGTGCCAGCGTGGCAGCTTTTTGATTGGCGAGGTTCAAGAGGAACGGAGGCTTTGCTCTCTAAACTTCCTGCTGAAAAACGATTGCTGATCGCCTTTCATGAAGAATCTATAAAATTATATAAAGATCAACCGTACATTCATGAAATTCATATAATATCAGAAATAAAGGATTACAAAAATATAGATGTTTCCAATAAGTATGTTGTATTTCTCGATATGCCCCCGGCAATCGAATTTCTTGTTTCAGCATTTGAGCAAGGAATGCCTGAAAGAATTTATGCTATTTTTTATCAGCACGCAGACCACTTTTTTCAAACAATGCCGACAAGAGAGCATTTTAAATGGTATTACGCATTCTTAACGAAAAAAAATTCTTTCGATTACAAAAAATATGGGGAAGATTTAGCCAAATACCGTGGCTGGACAAAAGAAACGATCTTTTTTATGACAAAGGTGTTTTTTGAACTTGAATTTGTTACAATAAACAATGGTGTGATTACATTAAACAAAAAGGTGAAAAAACGGGATTTATCAGAATCCGGAACATATCAGCAGAAGCTGGATCAAATGAAACTGGAACAGCAGCTTCTCTATTCTTCTTATCAAGAACTGAAGGAATGGTTTGAAAAGGCAGTCTTGAAACGAGATGCCGATAAATTTTTACAAGTTCATGAATGGTAAACAACCGAGGAGGACGAGTGATGGATTTAAAAAAATACGTGACAATTGTTGAAGATTTTCCAAAACCGGGCATTTCTTTTAAAGATATCACAACATTAATGGACAACGGGGAAGCATTTAAATATGCAACAGACCAAATTGTTCAATATGCGCGTGAAAAGAAGATTGATATTGTTGTCGGTCCAGAAGCAAGAGGGTTTATCATCGGCTGCCCAGTTGCTTACTCTCTCGGAGTTGGTTTTGCACCTGTTCGAAAAGAAGGCAAGCTTCCGCGCGAAACGATCAAGGTGGAATACGGGCTTGAGTACGGAAAAGATGCATTAACCATTCATAAAGATGCGATTAAGCCTGGCCAGCGAGTGTTAATAACCGATGATTTGCTGGCGACTGGAGGAACGATTGAAGCTACCATTAAATTAGTGGAACAGCTTGGCGGAGAGGTTGCCGGCATTGCCTTTTTAATTGAATTGTCTTATCTTGAGGGCAGAAAAAGGCTTGAAGGCTATGATATATTAGCATTGATTAAATATTAATCGGCGCAAATCTATAAATGAAGCACTCTTAATGGGTGCTTTTTTTTTAAACAATAAAATGAAAAACTTTAGAAGTTGTAATATTTTCCATCCACTCGTAAAATAGCCGCAGCAGCTCTATTTTTTTTACCCCTTTTCAAAAGGATCGTATTCTTCTCTTTACATGTTTGTTAATTTTATTTAATAATAAAAACAATAACGTATATACAATTAAAGGTGATCCCATGGCAAACGAACAAATGTTGACAGCTGAACAGATCTTCGAAAAAGCGGAAAAGTATCTTCCGCCTGACGATATAGAGTTTATAAAAAAAGCATACGAGTTTGCAAAAAACGCCCATCATGGGCAATATCGCAAATCAGGCGAACCATATATTATGCATCCGGTGCAGGTTGCCGGGATTCTAGTAGACTTGGAGCTGGATCCTACAACGATTGCTGGCGGCTTTTTACATGATGTTGTGGAAGATACGGATGTGACATTAGACGAGCTTCGACAAGAATTTAACGATGAAGTCGCTATGCTTGTGGATGGAGTAACAAAGCTGGGAAAAATTAAATATAAATCAAAAGAAGAGCAGCAGGCGGAGAATCACCGGAAAATGTTTGTCGCTATGGCGAAGGACATTCGGGTCATTTTAATTAAACTGGCAGACCGTCTTCACAATATGCGTACGTTAAAACATTTGCCGCAGGAAAAGCAGCGAAGAATCGCCAATGAAACGTTGGAAATATTTGCTCCTCTCGCCCATCGCCTCGGAATCTCAAAAATCAAATGGGAACTTGAAGATACAGCCTTGCGGTATTTAAATCCGCAGCAATACTACCGAATTGTCAATTTGATGAAAAAGAAACGTGCAGAACGGGAAAAGTATGTTGAAGAGGTAATTGAAGATTTAAAGAAGCGAATTGAAGAAGTAAAGATAAAGGCAGAGCTGTACGGTCGGCCGAAGCATATTTATTCCATTTATCGTAAAATGGTTCTCCAAAATAAACAATTTAACGAAATTTATGATTTGCTGGCTGTGCGAATTATTGTGAACAGCATAAAAGACTGCTACGCAGTGCTTGGCATCATTCACACATGCTGGAAGCCGATGCCTGGCAGATTTAAAGATTATATTGCAATGCCGAAAACAAACATGTATCAATCCATTCACACGACTGTCATCGGTCCGAAGGGGGATCCCCTTGAGGTTCAAATTCGCACATACGAAATGCATGCGATCGCTGAATACGGGATTGCCGCCCATTGGGCTTATAAAGAAGGAAAAAGCATTACATCTTTTGATAAAAAACTGAGCTGGTTTAGAGAAATATTGGAGTTTCAAAACGATTCTTCCAACGCCGAAGAATTTATGGAGGCATTGAAAGTTGATCTGTTCTCTGACATGGTGTTTGTATTTACTCCAAAAGGAGATGTCATTGAGCTTCCCGCCGGGTCGATTCCGATTGATTTCGCCTACAGAATTCATTCTGAAATAGGCAATAAGACGATCGGAGCAAAAGTAAACGGAAAAATAGTGCCTCTTGATTATAAATTAAAAACCGGAGATATAGTGGAAATATTGACGTCGAAGCATTCTTACGGTCCGAGCCAAGATTGGCTTAAATTGACGCAGACCTCTCAAGCGAAAAATAAAATTCGCCAATTTTTCAAAAAGCAGCGCCGAGAGGAGAATGTTGAAAAAGGAAAAGAATTAATTGAAAAAGAAATTAAAGCGATGGATTTTGATGTGAAAGAAGTCCTTACTCAGGAAAATATAAAACGTGTCGCGGAAAAATTTAATTTTTCAAATGAGGACGATATGTATGCGGCGGTTGGCTTCAACGGCATTACTGCTTTACAGGTTGCAAACCGCCTAGTCGAAAAAATTCGCAAACAGCGGGATATAGAAGAGCAGGAAAAATTGATGGAAAAGGTGGTTCAACAAGGTGCAAGGCGGCCGAAGCGCCGTGATGCAGGAGTGTCTGTAAAGGGTATTGATAATTTGTTAATCAGGCTTTCCCGCTGCTGCAACCCAGTCCCTGGCGATGATATTGTCGGATTTATTACAAAAGGAAGAGGGGTATCTGTTCACCGGTCTGATTGTCCAAATGTCAATAAAGAGGATGCAAAAGACAGGTTAATTGAAGTGGAATGGGAAAATCAGCTGGACGGCCGGAAGGAATACAATGTGGAAATTGAGATTTTAGGTTTTGACCGGCGCGGCTTATTAAATGAAGTGCTCCAGTCTGTAACAGAGACGAAGACAAACATTACGACAATTTCGGGAAGAACGGACCGTAACAAAGTAGCGAACATCCATTTAGGAATTTCGATTCAAAATGTCAGCCATCTTCAAAAAGTTGTGGATCGGATCAAGCAAATACCGGATGTATATTCAGTGCGGAGAATTATGAATTAAGAAAGGAAATACATGATGAAAGTTGTAGTACAACGAGCAAGGAATGCAAATGTCAAAGTAGATGGACAAGTTGTTGGTTCGATTGAGTTCGGTTTAATGGTGCTAGTCGGTGTTACACACGAGGATACGGAAAAAGATGCAGAGTTTTTAGCGGATAAAGTGGCCAATTTGCGCATATTTGAGGATGAAGAAGGGAAAATGAATTTATCTCTTTTAGATGTTGGGGGCGAAGTTTTATCCGTCTCCCAATTTACTCTGTACGGCGATTGCCGGAAAGGAAGAAGGCCAAATTTTATGCAAGCAGCCAAACCGGATATTGCTGAAAAACTATATGAATCTTTCAACGACAAACTGAGAGAAAAAGGCGTACGTGTTGAAACGGGTTCTTTCGGAGCGATGATGGCTGTTGAATTTACAAACGTTGGCCCAGTAACATTGATTATCGAAAGCAAATAAAAAAATCGTGAGCGAGCTGCTCACGATTTTTTTATGAGTTTACATATTTGACGACCGCTTTATAAATCGCTTGTGAGATTTTTTCTTGGTAAGCGTTTGTGCTGACTGTCCACTCTTCCATAGGATTGCTCAAAAAACCTAGTTCAAGCAAAGCAGCAGGACGTTTATTTTCACGCAGCACAAAATAATTTCCAAATTGAACACCGCGGTTTCTTAAATTGACATGCCTCACCATCTCTTTGTGAATTACATTTGCTAATGCTTTATCCTTTGCAGAATTGTAATAAAAAGTTGTGATTCCATTTGCGCTTGGAATGATTGAGCTATTATAATGGATGCTCACAAAGGCGTTTGCGTTGTTTTTTACAGAAATTCCTACACGGGATTGCAGGCTGATATATGTATCGTCGCTTCTAGTTAAAACTGCATTTACACCTGCTCTTTTTAATTTGTTGTACACAAGTTTAGCTGTTTTTAAGGTTAAATGTTTTTCCAGCGTCCCTCTGACACCGATCGTCCCGCTGTCATAGCCTCCGTGGCCCGGATCGATAATGACTTTTTTACCGTTTGACGGTATGCTTGTCCCTTTATTGGAATTGTTTTCGCTTGTTGTTGTGACGACCCAGCTTGCTACATAAGCTGTTTGACCGTTTCGGAGCTGAATTTTATACCAATTATTATAAATCCCTACAATTGGAAAAGTCTGCCCTTTGTTTCCTCTTTGAACAATTTTTGCAGAAGTGGAAGGTGCACTGCGCAAATTTGTTCCGTCGTATAAAAGGACAACTGATTGAGCGCCGTTTGTTTTCTTTGAGCCAGCTTCGATATATCTTTTGGATGCCCAGCCTGTTTTGTTTTTCGCATATCTAATTTGATACCAATCTCCGTTTGCACCTATGATTTCTACCTCTGTTCCTTTTTTAATGGTACCGACAATTTTTGAGTGTAAAGACGGACCGCTTCTAACATTTAACGAACTGGCTGTAATCCTTCCTTTTTGCGGGGAAGTGCTGCTGCTTTTAGCTGCTGCTTTGGTAATATATTGCTTCGACACCCACCCCGTCACATTGTTGTAGCGAATGTTATACCAATTGCCTTGTTCCGAAATGATTTCAACTTTCATGTTTTTTGTCAGCTTGCCGGTAATTGATGATTGTGCATTTGGTTTTGAACGAACATTTAATATAGTGGCTGTAACCGTACCGAGGCTATGCTTCTGATTCGAAGGAGTTTTGCTTGCTGCTGGAGCTACATATGCAGAAGAGACCCATCCTTGCCGGCCATTATAGGAAATTTTCACCCATTTCCCCTGTTTCATCAACACATGCGCTTTTTCCCCTTTAGGAAACTGTCCAACAACTTTATAGTTTGTCCCGGGGCCAGAACGGATTCTTAACCCGGTAGTCGTAGAAACGACATAATCCTTTTTTTGAAGCTCGGTTTCTACTGAAAGAAGCCAATCGGCTACCCACCCGGAAGAGCCCTGTTTTAATTGAATTTTCACCCAATCTCCTTTCCTTGCGACAATCGGGTATTTTTCACCGTACCGAACGCTTTTCATTACGGGATAGCTTAAACCGGGACCTGTCCGGACATTTACTTTATCTTGCTTAATGACTGCATTTTGCGTATCCGCTTGGGCTGAATGAAAAACTGGAGCGGTAGAAGTAAAAAGCAGTGAAAGCAACAGAACGATTAAAAAGCATTTTTTTCGCAATGGCCATGCTCCTTTCACATTCATGCAAAAAACTATTTCTATTTTATTTCGGCATTTCCTTTTTTACATTGAGTATTTTTTCATTTTTTTGCGGGAAGACTAAGACGCAAATTCTGATGAAAAAGAAAGGGGAAAAATATGCGGTCCAGTGAAAAACATTCTTTCTCCGCATCAATTTTTCATGACCAGTTTGGTATTTCTTTCAGTGATCGTACGATGCAGGATATTTTAATAGAGGTTTCGTTTGAGCATGGTTTAAATCAAGAGGAGGCGAAAAAGCTCCGTGATCGGCTCAGCCGTTCTTGACATGACACAGTATTGTTCGTATGATAATATAAAATTCTAGATTTAAAAATAACGTACATAAACAACCGATGACGGAGACAAGTAGCTGGGATGCACATGGACAGAGAGGAAAGGCCTTAGGCTGAAAGCCTTTCCCCATGATCGCTTAGTGAAGAACACTCCGGAGGTTTTCCTCTGAAAGGTGTAAAAGTAGGAGGAAACGTAAATAGGCGTTAACTTTTAAGTGGAAGCATTGCTTCAATTAGGGTGGCACCACGGGAGACTCTCCCGTCCCTACGGGAATCGTCAGGGGACGGGTTTTTTTATGGAATTTATTTTATAAGTGGAGGAGAATCGACAATGGCTTTTCAAATCCCGCGAGGTACACAGGATATTTTGCCGTCGGAGGCTTCAAGATGGCAATATGTTGAGAAAAAAGCTAGGGAAATATGCCGTCTTTATCGCTTTCAAGAAATTCGAACCCCCATTTTTGAACATACGGAATTATTTCAAAGGGGTGTAGGCGAATCAACCGATATTGTCCAAAAAGAAATGTACACTTTTTCCGACAGGAAAGGAAGAAGTTTAACATTAAGACCGGAAGGAACGGCAGCAGTCGTCCGCGCTTTTGTTGAAAAGAAAATGTACGCAGATCCGAACCAGCCTGTAAAGCTTTTTTACATCGGTCCGATGTTTCGGTATGAAAGACCGCAATCAGGGCGTTTTCGGCAATTTGTTCAATTCGGTGTGGAGGCTCTCGGCTCGGACGACCCTGCGCTGGATGCTGAAGTTATTTCTTTGGCGATGGCGTTTTATCAATCGCTCGGCTTAAAAAAATTGAAGCTTGTCATTAACAGTTTGGGAGATCAAGAGAGCAGAGCTGCACATCGTGCTGCTTTAGTCAACCATTTTAAGCCGAGAATTGGAGAATTTTGCTCTGATTGCCAAAAGCGGCTTGAGCAAAATCCGTTAAGAATACTTGATTGTAAACAAGACCGCGAGCATGAATTGATGAAAAGCGCCCCTTCCATCATTGACTTTTTAAACGATGAATCAAAGCAATATTTTGATCAAGTGTTAAAATATTTAACGGAGCTTGGCATTGAGTATGAAATCGATCCAAATCTCGTCCGCGGATTGGATTATTATAACCATACAGCATTTGAAATCATGAGCAATGCGGAAGGGTTTGGGGCGATTACGACTTTATGCGGCGGCGGAAGATATAACGGCTTGGTCGAAGAAGCCGGAGGGCCAAGCACGCCGGGGATCGGCTTTGCTTTAAGCATTGAACGCCTGTTAGCAGCAATTGATGCTGAAAACATCGCTCTTCCGATTGAAAAAGGTCTAGATTGTTATATTGTGGCACTGGGAGATCGGGCGAAGGAACGGTCGGTATCTCTATTGCAGGAAATGCGGAAAGCCGGCATTTCTGCAGACAAAGATTATGAAAATAAGAAAATGAAAGCACAACTGAAGCAAGCGGACAGGCTTCAAGCCAAATTTGTCATCATCATAGGTGATGAGGAATTAGAAAAAGGGGTGGCGAACGTAAAAAACATGGCAACAGGCGAACAAGATGCGGTGGCATTTGAACGACTTGCAGAGTATATAAAAGAGAGAAAGTAAAGGAGAGTATGTAGGATGTTTGGACGTTCGTATTATTGTGGAGAAATTTCCGAAAAAGCAATCGGCGAAAAGGTCGTTTTAAAAGGATGGGTGCAAAGACGCCGCGATTTAGGAGGACTTATTTTTATCGACTTGCGCGACCGGACAGGAGTTGTCCAAATTGTTTTTAATCCTGAAGTTTCAAAGGAAGCGTTAGAAATAGCTGAGAAAATCCGCAGCGAGTATGTATTGGACATTGAAGGCGAAGTGGTGAAAAGATCGGAAGAGACGATTAATCCGAACATTCGAACAGGAAAAGTGGAAGTGGTTGTTCAATCGGTAACCATTTTAAACAGCGCCAAAACTCCTCCTTTTTCACTTGCGGATCAAAAAGCGGACATTTCGGAAGAGGTTCGTTTAAAATACCGTTATTTAGATTTGCGCCGTCCAGTCATGTTTGAAACGTTAAAAATGCGGCATCAAATTACGAGAGCGATTCGCAACTTTTTGGATGAAAATGGATTTATTGATGTGGAAACCCCCATTTTAACAAAAAGCACACCGGAAGGAGCACGGGACTATCTTGTCCCTTCTCGCGTCCATGAGGGGGAATTTTATGCGCTCCCGCAATCGCCGCAAATATTCAAACAGCTTCTAATGGTTTCAGGATTTGATAAATATTATCAAATTGCAAGATGCTTCCGCGATGAGGATTTGCGCGCAGACAGACAGCCGGAATTTACCCAAATAGATATAGAAACTTCTTTTATGAGCCAAGAAGATATTATGAATCTAACCGAAAAGATGATGGCTCATGTGTTAAAAGAAGTGAAAGGAATCGAGCTTACTCTTCCATTCCAACGCATGCCATATGATGAGGCGATGGCGCGCTTTGGGTCGGACAAGCCGGACGTTCGATTCGGCCTGGAGCTTGTTGATGTATCTGAAATTGTGAAAAACTCCGCTTTCAAAGTTTTCAGTCAAGCAGTTGCAGGTGGAGGGCAAGTAAAGCTAATCAATGTAAAAGGAAAAAAAGACGAATTTTCACGCAAAGATCTAGATGCTCTCCAAGAGTATGTTCACAATTATGGAGCGAAAGGTTTGGCTTGGCTTAAAGTAGAAGAAAATGAAGTAAAAGGCCCAATTGCAAAATTTCTATCAGAAAATGAACAAAATAGTATTTTGCAAGCAGCTGAAGGACAGAATGGAGACTTGCTTCTGTTTGTTGCCGACAAGCCGAATGTTGTTGCTGATTCGTTGGGGGCTCTCAGATTAAAACTAGGAAAAGATTTAGGGCTGATCGAAGAAGATAAACTTGAATTTTTATGGATTACGGATTGGCCGCTCGTTGAATATAATGAAGAAGACGGCCGCTATTATGCATTGCATCATCCGTTTACTATGCCGTTTCGTGAGGACTTGGAGTACTTTGAGAAAGACCCTCTCAAAATGCGGGCTCAAGCATATGACTTAGTGTTAAATGGATATGAACTTGGCGGAGGGTCGATTCGGATTTTTGAAAAAGACGTTCAAGAAAAGATGTTCAAACTTCTTGGTTTTACAGAGGAACAAGCAAGAGAACAGTTCGGATTTTTGCTGGAAGCCTTCGAATACGGTACGCCGCCGCATGGTGGAATTGCACTAGGATTGGATCGGATTGTAATGCTTTTGGCAGGAAGAACAAATTTACGGGATACGATTGCCTTTCCGAAAACAGCAAGTGCGAGCTGTTTGTTAACGGAGGCACCAAGCCAAGTAAGCAAAGAGCAATTGGATGAACTGCATCTTGAAGTGAAACATAGCTCAAGGTAATAATTTCCATTATTTGTTTTTTATCTTGAAATCTCATGCTAATTATGATATTCTTTATTCAAAATTTAAGTCCTGATGTGTGCGTCGTACACCTAGTTTTGACCGAACAACGATTTAAATGGGAGCCCGGAGTTTCTAAAGTGAGTAAATGCCTCATATGCATATGGCACGAGGACTTACAAAGCTTTAGAACAGGGCACCCACCTGCTGAGAGCGGGTTCAAAACGAAGGAAACGGCGACGGCACAATTGGGACTTTTTTAGTTTGTACACTGAATTTTGTCAAATTGGAGTGATTTTTTTTGCTTCATCAGTTTTCCCGGAATGAACTAGCGATTGGAAAAGAAGGTTTACATAAATTGAAAAACAGCTCCGTAGCCGTTTTAGGGGTTGGCGGAGTTGGATCTTTTGCCGTCGAAGCTCTTGCACGATCAGGCATCGGGCGATTGATTTTGATCGATAAAGATGATGTCGATATTACGAATATTAACCGGCAAATCCATGCGCTTTTGTCGACGGTTGGAAAACCGAAAGTGGATTTAATGAAAGCAAGAATTGCTGACATTAATCCGGATTGTGAAGTAATTGCATTAAAAATGTTTTACACGGAAGAGACGTATGAAGACTTTTTTAAGCTAAACCCTGACTATGTGATTGACGCCAGCGATACGATCAGCTATAAAATTCATTTAATGAAGGAATGCCTGAAACGGAATATTCCTATTATTTCAAGCATGGGGGCAGCCAACAAAACGGATCCAACCCGTTTCCGAGTAGCAGATATTTCAAAAACACATACAGATCCGATTGCCAAAGTGATTCGAACGAAACTGCGAAAAGAAGGGATCCGAAAGGGAATTCAAGTCGTATTTTCTGATGAACGCCCTGTTGTTATTAGAGAAGATGTCAGAAAAGAAGTCGGCAATAACGAATCAACGATCCGCAAAGCAAAAATGCCCCCGTCATCAAATGCCTTTGTGCCATCCGTAGCCGGATTGATTATGGCTGGTCATGTGATTAATGAATTGCTGAAGGATATAAAAATTTATCGTGTCGGCGACGACGATTAAAAAATGGGGGTGTCAAATAAGCCGTTTTTCGGCTTATTGACGCCCCCTTTTATTTACGTTTTCCATGGGGTTTTGACATTTTGGACAATCCTATTTATATTTCCAAGATGACGCGGACATGACCGCAGCTTCCTATTCGTCCTTTTCTTTTTTCTTTTTCTCGATATTTTCATATATTTGCGCTAAAGCCTGCTCGAATTTGCCCGTTCTTTTTGGCTTGTAATATTTTTTATGCTTGATGGGGTCAGGCAAATATTGCTGGTTTACCCAGCCTGATTCATAATCGTGCGGATATAAATAGTTCACTCCTCTGCCAAGCTGCTTTGCTCCTTTATAATGAGCATCCCGCAAGTGGGAAGGGACCTCGCCTGTCACTCCTGAGCGAATGTCGGCTAAAGCTGCATCAATCGCTTTATAAGCAGAGTTTGATTTAGGGGATAAACATAGTTCAATCACCGCATTGGCCAAAGGGATGCGTGCTTCGGGAAAACCGATGCGCTCAGCTGCTTCTATAGCCGAAAGAGTTCTAGGTCCCGCTTGCGGATTTGCAAGACCAATATCTTCATAGGCGATGACCGTTAAACGCCTTGCAATCGAAGAAAGATCCCCTGCCTCAATTAATCTGGCCAAATAGTGAAGCGCTGCGTTTACATCGGACCCGCGAATAGACTTTTGAAAAGCAGATAAAACATCGTAATGATGATCTCCGTCTTTATCGTGGGAAAAGCTCTTTTTTTGCATGCACTCTTCAGCAATTTCAACCGTAATGCAAATGTTCCCATTCTCATCTTCCTTTGTTGATAAAACGGCGAGTTCTAATCCATTTAACGCCGCACGCACATCTCCGCCGGAGCTTTCGGCAAAATGTCTTAGAGCTTCGTCGCTGATTTGAACAGGAAAGTCGCTCAGTCCTCTTGGGTCTGTAAGAGCTCTTTTCAGGGCAATCATAATGTCATCTGGAGAAAGAGGGTGCAATTCGAAAATTTGACAGCGGCTCCGAATCGCCGGGTTAATGGCATGATACGGATTGCTTGTCGTTGCACCGATTAAAATAATCATGCCGTTTTCTAAATATGGAAGCAAAAAATCTTGTTTCCCTTTATCAAGTCTGTGCACTTCATCTAAAATGAGAATGATTTGCCCTGACATTTTTGCTTCTTCTACAACAATTTCCATATCTTTTTTATTGTGGACAACCGCATTCAGCTTTCGAAAAGGCGTGTTAGTGCTGCCTGCTATTGCAGTTGCAATAGATGTTTTTCCGATTCCAGGAGGTCCGTATAAAATCATCGAGCTTAAATATTTAGCTCGCACCATTCGTTCAATAATCTTTCCTTTTCCAACTAAATGTTCTTGTCCAATAATATCTTCTATTTTGGTTGGACGCATTCTATACGCTAAAGGTTCCATTTTATCGCTCCCAAATAAAAATCATATCATCTCATTTACCCACTAATAAAATAATATGCTATAATGTCTAAAGTTTAAAGTAGAACCAAGATGGTGAAAATCTTGAAAAAAACTAAAAAATAGGAGTGTAGAAACGTGAGAATTTCAACGAAAGGACGCTATGGTTTAACGATTATGATTGAATTGGCGCGAAAGTACGGAGAAGGACCGACATCTTTGAAAAGTATTGCACAATCTCATGATTTATCAGAGCATTATTTGGAACAATTAATTGCTCCTCTCCGCAATGCCGGACTTGTCAAAAGCATTCGCGGAGCTTATGGCGGATATATTTTAGCGAACGATCCGTCCAAAATAACGGCTGGTGACGTTATCCGTGTGTTGGAAGGACCGATCACCCCTGTTGAAGGAATTGAAGATGAACCGCCTGCTCAAAGGCATCTATGGTTAAAAATCCGCGATGCGGTGAAGGACGTTCTTGACAACACGACACTTGATGATTTAGCAAGCCATACAGGAGATAATGAGCAGGACGCTTACATGTTTTACATTTAAAGTCGGGAGGAATTAACTTTGGAACGGATATATTTGGATCATGCGGCAACATCGCCAGTCCATCCCGCAGTTTTGGATAAAATGACAACCTTTATGAAGGATTATTTCGGCAATCCGTCTAGCATCCATTCTTTTGGCAGAGAAAGCAGACGAGAAGTGGATGAGGCTCGAGAGCTCCTTGCCAAAAGTATTCATGCCGATCCAAAAGAAATCATATTTACAAGCGGAGGAACAGAAGCAGATAATTTAGCGGTGATTGGAACAGCGCTTGCTAATAAAGAAAAAGGAAACCATATTATCACAACAGAAATTGAGCATCCGGCTGTCCTCCAATCTTGCCGCTATCTAGAAAAAAACGGATTTCACGTTACGTATTTGCCTGTCAATCAATCGGGAGTTATTTCTGTCGATGATCTTAAAAAAGCTTTAAAAGATGAAACGATTCTTGTCACAGTCATGTATGGAAATAATGAAGTAGGTGCCTTACAGCCTATTTCAGAAATAGGAAGCTTATTACAAAACCATCAAGCGTATTTTCATACCGATGCAGTTCAAGCATACGGACTCGTTCCAATTGATGTTCGCGAGCTGAATGTCGATCTGCTGTCGGTTTCCGGTCATAAAATAAATGGGCCGAAAGGGATCGGTTTTTTATATGCAAAAGCTGGGGTGAAATTCACTCCGCGCATGCATGGCGGTGAGCAGGAATTGAAGAGAAGAGCCGGAACGGAAAATGTTCCAGCGATTATCGGGTTTGCAGAAAGCGCAAAAATTGCAGAACAAACAAGAAAGGAAAAAACAGAGCAATATGTGCATTTTAAACAAATCATGATCGATGTGTTTGAACAAGAGGGCATTTCCTTCGCTGTGAACGGCTCGATTGACAACAGCCTGCCTCATATATTAAACGTTTTCTTTCCGGGAACAAATGTTGAATCGCTTCTTGTCAACCTCGATTTGGCGGGAATTGCGGCATCAAGCGGCTCAGCTTGTACAGCAGGATCAGTTGAACCGTCGCATGTGCTCGTTTCAATGTTTGGCAAAAATTCAAAAGAAATAACTTCATCGGTTCGATTCAGCTTCGGCTTAGGAAATACGGAGGCACAAATTGAATCGGCTGCCAAAAAAACAGCCGAGATTGTTAAAAGGTTAACGTCAAAATAGAAAGAGGTGAGAGAGATGGAAAAGGCGCCGCATGAAACAAGAGTCGTAGTCGGGATGTCTGGCGGAGTAGATTCATCTGTAACTGCTTTGCTCCTAAAAGAACAAGGGTACGAAGTCATCGGGGTCTTTATGAAAAATTGGGATGATACGGATGAAAACGGCGTATGTACGGCAACGCAAGATTATGATGATGTAATCCGTGTATGCAATCAGCTTGGGATTCCTTATTATGCAGTGAATTTCGAAAAAGAGTATTGGGATAAAGTGTTCACTTACTTTTTAGAGGAATATAAAGCTGGAAGAACGCCAAATCCCGATGTCATGTGCAATAAAGAAATTAAATTTAAAGCTTTTTTGGAGCATGCAGCTGACTTAGGCGCGGACTATATCGCAACAGGTCATTATGCACGGGTAAAATACCGCGATGGTGTGTACAAATTGCTCAGAGGAAAAGATCCAAACAAAGATCAAACGTATTTTTTGAATCAGCTGAATCAGAAGCAGCTGTCAAAGGTCATGTTCCCCATCGGGCATCTTGAAAAAAAAGAAGTTAGAGAAATTGCGGAAAAAGCAAACTTGGCAACAGCAAAGAAAAAAGATTCAACAGGCATCTGCTTTATTGGCGAGCGGAACTTTAAAGAATTTTTAAGCCAGTATTTACCTGCTCAACCCGGCAAAATGGAGACGTTGTCTGGTGAGGTAAAAGGGAAGCATGACGGGCTTATGTATTATACGATCGGTCAACGCCATGGACTCGGAATAGGAGGAAATGGCGATCCTTGGTTTGTGGTTGGAAAAAATTTAAAAAATAATATTTTATATGTTGAACAAGGATTTCATAATGAACATTTATATTCAGACTCCATTATCGCAACAAATGTAAACTGGATAACCGGTGTAAAACCAACAGATGAGCTTGTTTGCACCGCAAAATTTCGCTACCGCCAGCCTGATCAGCCGGTAAAAGTGAAAATGATCGGTGATCAAACTGCACAAATTTCGTTTGAACAGCCGGTCCGTGCCGTTACACCAGGACAAGCTGTCGTTTTTTATAATGGAGAGGAATGTCTGGGAGGCGGCATTATCGATAAAGTATTTCGCAACGGCGAAAAACTGTGGTATGTCGGTTAAAGAGATAAGCTGTACCGATCGGAATGAGATTTGTTAACTTGGCGCAGCCTCTTTGCCTTTGGATGTGAAAGGATGAAATGGATGCATAAAAATCAACTGGCTTTAGAAGCAATAAAAGAAGGGAAATGGGAAGAAGCAGCGAAATATTTTGCAGAAGCATTGGAAGAAAATCCAAACGATCCTGTGTTATACGTAAATTTTGGGAATTTGCTTGCCTCTTCAGGTGATGAAGAAAGAGCATTGAAATTTTATGAAAAGGCGATTGAGATTGATAAAGGGACGGCTACTGCGTATTACGGCATTGGAACCGTTCATTATAATGCGGGAGATTATCATAAAGCGAAAACATTTTTTGATCAGGCGGAAAAGTATGGGCTTGCTCATAAAGATGTCTATTTTATGCTTGGAATGTCTCTTTACCAGCTTGAACAGCCCCGTCTTGCACTTCCATATTTTTTGCGGGCGGTTGAGCTGGATGAACAAGATGCCAGCGCTCACTTTCAATATGGTTTATGTTTAGCACAAGCAGGCCACATTCAAGAAGCAAAAAAAGAGTTTGAAAAAACGATCGACCTCGATCAACATCACGCAGATGCTTATTATAATTTAGGTGTTGCGTACGCATTTGAAGAAAATAGAGAAGAAGCTTTAAAAATGTTTGATATGGCGCTTTCCATTCAACCGGATCATTTGCTTGCGGGCAACGGGAAAAGGCTGTTAGAAGAAATGATTTAAACGAAATTAGGAGGAAAGAGGATGGGCGGTCAACAGGAGAGTTTGTTTCATGAGGAAAGTACTCCTTTTGTTCGCGGAGCCATTAAACATATTGTGTTCCAGAATGAGCAAAATTTTTATACTGTTATTAAAGTGAAAATTGAAGAGACGAATGAACAGTTTGAGCAAGATCAAGTGACCGTGACGGGTTTTTTTCCTCTTCTCCAATTACATGACAGCTATACGTTTTTTGGCGCGAAAAAATACCATCCAAAATTCGGCGTACAATTTCAAGCCGAGCGTTTTCAAAAGGAGCTTCCAACTACGAAAGAAGGAGTTATTCAATATTTATCAAGCGGGCTTTTTAAAGGAATCGGCAAAAAAACAGCGGAAGCGATCGTGAATGAACTGGGCGAACATGCGATTTCGATTATTTTGGAGGATCCCGATTCATTAAAAAGAGTGAAGAAGCTTTCAAAGGAAAAAGCCAAAATACTGGCTGAAACACTGAAGGAACATCAAGGTTTAGAAGGGGTTTTAATCGGATTAAATCAGCTTGGCATTGGGCCTGCGCTTGGGATGAAAATTTATCAGCTGTATCGGGAGGATACGCTTAAAATCATTCAAAAAAACCCATATCAATTGGTGGAAGATATTGAAGGGATCGGCTTTATTCGAGCGGATGAAATTGGGAGAGAGCTTGGGATCTCCGGCAATCATCCCGACCGGCTGAAGGCGGCTTGTTTGTTCACTATTGAACAAGATGCTGTAAAAGAAGGACATGTATATGTTACAAAAGTTCAGCTGATGGAAAAAGCGAAAAAATTGCTCACCCAAAATGGAGAAGACATATCTGATCAGGATATTGAAAGAATCATTCTTGAATTGGAAGAAGATCGAAAAATTATCGTCGAGGAAGATCGAATTTATTTACCCTCTCTTTACTATGCTGAAGTGGGACTTGCCAATAACATTGAAGAAATTTTAACCCAAAACCAATTTCAAGATATGTTTCCTGAATCAGAATTTTTGCTGGAGTTAGGAAAACTGGAAGAAAAAATGAATGTTCAGTATGCCCCCTCTCAAAAAGAAGCCATTCAGCGGGCTATTCATTCGCCGATTCTTTTGCTGACCGGCGGGCCTGGAACGGGAAAAACAACCGTTATCAAAGGCATCGTTGAAATTTATGCGAACCTCCACGGCCTTTCATTGAACCCAAAAGAATATCAAAAGAAGGAAGAGCCGTTTCCCATTGTACTGGTGGCACCTACCGGACGAGCTGCAAAAAGAATGGCAGAAGCAACCGGTCTTCCTGCCGTCACAATCCACCGCCTTTTAGGATGGAATGGTTCAGAAGGATTTGAACACAATGAGGATCATCCGATTTCTGGAAAGCTTCTGATTGTTGATGAAGTATCAATGGTTGATATTTGGCTCATGCATCAATTGTTTAAATCGCTTCCTTCGGACATACAAATTGTTCTTGTCGGAGACGAACACCAGCTTCCGTCCGTTGGACCCGGCCAAGTGCTTCGCGATTTGATTCAATCCGGACGAATCCCAGTTGTTACACTGACAGATATTTATAGACAAGCAGAAGGATCTACAATTATTGATTTGGCCCATTCAATCCGCCAAGGAACTCTTCCAGCGAACCTTTTGCAAACGACACAAGACAGATCGTTTATTCCTTGTACAACATCACAAATAAAAGAAGTTATAACGAGAGTAATTGAGAACGCTTTGAAAAAAGGATATTCTGCGAAGGATATACAGGTGTTGGCACCGATGTACAGAGGGATTGCCGGCATTGATCAGTTGAATGAAATGCTTCAGGAAATGTTAAACCCCCCTTCAAAAGAAAAAAGAGAGATCAAGCATGGCAACGTTATTTACCGAATCGGGGACAAAGTGCTGCAGCTCGTCAATCAGCCTGATCAAAACGTGTTTAATGGCGATATTGGGGAGATTGTTTCTATTTTTTACGCAAAAGAAAATGTCGAAAAAGAAGATATGGTGGTCATTTCTTACGACGGTATCGAAGTAACCTATACGAAGCAAGATTTTAATCAGTTTACTCATGCTTACTGCTGCTCCATCCATAAAGCGCAGGGAAGCGAATTTCCGATTGTCATTTTGCCGGTAGTAAAAGGCTACTTTCGGATGTTGAGAAGAAATTTGATTTATACAGCTGTTACAAGGAGCAAGCAATTTTTAATTATGTGCGGAGAATGGGAAGCGTTAAAAATGGGAGTATACAACAATCAGGAGTCGATGAGGCAGACAACCTTAAAAGAGAGGCTGAAAACGTCTGAACTTGTCGAGCTGAAAGAGGAGCTTCCTTTTCCACTAGAAGATGCCAACATTGGGATGGAGAACATCACTCCATATGATTTTATGGAAGAGGGCGAAGGATAATAAATTTGTTCCTTTCCATAAGATCGATAACGATTGACAGATGATGCTGCAAACAGGGGACAAATTGTTTAAGCATAAAAAAGCATGCTTTATAGAGACGTATAAATTTTTTGAAAATGGTAACAAATAGTAGTGTGCATAGCGAGAACATACCGGATTAATAAATAATTAAATAAATGAATAAAGAAGGTGTCCCTGTTTGTTAACATGTCCCAATTGTAAAAGCAAAGATATTGGAAAAATCGGAGTCAATCAGTATTATTGTTGGCATTGTTTTATTGAGCTTACCGTTACAAAAGGCATTATTCACACACATCAAGTAGAAGAAGACGGAACACTAAGTTCTTTAGATGACTTGTTTCCTGAAGAAGATCGTGCGATTTGAGGCGCCTAAAATGGGCGCCTTCATGCATATTTTCGTGAGCATTCCTCAAAATAAAAAGAGGAGGGATGCGGGATGAATGAGCGAGAGCGGAAATGGCTTTTCCGAATCATTTTTTTTCTCATTTTATCATTGTTTGTATATATGGTTCTTCAGCTAAAAGTCATTTGGTTTCCTATTTTCAAAATGTTAAAAGCTGTTTTAATTCCTTTTATGCTTTCCGTCTTCATTACCTACTTGCTTCATCCCGTAGTGGAAAAGCTTTACCGTTCAGGTGTTCCAAGAACATGTTCGATTCTCATCATCTATTTTATTTTTTTCGGAGGAGTCGGTTTTAGCTCTTATAAAGGTGTCCCAATTTTTGTTGAACAAATGAAAGACCTTTCCGAAAATATCCCTATGTTTACAAAATATTACCAAAGCTGGACGGATAAAATTCATGACGGAACAACCAATTTACCTGGAGAAATTCATCATCGAATTGAATCTTTTATTGCTGGAATGGAAACATCCGTCGCTGCCTTTCTTGAACGGATGCTTTCAAGCATGAAGTCAATTATTGATTATGCTGTTATTATTGGTGTCATTCCCTTTCTCGTTTTTTATATGTTGAAAGATTATGAGAAAATGAAAAAGGCCATTTGGTACTTCACCCCGAAGAAATGGAGACGTGAAGGGAGACGTTTTTTAGAAAACGTCGATGAGTCGCTCGGAAGTTATTTGCGGGGGCAACTATTTGTTTGTTTTCTGATCGGGCTGGCGGCTTCGATTTTGTTTTGGCTGTTTAAAATTAAATATCCGTTAATTTTAGGGACGATTATCGGAATGACCAATATTATTCCTTATTTCGGTCCATTTATCGGGGCGGTTCCTGCTTTGATGGTCGCTGCAACGCTCTCCATTAACAAAATAATTGTAGTGCTTTTCATCATTTTTGGGCTGCAATTTATTGAAAGTAATATTCTTGGCCCTTTCATCGTTGGGAAAAGCCTGCATATGCATCCGATGGTGATTATTATGGCGCTCTTGGCGGGCGGAGAAATCGGCGGAGTGATCGGTTTAATTTTAGCTGTGCCTTTTATCACTGTTCTGAAAGAGATATTGCTGCATATCATCCGTCTGAGGAAAGCGCATTGACAAGCGATTTTTCCTTGTCTATAATTCGTGATAGACATGGAATAAGTGCATGAAAGCGATGACGAATCGAGTATGTTGCAGTCCATCTTAAAAGAGAGGGGCTTCCGAGGCTGAAAGAAGCTCTAGATGAAGGGCAACAGAACGCTAATTCTGAGTGCAGGCAAAACCTGACGAAAATGCCACGTTACGGCAAATGAAGGTGATGAGCAATTGGCTCATAATCAGGGTGGTACCGCGAGTAACTCTCGTCCCTGTGTAAATCAGAGCATTTACATAGGCGAGAGTTTTTATTTTGCGAGAAAAATGAAGACATTTTAGGAGGAATGCCATGAAAAAGCTCACTTCAGCACAAGTTCGTCAAATGTTTTTAGATTTTTTTAAGGAAAAAGGACATTCGGTTGAACCGAGCGCTTCTTTAATTCCGGTTGATGATCCGTCACTATTGTGGATCAACAGCGGTGTCGCAACATTGAAAAAATATTTTGACGGAAGGGTTGTTCCTGAAAATCCGAGAATTACTAACGCACAAAAATCAATCCGAACAAACGATATTGAAAATGTCGGAAAAACAGCGCGCCATCATACATTTTTCGAAATGCTCGGAAATTTCTCAATCGGCGACTATTTTAAAGAAGAGGCGATTGAATGGGCATGGGAATTTTTAACAAGCGAAAAATGGATTGGCTTCGACCCAAATAGATTATCAGTTACTATTCATCCGGAAGATGAAGAGGCGTATGACATTTGGAAAAATAAAATCGGGTTGCCGGAAGAACGAATTATCCGTTTGGAAGGGAATTTCTGGGATATTGGTGAAGGGCCAAGCGGACCAAATACTGAAATATTTTATGATCGTGGAGAAGAATTTGGAAACGATCCAAATGATCCGGAACTTTATCCCGGTGGTGAAAACGAACGCTATTTGGAAGTTTGGAATCTTGTTTTTTCTCAATTTAATCATAATCCTGATGGAACTTACACTCCGCTTCCAAAAAAGAATATTGATACAGGCATGGGCTTAGAGCGAATGGTTTCTGTCATTCAAAATGCGCCGACCAACTTTGACACAGATCTCTTTTTACCGATCATTCAAGCTACCGAAAAGATTTCGGGGGAAGCTTATCGAACCGACAAAGAGAAAGATGTCGCTTTTAAAGTGATTGCCGACCATATCCGCACGGTTACATTTGCTGTTGCAGACGGTGCGCTACCTTCTAATGAAGGCAGAGGGTATGTACTTCGCCGTCTTATCCGCAGAGCGGTTCGGTATGCAAAAACGATCAACATAGACCGCCCGTTTATGTATGAATTAGTTCCGGTTGTAGCGGAAATTATGAACGATTACTATCCGGAAGTAAAAGAAAAAGCATCTTTTGTTCAAAAGGTAATTAAAAATGAGGAAGAGCGTTTCCATGAGACTCTCCATGAAGGGCTTGCCATTTTAGCGGATGTAATCAAAAAGCAGAAAGGACAGGGTAGCCGAATAATTCCAGGCGAAGATGTGTTTCGGCTTTACGACACATACGGTTTTCCAGTGGAATTGACGGAGGAATACGCACAAGATGAAGGCATGGAGCTGGATTATGAAGGCTTTGAACGAGAAATGGAGCATCAAAAAGAACGTGCAAGAAAAGCCAGACAGGATGTCGACTCGATGCAAGTGCAAAGCGGAATTCTTGTGGAATTAAAAGAGGAAAGCAAATTTGTCGGCTACAATACCCTGGAAGCAAATGCACGGGTGCTTGTGATCATAAAAGATGGGGAATTAGTCGATCAAGCCGAGAGCGGGGAAGAGGTCCAAATTATATTGGACGAGACGCCTTTTTATGCTGAAAGCGGAGGTCAAATTGCTGACAAAGGAATCATCAAAAATGATGATGTGGTCTTAAACGTAAAAGATGTGCAAAAAGCGCCGAACGGCCAACACTTGCACCGGGCTGTCATCGAAAAAGGCGTTTTGACAAAAGGAGCAGCAGTTTACGCTTCCGTTTGTGCAGAGTCTAGAAAATCCATCGTGAAAAATCATACAGCGACACATTTGCTGCACCAAGCGCTGAAGGACGTGCTGGGCGTACATGTCAACCAAGCTGGATCGCTTGTTGCTTCCGACCGTCTCCGTTTTGACTTTTCACATTTTGGACAAGTTTCAACAGAAGAGCTGGAAGAAATTGAGCGAATTGTAAATGAGAAAATTTGGGAAAGCATTCCAGTCTCTATCGAGCACATGCCTCTTGACGAAGCGAAAGCGATGGGCGCGATGGCTTTATTTGGAGAAAAATACGGAAAAATTGTTCGCGTTGTTCAAGTAGGCGATTATTCGCTTGAGCTTTGCGGCGGATGCCATGTAACAAATACAGCGGAAATCGGACTGTTTAAGATTGTTTCCGAAACTGGAATTGGTGCAGGAACCCGCCGAATTGAAGCGGTGACAGGAAAAGAAGCGTACCGGTTTATGAATGAACAATATTTATTGTTAAAGGAAATTGGGGCAAAACTGAAAGCGAATGTAAAAAATCTGCCGGAGAGAATTGACAGTCTGCAGCAAGAAATAAAAGAACTACAGCGGGAAAACGAATCTCTTACGATGAAGCTTAGCAATCTGGAAGCGGGGAACATCGCTGAAAAAGCGGTAACGATCAACGGTGTAACAGTTCTTGCGGAAAAAGTTCAAGTGAAAGATATGAACAGATTGCGCGGCATGGTCGATGAACTGAAGCAAAAGCTCGGCTCGGCTATTGTTGTGCTAGCAACGGTATCAGACGGAAAAGTAAATTTAGCAGCCGGCATCACAAAAGACTTAGTTGACAAAGGGTTCCATGCTGGAAAATTAATTAAGGAAATTGCAAGCCGCTGTGGAGGCGGCGGCGGCGGAAGACCTGACATGGCTCAAGCGGGAGGAAAAAATCCTGAACGGTTAGCTGAAGCTCTTCGTTTTGTCGAAGACTGGGTGAAATCCGTTTCATAAATTCCAGTCATAGTGTAAAATGGATGTAGACAAGCAGATTCGCTTTTTAGTCTAGGAAAGAGGTGCAAAAATTGAGTTCCTTCGATAAAACGATGAAGTTTAATTTTTCAGAAGAACCTGTTGAGACAAATGTCAAGGAAGTTCTAAGTGCCGTATACAATGCACTGGAAGAAAAGGGTTATAATCCGATCAATCAAATCGTCGGCTATTTGTTGTCCGGAGATCCTGCTTACATTCCTAGACATAACGGCGCACGCAATCTGATTAGAAAAATTGAACGAGATGAATTAATTGAAGAGCTTGTAAAATTTTATTTGAAAAACAACCGTGAGGAATAAAATGCGAATCATTGGGTTAGACTTAGGTTCAAAAACATTAGGAGTTGCGGTAAGCGATGAGCTGGGATGGACTGCTCAAGGTGTGGAAACGATCAGCATAAATGAAGATGAAGGCGAGTTCGGGATTCAAAGACTCGCTGAACTGATAAAGAAATACGAGATAGAAAAAATAGTAGTCGGGTATCCGAAAAATATGAACGGCACCGTTGGACCAAGGGGAGAAGCAAGCGAGCGCTTTGCCGCGCTTTTGAAGGAGCAGTTTCAGCTTCCGGTCATTTTATGGGATGAGCGCCTTTCGACGATGGAAGCCGAAAGATTTCTCATTGAGGCGGATGTAAGCCGGCGAAAAAGACGGCAAGTCATTGATAAAATGGCTGCGGTGATTATTTTGCAAAGTTATTTGGACAGTCAACAATAAATTGAGGTGAAATAAGTGGAAGGTGAAAAACATATTACCGTTATTGATGAAAACGGTAATGAACAACTATACGAAATTTTGTTTACGTTTAATTCGGACGAATTTGACAAATCTTACGTTCTTTATTATCCGATCGGCATCGATGATGAGGAAGACGAAGATGGAATAGAAATTCATGCAGCAAGCTACATTCCCAATGAAGACGGTGAGGGCGGAAAGCTGGAGCCTGTGGAAACCGATGAAGAATGGGAAATGATCGAGGCCGTTTTAAATACATTTTTAGAAGAGGAATAAGCACCGTTTTGCGGTGCTTTTTTTGTTGAGGTGATTTACATCCAAATGAAAAAAACAATTTCTTCCTATAAAAAAATGGAGATTTTTGACGAATAAATGCGTGTATGTAGTATAATAATCGGGACGGAAGGAGGATGAATTGATGGCGGATTCGGATTCGAATAAGGAATTTTTGGATAAGAAACTCCAAGAAAAACTGCATATAGCGAAAATTGTTCGAAAAACTGTGTTAACTGTCCTGATTGCCTTTGTTGTTATATTTGCTGGAGTGATTGGCGGCGGGTATTTATATGTGCGATCTGCATTAAAGCCTGTTGATCCGGATAATAAGGAACCTGTAAAGGTACAAATTCCGATTGGATCTTCCGTATCGCAAATTGCTTCTATTTTAGAAAAAAATGACATCATTAAAAGTGCGATCGTGTTTAAATATTACGTGAAATTTAAAAATGAATCAGGGTTTCAAGCAGGAAATTATCAATTTAATCAATCGATGACGATTCAAGAAATCGTTGAACGCTTAAAAAAAGGCGAATTAATGGGAGAAGCAGCTATTAAATTGACGATCCCGGAAGGATTGCAACTATCAGAAATTGCTGACATCATCGCCAAACATACTCCCTATTCAAAAAAAGAAATTATGAACCAATTAACAAACCAACAGTTTATCAAACAAATGCAAAAAAAGTATCCTAATACAATAACAGATGACATTTTCAACGGACGTATAAAATATGCATTGGAAGGATATTTGTATCCGGCTACTTATTCGTTTTATGAGGAATCTCCTCCGTTGTCGGAAATCATTGAAACAATGATTAAAAAGACAGATGAAATGCTTGTTCCTTATAGAAACAAAATGAAAGAGCTGAGTCTTTCCACTCATCAATTTTTAACATTAGCGTCTTTAGTGGAGGAGGAAGCGACGGAAAAAGCCGACAGGGAAAAAATAGCCAGCGTTTTTTACAATCGTTTAGAAAAGAACATGCCTCTCCAGACAGATCCAACCGTTTTATATTCATTAGGAAAGCATAAGGAGCGCGTATACTATAAAGATTTAGAAGTCAATTCTCCCTATAACACATATAAAAATAAAGGACTTCCGCCGGGGCCGATTGCCAATGCTGGCAAGCAGTCACTAGATGCTGTAGCAAATCCTGCCGATACAAACTATTTTTATTTTCTCGCAACGAAAGAAGGGGAAGTTATATTTACGAAGACGTTGGATGAGCATAACAAAGAAAAAGCTAAGCATATTACGGAAAAGGATTAAAGGTTTGCGATTCGCATTCCTTTTTCTTTTATGTTAAAATATATCGAGCTAAAAAAACAAACTTGAAGAGTTCGAACAGAACTCTTCTTTGATTAAGGGAGTTTTTTAGGAGTGTCCATTTTGCCAAACAAAAAAATCGAGGAATATTTAGCAAATTTTTCTACTAACAAAGATGAAAAATTAGTTCAATTAGAAGCATATGCAAAAGAGCAGAAGGTGCCGATTATGGAAGAGCGGGCGCTGTCTGTCATGCTTCATATTTTAAAGCTCCATCAGCCGAACAAAATATTGGAAATTGGGGCGGCGATCGGCTATTCGGCGATTCGGATGGCAAAAGCGTTGCCGAACACAAAAATTGTAACGACTGAAATAGATCCTAATCGATTTGAACTAGCGGAACAAAATATTCGAGCTTGCGGTCTTGAAAATCAAATTACCATTTATCACGGTGATGCTCTAGAAATCGTACAGGAAGTCAAGCTTGACGGTCCGTTTGATGCGCTCTTTATCGATGCGAGCAAAGGGCAATATAAACGTTTTTTTCAAGCATATGAACCTTTGCTGTCAAAAAGAGCGGTCGTTTTTTCGGATAATGTTCTTTTTAAAGGACTAGTCGCTGAAGAAATGATAGAATCAAAAAGGTTAAAATCTTTAGCGAAGAAAATTAAAGAATATAATGAATGGCTAATGAATCAGTCCGAATGGGATACCGTTATTATTCCGATAGGCGACGGATTAGCCTTCAGTATAAAAAGGGGTGAAGGGGAATGAAAAAACCCGAACTGCTCGTCACACCTGTAAATGTCAAAAATATTGAGAGCCTTTGCAAAGCTGGCGCAGATGCTTTTATCATCGGCGAACAGCGTTATGGCTTAAGGCTTGCAGGGGAATTTCATCGAAAAGATGTATTAGATGCGATTGACCTTGCCCATCAATATGGAAAAAAAGTATACGTTGCAATGAATGCAATTTTTCATAATGATAAAGTAGACGAGCTTGCAGATTATGTAAAATTTGTTCATAATGCGAAGGCAGATGCGATTGTATTCGGTGATCCAGCTGTGTTAATGACTGTTAGGGAAGTTGCTCCGGAGATGAAGCTCCATTGGAATACGGAAACAACCGCGACCAACTGGTATGCATGCAACTATTGGGGAAGGAAAGGCGCCAAGCGTGCAGTACTAGCTCGGGAGTTAAGCATGGAAGCTGTCATTGAAACGAAAGAGCATGCAGAAGTGGAAATAGAAGTCCAAGTCCACGGAATGACGTGCATGTTTCAGTCCAAAAGATCTCTTATCGGCAATTATTTTGAATATCGTGGGAAAGCGATGGAAATTCACAATTATAAATACGGCAAAAATATGTTTTTGCATGATAAAGAGAGAAATAACAAATATCCAATTTTTGAGGATGAAAATGGAACCCATATTATGAGTCCGAATGATATTTGCATCATTGACGAGCTGGAGGAACTGGTTGATGCAGGAATTGATTCTTTTAAAATAGATGGCGTGCTGAAAACTCCGGAATATATTGTAGAAGTGACGAAAAAGTATCGAAAGGCGATCGATTTATGCGCTGAGGATCGAGAGCAATATGAAAATGTTAAAGACAAGCTGTACGCTGAAATTGAGGAAATACAGCCGCCAAACCGCCCGTTGGATACAGGATTTTTCTTTAAAGAGACCGTTTATTAAAAAAACGTTAAAGGAGGAGTTCGCATGCCGGTTGTGAAAGATAAAATTTCAACAATTATCAACGGTAAAAGGGTCATAACGAAAAAACCTGAACTTCTTGCACCTGCCGGAAATTTGGAGAAATTAAAAATCGCCGTCATGTACGGTGCTGACGCCGTCTTCATTGGCGGACAAGAGTACGGCTTGCGTTCCAATGCCGATAATTTCTCCATTGAGGAAATTAAAGAAGGAGTTCAATTTGCTAATCAGTACGGGGCAAAAATATATGTGACGACAAACATTTATGCACATAATGAAAACATTCCTGGACTCGATCAATATTTAAAAGCGCTAGAAGACGCGGGAGTGGCAGGGGTCATTGTCGCAGATCCCCTCATTATTGAAACGTGCAGAAAGGTAGCTCCAAAATTGGAAGTCCACTTAAGCACTCAGCAATCCCTTTCGAATTGGAAAGCTGTCCAATTTTGGAAGGAGGAAGGTTTGGAGCGGGTCGTTCTAGCACGGGAAACGAGCGCTGAAGAAATTAGAGAAATAAAAGAAAAAGTAGATATTGAAATCGAAACGTTTATTCACGGTGCGATGTGCATTGCCTATTCAGGCCGCTGCACATTAAGCAATCATATGACAGCGCGAGATTCAAACAGAGGAGGATGCTGTCAGTCCTGCCGGTGGGATTATGATTTATATGAATATTATAAAGGCAAAGAAGTGCCTATGTTTGATGAGCAAGACTCTCCATTTGCAATGAGCGCTAAAGACTTAAAATTGGTTGAGTCGATTCCGAAAATGATTGAAATGGGGATCGACAGCTTGAAAATTGAAGGCCGCATGAAATCCATTCACTATGTTGCAACTGTTGTCAGTGTATATCGCAAAGTCATTGATGCATACTGCGCCGATCCCGATCATTTTGTCATGAAACAGGAATGGCTGGAAGAATTGGATAAATGCGCGAACAGAGAAACGGCTCCTGCCTTTTTTGAAGGAGTGCCTGGTTATCAAGAGCAATTATTTGGCACTCACAGCAAAAAAACAGCATACGACTTTGTCGGGCTTGTGCTTGACTGGAATCCAGAAACGAAAATGGTGACATTGCAGCAAAGAAACCATTTCAGACCTGGTGACGAAGTAGAATTTTTCGGTCCGCAAATTGACAATTTTCGCATTGTCATCGATAAAATTTGGGATGAAGATGGAAATGAATTGGATGCAGCAAGACATCCTTTGCAAATAATCCGCTTCAAGTGCGAGCATCCGCTATATCCGTATAATATGATGAGAAAAGAGACAAGATAGGGGAAGAATCTGGATTTTTTTATAAAAAAGCAAAACGTTTCTTGAACTGCCGATTATTTTGTAATAACATATCATAGATAAATATTTCCTTCTATAACTATGTTATAAAAGATTCTTTTCTGTCGAAAGAACGGCAGAAAAGTTCTTTCATTTTTTAGGAACCATTAGGGGGATATAAAGAAAAGGAGGACTATTATGGCGGAAGAAAAGGTATTTCCTATGACGAAAGCTGGGAAAGAAAAACTTGAACAAGAACTTGAGTATTTAAAAACGGTAAAGCGAAAAGAAGTTGTAGAACGAATAAAAGTGGCAAGATCATTTGGCGACCTATCAGAAAACTCTGAATATGATTCAGCAAAAGAAGAGCAAGCTTTTGTAGAAGGACGCATTACAACGCTCGAAAATATGATTCGCAATGCGAAAATTATTGAAGAAGACACAGAAAATAAAACAACTGTTTCACTTGGAAAATCTGTTACGTTTATTGAATTGCCTGATGGAGAAGAAGAAACTTATACAATTGTCGGAAGTGCAGAAGCAGATCCTTTCGAAGGGAAAATTTCCAATGATTCTCCGATGGCTAAAAGCCTGCTCGGCCGTCAAGTAGGGGAAGAAGTTGTAGTTCAGACGCCTGGCGGCGATATGACAGTCAAAATTGTACGTGTTGATTAATGTTGATAGCCTTTAATATAGTTTAAGATGTGCGCACCTCGTCGAAAATATAAGACGAGGTGTTTTTTTATGAATAAGCGAATAAAATATATAGGCGTCTTCATCATTTTGTTAATGGGTGTTCTCATATATAGACTTGCGCAAATTCAACTGCTTGAAACCGAGTCATTTTCAGAACAAGATGTCAATTTGATGAAAGAAAGCGTCAAACAGAGGACACAAGAAGTAATTATAGATGATGGGCGGGGTCGATTTATTGATCGTGAAAATAAACCTTTGAACGAAACATATTTGCCTACGCTCGTTTTATTTCCATTTCTGAAAAATTATCAATGGCCGATCGATCAATTGGCGGCAGCCATTTCTGTTCGCAAGGATGAAATCGAACAATTATTGAAAGGAACGAAAAATGAACCTATTTTGTTGAATAAAGAAAAAGGATTTCAACTTGATGAACAGGATATAAAAGCCATCAATAAGTTAAAAATTCCGGGAGTATTCGGCATCTTTATGAAAACAGAGCAATCAGACAATATTGCTTCCCATCTTATTGGGATGACAAGCGAAAATGAAACAGAATGGAAAAAAAGATACCCTGACAAAGAGATCACGTCATTAAGTCCTGAAGTAGGCGTGACTGGACTGGAGGAGGCGTTTGATGAATTTTTGCAGCCGGAAGATGCGTCAAGACTTTTATATCATGTTGATGGTCTCGGCAGGCCTCTTTTCGGCGTCAATGTAAAATATATTGCCGATTCCAATCCATTTTACCCAATTGCCGTTCAAACAACGATTGACAAACATTTGCAAGAAAAAGCTGAACAAATTTTAACAAAACATCAAATAAATGAAGGCGGCCTCGTTCTGTTAGACATTGAAAACAGCGAAGTAGTTGCAATGGCCTCCAAACCGGATCTGGACCGGAATGATCCAAAAACATATGAAAATAAAATGCTTTCGGCAATGTTTCCTGGTTCTGTTTTTAAAACCGTTATCGCTGCAGCAGCGATCGACACAAACATGATCAAACCGGAAAGAACATTTAATTGTGACCGGAATGTCTACGGCCAAACAGAAAAAGAGGAAGAAAAGCGGGCTGGAACGCTTACGTTTGAAGAAAGCTTTGCGAAAAGCTGCAATTATGCGTTTGCTACGATAGGTCAGGAATTAATACAAAAAAAGAGCAATATAATTGAAGAATACGCAGAAAAGCTTGGCCTTCTCAGCTTCTCAGGCTGGTCGGGAAAAGTATACCATTACGATCAATTTAAACAATTTCCAAGGGAGCAAAGAGGAACGATTTGGGGAGATGACAGCGACAAAAAGTCAGCAAAGGCCATCGCACAAACCTCCATCGGACAAAAAAATGTAAAGGTTACTCCTCTAGCTGTCGCGAATATGATGGCTACAATTGCTCGCGGAGGAGAAAAAAGAGAAGTGAAAGTCGTGGATAAAATTTTATATAAAAACGGAGAAACGATGTATACATTCAAGAACCATTTGATGAAAGGAGAAAAAATTTCCCCTGCAACATCATCAAAATTAACGGATCTCCTGCTTCAAGTAGTCGCTCATCCTGATGGAACCGGCAGAGCGTTTCAAAGCTTGCCTGTTAAAGTAGCCGGCAAATCAGGCACTGCCGAAACGGGAACATTGAACGACAATGGAAAAAAATTATATCATAAATGGTTTGCCGGTTTTTTTCCTGCGGAACATCCGAAATATGCCTTAGTTGTTGTTGATATGAACAAAACGAGCGGTAGAGCAAAGACAAATGATGTTTTTTACGAAATGGTTGAACAGATTTATAATGTTAATGAAGAATAAAGTATGTTAAAATAATAACTCAAAGATTGGAGAAACAAAGGAGTTGACGGGGAATGGCGGGTTCTCGTTATGAAATTCGGGATAAAAAACGAAAAACGAATTTGATTTTAAATATTTTAATTGGAATTGTCGCCTTACTCATCCTCGTTATTGCTTCTCAGCTTTTTTTGGGAGGCGGTACTGAACAAGCGAATTCCAACAGTGAACAACAAAAAGAGCAATCAAGCTCATCTAAAAATATCGAAGAAGAGACAGCTGAACAATCTAACGATCAGCGGGAAGAAGAAAAAGCAGCTGAACAGAATGAAAGTAATGAAATTAAGGAGGAAGAGGACGAAAATACACAATCAGCAAATAAAGAAAAGGAATCGAGCGATGATCCTTTTGAAGGTGCAACAGTAACTGAAGGAGAAGCAGGTTCCGATGTTGAACAAATCATTGAAAATCCAAATTGGAAGCCGATCGGAACAGTCCAGACAGGTGAGCACGTTACGACTTATAAAAAGTCATCTGTAGATTGGAAGGAAATGGAGAAAGCATTAAGCTATGCAACAGGTGTTTCTCTTGAAAATATGCAGACCCTTTGGATCGGCAATAACGGAAGCCCGAATGATGCGAAAGGAACGATTCAAAACAAAGCAGACGGAAAAAAATATAGAGTATCCATTACATGGATAGACGGAGAGGGCTGGAAACCGACTAGAGTTGAAGTATTAAAATAGACTGAAAAGCAAAAAAGACCCTCATGTGTAAAAAGCTGACTGTCAAACACTTGAGGGATCTTTTTTTATGATTTTTATAGCTATTCATGATAGAAAGGAATGTTGGAATATGAAAATTGCAATCATTGGTGCAATGGAAGAAGAAGTTCGCATCCTGCGCGAGAAATTGGATTGTACAAAAGAAGAGGAGATTGCAGGCTGCAGTTTTATGATTGGGAAATACAATCAAACTGATACGATTTTATTAAAATCAGGAATTGGAAAAGTGAATGCAGCCGTAAGCACAACTTTGCTGCTGGAGCGATATCGGCCGGATTATGTGATCAATACCGGCTCCGCCGGAGGATTTCATGAGTCTTTAAACGTAGGGGATGTTGTCATATCCACAGAGGTTCGCCATCATGATGTAGATGTGACGGCTTTTGGATATGAATATGGTCAAGTTCCCGGGCTTCCTCCATCCTTTAAGGCTGATGAAAAACTGATTGAAATCGCTGAAAGAAAAGCAAAAGACATTTCAGGAATTCAGACGGTAAAAGGGGCGATCGCAACGGGGGATTCTTTTATGAACGACCCCGATAAAGTAGCTTTTGTCCGGTCTAAATTCAGCCATTTGTACGCTGTTGAGATGGAAGCTGCTGCTGTCGCGCAAGTGTGCTACAAATTTCAAACGCCTTTTGTCATCATCCGGGCGCTCTCAGATATCGCCGGAAAAGAGTCGAACATTTCCTTTGAACAATTTTTAGACAAAGCGGCTTTCAATTCATCGGAATTGGTTCTGAAAATGATTGAAGAACTAAGTTGAATGTAAATGGAAACTATTACAAGCCTATTAGCCCGAATCGATATGTTATTCTTTTATAATATAGAATAACTAATTCGATTAGGTGATATCATGGAGGAGAAAAAATTAAAAGAATTAATAGAAGACTATAAGCATTTTGCTCTCGTTCTGCTAGCTGTCGGAACCTTTTTATACATCGGAATATGGATTCCTAATCATTCACCTCGGACCAATATACAAGAAATAATGCTAATCGGAACTTCAACGATGATGTTAGCCAGCTCTATTCTATTTTTTAAATTGTCATCGAAATATCAAAAAAAGCTTGATAAATTGCAATCTTAATCATTTCTTGAAAAAGGGCTCCAAAAAGTCAGTATAGCTGACTCTTTTGAGCCCCTCTTTTTTGATAAAACATTAGGTGAATGAAGGCGGCATTGTTCTGTTTCATATGAAAACAGCAACTAGCGCTGCAATAAAGGCTGCCTTTTTACAGATTGAAAGCAGTTGTAATGGGCTCTCAACCGTAACGTTCGCATCCTGTCAAATCATGTTACCACCATTTTACGTCAAACAGCGGATTCGCTTTCTGCGATTTTTATTAATCGGTCAATTTTGAGATTCGTTTTTATATCTCGATTTGCGCCAATGCGCTGGAAAACCTGTAGCAAGGTTAATTTTGAGTTTTATGGGATGTCACATATCGGAAAGCCACTTTAAAATGAATTTTGCAGATATACGCGAGTAAATCATTCAGGAACTCTCGCAAATTTCGCACAAAATCTCGTTGAAAATGCTTTTCCTTTTATTCTTTTGACATCTTTTTTTCTTTTTCATTTCGGTAAAACTCATGAAACATTTTCATAAGTGCCCTTTTTTCGATTCTGGAAACATAACTCCTCGAAATGCCGAGCTCTTTTGCAATTTCACGCTGCGTTTTTTCCTGCTGCGTATTCAATCCAAACCGCCCGATAATGACTTCTTTTTCTCTTTCGTCTAGAATCGATAAATATTTCTTAATTTTTTCCAGCTCCATATTCAATTGAATCGTGTCGATAATATCTTCATTTTCTGATTTTAGCACATCTATTAAACTGATTTCGTTTCCTTCTTTATCTTGGCCAATAGGATCGTGTAGGGAAACATCTTTTTTTGTTTTTTTTAAGGAACGGAGATGCATTAAAATTTCATTTTCAATGCATCTTGCGGCATATGTAGCAAGCTTTGTCCCTTTGTTTTCGGAATAGCTTTCAATCGCTTTAATTAAACCAATTGTGCCGATGGATATGAGATCTTCCGAGTCTTCACCTGTATTTTCAAATTTTTTGACAATATGAGCGACAAGGCGCAAATTATGTTCAATTAATATATTTCTTGCTTCGTCATTTCCTTCGGCCATCAGGCGGAGATATTTTTTTTCTTCATTTGGGGAAAGCGGTTGAGGGAAAGCATTGTTTTTTACATATGAAACGAGAAAAACCAATTCTTTTATAAAATAGCTTAGTGCAGTCAAAATTCCAGACATGTTTTTCACCCCCGCATTACGTATTATTAAATTGTATGTGATTGCGGCTTTGTCCTTGTATGTCCTTCATGAAAAAGGGGAAAGAGTATGGAAAACAGCTGAGTTTTAGTTATAATGAGACAGTGAAGAAAAATGGATTGGTATCGGAGATCATCAGTTGAAAGGTATTAAGTCATTGTGGATTGACATCAACGATTATCTGTTAAAGGAGTTTAGCGGCTGTGGAACATGCAGCCATGCGCCGGGGGTAGGTTTTTAAGCAAAAAAAAAGACACCGCTAAGACGATGCTTTTAATAAGTGAGAGAGCGAGCGGCGCTTTATTTCCAATTCTATTAATTCGATGAATTCTTTGCTAAGCCTCATTTCGGTTGCTTTATAGTAAGATTCAATTAAAAATTCGTCCGATAAATTTTTCATAGAAGCGATCATGTTATGGAGAAAGCACCTCCTTTATTTATTACCATAAATTTACCATGTTTTTTAATAGAGAACAACCGTTCTGTTATCCACAGCCTTCGGTGGAAAAGCTGTGGGTAGTTTGTTTATATACTTTACTAAAGATTGATATGAATAGGTGGATATTGTGTATAAAATTATCCACAGCTGTTGAATATGTTAAAAAATTGTCGAATTTTTTTTGTGAAAACAATATTGTTTTGAAAGTAAACTCGAAATTCGGTATGATGAAAAATAGTTTAACAGTAGTCTATTTATTGAATTAAGAGGTGTTCAATTTGCTGAAAAGGTTTTTGCCCGGAGAATATGCGAAAAGCGTTTTTCATATTTATCCTCATTTTTTAAAGGAAAAAGGTATAAAAGGTATTATTACCGATTTAGATAATACTTTAGTAGAATGGGACAGGCCGAACGCAACTCCGAAATTGAAAAATTGGTTTGAAATGATGGAACAGAACGGGATTAAAGTGACAATTGTTTCAAATAATAACGAAAAACGCGTTCGTTCGTTTTCTGAACCGCTGAATATTCCGTTCATTTCGAAAGCGGGAAAACCCCGTGCAAAAGCGTTTAAAAAAGCGGCTGAGCAGATGGGGCTGAAAAAAGAAGAAGTTGTTGTGGTCGGCGACCAGCTGCTGACAGATGTTCTCGGAGGGAATCTCTGCGGTTTTCATACGATTTTAGTTGTGCCTGTATCGTCTACTGACGGCTTTTGGACCCGGATCAACAGGAAAATTGAAAGGAAAATTTTAAAATTGTTAAAACAGAAAGGCATGCTGCATTGGGAGGAGTGATGAGTTTGGATGAGAAGGTTTGCGTCGGGTGCGGAGTAAAAATTCAAACGGAAGATCCATCTGAAATTGGATATGCTCCAAAAGCTGCTCTTGAGAAAGAACAGCCGATCTGCCAAAGGTGTTTTCGGCTGAAACATTATAACGAAATTCAAGATGTCTCGTTAACAAATGAGGACTTTTTAAAAATTTTGCACGGCATTGGCAATACGAAAGCTCTTGTTGTGAAGGTTGTCGACATTTTTGATTTTAACGGAAGCTGGATCAACGGCATACAGCGTTTTATCGGCTACAATCCAGTCATTTTAATCGGCAATAAAGCAGATCTCCTTCCAAAATCGGTGAAAAAAGAAAAGGTTATTCGTTGGATGAAGAGAGAAGCAAAAGAGTATGGATTAACGCCATTGGATGTGCTTTTAATCAGCTCAGAAAAGGGACATGGCATTAAAGAAGCGGCAGAGCAAATAGATCATTATCGCAACGGAGAAAACGTGTATGTTGTTGGATGTACAAATGTTGGGAAATCAACTTTTATTAATCGAATCTTGAAGGAGGTTACGGGAGAAGGGGATATCATTACAACTTCCCATTATCCCGGCACAACGCTCAATCTAATTGAAATTCCGTTAGATGACGGCGCAGTTTTATACGATACACCAGGCATTATCAATGATCATCAGATGGCGCACTTTATTGATAAGCGCGACCTAAAGCTTCTATCGCCGAAAAAAGAAATTAAGCCTAGAGTGTTCCAGTTAAATGAAAGGCAAACTTTATACTTCGGCGGATTGGCAAGACTGGATTATATAAAGGGAGGACGTTCCTCCATTGTGTGCTATATTCCGAACAGCATTGACATTCATCGAACAAAACTGGAGAAGGCGGATCATTTATATGCAACACATTTAGGGGAGCTTTTAACCCCTCCTAGTAAAGAAGCAGTCGAATCCTTTCCAGAACTTGTCCCGCACGAATTCACTATAAATGGAAAAAAGAAAGATATCGTGTTTTCAGGTCTTGGATGGGTAACGATCCACGATGGACCGAAAAGAGTCGTTGCTTATGCACCTAAAGATGTACATGTGGGCGTCCGTCATTCATTAATATAAAAACAAAAAGGTGGAGAGGATTTCAAATGGAGCAAGTTTACGGAGTAATAGGCGACCCGATCGGTCATTCGCTTTCCCCTCTCATTCATAACGATGCTTTCGATTACTTAAATATGAATGCCCGCTATCACGCATTTCAAGTAAAAGGGGAAGAGCTTGAACAAGCGGTAAAAGGGATGAAGGCTCTTGGCATAAAGGGGTTTAATGTAACGGTTCCGCATAAAGTGTCAATCATTCCTTTTCTTGATGAGTTGGATGAATCGGCTCAATTGCTTCACGCGGTAAATACAGTAAAAAACGAAGACGGGAGATTAATCGGTTTTAACACAGACGGATACGGATTTTACCTGTCATTGAAAGAGCATATTGACAATACCAATCCCCGAGATTTAAAAGTGCTGCTGATCGGGGCGGGCGGAGCCGCTCGGGCGATCTATACAACGCTGGCGAAAGAAGGCTTTGCGTTCATTGATATTGTAAACAGAACAGCAGAGCGGGCTCATCTGTTAAAGGAAAACTGCAGCTATGAGACAAAAGGAAACGTTTATTCATTCCAACAACTCGATCAAACGTCCAATGAATATGATGTCATCATTCAAACGACATCCATCGGGATGAAGCCGAATATCGAAGAAAAGCCGATTGAATTAACCGGACGCGTTCACGGCGGAACTGTCGTTGCTGATATCATTTATAATCCGCTGAAAACGATGTTATTAAAAGAGGCTGAAAAGCTGGGCCTTAAAACTGTTGACGGAGTAGGAATGTTTGTTTATCAAGGGGCATGTGCGTTTCAAATATGGACGAATGTGGAACCTGATGTCAGTCGAATGAAAAAGCTCGTATATGAAAAATTAGGAGGAAAATCATGACTTTAACTGGAAAACAAAAACGTTTTTTACGCTCTCTTGCACATCATCTGAACCCGATATTCCAAATTGGAAAGGGCGGAGTAAATTCAAATTTGCTTCAGCAGGTGAACGATTGTTTAGAAGCAAGAGAGCTCATAAAAGTGAACGTGCTGAAAAATTGTGATGAAGACAAAGCAGCAGTTGCTCAAGCACTTGTTGATGGGACAAATGCCCATCTCGTCCAAATCATCGGAAATGTCATTGTTTTATATAAAGAATCAAAAGAAAAAAAACAAATCATTTTGCCTGAATAAACGAACGGATGGTGCGGAAAAATTGGGTAAAATCGGAATTTTTGGGGGGACATTTGACCCGCCCCATAACGGACATTTATTAATGGCCAATGAGGTTCTTCATTCTCTTAATCTGGACAAAATATGGTTTATGCCGAACAATATTCCACCCCATAAACAAAAGGAGCCGGTGACAGAAACACACCACCGGGTAAATATGCTGAAAAGAGCAATTGAAGGAAATCCATTTTTTCAAGTCCAATTAATTGAACTTGAAAGAGAGGGTCCGTCTTTTACGTATGACACAGTGAAAATATTGAAAGAAAGATATCCAAACGAAGAATTTTATTTTATTATTGGATCAGATATGATTGAAAATTTGCCTCATTGGCATCGAATAGAGGAATTGATGGATATGGTGCAATTTGTCGGCGTGAAACGTAACGGATACTCGAATGAGAGCACATTTTTCGTAAAAGAGGTGGAAGTTCCTCAGTTTGATGTTTCCTCTACAATGATCAGAGAGCGATTGAAAAACGGACAAGCGGTGGACTATCTTCTGCCCAAAAAAGTTATTCAATATATAGGGGAGAATCGATTATATGGAACGTGAAAAAGCGTTAGCAGTTGTGGAAAAGGCGATAACGAAACAGCGTTATCAACATACTTTAGGCGTAATGGAGACAGCCATCAGTTTGGCAAAGCGGTACGGCGCCGATGTGAAAAAGGCAGAATTAGCAGCTATTTTTCATGATTATGCCAAATTTCGGCCAAAAGATGAAATGAGAAAAATTATTATTGAACAAAATATGCCGAAGGACTTGCTGGAATATAATACAGAACTTTGGCATGCACCTGTTGGCGCCTATTTAGTCGAGAAGGAAGTCGGCATTTCTGATAAAGAAATTTTAGATGCGATCCGCTACCATACATCCGGAAGAGAAAACATGACTCTTCTTGAAAAAGTGATTTATTTAGCTGATTATATTGAACCGGGTAGAAGCTTCCCCGGAGTCGATGAAGTCAGGGAATTGGCACAAAAAGATTTAAATGAAGCGCTCGTTCAGTCGATATCCAATACGATTGCATTTTTAATGAAGAAAAAGCAGCCGATTTACCCTGAAACGTTTAAAACTTATAATGCGCTCGTAATGAAAAATTGAAGGAGTGAAGTGGATGAATTCGCGTGATATTCTAGCTTTAACTGTTAAAGCAGGCAGCGATAAAAAAGCAGAAGATATCGTAGTATTAAACATGCAAGGAATCTCTCTAATAGCTGATTATTTTATGATATGCCATGCGAATAACGAAAAAAATGTGCAAGCAATTGCCAGAGAAATGAAAGAGAAAGCGGAGGAAAACGGAATTCCCGTCAAGCGTCTCGAAGGGTTTGATGAGGCAAAATGGGTTCTCATTGATTTAGGAGATGTCGTTGCTCATGTTTTCCACAGGGATGAAAGAAGCTATTATAATTTAGAAAAATTATGGGGAGATGCTCCACGCGAAGAAGTGAGCGAGTGGTTAGCTTGATTTATAAGCATTTTGCATCTGTGTACGACCGATTAATGAAAGATGTTCCTTATGATGAATGGGCGCAATTTTTGCATCAAGCGATTCAACGATATGGAAACGGCGGGAACCGGGTGCTAGATTTAGCTTGTGGAACAGGAGAAATATCGTATAGGATGGCAGAGCTTGGGTATGAGCTAACAGGTGTCGATCTCTCCGGAGAAATGCTCGCCGTTGCCCAGGAAAAGATGATGAAAAAAGGGTTTGATGCGCTCTTTATTGAACAAGATATGAGGGAGCTTAAAGGCTACGAGCCTTTTGATGCGGTGTTATTAAATTGCGATTCCATCAACTACTTGCTGAAGGAAGAGGATGTGGTCAAAACGTTTCAAGCCGTATACGACCACTTGAACCGAAACGGCTTATTTCTGTTTGATGCCCATTCTGTTCATAAAATGGAGAAAATATTTAAACATGCTGTATTCGCTGATAATGATGAGGATGTCAGCTATATTTGGAAATGCTTTGACGGTGAATATCCAAACAGTGTCATTCATGAATTAACCTTCTTTGTGAACAATGGAACGGATTATGTACGGTTGGATGAAGACCATTATCAAAGAACTTTTTCAATTTCTGAGTACCGACATATGTTGGAAAAGTGCGGCTTTACGATCGTTGACATAACGGATGGAATTTTTCAAAGCCCGGACATCGAGCAGGCGGAACGAATATTTTATATTGCGAAAAAAAGTTGAAACCATCGAATGTAATTTTTTTTCGATGGTTTTTTTCATTTTAGCAGGAATTTTCATGAGCCCTGCAGAATATTATTCATTGTCAAATTGATGCCTCACTTTTTGTAAATCTTCATCAAATTTTGCATGGGTGCTTTGAAATAAATGATGAAACATGTCGCCTAGTTCATTTTCAAGCACTTTAATCCCCTCTCCGGTAACTCCCCCTTTTACGTGCACTTTTTCCTGCAATGTCGGAAGCGTGTAATACCCGCTTTCAAGCAGCTTGCCTATGCCGATCATCATCTCGTTTGCTAATTGAACCGCATCCTCTTTCGAAATGTCTGTTTCCGCCTCAGCAGCTTCAATAAATTTTTGTAGCAAAAAGCTGAAAAAAGCCGGTCCGCAGCTGACGATATCAGATGCAACACGGGTAATGTTATTTTCTATTAAGATTGGCTTTGATATTTTTTCAAACATGGAAAGAATGATATTTCTTGTATGTTCGCTGCATCTATTTCCAAATGTCAGCAAAGCAGCTCCCGCTTTAGCCCTGTTTGTTATGCTTGGTATGACTCGGGCTACTTGGCATGGAACAGCCGATTCGATTTGCTCGACTGAAATCGGGCTCGTAATGGAAATTAAACATTGATGTTCTTGTAAACCAGTTTTCAGTTCCTTTAAAAGGGGGTGTATATCTAAAGGCTTAACGCATAGAAATATGAAATCGCTTTGATGAACGACCTCTATACTTGATGTACAAACATGTATTTCAGGATATTTCCGTTTGATGGCATATGCCTTTTGAATCGTTCTATTCGTTATAAACAACGATGAGGGTGTTGATACTTTTGCCTCGCAAAAAGCTTCAATGAGAATACGCCCCATATTGCCGGTTCCTATAAACCCTATTTTCACTTTTCACCCCTCCTTTTTTTAACATTGTTCTCCTACACGATATGTTCTGCTGCCTTATTTTATGAATGAATATTTAGAAAGGGGAATTCATGTGTATGAACCATTTCCTTTTTATAAAAAAGTATGGGGTTTTTTTGTTAATCATTTTCGCTGCCATTTTGTTTTTTATCATCAACAACTGGCGTGATTCAAACGAGATCGAAGTTTCCGATGAACCATTGCTGGAAACGGATGAACGAACGCCGATGCAAAAAAGCAGAGAAGGTGATGACGAAGAAGAGAATGAGCGCCGTAACGAACAGACGACGATGATTTTTATTGATATAAAGGGGGCTGTTCGTAAGCCTGGTGTTTATGAATTGCCGTCATCCAGCAGGGTGTTTGAAGCAATCGAAAAAGCTGGAGGAATGAATGACCAGGCAGACGGAAATCGTGTGAATCTGGCCAGAAAGCTAACAGACGGTATGGTTGTTTATGTGCCAAAGCTAGGCGAAAAAATTGACGAAAATGCTCTTATGGATGAAAGCGGCGCAAATGCTGATGCTTTACAAAGACCGCAAGAGAAAGAAAAAATCAATATTAATACGGCGACAAAGGAAGAGCTGCAAAAATTAACGGGAATCGGCCCTGCAAAAGCGGAAGCAATTATCGCACACCGTGAAGAAAACGGGCCGTTTCAAAAAGAAGAGGATTTACTGGAGGTTACCGGTATAGGAGAAAAAACGTTTGAAAAGATCAAAAATGAGATTAGCGTTGACGAACATGAAGACTTGTCGATAAACTGAAAAAGAATGTTTACAAAATTCGGAGGGGTAAA
This sequence comes from Aeribacillus sp. FSL K6-1305, assembly GCF_038050115.1. NCBI lineage: Bacteria > Bacillati > Bacillota > Bacilli > Caryophanales > Bacillaceae > Aeribacillus > Aeribacillus sp. FSL K6-1305. Next base: position 1,499,199 of record NZ_JBBOQV010000001.1, on the reverse strand, counting down.
AGTGGATCGAATTTCTTGGAATCATTATTTCATGGCGCAAAGCCATTTGCTTGCGCTGAGAAGCACATGTACAAGGCTTGCTGTCGGTGCTACGATTGTCCGCGATAAACGGATTATTGCAGGGGGATATAACGGCTCGATCGCAGGAGGAGTCCACTGTATTGATGAAGGCTGCTATGTGATTGATAACCATTGTGTTCGAACGATCCATGCGGAGATGAATGCGATATTGCAATGCGCCAAATTTGGAGTGGCAACAGCAGGAGCGGAAATTTACGTCACGCATTTTCCATGCTTAGCTTGCACAAAAGCGATTATTCAAGCGGGTATTCAAAGTGTATATTATGCAAAAGATTACAAAAATCATCCATATGCAATGGAATTATTTGAACAAGCAGGTGTTCATATAGAAAAAGTCGCATTCGATGAAACGACTTTGGATTTAAAAAATGAAGAAAAGCGCGAATATGTTGAGCAGCTTTTAAATGCTTTAAAACATCTCGGCGTATCAGAAACGGACTTGAAAAAATGGAATGAACAAGCCCGTCAACTTTTCGGCTGATCTAATCGAAAAGGAGGTTATTTTTTTGAGAGGCCAGTGGGCATATGTCGCGATTTCCGCATTGTTGGCGATTGTTTCCGCTACCTCTTTTCCTTCCCTTCTTCCTTTTTTCATTTTTGCTGCACTTCTTTTTTTCTTATGGCTTCAACATAAAAGGAAATTAGCTTTCATCGTTGCTTGCTCGTTTTTGTTCATGCTTCCATATTTTCATTGGTATGATCAACAAAATAAAACAAATTATCACGAAGGCATGTTATCAGCAAAAGGAAAGGTAATCTCCTCTCCTGAAATCGACGGGGATCTGATGACATTTGCGGTCGAGACGAATCAGGGAGAAAAGCTGACGGCCCGTTATACATTGAAAACAAAACAAGAGATGAAAAGTACAAATAATATACGGCCAGGTGATATATGCAATTTTTCAGGAAAGCTTGAAAAACCGAAAAATAACACAAATGAAAATGCGTTTAATTATAAGCGCTATTTGTATTTTCAGCAAATCCACTGGCTGTATAAGCTCGACAAAATCGGGCATTGTACATATAAGCCGTCATGGAAAGATCATTTGGAAAATTACCGGCAAAAAATGATTGAATGGATTCATCATAAATTTCCAGAAAAAACAGCCGGCTTCGTCCTTGCTTTGACGGTAGGCTATCAGAACAATATTCCAGAAGAAGATCTTGCCGCTTATCGAAAGCTAGGGATTGTTCATATTCTTTCGATTTCAGGTCTTCACGTAAGCATATTAATCGCCTCACTTTACATCTTCCTTTTGCGGCTGGGCATTTCAAAAGAACAAACCATTATGATTTTGATTTGCTTCCTCCCCTTTTATGCATTGTTAACAGGAGGTGCTCCGCCTGTCGTCCGCGCCTCTCTTATGGCAGCGCTGATCATGGGAGGAACACTTTTTAAACAAAATATGCCCCTTTCTGATTCAATCTCATTCAGCTTTCTTCTCATGACATTTCTTGACCCGTATGAAGTTTTTCATCTTGGATTTCAGCTTTCTTACGCAGTCACATTTTCGCTAATTTTATCAAGACAAATCTTTCAAAAATGCAGGAATTCATTGCAATTGTTGGCAGCAGTTTCATTTGTTGCCCAAACTGCTTCACTGCCGATTATATGCTACTATTTTTATCAATTTTCTCTATTGAGCTTTATCATGAATATTATGTTTGTGCCGCTATACACGTTCTTTTTGCTGCCGCTTACCATGATCACTCTCATTTTAACCGTAATTTCTTCTTCCATCGGTTCAATATTTGTTTCCCTTCTTCACACTTCTTTTACTTTGTCGTCCAAAACAGCATTATTTTTCAGTAATTTGCCTTTTTTCATGATAACAACTGGAAAACCGACTGTTTATTTATTTTTGCTGCAATGCGTCATTTTTATTGCTGTTTTCTTTCAAATGGAGCATAAGCCGATGAAAAAATGGGGAAAACCGATATTGTGCAGCAGCTTGCTCACTGCATTGCTTTTGATAGCAGGAAAAATGACCATGCCGGGAGAAGTAACAGTTCTTGATGTCGGACAAGGAGACAGCATTTTTATTAGAGAGCCCGGCTTAGGTAACAGTTATTTAATTGATACAGGAGGAATGGCTGTATTTGAAAAAGAAAGCTGGCAGATGCGAAAAAAACCGTTTTCCATCGCATTGGACGTCCTGATCCCTTATTTTCAGTCGAAAGGGGTAGAGGAAATTGAAATTTTGTTTTTAACTCATGGAGACTATGACCATATCGGCGAGTCATTAACCTTAATCAAACAATTTCGAGTAAACAAATTGGTTATTCCAAAATATTTTTCCAGAGAAGAGCTTGAAAAGCAAATAGTAAAAGAAGCGAAAAATCGAGGAATTGAAATATTTGAATTAGAAGCAGGAGATCGGATCACAGGCAGAACAGCTTTCCACGTTCTCTCTCCTTTCACAAAATCGGATTCTAAAAATAATGATTCTCTCGTCCTAATGGCAAAAATAGGCGGGTTGCGCTGGCTGTTTACCGGTGATCTTGAAGAAAGTGGAGAGCGGCACATGATTAAACAATATCCAAAAATGACTGCGGATGTGGTCAAAATCGGGCATCATGGAAGCAGAACTTCGACTAGCGATATATTTTTACAAACAATTGATCCGAAGATCGGGGTCATTTCAGCAGGAAGAAACAATCGTTTCGGACATCCTCATCAAGAAGTATTGAATCGATTAAAAAAACAAAACGTATCCATTTTTCGTACAGATCAACTGGGTGCTGTCCAATACAAATATCGAAAGTCTCAAGGAACCTTTTTATTCTACCCGCCATACGATACATTAACAAAATAGGGCAGTTTTGACAGCTTGAAAATGGAGAGATGATTGGACGGCTGGGTCCGGATTGTACAAGGAGCAAAAAGAAAGAGACTGCCGTTTGCAGCCTCTCTCTTTACGAGCCGATCAATTTAATCGCTGTTGCAATGATAAACAATGTGGCAAAAAAGCCAAAAGAAACAATAAAACCGACGGCAGAATCAACAGCATCATTACGTTTGCTTACATTTTGTTCAAATTCGTTCATCTATACCCCTCCTCATCGTCATAAGTAGTATAAGCGATTTCAGCAAAAAAATCTACATTCTTAAAAATGATTCATGTTAACGATTAACAACTATATTCTTTTTCGAAAGGGAGAATATATGAATGGGTAATCGTTTTTTTGTAAGTGTCCCGGGGCTTACAAAAAAACGTTCATATAAATCGGAGGATTGGTTTCGCTGCCAATTCTCCATTATGTTGAAGTGTTGCGAAAAAAATTTTTTCCATATATGATGAATGAAGCACACTTCATTTTTTAGGGGAATCTTAAGATGATTGTCGATTTATGGAATTCATTTAAAAAGAAACAATTTCAGTCTCTTTATTTATTTTATGGAAAAGAATCATTTTTATTAAATGAAACAATTCGCAAATTGTTAACCGAGGCAATTAGTGAAGACGAACGGGAATTTAATTATTCCGTCTATGATATGGAAGAAACAAATATAGAAACGGCTGTTGAAGATGGGGAAACGATGCCGTTTTTAGGTGAACGCAGGATGGTTGTTGTGAAAAATCCTTATTTTTTGACGAGCGAAAAGAAAAAAGAAAAAGTGGAGCATAATCTTAAAAAACTTGAACAATATGTAGAAAATCCTGCCCCGTTTACTGTTTTTGTCTTTTTGCTTCCACATGAAAAAATTGATGAAAGAAAAAAGCTGACAAAACAAATAAAGAAAGCGGCAACAGTAGTTGAAATGAATTCCTTTTCAGAAGAGGAAACAGTCAAATGGATAAAGGAAAAAGCGGAAGCAGAAAATGTGGCGATGGAAAAAGAAGCGATCGATGAGCTTATGGAAAAAACATCTGGTAACTTAATGATCATAGATAAAGAGATGGAAAAATTATGTGCATATGTTGGAAGCGGAAATAAGTTGACTGCAGAAATGGTCAAGCAGCTCGTTGCACGCTCGCTTGAACAAAATGTTTTTGATTTAATTGATGCCGTCGTCAAAAAGAAAACAGAAGAAGCCTTTAAAATTTTTTATGATTTGTTAAAAATAAACGAAGAACCGATTAAAATTTTAAGCCTCCTTACACAACAATTCCGTCTATTATATCAAGTGAAGCAGCTTTCGAAATCCGGTTACGGACAGGATCGGATGGCGTCATCCTTAAAGGTTCATCCGTTTCGCATTAAGCTGGCTTTAAAACAGGAGAAGCAGTTTTCTGCCAGTGAATTGCAGAGCATCATAAAAGCTCTTGCGGAGACAGATTTTGAAATAAAAACAGGAAAAAAAGATAGACAATTAGCGTTAGAGTTTTTGCTGCTGAAGCTGTTTCAGCAAGAAAAAAAGCAATCAACAAGCGGGATAAAAGCTTGATGATTGCTTTTATTTTTATGCTGATAAGCTGTTTAATTTTTTAGCTAAGCGTGATTTGAAACGAGCGGCTGCATTTTTATGAATGATTCCTTTGGAAGCAGCTTTATCAATTTTTTTCGCAGCTACTTTAAACGCTTCTTTTGCTTGTTCAACATCTTTATTTACAACGTACGCTTCAAACTTTTTAATTGCTGTACGCATAGCCGATTTCATTGATGTATTGCGGGCACGGCGTGTTTCATTTGTTTTCATTCGTTTAATAGCGGATTTAATGTTAGCCATTGTTTCACCTCCTACTGACTATATAAAATCAAAGCTGCCGCATTCTTTTTTGGATATAGAACAAAAGTTATTCTATCAAACGGTTTTTTCTTTTGCAATACTAATGTAAATGAAATCCCCCTTTGAAGCTAAGAAATGGGATGAAATAAAATGACTTTGGAAAAAATAGATAAAAATGAACTTGGGGTGACAATGATGAACAACGCGCTTGATTTAAGCAAATATTCAATCAGAACCGATTTGGCGCTTGAAGCGAGAGATTTGGCTCTTGAAAAAAAGAAAGAAATGGAAGGGGTCATCGTTCAAGAAGAAGAGGAAGACGGTATGAAAATTGTCCATATGGACATTACGGATAAAGGTGCTGAGACAATCGGCAAAAAGAAAGGTAAATATTTAACGCTGGAAGTGCAGGGAATCCGCAATAAAGATACCGAACTGCAGGAAAAAGTAATCAAAATGTTTGCAAAGCATTTCAGTTCTTTTTTGGAACAGCTGCAAATTTCTAAAGATGCAAGCTGCTTAGTGGTCGGTCTTGGCAATTGGAATGTCACTCCAGATGCTTTAGGCCCTTTAACATGTGAAAATTTATTGGTCACAAGACATTTGTTTCAACTTGAACCAGAAAACGTCAAAGAAGGCTATCGACCTGTCAGCGCCCTTGCACCAGGAGTGATGGGGCTAACGGGAATTGAAACATCTGATATTATAACGGGAGTTGTAAAACAATCAAAACCTGACTTCATTATTGCCGTTGATGCATTAGCTGCAAGATCAATAGAGCGTGTAAACAGCACAATACAAATTGCCGATTCCGGCATCCATCCTGGATCCGGCGTAGGAAACAAAAGAAAAGAATTGAGTGTGGACACGATAGGCGTTCCGGTTATATCAATCGGAATTCCGACAGTAGTTGATGCTGTAACGATAACCAGTGATACGATTGATTTTATATTAAAGCATCTCGGCAGAGAAATGCGGGAAGGAAATCGCCCAAAAAATGCGTTGGCTCCGTCTTGGTTTAGCTTTGCTGAAAAAAAGAAGCTGACGGATGAAGATTTGCCTGAGGAAAAAGAGAGAAAGCAGTTTTTAGGGATAATCGGTACCCTGGAAGAAAATGAAAAGAGAATGCTGATTCATGAAGTGCTGAGTCCACTTGGACATAATTTAATGGTAACACCAAAAGAAGTAGATATGTTTATTGAAGATATGGCGAATGTGCTTGCGAGCGGTTTAAACATGGCGCTCCATTCCGCGGTGAATGAAGAAAATACCGGGGCTTACACACATTAAAAACAAAGTAAAAGTTCTATTCCTCCCAGTGCTGTCATACATATTTTGTAGACAAGCCTTGGAGGAGGATTTTCATGAAGCATCGCAGAATGGTCGTAACAGTTGATAGGACAAGCTTAAAAAAAATCATCTTAGCGGGATTTTTTTTAATCATTTTTATGTTTTTCATTACAGGGCTTTTGACGTCGATTAAGATTGAATATCGTCCCGCCTCTAGTTCTATTCATGAAATCACGGGAAATATAAACGGCAGAATGTTTCTTCATTTATTAAACTTTGAAAACCATTATTTTTCTCAAGGATTAGAAGAAAGTAAACCGGATTTTTCAGTTTCTTCCGTCCTTTTTCAATTAACGACAAGCATAAATCCTGATGATCCGCGCAGCTTGCTCGGACGGGAGCTTCCAGGGTTTACTTTGTTCGATGGCGACATCATTGTGGCTGGAGAAGGGACGAATTATACGAACATGCCGATTGAATCCGCTCCCCCGACAGAAGTGCTTTTAGAGGAAAGGGAAGCTTCGATTGACAAGCTTGAAGATGTGGAAGGCGAGGAAAAGCCAAAACAGTCTCCTAACTTAACAACAAATGGAAAAAAAGTCGTATTTATTTATCATACTCACACGACCGAATCTTATTATCCTTTATTAAATGGGGCAAAATCTCCTTTTCATTCAAAGGCGAATGTCACATTAGTCGGAGAAAAGTTTGGACAGGAGCTTGAAGAAAGAGGAATAGGAGCGGTTGTGGACAAAACGAATTTTCAAACTGTATTAAATGAGAAAAAATGGAAATATTACAAATCATATGATGCATCAAGACCTGTTGTTCAAGAAGCATTGGCATCGAATCGAGATCTTCAATACATTTTCGACATCCACCGTGATTCACAAAAAAGGGATAAAACAACCATTACGATTAATGGAAAGAGTTATGCCAAAATTGCATTTGTGATTGGCGGGAATAATCCAAATGCTGATAAAAATAAAAAAATTGCACAAAATTTGCACAAATTGTTTGAAAAGAAATATCCGGGCTTAAGCCGTGGTGTGTTTTCCAAAAAAGGCGAAGGAGTTAACGGCGTTTACAATCAAGACTTATCAGAGAATTCGCTGCTGATTGAATTCGGGGGAGTTGATAATAACATGGAAGAACTCAGCAGAACTGTCGAAGCGGTTGCAAACATATTTAGCGAATATTATTGGCAGGCAGAAAAGGTGAGCGGGAGCGTTCAAAACGAGTGACGGCTTGAAAGGAGGAATGTTTGATGGCGAAGTTTATGGCCAAAAGTCTGCTTCTAACCTTCATTATGTTTTTAGGAGTAATAATTGGCATACAGCAAGCGAGCCATGGCATTCAACAAATGAGAGGCTATGAGACGGAAGAGACAGTCGAAGCCGTTCAACTAAAGCAAAAGGACGACGGAAAACTGGAAGCCACGATTTTGGGAAATCAAGTGACAAGCCACGATTTACAAAAAAAGCAGGAGCAGCTTGAAAAAATAGAGGCATTCAATTTCTTCTCTCAAATTGGAAAATCGCTTGCGAATCTAGTGCAAAAAGGAACGTCAGCGATCATTGAAGGAATATTGGAGCTGATTGAAGCATACACCTAAACAAATTTAAAAGAAAGACTTGAAGCAATCCGCAGGTCTAGTCTATTTCAAAACAGGGTTCAGACAGTCATTCTGATCCCTGTTTTGCGTATTCAATCACAGAATAAATTTTCATTGAATCTCCAATTTTCTACTGATATAATCAAAGCTAGTGTAGTTGGCTAGTAGGAGTGGTGACAAAAATATGAAAAGGGAAGAAAAATTAGAACGCCAGAAGAGAATTCGCAATTTTTCCATCATTGCTCATATAGATCACGGGAAATCAACACTAGCTGACCGGATTCTGGAAAAAACAGCTGCTGTTACCCAAAGGGAAATGAAAGAGCAGCTGCTCGATTCGATGGATCTTGAACGCGAAAGAGGTATAACAATTAAACTGAATGCGGTTCAGTTATCATATAAAGCGAAAGACGGGAATGAATATATTTTTCATTTAATTGATACCCCTGGACATGTTGATTTTACGTATGAGGTTTCGAGAAGCTTGGCTGCCTGTGAAGGCGCCATTTTAGTTGTGGATGCGGCGCAAGGGATCGAAGCGCAAACGCTGGCGAACGTCTATTTAGCGATTGACAACGACTTAGAAATTTTGCCTGTTATTAATAAGATTGACTTGCCGAGCGCTGAGCCTGAACGAGTGCGACAAGAAATTGAAGACGTGATTGGGCTTGATTCTTCTGAGGCTGTGTTGGCATCAGCAAAAGCAGGAATCGGCATCGAAGAAATTTTAGAACAAATTGTTCACAAAGTCCCAGCTCCGCAAGGTGACCCAGACGCACCGCTCAAAGCGCTTATATTTGATTCTCTGTATGATGCATACCGTGGAGTTGTTGCTTATATACGCATTTTTGATGGTACGGTAAAAGTCGGAGACCGTATAAAAATGATGGCGACGGGGAAAGAATTTGAAGTAACGGAAGTCGGTGTTTTCAAGCCAAAAGCGCATCCTGTACAGGAGCTCACGGTTGGCGACGTCGGTTATTTAACGGCTTCCATTAAAAATGTCAGTGACACACGAGTTGGTGATACGATCACTAGCGCTGTCAATCCGGCTGCCGAGCCTCTGCCGGGGTACCGAAAATTAAATCCGATGGTCTTTTGCGGGATGTATCCAATAGATACGGCAAAATACAACGATTTACGTGATGCTCTTGAAAAATTGCAGCTGAATGACTCCGCATTGCAATTTGAACCTGAAACATCGCAAGCGCTGGGCTTTGGATTTCGCTGCGGCTTTTTAGGTCTGCTGCATATGGAAATCATCCAAGAGAGAATTGAAAGGGAATTTCATATTGATTTAATTACGACGGCTCCTAGCGTTATTTATCATGTTTATTTAACAGACGGCAGCATGGTTCAAGTTGATAACCCTTCGAACATGCCGGATCCGCAAAAAATTGACCGAATAGAAGAGCCTTATGTGAAAGCCGGGATTATGGCTCCAAACGACTATGTTGGTGCGGTGATGGAGCTTTGCCAAGGAAAACGCGGCCAATTCATAGATATGCAATATTTGGATGAAACGAGAGTCAATATTGTTTATGAAATCCCCCTTTCGGAAATCGTTTATGATTTTTTTGATCAGTTGAAATCAAGCACAAAAGGGTATGCATCGTTTGACTACGAACTCATTGGCTACAAACCTTCAAAACTTGTGAAAATGGATATTCTTTTAAACGGGGAGAAAATCGATGCTTTATCCTTCATTGTTCATCGTGACAGCGCCTATGAACGCGGCAAAGCTATCGTTGAAAAATTAAAAGAGCTTATTCCAAGGCAGCAATTTGAAGTTCCTGTTCAGGCTGCAATTGGAAACAAGGTCATCGCACGTTCAACGATTAAAGCTTTACGTAAAAATGTGTTGTCAAAATGTTACGGTGGAGATGTGTCGCGTAAACGGAAGCTTCTTGAAAAACAAAAAGAAGGAAAAAAACGAATGAAACAAGTCGGCTCTGTCGAAGTGCCGCAAGAAGCCTTCATGGCTGTGCTGAAAATGGATGAAAACCAAAAATGATGTTGACGAGTGCCGCAGCCATTGCTGCGGCATTAGCGCTTTGGAAAGGCAGGAGAATGAAAAATGGCTGAAGCCGCGTATATTCATATCCCGTTTTGCGAACAAATATGCCACTACTGTGATTTCAATAAATTTTTTTTACAAAACCAGCCTGTTGATGACTATTTGCAAGCACTGCGTTTGGAAATGATAAAGGCAATGGAGGATCAAGTATTAAATGAAGAATTAAAAACGATATTTATCGGCGGCGGTACGCCTACTTCCCTGTCAGCCAAACAGCTCGATCATTTAATGGAGAGCATACATCAAACTTTGCCGATGCAATCCGTAGTTGAATTTACAGTTGAATGCAATCCAGATCAATTAACGATGGAAAAGCTGTCTGTATTGAAAAACGCCGGAGTCAATCGCCTATCCATCGGAGTGCAAGCCTTTCAAGATTCATTACTGAAAAAAATTGGAAGGACTCATAATAAAGAAACAGTTTTTCAAGCAGTTGAACGGGCAAGATCGCTAGGCTTTGAAAATATTAGCATAGATCTTATGTACGGTCTACCCGGCCAAATGATAGAAGAATGGAAAGAAACTCTTTCCGTTGCATTTTCATTAGAGGTCCAGCATATGTCTGCTTATTCCCTAATCGTAGAACCGAAAACGGTGTTTTATAATTTAATGCGAAAAGGAAAGCTTTTGCTTCCTTCTCAAGAGGAAGAGGCGTTTATGTATGAGACCGTTATGAATGAAATGGAACGGCACGGATACCATCAGTATGAATTAAGCAATTTCGCACGCAAAGGCTTTGAAAGCAAACATAATTTAACGTATTGGCATAATAACCATTACTATGGATTTGGAGCTGGAGCACACAGCTATTTGGACGGGATCCGGCGGGAAAACGCTCGACCGCTGAAGAAATATATTGAAATGATTTATAAAAATAATGGAACGGCTTTTGTTTCGGAGAATATGCTAACAAAAGAAGAAATGATGGAGGAAGAAATGTTTCTTGGATTGCGGACGATCAGAGGGGTTTCCAAAAAACGGTTCCGAGATAAATACGGATTAGATGTTGGGGAAGTATTTGGCCCGCAAATTGAAGAACAATTAAGAAAAGGTCTTTTATCTGAAAGTGCATCACATCTTTTTTTAACAAGAAAAGGAATGCTTTTAGGCAATGAAGTATTTCAAGCATTTCTCGCAGTTAGTTAATTGACAATTCTTCTTTCATTTGATAACTTTATCATAGAATTAGCACTCGAGTAATATGAGTGCTAACAGAGGTGATGTTCCTTGCTGACAGATCGTCAATTATTAATTTTGCAAATTATAATTGATGATTTTATTCAATATGCTCAGCCGGTTGGCTCCCGTTCTTTATCGAAAAAGGAATCGATTACGTTCAGCTCGGCTACAATCCGAAATGAAATGGCGGACTTGGAAGAATTAGGATTGATTGAAAAGACCCATACGTCATCAGGCAGAGTGCCGTCCGAAAAAGGGTATAGATACTATGTCGACCATTTATTGTCACCAAAAAAATTAACGAAAAAAGAAATTATGGCGATAAGATCCATTTTCGCCGAGAAAATATATGAATTAGAAACGCTTGTTCAAAAATCAGCTCAAATTTTATCTGAGCTTACAAGCTATACAGCGATTGTTTTAGGTCCGAAAGTTTCGGAGAACCGACTCAAACGTTTGCAAATCGTTCCAATTAACGAAGATAAGGCGGTTGCCATATTTGTAACGAACACAGGCCATGTTGAGAATAAAATGATTACTTTTCCAGAAAAAATAGACATGAGTGAACTGGAAAAAATTGTAAATATTTTAAATGAAAAGCTTGCTGGCGTGCCTCTAAGCGAATTAAAGGATAAAATATACAAGGAAATTGCAAACATTTTACGGAAGCATATTAGAAATTATGATATTTTATTAAAATTGATTACTGGCACGCTGAATGTAGGTCACGAAAAAATATATTTCGGAGGAAAAACGAATATTTTGAGCCAGCCGGAGTTCCGCGATGTCTCTCAAATTCAAACATTTTTAGATTTCATAGAACAAGAAGATGAACTGTATGATTTGCTAAAGACAAACCCGTCAGGCATTACGGTGAAAATTGGCACGGAAAATAAAATATCTGCTATGGAAAACTGCAGCTTAATTACTGCCACCTATTCAATTGGCGAGAAGCAAATCGGCACAGTCGCGGTGCTCGGCCCGAAACGAATGGATTATTCAAGGGTCATCAGCCTTTTAAAATTTTTCTCGAAAGATTTATCACAAGTTTTAACAAAGCTATATCAAGGATAGGATGGGGGAATTCTCCATCCCTTTTCCTTTGCACTTTAAGGGAGGTGAAATGATGGCAAACGATCAGACTGAAAAAGAACAAACAATCCAAGAAGAAGTTGAATACAATAACGAGAAAGCCGAAAACGAGAAAGAAGAAATGCCTGATCAAGAAGAATTGCGCCAAGAGGGCAGCCAAGAGGAAAAAGGTGAAGACCAATCTTCTTCAAATGCTGAAGAGGAATTGGTGAAAGCGAATGAAAAGATCGCTGAGCTTGAGGCAAAGCTGGAGGAAATGGAAAATCGCATGCTCAGAGCTCAGGCCGATTTTGAAAATTTTCGCCGGCGCAGCAGGCTTGATATGGAAGCACAGCAAAAATATCGTGCGCAAAGTTTAATATCAGATCTTTTGCCTGCTATTGATAACTTTGAACGGGCGTTGAAAATTGAGGCAGAGGATGAAAAAACAAAATCCGTTTTGCAGGGCATGGAAATGGTTTACCGTCAGATCCTTCAAGCACTTGAAAATGAAGGAGTTGAAGTGATCGAAGCGGTTGGGAAACCGTTTGATCCGCACCTTCATCAAGCGGTAATGCAAGTGAAAGACGAAAATTTCGAATCCAATGTTGTTGTGGAAGAGCTGCAAAAAGGCTACAAACTGAAAGACCGGGTTATTCGACCGTCTATGGTAAAGGTTAATGAGTAATTACATATGATAATTAGCAGGAGGTTGTGATATATGGGTAAAATCATCGGTATTGACTTAGGAACAACGAACTCTTGTGTAGCGGTTCTAGAGGGCGGCGAACCGAAAGTGATTCCAAACCCAGAAGGAAACCGGACGACACCGTCGGTTGTTGCATTTAAAAACGGCGAGCGTCAAGTAGGTGAAATTGCAAAACGCCAAGCGATCACGAATCCAAATACAATTATTTCTATTAAACGCCACATGGGAACTGACTACAAAGTGGAGATTGACGGAAAAAAATATACGCCGCAGGAAATTTCTGCTATTATTTTGCAGCATTTAAAATCGTATGCAGAAGATTATTTAGGGGAAAAAGTAGAAAAAGCTGTCATTACTGTTCCTGCCTATTTTAACGATGCTCAGCGCCAAGCAACAAAAGATGCAGGAAGAATAGCCGGTCTTGAAGTTGAACGGATTATCAATGAGCCGACTGCAGCTGCTTTAGCTTACGGTCTTGACAAAATGGATGAAGATCAAACCATTTTAGTTTATGACTTGGGCGGCGGTACATTTGATGTGTCCATTCTTGAACTTGGGGACGGTGTTTTTGAAGTAAGAGCAACAGCGGGCGACAACCATCTCGGCGGTGATGACTTTGACCAAGTCATTATTGACTATTTAGTAGATCAATTTAAAAAAGAAAATGGCATTGATCTTTCCAAAGACAAAATGGCTCTGCAAAGATTGAAGGATGCTGCGGAAAAGGCGAAAAAAGACTTATCAGGCGTAACATCAACACAAATTTCTTTGCCGTTTATTACTGCAGGTGAACAAGGACCGCTTCATCTGGAAGTGACATTAACGCGGGCAAAATTTGAAGAATTGTCTGCGCATCTTGTAGAAAAAACTATGGGTCCTGTTCGCCAAGCATTGAGCGACGCTGGTTTAACGAAAAACGATATCGATAAAGTAATTTTAGTCGGAGGCTCCACTCGGATTCCTGCTGTTCAAGAAGCGATTAAAAAGGAAATTGGCAAAGAGCCTCATAAAGGCGTTAACCCGGACGAAGTCGTTGCGTTAGGTGCTGCAATTCAAGGCGGTGTCATCACAGGTGATGTGAAGGACGTTGTGCTCCTAGACGTTACTCCATTATCGCTTGGAATTGAAACGATGGGCGGAGTGTTTACAAAACTGATTGAACGGAACACTACGATCCCAACGAGCAAGTCGCAAATCTTTTCAACTGCTGCTGACAACCAAACTGCGGTCGATATTCACGTTCTGCAAGGGGAACGTCCGATGGCTGCTGACAATAAAACATTAGGACGCTTCCAATTAACAGATATCCCGCCTGCGCCGCGAGGAGTGCCGCAAATCGAGGTAACGTTTGATATCGACAAAAACGGAATTGTGAACGTAAGTGCTAAGGATTTAGGAACTGGAAAAGAACAAAAAATTACAATTAAATCATCCACGGGATTATCCGAAGAAGAAATTGAGCGCATGATTAAGGAAGCGGAAGAAAACGCTGAAGCTGACAAAAAACGAAAAGAACAGGCAGAATTGAGAAATGAAGCTGACCAGCTTGTCTTTACGACAGAAAAAACATTAAAAGAGCTGCAAGGAAAAGTTGACGAAGCAGAAGTGAAAAAAGCAAACGAAATAAAAGATGCATTAAAAGAAGCGATTGATAAAAATGATTTCGATCAAATAAAAGCGAAAAAAGAAGAACTTCAAGAAATCGTTCAGAACCTTTCTGTAAAACTTTATGAGGAAGCGGCTAAACAAGCACAGACAAATAATCAACAAAATAATTCTGAAAACAAAAATAAAAATGACGATGATGTGATTGACGCTGAATATAAAGAAGTAGATGACAAATAAAATGTTTTAATCTGAAAATGGATAAGTCAAAGTCAGGCATGTCTTGACTTTGACTTTTTTCAGTAAAGGCGGTTAACAGTTGCTTTCTTCCGTTTGTCAATGTTAAAATTTACTCTATGTGAGAAATCGGGAGTGTGAATATATGGCGAAGCGTGATTACTATGAGGTGCTTGGAGTTAGTAAGAACGCAACAAAAGAGGAGATTAAAAAAGCCTATCGCAAGCTGTCCAAAAAATATCATCCGGATATTAACAAAGACCCAGACGCGCCCGAAAAATTCAAAGAAGTAAAAGAAGCGTATGAAGTGTTAAGCGACGACACAAAAAGAGCCCAATATGACCGCTACGGTCATGCAGGTGCTACTCAAGGCTTCGGCGGCTTTAACGGTGAAGAATTTGAAGCGGATTTCGGGGGATTTGGATTTGATGACTTATTCAGTTCGATCTTTGGCGGAGGAAGAAGAAGAGATCCGAATGCTCCTCGAGCAGGTGCAGATATTCAATATACGATGACGATTTCATTTGAAGAAGCTGCGTTCGGAAAGGAAACGACAATTGAAATTCCTAGCGAAGAAACATGTGATACTTGCCACGGTTCAGGAGCGAAACCTGGTACTACTCCGGAAACTTGTCCGCATTGCGGAGGTTCGGGTCAAATCAGCTCAGAGCAGCGAACAGCTTTTGGTGTTTTTGTGAATCGGCGCGTTTGTTATCAATGTAACGGAACAGGTAAATTTATCAGACATCGCTGTACAACTTGTGGCGGCAGCGGAAAAGTGAAGAAACGCAGAAAAATCCAAGTAAAAATTCCAGCTGGTGTAGATGACGGTCAGCAGCTCCGCATACAAGGGAAAGGAGAGCCGGGAATTAACGGCGGTCCATCAGGTGATTTATATATTGTTTTCCGCGTACAGGAACACGAATTTTTCGTCCGCGATGGTGATGACATCTATTGTGAAATGCCGCTGACATTCGCACAAGCTGCGCTTGGAGATGAGATTGAAGTTCCTACTTTATACGGTAAAGTGAAATTAAAAATACCTGCAGGCACGCAGACAGGCCGAAAATTCAGACTGTCTGGAAAAGGGATCAAAAATGTTCACGGCCATGGCATAGGAGATCAATATGTAACTGTTCGCGTCGTTACACCAACTAACCTTACGGAAAAACAAAAAGAATTGCTGCGGGAATTTGCGGCTATCAGCGGGAATCAACCTGATGTACAGGAAGAAAGTTTTTTTGATAAAGTGAAGCGGGCGTTTAAAGGAGATTAAAGGATTGGGGTTACTAAAATGAAGTGGTCAGAGATTAGCATCCACACAACGGAAGAAGCGGTTGAACCTATCTCTAATATTTTACATGAAGCGGGTGCTGGTGGAGTAGTTATTGAAGATCCGTATGATCTTATAAAAGAAAGAGAAGATCAATATGGAGAAATATATCAGCTTGATCCTGAAGACTATCCTGATGAAGGTGTCATCATTAAAGCGTACCTTCCCGTGAATAGCTTTTTAGGCGAGACGGTGGAAGGGATAAAAGAACGGATAAATAACCTGCTGTTGTATGATATTGATTTGGGGCGGAACCATATTACAATTAGTGAAGTCAATGAGGAAGAATGGGCTACCGCTTGGAAGAAATATTACCGTCCTGTGAAGGTTTCAAAAAAATTTACGATTGTCCCCACATGGGAGCTGTATGAACCTGCTCACACCGATGAACTGATCATTGAATTGGATCCTGGTATGGCGTTTGGAACTGGAACCCATCCAACAACAGTTCTCTGCATACAAGCACTTGAAAAAAAGGTGCAAAAGGGAAATATTGTAATTGATGTCGGTACAGGGTCAGGCGTATTGAGCATCGCGAGTGCTTTGCTGGGGGCCGATAAAGTCATCGCACTTGATTTGGATCCAGTTGCAGTGGACAGCGCGCGATTAAATGTTAAATTGAATAAAGTGCAGCATCTTGTTCAAGTCAAGCAAAACAATTTGTTGGACGATATCGATGTTAAAGCAAACGTAATTGTTGCAAACATATTAGCTGAAGTCATATTGCGATTTGTTCGTGATGCGCATGAGCGTTTAGAAAACGGCGGTTATTTTATTACTTCCGGAATTATTCAAAACAAAAAACACGAAGTGGAGCAAGCTTTAATCGAAGCTGGTTTTACGATTGAAGAGACGATGACGATGGAAGATTGGGTCGCCTTTATCGCAAAAAAATAGAGGGATTGAAGATGCAGCGTTATTTTATTCATTATGCAAAAAAAGAATTAACTGATATTATTGACATCACCGGGGAAGATGTCCACCACATTTCCCGGGTGATGCGGATGAAACAGAATGATCAAATTATATGTGTAACAAAGGATGGATATTCAGCCCTTTGCCAAATTGTTCAAATATCTGCCGATAAAGTATGCTGTTCCATTTTAGAGTGGATCGAGAACAATTCAGAGCTTCCGGCAAAAGTGATATTAGCGAATGGGCTGCCTAAAGGGGATAAATTGGAGCTCGTCATTCAAAAAGGGACGGAGCTTGGTGCTTCCAAGTTTATCCCTTTTAATGCTGCTCGTTCAATTGTAAAATTAAATGAAGGTAAAATAAATAAAAAATTAGAGCGGTGGAATAAAATTGCGAAAGAAGCTGCGGAACAGTCACATCGGACCATAATTCCTGAGGTGACGAAGCCAGCTTCATTAAAGGATGTCATTTCTTATGCTGCATCAGCCGATGTAAAAATTGTCGCTTATGAAGAGCATGCAAAAAAAGGTGAAACGAGCAATTTATTTCGTGCTTTAAATTCTTTGCAGCGGGGAGGATCATTATTCGCTGTTTTTGGACCAGAAGGAGGTTTTACAGCCGAGGAGATTAAGCAGTTATCCGATAACGGCTTTCTTTTATGCGGGCTAGGTCCGAGAATATTGCGGGCGGAAACGGCTCCTCTTTATTTATTATCTGCAGTATCCTATCATTTTGAACTGTCGAGGTGAAAAACATGCCGACTGTTGCTTTTCATACATTAGGATGTAAGGTAAATCATTATGAAACAGAAGCTATTTGGCAGCTATTTAAAGAAGCGGGATATGAGCGCCGGGATTTTGAAGCGATTGCGGATGTATATGTCATTAACACTTGTACGGTGACGAATACAGGTGATAAAAAAAGCCGCCAAGTAATACGGAGAGCGATCCGCAAAAACCCTGACAGTGTTATTTGCGTTACAGGTTGTTATGCGCAAACGGCACCCGCAGAAGTCATGGCCATTCCTGGGGTTGATATCGTTGTCGGTACACAAGATCGAAAAAAAATGCTCGATTATATTGAGCAGTTTAAGAAGGAGCGCCAGCCGATCAACGGTGTGACAAACATTATGAAAGCTCGGGTATTCGAGGAGATGGACGTACCTTCCTTTACAGACCGGACGCGGGCGTCTTTAAAAATACAAGAAGGCTGCAATAATTTTTGCACGTTTTGTATTATTCCTTGGGCACGCGGTCTCATGCGGAGCCGGGATCCAAAAGAAGTGATTAAACAGGCTCAAAAGCTGGTGGATGCTGGATATAAAGAAATTGTTTTAACCGGCATCCATACAGGAGGATATGGGGAAGATTTAAAAGATTATAATTTTGCGCAGCTTCTTCGCGATATTGATTCTGAAGTGAAAGGATTAAAGCGGCTTAGAATTTCTTCAATTGAAGCGAGCCAAATAACTGATGAAGTAATTGAAGTGCTGAAAACGTCCGATAAAATTGTCCGCCATTTGCATATACCGCTTCAATCAGGATCAAACAGCGTCTTAAAGCGGATGCGCCGTAAATATACGACGGAATTTTATGCTGAGCGTCTGAAACGGCTGCGGGAAGCTTTGCCTGGGCTTGCGGTAACTTCTGATGTGATTGTAGGTTTCCCAGGTGAAACGGAAGAAGAATTTATGGAAACATACAACTTTGTTAAAGAACACCGTTATTCTGAGCTTCATGTTTTCCCTTATTCGAAGCGGACAGGAACACCAGCTGCCCGAATGGAAAATCAAGTTGACGAAGACATAAAAAACGAACGCGTACACCGGCTGATCGCATTAAGCGATCAACTAGCAAAAGAATATGCCTCAAAATTTGAGGGACAAGTACTGGAGGTTATTCCAGAAGAACCTTATAAAGAAGCTCCAGACAGCGGCAAATATGAAGGATATACGGACAATTATTTAAAAGTTGTTTTTCCGGCGACGAAAGAGATGGTTGGGAAAATTGTGAAGGTGAAATTAACTAAGGCTGGCTATCCATATAATGAAGGACAAGTAGTCCGTATAGTCGATGAAGACTATTTACAGAAGTCTTCTTAATCTAGCTTTTTCTTGTGTAAAACAGACTTTGATGTAAGCTGTACCACTTTTTATGAAGGGAGCCTTCTCATGAAAAGGGATATTGCGAAGTATATTGACCATACTGTTTTAAAGCCGGATGTCACGCAGGCAGATATTGAAAAGCTTTGTTTTGAGGCGAAGGAGTACGGATTTGCATCTGTCTGTGTTAACCCCGTATGGGTGGAAACAGCAGCTAATTTGCTGCAAAAATCAGATGTGAAAGTTTGCTCAGTGATTGGTTTTCCGCTTGGAGCAACAACTACTGAAGTAAAGGCATATGAAACGACAGAGTTGGTTCAAAAAGGTGCAGCGGAATTAGATATGGTGATAAACATCAGCGCATTAAAGGATCAGCGTTATCATGCAGTTGAAGAAGATATTCGTGCTGTCGTTGAAGCGGCAAACGGAAAAGCTTTGATAAAGGTGATTATTGAAACATGTCTATTAAATGTTGATGAGAAAAGAAAAGCGTGTGAGCTAGCTGTAAAAGCCGGAGCAGATTTTGTCAAAACATCGACAGGATTTTCTACCGGTGGTGCAACAGTTGACGATGTGAAGCTTATGCGTGCAGTAGTAGGTCCGAAATTCGGCGTGAAAGCATCTGGCGGAATCCGCGATTATAAAACTGCGATCATGATGATAGAAGCCGGTGCGACAAGAATTGGTACTAGTTCTGGAGTGGCGATTATAAAAGGAAGTGAACGTTAATCTATTATAATCACAGAATTGCTGGATTTTTTACATTTAGTTTAAAAAAGTTTTCCCGCAGTTTGTTGCGGGATTATTTTTTTATCCATGCTGAAATAGTTTTTGTCCACCATAATACAAAATTTGCATATTGATTCGCAAACGGGAGAATGATTAAAGAAGTTATCAAGTTAAAAATCAGACTAAAGTGAGCGATTTGGAAATCTGGTTCATTTGTTAACAATTTTAAATTATTTGCGAAAAAAGGAATAAGCGGAACGAACAGGATCACTCCAAACACATTCAGCCAAAGATGGGCAAAAGCAGTATATTTCGCTTCTTGTTTAGAGCCGATCGAGGCCAATAAAGCTGTAATGCAGGTGCCGATATTTGCGCCGAGAACAAAAGCTAATCCTGTTTCTAATGGCAGCAGCTGTTCGTTCATAAAGCTCATGACAATTCCGATTAATGCAGTTGATGATTGAATAATTCCGGTGAAGACCGCGCTTATTCCGACAGAAAAAAGCAAATGGTCACTCGATTTGGCAAGCAGATCAGACATAACCTGCAGGTCAGACAAAAGAAAAGCAGCTTTTTCAAACCCGTTCAAAGCTAAAAAAATACACGATATGCCGAAGCATGAACAGCCTAATGAAAATAAAATTCTGTTTTTAAAAAGCATGAGAAGAAGAGAAATTGCAAACATCATCCCTAAATAGTCATCTATTTCAACGGCTAGAAATTCGGTCGTAAAGGTCGTCCCGACATTGGAACCTAAAATAATTCCAATTGCATCTTTAAACTTTAACAAACCAGCGGAAACAAAACTAACTGTAATCACCATCACTAGAGAACTGCTATGAACAAGAGCTGTTGCAATCATGCCGGTTAGAAAGGATTTGATTGGGGCGTTCGTGCAGTTGTACAGCCATTTCTCCAGCTGCCTATGGGACATTTGCTGAAATCCGTATTTCATCATTGCCATTCCGCAAAAAAATAAAAGGAAACAAGAAAAAAATAATAACAGCAATTGCATTCCCATGAAAACCACCTCATCAACAGTCTATGGACAAGGTGTCACAATAAGACCTTATGAACGAGTAATTTTTTTCAATCGAACTAGTTATATTTTTTCAGACAGCTGTTTAGCGGCTTTCAAACGATCTTGAATCATTTCCTTATATACATGATGAATTTGGAAATTCTTCCATACAAAAGCTGATATAAAACAGTCTTGTAAACCTGTCCGATAAAAAAAAGTCATAAGGAATAGGAAAGATGTTTTGAACATTGACCAAATAAATCGATTATATTATACTAACTTAGTAAATGTTCTTTTTGATAAGGAACATGAACTGGCTTTGTTCGGAGGGAGGGAAAAAGGATGTCTAAAACGATCGTACGTAAAAACGAATCGCTTGAGGATGCTCTTCGCCGCTTCAGACGCCAAGTATCAAAAACTGGTACTTTGCAGGAATATAGAAAGCGCGAATTTTATGAGAAGCCTAGCGTAAGACGCAAGAAAAAATCTGAAGCTGCAAGAAAGCGTAAATATTAAAAGAGGGTGTATATTGATTATGGGTCTTCTTGAGCGTTTAAATCAAGATATGAAGCAAGCGATGAAAAATAAAGAGAAAGATCGCCTTTCAGTCATTCGCATGGTAAAAGCATCCTTGCAAAATGAAGCGATTAAACTCGGAAAAAGTGAGTTGACTGAAGAAGAGGAATTAACGGTACTTTCTCGAGAATTAAAGCAACGTAAAGACTCCCTCCAAGAATTTGAAAATGCAGGTCGTTCAGATTTAGTTGAAAAAGTGAAAGCTGAAATTGCAGTAATAACTGAATATATGCCTGAGCAATTATCTGAAGAGGAATTAATACAAATTATTAAAACAACAATTTCGGAAGTGAACGCAACGTCCAAATCCGATATGGGGAAAGTAATGGGAGCCGTTATGCCAAAAGTAAAAGGAAAAGCAGATGGCTCGCTTGTCAATAAATTGGTTCAGGATTTGCTTTCATAATTCGAGTAAAAAGCTTGCCGCTTTCTATGTGCGGCAAGCTTTTATGTTTTTGCAGCGGATTCATCCTATGGACTGCGGCAGTCGATTAATGAATGTAGCTGCCTTGCAATTCATCAATAGTGGTTCTGTTGTTGATAGCTAGCTTGTCGGCGAAAGAATATAGCTGCTATGCAAATGTCCGCAAAAAATTGAGCAGAGGGCAACAATGAAGGAAAACATTCGGAAAGGCTGATCTTCATGAAGATTATCGGGAAAATACGGCGGCAATAAAGGAAAACCTCTCGAAAAGGGAGCACATGTCTATCTGGCTGTGAGAACAGGAAAAACGACAGCACTATTTGCTCTGAAAGGGAAAGGATTTATTTCGGAGTTAACCCAAATATTTTCATTGAAACCTCAGGGATCAACATGACGGAGCGTATAAGCGGCGCCTGAGCTGTTCATACGCTCTTTTTTGATGAAGGGAAAACCGTTCTATCCATATAGTTTGAGCAGTTTTTCTTTTGACATCATTAAATATTTCGGCGGCCGCTTCAAGCTATCGAAACGATATTGAATGATTAAATACATAGGGGTAAATGTCAAAAGCTTATACCATTTATAAAATGGATTTTGAATGGAAAACGTTTCAAAGCCCAGCCGTTCAGAGCCTTTATTTAAAATAGTTATTCCAATGATCCCTTTCACATTATGAAATTGTGAATGATTCCGCAAGTATTGAACAATATTTGGCAGCCCTTTTTCTGTTTTAGAGTAAATGTATCTTCCTTTTTGAATTTCGCTCTTAAAACGATTCAGTTCCTTCATTAAGTAGACGTTATGAAGATGTATTTTTAACAGAAGATCATTTTTTTTAATTTTTGTACCGTCTGAAAGAATTATTTCCCTTCCTTTATATTTTGTCAATCGAACCCGGAAAATGTCACGATTATTCTCCTTGTCCCTCACATACTCAAGCCGCGAACAAAGGTAATAAATGGGATCCAACAGGCACCAAAACTTAAAAAAACAATATCTCAACCTTCCCATTTGCAACACCTTTCACTTTTTTTCTTACAGTTTATTTTTTAGCATACGAATTGTTTTTATTTATAAAAATTTTTTTCGAATAGCCATGCGAAATTAAGAAAAAACTTTTAAAGAACTCCATCAATAACAATGGTGAGCGATATGAAAAAAATTTTATATCTTCCTTTTTTGACCATACCTTCAGGCCATCATCAAACAGCTGATGCTCTAATGGAAGGGTTGTTACGTCTTGATCCCGACATTCATTGCGAAAAAATGGACCTTTTGTCATCGAAATTTGGAAAAATAGAAAGGCTGATATCTTCCTTTTATTTGCAATGGATTGGCCGTTTTCCTAAATCATACAGCCATATGTACCACAGGTCAGTGCTTGCGGAGCAAAAGAGCGCCAAAAGGTTTTTCCATTATGAGGCACTTTTTCTCCGGCATTTAAAAAAGATCATTGATGAATTGAATCCGAAAATGATTGTTTGTACCCATGCTCTTCCTTCTTACTTGCTCGCCAGGCTGAAAGCCTCTTCTCAAATCAACATCCCTGTTATCAATGTATACACAGATTTTTTTATTCATCATCTTTGGGGAAAAAGAGAAATTGACTATCATTTTGTCGGTCACTCATATATGAAAGATTATTTGCTCGAAAAAGGTATAAAGAAAGAGCAGATTTTTGTTACAGGGATTCCTATTCACCCAAATTTTACAAAAAGGAAAGATGAACATGTACATAGCATGCGCTTTTATCGAGGATTAATTTCGGGAGGAAGCTCAGGCGTCGGTTCAATAGAGAAGATAACGGAAAAAATCAGCCGCGATGATGATATCCATTATATGGTGTTATGCGGAAAAAACAGAAAGCTTTATGATCGATTAATAAAACAAAACCATCCACGAATTACTCCTTTACCTTACATCTCTTCAAGAGAACAAATGAACGATCTGTACAATCGCGTCGATTTTATCATGACAAAACCCGGGGGTGTGACAATCAGCGAATGTTTATACAAAAAAATTCCTATATTTGTATACCACACTCTTCCAGGACAGGAAGAAATAAATTTGGAGAAATTAACAAAATTCGGGATGGTGTTTGATTTTCGAAATTGGCAAGAGGAAACAAATATTTCGGCCTCCATTATTCGAGCGCTGCAATCTAAGCAGCTATCAAAATTTTTATCGAAAGTGGATGAATATCATAAAAGTTTAGCTCCGATTGAACCAGCGGGATTGATCAAACGTTTAATGAATGAATAGCTCCTGGAAGCCATTAAAGCTTCTAGGAGCATTAGTTTGAAAATTATTTATCGATAAAGGGATGACCCGCCCTCTATAAATTCTTTTGCTTTTTGCCTCAAACCTTCCTGAACGAAATCAGAATCACTTGAACCGGCCATTTTTCTTAAATTGTGGGAAATTTTCATCGAGCAAAATTTTGGACCGCACATAGAACAAAAATGGGCAATTTTCGCTCCTTCTGCCGGCAAAGTTTCGTCATGATATTCGCGTGCCCGTTCAGGATCGAGAGAAAGATTAAATTGGTCGTTCCAGCGAAATTCAAAACGGGCTTTTGATAAAGCATCATCCCTTATTTGGGCGCCTGGATGCCCTTTTGCCAAATCTGCGGCATGGGCTGCAATTTTATAAGCAACAACACCTTGGCGCACATCCTCTTTATTGGGAAGGCCTAAATGCTCTTTCGGAGTTACATAACATAGCATGGCCGTTCCGTACCAGCCGATCATGGCTGCTCCAATGGCTGACGTAATATGATCATAGCCGGGAGCAATATCGGTCGTTAATGGACCGAGGGTATAAAAAGGAGCCCCTTTGCAAATTTCATTTTCTAAATCAACATTTTCTTTAATTTTATGCATCGGAATGTGCCCAGGGCCTTCGATCATGACTTGGACATCATGTTTCCAGGCGATTTCCGTCAATTCACCGAGCGTTTTCAATTCGGCAAATTGCGCTTCATCATTGGCATCTCGAATAGATCCGGGACGCAAGCCGTCACCTAATGAAACGGCAATATCATATGTTTTTAAAATTTCGCAAATCTCTTCAAAATGAGTGTATAAAAAGTTTTCTTGATGATGCGCCATACACCACTGCGCCATGATCGAACCGCCGCGGGATACGATTCCGGTCGTCCGTTTGACGGTCAAAGGGATATAGCGAAGCAGCACGCCGGCATGTATAGTAAAATAATCGACCCCTTGTTCTGCTTGCTCAATTAATGTATCACGGTAAATTTCCCATGTTAAATCTTCAGCAACGCCATTTACTTTTTCGAGCGCTTGGTAAATCGGGACGGTTCCAACCGGCACGGGCGAGTTGCGGATGATAAATTCTCTTGTTGCATGAATATTTTTTCCTGTTGACAGGTCCATAATTGTGTCAGCGCCCCAGCGGATGGCCCAAAGCATCTTCTCAACTTCTTCTTCGATTGACGATGTTACAGCTGAATTGCCAATGTTGGCATTAATTTTTACATGAAAGTTCCGGCCGATGATCATCGGTTCACTTTCCGGGTGATTAATGTTGGACGGAATAATGGCCCTGCCGGCAGCGACTTCTTGACGAACGAATTCAGGATCCATGTTTTCACGAATCGCCACAAACTCCATCTCTGGGGTGATGATCCCCTTTTTTGCATAGTGCATTTGTGTAACGACAGCACCTTTTTTTGCTTTGAAAGGCTTTCGATGAAAAGGTGTGGCAATATTGTGATCTTCCCAATTGCGAAATCCATTATCTTCAGGCTTTACCTGGCGCCCGTCATATTCTACAACATCATGACGGTCTAAAATCCACTGTTTGCGCACAGCCGGCAAACCTTTATGAATATCTGCCTGAAAATCAGGATCTGTATAGGGACCGCTCGTGTCATAAACCTTTACAGGTTCATTTTCAAACGTTCCCGCTTCCGTTTTCGTGGGAGTTAATTGAATTTCCCTCATCGGAACCCGAATATCGGGTCTCGACCCAGTCACATAAATTTTTTTGCTTGCTGGAAACTGCATGTTTTCGAAATAATGTTTCATTTTTCTCCTCCTCCATTTTTTTATCTGAAGATGTGCATAGAAAAATAGGAGGGGAGATGGGACGTGAAAAATAAAAACGGGTTCGCTTTAGCACGAACCCGATCAATTCAATATAGAAAAAGAAGGCAATACAAATACTCCCGCTACCTACTTCCCTACGCTGGCATCATCCAGATCAGGTTCAAAGGGTTGAAGAACTTCAGGCGCGTTCTTCTCTCAGTCCAGCTAATTGGACACCCCTAGTAGATGGTTATATATTTTTTTTAATAGTAACATAATATGAAAAATAATGAAAATATTTTTTCGTTTCATGATGTTTGTAGAATTGTTGATTTTTGAAACTTTCTGCGCAATTGTCCGTAATAATATTAGGCAAAAAATAAGGGGGGAGAGGCCTGAAATCAAACAATAAGTTTTTCGCTATTTGCGCTCTGCTGCTCATCTTGTCGATTATTTGTGCGTCTTTTGATGCCAAATCATCTGAAGGGAAAACTGTTTATTTTATTCCGATTGAAAATACAATTGAAAAAGGGTTGGTGCATTTTATTAAACGATCCATTCAGGAGGCGGAAAAAGAGAAGGCGGATGTCATTGTTTTTGAATTGAACACTCCTGGCGGTGCTTTAGAGGCAGCGATAGAAATAGGTAAAATGATTATGGATACAGATATCAAAACAATCGCTTATGTAAATAAACATGCGATTTCCGCAGGGGCTTATATAGCATTAAGGGCTGATCAAATATATTACCATCCTGGCGGTACCATTGGGTCAGCGGCTGTCATTGACTCCAATGGCAATGCTGCAGAAGTAAAAGTGCAATCGTTTTGGAAAGCAGAGATGAGAAATGCTGCTGAGGTTCATGGCAGAGACCCTATGTTCGCTGAGGCGATGGTAGACAGCAGCTTGGATATGCCCGAATATGGTGCAGAAAAAGGAGAATTACTAACATTAACAGCAAAACAAGCGATGGAAGTCGGGTATGGTGAAGGCATCGCCAAAAGCCGGGCAGAGCTTTTGAAATCGATCGGAATGGAAGGTGCAAAAGTCCAGGAGACTGAGGAGACGTTTGCTGAAAAAATAGCCCGTTTTGTAACAAACATGTATACCATTCCGATATTATTAACGATTAGCGGTTTAGGGTTTGTGTTAGAATTGTACACTCCTGGGTTTGGCATTCCTGGTTTTATTGGACTATTGGCACTGTTTTTGTTTTTCTTCGGTCATTTTATTGCAGGGCTTGCGGGATTGGAAACGGTTGTTTTGTTCGTGCTTGGGGTACTGCTTATAATTGCAGAGTTGTTTGTTCCAGGAGGAATTATTGGAGCAATCGGTTTTCTTTCAGTCCTTTTAAGTTTATTTTTAGCAGCTGATCATATAGGACATATGGCGGTTTCTCTTTTTATTGCCGGTTCCATTTCGATATTCACAATATTCATCATGTCAAAGGTGATTGGTAAGCGTATGAAATGGTTTAAAAAAATTATTTTAAATGATTCAATCAGCACGGAGAAAGGTTATGTATCCAATCAAAATCGTACAGATTTAATTGGGAAAACGGGTGTAACTGTGACTGCTTTACGACCGGCAGGAACAGTAATGACCGATGGAGAGGAAAGATTGGATGTTGTGACAGAAGGAACGTATATTGAGAAAGGAAAAAAAGTGAAAATTGTTAAAGTAGAAGGCTCACGAATTGTTGTAAGAGCTATTAATGAAAATGAATAGGAGGTAGGTATATCACATGGATGTATCATTTTTTCTTTTACTAGGTCTTATCGTATTAGGTCTTATTTTGCTTGGCATCTTGTTCTCTTTTGTGCCGATTATGCTCTGGATTTCCGCTCTGGCAGCTGGCGTTCGCATCAGTATTTTGACTCTTATTGGAATGAGGCTGCGCAGAGTCATTCCAAGTCGAGTGATCAATCCGTTAATTAAAGCGCATAAAGCCGGCCTTGATGTCACAACAAATCAATTGGAAAGCCATTATTTGGCAGGGGGAAATGTCGATCGAGTTGTCAACGCATTAATTGCAGCTGAAAGAGCTAATATTGAATTGAGCTTTGAACGTTGTGCTGCGATTGATTTAGCGGGAAGAGACGTGCTTGAAGCCGTTCAAATGAGCGTAAATCCGAAAGTAATCGAAACCCCGTTTATTGCAGGGGTTGCCATGGACGGAATTGAAGTGAAAGCAAAAGCCCGCATCACGGTGCGAGCCAATATCGACCGGCTTGTTGGCGGTGCCGGGGAAGAAACGATTATCGCACGTGTAGGTGAAGGAATTGTCAGCACCATTGGTTCTTCTGATGATCATAAAAAAGTGCTGGAAAACCCTGATATGATTTCGCAAACAGTTTTAAACAAAGGACTCGATTCAGGAACAGCCTTTGAAATTTTATCCATCGACATCGCGGACGTTGACATCGGCAAAAACATCGGTGCGATCCTGCAGACAGATCAAGCGGAAGCAGACAAAAACATCGCGCAAGCTAAAGCGGAGGAACGCAGGGCGATGGCGGTGGCAAGAGAGCAGGAAATGCGCGCTAAAGTTGAAGAAATGCGGGCAAAAGTTGTTGAGGCGGAAGCGCAAGTTCCGCTTGCAATGGCGGAAGCTTTAAAATCAGGAAATATTGGAGTTATGGATTATATGAACATCAAAAACATTACCGCTGATACAAATATGCGTGATTCTATCGGAAAAATGACAAAAAACTCTGCTGGTGATGAAGAAGAATGATCTTTCTGCCCATCAAAGGAGGTGTCATATGGAAATATTTGAAAATCCACTGTTCATTGTTATTTTAATCGGGATTATTTCTTCTTTGTTTGGCAGAAATAAAAAAGATCAAGAGCAGCAGAAAAAAAGGAAACAAGTTGCAAAACAAACGAAACAAAGGATAAAAAATGTTTCGACAAGCCCTCCAAATGAATGGAATCAAATTCAAAATGTACACACAGGCCTATCCAGCCAACTAAAAAAAGCTGAAAAAGACAAATCGAATATGAAATCTTTTCATAATAAAAATAAAAAACAGAAACCATCAGCTTTACACATGCATTCAGCTGCAAAAGGAGTCATTTGGAGCGTCATTTTAGATGAACCACGATCCAAAAAGCCCCATCGGTCGAATTTCATAAAATAAATGAATTAATGGTGTTAATCCCCTTTTGTCTCTCATAAATATGAGGATGAAGGGGGTTCTTTTATGGGCAAAAAATGGCATCAGCGAATAAAAAGCATATTGACAGAAGGATTGCAAATACCAGCTGACGTCATGATGGATCTTCCCCGTGTTACGATGATCGGTACATTGCATATATATATAGAAAATCATAAAGGACTGCTTTCTTTTACAGATAAAGAGATTCGAGTTTTGCTGCAGCAAGGCCAGATGCTCATTAAAGGAAGCGATTTTGTGATGAAAGCGATATTGCCAGAAGAGCTCCTTGTAGAAGGGAAAATTGAACAAGTATTATATATTGATCAGTAGGGGGATCGGGATGCGGAACAATTGGTTGTTATATTTTACAGGCTTCGTTCAGGTAATAGCGGAAGGAACCGGCTCAGAAAGAATGTTGAACGATTGCACGCGGCTTGGCATTGTCACAATAAATGTAAAGCGGCTGGAAAACGGTGCAATTTCTTTTTTTATACGCCTTAAAGATGTACAGGCTTTACGAAAAGTAGTTCGTAAACATGAATGTAAGTGCACCTTTCACCAAAGGATAGGATTTCCATTTTTATTAAAAAAATCATGGAGAAATTTTGGTTTTGTTATTGGAATTGTTCTGTTCATTGCCATTACATTTCTTTTATCCAACATGATTTGGCATATTGAAATAAAAGGGGCTAGTCCGAAAACAGAGCATTTAATACAAAAAGAATTGGACAAAATAGGAATTAAAAGAGGGACGTTTCAGTTTTTGACATCGAGCAATCAAACAGTTCAAAATCGTTTGATGAGCCAAATAGATGATATAACATGGATCGGTGTCAAATTAAAAGGAACGACATATTCTCTGGAAGTAGCCGAAAAGAAAAAAGAGCAAAAAAGCAAAGTGGAGGGGCCGAGGCATTTAGTGGCCGCGAAGGAAGCTGTTATAGCAAAAATGTATGTTGAAAAAGGACAACCTTTAGTAGACGTTCATGATTTTGTTAGAAAAGGACAAATATTAGTTTCCGGTGTAGTTGGAGAAGGTGATAAAATACGAAAAGTGGCAGCAGACGGAGAAATATTAGGCGAAACTTGGTATATTTCAACAGTGGAGGTGCCGCTTCAAACAACTTTCCAGTTATTTTCAGGAAAGTCAGTCACGAAGCATTTTCTCTCCTTTCGTTCTTTTTCCCTTCCTATTTGGGGGATGTTTCGCAATGATGAATCGGAATATCCGCAATATGCGGTGGAGCGAGACGAGCGTCCATTAAAATTTTTAAAATGGGATCTTCCAGTTAACTATAAGAAAGAAACGATTCGTGAGACGGAAACCTTTCACAGAAAATATTCTGTGGATGAAGCGAAACGGCAAGCGATTGCTGCCGGGAAAAATGACTTATTTCGAAAACTTGGAAAAGATGTCAAAATTGTTGGCGAAAAAGTTTTGCACGAAGACGTCGAGAATGGTAAAGTAAGATTGAAAATACACTTCCAAGTTATTGAAAACATTGTAAAAATAAAACGGGTTCAGGGAGATTAGAGAATGACAGAAGATTTAGTCACAATCAGCCAGAGTTTAGAAAATCCGAATGAAGCCATTAATTTATTTGGGATTCATGATGTTCATTTAAAAAAAATTGAAGAAGAGTTAAACGTATCGATCATTTCGCGCGGTGAAGCGGTATATGTTTCAGGAGATAAAGAAAAAGCTGAACTGGTTGAAGACATCTTGAAATCCCTTCTTTCGGTTATTCGAAAAGGAATTTCGATTAACGAACAAGACGTGCTTTATGCAACAAAAATGGCGAAAAGTGGGAAGATCGATGAATTTGAATCCCTATACGATGAAGAAGTTGCGAAAAATGCAAAAGGAAAAATCATTCGTGTAAAAACGCTAGGTCAACGAAAGTATTTTCAAGCAATTAAAACGCATGATTTAGTATTTGGAATCGGTCCAGCAGGAACAGGAAAAACGTTTCTCGCTGTTGTCATGGCCGTCCATTGCTTGAAAAATGGGCTTGTAAATAAAATCATATTAACGCGGCCGGCCGTTGAAGCTGGTGAAAATTTAGGTTTTTTGCCCGGCGATTTAAAAGAAAAGGTAGATCCTTATTTAAGACCTTTATATGATGCTCTACACGATATTTTAGGCGTGGACCATACAGAGCGCTTATTAGAAAGAGGAGTTATTGAAATTGCTCCATTGGCGTATATGCGCGGAAGAACACTTGAGGATGCGTTCGTTATTTTAGATGAAGCGCAAAATACAACAACTCAGCAAATGAAAATGTTTCTAACCCGTTTAGGCTTTGGATCCAAAATGGTCATTACAGGCGACCTGACACAAGTGGATTTGCCCAAAGGAGTAAAATCAGGACTGCTTGAAGCGAATGAAAAATTATCAGGCATTCGAGGCATTTCATTCGTATATTTAAAGGAAACTGATGTCGTGCGGCACCCGCTCGTTTCAAAAATTATTGAGGCTTATGAAAAAGATGATCAGTAAGACCCGCTCATCATGACCGGGTCATTTTTGCATAGAATTGATCGGAGGTGCTGTGACAAATGAAAAGAAAAATGGATCGCAAAGACAGGAAACAGCCGATATTCCATTTTTTGAAAAAAATGAAATCCCTTCATCTTTTCTTATATCCCGTTATTGGAGTAATTTTGTTTACCGTTTTATACAGCAATGTAGAACCGGACACGTTTGATGCCAAATTATTTTCAGTATCCGACCAAACGATTTACGCACCTGTTACCGTTGTCGATAAGGAAATGACGGAAAAGAGAAGAGAAGAAGCTGCTGAAAGCGTGGAAGATCAATATGTGCTAAAAAAAGAATATGCGGACAACAGTGTGGATTTGGTCGAATCTTTATTTGATGCCATCATGGAGGCTTCATCTAATGCCGAAATGAGCAGCAAAGAGAAGCTTGACAGGCTTAAAAGCAGTTTAGGAGATATGTATGATAAATATCCTGAAAGCGTATATACATCGTTGTTAAGTGCAAATGAAGGACAGCTTACGCTGGCGAAAGATGCGGTTGTTACGGCTGTCAATGAAACGATGAGCGAGCCGATTCCGGCTGAAAAATTAGAAGAAGCGAGAAACAAAGTGAAAGAACGGCTTCAAAACGTGAATTTGCCGGATAAGATACGCTCAGCAGCTGATGAGATTGGACGCAGCGCAATTATTTCCAATTATGTATTTGACCCAAAATCAACAGATGAAAAGCGGGAAGAAGCAAAAGAAAAAGTGCAGGAGGTTCAAATTAAGCAAGGTCAAATTATAGTCGAAGAGGGCCAATTAATTGACAGGGAAGTATATAGAAAGCTGGAATTGTTGGGCCTTTTAGATAATAAGTA
The DNA here is from genome assembly GCF_038050115.1 of Aeribacillus sp. FSL K6-1305. Taxonomy (NCBI): domain Bacteria; kingdom Bacillati; phylum Bacillota; class Bacilli; order Caryophanales; family Bacillaceae; genus Aeribacillus; species Aeribacillus sp. FSL K6-1305. Next base: position 1,466,990 of record NZ_JBBOQV010000001.1, on the reverse strand, counting down.
CACATTTCAGCCGATCATTGGTCTTTTCATTTTAGTCTTATTAGTGATGATCTATCTTGCATATTTTTTTGAAAAAGAAAAGAACTCGTTCTTTACGAGTAAAAACCAGTCATTGCTTCTCTTTACCATCATCCTAGCGATAACGTTAACGGTCATGAAGATTATCAGCTTATTTCAAAAAATGGACTATTCTCATATCGGCTTTATTGTCCCGGTGCTGATGGGAGTTATGTTGACAAAGCTTTTGATTAATGACCGCCTTGCGTTCGTGACAAGCATTATATATGCTTTTTGCGGAAGCTTGATTTTTAATGATGGAGTCACTGGCACATTTAATTTTACAATTGGTCTTTACTACTTATGCGGGTGCATCGCAGCCATTCTGTTTCTAGGGGAACATAACGTCCGTTCGAAAATTTTACAAGCTGGTCTTTTCGTTTCGGCTGTTAATATTGTTGTGATCACCGCTATTTTATTCATTCAAAATGGAATTTATTCGAATCTAGAGATCGGTTCTTATTTTCTTATGGCGATTGTATCAGGTGTTATCTCTTCCGTCTTGACAATCGGTTTAATGCCTTTTTTTGAATCAGGTTTTGGCATTTTATCGACGATGAAGCTGATTGAACTGTCGAATCCGAATCATCCTTTATTAAGGAAAATATTAACGGAGGCGCCTGGTACTTATCATCACAGTGTAATGGTGGCCAATCTAGCCGAGGCTGCTTGCGAAGCGATCGGTGCGAATGGATTGTTGGCAAGAGTTGGAAGCTACTATCACGATATCGGCAAGACGAAACGGCCGCGCTATTTTATTGAAAACCAAATGAACATGGAAAATCCGCATGATAAATTGTCTCCTCAGCTAAGCAAAAACATTATTATTGCTCATGCTGAAGAGGGAGCAGAAATGTTAAGGAAGCATAAAATGCCGAAAGAATTTATCGATATTGCTCTGCAGCATCATGGAACATCGCTTTTAAAATTTTTCTACCATAAAGCCCAAGAAAATAGTGATCAGCCTATTTTGGAAAGTGAGTTTAGATATCCGGGTCCGAAGCCGCAAACGCGGGAGATTGCCGTTATTTGTATCGCTGACAGTGTAGAAGCAGCTGTTCGTTCAATGAAAAATCCGATGCCCGAAAAAATTGAAAAGCTTGTTCGTTCCATCATAAAAGATAAACTTCAAGACGGGCAATTCGACGAATGTGATATAACGTTTAAAGAGCTTGAAACGGTGGCAAAAATATTGTGTGAAACATTGAAGGGGATTTTTCATTCAAGAATTGAATATCCGGAATTTCATGAAAAGAAGGTGAAGAAAACATGACATTATCCATTGACATTTTCGACCAGACGGAAACACTCTCTTCTGAGGAAATAGAAACGATCGAAAATTTGCTGCAATTTGCTGCTTTAGAAGAACGTGTTCCCAAAGATTCGGAAGTATCTATAACCTTTGTTACTAATAAAGACATTCAAGAGATCAATCGGGATTACCGGGGAAAAGATCAGCCGACAGATGTGATTTCATTTGCGCTTGAAGAAACAGGAGAAGATGAAGTGGAGATCCAAGGTGCTGATCTCCCCCCTCATTTAGGGGATATCATTATCTCAATAGAAAAAGCGAAAGAGCAAGCAGAAGAATACGGCCACTCATTTATGAGAGAGCTCGGATTTTTATCTGTTCACGGCTTTTTGCATTTATTAGGTTATGATCATATGACAAAAGAAGAAGAAGAAAAAATGTTTTCAAGGCAAAAGGAAATTTTAGAGAAATTTGGATTGAAAAGAACAGGATAAACATGAAGACTTTGTTGAAAAGCTTTTATTTTGCCGTACAAGGAATAGCTGCAGCCTTCCAATCCGAGCGGAACTTTAGAATTCATGTGACAGCTGCGATCATCGTGATCGCAGCCGGATTATTTTTCAACATTAGCTTAATTGAATGGATTGTCATTCTCCTATTAATTGGCGGAATGTTAGCTTTAGAGCTGGTCAATACTGCCATTGAACGAATCGCTGATGCTGTGTCGAAAGAATTTCATCCTCTGCTTAAAACTGCAAAAGATGCAGCTGCAGGAGCAGTATTGGTTTATGCAGCCGTTTCGGTTGTTATCGGATTCATCATTTTTTCCCCAAAAATAATTGAAGTTTTTTCGTGAAAAATGTAGAATTTTCTGAAAAAATAAACGTGAAATTAAATGAAAAATGATGTAAAATAATGAGTATAAGCTGCAACGTAAACGAAAGGAAGGAAGCTATGGACTCCCATCAACTGATTGAAGAAGCAAAAAGAGCAAGAGAATTTGCTTATGCACCTTACTCTCGATTTAAAGTAGGTGCAGCACTTCTGACAAAGGATGGAAAAGTATACAAAGGATGCAATATTGAAAACGCAGCTTATTCCATGTGCAATTGTGCCGAGCGCACTGCTATATATAAAGCGGTTTCAGAAGGTGAAAATGAATTCGCAGCTATTGCCATAGTTGCGGATACAAAGCGCCCTGTATCGCCATGCGGCGCTTGCAGGCAAGTCATAGCAGAGCTCTGTCCTAAAAATATGAAGGTGATTTTGGCGAATCTTAACGGAGACTATAACGAGCTAACAGTTGAACAACTATTACCAGAAGCATTTACATCGGAGGATTTACATGAATAAGACAAAATTTAAATCAGGATTTGTATCAATCATCGGCCGTCCGAATGTCGGCAAATCGACTTTTATTAACCGTGTAATCGGTCAAAAAATTGCGATTATGAGCGATAAACCTCAAACAACGAGAAACAAAATACAAGGGGTTTATACGACGGAAAACTCACAAATTATTTTTATCGACACTCCCGGTATTCATAAACCAAAGCATAAATTGGGCGATTTTATGATGAAAGTCGCTCAAAATACGCTCAAAGAAGTGGATCTAATTCTGTTTATGATTAATGCTGAAGAAGGATTAGGCCGCGGTGATGAATATATCATGGAACGATTGAAGGAAACCGATACTCCTGTATTTTTAGTTGTCAATAAAATCGATCGGGTTCATCCTGATGATTTATTGCCGCTTATTGACCAATACAGGGAAAAGTTCGAGTTTCAGGAAATTGTTCCAATTTCTGCCCTGCAAGGAAACAACATTGAAACGTTGCTAGGGCAAATTGAAGCGTATTTGCCGGAAGGTCCGCAATATTATCCTAGTGATCAGGTGACAGATCACCCGGAACGTTTTATCATTTCTGAACTAGTTCGCGAAAAAGTATTGCATTTGACAAGAGAAGAGATCCCACATTCTGTTGCAGTTGTTGTTGATTCAATTGAAAAAAGAGAAAACCATGCAGTATATATAGCTGCAACAATTGTTGTGGAACGCAACTCTCAAAAAGGTATTATCATTGGGAAGCAAGGAAGAATGTTGAAAGAAATTGGGAAAAGGGCAAGGGTTGACATTGAAAACTTGCTCGGGTCAAAAGTCTTTTTAGAGCTGTGGGTCAAAGTGCAAAAAGATTGGAGAAATCGCCTGTCGCAATTGCGAGATTTTGGATTTAGGGAAGACGAATATTAATTGACTTAAAGGAAGTTAGAAATATTTTCAAAACATGAAAATGATTCAAAAAGGCTATGATAACAATGAATTGGATATAGCTTAGGAACAACGACAGAAAGGTGGGGACAATATGTTAGATTTTACCTGGAAAGTATTCACGTTTACAGGTAATATTGACACATATCTCCTTTTTAAAGAGCTTGAAAAGGAGCGGACGAAAGATTGTCAAATGAAGGAAGAAGAGCGGACTGAGGTTGATCTCCCTGTTTAGTAGTGCTGTATCCAATAGGATGGTGGAGAAATGCTTGTAAAGACGGAAGGAATTGTCATTCGTACAACGGAATATGGTGAGACCAATAAAGTTGTTACAATATATACAAGGGAGTTGGGGAAAGTTGGTGTAATGGCACGGGGCGCAAATAAACCGAACAGCCGCCTCGCAGCTGTTACCCAACTTTTTACGTATGGAAATTTTTTGTATCATCAATCTTCTGGATTGGGTAATTTAAGCCAAGGAGAAATCATTTCCGCTTTTAGAGAGATTAAGGAAAATATTTTTTTGACTGCATATGCTTCATATATTGTAGAGCTCCTTGATAAAGGAACAGATGAAAAAGACAGAAACCCTTTTTTGTTTGAGCTCTTATTTCAAACACTTCATCTGCTGAATGAAGAAAAGGATGCGGAAATTTTGACCAATATATTTGAAATAAAGATGCTCAACGTTCTCGGTTTATATCCCGAATTAAACAAATGTGCAGTAAGCGGCGAAACAAACGGACCGTTTCATTTTTCATTAAAAGAAAACGGATTGATTTGCAGCCGCTGTTTTGAAAAAGATCCTTACAGGCTCAATATTTCTCAGAAGACAGTGAAGCTGTTGCGGCTGTTTTATTCTATTGACTTAAACCGCATTGGTCAAATATCCGTCTCCCCTGAGACAAAAAAAGAACTGAGATTTGTTCTTGATCAATATTATCAGGAATATGCAGGTTTATCGCTGAAATCGAAAAAATTTTTAAATCAACTTGACAGTTTAAAAGAAATGTTGTAAACCATATACATGGATGTGAAACCTTTCAAATGAAGGATTTATCCCCCCTCATGCTGTTAGAAAAAGCGATTTAATGTCATGTAATGAGCGGAAATGATACGTGTCAAATTGAATAATAAAATGCGATGAAGGAAAAGAGTACCTGCAATCTTCATAGAAAGCGACCTTAGGATGGTGCGAGCTAAGGTATGAGGATGCAGGGAACGGCGTTCCAGAGCAATAACGGTTTACGAGAGGCTGAAACGTTTTTCAGCAAATAGGGTGGAACCGCGGGTCATCCCGTCCCTATGCAACTTTGTTGCATTAGGGACGGTTTTTATTTTGTTCGAACATAACTTAATTGTGGAGGTGCATGATGAATGAACATTCAAGAAATGATTTTGACGCTGCAAAAGCATTGGGCCGATCATGGATGTATTTTGATGCAGGCATATGATGTAGAAAAAGGTGCCGGAACCATGAGCCCATACACATTTCTTCGCTCCATCGGGCCAGAACCGTGGAATGTTGCTTACGTGGAGCCGTCAAGAAGACCTGCTGACGGAAGGTATGGGGAAAATCCGAACCGCCTTTATCAACACCATCAATTCCAAGTCATTATGAAGCCGTCTCCGAAAAACATACAAGAAATTTATTTAGATTCATTAAAGGCTCTTGGAATTGATCCGCTTGAACATGACATCCGCTTTGTGGAAGATAACTGGGAAAATCCTTCTCTCGGCTGCGCAGGGCTTGGCTGGGAAGTTTGGCTTGACGGAATGGAAATTACTCAATTCACGTATTTTCAGCAGGTCGGAGGACTGGAATGCAAACCGATTTCTGTTGAAATTACTTATGGAATAGAGCGTTTGGCGTCTTATATTCAAGAAAAAGAAAATGTATTTGACCTTGAATGGACAAACGGATTTACATACCGGGACATTTTTTATCAGCCTGAATATGAGCATTCCAAGTATACGTTCGAAACATCCGATACAAACATGCTATTTGAACTGTTTAATACGTATGAAAAAGAAGCGCACAGACAGATGGAATTAGGTCTCGTTCATCCAGCGTACGACTACGTTTTAAAATGCTCGCACACATTTAATTTGCTTGACGCAAAAGGAGCTATTTCTGTTACAGAACGAACCGGATATATTGGCAGAGTGAGAAAGCTGGCAAGAAAAGTTGCCAAAACGTTTTATGAAGAACGGGAAAAACTCGGTTTTCCAATGCTGAAAAACAAGGGGGCCGAAAATCATGAATAAACGGGATTTACTTATCGAAATCGGGCTTGAAGAAATGCCTGCCGGCGTCATCCTGTCTTCGATTGATCAGCTGGCTGACAAAGTAGGAGCTTGGCTGGATGAACATCGCATTTCTTACGCCAAAATAAAAAAATATTCAACTCCTAGACGTCTTGCCGTCCTTGTAGAGGATGTAAATGAAAAACAGGAAGATTTGCTTGGCGAAGCAAAAGGACCGGCAAAAAAGATTGCGGTTGATGAGAATGGAAATTGGACAAAAGCAGCGTTAGGCTTTGCACGGAGCCAAGGAGCTTCCACAAACGACATATCCTTTAAAGAAGTAAACGGTGTTGAGTACGCTTTTGTTCAAACATTTCAAAAAGGGAAAGAAACGAAAGAACTGCTCCCAGGGTTAGAAGAGATTATTCAAACCATCCATTTTCCGAAAAATATGCGTTGGGGAAATTGGAATCTTCGCTATATCCGTCCGATCCAATGGTTAGTTGTCTTATTTGGACAAGACATCATTCCGTTTTCCATTACCGATGTTCCGACAGGAAATGTTACGTATGGCCATCGCTTTTTAGGAACGAAAGCGGAAATTTCCACTCCACGCGATTATGAAAATACTTTGTTGAACCAGTTTGTTGTCGCCGATTATGAAAAACGAAAACAAATGATCATTCAACAGCTGGAGGAACTGGAAAGAAAGGAAAACTGGATCATCCCTGTTGATGAAGATTTGCTCGAGGAAGTTACAAACTTGGTGGAATATCCGACCGCCCTGTACGGTTCATTCGAAGACCGGTTTTTAACATTGCCTGAAGAAGTGTTAGTGACGACGATGAAGGAGCATCAGCGATATTTTCCTGTCAAAAATAAAGATGGAAAGCTGCTTCCGTTTTTTGTTACCGTAAAAAACGGGAATGATCAAAACATTGAAACGATTGCCAAGGGGAATGAAAAGGTCCTTCGGGCAAGACTTTCCGATGCAAATTTCTTTTACGAAGAAGACAAAAAGCTTGCCATCGATACCGCACTGGAGAAGCTTGAAAAAATTGTTTTTCATGAAGAACTGGGCTCCATCGGTGACAAGGTTCGCCGAATTGTAAAATTATCAGAAAAGCTTAGCGAAAAGCTTGAATGCTCCAATGAGGAGAAAGCTTATATTAAACGGACTGCTTCCATTTGCAAATTTGACATTGTTACGCAAATGGTTTATGAATTTCCTGAGCTTCAAGGAATTATGGGAGAAAAATACGCTCTTTTAAAGGGTGAACAGGAAGAGGTTGCAAAAGGAATAAATGAGCATTATATGCCGCGGCATGCTTCCGACAAGACGCCTGAAACGTTGAGCGGAGCCATTGTAGGGCTTGCGGACAAGCTGGATACAATTGCAGGATTTTTTTCGATCGGTTTGATTCCAACTGGCTCACAAGATCCGTATGCATTAAGAAGACAAGCAAGCGGCATTGTTCAAATTCTTCGAGCAAAACAATGGCGGCTTGAATTGGAGGAATTGTTCGACCTTGCTATAAATGTATATGGTTTAGAAAATAAAGACAATTTGAGAAAAGAATTGCTGTCGTTCTTCCAAATGAGAGTCAAATTTGCGCTTCATGAAGAAAATGTCCGCCATGATATAATTGAATCGGTATTACAATCCAATTACCATGAAGTTAATGCATATTTTGAGCGGGCTGCCGTTCTGTCAGAAGAAAGCCAAAAGGGTGACTTTAAAGAAGTAATTGAATCGCTGTCTCGTGTTGTCAACATCTCGTCTAAGGGCCAAGAGGGTAATATTAAAGAAGAGCTGTTCGAGAAGGAAGAAGAAAAAACATTGTATCAAGCGTATTTACGGCTTGAAGAAAATTTTGTAAAATTGCAAAAAGAGGGTAATTTTAAAGAAGCATTTTTGGAAATGAAAGCTTTAAAGCCGGTGATTGATCGTTATTTTGATAATATTATGGTAATGGCAGAGGATGAATCGGTTAAACAAAACAGGCTGTCCCAAATGGTACAATTAACAAAGATAATCACATCTTTTGCCAAAGTGAATGAAATTATCGTAAAATAAATGCAAATAGACGATTATCCCGAGGATAATCGTCTTTCCTTGTGCGCCCGGCATGGGTGTAATCTATAGGGTGAAAGTCCCGAGCTGCGAAGGCAGAAGTAGCAGTTAGCTTAACGCAAGGGTGTCCGTGGTGACGCGGAATCTGAAGGAAGCGAGCGGCAAACTTTAAGGTCTCTCGGAACACGAACTTCATATGAGGCTAGGTATCACTGGGTGAGTTTGCAAGACAAAACAAAGCCCTTTCTGCCGAAGGTGATACAGAGTAAATGAAGCAGATGGATGGAAGGAAAGATTACACTCTTACCCGGGGAGGTCTGGCTGGCACGCCAAGTAACCTTGGTAACCTATCTAGTGATAGATAGCTGAACCGTCAGAAGTCAGCAGAGGTCATAGTATTAGTTGGTCTAGAACAACTAAGAAGGACCGAACAATTAAGAGAGAATAGCCCTTGGCATTCAGTGAGTCATGATGAACACAGAAAACGTAGTACCTCACTTGAGGGAGGAAGCGGTGAATCCCGTGGGAGATCTCTTGGAGGGTGGAGTGACCACTGGCATAAAGAGAACAGCTATTCACGGAAGTTATGAAAACTTGCGTCAATTATCTTAATTGAACCGCCGTATACGGAACCGTACGTACGGTGGTGTGAGAGGACGGGAGTTAATCGCTCCCTCCTACTCGATTCGCCGTAATGAGCAATAGAAAACCTTTTCAAAATATTGAAATCATATATAATATTTTTATAATGCAGCCTCTTTTTCAAGGTGGTGAGGACAATAGAGCTTAATAAACGGCAAGAACAAATATTGCAAATCGTTAAGGAGCATGGGCCAATTACGGGTGAGCATATTGCAGATCGTTTAAACTTGACAAGAGCTACGCTAAGACCTGATTTAGCAATTTTAACAATGGCTGGATACCTTGACGCAAGGCCGCGAGTCGGCTATTTTTATACAGGGAAATCAGGCGCCAATTTGCTTGCAGAGAAATTAAAAAAGCTCCAAGTAAAAGATTTTCAGTCGATCCCAGTCGTTGTCAACGATAATGTTTCTGTTTATGATGCAATTTGTACAATGTTTTTGGAAGATGTCGGGACATTATTTGTGGTAGATAATCAATCGTTGCTAGTGGGAGTGCTGTCGAGAAAAGATCTCCTCCGGGCAAGTATCGGCAAACAGGAATTAACCCAAATCCCCGTCAATATTATTATGACTAGAATGCCAAATATAACCGTATGCAAAAAGGAAGATCTTATTATTGATGTAGCAAGGATTTTAATTGAAAAGCAAATCGATGCACTGCCCGTTGTAAAAGAAGTGGACGGCGGTTTTGAAGTGATAGGAAGAATTACGAAAACAAACATTACAAAAATATTGGTAAGATTAGTTGATGACGATATTATGTAAGAATGGGGGATCCGAATGAATAATCGTACGATCTATATTGTTTCAGACTCAGTCGGGGAAACGGCAGATCTCGTTGTAAAAGCAGCTATCAGTCAATTTAACGGCTCTCAATATGAAACGAATGTGAAAAGGGTGCCTTATGTGGAGGATGCAAATACAATCAAAGAAGTTGTCGCATTGGCGAAAATGGATAATGCGATCATTTGCTTCACAATCGTTGTCCCCGAACTTAGGAATCTTCTTATTCAAGAAGCGGAAAAAGAAGGTGTGATCTACCACGATATCATTGGTCCTTTAATTGATAAAATGGAAACGTCATATGGAATAAAAGCGAAGTATGAGCCCGGAAGAGTTCGGAAGCTTGATGAAGACTATTTCAAAAAAGTAGAAGCAATTGAGTTTGCTGTTAAATATGATGACGGCCGCGATCCGAGAGGAATTTTGAAAGCCGATATTGTTTTGATCGGTGTATCGCGGACTTCCAAAACGCCTTTGTCGCAATATTTGGCGCTAAAACGATTAAAAGTAGCTAATGTTCCTATTGTTCCAGAAGTAGAACCCCCTGAAGAACTTTTTAAAGTTTCCAAAGAGAAATGCGTCGGTCTAAAAATCAGTCCGGAAAAGCTGAATTATATCCGAAAGGAAAGATTAAAGCAGCTCGGGCTTAATGATCAGGCTATATATGCCAATATAGACAGAATTAAAGAAGAATTAGCTTATTTTGAAAAAATTGTTCAAAAAATCGGCTGTCCAGTTATAGATGTATCGAACAAAGCAGTTGAAGAAACAGCCAATCATATCCAAAATTTATTCTTAAAAAAATAACATGTGATAAAACCTGCTTATTCCGATCTTAAGAATATAGTAGGTTTTTTTCATGGTGAAAGATAAAATGATGGAATAATGCAGTGTATTGTATTATAATAAAAAATTGTGATAAAATTACGCTTTTTAGGTTTAGACTAAAAAAAATACGAATAAACTATTTACAGGAAGATGTCAAGGGGGTTGGAGAAAGAAAATTCGACAAATCACTTTTTGTAAAAAGTTTAAATTGCTGGCAGGATTCTTTGAGGTGATGAAGAATAGAGAAATATGATGGAAAAAATATCACTATTTTTGTCGATGCTGATGCATGCCCCGTCAAAGAAGAAATTGCATCAGTCGCAAAAAAATATAAAGTCCCGGTTTGTTTCATTGCATCATATGCTCATGTAGGTAAAAAGGATGACGGGAATAGCTGGGTATTTGTCGATCAAGAAAAGGAATCTGTCGACTTATACATTTTTAACAACTCAAAAAAACATGACATCATCATTACACAAGATATCGGACTAGCCGGTATGCTGCTTAAGAAATGCACACATGTTCTCTCTCCAAGAGGAATGCTGTTTACAGAAGATACAATCGACTCTGTTCTCCATCTCCGGTATATTTCGGCAAGGGAAAGAAGAAACGGCAATTATATCAAAGGGCCAAAAAAATTCCAAGATAAAGATCGTCATCATTTTATCACAGCACTTGAAAAAATATTGTCGAATTATGCAGGAAATTTTAAAATTCATATTGAATAAATTTTAAGGCACGGAGTTGTTCATATGGGGAAAATGCTTCCCGAGGAATTTATAGAAAAAGTGCAACATGCTGTTGATATAGTAGATGTTGTGAGTGAATATGTTCAATTAAAGAAGCAGGGTCGAAACTTTTTTGGACTATGTCCTTTTCACGGCGAAAATACACCTTCATTTTCTGTTTCACCTGAAAAACAAATTTTCCACTGCTTTGGCTGCGGTTCTGGCGGAAATGTTTTTACCTTTCTCATGCAAATTGAAGGATGCAGCTTTACAGAAGCTGTACAAATGACAGCAAAAAAAGCTGGTTTGGACATTCCAGGGGGCTCGGCACTTTCTCAAGAGTCGACATACCCAAACAACAGCGAAGCAGAGAAAATGATAAAAGTGCATGAACTGCTGAAAAAAATGTATCATCATTTATTACTAAATACAAAAGAAGGGCAAAACGCGTTAAATTATTTGCTTCATCGGGGTTTTACGAAAGAATTAATCGATCAATTTGAGATTGGCTACGCTTTAGATTCTTGGGACTTTTCTTTAAAATATTTGCTGAAAAAAGGTTTTGAACTTCCGTTGTTGGAAAAAACAGGGTTAATTATCCGAAGCGAATCTAACGGTTCTTTTTTTGATCGGTTTCGCAATCGGATCATGTTTCCGGTTAAAGATGCACAAGGCCGTACAGTCGCTTTTTCCGGAAGGTCGCTAGGAAACAAACAGCCAAAATATTTAAACAGCCCTGAGACAAAAATATTTAACAAAGGACGGATTCTTTATAATTTCCACCAAGCAAGACCTTTCATTAGACGAAAACAGGAAGCGGTGTTGTTTGAAGGGTTTGCGGATGTTATATCGTCCGTTCACGCAGGAATCGAGCATAGTGTAGCAACAATGGGAACAGCGCTGACGGAAGAACAGGTCAAGCTCTTAGCCAGAAGCGGAGGAACAGTTGTCATTTGCTACGATTCCGATTCCGCTGGAATTGAAGCTGCCTTCAGAGCTTCTAAATTGCTTGTTGAAGCAGGATGTAATGTAAGGATTGCTAAAATGCCTGAAGGGTTAGACCCTGATGACTACATTCGGACATACGGAAAGGAAAAATTCAAAAACGATGTAATAGGGGCAAGTCTCTCATTAATGGCATTTAAGATGGAATATTTTCGAAAGGGGAAAAATCTCCAGGATGAAGGGGATCGAGCGAGATACATTCAAGAAGTGCTTAACGAATTAAGCGGCCTTCCGAGCGGGATCGAACAAGAGCTGTATATCACGCAGCTTTCTGAAGAATTTTCCGTATCAAAAGAAACGTTAATGGCAGAGCTTCGGAATATAAATAAGCGGAAAAGAAGAAGACCTGAAAAGACGAGCCTCAAGACTGATGCATTACAACGGAATGCACTGATGCCTGCTTATCAAAAGGCAGAACGCCTTCTAATTGCTCATATGTTGAAAAGCAGGGAAGTGGCAGAAAAGGTTCTTCATGCGATTGGTGGAAATTTTAACGTGGAGGAGCATCGGGCTATTTCATCCTATTTATACGCTTATTATGAGGAAGGGAACGATCCAGACATAAGCCACTTTTTGACAAAGCTCAAAGATCCTTCATTAAGCCGAATTGTATCGGAAATTGCCATGATGACAATTGGCGAACAATTGACTGAGCAAGAGCTTCAAGACTATGTAAAACATATCTTGAACCATCAAAAAATGCTCATCCTAAAGGAAAAGGAAGCTGAGAAGAAAGAGGCTGAAAAACGAAAAGATTATGTAAAAGCTGCCGAAATTGCAATGGAAGTAATTCAGCTGAAAAAAGGATTAATGTGAAAGCTTGTATAACTCTGGAAGGAGGGGATCCAATGGCTGAAAAACAAGCCCATTCAAAAGATTTAGAAGCTGATGGAACTGTTGAGGAAGTGAAAAATCAGCTTATTCAATTAGGAAAGAAACGCGGAGTATTAACATATGAAGAAATTGCTGAGAAAATGGCAAATTTCGATATTGATTCAGATCAAATGGATGAGTTTTATGAATACGTTAATGAGCAAGGAATCGAATTAATTAGCGAAAACGAAGATGTTGATTCCAATTTGCCGGATTTAGACAAAGAAGATGAAGAAGAATTTGATCTAAATGATCTTAGTGTACCGCCGGGTGTGAAAATAAATGATCCGGTTCGAATGTATTTAAAAGAAATCGGCCGGGTTGATCTCTTATCGGCTGATGAAGAAATCGAACTTGCCAAGCGTATTGAACAAGGGGACGAAGAAGCGAAAAGAAGGCTTGCAGAAGCCAACCTGCGCCTAGTCGTCAGCATTGCAAAACGCTACGTCGGCCGCGGAATGCTCTTCCTCGATCTCATACAGGAAGGCAACATGGGGCTGATGAAAGCTGTTGAAAAATTTGATTATCGAAAAGGATACAAATTCAGCACATATGCAACATGGTGGATTCGCCAGGCAATTACACGGGCAATTGCAGATCAGGCGAGAACGATCCGCATCCCTGTCCATATGGTTGAGACAATCAATAAGTTAATTCGAGTCCAACGTCAATTGCTTCAAGATTTGGGTCGTGAACCGACACCAGAAGAGATCGCTGAAGATATGGATTTGACTCCTGAAAAAGTTAGAGAAATCTTAAAAATTGCCCAAGAACCTGTATCATTAGAAACGCCGATTGGCGAAGAAGACGATTCGCACTTAGGTGATTTTATTGAAGACCAAGAGGCTACTTCTCCATCAGAGCATGCTGCATATGAATTATTAAAGGAGCAGCTTGAAGATGTTCTCGATACCCTTACAGACAGGGAAGAAAACGTTCTGCGCCTTCGTTTTGGACTGGACGATGGAAGAACTCGGACTCTGGAAGAAGTAGGAAAAGTTTTCGGTGTCACTCGAGAACGCATTCGGCAAATTGAAGCGAAGGCTCTGCGAAAATTGCGCCATCCAAGCCGAAGCAAGCGGCTGAAAGACTTTTTGGAATAAAAATAAAAATGTTTTTTTCTTTCCTTGGGCAGACTTATTCGTCTGCCTTCCCTTCAATATATGTAAACGCTAACAACAATAACTATTTGTACTATATTTTACTGAATCTTCTTTCATTTTGCAAATGACATTTGTTAAGAAACATAAGATCTTTTTAAATTGTTTTTTTGTCTAATTCGTGAACATCACAAGGAACTTATATAGAAAGACTTTTCCTTCAAAGAAAATTGAAGTACAATAGAGATTGTTTAGGTTAGTTTCAGCTCGTCCATGTTGAGCGAAAAAAGCAAATGTACGGTTATACATAAGGGAGGTTACAAAATGAATCGTAATCCGCTTATTCCATTTGCATTAATCATTGTGTTTGGAATTGGACTAATGGTTGCATTTTCTTTCATCGGACTGGATAATATGAAAGAGATGGCTGAAGAAAAAGAGGGGGGCGGACAAAAAACGGAAGACGTCGCTAATGCAAAGCCGGAGGATATATTCAAGCAAAGCTGTGCAAGCTGCCACGGTCAAAACTTTGAAGGCGGAGCAGGTCCTTCATTAAAAGGTGTTGGCGACAAATTGTCTGTTGATGAAATTAAAGAAACAATTAAAAACGGCCGCGGTGCGATGCCTAGCGGGCTAGTACCTGAAGAAAAGCTTGATGAAATGGCCGAATGGGTTTCTAAAATTAAATAATAAAAAACATATTGGTTGAAAAGTCTTCCTTTTGGGGGACTTTTTTCGTATTTTCATGTTTACCAAATTGGAATAAAGGGTGAAATAAATTGAACAGTGTCCAACTTTCAAAAAGACTGTCGGCTGTGGCAGAATTTGTTCCGAATAATCAGGTGACAGCAGATATTGGATCAGATCATGCATATTTGCCATGTTATTTAGTGCTTGCCAAAAAAACAGTGAAAGCGATTGCCGGTGAAATCAATGAAGGCCCTTTTCAAGCGGCAAAAAAACAAGTGGAAAAAAGCGGGCTCCAGCATGTAATTTCCGTTCGGAAAGGGGACGGATTGTCCGTATTACAAAAGGATGAGGCAACATGCATCACGATCGCTGGCATGGGCGGCTCGCTTATTAAAACGATTTTGGAGGAAGGAAAAGAGAAGCTCGGGAAGGTTGAACGGCTTGTACTTCAGCCGAATATTCATGCAATTGAAGTTCGAAAATGGCTGATTGACAATGGTTGGGAGCTCGAAGGAGAAACAATTCTAGAAGAGAGCGGAAAAATATATGAGGTGCTGTCCGCTAAGCGTGGAAATGCAATGAAACCGTACGAAGATTTGCCATTTGAAGCAGCTTTGTTAATGGGTCCATTTTTGTTAAAAGAAAAGAACAACGTTTTTTTTAAAAAATGGAAACACGAGCTTTCTCATCGGAAGGACATTCTACGGCAGCTGGAGCAATCCAACGGAAATGAACAGCTTATGCAAAAAAAAGAAGAAATAAAAAAGGTGATCGAGATCATTGAGGAGGTCATAAAATAAATGAAGAAAATCGCTAACGGCCAACATATTATTCAATTATTTGAACGGTTTTCTCCAAAGCATTATGCATTGGAAGGAGACAAGATCGGGCTGCAAATCGGCACATTAAACAAGCCTGTCCGAAAAATTATGGTCGCTCTGGATGTTTTGGAGGAAGTCGTTGATGAAGCAATCAATCAAAAGGTTGATTTGATTATCGCTCATCATCCTCCCATTTTTCATCCTTTAAAGCATATTAGAACAGATGATCCGGCAGGGCGTATTATAGAAAAATGCATCAAGCATGAAATTGCCGTTTATGCAGCCCATACAAATTTGGATGTGGCTCCAGGCGGAGTGAATGATCTTTTGGCCGACCGCTTACAACTGGTGAATCAAAAAATACTTGTCCCAACTTATCAAGACCCATTAAAAAAGCTTGCTGTATTTGTACCAAAAGACTATGAGGGGGACGTTCGGGAGGCGCTTGGCAAAGCGGGTGCTGGATTTATCGGCAACTACAGTTATTGCACTTTTTCCTCGGCAGGAACAGGAACATTTTTACCTTTGGAAAATGCAAATCCCTTTATCGGAGATACTGGAAAGCTTGAAATGGTTGAAGAAGTCAAAATTGAAACGATCTTCCCGCAGTCAATCCAAAAGAAAGTCATTCAAGCGATGTTGAAGGCTCATCCTTATGAAGAAGTTGCTTATGACATCTATTCATTAGAAAACGAAGGGAAACAGCTTGGATTAGGGAAAATTGGAGAGCTTGAAAAAGAAATGACATTGAAGGAATTTGCAGAGCATGTTAAGAAAGCTTTAGAAGTGGAAAAAGTAAGAGTAGTAGGGGATTTACAGGCAACTATAAAAAAAGTAGCCGTTTTAGGCGGAGACGGAAATAAATACATTTATCAGGCAAAAATGAGAGGCGCAGATGTTTATGTAACTGGTGATGTATATTACCACACAGCTCACGATGCTATGATGCTCGGCTTACATGTAGTTGATCCAGGTCACAACATTGAAAAGGTGATGAAAGAGGGAGTGGCGGAAAAACTAACAAAGCTGTGTGCTGAAGAAAATCTGGAAGTAGAAATTATTCCTTCCCGCGTCCATACAGATCCGTTCAAGTTTCTATAATTAAAAGGGGGATCAGTTCTTTTTAGTGGACCGATCCCCTTTAATCATTAAAAAGGTTTTGTCTATGATTTTTTGACTTTTACCTTTGGCAATATTTTTTCAAGAGGGACATTTGAAGTTAAATCCCATGTTTCTGGATTTTCTGGATCATAATTCTCCAAAAATCGAATGACCTCTTTGACAATCGGCGTTGGGGTTGATGCACCGGCTGTAACGGCAACTTTTTTAACGTCTTTAAGCCATTCCAGTTTGATTTCACTTACATTCGCCACGCGATAAGCTTTCGTGCCCGCAATCTCTTCAGATACTTGCGCAAGCCGGTTTGAATTGTTGCTGCGCGGATCGCCGACGACAATGGTTAAATCAGCTTCTTTTGCCTGTTCGGCCACAGCTTCCTGGCGAACTTGTGTTGCGAGGCAAATTTCTTTATGAAACTCGACATGCGGATATTTTTCCTTCACTTTTTCCATTATATCAGCTACGTCCCATTGGCTCATTGTTGTTTGGTTCGTAACAATGATTTTGTCGTTGGAAATATCGAGCTCTTCAACATCGTTGACAGTCTCGACTAAATGAACGATATCCGGCGCTACACCTACTGCTCCTTCCGGTTCCGGATGCCCTTTTTTTCCAATATAAATGACGTCATACCCTTCTTCTTTTTTTTGCTTAATAAGTTCATGAGTTTTTGTGACGTCAGGGCATGTAGCATCGATCGTGACAAGCCCTTTTTCCTTCGCTATTTTGCGCACTTCTGGCGAAACGCCGTGAGCAGTGAAAATAACGGTTCCTTTATCGACTTTTTTCAAAATCTCAAGTCGATTTTTTCCGTCTAACGTAATAATCCCTTCTTTTTCAAAGGCATCTGTTACATGTTTATTATGAACGATCATTCCTAAAATATAGATCGGTCTAGGCAGTGATTTATCCATTGCTGCATTTTTGGCTATCACCATTGCATCAACAACACCATAGCAGTATCCTCGAGGGGAAATTTTAATAACCTCCATGTTTTTTCCTCCTGATATTTAGTAAAGGAAAATAAAAAAGCCGTCAAGCGGCTTGACTATCTAACATCATTATACCTAACATGGAGGAAGAAAACAAAACACAATTAAATATAAAGCTTAGGTTTTGATTCGCCCGACGTATTTTCATCTGAAGGGCTGTCATCGGCTGTCTGTTCCTTCAATCTTTTAGATGACGAATTTTCTTTTATATCATCTTCTTCGCTACTGTCTGTATCAGCATTTTTCAATTCTCTATAAATTTTGAACATTGCCGGGAGATTACGAATCAGAGGACCGTATTGCTGAACCATCGGTGTGACTTGCTGAGCGACACCGAGAACTTTTTGGACATTCGTCAACATGTTTGAAAGATTGGCAGGGTTTGTTAAACTTTGAACAGCACCGCTTGACGGTATACTTCCTGCATGCATTGTGCTCGATGGAAGAAAACGCGAAAAAAGCGATTGTAATCCTCCCCTAGGCGGAACCGGCCATTGCTGAACAGGTGGCTGCCCCCAAAAAGGATGGTAGCCTCCGCCAAAAAAAGGGCGGATCAATGGCTGCTGCCGGAAGGGAGGAAAAGCTCGATAAGGATGCATAAACTTTTCCCCTTTCTTTTGCTGTTTTACCTACATTAAACTATGCGGCGTTTTAGGAAAATGTTTTATTAAAATTGGAGTTTTTCCATTATATTGTTTATAATCAAAAAATGGGTTGATTGATTATGAAGGAGTTGTTTTGCAATGGCAGCTGACTTTAAAGATTTTCCATTTCAAGATTTTATTATAGATGCCGTTCAGTCGTTAGGTTTTAAAGAACCGACTGAAATTCAAGCACAAATGATCCCAATCATATTAAGAGGAGCAAGTGCCATCGGCCAATCACAAACAGGTACAGGCAAAACACATGCTTATTTGCTACCGTTAATCAACAGTATTTGCGGAGAGGAAAAGCGTGTTCAAGTTGTTGTTTTAGCACCGACGAGAGAGCTCGCGACTCAAATTTACGAAGAAGCGTTAAAAATCATAAAATTCGCCCCGCCGGAAAAAGAATTACATGCAAAACTTTTTATTGGCGGTACAGATAAAATGCGGGCGATCGAAAAGCTAAAAACTCAGCCCCATCTTGTGATCGGAACACCTGGCAGAATTCTTGATCTTGTCAAGGAAGGGGCGCTAGATTTATATTCGACCAAAAGCATAGTTGTGGATGAAGCCGATTTAATGCTTGATTTAGGCTTTATTTATGAGGTCGACCAAATAGCTAGCCGCATGAAAAAAGAACTGCAAATGCTTGTGTTTTCTGCCACCATTCCTGAAAAATTAAAGCCTTTTTTAAAAAAATATATGGAAAATCCTGAGTATGTTCATGTATCTCCAAAACAAGTACATGCCAAAAACATCACGCATGTTCTTGTTCCGCTGCGGCATCGAAACAAAATAGATCTTTTATACAATATGGTAGTTTCCTTAAACCCTTATTTAGCGTTAATTTTTGTGAATACAAAAGCGAATGCCCAAGATGTGGCATACGGTCTTGCCGAAAAGGGATTAAAGGTTGGGCAAATCCACGGCGGTCTTACCCCGCGTGAACGGAAAAAAGAAATGCGTCAAATAAAGGATCTTGCCTATCAAGTTGTAGTAGCAACTGATTTAGCTGCAAGAGGAATTGATATTGAAGGTGTTTCCCATGTAATCAATGCCGAGCTGCCGACAGATTTAGATTTTTATATTCACCGAACCGGAAGAACGGCTCGGGCTGGCTTTTCAGGATTTGCCTATACAATCTATGAAGACGATAACGAACAAATGCTGCAAAAGCTTGAAAAAATGGGGATAATCTTTGAAAATCGAGATATTGAAAACGGAATATGGAAAGCGCTCGATGACCGAAATCGCAGACAAAAAAGAAAAAAACAACCAATGGAAACAAACGCGATTATCGGAATCATCAAAAAGCCAAAATCGGTAAAACCAGGATACAAAAAAAAGATGAAAGAACAAATTGAAAAGCTAAAGAAAAAGCAAGCAAGAAAAAATAAATAAAAGGTTGTAAGGAGAGGAAAAACATGTTAAAAATTGGCTCGCATGTATCGATGAGCGGCAAGAAAATGTTGCTTGC
This sequence comes from Aeribacillus sp. FSL K6-1305, assembly GCF_038050115.1. Classification (NCBI taxonomy): domain Bacteria; kingdom Bacillati; phylum Bacillota; class Bacilli; order Caryophanales; family Bacillaceae; genus Aeribacillus; species Aeribacillus sp. FSL K6-1305. Next base: position 1,447,387 of record NZ_JBBOQV010000001.1, on the reverse strand, counting down.
GGCAAGTGAAGAGGCAGTTTCATACGGCGCTAATACGTTTATGATTTATACAGGAGCCCCGCAAAACACGAGAAGAAAAAAAATTGAAGATTTAAATATCGAAGCAGGTTTGGCGCATATGAAAGAGCATGGCATCGAAGAAATTGTCGTTCACGCACCATATATTATTAACATTGGCAATACAACAAATTTAGCGACCTTCCAGCTTGGCGTTGATTTTTTAAAATCGGAAATTGAACGCACGGAAGCAATCGGTGCAAAACAAATCGTGCTCCATCCGGGAGCTCACGTTGGAGCCGGTGCAGAAGCCGGAATCAAAAAAATTATTGAAGGTTTAAATGAAGTGCTGGAGAGGGGGCAAAAAGTGCAAATCGCCCTTGAAACGATGGCCGGCAAAGGTTCAGAATGCGGAAGAACGTTTGAGGAGCTTGCGATGATCATTGATGGTGTTACCTACAATGAACATTTGTCCGTTTGTTTCGACACTTGCCATACTCATGATGCCGGTTATGATATTGTCAATGATTTTGATGGGGTTTTAAATCAATTTGATAAAATCATCGGCATCGACCGTTTAAAAGTTGTTCATATAAACGACAGCAAAAATCCGCGCGGGGCCCAAAAAGACCGTCATGAAAATATCGGATTCGGCCACATAGGATTTAAAGCAATCAATTATATCGTCCACCATCCGCAATTAAAAGACTTGCCAAAAATTTTAGAAACTCCGTATGTCGGTGACGACAAAAAAAATAAAAAGCCGCCTTATAAATTTGAAATTGACATGCTGAAGAATAAGACGTTTGATGAAAATGTTTTGGAAAAAATAGCGAATCAATAAAAAAGGACAAGCTCCCTTTTTTAGGGAACTTGCCTTTTTTATTTCCAATTGCCATTGAAGAATTGCAAAAATAATTGATTTGCTTTTTTGGCTGTTTCCGGCGAAGTGATTTTGGCAATTTGTTTTAACAAAGCAATTCTTTCTTCTTCATGAAACACGTTGATTTTTTTTCCCTGTACGAGTTGAAGCAGCTGTTTTGCTTCGTTAATCGAAATGGATATATCATATTGCTTTGCATATGACACAAGTTCTTCAGGTTTTAAACTGTTAATTTTTTGTTGAATAATTTTTTCAAATAAAATCAAAGATCTCGCCTCCCCTCTTATTCGTATGAACAGAGGGGAAGATAGTTGCCTTTTTTTAAAAAAAATGGGTGGAGAAAATGACATAAATATCGTCTCAGCAAAATTTTTATAATACAATATGATTAAAAAAAAACTAGGAGGACGAGATGAGTAAAAAACATCATAAAAAAGAAAGCTTAAGACACATCATTTATCGATTGTTAATGATTGTGATCGGAGCTGTTCTGGCAGCCGTAAGCATCGAGCTGTTTTTAGTCCCAAATCATATGATTGATGGCGGTATCATCGGCATTTCGCTTATTTTAGACCACATATTTTCGAATCATATTAAAATCATCAATTTCGCAACATTAGTTATTGTGTTAAACCTTCCTTTTATGTATTCCGGTTATAAGCAGATTGGGAAGACATTTATGTTTTCGTCCATATTTGGCATCATTTGTTTGGCCATTGCGGAAAGGCTGGCCCATGATTTTGAGGCCTTTACAACAGAGCCTTTGTTAGCCACTGTATTTGGTGGTTTTTTGCTCGGTGCAGGAGTGGGACTTGTCATCCGACACGGAGGATCTCTGGACGGGACAGAAATTTTAGGAATTCTTTTAACGAAAAAAATTCCCTTTTCCGTTGGTGAAATCGTGATGTTTTTGAATATTTTCATTTTTGGAAGCGCAGCGTTTGTCTTCGGGATTGAGCAAGCCATGTATTCCATCTTTACATATTATATTGCCTTTAAAACAATTGATGCGGTTGTTCAAGGTCTTGATGAAACAAAGGCCGCCATCATTATATCTGATCATTACGATGAAGTGTCTGATGCCATATTGTCACGCTTAGGACGCGGAACGACAAAATTAAAGGGAAAAGGCGGATACACGGATACGGAAAAAGACGTCATTTATGCAGTTGTTACAAGGCTTGAAGTGGCAAAATTAAAATCGATTGTACATGAGATTGACCCGAACGCGTTTATTACCATTATGAATACACAAGAAACGAAGGGCGGAAAATTTAAATCTGCCATCCATTAATCAACACATTGAAGTAGAGGGAGAACACATTTTTCTTTACAAATGTGCTCTTCTCCTGTATACTTTAATGACAAAAATAAATCGTAATGATTCCTAATAAAATAGGTGAGAAGCATGGGGGAAAAAATAGTAGAAGTAAAAAACCTTTTTTTTCAATATGAGAGAAAATATGTGCTCGAAAATATCAATATTTCCATTGAAAAAGGAGCATTTTTAGGTTTAGTTGGGCCGAACGGCTCCGGAAAATCGACATTATTGAAATGTCTGCTTGGGCTTTTAAAGCCTCAGAAAGGGACGATTCATTTATTTGGTGAAGATATTCATCAATTTAACGATTGGCATAAAATTGGCTACGTTTCTCAAAAGGCAAACAGCTTTAACTCTTCGTTCCCAGCTACTGTTTTTGAAGTAGTAGCGAGCGGCTTGACTCCCAAACTCGGTTTGTTTAAAAAAATGAAAAAAGCTGATCGGGAAAAGGTAATGGAAGCGATCCGGGCAGTTGGAATGGAAAAGGCAGTTCACCAAAATATCGGTGAGCTTTCAGGAGGACAGCAGCAAAGGGTATTTATTGCTCGCGCACTTGTCAGTGAACCTAAATTATTGATTTTAGATGAACCAACTGTAGGTGTAGATAGTCAGACAGTCAATCATTTTTATCAGCTTTTGCATCATTTGAATAAAGAATTGGAAATCACATTAATACTTGTTACCCATGATATTGGAGCTATTACAGATAAAGTTACGCATGTTGCTTGCTTGAACAAACAACTTTATTTCCATGGAAATAAAGACGAATTTGAACGCCTGAAAGAAACGGAATTGACCTCATTGTACGGGCATCCAGTTCAGTTAATAACACATGATCATGAGTAGATGGAGGAAATGAAGATGTTTAGCAGTATTTTACAATTTGAGTTTTTGCAAAATGCATTTCTTTCAGGTATTTTAATCGGTTTTATCGCACCTCTTTTAGGTGTTTTTGTGGTGGTCAGACGATTATCACTAATTGCAGATGCACTGAGTCATGTGACCTTGGCTGGAATTGCGGGCGGTCTTTTTTTATCTTCAAAAATATCCTTCTTTTCTTCATTGAATCCAATTTATGTCGGAATGGGTTTTTCTGTTTTAGGCTCACTTGTGATTGAAAAGCTGCGAGCTTTTTATAAATTTTATGCGGAATTGGCCATTCCGATAATCATGTCGGCTGGGATCGGTTTTAGCGTTGTATTTATCTCTTTAGCAGATGGGTTTAATACAGATCTTTTTAATTACTTATTTGGAAGTGTTAGTGCGGTTTCCAGGACGGATTTATATATTATTACTGGTGTTGCAGCATTGGTTATTTTATTGATCGTATTGTTTTATAAAGAATTGTTTTTACTGTCGTTTGATGAAGAATATGCATCTGCTTTAGGGCTGCCGGCAAAAGGCTTGCATCTTTTGTTTATTTTAACAGTTGCCCTAGTGATAAGCGTTTCCATGAGAGTTGTTGGAATTTTGTTAGTTTCCTCGCTTATGACCCTTCCTGTTGCTGCAAGTATTAGAATAGCAACCGGTTTTAAAAAGACAATTTTTCTTTCCGTTATAATAGGAGAAGCTTCCGTTTTAATCGGTTTAGTATTATCTTATTATTTAGATATTGCTCCGGGAGGAACAATTGTCATTTTAGAGGTATTGGCTTTGATTTTTTCCATTATTTTGTCAAAAGCTAGGAGGGGCAAAATATGAATGTCGAACAAGCTTTACAATATTTAAAAGAAAAGGGATATAAATATACATCCAAAAGGAAAGAAATGCTTCAACTAATTGCCGATTCTGATAAATATTTGACAGCTAAAGATGTTTTGGAAAAAATGAATAAGCGCTATCCCGGTTTAAGTTTTGATACGATTTATCGGAATTTATCATTGTTTGCAGAGTTGGGTATATTGGAAACGACAGAGCTTTCAGGTGAAAAGCACTTTCGCTTTCATTGTGATTTAGGACATCATCACCACCATTTTATTTGTATGGAATGCGGAAAAACGAAAGAGATCGAATCATGCCCAATGAATACGATAGAGGAGTATTTGGACGGATATAAAATTAATGGACATAAATTTGAAATTTATGGGTTATGCCCGAATTGCCATGAACAAACCTTGTGAAATTTGATCACAAGGTTTGTTTTTTTATGGGAATTCATGATAAGAAGGGATGAACTCGAGTTTTGTCATTTCTTAAAAAAAGAATAAAATTTCACAAATAGTAAAAAAATAAAGGATCAACATATTGCTTCCCGTCCTCTGATCCAACATTAGATCCTATTTGAAAACATTTCCATAATAATGGGAATTGATTTGCTTATACTATAAATGCTCCTATCTTTTGAAAGCGAGGGATATGGCAATGGCAAACAAAAATTTCCCACATGCCGGCAAATCAACTGAAATAAATGCCATTCAGGAAAACCGAAATTTTGAAAACCGGAATAATGAAAACCGAGATTATCTAGAAGAAACCGCAGCAGAAGCTGGAGCAGTTGAATCTAGAAATACAAATGAAACATATAATTATAATAATGACGCCGATGAAGCTGGCGGCCGCAATTTAGGATGGCTGGCGCTGGCACTATCGATTATTTCTTTATTTGTTTTGCCCGTTTTATTAGGAGCATCGGGTATCATTATAGGGTTTATCGCCCGTCGGCGCGGTGCGGAAAATCTGGGAGCATGGGCGATCGGAATAGGTATCGTTTCCTTGCTGCTTGGAATTTTCGTATTACCGTTTTTTTAACAAAAACAAAAAGCTTGGGGCATCTGCTCCAAGCTTTAAACTTTTTCCTTTTCTTGTTTTTTGAAATATTCTTCAGCGATTAAATCCACTTCTTTTTTTAATTCTTCGACCATTGTTTCTTCCGGAACTTTCCGAACAATTTTTCCTTTTCTAAAAAGCAATCCTTCGCCTCGTGCACCAGCAATTCCAATATCGGCTTCTCTCGCTTCGCCTGGACCGTTTACTGCGCATCCTAAAACAGCTACTTTGATTGGCGCACGAATTTTTGAAATATATTCTTCGACTTCATTCGCGATTTTAATGAGATCTATTTCAATTCTTCCGCATGTAGGGCATGAAATAAGTGTTGCTGCATTGGCAGCCAGGCCGAATGATTTCAGCAATTCCCGGGCAACCTTCACCTCTTCGACGGGATCAGCGCTTAATGATATACGCAAAGTATTGCCGATGCCTTTGCTTAAAATGGCTCCAAGGCCGGCAGCGCTTTTGATTGTTCCCGCAAACAAAGTGCCAGATTCGGTAATCCCTAAATGGAGCGGATAATCAAACTCTTTTGCAGCTTTTTCATATGCTTCGATTGAAAGCCGTACATCAGACGCTTTTAAAGAAACGATAATATCGTGAAAATCAAGATCCTCTAAAATTTTTATGTGATGCAATGCACTTTCAACCATTCCGTCAGCAGTAGGATAGCCGTACTTTTCTAAAATCCTTTTTTCAAGTGAACCGGCGTTTACTCCAATTCTGATTGGAATGTTTCTTTCTTTCGCAGCCTTCACAACAGCTTCTACTTTTTCCCTTCGCCCGATGTTCCCCGGGTTAATCCGTATTTTATCTGCTCCGCCTTCAATCGCTTTTAAAGCGAGCCGGTAATCAAAATGTATATCGACAACTAGAGGAATGTTAATGCGTTTTTTGATTTCTGGAATTGCATTTGCAGCCCGTTCATCAGGACAAGCAACACGAACGATTTGACAACCTGCTTCTTCCAGTCTGTGAATTTCTTTTACTGTGGCTTCAACATCATGCGTTTTCGTTGTGGTCATGCTTTGAATGACTACTTCATTATTTCCGCCAATTTGAATGTTGCCTACTTTGACTGGACGTGTTTTCGTACGATGTGTGATTTCGCCCACGTTTATCGCTCCTTAAATATAAATACGTTTGATGGAACATTTGCCATCCTATGATATTGTACCAATCATAGCCAAGCAATGACAAGAATTAAAAACTTTAACTAATTGTTATATAAGGGGAATTTGTATGTTTTTCCTGCTTGTATACTGTACACATCTTCATTTGAATTTAATTCCCCAAAATCTTTAATAATCTCTTCAATGCTTGCTGGAACAGGCTTATTGTGTATTTTTTCAACAATGGAAAGAACCGTATCTCCTTCCTTCACTTTTACCTCCATAAATTGTTCTTCAGCATGCGGTTCATTTTGTATGGAAGATACAGGTAATGTACCGTTTTTTAAATCATAATAAATAACAAAACTGAAAAAGATAACTAGTAAAGCAGAAAATAAACGTTTCATCTCTATGTTCCCCCGTTTTGTTCTTTATTAACATATATGTTTTTTATGTACAAACATACCAATTATGTCTTTGCTGGCATACACAAGTGAAAAGTTAGCAAGTTCGGAGGACCTGGGGAGAAATCAACATCTCTTTTCTCGCTTGAGACAAGCTGCTGAAGCTGTTGCAAAGCGAGTTCGCTGCTTTTTTCGATCTTTCTGTCTTCTTGAATGGAAAATTTATATAGATTGAAGTTTTCAAGCAATGAGGGCTCAAATTTATGAATTCAGATCCTTTCCAGCTATTCTTTCCGAAAATATTGTTCAAGTTGAAGCAGTGTCTGAATTAATGCGAGAGGGAAGCTCAGTTAAACCTAAAGGGTAGAAGCTGCTTTACGATCGAAGAGCATTTTGAAAACGTCCAAGATATTCTTCGGTTTAACGCATTCCCTGCTGTCAACAATGAATTCATGCATCAATTCGAAATTCGAGTAAACGAAGGGAGATAAATATGAGAGAGCATATCATCATTATGTTATTAGGGATGCTTCCGTTTATGATGGTGCTAGGAAATTCGATGCTGATCCCGATATTGCCGGAGTTTGGACAAGCGCTTGAAATTACAGCTGCACAGACGAGCTTTATTTTAAGCATATTTAATATACCTGCAGCGATCATCATCCCAATCGTAGGTTTCCTTTCCGACCGTTACGGCCGAAAAACATTTATTTTATGGTCGCTTTTATTGCTGATCATAGGGGGGGCTATCTGTTTTTTCAGCGGTTTTGTCAACAAATCTATTGCTTTTTGGACATTGTTAGCTGGACGTTTGGTGCAAGGGCTTGGCACAGGAGGAATATCGTCTCTAGCCATGTCATTAGCAGGAGACATGTTTACGGACGAAAAACGGGATCGAGCTCTTGCCGTTTTAGAAGTGTTCAACGGAACTGCAAAAGTAGCCGCTCCCATTTTAGGGGCTTTGTTAGCCCTTGTAGCATGGTATTTTCCATTCATTCTTTTCCCTATTATTGGAACTCTCTTGCTTTTTTTCATTCTTTTTTTTATAAAGACTTCTCCATCAGGCGAGGAAAAAATATCGCTTCACGAATATGTGCAAAGAATAGCTGATGTGTTAAAGGTGCAAAAAGTGCGATTGTTATCTCTTTACCTGTATGGCGGTACAAGTATGTTTTTGCTTTTTGGGCTGCTGTATTACTTAGCCTATTTAATTGAAGAGTTATATCATATCGATGGATTCTTTAAAGGATTTGTATACTCTTTTCCGTTAGGCGCATTATCTATATCGTCTTATTGGACAGGAAAGCGATTGGACTATGTAAAAAACCGTTTTCTTTTTTTATTGGTAGGGATGTTCATGACGTTTTTATCATTTTTCAGTTTTTTGATTTTTCAACAGTTTTCGCTATTTTTGTTTTTTATCACTATTTCATTTGGCGGCTTAGGTTTTGTGCTGCCGGTTATTAATTCGTTGATTATATCAAGTGTTGATGATGCAGAAAGAGGGATTGTAGTTAGCTTATACGGGATGGCGCGTTTTTTAGGGGTTGCGCTCGGACCGGTTGTTTTTAGCTTGTGGATTGGCAATGAACAGTTGTTGTTTAAGCTTTTATTTTTTATGTTGTCGCTCGTTCAATGTTTACTCCTATACGTATTTAAAAATGATTGGAAAATAGTATGTAGCAAAATGTGGAGGAATTTACAATAAAAATAAAAAAACTTTAAATTCCCTTAATAATCTTTTGTCATAATGCTGTTAAGCTTATAAAGGGGGAAATCATAATAGTGAAAAAGAAGAGAAAGAACATGTCGATAGGAGAGCGAATACCTCTATCTGTAAGATTGATTTTGTTTGCGCTCATACTTCTTATTAGTTCGATAACTGTTGTCGGTTATACTGCTTACCAAAAAGCAAGTGAAACAACTTTTAATTTGATAGAGGATCGATTAAAAAGGGAAGTATATATGACAGAGATTGCTGCCAGCAATCTTCTGTATGCTTATGTAAATAGCTCTGATGATTTTTTCGAAAGATTTGATAAAGAAGTCGTTCAAAGGCAATCCTCCCAGCTGATTCAGGACGGTTTAAATGCTGACTTTTTTTTCGTTCGAAATGAAAAGGCCACACCATTTTCGGTTAGCGTTAAAACAAAAACTCAAATCCCAACTGCAATTGTAAAGGAAATAACGAAAAAAAATAGCGGAATTATTCATAAATCTTTCAATGGACAAGATTATACGTTGGCCTTTAAAGAAATGCAGGAATTGAAAGGAATTTTTTTGCTTGCCGTTCCGACAGAAAGTTTTATAAAGCCTGTGCATGAACTAGCTTACAATACAATCTGGATTGGAATAATCAGCGTCTTTTTTATGATGGGAATATTGTTTTTAGCTGTCAGAAGTATGACAAAACCGTTGACGATTTTGAGGGAAAAAATGAGAAAAATGCGTGAAGGAGATATTCAGCTTGATTTAAACATAAATACAAATCTTCCAGAAATCCTTTCGCTCATCAAAAGCTTTAAGCAATTGGCAGGCTATTTGGGGATGATGATTCAAAGGATTAATACCACAACAGAAAATTTGTTTTCGACAGGCCGGAAGCTTAAACATTCTTCTGATGACGTATTAACATTACATACGAATCTTGTTGAAGCGATTGAAATGGTGAAAAACGGTGCGCAGCAAACAGCTTCAAGCTCTGAAGAAAGCGCAAAAGTATTTCATTCCATGAAAAATACAGTTCAAACTGTGCTGGAGAGAATAGAGCGCCTTTTCTCAAGCGCACAGGGCATGAACCGATCAGCCAACACGGGAGAACAAAATATGAGACAGATGATCGAATCGTTAAATCGCTTTGAAAAAGAATGCAAAACTATGTCTAAAACGATCCAAAGTGTTCGAGATCATTCGACGGCGATTGAAAAGGTTGTGGAAATGATATATGCAATATCTGAGAAAACAAAGCTATTGTCATTAAATGCAACAATTGAAGCAGCAAGAGCTGGAGAAGAAGGCAAAGGATTTGCTATCGTTGCTGAGGAAGTCCGAAAATTGGCTGAACAGTCATCCAAAGCGACGGAAGACATAGCACAGTCTGTAAAAATGATGGATGATATTTCTCAGAGCGCTTATCAGCAGTTTAAGCTAATTTTGGAGCTTGTGCAAAACCATTTAGAAGTTGCAGGTAAATCGCGGCTTTCATTTGATCAACTAGTAGATGAGATTGGAAAAGTGAATGAAATATTGTCTGAAACAAGACACAGCTTACATACTTTAGATGATTGGCTCCCTAAAATGGAGCAATCTGCTGAAAATTTTTTATCAGTCTCTCAAGAAACGTTTGCCAGTGCAGAGCAAATGCAATCTGTCGCAAAAGTACAGATGGAACAAATTCGCGAAACCCATGCTATTGGACTAACTTTAATGGAACTGTCCGAATCTCTAAAGTCCACTACAAACAAATTTCAGTTTAAATCATAGTGTTAATAACCCCTTAAGGCAGAGTTGGAAATTCTGCCTTAAGGGGTTTTTTATGCAGCTTTTATTGGTTGTTTCGGGCTCGGGATTTCTTTTAATACAAGATATAAAACAGTTATATGTACAAACCAGTTTATATAAAGAGCAAAGGATATATCGATGAGAAAAAAGTTCATAATGGCAAAAAACACGGTTGCAAGCGTGACGCTGTAGGCTGAAATAGTCCAAAGCTGTTTAAAATTTAATCTTTTTCCCATCCTCTTTTTAAACAACAGCCCGACAATAGCTAAAAACGTAATTTCCACAAATTTAGAAGTGGCTGACATCGCAAATAGTGTGACAGATATCACGGGAATGATAATCGGAGCAACTTCAGACAGCTGTTTGATGGCAGCTGTCAAATCCTCTTTTGTTATCTCTGTTTCCTGAAAAAAGTTATACTCGAGCTGCTGCATTGTGCCATTGGAAACGAAAACAAATTCATTCGATAAGATGCCGATGACGTTTTCCTGCCATTTCAAGTCATCCCTTGTGAAAGTTCCTTTTGGGTCAAAAATAATTGTATATTGATCATGCTTTGCTTTCACAACCGCATTTTCCTCGGATTTTAAAGTTCCGTTATGAATGGTGAATTCAGGGATTTTTTCATTTATCGTTTGGTCAAGCCCGTTTATAGCATTTACAATAGCTAAGTTTAAATATATGCAATTGGGCAGGGCGGCAAGAAAGGCCAATAAAAATCCATAAAGAATGGGTTTGCCGATTTTTTGAAATCTAGTAAGAGCGATTGTTTTTGGAGAGTATATGCTTTTAAAAAGGAGGACAAATAAATTCATTGATCGAAACACTTCCTTTTATAACATTTCTATTTGATTGTACCAATGAAACAAAAATAATGAAAATAAGTTATATAGGCGATTCGGCAATAAGAATAACAATTGTGAACAAAATGTAAAATTTTTTTGTTAAATTTAAAATCACTAGCGTTGCAGTAATTAAATCTGATGATTCAAAATACTAAGAATGTTCAATTTTTTATTGATTTCGAAACAAAAAAATCCTTTACAATGGAAGTACAGGTGGTTCCTGTCCAAATCCAATCGTAAAGGATAAGAGTTATGGACAAGAATACACTAATTTCATCATTTGGTAAATGGGTTTCACCCATAAATATTCAAAAACTTAGCGAACAAGTCAAAGAATTGAAACAGGACTATTACACAAAAAAGCTGACAACAGAAGCCTATATTAAACTTTTATTGGTAGCCCAGCTGCTCGAATTTAAGAGCTTAGAGGAAATGAGTGATGCACTTGTAGACGAAGATCTTCAAAAAGCACTCGGATTTGAATCGATAAGTGCCTCTCAGCTATCCCGAAAAAACAATCAGATCCACCCACTAATTCTTGCAAATTTGTTCTTGGATCTTGTTTGGAAAATTCAACGGTACCATTATAAAAACGGAAAGAATATGCCACTGAAAATCATTGATTCAAGTACACTCCCGTTGAACTTGACCAATTATAAATGGGCAAAATTCCGGAAAACAAAAGCTGGTGTAAAGCTACACTTACGGCTCGTTTTCATGGATAAAGACACCGTCTATCCTGAAAAAGCAGTGATTACGACAGCAAAAGAACATGACCGAAATCAACTCGAAGTCCTAGTGGATGATCAAGAAGCCATGTATGTGTTTGACCGCGGTTATGTGGACTATGAACGTTTTGACCGGATGACAGATGATGGCTATTTCTTCGTTTCAAGACTGAAGAAAAACGCAGTCATTCGTGAAGTCTATACATTTTCACTTCCTGATGATTGTCACGTTCTATCCGATAAAATGGTCTACATTGGTACCACACAAAATCGTACTGAAAATGTCTATCGTCTACTAGAAGTTATGGACACAAAAGGGAACTTACTTCGTTTCATCACCAACCGATTTGATTTAAAACCAGAAGAGATAAGTGATATTTACCGATCTCGCTGGGCTATTGAACTCTTTTTCAAATGGCTCAAGCAACACGTAGAAATTAAGCACTTTTATGGAATGAGTGAAACAGCTATTCAAAATCAAATTTTCTTAGCCCTGATCACGTATTGCTTACATGTTCTCATTCAATTGGAGATGAAAAGTAAGAAATCCCTACTTCGAATTACTCGTTGGTTAAAGAGAGCTCTGTGGAAACCAGCTTATGTTTGGTTGCGAAAATTTGATGGGCGAGCCAGTCCATAATCTCCCTTTTGTCGTTGTCGCTCTGGTTTAACTGTATATATTTACCAAATGGGCAGTGCCACCTTTCTTTAGGTTTTGTCTTTTTGGCACAAATTCACAAAAGCTAATTAACAGAAAATTCTAACTATATTTATGCAATGCTAATGATTTAAAATATAAAAGTAACATGTGTGGGAGGAACATGTTAAAAATTAATTTTATTTGCGGGGCATATCGGTTTCGTCCATTATTATAGACAGAAGCTGCAGGAGCCTGCACCGATTGCAAAATAAAAAAATTGGATTTGAAGGAATTTGGTAATGGGAAATGTAAACGTTTCTTTTTCAAAAATGATTTAACCGTTAATATATTTGGAAAAATAAGGAGGTGAAACGAGTGGATGTAGATGTTCAAAAAATATTATTTGAATTTCTTGGCGGGATTGGAATTTTTTTATTTGCGATTAAAAGTATGGGAGAAGGTATGCAAAAATTCTCCGGAGATAAATTACGAGATATTTTGGATAAGTTTACGACAAACCCTATTATGGGTATTTTTGCTGGGATGTTTGTGACAATGTTAATTCAATCAAGCAGCGGTACAACTGTTTTAACGGTTGGTCTCGTTTCTGCCGGCTTCATGAGCTTAAAGCAAGCAATAGGCGTGATCATGGGAGCAAATATCGGAACGACTGTTACGGCATTTATTATCGGATTCGATATCGAAGCGTATGCCTTGCCAATTTTATTTATAGGTTCTGTTCTTTTATTTTTTTCTAAAAACAAAAAAATAAACAGCATCGGGCAGGTGATCTTTGGATTTGGCGCTTTGTTTTTTGGGCTTGAATTGATGGGAGACGGCATGAAGCCGTTAAGATCATTAGAAATTTTTCATGACTTGACTGTCAGCATAAGTGCAAATCCGCTGCTTGGCGTTGTAATTGGAACCGTTTTTACAATCATCGTTCAAAGTTCAAGTGCGACGATTGGGATTTTGCAAATGATGTTTTCACAAGGGTTAATTGATCTCAACGCTGCGCTGCCTTTATTATTCGGTGATAATATCGGAACAACCATCACAGCAGTTTTGGCATCAATTGGAGCATCGATTGCTGCTAAACGGGCTGCTTTGACGCATGTAATGTTTAATTTAATCGGAACGGCAATTTTTCTAATTATTTTACCAATTTTCAAATATTTTATCGAATCATTGCAAGCCCATTTGTATTTAAATCCTGAAATGACCATTGCCTTTGCTCATGGAATATTTAATGTTGTCAATACGATCGTTCAAGCGCCGTTCATCGGTGCACTTGCACTGCTTGTCACAAAAGTTATACCTGGTGAAGATTTAGCGATAGAGTATAAAGCGAAGCATTTGGATCCAATTTTTATTGAACAGTCACCAACCATTGCTTTAGGGCAAGCGAAGGAAGAAGTGCTTCGGATGGGTCAATATGCATCATTAGGGCTAGAGGAAACGAGACAATTTTTGATGACAAATCAGCAGAAGCACGCACAAATGGCGATGCAGCTTGAAGAGGCGATCAATAATTTAGATAGGAAAATAACAGATTATCTCGTATTGATTTCTGGAAAAGATATGTCGCAAAATGATTCGCGTCGACATTCCATTTTAATGGATACTGTTCGAGATATTGAACGAATCGGCGACCATTTTGAAAATATAGTGGAGCTTATTGATTATAAAAATAATAATAAAGTCACCATTACTGAGCAGGCATTGGAAGATTTATTGGAAATGTTTGAAATTACCTTGCAAAATGTGAAGGATGCGATCAACGCTTTAGATGATAACGATGTTGTATTAGCAAAAAAAGTATTGAAATCTGAAGAAAAAATCGATAGAATGGAACGCACTTTACGCAAAAAACATATTATCCGCATTAATGAAGGGATTTGTACCGGACAAGGCGGAATAGTATATGTAGATATTATCAGCAACTTAGAACGAATTGGCGACCACTCGGTGAATATTGCGGAAGCTGTTTTAGGATACCGTCAATAATCGTTTCAAGTGGATTAAATTGTTCATTGATTTCTAATTTCTAGGAGGATAAGCAAATGGATGTAATCATTTGGATTTTGATCATTGCTCTTTTTATCTTATCTTTTGTCGGGCTGATTTTCCCCATTTTACCGTCAGCGTTATTGATTGTAGCAGCCTTTTTTATCTATGGAATTTGTTTTAGCTTCAGCCAGTTAACCATTTCATTTTGGGTTGTTGAAAGTATGTTCATCATTCTTTTATTCCTATCGGATTATTTGGCAAATATGGTAGGAGTTAAACGGTTTGGTGGAAGTAAAGCAGCCGGATGGGGAAGTACGATTGGTTTAATTGCCGGGCCATTTATCATCCCGTTTGTTGGCATTATTTTAGGACCTTTTTTAGGGGCTGTTGCGGCAGAGCTTCTCGTACACCGCAAAACATTTAGCGAGGCTGTAAAGGTTGGAGTCGGTTCTTTATTGGGGTTGTTGGCGAGCACAGTAGCAAAAGGGCTGATTCAGCTGTTGATGATCATTCATTTTCTTTATACAATATTCTAAATTAGCCATTGACTTCAACAGCTATTTAGTGATAATTTACTTATGTGTTTGAAAAAGGACCCTTAGCTCAGCTGGTTAGAGCAGACGGCTCATAACCGTCCGGTCGCAGGTTCGAATCCTGCAGGGTCCATAAAATTAGTCGAATAATGTAACCGCTTTTTTAATTGCACATTAATTGCATCATTTTAATAAGTTTGGTAATCTGAATATGAAAGCTTCAAGGCAGAAAGCATTTAGTACATATTAATCATTAAGGAGGAGATTCATTATGGCTTATGAATTACCTAAATTGCCATACGACTATGATGCATTGGAACCTCATATTGACAAAGAAACAATGACGATTCACCACACAAAACATCATAACACATATGTGACGAACTTGAACGCTGCTTTGGAAGGTCAAACTGAACTTTTATCTAAAAGTGTAGAAGACTTAATCTCTAATTTAGACGCTGTTCCTGAATCTGTTCGTACAGCTGTTCGAAATAATGGTGGAGGACATGCAAATCACAGCTTGTTCTGGACCATCCTCTCACCGAATGGAGGCGGCGAGCCAACTGGAGAATTAGCAGAAGCAATTAACAAAAAATTTGGAAGTTTTGAAGCTTTTAAAGAAGAATTTGCTAAAGCTGCTGCTGGTCGTTTTGGCTCCGGCTGGGCATGGTTGGTTGTAAACAACGGCGAGCTTGAAATTACAAGCACTCCAAACCAAGACAATCCTCTTATGGAAGGGAAAACTCCAATTTTAGGTCTTGATGTTTGGGAGCATGCTTATTACTTAAAATACCAAAACCGTCGTCCTGAATATATTGCAGCGTTTTGGAATGTTGTGAATTGGGATGAAGTGGCAAAACGCTACAGCGCTGCAAAATAAACTGTTACAAGAGGCTGAGATATTCGAATCTCAGCCTTTTTTTATTTGTCGCGCCCAGCTAAGCTGTTATCTGCTAGTTGGTGCAAGTCCAACTCGAGTAAATGCCAGGACGCTCGGTAGCTGACAGGCAACTGGTGGAGAAACTAGACCTTGAAATCAACACAGAAAAATCCAAACTGGTCAGCCTATGGGACGACACAAACGGATTTGACTTTCTGGACAGCCCCTTGAAATCAGTTTTCTACTCTACTATTTTTTGGAAATGACTGACATAATTCGTGTTTCAGCGGTTTCTGTGCATTTTTTTTTGAGGCTGATCACTGAAAGGTAACGAAAACACCTTTCTTTATACATAACTCCCCTTTAGCTAGGAAAAATAGTAGTAGCAAGTAAAGGGGAGTTTTATATGATAAACGTCAAAAAATGGATTGGATCAAGAAAAACAGACCATGATTTCATGCTGCTGTTGATGATCGGCGGTTTTTATTCATTAAGCATTGCACTTTCGAATACGTTCGTAAATGTTTATTTATGGAAACAGTCAGGGGAATTGATTGATTTAGGATTATACAATTTATTTATTGTCATTTTTCAGCCGCTTGCTTTCATTATTGCTGGGAAAGTATCCAAAAAAATTGATCGAGTCGTTGTACTTCGCCTAGGAGTGTCGTTTTTAGCCGCATTTTTTCTAACCGTTTTAGTTTTAAAAGATCAAGCTGTCAACTACATGTATTTGTTAGGTGCAATCATTGGCGTCGGCTACGGTTTTTATTGGCTGGCCTTTAATGTGTTGACATTTGAAATTACTGAACCGGAAACACGGGACTTTTTTAATGGCTTTCTTGGGATATTAACTTCCCTTTCAGGGATGGTTGGACCGATGTTAGCTGGTCTGATTATTTCAAGACTTACAAATACTATTGGGTATAAAGTGATTTTTGCAGTTTCGTTAATGTTATTTACTGTTGCTGTCATGTTGAGCTTCTTTTTTACGTCTAGAAAAGCTCACGGAGATTACATTTTATTGAAAATCATTCAAGAAAGAAAAAGAAACAAAAATTGGAGATTAATTACAAACGCTCATGTGTTTCAAGGATTGCGTGAAGGAACATTTACATTTTTCATTAATGTGTTTGTATACATCGTGACCAAAAGTGAGATGGCTTTAGGTACATTTAGTTTTCTAAATTCTTTCGTAGCCTTTTTCACTTATATTGTGGCTTCTCGGTGGATCACGAAAAAAATGAGGAAAAAAGCTATTCTAGCCGGCGGGCTTATGCTATACTTTTCCTTGTTTCTCATTTTATTTCAAATTTCCTATGAAAGATTGTTAATATATGCTATTGCAATCGGAATTGCCTATCCAATTTTGCTTGTTCCGTACTCTTCGATCACGTATGATGTGATTGGAAAAGGGTGGAATATTGCGCAAGCAAGGATCGAATATATTGTTGTTCGAGAAATTTTTTTAAATGCAGGAAGAATCCTATCGATCCTCTTTTTTATTTTTACAGTTGCTTTGACAAATGAAACAAAAACCATTCCTTTTTTATTGCTCTTAATAGGTTCAGGCCATGCGTTCATATATCTGTTTGTTAAACAAATTAGGCTGAAAGAAAGCAACCGCCCGTTAAAACAAGAAAAGCGCATACACAGGCCAAATCTAGCGGATGGAGAGAAGGGATAAAATAAATGCGGAATGCCGTTTACGCAGCATCAGCTGTTCTTTATACACACAAAAAACAAGCTTTACAAAAGCTTTACATTCTATTAAAACTTGTTTAATACTTGAAAGTTAATCTTATATACGTAAGATGAGATCACGAAATAATAGGGGGAAGTAACCGAATGAAAAATTTTAAATTTTTGGCGTCATCCATTATGATCAGTTCTGTATTAGCTTTTACAGCAGCCTGCGGTAATTCGGATGATGCAAACACAAATGGTTCAAACTCCGGACAGCAATCATCTTCAGAAAGCGGATCAAGCGAGCAAAAATTAGAAGGTGAAATCGCTATTGATGGATCATCAACTGTTGGTCCGATAATGGAAGCTGTTTCTGAAGAATTTGCTGCAGAACATCCTGATGTAAAAGCTCCAATTGGAATTTCAGGAACAGGCGGAGGCTTTGAAAAATTTACAGCTGGTGAAACTGATATTTCTAACGCATCTCGCCCAATTAAAGACGAAGAGAAAAAAGTTGCTGAAGAAAATGGTATTGAATATACAGAATTCAAAATTGCTTTTGACGGTTTATCCGTTGTTGTAAACAAAGAAAATGACTGGGTCGATAAACTTACGATCGAAGATTTAGCAAAAATTTGGAAAGGCGAGCCGAAAAAATGGTCTGACATCAACCCTGAGTGGCCGGATGAAAAAATTAAATACTTCTCGCCTGGTACAGATTCCGGTACGTATGATTATTTTGATGAAGTTGTTTTAGGCGGTGAGCCGATTGTAAAAGATGCGACATTGTCCGAAGACGATAACGTACTTGTAAAAGGAGTCGCTAACGATAAAAATGCAATAGGTTATTTCGGCTATGCATACTATTTAGAAAATAAAGACCAGTTGAAAGTTGTGCCGATTGTAAACTCTAAAGGGGAAGCAGTCGAGCCGAAAAATGAAACGATTGAAAAAGGAACTTATGAACCGCTTTCCCGTCCGCTATTCTTTTATGTGAACAACAAATCATTAAAAGAAAAGCCGCAAGTGTATGAATACGTGAAGTTTGCCTTGGAAAACGCTGGGCAATTGGCAGAGGAAGTTGGCTATGTAAAACTTCCGCAAGAGCAATATGATGAACAGTTAAAAACGCTTGAAGGTTTAAAATAAAAATAAATAGACTGGTTGGATGAGAAGCATCCTTGCTTCTCATCTTCCTATGGGCATGAAAGGGGTTTTCATGATGGCTTTATCTGCAGGAAAATCGGTTCGGGAAATGATCAAAGAGAAAAAAACAAAAAAATCCACGCGCGATTTTATGGAAAAAATGGTCCCAGCCGTTTTATTTGTTGCAGCAGCTATTTCCATCTTAACAACTATCGGAATCATTGCTACTCTTGCTACAGAAACAATCATGTTTTTTTCACGAGTTTCTTTTTTTGAATTTATCACTGAAAAAGAATGGTATCCGTTTTTAAAAGATGATGCCTCATATGGAATCATGGCTCTTGTTTCTGGCACGCTTTTAGTAACGGTTATTGCCATGATTGTTGCGCTTCCAGTCGGTCTTGCATCTGCTATTTTTTTGAGTGAGTATGCGTCAGATCGGACAAGAAGGATTATCAAACCGATTTTAGAGGTTTTGGCAGGAATTCCAACTATTGTATATGGTTTTTTTGCTCTGACGTTTGTTACTCCTCTCTTGCAAAAATTGATCCCTGATATTGGCTTTTTCAATGCATTAAGCCCGGGCATTGTTGTTGGAATTATGATTATTCCGATGATTGCTTCCCTTTCAGAAGATGCGATGAGCTCTGTTCCGAATTCCATTCGAGAAGGCGCACTTGCTTTAGGTGCGACAAAATTTGAGGTGGCTTTAAAAGTAGTACTTCCTGCTGCCACATCGGGAGTCGTTGCCTCGTTCGTACTAGGAATTTCCCGTGCGATTGGCGAAACAATGATTGTCACATTGGCTGGAGGAGCCACACCAAAATTAACGTTTGATCCAACTGAATCTATTCAAACGATGACGGCTTATATCGTTCAAGTCAGCACGGGCGATGCGGGATACGGAACAACAATCTATTACAGCATTTATGCTGTCGGTGCCACGCTTTTTGTCTTTACAATGCTGATGAATTTATTAGCTCAATTTATCTCGCGCCGATTCAGGGAGGAATATTAACATGAAGTACATTGATCAAACGGTTGTTCGAAAAATGATGGGCAAAAGGGCCATGAAAAATCGTTTTTTTCAAACACTGTTTTTTGTATCTACCATTTTCGCTTTAGTAGTACTTGCTATTCTGTTATACCGAATATTCACTCAAGGAATTAGTTATGTAACACCGGAGTTTTTCCAAAATTTTGCCTCTAGGAGAGCTTCTGCATCAGGAATAAAAGCAGCCCTGGTCGGCTCAATTTGGGTTATGGGAGTGGTCATTCCAATTTCCCTCCTGCTTGGTGTAGGAACAGCTATCTATTTAGAGGAATATGCGAAAAAAAATAAACTTACAAATTTTATTCAGGCGAATATTTCGAATTTGGCGGGTGTCCCATCTATTGTTTTTGGTTTGTTGGGGCTTACAGTATTTGTTCGGGGAATGGATTTAGGCAGAAGCATTTTGGCAGGCGGTTTAACGATGAGTTTATTAATATTGCCAGTTATTGTCGTGGCGGCACAAGAAGCGATCCGTTCGGTTCCGAAAGAGTTACGTGAAGCTTCTTATGGAATGGGAGCAACGAAATGGCAAACAATTTATCGAATTGTTCTTCCAGCTGCAATTCCTGGAATTCTTACCGGAAGCATTTTAGCTTTTTCACGAGCTATTGGAGAAACTGCCCCTCTTCTTGTGGCGGGTGCATTTGTATTTGTTAACTATTTACCAGAGAATTTATTAAGCTCCTATACGGTTATGCCGATTCAAATTTACAATTGGGCTTCGCGACCTCAAGCAGAATTTCAAAATGTAGCAGCTGCCGGAATCATTGTGTTGTTTATTTTCTTAATAGTAATGAATTCGATTGCGGTGTTGATTCGAAACAAATTTCAAAAGCGTTATTAAATGGGTTTTCCTAAAAGGATGAAGGAGGTTTTTATTTTGGCAATTACTGAATTGAAAAAAACTGAACTGAAAAAAGAACAAGAAATCGTTTATGAACAAAATAGCGAAGACAAGAATGAAAAGAAAATTGTCTATAAAACGAACGGCTTAAATTTATGGTACGGTGATGATCAAGCTCTAAAAAACATTGATTTAGACATTTATGAAAATGAAGTAACTGCAATCATCGGTCCTTCTGGATGCGGAAAGTCGACTTATATCAAAACATTGAATCGAATGGTCGAGCTGATTCCATCCGTTCGAATCAACGGTGAAATATTATATCGCGGAAAAAATATATTTGATAAATCTTATCGTGTTGAAGAACTGCGCACTCAAGTCGGCATGGTTTTCCAAAAGCCGAACCCGTTTCCGAAATCTATTTATGACAATATTGCGTATGGACCGAGAATACACGGCATCCGTGATAAAAAAATATTGGATGAAATCGTCGAAAAAAGTTTAAGAGGCGCGGCTATATGGGATGAAGTAAAAGATCGGTTGAAGGAAAACGCGTATGGCCTGTCAGGAGGACAACAGCAGCGTTTATGTATTGCGCGTTGTTTAGCAATTGAACCTGATGTGATTTTGATGGACGAACCAACGTCAGCGCTTGATCCGATTTCTACGTTGAAAATTGAGGAATTGGTTCAAGAATTAAAGAAAGATTACAGCATTATTATTGTAACGCATAACATGCAGCAAGCTGCACGTATATCTGATAAAACTGCCTTTTTCTTAAACGGAGAAGTTATCGAATTTGGCGAAACCGACCAAATCTTTTCTAATCCGTCAGATAAGCGGACGGAAGATTATATTACAGGACGCTTCGGATAATAATTGTTTTGAATAACACGGTTCATGTTGGAGGAAAAAAAATGAGAGAAAAATTCGAACTTGACTTGAACACGTTACACACCAAGTTAATTGAAATCGGCAGTTTGACGGAAGTTGCATTAGGCAAATCAATCCGCGCATTAGAAAAGCAGGATATCGATTTGGCTATTGAAGTATTAGAGCAAGATGTGAATGTCGATCAGCTCGAAGAGGAAATTAATGACTTTGCAATTCTTTTAATTGCAAAGCAGCAGCCCGTTGCGATTGATCTAAGAAGAATCATTGTTTCCATTAAAATAGCTGCTGATATCGAACGAATGGCAGATAACGCAGTCAACATCGCAAAATCAGCAATTCGAATTGGAAATGAACCGCTTATAAAACCGCTTGAACAAATCACAAAAATGCACAAGCTGGCATCAGAAATGCTGTCTTTATCGCTGAAAGCTTACCATGAGGAAGATGTTGCATTAGCAAGAAAAATAGCCGAAATAGACGATGAAGTAGATGATTTATATGGTGAAGCAATTAAGGAGCTTTTGCAAATTATTCCTGAGAACTTAGAGTATATGAATCAAATTACCCAGCTCTCTCTTGTAGCAAGATTTATTGAACGTACTGCTGACCATGCGACGAATATCGCGGAAAATGTTTTATATTTAGTTAAAGGCCGCCATTATGCTTTAAATGATTAAAGGTTTGCCGTTTTCAGGCAAACCTTTTTTATATAAATAAAATCGCTATGTTATTCGTAAATGGTTCCGCGATACTAAAAAGCCCCTCCTAGTGCTAAAATAAATTTTGGTTCGCCGCCCAAATTTATCTAAATAGGAAGTGAACTTTTTATGTCTTTCGATTTAAATAGTTTATCGCATATAAAATGGAATTGTAAGTATTATATCGTGTCTATGTCTGAAATATAAGAGACAAGTGTTATGGAAAAATTTCGGGCAGAGCATAGGGCAATTTTGTGAAAGAAAAGGCATAAAATTTTGGTGGGCTTTTATAAGTACTATTGATTAAAAAAAGACAATTTAAAAGCCGAGAAAAGCACAAAATTGAGGCTGGGACAATGATCTTGGAATGACAATAATCAACACGGTCGGGAATGGGAGAAAAATGATAAGGGCAATCTTTTTGTGGTTCTGAACTTCACCATTTTGAGTTTTGAAAAACTTCCTTTTTTTACAAACGGCTGGTTTCAAACCTTATTTATAAAAAAACGGATCGCAGCCCCTTTTATCTTGTAAGGGCTTCTGCGATCTCGTAGTAGCTCATCCCTTTTTTTACTTCAAAAGTTCCAATTTGTACACGCTTATGATAATCGTGTTTAATTAAGTATTGATTAAATTTGGAGGCGGAATCAATAATGCCCGATTGTTCAAGTATTTTTGATACGTCGCTTGTCGTCATGCCTTCTTTAATATTTACTTTTACAGGTTTTACCTCAGTTTGTTGGTTATTGTTCTTTTGTTCTTGGTTTTGATTTTGTGCATTTTGGTTTTGTGCATTTTGGTTTTGTGCATTTTGATTTTGCTGCTTCTGCTGCTGTTCATTTTGTTGAGGTGTTTTATTCAGATTTTTTACTTTTGTATCTTTGTAAGAAAGAAATTCTTCATATTCTTTATTGGATACAGCAATTTTATTATTTTGAGCTAAATACTCGTTAACTGATTTGTCCGTCAACTCTTTTTCAGCCACAACCTTTTGATCATAGTTCCCTAAATAAAAAGTGAGGGTCAAAATTGAGGTGGAAACGATCATCCCTGCTGAGAATGCTTGTAAAATTCGTTTATTCATGATAGTTCCCTCTTATTTTGTTCGATTATTAGCTTTACTTCATCGGTTGTGGCATTTTCCGATTTTGCAATTTCAGCAATTGACATGCCTTGCTGATATTTTGATAAAATTTTGTTTTTCGTGTAATAATCAAAGTGTATAACGGACTGTGTGTCTTGCGAAACAGGCTTTGTGTTTGTTCCTTGCAGCAATTCTTCTTCCAATACCCTCATTTTCTTTTTCATTTTGTATATTTCTTGCATCGCAGAAACGGATAAATGCTCAACTTCTTGTTCCAACTCTTTTATATCGTCACGCTGAGTATAAGCAATTCCTAATAAAGCAATGCTGACAAGGAAAAGAATAATAATCACAATTTCCATGCATCTCACCTTCCATTAGTTGTCCCTTTATTGTTATATCATATATTTTAATAGAACAAAACGGCTTTTAACGAAATTTCATGTTAACTTAAAAAAAATGTAATTTGAAACGACTTGAAACTTTGTGTTCAAAAATAAACATAATGTAGATTTTACAATGCAAAAATGATATTATATAAAAGTCTGAATTTGAACATGAAATAGTTTGGAGGGAAAGATATGCGCGTAAATATTACTCTTGCTTGCACAGAATGCGGCGATAGAAATTATATCTCTACAAAAAATAAACGTACAAACACAGAACGCATCGAATTGAAAAAATATTGTCCAAGATGCAAAAGTCATGCTTTGCATCGTGAAACGAAGTAAAAGCAGTGGGAAGATATTTCCTGCTGTTTTTTTATTATAAAAAAGGTAAATGGGAGGAATTTTTAAGTTGGAAAAAAAATTTGAAATCAGAAATGAAGTGAAACGGATGTTAAAAAACATGGGGCATGAATTGCATGCGGACTGGTCAAACAAAATTGCTGAAACTCTTTTTGAAACAGACTATTGGCAGGAGGCGAATACCATTGGCCTTACAGTATCCAAAGGCTTCGAGGTCGATACAAAAAGTTTATTTTTTCGCTGCTGGCAGGAAAAGAAAAAAACAGCTGTGCCTAAATGCGACCCAAATATAAAAGAAATGGAGTTCAGGGAAATAAAATCGTTTGATCAATTAGAGAATGTTTATTTAGATTTACAGGAGCCGATCTTTGAGCAAACAACACTCATAACGCCAAAAGAAATTGACTTGCTCATCGTCCCTGGCATCTGCTTCGACCGGCGTGGGCACAGGATCGGATATGGCGGGGGTTATTTTGATCGTTATTTACATAAATACGCAAATGTAACTATTGCGCTTGCTTTTTCCTTTCAAATAGTTGAGGAAGTGCCGATTGAATCCCATGATATTCCGGTTGATATCATCATTACTGAAAAAGAATTGGTGGAGTGCAGGAAATGATCATTCCTTTATTGTTCATTATTTTTATTGCGACTATCGCTTATATTTCCTATAAGTCAAAAGCTTTGTCGATTTCTGGAGCAATAAGCTCCGTATTTGTCGGCGCTAGCATCTATTTTAGTTTTGGTTTTCCAGGGCTGGTCCCCCTTGGATTATTTTTTGCGTCATCAAGCATGATCAGTAAATGGAAGAAGGAACGAAAAGCGCAAATGGCATCAATTCTTGAAAAAGGGGAAAGACGCGACTATGTTCAAGTGCTGGCAAATGGCGGGATTCCAGTATTGATCAGCATTTTCAATATAGTGGATCATGATGACCGCAATTTTTGGTTCATTCTTTTAACCATTTCATTCGCTTGCGCCAACGCGGACACATGGGCTTCCGAAATTGGCAGCTTAAGCCGAATAAAACCGATTCTTTTATTTCCTCCAAAATTTGTCGAAAAAGGAACATCAGGTGCTGTTACCGTTCTCGGAACTTTTGCTTCCATCCTCGGTTCTTCGTTTGTTGCGCTGGGGAGTTCTTTTTTTATAAAAAATGATGCTCAAATTTTACCTTTCATTATATTATTTGGATTTATTGGAGCTTTGATTGACACGCTGTTCGGATGCTTTTTTCAACGAAAAAATAAATGTCTCGTCTGCCATGCTGAAACGGAAAAAAGAATACATTGCGGGGAATATACGGTAAAGACGAAAGGTTTTGTCTGGATGAATAATGACGCAGTCAATTTTTTATCAATTTTCATTGCAACAGTAATTGCGTATTTTATTTTGGATAAAAATTGAGCAAAAAGTTTATTTTAATTAATGGAGGGATTAAATTATGAAGCGATTAAAAAGAATTCTTCTAGTATTCGGCATTTTCTTCATATATTCAAATCGATACAAAATTATGAACGTATGCCTAAAAAGCAAATGGATGCGTGAGAAATTTATTCAACTGACAATGCAGATACCGCTAATTGGCAGGAAATTTCTCCAAGGTGCTTTTAAATAGGTGGAAATGGAAAGCTGAATCGTTTTTGATTCAGCTTTTTTCTTCAAACTGCCCTTCCACATTGGTATAATAAAGGAAAAACATGCGGAGAGATTTTAAATGGGGACTCAGCTAGATTTTATTTTTTGGAAAATTTTGCGAAGTCTTGTGGTGGAGCATAATTACAGGCTAATCAATATATCCGGCGATCATTCGGAGGTTTGGCTTGAGCCGTTTCGCAACAAATATTTTCAGCTTGTACGATTTGTCAGAAAAGATATTGACTGGGGAAATTGGATCTCTCAAGACATTGAACATACGGCGCATATTTTTGAAACGATCCGAAAACAATCTATGAGAAGGGACTTAAATATTCTTAACATTTATGTGACCACATTTCCTCCTGTTGATGATTGGGAATTTCGGATTAAAGAACCTTTTGCGCATGGGAAAACAGTCGTCAAAACAATGCTGCTGGATCAAGAGCATATAATGGAAAAAACAGGTGATTTGGAAGATGCTCTTTCGGTTTCGTTGAAAAAACTTGATTATGCAGCAGAAGAATCAAATTTTGAATCAGTTGAACGAATAAAAGAAGAAATATTTTCTTATATAAAAAGGCAGGAAAGGCTGGAACGCTCCTTTTTTGAAAATGGCAGGCCTTTCTTTACATATGTTTTTTTAACAGCACAAATTGTGATGTTTTTTCTTCTTGAATGGTACGGGGGAAGCACAAATTCTGATACTCTTATAAAATTTGGAGCGAAATACAATCCTGCCATTTACGATGGCGAATGGTGGAGATTTTTTTCACCAATTTTATTGCATATCGGTTTTTTGCATTTGATTATGAACTCTTTAGCCCTTTATTATATTGGAATGACTGTTGAAAAAATGTATGGTTCGATTCGATTTTTGCTTATATACTTGTTTGCCGGATTTACTGGTTCGCTTGCAAGCTTTGCTTTCAGCCCCTTTTTGTCCGCAGGTGCATCAGGTGCGATATTCGGCTTGTTCGGTGCGCTCTTGTTTTTAGGTGTGTTAAACCCTAAATTGTTTTTCCGTACAATAGGACCCAACATCTTGATTGTAGTTTTAATTAACTTAATGCTTGGCTGGGCGATTCCGAATGTGGACAACGCTGGTCATATAGGCGGTTTAATTGGCGGATTTCTGGCAGCTTTTGTTCTGCAGATTCCAAGGATGTCCAAATTTTTCACGAGAGCAGTGGGGCTTATTTTATCGATCATCTTCGTTTTCGGTCTTGGGTATTATGGATATGAAATAGCCCCTAAGCGCAATTCGGAAATGGCTTTAGCAAGGGCGCAGGCACTAATTGAGAACAAGGAGTTCCAAAAGGCTTCCGAAGTGCTTTCGGAAGCGAAGGAGCTTGATGATGCAAAAGTTGAAATCATCTATTTACTTGCTTATACGGAATATCGTTTGAACAATGTGGCAAGCTCAATTGAATATTTAAACAATGTATTGGAAAAAGATCCGACATTTCATCAAGCTTATTATGTACTTAGCCTAATATATGCGGAACAGAATGATGTTGTGAAAGCACAAGAAGCGATTGATAAGGCATTGAAGCTTGATCCGGGAAAAGCGGAATATCAGCAGCTAAAACAACAGCTTGACAATCTATAGCTCGATGACTTGTTCGGAAGTTTTCAAAAAAAGAACTTTAGCAATATGTGCAGCTTATCCGCATTTTTATTTAGAAGGTGATGTTTTTGAAAACGATTTACGACATACAACAGCTTTTAAAACGTTTCGGTACTATCATATACATCGGAGATCGTGTGGCTGATCTTGAATTAATGGAGGAGGAGGTGAAGCAGCTGTTTGAGTCGCAGCTGATTGACGCAAAAGAATTTGAAATGGCCATGCTATTGTTAAGACGAGAAATAATGATAGAAAAAGATAAGAGAAAAAGAGTAAAGGGTGAAAAATATGATCGATAATTGGCTAGTTGGTGTGGACTTAGGGGGAACTACGATAAAAATTGCATTTATCAATATAAATGGAGATATTATTGAAAAATGGGAAATCCCTACCGATAAATCAGGAAAAAATATTGTTAGTGATATTTCTCAATCTATATACGAAAAGTTGAAAGAACTTGGTGAATCGAAGCAAAAGCTGATTGGAATCGGCATGGGGGCGCCTGGCCCTGTCGATTTAACAGAGGGAATCATTTCTAGAACTGTCAATATTGGATGGGAAAATAATTATCCGCTTAAGAAAAATCTTGAAAAAGAAACTGGTTTGCAAGTAATCGTTGATAATGATGCCAACCTTGCAGCTCTTGGTGAAATGTGGAAAGGAGCGGGGAATGGAGAAAGGGATTTAATATGCGTCACACTCGGAACGGGAGTCGGCGGAGGAATCATTGCAAATGGAGAAATAATCCATGGGAAAAATAGCGCAGGCGGAGAAATCGGCCATATAACTTCCGTTTTGCATGGAGGTTTTCCGTGCAACTGCGGAAAAACGGGCTGCCTGGAAACGGTCGCCTCTGCAACTGGAATAGTTCGAATGGCTATAGCCAAAATGGAAGAGTTTAATGGGAGATCAACGCTGAATCGAGAATTGGAAAGAAAAGGATCGATCACTGCAAAAGATGTGTTTGATGCTGCGAAAAACGGCGATGAGATGGCATTGCAGGTTGTCGACGACATGACGATGCATCTTGGTCTTGCTCTTGCCAACTTGGCTACTGCTTTAAATCCTTCCAAAATTATCATTGGCGGTGGAGTATCAAAGGCTGGGGAATTTTTAATAAAAAGAGTTAAAAATGTTTTTCAACAGTTCGTTTTTCATGAAGCTTCCGCAGCAGATATTGCTCTTGCAACGCTTGGCAATGATGCAGGTGTAATTGGCGGCGCATGGCTGGTTAAAACGTACATACTTGAAAATTGAGAAAGACTAAAAAGGAATTGTCCGATAAGTCCCTAAAATGAAGTAAGTGGAGAAAAACAATGTGTTTCTCTCCACTTGCTTGTGCGCCCGGCATGGGTGTAATCTATAGGGTGAAAGTCCCGAGCTGCGAAGGCAGAAGTAGCAGTTAGCTTAACGCAAGGGTGTCCGTGGTGACGCGGAATCTGAAGGAAGCGAGCGGCAAACTTTGGGTCTCTCGGAACACGAACTTCATATGAGGCTAGGTATCACTGGGTGAGTTTGCAAGACAAAACAAAGCCCTTTCTGCCGAAGGTGATACAGAGTAAATGAAGCAGATGGATGGAAGGAAAGATTACACTCTTACCCGGGGAGGTCTGGCTGGCACGCCAAGTAACCTTGGTAACCTATCTAGTGATAGATAGCTGAACAGTCAGAAGTCAGCAGAGGTCATAGTATTAGTTGGTCTAGAACAACTAAGAAGGACCGAACAATTAAGAGAGAATAGCCCTTGGCATTCAGTGAGTCATGATGAACACAGAAAACGTAGTACCTCACTTGAGGGAGGAAGCGGTGAATCCCGTGGGAGATCTCTTGGAGGGTGGAGTGACCACTGGCATAAAGAGAACAGCTATTCACGGAAGTTATAAAGACTTGCGTCAATTATCTTAATTGAACCGCCGTATACGGAACCGTACGTACGGTGGTGTGAGAGGACGGGAGTTAATCGCTCCCTCCTACTCGATTTATATTTGTTCGATTTTCATCTGAAAGTAGCTGGCGGATGCCGGCTCCTTTCAGTATGTGTGCGCTAAAGCCACAATCCCAAACTCGACATGTACCTTGTCGAGGTCCAGCAAAGAAAATCTGATAGCGCTTTTAAAAAAGGCGCTATTTTTTTGGCAGCCAAATTTGGATTATAACAAATTCTGTTTATATGAAACTTTTTTAATTTTTGTCCGTCTAAACATAATAGGTACTGAGATAAAATAATATATAAAAAGCTAGCATCTTATTGTAAATATATTGTAAAAAAACATTGATTTTTTTTGGAAGAAGTATTAAGATAATCTTTAGTTATTCACTAAGATGCCTAAAAAATGGAAAAAAACACTTAAGTGTAGAAATGCGCAGGTCCACCGTTTGAGGAGGTAAAAAAATGCGTAAAAGCACATTTTCAAAAATTTCTTTTTTGTTATTAGCGACATTTTTTATGTGGATTAAAACGTACATTGTCTACAAAACTAGCTTTGATATAAAAATAGAAAATTTCAAGCAAGAGATTATTTTATTCATCAATCCGCTGAGCTTTTTGCTGTTTGTTTTTGGTATTGGATTATTTATGAAAGACAAAAACCGGAATCGCTGGGTGACCGGTGCCAGCATTGTGATGACCTTTCTCTTATTAGCTAATGTTGTTTTTTATCGGTTTTATAACGACTTTTTGACTATTCCCGTGCTCTTCCAAGCTAGCAATATGGGAGATTTGGGAAGCAGCATAACCGAGCTGATTCAACCTGTCGATATATTAATGTTTGTTGATATAGCCATTTTAATTTGGCTTTCACGGAGACCTGTTTTCCGCAAACAGGAAAAATTAATGCGCAAAGAAAAAACAGCATATTATTTAATGGTTGCAGCTGTGTTTTTCTTTAATCTTGGATTGGCTGAAACAGAGCGTCCGCAGCTTTTAACAAGAACGTTTGACAGGGAGATGCTCGTCAAAAATATTGGTGTATACAATTTTCATATTTACGATTCTTTGCTGCAGTCCAAAACGTCTGCACAACGTGCGTTAGCTGACAGCAATAACTTGGTCGAAATTCAAAATTATTTAAATGCGAACAAAAAAGAACCTAGTAAAGAAATGAATGGAATTGCAAAAGGTAGAAATGTCATTATCGTCTCTATGGAGTCGTTCCAAAACTTTGTTATCAATCAGAAATTGAACGGACAAGAAATTACTCCGTTTTTAAATGATTTTATTAAACAAAGCTACTATTTTGATAATTTTTACCATCAAACAGGACAAGGCAAAACGTCAGATTCAGAATTTTTATTGGAAAATTCTTTGTATCCGTTGGGAAGAGGCTCAGTCTTCTTTACAAATGCGAACAATGAGTACAATGCAACTCCGGAAATTTTAAAGGATTACGGTTATTACACAGCTGTATTTCATGCAAATAACCGCACATTCTGGAATCGCGATGTGATGTATAATTCTCTTGGATACGACCGTTTCTTTGATGTCAGAGATTATAATGTGACGGAAGAAAATTCGGTAGGATGGGGATTGAAGGATATTGACTTCTTTAAGCAGTCGGTACAATTATTGAAAAATGTTCCTCAGCCTTTTTATACGAAATATATTACATTAACGAACCATTTTCCGTTTGAGTTGGGTGAAGAAGATAAATTGATTGATGAATTTGATTCTGAAGATGGAGTCGTGAATCGCTATTTTACGACGGTTCGTTATACAGATGAAGCCTTGAAAGTGTTCATCGAAGATCTAAAAAAAGCTGGACTATATGAAAATTCAATTATTATATTGTACGGCGACCATTACGGTATTTCCGAAAACCATAACAAAGCGATGGCACAATTTTTAGGAAAAGAGGAAATTACGCCGCTTGATACGATTCAGCTGCAAAAAGTTCCGTTAATTATCCATATTCCAGGGGTTACCGATAAAAATCCGAAAGTGTTCCATCAAGTCGCCGGGCAAATTGACTTGAAGCCAACTATTTTAAACCTGCTAGGCATTGATACGAAAAACGATATCGAATTTGGTACAGATATTTTTTCAAAAGACCGTATTCCGTTTGCTGTGTTAAGGGACGGCAGCTTTATTACGGATCAATATGTGTATACAAGAGGAATATGCTATGACAAATCAACAGGCGAAGCTGTTGAGGATAAAAATGCATGTGAACCATATATGGAAAAAGCGAAAAATGAGCTTGATTATTCGGATGAAATTATTTATGGTGACCTGCTGCGGTTTTTTGACAAAGAGGATGAACCATCTCCGAATTCAACCGAGCAGCAAGCTGCAAAAAAACAGTAAAAGGCTCTGGCCATTAGGTCAGAGCTTTTTTATACGTTTTATTAATGAAACATGATGTCGTTCATATAATATGTTATGTACTGAATAAAAAGGGGAGAGGGGTTTTTTTATGGAAATCTGTATGAATGAAACAGCGGATTTGGAGCACTTGGGAAAAAAATATCAACTTTCAAAACGATTGTTGTTGGATTCAAATCCCTTCTTCGAAAACGAAAAAATCTTTAAAGGGGAAAAAATCGTCATTCCCGGATGGGGTTTCGTACAAAATAATCCGTTTCATCCTTCACCAAGCTTGACTAAAAATACATACAATGCTGTCCCAATTTCATGGCCTGTAATTGATCCAAAACGGCCCTATCATTTTTTTGCTTTGACAAGCGATATTGCGGTGTTAAAAAAAAATTACCCATTTATTAAAGAGAGGATTATCGGCCGCAGTGTTCTAGGGAATCCTTTAGTTGAACTTCTTATCGGTTCCGGAACGAAAAAAGTTCATATGAACGGTTCGTTTCATGCAAATGAGTGGATTACGACAGCCATTATGATGAAATGGCTCAATGAGTATGTTCGGAAACTTATTTTAAACGAATCGATTAATGGAATTTCTGTAAGACAGCTTTATGAGCAGATAACTTTATCGTTTGTTCCGATGGTGAATCCGGATGGAGTGAATCTTGTTTTAGCAGCCGAATCGTTTGATCCTCAAGTGAAAGAACAGGCCGTCAAGTTAAATAATAACTGTGAAGATTTTTCCGATTGGAAAGCAAATATTCGCGGCGTTGATCTGAACAATCAATTTCCTGCCTTTTGGGAAATTGAAAAAGAAAGAAAAAGCCCAAAATCCCCGGCTCCTCGTGATTATCCAGGTGATTATCCTCTCTCAGAGCCGGAAGCAATTGCTATGAGTGAACTAGTCAAGCAGTCTCAATTTGATCTCATCGTAGCCTTCCACACACAAGGAGAAGAAATATATTGGGGGTATTTAAATTATGAACCAGAGGAGTCGGAAGAAATCGTAAAAGAGTATGAGTTGTTAAGCGGATATAAAGGAATCCGAATGATTGATAGTCATGCCGGCTTTCGCGATTGGTTTATTAAAGAATACAGAAAGCCGGGATTTACCGTTGAATTAGGCAGAGGAAGGAACCCTTTGCCGCTTGACCAATTTGATGAAATTTATCGGAAAGCAAAGGGAATATTTTGGGCGTCGCTATATTTGCTGTGCAAATAATTTTTTTTTTAAAATTCGTAAATTATAAGTGAAAATTGGATGAGAAGGATGAGGGTGATGAGGGCAGCATTTTTTTTCGTCATGTGCTTTCCGATTCTCTTTTTGTCGTCTTGTGAATTTCATCAGCTAACGGATGAAAAGAAACAAGTGACAAAAGAGAAAAAAATGGAAACCGAGTTTGATAACTTTAAAGCAGAACAGAATCTTTTAGAGAACATTCAACCGATTGAAGCAGAGGAAAATACCTTTCAAAATATTACTGGATGGTTTCATGAAACGGCTGTGCTTTACATTAAAAATCTTGAAGACCGTTCGGAAGTTATTTGTCACGATCTTCAAAGCGGAAAAGATGAACTATTTTTTCAGACAAAGCATCCGATTATTCAAACAGTGCCCAATGATCGCCGAACAATTTTTCTCATTCATTCAAGCCATGAAACCAATCAAGCCATCCTGACATTTGTAAACACCGAAGGAGAGGAATTATTTCATTGGGAAATCAATGCGTTTGAACTTCAATACACATGGAATCCCTATAATGAAAACGAGCTGATGGTTACAGCATTTGCTGAAGATTGGTCATATAAGACTTATTTGCTTGATTTGAAAGAGAAAAAAGTTGTGGATAGTCCCTATCAAATACCTTTTTTTCAATGGACAGATGAAGATCGCATTACATATGTAAAATGGAATAACGATGAGCCTGAGTTAAGCGCTCCGCTTTATGAAGCAAACTTAATGAAACATCACGAAAAAAAAATCGCTGATCATGTCATCGGAAATGGAAATTTTTCATCGATTGTCATGTATTTGCAGGAAAATCAACAGGAAAAAGGATTCGGTCAATATGTTTTTATAAATTCTTCATCAAAAAAAGTGTTGTCTACATTTCGTGTCCCTTTGGCTTCCGATTACTCTCAATGGATTTTTCCCTACTATGACTTCAATGCTCAAAATCAGCAGTTTTATACATTTGTGCCCGTTGCCAAATCCCAGGACGGTTCCTTTGAACTGCAGAGATTTAACCTTATCACTAAGAAAAAAGAAACCATCTTCAAAAACGTGACAAACGATCCTATCCTCATTTCGCCATCCGGTCATTATGCTTTGTATGGGCCGAGATTGGAAAAAATCATGGATTTAAGTAAGGAAAAGATTCAGGAGATTGTAAAATAAACAGGAGTGAAAGCATCTTTTTTGGCAATATGAAGCGGAGGTTAAAAGACGGGTGTGTGACAACGGAATGTTTATTTATTCATAAAAAAAAGAATGGCCCCGCCATTCTTTCTTTTTTAGTGTGGCACTGGTATACCGTGGTGAACAATCGTTTTATAGGTAAACCATCCAAAAACAGCGACTGTTCCAAGCGCAAACAAAATTCCCAATATGTTTTTTTGTTTTAAAGAACGGAAAATAGCATAGATACCAAGCAAAGTTACTAAAGTAAAGATAATGACAGTACCCATTGTATAGCCCCCAATCTTTTATACGTTGAAGTGCGGCAAATATCTTCCCCTTCATATTTTAATCTCTTTTACTAGATTTGTCGAGGTAGGAACGGTACGTTTGCATAAAATGACTATGTCAATTTTATGAACGGTATGTCCTGCACATTTTAGGTTTGGCCAAAAATTTTCTAACTATTCCTTTTGCGCCAAAAAAGAATGTTTTGTATGATGGAAATGGAAAAGAAATTGACCTGAGGTGAGAGCATGAAATGGATGAGAATCCCGCTCGGATTGCTGCAAACAAATGCGTATATTTTAACAAATGACAAAAATGAGTGTATTTTATTTGATCCAGGCGATGAAGGAGAAAAGCTAATTGAAGTATTGCGCAAACATCAGTTGACTCCCCTTGCCATTTTGTTGACACATGCACATTTTGATCACATCGGAGCGATTGATGATGTTCGAAAAGTTTGGAATATTCCAGTATATGTCCACGAAAAAGAACAAAAATGGCTTGGCGATCCTTCTTTAAATGGATCTGGTCATTTTATGAATGGAAAAAATGTAACGGTAGAGGAAGCGGACGAAATCATTCGGGAAGAAGGAAGCTTGACAATTGGTTCTTTCCAGTTCTCTTTATTTGAAACACCGGGGCATTCTCCTGGAAGCATCTCCTACTATTTAGAAGAAGCAAATGCTGTTTTTTCAGGCGACGTATTATTTAAAGGAAGCATTGGCCGTACGGATTTGCTTGGAGGGAATCATGAAGAACTGCTGAAAAGCATTCATGAAAAACTGCTAGTGCTGCCGGAAGAAACCATTGTGTTGCCTGGCCACGGTTCAGAAACAACCATTATAGAAGAAATGGAAACAAATCCTTTTTTAAATGGATTTTCGCTTTCGTAAAAATTGAAGAAGGTCAAAAAACAGGCAATTCCATTGCGGAATTGCCTGTTTTTATTAATGGCCGCCTTGTCCAGGGACCATCATAAACGTCGTCCAATATGTAAACCCGACGAAGAAAATGGTCAAATATGCTCCGAAAATATAAATATACATTCGTTCAGTTAATTTTAAATAAGATAGTAAAACAAAAAATCCAGTTTGACCAAAGAAAAGTAAAGACGTCGTCTTCATATCGCCTAAATAAAACATAATAGCAAAAATACCTGTCCAAAAACCGAGTACACGGAACATGCGATCCATTGTGTTTCCCTCCTTTTCCCTCAATCGGTCGCTTTTTATATTATAATGTACAGCTTGATACATTGTAAATATACCGTTTCCAATTGTTATTGTATCCACTTTGTTTTCAAACATGTTGTAAAAAAATGTTCAAAAATTATGAGTTTATAGCAAAAAATTGTTTTCTAAACAGTCTTTGCAAACAATTGTTATTTTTCGGTTATGTTCAATTAAATTTTGCAAAAGGAAAGGGAAAAGAAAAATCCATTATCTACGTTCGCATTTTTCTCTTCAATTCGTTAAGATGAATCCTAAGAAAAGAAAGGGGGGATATGGAATGATTGAAATTGAAAAGCTTAGCGAAAAACTGATTGAACTGGCGTGTTCATTTAGTGCCTCAGACATCCATATTGTTCCGAAAAAGAAAAAAGCAGTTATTCAATTTCGAATTGACGATGACATCAAAGAAATATTTCATCTGCCAAAAGCTATTTGTGAACGCTTAATTTCTCATTTTAAATTTATGGCCCAAATGGATATTGGCGAAAAAAGGCGTCCGCAAAACGGTGCTTACTCCTTCCATACGATTTACGGAGAGGTGCATCTTCGTTTATCGACATTGCCTACAGTATTTGATGAAAGTCTAGTCATCCGAATATTGCTAGAGCAATCGATTCAAACGCCTGAAAAACTTTCATTGTTCCCGTCAGAATCCAAAAAAATGCTTTCATTTTTAAAGCATTCTCACGGTCTCCTGATCCTTACCGGTCCGACCGGTTCGGGAAAAACGACCACTCTTTATTCGCTTCTCCATTATGCAAAAAAACATTTTAAAAGAAACATCATCACACTTGAAGATCCTGTGGAAACGAAAAGCGATGAAATGCTTCAAGTGCAGATCAATGAAAAAGCTGGAATTACGTATGCAAATGGGTTAAAAGCAATATTAAGACATGATCCGGATGTGATTATGGTCGGTGAAATTCGGGATCATGAGACAGCAAGGATTGCGGTCCGGGCTGGGCTTAGCGGACATTTAGTACTGACCACCATGCATACGCGGGATGCAAAGGGAGCTATTTACCGATTATTAGAATTTGGTGTAACCTTTTCCGAAATTGAGCAAACTTTGATCGCTGTTGCTGCGCAGCGTCTCGTTCATTTAATATGCCCGTTTTGCAAAGGGAATTGCCCGCCTTATTGCAAAAAATTAAAGGAAATTAGGAGAATTGGGGTCTATGAACTTCTTTACGGCAAAAATTTAACCGCCGCTATTCGGGAAGCAAAAGGAGAGGAGCAGAGTGAGTTAGATTATATGAAGTTAAAAGATGTAATTAAAAAAGGAATCGCTCTTGGATATTTATATCCGGACATATATGATCGTTGGGTGTTCGAATATGAATAGGCATCGATGGAACAAAAAGATGCAGGCACAATTTTTGAAGAAAGTGAGTGAGCTGCTTTCAGAAGGGTATGCATTAAATGAAGCTATTCGCTTTATGAGTTTTCATGTAAAAGAAAAATACCGACAAGATATTGAGGCTTGTATACAGATGTTGACAAAAGGAGATTCACTATACACGGCTTTTGAGAAGCTTGGATTTCATCGAGATGTACTAAGCTATCTTTTCTTTGCTGAAAAGCATGGTGATATACATTTTGCTTTAAAAGAAAGCTCAGTAATGCTGGAAAAACAACTCCTCCATTTGGAAAAATTTATTCAAGTTCTCCGCTATCCGCTCTTTTTAATTGCTCTTCTTTTAATTATTTTATTTGTCATCCAAGCAGTTGTTACCCCGCAATTTTCGTATATGTATGAAGCAGTTGATTTGAACGCCTCCTTCTTTCTGACATTTGTCATGTTTACCATTCAAGGCATTAAAACGTTTTTTTTCATTTTGTTTAGTTTCTTATTGCTCCTTTTTTTCTATTATTGGGTCTCTTTCAAAAAAAAGCCTCCACTTGAAAAACAGAAGCTGCTTATGAAAATTCCGATCGTGTCAAAAGGTTTGCGGTTATTTCACAGCTACTATTTTTCTTTGCAAATGAGCAATTTGTTGAAGGGAGGATTGTCCGTTTTTGAATGCTTTACTCTGTTTAAAGAACAACATTTTCTCCATTTTTATAGGGAAGAGGCCAATCTGTTTATCGAGAAATTAAAGAAAGGAGAATCGCTAGAGATCATATTTGCTGAAAGTCCATTTTTTGAACAGGAACTTTCCTCTGTTGTTCAACATGGACAAGCCGTCGGTCAATTGTCTAAAGAGTTGTATATGTACAGCCGGTTCGTATTGGAGCGGATGGAACAAAAAATAATGAGAATCATTAGTTATATTCAGCCGGTCGTTTTTCTGATGATCGGGGTCTTCGTATTGATCATTTATTTATCGATTTTGCTTCCAATGTACCAAATGATGGGTCAAGTATAGGAGGATGAAAATAGTGAAAAATGAACATGGATTTACATTAGTGGAAATGCTGGTTGTACTGTTAGTGATCTCGATTTTGCTTATTATAACGATTCCGAATGTTATGGCTCATAATAAAAATATTCAAAATAAAGGGTGCGAAGGTTTAATTGATATGGTGCAGGGTCAAGTCGTCGCATATGAAATGGAGTTTCATCAAACACCAACAATTAATGATTTAATCACTAAAGGGTACTTGCCGAATAATTCTGGAAAATGTCCAAATGGTGATGAGATTGAAATTGATGCAAATGGAAACGTCATTAAGAGCAACTAGGCAAAGTGGTTTTACTGTTCTGGAGATGCTTCTTGTTCTTTCGATCTTTTTATTGATCAGCTCTTTTATATGGATTGGAGCAGTAAATATTTACAGAGAAAAAGTCATCGATCAATTTTTCGTTCAACTGGAAAAAGATTTGCTATATGTACAACAGCACGCATTCGTTAATAAAGAAAAAATTTATTTGTTTTGGTATCCTGACAAACATTACTACGAAGCTGAACGATCCGGCTTTAAAGGGGAACTGTTTGAAAGAGCATACGATCAAAACATAAAAGTCGAATCAGGAAACATAAAATTTCCAATCGAGTACTCTCCTTCCGGCTATTTTTATCAAGCTGGAACAATCTTCATTTCGTATGATAAAAAAACGTACAAAATCATTTTTAATTTAGGGAGAGGAAGGTTCCGTGTGGAAAAATTATAGCGGATATACGATCACAGAAATATTAATAGCATTTTCCATATGGTGTTTGCTTTCGCTGACGCTGGTCCCTGTGTCAACAGCCTTATTGAAACAGCAAAAAGAAGCAGCAGCATCTGTGCTGGCTTATCAACTGCTCAAAGAAGAACTTGAACGTTTTGTATTTGAAAAGAAAAAAACAAATGGCCAAGTTGAGCGGCAAGGGATGATGTTCGAACTGGTGTGGGGAAAGGAGGGGCAATTTGCTGAATTATGTGTTCTTTCGGATGAAAATGCAGAACAAAAGGTTTGCGGCTACATTTATGAACAATAAAGGATATACGGCAGCAAACATGCTGATAGCCTTTCTAGCGACAACCATCATCATCTCTTCCTTTGCACCCATGCTCTCATTTTTTCTCAAATTGAATACGAGACAGCAAGATTTACATCCAAGCGAGTGGAATTTATTTCTAATTGAGCTTCATCGTGAAATCAAAACATCTCAACAAATAATGGTGAAGCAAAATGTTTTACAATATAAAAATCAAAAAGGAGAAGTAGTCACACTCAGTCAATATAATGATTTGCTGCGCTATCAGGTTGACGGAAAAGGACATGTTATTGTGCTGCGCGGTGTTCAAGCCGCTCATTTTATTCCAATAACACATGGTGTGAAAATTGAAATCACAAGCTTAGAAGGTAAGCGGTTTGAAGGAACCATTCGCGATGTG
This sequence comes from Aeribacillus sp. FSL K6-1305, assembly GCF_038050115.1. NCBI lineage: Bacteria > Bacillati > Bacillota > Bacilli > Caryophanales > Bacillaceae > Aeribacillus > Aeribacillus sp. FSL K6-1305. The sequence goes on along the minus strand of NZ_JBBOQV010000001.1, from coordinate 1,408,289 downwards.
AAAGGAGTGATTCCTGATTGAAAAATGAAGATGGTCATATTTTTCCGATGACGATCGGCATATTTCTGCTTTGCATAATGATTCTTACCGCATATGCTTCCTCATATATACAAGAGCAAAGATTTCGGCATGATGCGAAAGAGTTTTATTTGCAGGAAACGTTAATGCTTGCCGGTGTTCAATATTCGCTGAAAAAAGCTGACTATTCTGATACCCAGGAAATACTTGAACTCCCAAATGGAACCATTTCGTATAAACGAACGAAAAAAGAAAAAGGAATCGTCAATATTTCCATTACATGCAAGACGTTAAAAGGAACGGAGTATACGGCAAACTTTCATTATGATTTGAACAATCAACAGATTATGAGCTGGAATGAATATTCATAGCTTTCATCGTTCAGCGCCTTATCAAAGCTTCAACCAATCGTTTATTTGCCAGAATGTCTGTTTAAATGAACAGAGTTTAGGAAATAATATAAAAAAATTTTATTTCGAGGTGCCCGCTTATGTCTGGTAATGATTATGTGAAATATGTAACCGAACAGTTTGTAAAGTTTATCGACACCCCAAAAGAAACAAGGAAACAAAAGCGTGAGGAACGGAAAAAAGATCGTCTTCCATTATCAATGAGATGGTTTGGATTTTTGCCGATGGCGTTTTTAATTTTGATCAAGAAAAAGAAATAAAGGAAAAGGAGCCGTTTACCAGCTCCTTTTTTATTGAAAAGTGATGAGATCATTCAATTTCGAGCGTATTTTCTGCGTCTTGATTTTATTTTAATGAATTATAGAATCCGATGATAAATAAAAAATTCCTCCATTGTGGACTTCTATTTCAATGCGCGGTTCATACAGCTCTTGAATCGCCTTCTTTTCTGTCCAATAAACAGAAGGTTTTTCATCTAGATCTTCATAAAAATGCTCCAACAATGCTAAATCGGCATTCATTCGTTCTCTCGCTTCTTCCGCCCACCGATGGTCATCTTCTTCAATTTTTTTTATCACGTAATGCTTCAATCGAGTTAATCCGCTTTTTGGTGTAATTAATGGCGTAATGGTAAAACAAAAATCAGGAATTTTCGGTGTCAAATGAATTTTTTCTAGCTGCTCCTGAAAATTTTCAACAATCCTTCCATTGATTAAATGCAGTCCTAATGAATAAGTTTGATCCTTCTTTTTGTCACAAATATACGAAATCGTTACATTCATCCCAATCCAAGGGTGCAGCGGCACGTTTGCTTTGGAAGCTGCTGTCTGTTCATATAACCGAATATAAGAAGACATTTTCTTCGTTGCCGCAAAAATTTGGTGCAGTCTCGGCGATCCGAAATGAATCCATTCACCTTTTACATCTTCCGGAGCCTCCTTTGAATCCGTGATGAAAGTAAGTTTCATCGGATTTGGAGTTCCGCCGGTTTTTTCTAAATAATGCCAGTAAAAAGGCCGATTCATTAATTCTTTATCCATTTCAACAGTTAATTGAACGGTAAAATATCCGTTTTTTTCTTCAATAATTGGACAATTGGTCGCCTGAAAAAAGCGTTTTAAAAATGTGGAAATTTGAGCCTGCTGCATCATTCCGCCTCCTATTTAAAAATTTTGCAAGCAGCTATGAAAAAAAGAAATCAGTTATTCTCGGCCTGTTGTAATTGTTCACCAAAGTTAAGAATAGCCGCTAAATTTTCCATTTTAATTTTCATTTCTCCTTCCGAACTCGACTGAATCATAATATCTTCTATATGTTCATGAATATTGCGGAGGTCAAGTTTTGCTAAAATACTGTCCAATTCCCCAATAACACGTTCAAACAGATTTATTTTTTCATATAATAGCTTTAAGATATGCTCCTCTACTGTATTTTTTGTCGCCATGTTATAAATGAACACATCTCGTTCTTGTCCGAGACGGTGGATGCGCCCGATTCGCTGCTCCAAACGCATCGGGTTCCAAGGCAGATCATAATTAATAATATGATTGCAAAACTGCAAATTTATCCCTTCCCCTCCTGCCTCTGTCGCGATCAGTACTTGCGCTCTATTTTTAAATAAATCCTTCATCCAATCCTTTTTGCCGCGTTTAAATCCGCCGCGGAACGGAACAGATGTTATGCCGTGCTGTTTTAAAAACCATTGTAAATATAATTGTGTTGCCCGGTATTCGGTAAAAATAATCACTTTATCGTTAATGTTTTGAATGAGTTCGACCGTTTTTTCTGCTTTCGAATTTTTTGTTACTTGATCGATATAGCCCATTAGATTGCGAATGATCTTTTCAGGCAATTGTGGAGCTTCATCCTTTTTATCAAGCATTTTTTTTAATGTTATGTACACTGCTTCTCTGCTCGAACATGCTTCACGCTGAAGCGTTAAAATGGAGAAACTGCTTGTCGGAATAGAGAATGACGACCGAATTTGGCTGATGGCATCATATAAAGCCTGTTCAGCTTCCGAAAATTGAATCCAAATCGTTTCCACATGTCTTTTTGACCATTCAATTCCTGTATCAATGCGGCGGTTTCGTATCATAACTTTATTGACAAGTTCTCGTAAATGCTCATCGTCACGAATATTCCGTCCTTTTTTCTTAAACATATCGTGAAAGAGCTGTTCATTGCCGAGATGTCCAGGTTTTAAAAGAGAAACAAGGTTGAAAATTTCTTCAATGCGATTTTGAATAGGCGTTGCCGTCAATAATAAACAAAATTTTTTCTTTAAATTTTGAACAAACTCATAGTTTTTTGTTTTGTTATTTTTTAATTTATGCGCTTCATCAATGATGACCATGTCATAATCCAATCCGTGAATAATTTCTTTATGGGGGCTTCTTTTTGCTGTATCAAGGGAAGATACGACAACATCGCATTGCTCCCAAACATAGCTTTTCTTTTGCTCAACGGCAGGAATGTAAAATTTTTCATTTAATTCCCTCACCCATTGGGAGACGAGTGAAGCTGGAACTAAGATGAGCACTTTTTTGACAAGTCCGCGAATCATATATTCTTTTAATATTAATCCGGCTTCAATTGTTTTGCCGAGACCGACTTCATCAGCTAATATAGCTTTTCCGTTTAATTTTTCTACTACTGTTTGTGCGACCTCCAATTGGTGGGGAAGAGGGGTTACATGATCAAGATGCAAAGGAGCTACTAAACCTTCAAATGATGGAATGGACAAATAATTCGTAACTTCATAAGCTAATTTGTATAATTCCCAGTTTGCCCACGGACCGTCTTCCTTTAATCTTTGCAAAAATTCTTCTTCCCATGTTGTTTTATAGCGGATGTTTATATTCATTGCCCACACCCTATCCTTTATTTTTATATTCAAAGTGAAATGTTCATTTTTTTTATCGCTAATTCAAAAACCGTCCCGTTTTTTGATTATAAATTTTTATAAACACGAACAATTAACAATGATTTTTTAAAATTATTTGGGAAAGGTATTGCTGAAACCGTTTAAAGATGATACGATTAAAATACGTTTGAAGTCTTTTTCTTTTGTTTTCTACTCATCTTTTTCCTTTTTGTCGAATATGTCATTTGTTATTTTTTCACAATTTACAAGAAAATATGTGCGGATGAGAGCAAGGGGAGAGACCTCCTTTGTGAGGCGCCGAAGGAGCAAGCATATGTGAATCTCTCAGGCAAAAAGACTCTTGTTTGACGCAGCTCTGGAGAGTGTTTGCATATTGTGCAAACCACCAAAGGGGAAAGCCTTTTTAAGGTAAACTTTCAGGTGCAAGGACAGAGACGGTGTAGCAAAATCTTGTCGATCGGAATAGACAAGACGATACTAGGCCGTTTTCTGTCCTTTTTTCTGCTTTTTAAGCTAAAAAATTTTGAGAGAAACTAGATGCAAAAAATAGATCAGGAGGGGAAATGATGAATGAATTAAAACGCACTCCTCTTTTTGAAGTGTATAAACAATATCGAGCAAAGACGATCAATTTTGGAGGATGGGAATTACCTGTGCAATTTACTTCCATTAAAGAGGAGCATTACGCTGTCCGCACCAATGCAGGTCTATTTGATGTTTCTCATATGGGAGAAATCATTGTAAAAGGGAAAGACAGTCTTCAGTTTTTGCAAAAGGTATTAACTAATGATGTTTCAAAGCTTCGGGATGGAAAGGCTCAATACACAATTATGTGTTATGAAGATGGAGGCTGTGTAGACGATTTAATCGTTTATCGGCTAAACGAGGAAAAATATCTTTTAGTAGTCAATGCAGCGAATATTCAAAAAGATTTTCAATGGCTCATGTCTCAAAAACACGGAGATGTTGAATTGCAAAATATTTCTGAAAGCTGTGCTCTCCTTGCATTGCAAGGCCAGAAAGCGGAAAAGGTGCTGCAAACTTTAACAGACGTACACTTATCTGAGTTGAAATTTTTTGAATTTATTGAAAGTGCTGAGATCGCAGGTAAAAAAGCGCTCATTGCCCGAACTGGTTATACCGGGGAAGACGGCTTTGAAATCTATTGCCAAAGTGAGGACACCGTTTATTTATGGGAGAAGATTTTGCAAGCAGGAGATAAAGAAAAAGTTGTTCCATGCGGATTGGGCGCTCGTGATACTTTGCGGCTGGAAGCAGCTTTGCCGTTGTACGGTCAAGATCTTTCGGAAGACATTACTCCGATAGAAGCAGGAGTCGGATTTGCAGTGAAGCTTACGAAAAAAGAGAATTTTATCGGAAAAGATGTATTGCAAATACAAAAAGAACAAGGGGTATCGAGGCTGGCGGTCGGCTTGGAAATGATCGAAAAAGGCATTCCCCGTTCAGGCTATAAATTGTTTTCTGGAAATCAACAAATTGGAGTTGTTACATCAGGGACGCACTCTCCTACTTTGAATAAAAGCATTGGAATCGCTCTCGTCAAGAAAGAATTTTCGGAGATCGGGAATGAAATCGAGGTGGAAGTTCGGACAAAACGATTAAAAGCAAGAGTAGTACCAACTCCATTTTATAAACGACCAACAAAAAATGGAAAATAAAGAAAGGAGAAGCTTTCGATGAAGCATCGCTATTTACCGATGACAGAAACTGATCGAAAAGAGATGTTGGAGGCGATCGGAGTCGAATCGATCGATGACCTGTTTGCCGACATTCCAGAAAGTGTACGGTTTAAAGGAAAATACAACATAAAGGCTCAGAAACCGGAAACCGAGCTGTTTCGCGAGCTATCTCAACTTGCTGCCAAAAATAAAGATGTAAAAACAAACGTTTCCTTTTTGGGAGCTGGAGTGTATGACCATTATATTCCGGCAATTGTCGATCATGTCATTTCCCGTTCAGAGTTTTATACGGCTTATACGCCATACCAGCCAGAAATTTCTCAAGGCGAGCTCCAAGCAATATTCGAATTTCAAACAATGATTTGTGAATTGACAGGAATGGATGTCGCCAACTCGTCGATGTACGACGGAGGGACAGCTTTAGCAGAAGCTGCATTATTAGCTGCAGGTCAAACAAAAAAGAAAAAGGTGCTCGTTTCGCAAACGGTGCATCCTGAAACGAGAGATGTGCTAAAAACTTATGCAAAAGGACAAAACGTTGAGGTAGTGGAAATCCCTTACCGAAACGGAGTGACCGATGTAGAGGCATTAAAAGAAATGATGAATGCCGAAGTAGCATCAGTCATTGTACAGCATCCAAATTTTTTCGGTCAACTTGAACCGCTTCACCAAATCGAAGAGATCTCCCATTCCGAGAAAAGCTTATTGATCGTTTCAAGCAATCCTCTTGCTTTAGGTGTGCTTTCACCGCCTGGTTCATTTGGTGCGGATATCGTAGTAGGCGATGTTCAACCGTTTGGAATTCCAATGTCTTTTGGCGGTCCAACTTGTGGATATTTCGCCGTAAAAAAAGAGCTGATGAGAAAAATTCCTGGGCGACTCGTCGGTCAAACAGTAGATGAAGAGGGGAAACGAGGCTTTGTTCTCACTCTGCAGGCAAGGGAGCAGCATATCAGAAGGGATAAAGCTACATCAAACATTTGCTCCAACCAAGCGTTAAATGCTCTTGCCTCTTCTGTTGCCATGACTGCTCTTGGAAAAACAGGTGTAAAAGAAATGGCTTATCAAAATATCCAAAAAGCAAACTATGCGAAAAAGATGTTTGAGAAGAAAGGTTTTTCCATTCCGTTTCAGGGTCCAATGTTTAATGAGTTTGTCGTGAAGCTGTCCAAACCAGTTTCTTTGGCCAATAAAAAGCTGCTCGAAAAGGGAATCATCGGCGGCTACGACCTTGGCAGAACGTATCCGGAACTTGAAAAACATATGCTTGTAGCGGTAACAGAGCTTCGTTCGAAAGAAGAAATCGATTTATTGGTGAACGAGTTGGAGGGATGGCAATGAAGGATCAACCGTTAATTTTTGAAATGTCAAAACCGGGACGGATCGGATACAGCCTGCCTGATTTAGACGTACCGGAGGAAAATATTGAACAGCTGATTCCTAGTGACTATTTGCGGACAGAAGATGCCGAGCTGCCGGAAGTATCAGAACTTGACATTATGCGCCATTATACTGCTTTGTCGAAGCGGAACCACGGTGTGGATTCCGGTTTTTATCCGCTTGGTTCCTGTACAATGAAATATAATCCGAAAATAAATGAAAATGTGGCAAGATTAACTGGCTTTTCTTATATTCATCCATTACAGGATGAAGCGACGGTTCAAGGAGCAATGGAATTAATGTATGATTTATCAGAACATTTAAAAGAAATTACAGGTATGGATGCTGTTACATTGCAGCCGTCGGCAGGGGCGCACGGAGAGTGGACGGGGCTCATGATGATTCGCGCCTACCATGAGGCAAATGGAGAAAAACATCGAACACAAGTGATTGTACCTGATTCAGCCCATGGAACAAATCCTGCTTCAGCGACCGTTGCCTGTTTTGAAACTGTCACGGTGCGATCTGATCAAAACGGACTTGTCGACCTAGACGACTTAAAGAGAGTGGTAGGAGAAAATACAGCTGCTCTTATGTTAACAAACCCAAATACGCTCGGTTTGTTTGAAGAGCATATTGTAGAGATGGCGGAGATTGTTCATTCAGTTGGAGGAAAATTGTATTATGACGGAGCGAATTTAAATGCAATTTTAGGCAAAGCGAGACCAGGGGATATGGGCTTTGATGTCGTTCATTTAAATCTTCATAAAACGTTTACAGGCCCCCACGGGGGAGGGGGTCCCGGTTCAGGACCTGTCGGTGTGAAAAAAGAGTTAATTCCTTTTTTGCCGAAGCCTGTGCTCGTCAAGGATGAAAATGGATTTCGTTTCGACGAAGACAGGCCGCAATCGATCGGACGAGTAAAATCGTTTTATGGAAATTTTGGAATCAATGTGCGGGCATACACATACATCCGCTCCATGGGTCCGGACGGTTTAAAGGCGGTTTCTGAAAATGCGGTATTAAATGCGAATTATATGCTGAAAAAATTAGCGCCTTATTACGAAATGCCGTATGACCGCATTTGTAAACACGAATTTGTCTTATCTGCGAAACGGCAAAAGAAGCTCGGTGTCCGTGCGCTTGATATTGCAAAAAGGCTTCTCGATTTCGGGTATCATCCGCCGACAATTTATTTTCCGCTCAATGTTGAAGAATGCATGATGATTGAACCGACTGAAACGGAATCGAAGGAAACATTGGATGCCTTTATCGAAGCGATGATTCAAATTGCTAAAGAAGCGGAGGAAGAACCGGAAATCGTTCAAGAAGCTCCTCATACAACAGTCGTCAAAAGGCTCGATGAAACACTCGCAGCAAGAAATCCGATATTAAAATATGAAAAAAAGTAAGGATTCGCGTTTTGCGAATCCTTGTTTTTTATGCTTCATTTTATTTCCCTTTTTTAATTTTTCCAGTCCACTTTTTAAAGCCGCCCTTTAAATAATAGAGCTCCTGATAGCCTTTTTTCTTCAGCATTTGTGCGGCTCGCCCGCTTCTTGCACTTGACTGGCAATATAAATAAACCGGTTTGTCTGGGCGGATTTCTTTATAGCGCTGTCTCAATTGGGAAAGGGGAATATTTCTTGCTCCTAAAATGTGGCCACCTTCAAATTCATTCGGCTCCCGCACATCGATGAGCTGCGCTTTCCGATAGCCGGCTTTAAATTCTTCCTCCGTTAATCCTTTCATAATCTTTTTTTGATATAAAAATGTGGCCAAAAAATAAATGATAATAGCTGCAAGAATGAGCAATGACCATTCCACGCTTGTTCGACTCCTTTTTATTTGTTTGAATTTATTTGTTTGAAGTTCATGTGAACATACATACGAATGTTGGACAACATTTATTATATAAAACAAGAATGGAAATGTCATTTCTTTTCGGGCGTTTTATTTAACAATATCCTCTTCATTTGATAGACTAAAAAAGCAAATATAAAATAAAGAGGGTTGCGATATGGGAAAAGAAATATGGAATTATATTGATTCTGGCTTTTCATCCCCTTTTTACAATATGGCTCTTGATGAAGCTTTATTGGACTGGCACAGTGAAGGAAAAATCGCTCCGACGATTCGTTTTTACGGATGGAATCCGCCGACATTATCCATCGGCTATTTTCAAAAGGTTGAAAAAGAAATTGATATGGATGCTGTAAGACGGCACGGCCTTGGCTTTGTACGAAGACCAACAGGCGGAAGGGGCGTGCTGCATGACAAGGAGCTTACATATAGCGTCATCGTATCCGAAGATCATCCGCGAATGCCCAAAACCGTGACAGAGGCTTATCGTGTAATTTCGGAAGGAATTTTGCATGGATTTCGCTTGTTAGGCTTAGACGCTCATTTTGCAATTCCAAGAACGGATGAAGAAAAACAGCATTTGAAAAATCCGCGGTCATCTGTATGCTTTGATGCACCGTCTTGGTATGAGCTGGTAGTTGAAGGAAGAAAAGTTGCCGGGAGTGCCCAAACTCGCCAGAAAGGCGTTATCCTGCAGCACGGCTCGATATTGCTAGATTTAGATGAAAAGCTGCTGTTCGACTTGTTTAAATATCCTAATGAGCGAGTCAGGGAAAGATTAGAGAAAAACTTTAAAAATAAAGCGGTGGCGATCAACGACCTTAGAGAAACTCCAGTCACAATGGAAGAGGCATGGAGCGCCTTTAAAAAAGGGTTTGAATACGGGCTTGATATTGAGTTGAGACCGTACCAATTGTCTAGCGAACAAGAAGAGTATGTGAAAAAACTGGCTAAAGAGAAATATGAAACAGAAGAATGGAATTTTAGAAGATGAAGCGGCGAACATGCCGTTTTTTGTATGATCAAAATGAAATGGATCGTTGCTTGTAAATCAAGGTGCCGATGTGTTTTCAAAAACTGCAACTGACAAATTTCTTCAAATACCGCCGGAATGATTCTAAGATCATTAAATTTCTTTTCCTTGCTTCTTTTTTTGGTTAGTTTTACATTTGACATTTTCATAATGTAGCGTATATCATACAATATATAGAGCAAACAAATGTTCTTTAGCACAATATATTGTTATTTTTTCGTTGATAATATCATCTAAATGTGGTAACGTATATCAAGTACGATATTTTTAAGGGAGTTGTGAATATGACAGTGGCGCTGAATGAGAAAATGAAAATTGATGTGGAGAAGCTGAATAAAGATATCAGCCTTTTCCCGCAGGTGCATCCGATTACGGAAGATATGAAAATCACGCACAAAGGTGTTTCGCGCCTTGTAATGCTGGACAGGTATTCATTTAAAGACACTGAAAAAATTACGCTATCTGAAGGCGATTTTGTAGTGCTGACGATCAAGGAAGATCCAAAATTTCCTGCAAGAGGGCTAGGCTACATTAAAGAAATTGATTGGGAAAATAAAAAGGCAAAGGTTCAGGTCGAAGAAGAGTTTCGTCATACTCTTGAAAAGCCTGAAGAACGGGAGACGGGAATCATCGTTCGCTCTTTAGATGTCATCGAAAAACCGCTTGAAATTTTTTATGAACAAATTGCCAAAAGAAATGCAACAGGTCTTGCTGCTGTTGAAAAAACAGAAGAAAAAAGAAAAGAATGGTTTGAAAAATTTTATCAAGAGCTCGTCAATCTGCATTTTATTCCGGCTGGCCGGGTTCTTTACGGCGCAGGAGCAGGAACCGAAGTGACGTATTTTAACTGCTATGTCATGCCCTTTGTAAAAGATTCCCGTGAAGGGATCTCTGAACACCGCAAACAAGTAATGGAAATTATGAGCCGCGGAGGCGGTGTCGGCACGAACGGTTCAACATTGAGACCAAGAAACACATTAGCCCGAGGTGTAAACGGCAAATCATCAGGATCTGTGTCGTGGCTGGATGACATTGCAAAATTAACCCATCTTGTTGAACAAGGTGGCTCACGGCGAGGAGCCCAAATGATTATGCTGGCCGACTGGCATCCTGACATCATTGAATTTATCGTTTCCAAAATGCAAAACCCGCGCATTTTGCGCTACTTAATTGAAAATACAAATGATGAAGGAATTAAGAAGGCGGCTGAAGACAAGCTCAAATTTGTTCCTCTTACACAGCAAGAGCGCGACATGTATCAAGGAATTGTCAACTTTAAAAATGTTCCGGGCAAAGGAGGCTTTTCAGACGCTGTTATTAGAGAGGCGGAATTAAAGCTTCGAGTCGGAGGAACATATACTGTTCATAATCCGGAATTTTTAACAGGCGCTAACATTTCTGTCTGCTTGACGAAAGAGTTTATGGAAGCAGTGGAAGAAGATCGGGAGTATGAGCTTCGCTTCCCAGATGTGGAAAGCTACAATGATGAAGAAATGAAGATTTACAATGAAGAATGGCATAAAGTTGGCGATGTGCGCGAGTGGGAGAAAATGGGGCATCGCGTGCGCGTGTACCGCAAAATTCGCGCAAGAGAGCTTTGGAAGCTGATTAACATTTGTGCAACCTATTCAGCGGAGCCAGGTATTTTCTTCATTGACAATGCCAATGATATGACGAACGCAAGAGCATACGGTCAAAAGGTTGTTGCAACAAATCCGTGCGGTGAACAGCCTCTTGCGCCATATTCCGTCTGCAACTTAGCAGCAGTAAACTTGGCGAAGATGGTCGACAAGGAAAAGAAAGCTGTTGACTATGAAAAGCTCAAACGAACTGTGGAAATCGGCGTCAGAATGCAAGATAATGTCATTGATGCTACGCCTTATTTTCTCGAAGAAAACAAAAAGCAAGCGCTGGGTGAACGGCGCATCGGCTTAGGCGTTATGGGTTTGGCGGACTTGCTTATCTACTGCGAAAAAGAATATGGAGCAGAGGACGGCAACAAGCTTGTTGATGAAGTGTTTAAGGTAATTGCAACGACCGCATACCGGGCATCAATAGAACTGGCAAAAGAAAAAGGCAGCTTCCCGTTCCTAGTCGGCGAAACGGAGGAAGAGACGCAAAAATTAAGACAAGCCTTCATTAATACAGGATATATGAAAAAAATGCCGGAAGATATTCGCGAAAACATTTTAAAATATGGTATTCGCAACTCGCATTTGCTGACGGTAGCACCGACAGGATCAACTGGCACTATGGTTGGTGTTTCTACAGGTCTTGAGCCATATTTCTCCTTCTCGTACTACCGAAGCGGGCGTCTTGGCAAATTTATTGAAGTAAAAGCGGATATCGTTCAAGAATATTTAAACGAACATCCGGAAGCTGATCCGAATCATTTACCGCATTGGTTTGTGTCAGCGATGGACTTGTCGCCTGAAGCTCATGCCGATGTGCAATGCATCATTCAACGATGGGTCGATTCAAGCCTTTCCAAAACAGTAAATGCGCCGAAAGGCTATACAGTTGATCAAGTGCAAAAAGTATATGAGCGCCTATGGAAGGGCGGAGCAAAAGGCGGAACTGTTTATGTAGACGGAAGCCGTGATACCCAAGTCCTGACATTAAAAGCGGAAGAAAATGTATTGAATGACGACATTCCGGAATCGACGAAAGAAAATGAAGGTAAAGTTGTGTTAATGAACACTGTTCAAGATTTGCGCTCAACTGATGTCACATATGGCAACGAAGTCGGCAATACATGTCCTGTTTGCCGGGAAGGAAAGGTTCAAGAAATCGGCGGCTGCAATACTTGTACAAAATGCGGTGCCCAATTGAAATGTGGATTATAATAAAGCGGCAGACTTGTTCTGCTGCTTTATTCTTGTGCGCCCGGCATGGGTGTAATCTATAGGGTGAAAGTCCCGAGCTGCGAAGGCAGAAGTAGCAGTTAGCTTAACGCAAGGGTGTCCGTGGTGACGCGGAATCTGAAGGAAGCGAGCGGCAAACTTTAAGGTCTCTCGGAACACGAACTTCATATGAGGCTAGGTATCACTGGGTGAGTTTGCAAGACAAAACAAAGCCCTTTCTGCCGAAGGTGATACAGAGTAAATGAAGCAGATGGATGGAAGGAAAGATTACACTCTTACCCGGGGAGGTCTGGTGGATATGTGAAGTACGCTTCATAACCTACTTAGTGATAAGTAGCTGAACCGTCAGAAGTCAGCAGAGGTCATAGTATTAGTTGGTCTAGAACAACTAAGAAGGACCGAACAATTAAGAGAGAATAGCCCTTGGCATTCAGTGAGTCATGATGAACACAGAAAACGTAGTACCTCACTTGAGGGAGGAAGCGGTGAATCCCGTGGGAGATCTCTTGGAGGGTGGAGTGACCACTGGCATAAAGAGAACAGCTATTCACGGAAGTTATAAAGACTTGCGTCAATTATCTTAATTGAACCGCCGTATACGGAACCGTACGTACGGTGGTGTGAGAGGACGGGAGTTAATCGCTCCCTCCTACTCGATTGAAAACAAACTTCTAAACATCGTTTTCCCTTCTTAAAATGTAGTAACGGAATAGTAAGGAGGGAATGCTTTGAAAATTGACGGTGTTTTTTCTGGTGGAGGGATCAAAGGCTTCGCTTTTATTGGAGCATACAAGGCCTTGGAGGAAAAAGGATTTGAATTCGCCAGGGTTGCTGGCACGAGCGCCGGTTCGATCATTGCCGCTCTCATTGCAGCCGGCTACAAAAGTGATGAAATCCTTTCTTTGATGGACAGCTTAGACCTGCGAAAGTTTTTAGATAAAAGAAAAGGAATTATGTCATTTATGCTCATGAAATGGATCAGTGTTTATTGGCGGTTGGGACTATATAAAGGACAATTTTTAGAAGAATGGATGGAAGAAAAATTAAAAGCAAAAGGAGTTTCAACATTTGCAGATTTGCCGAAAGGAAAGCTTCGTGTGATTGCCTCCGACCTTACGAACGGAAAAATTGTTGTATTGCCGGACGATTTAAGCAAATATGGAATCAATCCTAATAGATTTTCTGTTGCAAAGGCAGTCAGAATGAGCTCATGCCTCCCGTATTTTTTTGAACCTGTCAAACTATGGACGAAGGATGGCGTCAGTATTGTTGTCGATGGAGGAGTGCTCAGCAATTTCCCGATTTGGCTTTTTGATGGAAAAATAAAAAAAAGACCGATCCTCGGTTTTCAGCTTAGCGCGCATATAGAGGAAAGGCCAAAAAATGAAATAAAAAACGCTTTATCAATGTTTCATGCGTTATTTGAAACGATGAAAGAAGCGCACGATGCAAGGCATATTGCTACAAGGCATGAACGCAGCATCGTTTTTATTCCGGTTGAAAATATTTTAACGACGGAATTTAAAATTACGAATGAGAAGAAACAGGAATTAATTCAGCTCGGCAAAGAAAAAACGGAAACCTTTTTAAAAAAGTGGTCCTATTAGAAAAGAGCTCTATTTTTCTTTTTTCCTTTTTTACCTTCGATGACTGTCAAATGATTGTTTTCTCTCCGCCTTTTAGCAGAGATAGCCGTTTTGTTTTTTTTGTGGAGTACGTGCTTTTGAGCATAATGTATCTTTTTGTCTTTAAATCTTTTTTTCGATCTTTTCGCAGCTTTTAAAAACTGTGAATACTCATTATTTGTACGTTTTTTCATCACTAAACGATAAATGAGGATGATGATCCCGATGACAACCGCCCAAATAAACAATTTGAAAAAAGTCTTTGGATTGAAAAAGAGCATATAAATAAGCCCTAAACCTCCTAAAGTAGCGATAACGGCGAATACGGGATGGACGGGAAAACGATTCATCTAAAGGCCACCTCCATCAGTCGTTTTCAAGAAAAAGAAAAGCTCTCGTTTATCAAATCAACCAATACGCTCCATTTTTTCCGTCTCTTCTTCCAATAAAAGCAGCTTTTGAAAGCTTGCAATCGCTACTTCCACTTGATCGTCTGTAGGTTCTTTTGTCGTCAGCAGCTGAAGCCATAGTCCTGGATAACCAAGATATTTTAAAACAGGCTTATGCCGCAGCTTATTTGTAAACTGCAATACTTCAAATGAAATGCCGAGAACAACCGGTATAAGAGCGATTCGGTCAACAACGCGAAGCCAAAGCGGGTCTGTCGGAACGAGCAGATACACAAATACTCCAACAATAACCGTAAACAAAATGAAACTGGAACCGCATCGATAGTGAAGTCTTGATTGTTTTTGTACATTTTCAACAGTTAAAGCGAGCCCGTTTTCATAGGCGTTAATCACTTTATGCTCAGCCCCATGGTATTGAAAAACACGCTTTACTAAAGGAGTCATCGAGATGAAATAAATATAAGCAAGCAACAGCAAAAGCTTAAAAAAGCCTTCGAGCAAAATTTGCCCCACATCCGATGAGATGATCGGCCTGAACCATTCTGCGATAAACACTGGAATTAAAGTAAAGATAAATTTGCCAAGCAAAAATGACAGCACTCCGACAGCAGCAGCTCCTAAAATGAGTGAAAGCTTCGACTCTTTTTTTTCTTCTGACAATAATTTTTCATCATCGGCTGGATCAACATCGTATCGATCTGAAGAATAGCTTAAATGCTTGGAGCCGTTTGCGCTTGCTTCAATAATGGCGGCAATTCCGCGAATAAAAGGAATTTTTTTGAAGCGGGATAATATAGGATGTTTTTTTCGCGGCAATTGAAAAAAATCAATTGAATTGTCTTTTCTCCTGATCGCTGTGACGAAATGATGCTTCCCTCCAAACATAACTCCTTCAATTACCGCTTGCCCGCCATACATAGTCTTTTCGTTTTTCATGACGCACCAACCTGCCTATCTATATAATAAAAAAGCTATTGAAAAGTTTTATTTATTACTATTCTACAAAAAATTAGATGAAACCTCTAGGTTGGATGTGTCTTTTTTCCAATAGGGCGGCGTGAAAAACTTTATCATTATTTAGTATGAATGAAATAAATTTTTTTATACGAGCATTTTGCAAAATTAGATTTTTTGGATAAAAGTATAAAAAATAAAGCACTCGACAAATAGCTACCAGCATGTTATTTTACAAAATATTACAATAATCTTGTTTTCGGGCATACCTACAGAATTTTTCACATTGAATTTTTTTAAGCGGCTTTCTTCCCTTTATTTTCCTTTGCCATCGCTAGCGCTGAAACAAGTAATACAATAGCGTTCAGGTAAATATGGGTCTTTACTTTTTCAATTCCCCATACATGTAGGGAGTTCGCCGTAAGGTAGCTTTTCATTCTTGAATTACAGCGTTCTACACTTGTCCTCTCGTTGTAAAGCTCTTTCCAACGTTTTGTATCACGGTGCGGATTGGAATATCGGCGCACATCCTTTTTGATGTCGACTTTTACCACCATTCCATAGTTGGAAGATGAACAGGCTGCCATTCCTAATGGGCAATCCACTTTGCCGGTTGCGTGAGGACATCTGAACTTGAGCTGGTCCTTATCAGCTCCCCAATAAGTCATTTCATAACCCATGGAACAACGCGGAGTTCCATTGGAAGAAATCCCTTCAGGAGGCTCTTTTTCGTTGCGCAAATTGAGCGGGATAATGGCTTGCGCTCCAATGTTTTTGGCTGATTCATAGTTTTTTAGTTGGTCATATCCGCCATCCATGATCAGAAATTCAATTTTGGATTTGGTACGCTCTGCCACTTGCTCTATTAATTCTGGTGCGACTTCTCCATCGTTCACATGGGCAGGGGTTACTTTTATGGCTATTGGCAGTTCGCTTGCGGTATCGACTGAAAGATGCATCTTATAGCCAAACCAGGTAATTTTATTGCCGAAGGAATCATATTTTGCGCCCCAATTGGCATTACCCGTTTGTTCACTACGCTTTTTGGGCTGTTTCTTTTCATAGGCATCAATGGCGGCACTGTCGATGGCCTGGTGGCTGCCGTCAATTATTCCTTCCTCCTGAGCTAACTGTACCAAGTCAAGGAAGATCTTTTCAGCCAGCTTTTTTTTGGTAAGTGCCGCAAAAACCCGGCTGAGAGTGGAGATAGACGGTGCGGGGCGATCAATCGATAAACCGCATTGATAACGGAAACGAAGGTCTTTATCCAATCGATGATGAAGGGCGGTAAAGGTGTCGATGCCTTCGAGTGGGGCAGCGATGAGAGCCCTTAGAATCCCTTCTCTGGAATGACCGTCAGCCCCTCGGGGTGAAGAACTTCTCAACTGTTTAGCATAAGGGCGTAAATCAAGCGAGCTAAAAAAGATAGGTAATTTCTCTTTTGACTCTAATTTTTGCAGTTCTTCAAAGGAAAATAGGCTTTCTTGTAGAATATACAAAGTGACTTCCTCCTTTTGAATTTTTGTGGTTTCGTCACTTCAAAAATTCTACATTTTAGGGGTGAAGTCCTTTTTTATGTCTTTGAAATCCTTATGGCTCTTGGGTCAAAAAATATGCAAAATGCTCATACAAAAAATAAACTTTTCATGAAAAATTCATCAAGAAAAGAAAAGTGGACATATTAAAAAAGGGAGGTGGACGGATGCTTAACAGCGAAAAAAAGAATTCTACTGGTAAGGAAAAGAAAAAAGAACCATTCCGATCCTTTTTTCTGAAAATTGTTGTCATTGGTTTTACTGGCGGAGTATTATGGAGTTTGATAGGATATTTAGCGTATGTGTTGAACTTTACGAAAATCGGGCCAAATCGAGCTCTCATGTTATTTGCCTTTGATAATTGGAAGAACGGAGTCGCTGGGCATTTTGCGGGAGCTGCCTTCATAGGCATCATTTCTATACTTACTGCATTTTTATATTATGTTCTGTTCAAAAAAGTTCGGTCAATATGGGGAGGCATTGTTTTCGGAGTCGCGCTGTGGGCCGTTGTTTTTTGCTGGCTGGGACCGGCATTTCTAAAAATCGATCCGCTCGGTCGGCTTGGTACAAATACCATTGTCACCTCCATCTGCTTGTATGTGCTGTTTGGCGTTTTTGTCGGGTATTCCATTTCCTACGAATATAGGGAACGTCAATCATAAACTAAATGATGAGATTATAGAACTGTGTCAGGGTCACAAGATCCAATCATAAACTAAATGATGAGAGATCAAGAATCTTATGGTAGAATGTTCATAATACTGGACATTCTTTTTTAATACATGATAGAAAGGTGTAATCGATGGAGAGAATACTTGTGATCAATGGCCCGAATTTAAATTATTTAGGCGTGAGGGAGCCGCATATTTACGGAAAAAAAACATTGGCAGATTTGGAAAATGAATTGAAATCTCTCGGTGAAAAAAAACAAGTTCAATTTTCTTTTTTTCAATCGAATCATGAAGGAGAGATTATCGATAAGCTTTATGAAGCCGATCAACAATTTGATGGAGTGATTTTAAATCCAGGAGCTTTTACTCATTACAGCTATGCGATACGGGATGCAATTGCCAGCATTTCAAAACCGGTAATTGAAGTCCATATCTCCAATACAAATCAACGGGAACCGTTCCGGCATCATTCTGTCACAGCACCGGTGACACAAGGGCAAATAATTGGCTTAGGGTTTTACGGCTATCAATTGGCAGCTTTATCTTTACTACGTTTGATCAGGGAGGAAACACATGAAGCTTGAAAAAGTTCGTTCACAAATGGAACAGTTAAATATTGACGGCATGCTCATTACAAACGAATATAACCGCCGCTATTTGACGGGATTTACAGGTACGGCCGGGGTCGCACTGGTGGCAAAAGAGGATGCATGCTTTATTACCGATTTCCGGTATGTAGAACAGTCAAAAAAACAAGTAAAGCATTTTAGAATTGTGCAGCATTCAGGATCGATTTTTGAAGAAGTCGCTGCGCAGGCGAAGAAAATGGGGATCAAAACGCTCGGGTTTGAGCAGGATCATCTTTCTTATTCAACATACACATCGTACAAGGATGTTTTAAAAGGGATTGAATTCGTTCCTGTCTCAAATATTGTGGAAAAGTTGCGCTTGATAAAGACTGATGAAGAGATTAAGATATTAAAGGAAGCCGCTGAAATCGTTGATGCTGCCTTTACACACATTTTACATATGATCCGTCCAGGTGTGAGAGAGATTGAACTAGCGAATGAGCTCGAATTTTTTATGCGAAAAAAAGGAGCAGCTTCCTCATCTTTCGATACGATTGTCGCGTCAGGCTATCGGTCAGCCCTTCCCCATGGTGTAGCAAGTGAAAAACCAATTGAAAAGGGAGAGCTTGTAACGTTTGACTTTGGCGCCTATTATAAAGGATACTGTTCAGATATGACGCGGACAATTGCTGTTGGAGATCCTGGAGATGAAATGAAAGAAATTTATAACATCGTGCTTGAAGCACAAAAGAAAGGCGTGCGCGAAATCAAGTCTGGAATGACTGGAAGGGAAGCGGATGCTGTCACACGTACCTACATTGAGGATAAAGGGTACGGGGAATATTTCGGTCATTCAACTGGACATGGAATCGGACTTGAAATCCATGAAGGACCGACACTATCAGCTCGCTCTGATACCGTTCTTCAGCCAGGCATGGTGGTCACGGTTGAACCTGGTATATACCTTCCAGGAAAAGGCGGGGTAAGAATTGAGGATGATATTTTGATCACTGAGCACGGAAATGAAGTGTTGACTCATTCGAAGAAAGAGCTCATCATTCTCTAGCGAGTGCCCCAATCAATGTTGTTAAAGAAAATGTAATAGGAGGACCAAATATGATTTCTGTAAATGATTTTCGTACAGGTTTAACGATTGAAGTCGATGGGGGGATTTGGCGCGTTCTTGAATTCCAGCATGTAAAGCCTGGTAAAGGGGCGGCGTTCGTTCGTTCAAAATTGCGCAACCTTCGGACAGGTGCCATCCAAGAAAAAACGTTTCGGGCTGGCGAAAAAGTAGCACGTGCTCAAATTGACACCCGGAAAATGCAATATTTGTATGCAAATGGCGATCAGCACGTTTTCATGGACACAGAATCGTATGAACAAATTGAGCTTACTTCAAAACAAATTGAATATGAGTTGAAGTTTTTGAAAGAAAATATGGAAGTATACATCATGATGTATCAAGGCGAAACAATCGGAATTGAGCTTCCGAACACGGTTGAATTAACTGTTACGGAAACAGAACCTGGCATTAAAGGGGACACTGCATCAGGCGGCTCTAAACCGGCTACGCTTGAAACAGGGCTTGTCGTGCAAGTGCCGTTTTTCGTTAATGAAGGGGACGTTATTATCGTCAATACTTCTGACGGTTCTTATGTTTCCCGTGCGTAATTATTCTTAAAAAATAATGAAAAAAGTCAAAGAAAACGAAAAGACCCGCAGAATTCATAACTGATTTCTGTGGGTTATTTTTTTTGAAAAGAAAGTTATAGCTATTTTCGCAATCGTTTATAAAAGACCAGAATACACAAGCTTTCCAACCTGGCCTTTTTTTGAACAGGATTCAATTACAGCTTGTCCACCTTTAATGATCCATCCACGCTTTTTTCTTTTTCCTCAATTCACTGAAAACGGCAAAAGGTATAACAATATAAATAAAAGCCGCAAGAAGCCATACAAGTCCATCATAAATTTGAACCAACATTCAATCACCACCCCCTAACTCCATTATAACTGTTAAAATCAGAAAATTCTATCAAATTCTATTGAAATGATAAATGCAAAAAAAAGGAATAAGAGAAACGGTAGTCATAAAGTGGCCAAGCTTGCATACATTGAAAATAAATAAGGTATTAAAGGGGGAAGGAAGATTGAAAGAAATCATCTCAATTTTTCCCGAAACAATTGCAAATGAATTAAAGCAGCTTCCTTCTTCTTTTTTTGAACAGATGGAAGAAATTCGCATACGTTTGTACAAGCCGATTGAAATCATCGCATTCGGCAAACCGCACTTTCTTCACTACGAGGCGACAAAAGAAGACGGGATGATGATTTTAAACAAGATCAGCCAATATTCGATTTACACACTGGAGGAAGAATTAAAGAGAGGTTTTATTACGATTGGAGGAGGGCACCGGATCGGCCTTGCTGGAAAAGTGATTACAGAAAACGGCAATGTCAAAGCCATACGGCACGTTACATCTTTTAATATCCGGATAGCAAGGGAGAAAATAGGCCTGGCTGAGCAATATATTCCTTATGTATATGAAAAAAAATGGTTAAATACGCTTGTTTTTGGACCTCCCCAATCAGGAAAAACGACGCTGCTGCGCGATTTTGCCCGGATCATAAGTACTGGGGTTAAAACGATCCCGCCTCAAAAGGTCGGCATTGTGGATGAAAGATCAGAAATAGCCGGCAGTGTAAAAGGAATTCCGCAATTTACTTTTGGTCTTCGCATTGATGTATTGGACGGATGCCCGAAAGCAGAAGGGATGATGATGTTGATCCGTTCGATGAGCCCTGACATCATTATTGCTGATGAAATAGGGCGTAAGGAAGATACCGATGCATTAATGGAAGCTGTGAACAGCGGTGTTCAGCTGTTTGTGAGCGCTCATGGCGAATGCTTTGAAGATTTGCTGCACCGTCCGACTTTAAGAGAACTTATTCAATTAGGCATTTTTGACCGATACATGGAATTGGAGAAAAAAGGTACTCCAGGGATGGTTTCCCGTATATTTGGAAAAAAAGAAAAAGAGATTGTGTATAAAGCAGGTGTGAAATAGCGATGAAATTGCTAGGGTCTTTATTCATCTTATTAGCAACAACATGGATTGGGTTTGATTCGGCTAAACGATTGACAGAGCGGACAAGACAATTGCGGCAATTAAAGGTTTCTTTGCAAAGCTTGGAAGCTGAGATCATGTACGGCCACACACCATTGCAGGATGCATCGCTTCATATTGCCAAACAGTCAGCCCCTCCGCTTTCTAATCTATTTACATTATTTTCTGAGAAATTATCGCAAGGCGACATGGATGTGAAAAGCGCATGGGAAAGCAGTCTGCTTGAAATATGGCCTTATACATCGCTGAAGGAAGGGGAATTGGAAGTTTTAAAGCAATTTGGAGAAACATTGGGGCAGCATGATTTAATCAGCCAGCAAAAGCATATTAAATTGACAATGGCTCATTTGGAAAAAGAAGAAAAAGAAGCGCTGTTTAATCAAGAGCATTACGGAAAAATGACGAAAAGCTTAGGATTTTTAGCGGGATTGCTCATTATCATTCTTTTGATGTAGCGATATAAGCTGGGAGGAGAAAGGGACATGGGTGTTGACGTCAACACAATTTTCCAAATCGCAGGAATCGGAATTATCGTTGCGTTTCTTCATACCATTTTAGATCAAATGGGGAAGAAAGAGTACGCCCAATGGGTTACATTGTTGGGATTTATTTACATACTTTTTATGGTTGCTTCCATTGTCAACGATTTGTTCCAAAAAATTAAAGCGGTTTTTCTTTTTCAAGGATAGGAGGTTTTGGAGATTGAAATTTTTCAAATTGTCGGGCTAGGATTGATTGCAACTTTGCTCGCTCTTGTCATAAAAGAACAAAAGCCGACCTTTGCCTTTCTATTAATCGTCTTTACCGGTGTCTCCATTTTTCTTTTTTTAGTGGATCAAATTTATGAATTGATTCGAATGGTCGAAAGAATTGCGAATGAAGCAAGCATTGATTTGATTTATGTCGAAACCATTTTAAAAATCATCGGAATTGCCTATATTGCTGAATTTGGTGCGCAAATTACGAAAGATGCCGGACAAGGCTCCATTGCATCCAAAATTGAATTGGCAGGGAAAATTTTAATCTTATCTATGGCAATTCCGATCATGACGGTGATTATACAAACGATGATTAAGCTTCTCCCAAATATATAAGTTTAAGGGGGTGATGGGGATTCAGTCATCATTTTTTCGCGGCATCCTTTTTTTGGCGTTTTTTGCTTTCGCTGTGCCAAACATGGTACAAGCCTCTCAAGAGCAAAATTCATCGGCAGATCCTCCAAAAGAAGAAGCGATTCAACAAGAATATATGGCAGAACAAATGGACGAACTTGGGATTGAGGAAATTAAAAATTTTTGGAATGACATTATGACGACATACGGAGGACTTCTTCCGGAAAGCCAGAAGGGAAGTTTGATGGATTTTATTAAAGGTGAAAAACAATTTTCTATAAAAGAGTGGGCCGTTGGCATTTTGAAATTTCTTTTACATGAAATCTTGGCAAACGGAAAGCTTCTTGGAACCATTATTATTTTAACGATATTTAGCGTTCTTCTCCAGCATTTACAAAACGCTTTTGAAGAAAAAAATGTAAGCAAAGTTGCTTACTCCATTGTTTATATGGTGCTTGTCATTTTAGCTTTAAACAGTTTTCACGTAGCCATTTCCTATGCAACGAATGCGATTAAAGGGATGACAAGCTTTCTTCTAGCCTTAATTCCGATGTTAATAGCTTTAATGGCGTCATCTGGAGGAGTTGCTTCGGCTGCATTTTTTCACCCCATTACCATTTTCTTGATGAACGGAAGCGGTTTGTTGATTGAAAAAATTGTTCTCCCTCTGCTGTTTTTGTCTTCTTTGTTATTTTTAATCAGCACGATGACGGATCAATATAAAGTTACTCAGCTTGCTCAGCTGTTCAGAAGCATTAGCATCTGGCTTTTAGGCATTTTCTTAACCATTTTTTTAGGAGTGATTTCTGTCCAGGGGGCGACGGCAGCTGTGACAGACGGGATCGCCTTGCGGACGACAAAGTTTATAACGGGAAACTTTATACCTGTGCTTGGAAAAATGTTTACGGAAGCGGCTGATACGCTCTTCAGCGCATCGATGCTGTTAAAAAACACAATTGGCGTCATTGGTGTTGCCATTCTCTTTTTGATCACCATTTTTCCGGCAATGAAAGTACTGGCGATTGCCTTCATCTATAAATTTGCCGCTGCCGTTTTGCAGCCTTTAGGGCCGGGAGAGATTATCTCCTGTTTAGACATCATCTCCAAGAGCATCATCTATATACTAGCGGCACTGATCCTTGTATCGTTCATGTTTTTTTTAAGCATTACAGTTATTATCGCAGCGAGCAATGTCACCATGATGGTTCGATAGGAGTGGTGGTATATGTCATTCATCACCGAATGGGTCACTAATATCATATTATTTATTTTTATTGCCATTATTTTAGATATGCTGCTGCCGAGATCCGCAATGCAAAAATATGTAAAAGTCGTTGTTAGTTTATTATTAGTGTCTGTCATTCTTACGCCGATTTTAAAAATATTTTCCTATGATTTTCCGAACTTGTTATCCGAGGAGCTGCTGAACTCGGAAGCAAAAGAAGATTCAATAAAAAAATCAATAGAATTTAAGAAAAATGAAATACAAGCTAACAACCGTGCATATATTTTAGAACAAATGGCTGTCCAAATGAAAAATTTAGCGGAAGAGGAGCTGGTAGAAAACTATGGTTTAAAGGTTCAAAAAATTCATCTTTCGGTTGATGAAACAAAAGAGAAGATTGAATCAGAAAACGATTTAAAGCAAGTTACAGTTTTCGTGGAAGAAAAAGATCTTCCCCACACGGTTGAAACGGTTAAACCGGTTGAAATCAACATGAACGAAGAAGACAAAAAAATGCTCGCAAATGAAAACGAAATAATTGCCCAGCTTGCTGAAACATGGGGAGTATCGAAAGAAAAAATTTCGATTGAAATGGAAGGAGGCGGCCTAAGTGAATGATAGGAAAAATTTTTTGCAGCGACTAGCCTCTCTTCTTCCCGGACGAGATATGCTCAAAAAATCAGCCACCTATCCATTCATGCTTATACTTTTGACGCTTGGAATCGCTTTTATGCTGATCGGCAGTTTTTTATCCAGCGAAAGCAAAACAGTAGAAACGATAAACACCGCTGCAGAAGAAGAGGATGTTGAGCCCGCATTTAAACAAACAACAAGTGAAAAAGGAACAATTGAACGTTATGAACAGCAGTATGCAAATGAGCTAAAAGGAGCGCTTCAGTCCATTTCAGGCGTAGGTGAGGTAGAAGTTATTGTCAATGTTGACTCTTCATCTGAAAGTGTGTTGGAAAAAAATCGCTCGATTCAAAACCAAACGACAGATGAGACGGACCGTGAAGGCGGAAAGCGGCAGGTGGAAGATAAATCTGTTGACGAACAAGTGGTAATCATTCGAAAAGGGGATCAAGAATCGCCCATCGTTGTAAAAACCGAAAAGCCGAAAATACGCGGAGTGTTAGTAGTAGCAAAAGGTGCTGAAAACGTTCAAATTAAAAAAATGATCACCGATGCAGTTACAAGGGTGCTTGATGTTGATAGTCATAGAGTAGCCGTATTGCCAAAAAAGTAAAGGAGGATGCTTGACATGTTAAAAAAACAAACTGTTTGGTTATTAACCATGTTAAGTTTAGTTGTTGTGCTGTCCGTTTATTACATTACATCTCCTGAAGGAGGATCTTCCCCTGATGTGGTGTTGACGGATACAGAGACGAATTCGAATGAAAAAGAAAGCGGAAATGACAATAATAAAGAACAAACAGAGCAGCAAAAAACTGATGCGAAGCAGCAAGAAAAAGAACAATCGAGCAAGCAGTCCAGCGCAGAAGATGGATCGGTAGTCTCCACAATAACGGACGATGATTTATTTACTGCGCTGAGAATGGAAGTGGAAGATGAAAGAAGTGAACGCAAGCAGGAGCTGGAGACAATTATTGGGTCCAATGATGTCTCATCTGAGGAAAAAAACAATGCATATGAGGAGATGCGCGAATTATCCAAGCTGTCAGAGAAAGAGAAGGTATTAGAAACACTTATCAAAACAAAAGGCTACGAGGATGCATTAGTTCGCGCTGATGGAGACAAGGTGAGAATTACCGTAAAAGCGAAAGAACACTCCCCGCAGCAAGCAAACGAACTGATTCAATTGGTGAAGGATGAAATCCAGTCCATGGAAGATGTTGCCGTAACATTTGAAATAGCAAAGTAACATGACTCCCCGAGAAAAATCGGGGATTTTTTCATGTGAAGAAAAAGCTGCCTTGAATTGTTTGCTCATATTTTTAATAGTTATTGAATTTTAGCAAAAAGTTATCGTATCATAAATGATAGTTACTTTTAATACTTGATGATAATATCTAGCAAATTGGAATTCATTTTAAGGAGTGTTTTTTCATGTTAAATTTTAAAGAAATAAAGGAAATCATCAAATTGATCGATGATTCATCCATTGATGAATTTACATATGAAAGCGAAGGGGCAAAGGTCCAATTAAAAAAAACTGCGGCTCGCGCTAATCAGCATGTTGTCTATAACAATGCTTCTGAAATTCAAGCTTTGCCAAAGCAGCCAGCTGCTGAATCTTTAGAACAGCCGAAAAAAGAGGTGCATTTGCCGAAAGAAGAAAGCGAGCAGAAAACAGAAAATTTACATAAAATTACTTCGCCGATGGTCGGCACATTTTATGCTGCTCCAAACCCAGATGCAGATCCTTATGTTACAATAGGATCAAAAGTAAAAGAGAATACCGTTGTTTGCATTGTAGAGGCAATGAAATTATTTAATGAGATTGAAGCGGAAGTAAAAGGCGAAATTGTCGACATTTTAGTTGAGAACGGTCAGCTTGTTGAATACGGACAACCATTATTCCTTGTAAAACCAGAGTGAGGGAAAGAAAATGTTTAAAAAATTGCTGATAGCAAACAGAGGAGAAATTGCAGTAAGAATCATACGCGCCTGCAAGGAATTAGGGATCGAAACAGTCGCCATATATTCTGAGGCGGATAAAGACTCCTTGCATGTTCAGCTTGCAGATGAAGCGTATTGCATAGGACCGACTGCATCTAAAGACAGCTATTTAAACTTTACGAACATCGTGAGTGTAGCGACGTTGACTGGATCAGAAGCCATTCATCCAGGCTACGGATTTTTGGCAGAAAACGCTGATTTCGCCGAGCTTTGCAATGATTGCAACATTGTTTTTGTAGGCCCTAGTCCAGAAGCAATCACAAAAATGGGAAAAAAAGATGTTGCTAGGGAAACAATGCGGCAGGCGGGTGTTCCGATTGTGCCTGGGTCAAAAGGGATCATTAAAAGCGAAGAGGAAGCAGTTGAGATCGCAAATCAAATCGGTTATCCAGTCATTATTAAAGCAGCCGCCGGAGGCGGAGGAAAAGGAATACGCGTTGCGAATGACGAAGAAAGCTTGCGGAAAGGGATCCAAATTACTCAGCAGGAAGCGCAAACAGCATTTGGAAACCCAGGCGTTTACATTGAAAAATGTATTGAAGATTTCCGCCATGTTGAAATCCAAATTCTTGCCGATCACCATGGAAACGTCGTTCATTTAGGTGAAAGGGACTGCAGCATTCAAAGGCGCTTACAAAAGCTGGTGGAAGAAACTCCTTCTCCTGCACTATCTGATAAAATGCGACATAAAATGGGGGAAGCGGCTGTAAAAGCAGCCAAAGCGGTGCGTTATTCCGGTGCAGGTACAGTGGAATTCATTTTTGATTATAAAAATGAGCAATTTTATTTCATGGAAATGAATACCCGCATTCAAGTTGAGCATCCTGTTACTGAAATGGTCACAGGCATTGATCTGATCAAAGAGCAGATCAAGATTGCAGCAAACGAACCACTAAGCTTTGAACAGAAAGACATTACATTTAACGGCTGGGCGATCGAATGTAGAATTAACGCAGAAAACCCGGAAAAGAATTTTATGCCTTCAGCTGGTAAAATCGAAATGTACCTGCCTCCGGGCGGACCGGGTGTCCGCATTGATTCTGCCTGCTACCCTGGCTATTCCATTCCGCCATATTATGATTCAATGGTCGCAAAGCTGATTACACACGGAGCGACAAGGGAAGAAGCGATAGCCAAAATGAAAAGAGCTTTAAGTGAATTTGTTATAGAAGGAGTGCATACAACCATACCTTTCCACCTGAAATTAATGGATCATGAAAAATTTATCAGCGGGGAGTTCAACACTAGATTTCTTGAAAATTATAAAATCATGTCATAATTTTGGAGGTGTACTATTTGAAAGATACAGGATTGGAAATGAATCATGAAGCAAGCTTTGGAAAAGTGGAAATCGCTCCGGAAGTCATTGAAGTCATCGCCGGAATTGCCGCATCTGAAATAGAAGGGGTAGCCCAAATGCGCGGCAATTTCGCTTCAGGAGTCGCTGAACGCTTTGGCAAAAAAAATCATGGTAAAGGCGTAAAAGTAGACTTAGGTGAAGAAGGCATTGTCATTGATGTATATTGTGTCATGAATTTCGGGGTTTCCATTCCGGCTGTTGCACAGAAAGTACAAGAAAACATTCGTCAAACGCTTTTAACGATGACGGCGCTTGAAATCAACGAAATCAACATTCATGTAGTGGGCATTCAGTTTGAAACGAAGACGGAAGAGCCTGAAATTCAAGAGGAAATGTAAAGGCGGAGGATATCCTCCCCTTTTTTGTTTAAAATAAAGAATAATAAGAAAGATTCTGAAATTTCTTTTCGGATGAACTTTCATATGTGATACAAGAGGCAGTTATGATATGATTCATATATGACATTTCGACATAGTTTGAAAAAAGGAGCAAAAAGATGAAACGGAGAACAGCTAGGAAAAAGGCATTGCAGGCACTGTTTCAAATTGACTTGGCTGAAGCGCTTCCTGAGGAAGCCATCAATCATGTTTTGGACGGTAATGAACATGATCCATTTTTAAATAAGCTTGTACTCGGAACGGTTGAACATCAAAACGAAATTGACGAATTGATAAAAAGGAATTTAACCAATTGGAAATTGGAAAGATTGGCTAACATTGACCGTGCCATTTTGCGTTTAGCTGTATATGAGATGAAATATGAACCGGATATTCCGTTCAATGTAACAATTGATGAAGCGATTGAACTTGCTAAAATGTTCGGAGATGTTCAGTCGAGCAAATTTGTAAATGGTGTCCTCTCAAGTATAAAAGAAGAGTTAGAAAAAAAAGCTTAGGAGGAAAAAGATGGTGGCGACGATTATTGACGGAAAAGAATTGGCAAAAGAAATGCGAAGCGAGTTAAAGAAAGAAGTGGAACAATTAAAGGAAAAAGGGGTAACACCCGGCCTTGCCATTATTTTAGTTGGGAACAATCCTGCTTCCCTTTCTTACATTAAGGGGAAGCAAAAAGCTTCGGAGGAAATCGGCGTTTCTTTTAAGCTGGAACATTTGGAGGAGTCGATTTCACAAGAAGAACTGCTTGAAGTGATAGAAAAATATAATCAGGACGATCGTTATGACGGAATTCTTGTTCAGCTTCCGTTACCTGACCATATTGATGAAACAGCAGTCATTGAAAAAATTTCTCCAGAAAAAGATGTGGATGGCTTTCATCCGATTAATGTTGGACGCATGATGACGGGACAGGATGCGTTTTTGCCGTGCACACCGGCCGGAATTGTTGAAATGATCAAATCTGCAAATATCGAAATTGCCGGAAAGCATGTTGTCGTTGTTGGCAGAAGCAATATTGTCGGAAAACCGGTCGGACAATTGCTTCTAAACGAAAATGCAACGGTTACATATTGCCATTCGAAAACGAAAAATTTACGGGAGCATACGATCCAAGGAGATATTTTAATCGTTGCTGTCGGGCGTCCTCATTTCATAGGTGCTGATCATATTAAAGAAGGTGCAGTCGTAATAGATGTTGGCGTCAATAGACTTGAGAACGGAAAACTTGTAGGCGATGTAAAATTTGATGAGGCAAAAGAAAAAGCAAGCGCCATTACTCCTGTTCCCGGCGGAGTAGGTCCAATGACGATTACGATGCTGGTTTATAATACGGTTAAATCCGCAAAGAAGCGGGTACGTCCATAAACTTGCTTTAAAGGAGTTGTTCATGAGTAACAAAAAATTTGTAACCGTTTCGGCGTTAACAAAATACCTTAAGCGAAAATTTGATGTTGATCCACATTTGCGCGATATTTGGGTAAAAGGCGAATTATCAAACGTAAAAATTCATGACAGCGGACATATTTATTTTACGTTAAAGGACGAGCATGCCAGAATACAGGCGGTTATGTTTTCAAGTTTTAACCGTTCTCTTCCATTTCGCCCAGAGGACGGGATGAACGTATTGGTACGCGGTGAAATTACCATTTACCAGCCCGGAGGAATATACCAAATTTATGCAAAGGAAATGGAGCCTGATGGAGTAGGAGGGCTTTATCTTGCATTCGAGCAGCTGAAAAAAAAATTGGAGCAAGAAGGGCTGTTCGATGTCAAGCATAAAAAAACGATTCCTGCCTTTCCAAAGACGATCGGTGTGATCACATCGCCGACAGGTGCAGCCGTCAGGGATATCATCACAACGATCAAACGAAGATACCCTGTGGCAAAAGTGGTGGTTATTCCCGCAATTGTTCAAGGTGTACAAGCGGGAAAATCGATTGTGAATAAAATACAGCTTGCCAACTCCCTCGGTTATTTCGATGTCCTCATTGTTGGAAGAGGAGGCGGATCGATTGAAGAGTTGTGGGCTTTCAATGAAGAGATGGTGGCAAGGGAAATTTTTAAATCAAAAATACCCGTTATATCTGCTGTAGGCCATGAAACAGATTATACAATCGCAGATTTTGTCGCCGATCTTCGGGCGCCGACTCCAACCGGAGCAGCAGAGCTGGCTGTTCCTAATATAACGGATTTAATCGAAAAGATCCGGGAACGGAACATTAGAATGACGAACGCTTTAAAGGAACGGATCAAAAAAGAAAAGCTCAAGCTTTTCCGCTTAACCAACTCATATGCATTCAAATATCCGAAAAAGCTTTATATGCAAAAGGAACAGGAGCTGGACATTTTATTCGAAAGGTTTAAAAAAGCAGGAAAACGTTACTTAAGCGATCAAACGAACCGATACTTGTTATTGACGAATCGTCTTAAAAACGAACTTCCATATGACCAAATTGAGCGGGCGAAGACAAGAATGAAGGATCTGGACAAAAAAATGCTGCGCGAGATGACAGCTTTATATCAACAGAAGCTGAATCGCTTTCAAGCATTGGCTTCTAAACTTGATGCGCTCAGCCCATTAAAGATTATGGAACGTGGATACAGCCTTGTGTATAAACAAGATAAGCTGGTAAAGAGCGTAAAACAAACGGCTGAAGGGGATTTTATTCAAATTAAATTGCAGGACGGGACCATCCATTGTGAAGTATCTGAAATTGAGGAGAGAAGATCATGAATGATCAAAAAGAATTAACGTTTGAAGAAGCGATGAAAGAGCTGGAAGCAATTGTTTTAAAATTAGAAGACGGAGATGTTCCATTAGAACAGGCGATCCAATATTTTCAAGAAGGAATGAAGCTTTCAAAGCTTTGCCATGAAAAATTAACGCAAGCTGAAAAGCAATTGGATTTTATTCTTGATGAAGATGGAACGATCAAACCTTTCCAAGCACAGGAGGAAGAACAAAAGTGATGTCTTTTCCGGAATACTTAAAAACGCGCAAAGCTGCCATTGATTCCGTTCTTCCCACATATATTGAAAGATTAAATGCCCCGAAAATTATTAAAGAATCGATGCTTTATTCCTTAAATGCCGGCGGGAAACGTCTGCGCCCTATGCTCTTGCTTGCCGTTCTCCATTCGTATGGAAAAGAAGAGAAAATTGGCTACCCGGTCGCATGTGCGGTGGAATTGATTCATACGTATTCGCTCATTCATGATGACCTTCCATGCATGGACAATGATGATTTTAGAAGAGGAAAGCCGACCAATCATAAAGTATATGGAGAAGCCATAGCCGTGCTGGCAGGTGACGGATTACTGACTGAAAGCTTTCGGCTGATTGCTGATGCTGAAGAGCTTTCAGATCGCGTAAAATTGACGCTCATTTCAGAGCTTTCAAAGGCGGCTGGTGCAGAAGGAATGGTTGGCGGACAAGTTGCCGACATGGAAGGAGAAAACAAACAATTAACTTTAAAACAGCTTGAATATATTCATGAGCATAAAACAGCAAAGCTTCTGGCTTTCAGTATTATTGCAGGTGCCATCATTGCTGAGGCGTCGATTGAAGAAATAAATAAATTAAAGGAATTCGCATACCATATAGGCATTGCCTTCCAAATTAAAGATGACATATTAGATGTTGAAGGAGACGAAGAAAAGATCGGAAAGCCTGTTGGTTCCGATGAAGAGAATAAAAAAACAACGTATTTGTCCGTACTGTCTTTGGAAGGCGCAAAGAAAAAATTGTCGGAGCATATTGAAACATCAAAGGCTATTTTGCAAACATGCTCCATAAACAATGAGCTTCTATTATCGTTTTGTGATTTAATTGGAGAGCGCGAACATTAAACGATGAAAATTCGGTGCACCTCCAACGGGTCGACAAAATGTGAGGAACGGGATTCGCATTTGAATGTGTGCATTCTCCAACAAGTTGAGGAAAACACTCCTATATGATATAATTCTGTCAGAAAACATGATGGAGTGGTGCAGTATTCTAGTCAGCCCTCCGGTTCTGAAGGCGGGCCTAAAAATCCGCTAAAGGGCACATCGATGAAGTTCCTGGTGTTGGCTTGAGGCGCCCAGCCTTGGGTTGATGCTGGGGGTTAAGGTTAGAGGGCGATCCACAATGGCATGTGGGCGTTGACCCTCTTTCCGCGGAGGCCCATTTTATGTGCAAAATGGGTATGAACCTGTCTACGCGCTTCATAGTGCAATGAGGCGCGGACAGCGTAGCCTGCCTTGAGTGGAGGCCGAGGGGATTATGGAAACAAGGAACTTTTTCATATGGCCAATGAAAGAGTTTCTTATGTGACATATGAAATCGGCTCTGCAAAAGAGGCTAGGAACCGGCTAAAGGCTGTTTGAGGAAAACTCCTAGACTGTTCACATGACATATATAGAGGATTGTAGTACGGACTAAGTGGCAATCCAGTCTAGCGTTTGGCGACAGCGCTAAGTCAGGTTTAAAGGGAAACCGCCGGGGCGGCAACGCCTGGTACTTGACTGGGAAAACCTACTGGACCTAAGCCGTAATGTTTACTCTATATATGACCACTCCATTTCGTTATATATAGTTTTTACATAGAAATCAGGTGTTATGCATTTCATGATGAAAGAGCTAATTCGATATTCAATACGATGGAGTTTAGGAATTGCCGTTATCACATTCGTGTTAGCGGCTCTTTTTTCAATTGTATCAACTGTTCTCCTGGAAGGCGTCGGATGGGCTGCCGGTATGATGATCGTTTTTGTGATCGTTTTAATCGGCATTTTTTTTGATATGCTCGGCATTGCTGCCACATCAGCAGATGAGGTTCCGTTTCATGCGATGGCGTCAAAGCGTGTGAGCGGTGCCAAGCATGCCATTCAAATTATCCGAAATGCCGATCGCTTTTCGAACTTTTGCAACGATGTTATTGGCGATATTTCCGGCATAATCAGCGGAACAGCCTCGGCTGTTGTCGTAGTGCAGCTGGCGGTGACGTTTGCCGACCGTCAAACTTCGGCGCTTGAGTTTACGATTTCAATCGTATTCACAAGCATTGTAGCTGCTCTTACTGTCGGAGGAAAAGCGTTTGGAAAGGCGTTTGCAATCCGTTTTTCAACTCCGATTATTTTTTATGTCGGAAAGATATTTTATTTTTTTGAAAAAAGATTTAATATTGTTTTGATGAAAGAGAAAAAAGGAAAGAATCATAAAAAAGCAAGCATATCTAAAAAGCGAAAGTGAGTGATCCGTTTTGGATCTATTGTCCATCGAAAATCCAAAATTTCTGAAAAAGTTTTCAATAAAAGAACTGGAGCAATTGAGCGCGGAAATTCGCCAATTTTTAATTGAAAAGCTGTCAGTGACCGGCGGACATATTGGACCAAATTTAGGAGTAGTTGAGCTGACAATATCTTTACATAAAATGTTTGACAGCCCGAAAGATAAATTTATTTGGGATGTAGGTCACCAGGCGTACGTTCATAAAATTTTGACAGGCAGGGCGAAAGAGTTTGATACGTTG
The DNA here is from genome assembly GCF_038050115.1 of Aeribacillus sp. FSL K6-1305. Lineage (NCBI taxonomy): Bacteria > Bacillati > Bacillota > Bacilli > Caryophanales > Bacillaceae > Aeribacillus > Aeribacillus sp. FSL K6-1305. The sequence goes on along the minus strand of NZ_JBBOQV010000001.1, from coordinate 1,374,995 downwards.
AGGCAGTATAAAGGATTGTCCGGTTTTCCGAAGCGTTCAGAAAGCGAGCACGATGTTTGGGAAACGGGGCACAGTTCAACTTCACTTTCTGCGGCAATGGGAATGGTTATTGCCCGCGATTTAAAAGGAACGGATGAATATATTGTGCCGATTATCGGCGACGGTGCTTTAACCGGAGGCATGGCGCTTGAAGCATTGAATCACATCGGCCATGAACAAAAGGATATTATTGTTGTGTTAAACGATAATGAAATGTCTATTGCTCCAAACGTCGGTGCTCTTCATCATATACTTGGAAGATTAAGAACAACAGGCAAATATCACTGGGTAAAAGAAGAGTTGGAATACTTGTTAAAAAAAATTCCAGCTGTCGGAGGAAAGCTTGCCTCAACAGCAGAACGGCTTAAAGACAGTCTGAAATATTTATTCGTTTCGGGCATGTTTTTTGAGGAGCTTGGCTTTACCTATTTTGGACCGATTGACGGACATGATTTTCAGGCATTGATGGAAAACATTAGTTATGCCAAAAAAACAAAAGGCCCTGTTTTGCTGCATGTTATCACGAAAAAAGGAAAGGGCTATTTGCCTGCCGAAAAAGACAAGGTTGGAACATGGCATGGAACAGGCCCGTATAAAATTGAAACAGGCGATTTTGTTAAACCGAAAATATCGGCTCCGTCTTGGAGTGAATTAGTAAGTGAAACAGTTCGAAAATTAGCGAGAAACGATGAAAGAATTGTTGCAATTACACCAGCCATGCCGGTTGGTTCGAAACTTGAAAAATTCCGAGAAGAATTTCCGGACAGAATGTTTGATGTCGGTATTGCCGAGCAGCATGCGGTGACGCTTGCAGGAGGACTTGCTGCTGCCAATATGAAGCCGTTTTTGGCAATCTATTCAACCTTTTTGCAGCGCGGTTATGACCAAATGGTTCATGACATTTGCCGACAAAACTTAAATGTGTTTTTCGGAATTGACCGCGCAGGACTCGTCGGAGCTGACGGAGAAACCCATCAGGGAGTATTTGACATCGCTTTTTTGCGCCATATACCAAACATTGTATTAATGATGGCGAAAGACGAAAATGAAGGACAGCATATGGTTTATACGGCTCTGAAGTACGATGAAGGGCCGATCGCTCTTCGCTATCCGAGAGGAACAGGATTGGGTGTGCCTCTTGATCCTGAGCTGAAAGAAATTCCGATCGGTACGTGGGAAGTTCTTTTACAAGGTAAAGATGCTGTCATTTTAACATTTGGAACGACGATTAAAATGGCATTGGATGCAGCGAAAGCACTTGCCAAAAATAATGTTTCCGTTCGAGTCGTCAATGCCCGCTTTTTAAAGCCGCTTGATGAGAAAATGCTTCTTGAGATTTTCAACGAAGGAATACCGATTTTAACAGTAGAGGAAGCAGTTCTTGAAGGCGGTTTTGGCAGCTCGGTATTAGAATTTGCTGAAAAGCATGGCTTTACAAATCTTACAATGAAAAGAATGGGAATTCCAGATCGCTTTATCGAGCATGGAAGCGTGGAAAAACTATTAGAAGAGATTGGATTAACAAAAGAAGGAATAATAAAAAATGTGCTCGAAGTAATACCAAAAAAAGAAAAAGGAATCAAATATGGGTAAAAAGGAACGTTTAGATGTATTGCTTGTAGAAAGAGGACTTGCAGAAACGAGAGAAAAAGCAAAAAGGGCCGTTATGGCCGGGCTTGTTTATTCAAATGAAAAACGATTGGATAAGCCTGGCGAAAAAATTGATCGCGACATCCCGTTAACTGTAAAGGGAGATGCGATCCCTTATGTTTCAAGAGGCGGTTTAAAGCTGGAAAAGGCATTGAAACAATTTGAAATCAGTGTGGCAGGAAAAATTATGGTAGATGTCGGCTCTTCTACGGGAGGATTTACCGACTGCGCCTTGCAGAACGGCGCAAAATTATGTTATGCGGTGGATGTCGGGTATAATCAATTGGATTGGAAGCTGCGTCAAGATGAACGTGTCATCGTGATGGAACGGACAAACTTCCGTTATGTAAAGCCGGAGGATTTTCAAAAGGGGCTTCCGGAATTTGCTACCATTGATGTATCGTTTATCTCTTTAAAATTGATCCTCCCTGTTTTAAAAACCATTTTGGTGCCCACTGGTGAATGCGTCGCGCTAATTAAGCCGCAATTTGAAGCAGGAAAAGAAAAAGTCGGGAAAAAAGGAATTGTGAAGGATGCTCGGGTTCATGAGGAAGTTTTGCATGACATAACGGCCTTTGCAATCAGTGAAGGATTTGATTGCTTACATTTATCGTACTCTCCGATCACTGGCAGCAACGGGAATATAGAGTTTTTGCTCCATTTGTATTGGGGAGGGGCAAAAGAAAAAGGTGACATAAAATTTACGGAAACAATTGAAGAAATTGTGAAAAATGCTCATTCGACGTTAAAAATAAAGAGACAGGGATAACGAATACAAGTTATTCCTGTTTTTCTATGAGATATCATAACAGGAAAGAGAATAGGGGTGGTCGCTAATGACAAAAGGACAGCGTCTTATTAAAATTAGAGAGCTTGTCACAAATTACGAAATCGAAACGCAGGATGAACTAGTAGAAATGCTGAAAAATTTAGGTTTTAATGTCACCCAAGCAACCGTATCCCGCGACATCAAAGAGCTCCATTTAGTGAAGGTTCCGACATCTGATGGACGTTATAAATACAGCCTGCCCGCAGATCAGCGCTTCAATCCCCATCAAAAGCTGAAAAGAGCATTGATGGATGCATTTGTTAAAATCGATTCTGCCGGACATTTGCTTGTGATGAAAACAATGCCGGGAAATGCTCATGCAATTGGTGCATTAATTGATAATTTGGACTGGGAAGAAATATTAGGGACAATTTGCGGCGATGACACGATTTTAATTATATGCAGGAAGAATGAAGACACCAAAACGTTGACGGAAAAATTTTTGGACATGCTTTAACAAGTTTGGGGTGAAAATGCGATGTTAGCGGAATTGTCGATTAAAAATTTTGCCATTATTGAATCCCTATCTCTTTCTTTTGAAAAAGGGCTGACAGTGCTGACGGGAGAAACGGGTGCTGGGAAATCGATCATTATTGATGCTATATCTCTTCTTGTAGGAGGACGCGGTTCTTCTGAATTTGTCCGAGCCGGTGAAAAGCGCGCTGAATTGGAAGGGTTGTTTATATTGGAAGAAGAGGACCATCCGTGCTTGAAAAAGTGCCATGAATTAGGAATAGATGCTAGTGAAGGCATGATTGTTTTAAACCGGAATATCTCCGCTAACGGAAAAAGCATTTGCAGAATTAATGGAAAGCTTGTCACAATCGGAATTCTCCGGGATATTGGGAGCACATTAGTCGATATACACGGACAGCACGATCATCAAGAGCTGATGGACGAGCAAAAGCATCTTCATCTTCTCGACGAATATGGCGGCGAAGAAGTGAAAAAAGCAAAGGATGCATACGTAAAGCTTTATAAAAAATACACGGACTTAACAAAGCGGTTAAAAGCCCTTTCAGAAAATGAGCAGCAGATGGCGCATCGATTGGATTTATTGAAGTTTCAATTAAAGGAAATTGACGATGCCGATTTAAAAATGGATGAAGATATAAAGCTTCAGGAAGAACGGCAGGAAATGTTAAATTTTGAAAAAATTTATGAAGCCTTGAAAAATAGCTATGAATCGCTGCAGGGAGAGCAGCGCGGGCTTGATTTTTTACGACTTGCCATGAATCATTTAGAAGAAGCAGCAGAATTTAATAAACAGTTAAAAGAAATGTCCGAAACACTGTCGAACAGTTTTTACGTTGTAGAGGATTTAACATTTCAGCTTAGAAATGAATTAGAACGCATGGAATTTAATCCTGATCGGTTAAATATGATAGAGGACCGCCTCCATGTCATTCATCGGTTAAAACGAAAGTACGGGCAATCAATCAAAGACATTTTGCAATATAGAGATGAAATTGAAAAAGAGATCGATACGATTGAAAACCGTGAAAGCCATATTCAAACGCTTAGAAATGAGCTTAAATCTGTCGTCGAAGAACTGCTGACAAAATCCCAACATTTAACAGCAATAAGAAAAAAATACGCAAACAAGCTAACCGCTCAAATCACATCTGAATTAAAACAGCTGTACATGGATAAAACTACATTTAAGGTTCAATTTTCGCAGAAAGAGGCCCAAGATTCCGCTTTGATCGATGGAATTCCAGCGAAATTTGGAAGTGACGGCATGGATTTTGTGGAATTTTACATTTCCACCAATCCAGGCGAACCTCTTAAGCCTCTTGCGAAAATTGCTTCCGGCGGGGAATTATCAAGAATCATGCTTGCCTTAAAAACGATTTTTTCCAAGCATCAAGGAATTACTTCCATCATATTTGACGAGGTGGATACTGGTGTAAGCGGCCGTGTCGCCCAAGCGATCGGAGAAAAAATTTATCAGGTGTCGATTAACTCTCAAGTGCTATGCATCACGCATCTTCCTCAAGTTGCAGCGATGGCTGACAACCATCTATTAATTGCTAAGGAAGTAAGCAAAGAGGGAAGAACGAAAACAAAGGTTCTTCCGCTTTCTGAAAAAGAAAAAATTGCAGAAATCGGCCGGATGATTGCTGGAGCGGAAGTGACGGAATTGTCGAAGCAGCATGCAAAAGAGCTGTTGGATCTGGCTATATCGGTGAAATCCTCCTAGCGGAAATAATTTCTTTAAGAAAAAGTTATAAATGGCCTCGCTCAAGGAAAAATTATTAGATGTAGCCATGTGAAATAGTCATATGGTGTGGGTTAGGAGCGAGGAGAGTGAAGAAATGACTTTAGAATACATCAGAAAAATAATTGGTACGATTCTCCTTGTTTCTTTAATCAGTTTAGGCTTTTCAAAAGAGGTGCGACAATATTTACACATTCCGAAAACAATCACCATTTTTGAACATGACGTTTATACAATAGAAAAAAATGTTATTCCAGCTCAAGCTCAAGTTCAGGATGTTCAAAACGCTTTAAAAGTGTCGGAAAGCGGGGACGAATTGCTGCTAAAAGGCACGAAATCTGGAGATGGACAAATTCTCTATGAAATAAAAGGCATGCCGGTTAAAAACGTGAATGTCAAAGTTCTCCCGGAATTAAAGGTAATTCCTGGAGGCCAATCGATCGGTGTTAAGTTAAATACACTTGGTGTTTTAGTAGTCGGCTTTCACCAAATTGAAACTGAAGCCGGAAAAAAATCACCGGGTGAATCGGCAGGTGTAGAAGTCGGCGATATGATAACAAAAATTAATGGGACAAAAATAGAAAAAATGAGTGATATTATTCCATTTATACAAGAAGCAGGAAGAACAGGCCGCCCTTTAGCGATCGAAGTAAAACGCAACAACAAAGTTCTCAACACGAAATTGACACCAGTCAAAGACAAAAGCGACAAAACGTATCGTATCGGTCTCTATATACGGGATTCTGCAGCAGGCATTGGAACGATGACGTTTTATGATCCGAAATCAAAAAAATACGGTGCTCTTGGTCACGTTATATCAGATATGGATACAAAAAAACCGATTGTGGTTGAAAATGGAAAAATTGTCCGCTCAACGGTAACGTCGATTGAAAAAGGAAGAGGCGGAAGTCCAGGTGAAAAATTAGCAAGATTTTCAGAAAAACATGAAGTGATCGGCTCTATTTCAAAAAACAGTCCATTCGGCATATTTGGCAGGCTGAATCAAGAAGTGAAAAACGGAATTATGGACAAACCGATACCAGTTGCTTTCTCACATCAAGTAAAAGAAGGTCCTGCAAAAATTTTAACAGTGGTAGATCAAAATAAAGTGGAAGCATTTGATGTAGAAATTGTCAGTACCGTTAATCAAAAGTTTCCTGCAACAAAAGGTATGGTCATAAAAGTGACAGATAAGGAATTGCTTAAGAAAACAGGAGGCATTGTTCAAGGAATGAGCGGCAGTCCAATCATTCAAGATGGAAAGCTGGTTGGCGCTGTGACTCATGTATTTGTCAATGATCCGACATCTGGTTACGGTGTTCACATTGAATGGATGCTGCAAGACGCAGGGATTAGTATTGACGAAAAGCAGCAAAAAGCGAGTTAACGCACTCGCTTTTTCTTATGTGCGCCCGGCATGTACATGAACTATAGGATGTAAGTCCCGAACCCCGAAGACAGAAGTAGAGGTTAGCTCAACGAAAGGGTGTCCGTGGTGACGCGGAATCTGAAGGAAGCTGGAGGCAAAACACCGGTCCGAGGAACACGAACCTCATATAAGGCTAGGTATGATTGAGTGAGTTTGCAAAACAAAACAAAGCTCTTTCTGTCGAAGGTCATATCGAGTAAATGAGGCGGATAGATGGTGTGAAAGTGCATGTACTTACCCGGGGAGGTCTGGCGGATATGTGAAGTACACTTCATAACCTACTTAGTGATAAGTAGCTGAACCGTCAGAAGTCAGCAGAGGTCATAGTATTAGTTGGTCTAGAACAACTAAGAAGGACCGAACAATTAAGAGAGAATAGCCCTTGGCATTCAGTGAGTCATGATGAACACAGAAAACGTAGTACCTCACTTGAGGGAGGAAGCGGTGAATCCCGTGGGAGACCTCTTGGAGGGTGGAGTGACCACTGGCATAAAGAGAACAGCTATTCACGGAAGTTATAAAGACTTGCGTCAATTATCTTAATGGAACCGCCGTATACGGAACCGTATGTACGGTGGTGTGAGAGGACGGGAGTTAATCGCTCCCTCCTACTCTTATTACATGATGCAGCGTTCTGACATAAATCCTTTTGCGAAAAACGTCACGTTCACATAAAGGAATTTTGTGAAGTGGGCTGTTTGCTTTAAAAGCAAGGGAAGTGTACTGGCTGAATCAAGCGAAAATTTATGTATAAACTTATTTAATTCGACATACATATTTATTACAAAAACGCTGTTTATGTTTGTTAGAGGAGAAATTTGGTTGAAATCTAAGACTTTATTCATAATAAATAGGAAGAAAAAAGAAGAACTTTGAAAAAACACATATTTTTTCACTTTTTTTTAAAAAAGGAAAAGGATTATTTGTAAAGTTGTCGAAAATATCTTGTAGATCAAACAATGTATAATTTTGTAAAGAGGATTGGGAGGAGTGCGTGTGGAAAAAATTAAAGTATGTATCGTTGATGATAACCGAGAGCTTGTTGCCCTTTTGGATGAATATTTATCCAGCCAAGAAGATATGGAAGTGATCGGTGTTGCTTACAATGGTCAGGAATGTTTAAATATTTTAAATGAAAAAAGCCCGGACGTTCTTGTATTGGATATTATAATGCCCCATTTAGATGGTTTAGCAGTGCTGCAAAAGCTCAAGGAGCTAAACAAAGCGAAAAAACCGAACGTGATCATGTTAACTGCTTTTGGCCAGGAGGATGTAACGAAAAAAGCGGTCGACCTAGGGGCTGCTTATTTTATTTTAAAACCGTTCGACATGGAACAGCTGGCTGGAAATATTCGTCAAGTGAGTGGAAAACCTTCACCTTTAATGAAAAATATATCTTTACATAAATCTGGCTCTGCTGTTTCTGAAAATAAAAATGACAATCTAGACGCTAGTATTACAAGCATTATTCATGAAATCGGGGTTCCTGCGCACATCAAAGGATATTTATATTTAAGAGAAGCGATTTCCATGGTTTATAATGATATCGAGCTGTTAGGATCGATTACAAAAGTGCTTTATCCAGATATTGCGAAAAAATTTAACACAACGGCAAGCCGTGTGGAACGTGCTATCCGCCATGCTATTGAAGTAGCATGGAGCCGCGGCAACATTGAATCTATCTCATCGCTGTTTGGCTACACAGTCAGCATGTCAAAAGCCAAACCGACGAACTCAGAATTCATCGCAATGGTGGCAGATAAATTGAGATTGGAGCATAAGGCCTCCTGAAAAAAAGTAACCGCTGAGCCTAACGGCGGTTACTTTTTTTCTGAAAACGCGGCTGAACTCGATTGCGTTTTCTATCTCTATGCAAAATAAATCCTCCTATAAAGAACAATCCTGCTAGGAAAAATAATAAACCCATTAAAAATTGCAGCCATAAATAAGGAAACGGGGGCTGTAAAATGCCAAAAAGCATATCACGCATTAATTTAATTCCGTAAACCGCCAGAATCCCTGGAATCACCATAATCATCAATGCAATAAGCCTTATCATTTGACTTTATATCCCTTTCTGTTAAAATAGTACGGATCAATTTCATTTTTACGGTCATCTAACAATTTGTCAATACAAATAAACATGTTATGATGAAGGTATGCCATTTTATTAATGGTGAATGGACAAATAGCAGACGTCTTTTCTATATAAATATTTTTAAAAATCGGTTTTTTAGCATACATAGAAGAGATTAAAGGAAGGAGAGTTTCATGGCCAAAGAATATGATGTAGTGATTTTAGGAGGAGGAACAGCAGGATATGTCGCAGCGATCCGGGCATCCCAGCTCGGTATGAAAACAGCTATTGTAGAAAAATCAAAGCTTGGGGGGACCTGTTTGCATTCGGGCTGCATCCCGAGCAAAGTTTTATTGCGAAGCGCTGAAATTTTTGCTCAATCAAAAAAAAGCAGCGACTTTGGAATCGAGCTGTCCAATGTTCAAGTCAATTTTGATAAAGTGCAGGAGCGGAAGGAAAAGATAGTTTCTCAACTTTATCAAGGGGTCAGGCAATTAGTCAAAAAGGGAAAGATCGATGTGTTTCATGGCATCGGACGAATTTTAGGTGCGTCCATCTTTTCTCCGCAGCCGGGAACAGTTTCTGTAGAGATGGAAAACGGGGAGGAAAACCAAATTTTACTTCCGAAATACGTTATTATTGCAACTGGATCGCGCCCTCGTGAATTGCCTGGATTAACGATTGACGGCGAGACTATTTTGACGTCAGATGAAGCATTGCAATTACAACGCCTTCCTTCATCTATGATCATTGTGGGCGGCGGAGTGATTGGAATGGAATGGGCATCTATGCTCTCTGATTTCGGAGTTGAAGTCACGATCCTTGAAATGGCGGATCGAATTTTGCCGTCAGAAGATATTGAAATAAGTAAAGAAATGGAACGGCTAATGAGGAAAAAAGGAGTCCGCATTTTTACGAATATATCGATTTTGCCTGAAAAAACAGAAATACAAAACGGAATCACAGTGTTCATCGAACAGGATGGACAAGAAATCAGTTTGCACAGTGAAAAACTGCTGTTGTCAATAGGGAGAAAAGGGAACACAGAAGGAATTGGATTGGAAAATACCGAAATTGAAATCCATAATGGCTATATTGTGACAAACGAGTTTTATCAAACAAAGGAATCAAACATCTATGCAGTCGGTGATGTCATCGGCGGTCTTCAGCTTGCCCATGTCGCATCGCAAGAAGGAATACGCGCCGTAGAACATATTGCAGGAGAGAATGTTTTGCCAATTGACTACAAAAAAGTCCCTAAATGTATTTATTCGAATCCTGCAGCTGCAAGTATCGGTTTAACAGAACAAGAAGCGAGGGAAAAAGGCTATACCGTCAAAATCGGAAAATTTCCTTTTCAAGGAGTTGGAAAAGCGCTCATTTATGGAGAACCGCAAGGGTTTGTCAAAATTGTCGCAGATGAAAAGACCGATGATCTTTTAGGAATTCATATTATCGGACCAAATGCAACAGAGCTGATTTCTGAAGGAAGTTTAGCAAGCTTTCTCGATGCAAGCTCTTGGGAACTCTCCCGTACGATTCATGCCCATCCAACATTGTCAGAAGGGATAATGGAAGCGGCTCTTGCGGTAAATGGCAAAGCAATACATATATAAGCTAGGGAGGTCTTGTCATGCCCAAAAATCGTCATCAGTCTTTAGGTTTAACGGATCAGGACGTATTAAACATGTATGAAACGATGCTTCTTGCAAGAAAAGTGGACGAACGGATGTGGCTTTTAAACCGAGCAGGAAAAATCCCATTTGTCATCTCATGTCAAGGGCATGAAGGCGCTCAAGTTGGTGCAGCCTTTGCCTTGGACAAAACAAAGGATTATATTTTGCCTTACTACCGTGATCTAGGCATTGTCCTGCACTTTGGAATGACCGTGAAAGAATTAATGCTGTCAGCATTTGCAAAAGCGGAAGACCCGAATTCCGGGGGCAGGCAAATGCCGGGACATTTCGGCCAAAAGAAAAATCGGATTGTAACTGGTTCATCCCCTGTTACAACTCAAGTTCCTCATGCAGCTGGAATCGCCTTAGCAGGAAAAATCGATAAAAAGGATTTTGTCACATTTGTTTCCTTTGGGGAAGGATCTTCGAACCAAGGAGATTTTCATGAAGGGGCGAATTTTGCTGGAGTACATAAATTACCTGTCATTTTGATGTGTGAAAATAACCAATACGCCATCAGCGTTCCGATTCAAAAGCAATTAGCTTGCGAAAAAGTGTCAGACAGAGCAGCAGGGTACGGCATGCACGGGGTGACTGTAGATGGAAACGATCCTCTTGAAGTGTATAAAGTTGTGAAGGAAGCGAGAGAAAGAGCTGTCCGAGGAGAGGGACCGACATTGGTTGAAACGCTTGTGCACCGCCTTACACCCCATTCGAGCGATGATGATGATCGGAGCTACCGGACAAAAGAAGAAATCGAAGAAGCTAAGAAAAAAGATCCGATTTATACGTTTGCATCCTATTTAAAAGAAATTGGATTGTTAACAGAGGAATTGGAACAAAATATGCAGACGAAAATTGCAAGCGTAATCGATGAAGCAACTGATTATGCAGAAAATGCGCCTTATGCGGCTCCGGAACATGCACTGAAACATGTGTATGGAAACTGAAGGAGGAAAAAAGATGCCAATTATGTCATATATCGAAGCAGTTACAGCTGCACTTCGTGAGGAAATGGAGCGAGATGAAAAAGTATTTCTACTAGGAGAAGATGTCGGGAAAAAAGGAGGAGTTTTTAAAGCGACTCAAGGGTTATATGAACAGTTTGGAGAAGAGAGGGTAATCGATGCTCCCCTTGCTGAATCTGCTATCGCTGGCGTTGGAATAGGAGCGGCCATGTACGGAATGCGCCCTGTTTGTGAAATACAATTTGCTGATTTTATTATGCCGGCTGTCAATCAAATTATTTCAGAAGCAGCGAAAATACGGTATCGCTCCAACAATGACTGGAACTGTCCGATTACGATTCGGGCGCCGTTTGGCGGAGGAGTGCACGGTGCTTTATACCATTCTCAGTCTGTTGAGGCGGTATTTGCCAACCAGCCTGGTTTGAAAATTGTCATACCTTCTACGCCGTATGACGTAAAAGGATTATTAAAAGCAGCGATACGCGATGATGATCCTGTCTTATTTTTTGAACATAAGCGGGCATACAGGCTCATTAAAGGGGAAGTTCCGGCAGATGATTATGTTTTGCCGATTGGAAAGGCGGATGTCAAGCTGGAAGGGGATGACATTACCGTTATTACATATGGATTGTGCGTTCATTTTGCTCTGCAGGCAGCTGAACGATTAGAAAAAGATGGAATTTCTGTCCACCTTTTAGATTTAAGAACGGTATATCCGCTTGATCAGGAGGCTATTATTGAGGCCGCTTCAAAAACCGGCAAGGTGCTTCTCGTGACTGAGGATAATAAAGAAGGCAGTGTAATGAGCGAGGTATCCGCCATTATTGCAGAGCATTGTTTGTTTGATCTTGATGCACCAATTAAACGGCTTGCAGGCCCGGATGTACCTGCAATGCCATTTGCACCGACAATGGAAAAATTTTTTATGATGAATGCAGAAAAAATTGAAAAAGCGATGAGAGAATTGGCAGAGTTTTAAAGTTGACCCTAATCTCAAGGAGGAATCAACGTGCTAATCGAAGAAATGAAAATGCCTCAATTAGGAGAAAGCGTGACAGAAGGAACAATCAGCAAGTGGCTCGTCTCCATCGGCGATAAGGTCAACAAATATGATCCCATTGCAGAAGTTATGACGGATAAAGTAAATGCAGAAGTTCCTTCATCATATACAGGTGTAATTAAAGAGCTTGTAGCTGAGGAGGGAGATACTCTCCAAGTTGGCGAAGTTATTTGCAGAATTGAAGTGGAGGCTGTGGCGGTTGAACAAGAAAAAAACATTCAGCCAAAAGACAGTCTTTATGCTAATGACCATCAGCCGGCTGAAAAAGAAGAAACGGAAAAGAAGACTATGAAAAACAGGTATTCTCCGGCAGTGCTCCGGCTAGCTCAAGAACATGATATTGATTTAGAAAAAGTCAACGGAACGGGAGCTTTCGGAAGAATTACCCGAAAAGATGTGTTGAAACTGATTGAAGCAGGTAATATACCGAAAAAGGGCTCCTTGATCCAAGAAACGAAATCCTATAAATCACCTAAAACAGCCGGTGATACTGAAATTCCTGTTTCTGGGGTGCGCAAAGCCATTGCTCAAAATATGGCGCGAAGCAAAACAGAAATTCCCCATGCTTGGATGATGATTGAGGTCGATGTAACTGGGTTAGTTGAATTAAGAAATTCGATCAAGGAAGAATTTAAAGCAAAAGAAGGTTTTCCTTTAACATTTTTCCCGTTTTTTGTGAAAAGCGTTGCAGAAGCGTTGAAAGAATATCCGCAAATGAATTCGACTTGGGCGGGGGATAAAATTATTCAAAAGAAAGACATTAATATTTCGATCGCTGTTGCAACAGATGATGCGCTTTATGTACCAGTTATTAAACATGCTGATGAAAAATCCATTAAAGGAATTGCTCGAGAAATTAACGAGCTTGCTTTAAAGGTTAGAACGGGAACGATTGAAGCGAAGGAAATGGAAGGCGGCACATTTACCGTTAACAACACAGGTTCATTCGGCTCTATTCAATCAATGGGAATTATTAACTATCCACAAGCGGCTTTGCTGCAAGTAGAAACGATTGTGAAAAGATTAGTTGTCATGAAAAACGGAATGATCGCCGTGCGCGATATGGTGAATCTCTGCCTTTCTCTCGATCATAGAGTATTAGATGGGGTAGTATGCGGAAGATTTTTGCAAAGAGTAAAACAAATATTAGAAGGTATTTCGAAAGAAACGACATCCGTATATTAGTCCTTTGAGTTATTAGAAATAATGCTTAAGCAGAATTGAATTGGTTAACATTTGCTTCAAAGATTGCTGTTATTGTAAGATAACAATATAATGGTGAAAAAAGGGAAAGGGGTGCGAATGAATGAGCATCGATTTTAATTTCTTCATGAACGACATAGTTCGCCAAGCGCGTGAGGAAATCGTCGCCGCTGGCTATACGGAATTGAAAACACCGGAAGAAGTGGATGAAGCTTTAACGAAAAAAGGAACCACTTTAGTAATGGTTAATTCTGTTTGCGGCTGTGCAGGCGGAATCGCAAGACCGGCTGCATATCATGCGCTTCATTATGATAAACGTCCTGATCAATTAGTGACTGTATTTGCAGGTCAAGATAAAGAAGCTACGGAACGAGCTAGATCTTATTTTACCGGTTATCCGCCGTCTTCTCCATCTTTTGCGCTGCTCAAGGATGGAAAGCTCGTTACCATGATTGAACGCCATGAAATCGAAGGACATGAGCCGATGTCTGTTGTCCAAAAATTACAAGAGGCATTCGAGCAATATTGTGACGAAGTATAAAAAGAAAAGGCTGCCATTTTTAGATGTGGCGCCTTTTTTATTTCGAAAAGAGAATAGGAAAATGATGGTGATGAGTAATGAGAAAATTTAAAATCGGTTATCGTACGTTAAAAACAGCGATAGGTGCTCCTCTAGCGATATTTTTAGCACAGCTGATGGATTTAAACCATTTTGTTTCCACCGGCATCATCGCGATTCTTTGTATTCAAGTAACAAAAAAGAAATCATTGAAAAGCGCTTGGTCCAGGTTTTTTGCTTGTATAACGGGAATGATGTTTTCTTTTCTTTTTTTTGAAATTTTTGGTTACCATCCAATTGTCATTGGATTTCTGTTGCTTTTTTTCATACCGACAATGGTGCTTTTTAAAACGACAGAAGGCATTGTAACGAGCTCTGTTATTATTTTGCACTTATATGAAGCAGGTCAAATAACGCTGGATATTGTTCAAAACGAACTTTTGATTATTGTGACAGGGATCGGAGTAGCGCTCTTAATGAATCTGTATATGCCGAGCCTGGAAAATGACCTTAATGTTTATCGAAAAGAAGTAGAAAAAAACTTTGCGGTTATTTTTGAAAAAATTGTAGCTTTTTTAAGAGAAGGCGACTATACGTGGGATGGAAAAGAAATTCCTGAGACAGCCGATCTCATTGAAAAAGGGAAAGGATTGGCGCTCCGAAATGTAGAAAATCGTTTGCTAAGACATGAAGACCAATATTATGCATATTTTAAAATGAGAGAAAAACAATTAGAAATCATTGAACGAGTGCTGCCGACGTTCACGATGATCACCGCAAACGTAGAACAAGCGCACCTTATTGCACAGTTTATTGAAGAGTTAAAAGACAACATTCATTCCGGAAATACAGCAAAGAAATTTTTAAAAAAGCTAGATGACATCAAAAAAGAGATGGAAAGGGCACCGCTTCCGAAAACAAGAAAGGAATTTGAAACGAGAGCAAGGCTTTATCATTTTTTATATGAAATGGAGCAATATTTAATTACTGTAGATGAGCAAATTCACTAACATAAATTTACATCCGAACAAAAAAGGAGACATGAACCCGATTCCTTGATTAGAATAGATGTGTCACCAAACCATTCTCAAGGAGGTTCATGTCTCATGAATAGACTACCACATCACCAAGGAATCGACAAGTTTTTCGCAATGTTGGGGCTGGCCCTTTATTTCTCTAAGCCGGTCATGAAGCATCTCGTTCATATTATCGATGCGCTGACAACGAAAGGATTTGTGGGAACCTTGACCGATCTGCATCATGAGAGCTTTCATCCCAACCATCGAACGACACTGAGCCATTTTTTCACGAAAAGCCCTTGGGATGAAGAAATCTTGCTTCGCAAACTCCAGCAGTGGATGCTTCGTCATGTGGAACGAACGGCCAAGCGAAAGAATCACCCCATTTTTGTTTCGATCGATGATACGATCTGCCGAAAAACGAAGCCTTCGTCACAGGCGAAACACGCTATTGAAGGGTGTAATTGGCATTATTCTCACGCGGACAAAAAGTCGATTTGGGGACACTCTCTCGTCTGGCTCATGGTTCATACGATGACGCAAGCCTTTCCCTTTGCGTTTCGCCTCTACGACAAGGCGGATGGGAAAAGCAAGGGTCAATGGGCCATCGAGATGCTTTCTTCTTTGGATGTGCACGGTTCTGTTTATGTGCTGATGGATTCTTGGTACCCATCGAAAACACTCGTGGAAGCCTGCCTGAAAAAAGGATTCCACGTCATTGCGATGCTCAAGACGAATCGGGTTCTTTATCCAAAAGGCATCGCCATCCAAGCCAAACAGTTTGCCCGCTATATCGAACCGAACGACACCCATCTCGTCACGGTGGGAGAAGAGCGTTATCGCGTGTATCGCTACGAGGGAGCGCTGAAAGGTCTCGATGATGCCGTTGTGTTGTTGGCTTGGAAAGCCGATCAGCCGATGACACCTGAACATCTTCACTGCGTCTTGAGCACCGACCGGGAGCTAAGCGATGAAGAGATCTTGCGCTACTATGCCCAGCGTTGGTCGATCGAATGCTTTTTTCGACAAGCGAAAGACCAGCTGAAGCTCGATGGGTACCGCGTTCGTCAACGTCGGGCGGTGAAACGGTATTGGATCTTGGTGCAACTCGCTTATGTGTACAGTATGGTCGAATCCAACAGCGATTTCTCTACCGGGCTTGACTTCCTTCGAAAGAAGAAAGGACATAGCCTCGTGGAGTTTATTTACGATGCAGCGAAACAAGATATTCCCATTGATGTCGTTAAAAAACAGCTTCATGTGGCATAAGGGGTACTCCGTTTGTCTCTTTTTACATGGTAATTATTGTAATGAAAATTGCTCAACTACAGTTAATTATTAAAAGCCAGTTTAAAGGTCTTGCCGACGCCAAAAAAGGAAAAGGATGAAGCTCTTGTCATTGAGCACAATAAAACGAGAGATCGTGTCAATGCTTTTTTCATACATATGTTTAGAAGAAACGCCTTTACGAGCTGCACTTTTCAAAATACAAACAGAAGAATGGACCGTGTCTGCTGAAAAAAATCGGCTAAGAATGTTCACCATATCGGTTCGCATGATCTGAAAATATTCGTGAACAGCTATGGAATAAATCAGCGGATCTGTAAAAAAATTCGCGGCAACGATGCCAAAAGTCCGCAGCGGACGAGATTGATTTTGCGAAAATGAATGTGCGGAATTCATGGACTTTATCGGAAAATATGTAACAAAAGGTAGTATGAGGACGAGCAATCGAGAGGAGGAAGCACCGATTTGAAAGAAATTGTTTTTCACCAAACAGCCTATGTGGTGTAAAAAGTGCATGTTGAATTTTTAAAGCCACATAGTGATGCCTGTTAAAATTGAGGTGATCAGCAATGAACCTAACATAATATAAACAACCCACTTTTGCATTTTTTTGCTTGTCATCATGATTCCCTCCACATACATGATTTATAAAACATTGTACAACGATTTTTTAGAGGGGACAACCTTCATCGACAGCTTCTTTTTGATTTCACAAGCGGAATCAAAATCGGTTACACTAAACATGAATACATAATTAGGAGGAAAGACAAAATGGTTCAGGAAAACCGGCTAGTGAATGAATTTTTAGAACTCGTGAAAATTGATTCAGAAACAAAATTTGAACGGGAAATAGCAAATGTATTAAAGCAAAAATTTACCGAGCTTGGACTACAAGTAATAGAAGACGAATCAATTGAAAAAACAGGACATGGAGCAGGAAATTTAATTTGTACGCTAGAGGCGACGAAAGAAGGCGTTGATACGATTTATTTTACCTCTCATATGGATACGGTCGTGCCTGGAAAAGGGGTAAAACCTTCTATACAAAACGGATATATTGTGACGGACGGAACAACGATTTTAGGCGCTGATGATAAAGCGGGCCTTGCCGCAATGCTGGAAGCGGTGCGTGTATTAAAAGAAAATAACATTCCTCACGGGAAAATCGAGTTTGTCATTACGGTTGGAGAAGAATCAGGTTTAATTGGGGCAAAAGCGCTCGATTCAAAACTGATTACCGCGCAATACGGGTATGCATTGGACAGTGACGGAAAAGTTGGAGACATTATTGTTTCGGCGCCGACACATGCAAAAATTAAAGCGACGATTCACGGAAAAACCGCTCATGCCGGGGTTGCGCCAGAAAAAGGAATTTCCGCTATTACGGTTGCAGCAAAAGCAGTTGCCAATATGCCTTTAGGCCGAATCGATGAAGAAACAACGGCAAATATCGGCCGTTTTGAAGGGGGAACGCAAACAAATATCGTATGCGACCGCGTTGAAATTTTAGCTGAAGCGCGTTCACTTGTACCTGAAAAATTGGAGCAGCAAGTACAAAAAATGAAGGAAGCTTTTGAAACAGCAGCTGCCGAAATGGGAGCAAAAGCAGAAGTGGATATTAACGTAATGTATCCCGGATTTACGTTTACCGATGAAGATAAGGTCGTTCAAATTGCTAAAAAAGCTATCAAAACAATCGGCAGAGAGAGCAGATTGTTAAAAAGCGGGGGCGGAAGCGATGCGAATATTATCGCTGGCTTCGGCATTCCGACTGTTAATCTTGCTGTTGGTTATGAGGAAATTCATACAACAAATGAAAAAATGCCGATTGAGGAGCTTGTCAAAACAGCAGAATTAGTTGTCGCCATTATAAAAGAGGTAGCAAACCAATAGAGCTTTGAAAATTTGAAGCCGGAAGCTCGTCACTCAGCAAACGATCCGATGTGCCAGGCCTTAGGCTTCATAATAAGAATTGACAGCTCCAAAACATCTGCAAGACCTCTGATAGTTTTTACAACCTCCGGCTTCTATAATATTGACAGCCGTTCCGCTCTTCCAGCGTCGTGTTGGAAGAGCATCTTTTTTATTGATATTTTTCTAGTACTGAGAAAAACTCTTTAGCAAATTGATAAAACACTTTAACGGACGGGGCCAGCTCGTAATTTTTCGATATAATAATGCCGACATTTCTGCTTACACGAGGCATTTCAATCGGAATTTTTACCGTAAAACGAGGCATTGTTTCATAAAAAGTGCTTTCAGGCAGCAATGTTACGCCAATTTCTGCCGATACGAGCCCTTTGATGGCATCTAAATCTTCCCCTTCCGATGAAATAATTGGGAAAAATCCAGCCTGTTGACACGCTTCATGCACGATTTTATGCAGAATATAACCTTCTGGAAACGTCACAAACGGTTCATTACGCAATTCAGTCAGCACTAAGCTTTTTTTGTGCGCAAGCGGATGATTGTGCGGCAAAAGGGCTGCAAAGGATTCCGTAAATAAAATATCCCCTTTCACATCGTTGTCATCCGTCGGAATAGGACCGAGAAAAGCTAAATCGATTTCTCTTTTTTTGACGGCTTCAATTAAATATTTATAAGAACCTTGTCGCAAATGAAAGGAAACGTTCGGGTGTTTTGCTTTAAAAGCGGAAATAACAGTCGGCATTGTATGGCTTGCCAAGCTCGTCGGAAAGCCGATTTTAACTGTTCCTCTTTCCGGATCCAAAAATTCTTCAATTTGCTGTTTGGCGTGTTCGATCGCTTTTAAAGCCGTCTCGACATGGGGCAAAAAATGACGTCCAATTGGAGTAAGCTTAACATTCCTTCCTTCCCTTTCAAAAAGCTCCACTCCGAGCTCCGCCTCTAAATTTGCTATTTGCCTGCTGATAGCCGACTGTGCGACATGAAGGGCTTCAGCAGCTTCTGAAACATGCTCCCGCTTCGCAACCTCCCAAAAATATATAAGCTGTCTCAGTTCCATTTGACTCACCCCCAAGCAATTTATATCAAAATGAGATTATTATTATCTAAATTATATATTGTTAATATTATTTTTGAAAACTACAATTATACATACAGACTTATCGGCATGAGAATGGGGGAGAAGAGATGAAACAGATAGGATTACCAAAGGCACAAGGTCTCTATCGTCCTGAATTTGAACATGATGCATGTGGGATCGGTTTATATGCTCATCTGAAGGGGAAACCTTCTCATGATATTGTCAAAAAAGGCCTTCACATGCTTTGTCAATTGGAGCACCGCGGCGGACAAGGAAGCGATCCGAAAACTGGAGACGGTGCAGGCATTATGGTTCAAATTCCGCACAATTATTTTAAAGTTGCTTGCGGACGAATGAACCTTCCAGAAAAAGGACGATATGGAGTCGGAATGGTCTTTTTGCCGAGTCGTGAACATGATCGGATACATTATGAAACAGAAATCAATAAAATCATTGAAAAAGAAGGACAAATATTATTAGGTTGGAGAACTGTGCCGGTAAATTCTGAAAAGATCGGTTGGCTTGCAAAAGAGAGCAAACCTTTCATCAGACAAGTATTTATTGGGGCGAGCGATGATATTCAAGACGAGCTTACTTTTGAGAGAAAGCTGTATGTTATTCGGAAACAAGCAGAACGTCTTGTTCAAAATAATGAATTTTATTTTGCAAGTTTATCAAGCCGGACAATTGTTTATAAAGGTCTCTTGACGCCTGAACAATTAGATGAATTTTATGTAGACTTGCAGGACGAGAGATTTCAATCAGCTTTTGCTCTAGTCCACTCCCGATTCAGCACCAATACGTTCCCAAGCTGGGAAAGAGCGCATCCAAACAGATATTTAATCCATAATGGCGAGATCAACACATTGCGCGGCAATGTGAATTGGATGGCTGCAAGGGAAAAGCTGTTTGTTTCAGACGTTTTCGGGGATGATTTGACAAAAATCACACCTATTTTAGATATGAACGGAAGCGATTCATCCATTTTAGACAACGCTTTTGAATTTTTTGTGCTGGCAGGGAAAAAGCTGGCGCACGCGGCGATGATGCTTATTCCTGAACCGTGGTTTTGGGATGATGAAATGGATGATGATAAGAAAGCATTTTATGAGTTTCACAGCTGTTTTATGGAGCCGTGGGACGGTCCAACGGCCATCTCGTTTACAGACGGAAAGCAGATCGGAGCTATTTTGGACCGCAATGGACTTAGACCAGCCCGCTACTATGTGACGAAAGATGATTACATTATTTTCTCATCAGAAGTCGGTGTGATTGATGTTGAACCGGAAAATGTGCTTTATAAAGACCGGCTGAGTCCAGGAAAAATGCTGTTGATTGACTTGGAAGAAGGAAGAATCATTTCTGATCAGGAAATCAAAGAAGAAATCGCCAAAGAAAAACCATATCGCCAGTGGATCAATGATCAGATGATTTCTATTTTCGACATCAATGTCCCTGAAGATGTTGAAAAGGTTGACGATCTAACCAAACTCCAAAAAGCGTTTGGTTATACGTATGAAGATGTTGAAAAAACAATTGCAGCAATGGTGATCGATGGAAAAGATCCGATCGGCGCAATGGGAAATGATACTCCTCTTGCAGTGCTGTCAGATCGCCCGCAAAGCTTGTTTAATTATTTTAAACAATTGTTTGCCCAAGTAACGAATCCTCCGATTGATGCGATTCGTGAATCGATCGTCACTTCTACGATGACACTGTTAGGAAAAGAAGGAAATATTCTCGATCCTGATCCATCAGCAGCACGACGCATTCGCTTAGAATCTCCAATTCTTTCGAATGAAGAACTCGCTGCTTTGAAAAATAATCCGTATCCTGAATTTAAATGCGTCACTTTGCCGGCTTTGTTTAAAGATGATTTGAAAAATGCATTGGATCAGCTCTTTCAAGCTGCTGATGAAGCGGTGGAAAACGGCGCTACACTTCTAGTTTTATCAGATCGCGGAGTAAATGAAGAATATGCAGCAATTCCAGCACTGCTTGCCGGAAGCGCTCTGCATCAATATATGGTGAAAAAAGGAACCCGCACGAAAGCAAGCATTATTGTTGAATGCGGAGAAGCGAGAGAAGTGCACCATTTTGCGGCTCTAATAGGATATGGTGTAGATGCGGTCAATCCTTATTTAGCTTTAGAAACAGTGCGAAATGCTGTTCAAAAGGGAACGATTCCATATTCATATAAAGAAGCAGTAAAAAGATTTAAAAAAGCGGTGACAGACGGGGTCGTCAAAGTCATGTCAAAAATGGGAATTTCTACGATTCAAAGCTACCGCGGAGCCCAAATTTTTGAAGCGGTCGGCATTGGAGAAGAAGTTATCGAGGAATACTTCACTGGAACAGCCTCGCAAATTGGAGGAATCGGATTAAAAGAAATTGAAAAAGAAGCGAAAATGCGTCATGCTCAAGGATTTAAAACAACTTATCGAGATGAAACGCTCGATCCAGGCAGCGAATTTCAATGGAGAAGAAACGGAGAACACCATGCATTTAATCCGAAAACGATCCATACGCTGCAATGGGCATGCCGGAAAAACGATTATAAGTTATTTAAAGAATACTCGAAGATGGCCAATGAAGAGCAAGTGACGTTTTTGCGCAACTTGTTTGAATTCAATGAATCTAGAAAACCGATTCCTATTGAAGAAGTTGAGCCGGTGGAATCGATCGTACGCCGCTTTAAAACAGGAGCAATGTCCTTCGGTTCCTTAAGCAAGGAAGCGCATGAAGCATTGGCGGTTGCGATGAACCGCATCGGTGGAAAAAGCAACAGCGGTGAAGGTGGAGAAGATCCGAACCGCTATGTTCCAGATGAAAATGGAGATTTGAAGCGAAGCGCCATAAAACAAGTAGCTTCCGGCCGCTTCGGCGTGAAAATCCATTATTTAGTCAATGCTGACGAGCTGCAAATTAAAATGGCTCAAGGAGCAAAGCCAGGTGAGGGCGGACAGCTGCCAAGCAAAAAGGTGTATCCTTGGATCGGAAAAGTTCGCGGCTCTACACCGGGTGTGGAATTGATTTCACCGCCTCCGCACCATGACATTTATTCAATTGAAGACTTGGCGCAGCTTATTCATGATTTGAAAAACGCGAATAGAGATGCCCGAATCAGCGTCAAGCTTGTTTCAAAAGCTGGAGTAGGAACGATTGCTGCTGGAGTTGCGAAAGGTGCAGCGGACGTTATTACAATCAGCGGCTATGACGGCGGTACCGGGGCATCTCCAAAGACGAGCATTAAGCATGCCGGACTTCCGTGGGAGCTCGGCCTTAGTGAAACACATCAAACGCTTATGCTCAACGGATTGCGTGACCGAGTCGTTCTTGAAACAGACGGCAAGCTGATGACAGGCCGTGATGTTGTGATGGCGGCATTGTTCGGGGCAGAAGAATTTGGTTTTGCAACCGCTCCTCTAGTCGTTCTAGGATGTGTCATGATGCGTGTATGTCATCTTGATACATGTCCAGTCGGAGTGGCAACGCAAAATCCTGAACTTCGTGAAAAATTTATGGGCAAGCCAGAGCATGTTGTTAATTTCATGTATTTCATCGCGCAGGAAGTTCGCGAAATCATGGCAAGCCTCGGATTCCGAACTATTGATGAAATGGTTGGAAGATTAGATGTATTGAAGGTTAGCGACCGTGCAAAAAAACATTGGAAGGCAAAGCATCTTGACCTATCCCGCTTGCTTTATCAAGTGGAGGGTCCGCGAACATTTGCACGTCCGCAAAACCATAAAATCGACCAGTCATTAGACGTGAACGAAGTATTGCCGAAAGTTGAAGAGGCAATTAAACGGAAAGAAAAAGTTGAACTCCATTTGAACATTAAAAATGTGAACCGCGTCGTTGGAACCATTACAGGCAGCGAAATTGCAAAACAATATGGCGAAGAGGGGCTGCCGGAAGATACGATCAATCTTCATTTCTACGGCTCAGCAGGTCAAAGCTTTGCTGCGTTTGTACCGAAAGGAATGACGATGACGCTTACTGGCGACGCCAATGATTACATTGGAAAAGGCTTATCCGGCGGAAAAGTAATTGTCCGTCACCCGAAAGAAGCATCTTTTGCATCAAGTGACAATGTCATTATTGGAAATGTGGCGTTCTACGGTGCAACGAGCGGTGAAGCATATATTCAAGGGCGAGCCGGCGAAAGATTTTGTGTCAGAAACAGCGGTGTGAATGCTGTTGTTGAAGGTGTCGGCGATCACGGTTGTGAATATATGACCGGAGGACGTGTTGTCATTCTCGGATCTGTCGGCAAAAACTTTGCAGCTGGTATGTCCGGAGGCATTGCTTACGTATTGGCGGATGATCAGGAGAAATTCAAACGAACAGCCAATAAGGAATTAGTGTTATTTGAATCTCTTGAAGATGAAGAAGAAATCCGCACTGTATATGACATGATTTCGAAGCATTTCCAATATACAGAAAGTCCAAAGGCCCGGCATATATTAGATCATTGGGAAGAGTATGTCGGAAGATTTATTAAAGTGATACCTAGAAACTACAAACTAATGATCAGCACGATTGAAAAAATGGAAAATTCAGGTCTTACGAAAGAAGAAGCTGTACTTGCAGCATTTGAAGCGGTTGCGAATGAGAAAACAACCGCCGGTGAACCATTCGCTTTACAGGCTGTTGCAAATTAACCTCATTGCACACCTAGTGAATGGATGAAAAGGAGGGGGAGACTCGTGGGAAAAGCAACAGGTTTTATGGAGTATGTACGAGAAGAAGAGAAAAAACGTGATCCGCTTTCCCGCCTTGATGATTGGAAGGAATATTCATTCCCGTTTTCAAATGAAACACTTGCCAGACAAGGTGCCCGCTGCATGGACTGCGGGACTCCTTTCTGTCATATGGGAATGGAGATCAACGGCTTAACATCAGGTTGTCCGATTCATAATTTAATCCCTGAATGGAATGATCTTGTTTATAGAGGTAAATGGAAGGAAGCGCTGGACCGTCTTTTAAAAACAAATAATTTTCCTGAATTTACCGGAAGGGTTTGCCCTGCACCGTGTGAAGGATCTTGTACGGTTGCGATTTCAGATCCTGCTGTTGCCATTAAAGGCATCGAGCGCGCAATAATCGATAAGGGCTTTGACGAAGGATGGGTTCAGCCGAGAATTCCTGAAAAGCGCACAGGTAAAAAAGTCGCTATTGTTGGGTCAGGTCCTGCCGGTCTGGCATGTGCGGATCAATTGAACCAAGCGGGACATTCCGTTACGGTTTATGAGCGGGCTGATCGAATCGGCGGGTTATTAATGTACGGTATTCCGAATATGAAGCTTGAGAAGGAAATTGTTGAAAGAAGAGTGCGTCTTTTAGAAGAAGAAGGAATTACGTTTATAACTAATACGGAAGTAGGCAAAGACATCACCGCTGATGAGCTTCGCTCCCAATATGATGCTGTTGTTTTATGCACAGGAGCGCAAAAGCAGCGTGATCTTGTGATTGAAGGAAGAGAATTAAACGGCGTGCACTTTGCGATGGATTATTTAACAGAAACGACGAAAAGCCTGCTCAATTCTAATTTTGCAGACAAAAAGTTTATTGATGCAAAAGATAAGCATGTCATCGTCATTGGCGGCGGTGATACAGGTGCTGACTGTGTAGCGACAGCATTGCGGCAAAAGTGTAAAAGCGTTGTGCAATTTGGTAAACATCCAGCCTTGCCGAAGGAGCGGGCGGAAGGCAATCCATGGCCTCAAGCTCCGCTGGTCTTTACGTTAGATTATGCATATGAGGAAGCCAAAAGCAAATTCGGACAGGATCCTCGTCAATTTTGCATCCAAACAAAGAAAATTGTCGGCGATGAAAATGGCAATGTAAAAGAATTGCATACGATTCAAATGGAAAAATCATTTGATGAAAACGGCAATGCGGTGTTTAAAGAAATACCCGGCACAGAAAAAGTATGGCCGTGCGATTTAGTCTTTATCGCAATCGGCTTTGAAGGGCCGGAACAGCCTGTTCTGAAGCAATTTGGCGTTGAAACGGTAAACCGGAAAGTGAACGCTCCGTACGGCAAATTTACAACAAATGTAGAAGGCGTATTTGCCGCAGGTGACGCAAGAAGAGGACAGAGCTTGATTGTCTGGGCGATTCATGAGGGAAGAGGTGCCGCAAAGGAAGTGGATCGCTTCTTAATGGGAGCGACGAATTTACCTTAAAATTATATTTTGAAATCCCGGGGCTGTCTAGAAAGTCCAATCGCCATTGAAAATAAAAAATCATAAACACCGATATATCAACGTTTCTAAAACATTAATGGGGGTGTCAATAAGCCGTAAAAACGACTTATTAGACACCCCCTTTCCTTTATTTTTAAAGCATTTGCATAGCAGGCAGCAAGAAATGCCAGCTTCATTCAGCTCTGTCCGCCCATTCAAAAGAACAAGGGAGCCTCTTTTATTTATGTATGGTACAATGATATTGGGTGATGTGTATGAGCCGCGTTATTTTGCATATTGATATGAATAGTTTTTACGCATCTGTTGAGGCTGCCTTTGATCCGTCGTTAAAAGGGCTGCCGCTTGCGATAGCCGGCAACCCGGAGGAGAGGAAAGGAATTGTTGTGACTTGCAGCTATGAAGCTAGAGCGTTTGGGGTAAAGACGACCATGCCAGTATGGGAGGCAAAGAAGCTTTGCCCGAATTTAATTGTCAAAAAGCCCCGTTTTGATCGTTATCGAAAAGCATCGAAAGCAATGTTTGCGATTTTATGTTCATACACACCGATTGTAGAGCCGGTTTCTATAGACGAAGGATATATGGATGTCACAGACGTCGCAAGACATCCGCTCGATCTGGCAAAAGAAATTCAACAGCGGCTTCTTGATGAGTTGGAGCTGCCGTCCAGCATCGGAATTGCCCCGAATAAATTTTTGGCTAAAACAGCTTCTGATATGAAAAAGCCTTTAGGCATAACGGTTTTAAGGAAGAGGGATATTAAAGAGAAATTGTGGCCTCTTGATGTAGAAGAGATGCATGGCGTAGGGGCGAAAACAGCTGAAAAATTAAAGAAGATCGGAATTCGGACAATCGGTGACCTTGCAAGAGGAAACGACGTTCAACTAGAAAAAATAATTGGTATTAATGGATTAAGGTTAAAAGAAAAAGCAAACGGCATTGACCATCGCCCGGTTGATCCATCGTCCGTTTATGATTTTAAAAGCGTCGGAAATCAGATGACGCTGCCCGAAGATGAAACAAATGAAGAAGAGTTAAAGAATGCCCTAAAAAGTTTGGCGAAATCGGTAAGTCTCCGATTGAAGAAAAAAGAGGCGGTAGCGACAAAAGTTGCAGTGATGCTTCGCTATAAAGACCGGACGACTGTAACAAAAAGTATGAAATTAGAAAACCCAACCGATGATGAAAGAACAATTTTCCAGCATGCTTTGATTGTTTTTCAAAAGCTGTGGAAAAACGAGCCTGTGCGCCTGCTCGGCATAACAGGGCAGGATGTGATGCACAAAAAAAATGCTTTTAAACAGCTTGATCTATTTACTTTTGAAGAAGAAGCGAAAAATGAACCGCTCCATCAGGCGATAGAAAAATTGTCTGAAAA
Organism: Aeribacillus sp. FSL K6-1305; assembly: GCF_038050115.1. Taxonomy (NCBI): domain Bacteria; kingdom Bacillati; phylum Bacillota; class Bacilli; order Caryophanales; family Bacillaceae; genus Aeribacillus; species Aeribacillus sp. FSL K6-1305. The sequence goes on along the minus strand of NZ_JBBOQV010000001.1, from coordinate 1,348,381 downwards.
ATATGGAGAAGGAATTATCAAAAAAGGACTGAGCATGCATAAAGAGATTGATTCTTTCGGCTCGAGCTTCGGGAAAGATTTTTTCTTTAAATAAGTTTTTTAAGCCTGTACTTTGTATATGGCTTTGACTTGAAAACAATCTATTAATTATGGTATTTTCAGTTCTGTAGAATAGTTATTCGAAATAGAAAGGGACGTATTCATATGTCAAAACAGCAAATAGGTGTTATCGGATTAGCAGTAATGGGAAAAAATTTAGCATTGAATATTGAAAGCAGAGGCTACAGCGTTTCTGTCTACAACCGTTCTTCAGAAAAAACAGACGAAATGCTAAAAGAAGCAGCAGGAAAAAAAATCGTCGGAACGTATAGTATAGAGGAATTTGTCAATTCTCTTGAAAAGCCTCGAAAAATTTTACTGATGGTTAAAGCGGGTGCTGCGACTGATGCAACTATTGAACAGCTTCTTCCATATCTCGATGAAGGAGATATTTTAATTGACGGCGGAAATACATATTATAAAGATACTCAACGCCGCAGCAAACAGCTCGCTGAACGCGGCATCCATTTTATTGGCACAGGGGTTTCCGGCGGGGAAGAAGGAGCTTTAAAAGGCCCTTCCATCATGCCGGGAGGACAAAAAGAGGCTCATGAGCTTGTGCGTCCAATTTTTGAAGCGATCGCCGCTAAGGTAAATGGTGAGCCGTGCACCACCTACATTGGTCCAGATGGAGCAGGACATTACGTAAAAATGGTGCATAACGGCATTGAATACGGAGATATGCAATTAATTTCCGAAGCTTACTTCATTTTAAAACATGTTCTAGGGTTAAATGCTCAAGAGCTTCATGAAGTGTTTGCTGAATGGAATAAAGGAGAGCTCGACAGCTATTTAATTGAAATTACAGCAGATATTTTCACAAAAATCGATGAAGAAACAGGAAAACCGCTTGTCGATGTCATTCTTGACACCGCCGGGCAAAAAGGAACAGGAAAATGGACAAGCCAAGACGCGCTCGATTTAGGAATCCCTCTTCCGATCATTACTGAATCGGTATTTGCCCGTTTTATTTCCGCCATGAAGGAAGAGCGTGTTAAAGCAAGCAAACTGTTGAGCGGACCGAATGTACGGCCTTATGAAGGAAGCAAGGAAGAACTCATTGAAGCCGTTCGCAAAGCGCTGTACATGAGCAAAATTTGTTCTTATGCTCAAGGGTTTGCGCAAATGAAAGCAGCAAGCGAAGAGTATAATTGGAATTTAAAATACGGCGATATTGCCATGATCTTCCGCGGCGGCTGCATCATCCGCGCAGCGTTTTTGCAAAAAATCAAAGACGCTTATGATCGCGACCCTGATCTTCCAAACCTACTGTTGGACCCTTATTTTAAAGAAATTGTTGAAAGCTATCAGGGAGCTTTACGACAAGTTATTGCGATTGCCATCGAAAGAGGAATTCCAGTGCCGTGCTTCTCTGCCGCTCTTGCTTATTATGACAGCTACCGCACTGAAACATTGCCGGCAAACTTAATTCAAGCACAGCGCGATTATTTCGGCGCTCATACGTATCAGCGCGTTGACAAAGAAGGCATCTTCCATACAGATTGGCTGAATAAATAACGATAAAAAGCATCGGTTTTAACCGATGCTTTTTCATTTCGCCATGATTCCTTTCTCGTGAGCACCGTTCTGCTATTTTTCATTTTGAAAAAGGAAAATACAAAATTTTTCTTGATAAAAATTTCAACATAAATTACTATAAATTCAAATAAAGGTTATATATTCCATTAAGATATAAAACTAGACTTATAATTCATTTGCTAAAAAGCGAGATGAGTGATAAAAAATGATCCAATGGATAAAGGATAATAAATTTTCCAGCTATGTATTGTTTTTTATTGCTTTTACATTGTCGTTCATTTCGATCATTCTGTCCATCTATATATCGATGGGCTCAGAGGCGGAAAATATTCCAATCATGCTGAAAAAAGAAGGGGCGCCGGCTTATGCAATTTTCGGAATTGTCCTCGTGTTTATTATATTATCAGTCATAATGCAATTATTTGTAGGAGCTTCCATTACTCATTTTTTCGTAAAATTTCTATTTAGAATTCCTTTACAATTTTCTTTATTTTATAGAGTTTATCTTATTTTCACTTCTTTTTTAGCGCTATCGATTATTTGGCAATTGTTTATGTTCCGAGATACTTCGAATATTTTTTTCATTGTAGCCAATCCGTTTTTACTCTCAGGTCTTTTTGCTCTTTTTATTCTATTGAAAAGAATGGCGAATTTAAGCTGGAAAAAGCCGCTCCTTTTCACCATTTTTTCTTTATTCGTCTATTTGGCTTTTACATTTTTAGGAGGTTACGTATTTGATGAAGAATACATTATGTGACGTGATCTTTTCTAATATGGCATCAGGATGAAGTTATGCAGTTTATTATAAAGGGTGCACTAAAAGCGGCTTTTAAAATTTAGTACTCTTAAAATATCACATGATTCATCCTTATTCACGAGAAAACCGATCTAAACTTGTGTAAGCGAGTATGATAAGACATGTATTTAAAATTATGCTATTTATTAACGAACTCAACTTTCGCACACAGAAATATTTAAGCATTGCTTGATATAATTAGGTATAGTGGCCAACCATTTATTCATTTGATTTTTAAAGATGTCCATGTTCAAAGAAACCTCGGCTTCCGCCAAAGTTTGGAAAAGGTCAATAAGTGATTGAAGGGCAGTAATAAAATCTATGTCTTTTACATCTTCGCAAAGGATGTAAAAAAGGTTGCCAATCGTCTTAGGATCCTCCTCTTTTCGCATTTGCCAAGCAATGAGAATATATCGTGTAAAAACAATGGTTGTATGGCTAATTAACATGTCGTAGGAACGTCCCTGGAATTCTTTCTCTAAATTTAAAAGGGATTTATTGCATTTGAAGAAGACTTCAATGTCCCAACGCATGCCGTAAATACGAATGATCTCTTCATTTTCTAATGTTGTATCTGTGCTGAGAATGGCAAGCCATTCGCTCCGTTTATTACGGTTTCGTACAAATAGAATTTTTACTGGAATTCCATTGTCTAAAGTAGCATAAACGGATCCGCAAATGTCTTTTTTACCCATGTGAGGTTTTGCCAATTTGTAAAGTTGATTCAGTGTGAAACGTTCACCATTGTAAACGTATCGCTGCTTTAATTGCTTCACCAAGCCAATGACAAATAACCCTTTGTTCGTAATCTTCTCAATTAAAGGCGCTTGTGTAAACCAGGAATCCATGAGAACATAGTCAGCTATAATCCCTTTTTCAAGCGCATGATCAAGTAAAGCTGAAGCCACGTCCGGTTTTGATTTCAGAGCTTCCTGGCGACGCTTATAGCCAGATGTTCGTTTATCAATATTGGTATTGATTTCTTGCAGGCGATTTTCCTTTTTCGGTGAACTTAGAAGAGCAAAATCAACGGGAATAAAAGTAAAACTATCGTAAGCGTAAAGTAATCCCCACCTGTATTCAGATGGGGATTTCATGTATGCTTTATTTAGATTTTTTAGGAACACGGCATTCCTGCGGAAGCGTCGGTGACCATGGCAGGAATTCAGCTAATTTTGTTTTATCTGTCGTATCTATATTGGGAAGCTCTTGAAACAGATAGCTAAGGTAGTTGAATGGATCCAACTCGTTTTCCTTGGCTGTCTCCACAACACTATAGATGATCGCACTAGACCTTGCTCCTTTTGATGTATTACTGAAGAGCCAGTTTTTGCGACCGATCACAAAAGGTTTAATTGACCGTTCCCCGCGATTATTATCGATCTCCAAACGGCCGTCCTCTAAAAATGCCTCCAACCGCTCCCATTGGTTACGACAATACTTGATCGCTTTGCCAAGTGCGCTTTTTGGCAGTACGCGCGGCATTTGCTCTTTAAGCCATGACAAAAAAGCCTCAAGCACGGGTTTGCTGTGCTCCAGCCGTGCTTGATAGCGCTCCTCTGGACTTGCATCTTTAAGCTTGCGCTCAATTTCAAAAAGTTTATTGCAATAGGCCAGACCTTCCTTTGCTTTGACGGTGGAAGTGCTCGCCGATTCAGGCAGTGCCTGCAGGGCTTCTGTGAATTTGCGGCGGGCATGGGCCCAGCACCCGACCAATTTCACATCGGGGAGGACGTTATAACCCGCATACCCGTCCACATGCAAATATCCCCGGAAGCCGTCCAAAAAACGGCGTGGGTGCTTGCCTGCACGGGTTTGCTGGTAATCGTATAAGACGATTGGTGTATCCCCGCGACCGGTACGATAAAGCCATATGTAGGAAGTCGATGTCGCTGGCCGGTCCGGTTCAGACAGGACCTGCAAGGTTGTCTCATCCGCATGCAGACGATCCTTCTGTAGGAGGTGCTCATGCATCTCATCGTAAATGAGACTAAGCCAAGTTTGAGCCCCATAAATTGTCCAATTGGCCAGCGTTTGCCGAGGTATGGACACGCCAAAGCGTTCCAGTTGTTTCTCCTGGCGATACAGGGGCATACCTTCTATGTATTTTTGTGTCATGGTATAAGCCATTGACGACGGAGACGCTAGGCTTCCAGGGAAAACAGGTTCCGGCATCTTCGCTGTCACAATAGGTGTGTTCAGTTCATGACGCTCACAGTGACGGCAGCTATATACATGACGCACATGTTCGACTACTTTCACTTGGGCAGGAATGACTTTCAATTCCTTGCGTACTTCTGTGCTCATTTCATGCATGGCACCGCCACAGCACGAACAGACCTGTTCCTCATCAGACAAACGGTATTCGATCGTCTCTGTAGGCAGGTTTTCAAGCATGTGTTTGCGTTGGCCGTGTTGTTTCTTGCGTCTATATGTCATCGTCTCAACGGTAGGCTCTTCCATAGCTGGATCAGCCGTGGACTCGGCTTCGTTGAAAAGGGAGAGCTGGTCCGGATGGGTCTTCTCGCTGGAAGCTCCGAATCGGCGTTGCTGGCTGAGGCGGAATTGTTCCTCATACCATTTTAATTTCGCTTCCAACTCTTCCTTTTCCATTTGGAGCTTTTCGTTGAGCGCTTTGTAATATTCAATTGTGCCTTTTGAAGTCTGCGCTGATTTTTCCATATGTCCAGTATACGGAAAAGAATCCAACTTGCCTAGTATCGAATTCTTTTTTTATTTATTTGTTTTATAGAAGGATGCGTGCCTTCACTTCCTGATGCGCTTGTTTTTGTTCGATTGGCAAGCCGTCCAGCAGCCAGCGCAGCTGGCGTGAACTGATAGACATGGGCGCTGTATCATTCTCCGACGGCCAGTGGAACGTTCCTTTTTCCAGACGGCGATAATGAAGCCAGAAGCCGTTATGTTCCCATTGAAGGATCTTTAACTTGTCCCGTTTCCGGTTACAAAACACGAATAAGCACGGAGAGAAGGGATCGAGTTCAAAGCATTCCTGTACAATAGCGGCCAGTCCGTCAATCGATTTGCGAAGATCCGTACTGCCACGCGCCAGATAGACACGTTCAAACGGGGAATTCATCAACATTGGTGTTGCAGCACCCGAATCACATCGGTTAATAGATCCAGATTGGCACCGGGCCGTACTTCAACGGAGATCGCATCAACGTGTAAAAAGATCGGACCTTGACCTGAAGAGGGCAAGGATTCTTCTACCTGAACAGCCAGCCACTGCGTCTGGACAGGCGTTTCAGTGCAACTGCCACCGCGGGAGAACTGCCTCACCCAATAGTACATTTGGTGAGTTTTGATTCCTTGATCCCGGCACCACTCCGCTATACTCTGTCCACTCTCTTTCCAGGCATCATATCGTGCTTTCCATTCTATTCTTTTTTCTTTTAGGGTCATGGCAAAACCTCCCGAATCATTCTAAGAAGATTATCACACGGATGACCTATGATCGGAATGTGGGTTTTATTTGACGCTTACAAACTATCGGTCCAGCCAAGTTTAATTTCTTTTGGTAATTGCGCAAAGTAGTCTTTATTCGTTATCATAGTGGTGACACCTTTCTTTTGGATTTGGTTTCGTCACCAATATTTTACCAAAAGAATAGGTGTCTTTCTTTATGTTTTAAAAAATGTCAAATGATAATTTTGTACTTCCCAAAACCATTTACATCAAGCATTTAAACAAGATTTTGGACTGCGAAAGCTGAGTTAAATATAAAATCACATAAATAAAAAAAGCCTATAGGTAACTCCAGAAACAATTAAGAAGTTCGATAACTAAACTTACCTCTTAAATAAGCCTAATTTTTTTTTGCTGCTTTTTTCTTCCATTTTTTTAAATGTTGTTGACATGGTTTTTGACCGTTCGGATGGAAATGAACATTTCATCTGCAATTTCACGTATTATCTATGAACTCTAATATTTTTCATTCGGTTGGCGTTAGTTGTGATTGGATTTTTTCCATCTTATATTGATTTTCTATCTTTTTAACTTGCAAAATTCTTTGGTCAAGTCCAAATTATTGTGTAAATTCCCCCCTATGAACTTTACTTTCTATAATTTGGATGGGGATGTTTAATAAGTCGTTTTTCGGCTTATAGACGCTCTTTTAATGTTTTAGAAATGTTGATAGATTGATATTTTTCAATGAGGATTTGACTTTTTAGACAGCCTCTATTGGATATATTTTTTAACTATCACTTTTTTGATTAATTCTTTCACAAACCGTTTCGTTTATATCTAAATTCGGTAAAAAATAAATTAAGATAGAAATGAAGAATATTTATGAAAGGAGTGAAAAAATGAAGCAATACCATATCATTGTTTCAGGACGTGTGCAAGGAGTGGGGTTTCGATATTTTACGCAATCAAAAGCGGTCGAGCACCAAATTTCCGGTTGGGTTCGAAACAGGATGGACGGAACGGTTGAAATCGTTGCAGAAGGAGAGGAGCAAAATTTACAGAACTTTCTTGCCTCTATTCAAAAAGGTAGTCCTTTTTCAAAAGTTGAAAATATACAATTAACGGAACATGATGAAGTGGAAGGCTTTCAAAAGTTTGATATTCGTTATTAATCATTAAAGCATCAATATGATAAAACACCCCTATTTGTACAAGGGGTGTTTTAATAAGGCAACACTTTTAAATTGAAAAATGTCATTAGATCGGCCACCAATGGAAGCCGTCTTTGGCAAGAAGTTCATCCGCTTCTTTAGGACCCATCGAGCCTGCCTCATAGTTAGGGAAGGCCGCTTTTTTACGGGACCATGCATTTGAAATCGGATCAACATATGTCCATGATAAGGCGACTTCATCCCAGTGGGTAAAATTCGTGGCATCGCCTTGCATGCAATCATATAGCAATCTTTCATATGCCTCCGGAGTGTTCATGCCGTCGATGCCGTTATTGTTGTAAGAAAGCTTAATTGGTGTAGCCTCTGAGCTTACTCCCGCTTTTTTGGCATTGAGATGAAGCGTAATCCCTTCATCAGGCTGGATATGGATGACAAGCAAGTTTGGAACGCGGTCGCTTTCCTTTTTAAAGTAAAGGTTCATTGGAATGTCTTTAAATTCGACAACAATTTTTGTTGATTTTTCTTTCATCCGCTTTCCTGTGCGAATGTAAAAAGGAACGCCTGCCCAACGGTAATTGTCAATCAAAATCTTTCCGGCCACAAACGTTTCTGTATTGGAATCGGGATCTACATTTGTTTCTTCTCGGTAGCCGATAACCTCTTTTCCATTAATTATTCCCTTTGTATATTGGCCTCTTACAAAATAGCTGTCGACTTCATTTTCCTGAATTGGCCGTAAAGCACGAAGCACTTTAATTTTTTCGGAACGAATTTCGTCAGTCGTTAATTTAATTGGCGGTTCCATCGCAAGCAGGGCCACCATCTGCAGCATATGGTTTTGCACCATATCTCTGAGCGCACCGGATGTTTCATAATAGTTGCCCCGGTCTTCCACGCCGAGTGATTCGCTTGAAGTAATTTGAATATTGGAAATAAAACGGTTATTCCATAAATGTTCAAAAAGCGCATTGGCAAATCGAATGACTTCAATATTTTGCACCATTTCTTTTCCTAAATAGTGGTCGATTCGGTAAATTTGCTCTTCATCGAATGCGGCGCGGATTTCATCGTTTAATTTTTGGGCGGAAGCTAGGTCATGGCCGAACGGCTTTTCAATGACAAGTCTTGTCCATCCGTTTGTATCTTTTAAACCGTGCTCTTTTAAATTGTTAGCGATGATTCCGAAAAATTCAGGCGCCATCGCCAAGTAAAAGACTCGGTTCCCTTCCGTTTGATATTTTTCATCCAAGTCGGAAAGTAAGCTTTTTAAGCTGTGATACGAAGACTGGTTCGATACATCAAACGGATGATAATAAAAATGCGAAGTAAAGGATGTTAGATCGCTGTTGACGGAAACTGCATTTTCAACGGAATCTTTAACATTTTCCCTGAACGTTTCGTTCGTCCATGGTCTTCTTGCTACGCCAACGACCGCGAATTCTTCGCTGATCTTACCGCTTTGATATAAACGGTAAATGGATGGGAATAATTTCCGTTTTGCTAAATCTCCTGTTGCTCCGAATATAATGATGATTGCTTTTGGTAACTGGATTGTATTCACTGAACGTACCTCACTTTATCGTTTTGCTATAAATTTTGCTAAAAATGTACCCGTTCAAATATTTAATTTTAAAGGTAAACGTACTGTAACGCAAATAATATTTGCTGATTTTTCTGCTAAATATTGAATGAATGTATTATAATAACAGATAAAAAGACATTTGGAGGAGCGAACGTTGAATCTTTATTTTTTAGGAACAGGTGCTGGTCTGCCGGCCAAACATCGAAATGTGTCTTCCATTGCGCTTGAATTGCTTGAAGAACGCGGTTCTATTTGGCTGTTTGATTGCGGCGAGGCGACACAGCACCGGATTTTATATACGAACATCAAACCGGCAAAAATTGAAAAAATTTTTATTACGCATTTGCATGGTGATCATATATACGGACTTCCCGGTTTGTTAGGAACAAGATCCTTTCATGGCGCCGAGAGCCCGCTCGTAATTTACGGTCCTCCCGGCATTAAAGAATTTGTGGAACAAACTTTGAAGTTAAGCTTTACTCATCTTAAATATCCGCTTATTACAAAAGAAATATTTGACGATGAAACCGTTTTTGAGGATGATCAATTCATCGTTAAGGTAAAGAAATTGGAGCACGGCATCCCTTCATTCGGTTATCGGATTATAGAGAAGGATCTGCCCGGAACACTTTTAGCGGATCGATTAAAAGAAATTGGAGTAAAACCAGGACCTATATACAAAAAATTAAAAAATGGCGAAACAGTCCAACTTGCTGATGGAAGAGTTTTGAATGGAAAAGATTTTTTAGGTCCTGTCAAAAAAGGACGGATTGTTTCGATTTTGGGTGATACAAGATATTGCAAGCAAAGCGTCGAATTATCAAAGGATGCGGATGTTTTAGTGCATGAGGCGACATTTGCAAAGGATGAAGAGCTTTTGGCCTACAATTATTTTCATTCGACAACAGTTCAAGCAGCGCAAATTGCTTTAGAGGCAAACGCAAAAACGTTATGGCTGACGCATATTAGCTCGCGATATCAAGGCGAAAAGGATTGTCAAATGCTTCTGGCTGAAGCAAGGGCTGTATTTCCTGAAGCAAGCCTTGCCCATGATTTTTTATGTGTCCCAATTCCTAAAAAGTAGAAAATGGTATGGGGATGCCAAAAATGAAACTTTCGCCGCCTTTTTTACATAGAATAAAAGAATCGTCTACAGGTATATTTAGTCCTATAATCGGGCAAAAAAATCGTCGACATGATTCTTGCAGAATCTCTGAACTTTCAAAATTTTTTCGGTTGCGGCAATGAAAGAATTATATGTTGATTCAACACTCACTGTATGCTTTGGAAAATGCAATATGCAAACAAAAGCTGCCTCAAAAGGCTTTTTTGAGACAGCTTCTTCTTTTATACGCGCCATCCGCGTTCATATTGTGTCGGCGATTCAATTTTTGCGTTTAGTTCATTAGCTGCATGGTAAGGCCAATATGGATTTCTCAATAATTCGCGGGCGACAAAAATAAGATCCGCCCGGTTGTTTTTTAAAATCTCTTCCGCCTGCAAAGGTGAAGTAATTAAGCCGACTGCCCCTGTTTTGATGTTTGCTTCCTGTCTGATTTTTTCGCTAAATGGCACTTGGTACCCGGGATAAACATCTATATTTGCCGGGACAAGCCCTCCTGAGCTGACATCAATCAAATCGACACCATCCTCTTTCAGCCATTTAGCAATTTGTACGTAATCATTTATCGTCGATCCGCCTTCAACATAGTCACTGGCGGAAACACGGACAAACAACGGGCCTTCCCACACTTTCCTTACGGCTTGGATAACCTCTTTTAAAAACAGGTAGCGGTTCTCTAAGCTTCCGCCATACTCATCATTTCGTTTGTTTGATAGCGGAGATAAAAATTCGTTAATGAGATAACCGTGGGCAGCATGGATTTCGATGATATCAAAGCCTGCGTCCTTAGCTCGTTTTGCTCCTAATTGAAATTTTTCAACCGTTTCTTTTATTTGTTCTTTTGTCAGTTCTTTCGGTGTACGGCTGTTTTGATCAAAAGGAATTGAAGATGGGGCGAATATGTCTCCGCTCACATTTGACTTTCTTCCTGCATGAGCAAGCTGGATGCCTGTTTTCGCTCCGTATGATTTGATTTGCTGCACAAGTTCAGCCAATTTTATAATATGGTCATCTTCCCATATACCGAGGTCCAATTCAGAAATTCTGCCTTCCGGCGTAACAGCTGTTGCTTCAAGAATGATGAGGCCCACCTGTCCTACCGCTCTTGAAATGTAATGTGTGAAATGAAAATCTTCAAGAAATCCTTTTTTATTTGCGGCGGAGTACATGCACATCGGCGACATGACAATTCGATTTTTCAATGTGACATCTTTAATCGTAAATGGAGAAAATAATAAACGGTCTTTCATCTTTTATTCGCCTCCCTAAATATTTCCTTTAAAATTTTAGCAATTATGATTATTTTTGTCATATGATCTGCTTGGTAAATATAAAAAGGGGTTCAGTATTGCTCGCTGAACCCGAGTCCGATTTCAAATTATTGTTCGTTCACCAGTTTTTCCTCCAAAGCGCTGTTTAATTCTTTTGACCGTTCGACTGCCCGTTTCACACAGCTTATAATAGCTTCATCTACGTGATGATTGTTTAGGACGCTTAAGCCGGCTTCAGTTGTGCCGCCTGGGCTCATTATTTCTTTTCTTAGAGTAGACGGCTCTTTGTCAGACGTTTTTAACATTAATGCTGCCCCATAAAGTGTTTGAACAATGAGGGAGCGCGCCATGGACTTTTCTAAACCGATTTCTTCTGCTGCTTTTTCCATTGCTTCTACTATGTAATAAATATAGGCTGGTCCGCTTCCTGCCAGTCCTGTGACGGCATCGAGCTTGTCTTCTTCAACAATTTCGACTGTTCCGATCAATTGAAACAGTTCAACAGCTGCTGACAGGTCACCATCCGTTGCATATTGTCCTTGTGCCAAGGCGGTTGCTGATTGTCTGATGGTAGCGGACGTATTCGGCATTGCTCGAATGACGGGAATACGTTTGTTGAATAATGTTTCAATTGCTTTCGTTGAAACGCCTGCAAGCATGGAAATAACAAGATGGTTTTCTGTTGCGTATTCGCGGACTGTTTTTACTGCCTCGTCAACGTCCTTCGGCTTCATCGCGAAAAAAATCGTTTTTGTGTTGTCAAACAGATGCTTTTTATCTTTTGTCATCGTGACGCCGTATGTTTTTTGCAGCTCCTCGAGCCGCTTTTCATTGGAACGGTTTGTCACAACGATCTCTTCTCTCCGGCACTTGTTCCCGTTGATCAATCCGGATATAATAGCTTCCGCCATAGATCCTGCTCCGATAAATCCAAACTTGTACATAAAAAGAGACTCCTTCCTGATCGTTTTATATGTTTTGAACTTCTTCCCTATAAACTTAGTTTAAAAGAGAAGAGATTCAGTGGGAAAGGTAGCGAGAAAACGTTTTACTATTCATCTGTTAAGCAACAGAAGCGCATGCTTTGGATGGGCTTGTATGATGAAATGTTTCCCTGCCTTAAATTCTAAAAGCGTTGTAGAATTAATTTTTTATCAGTTCCAACTGCTTGTCAAGTATACTTATGAATTATTCGAATAAAATGACAAATTGATTTATCATGTGTAAAATAAGTTATATTAAAAAATTAAAGGCGGTTTGCAAAAATGTTCAGCAAAGATGCAATTTATAAAATAACGATCCCTATACCTTATCCGATTAAAGATGTGAACGTGTATGTTGTAAAAGGGGACGCATTGACATTAGTGGATGCAGGGATGAAAACGGAGGAAGCGTGGAGAGTTTTTGAACGTAAGCTGAAGGAAATAGGGCTTGTGCCTGAGGATATTGAGCAAGTCATTCTTACCCACCATCATCCTGACCATATCGGTTTGCTCGATTTTTTAGATGGCGATCTTCGTGTTTTGGGCCATCGTTTGCTTGCTCCTTGGCTTTCTCATGATGTGCGTTTTTTTGATCGGCAAAAGGAATTTTTTTTAGAATTATTGAAGCAGTTTGCCGTCCCAGAGTCGTTTGCGTCACACTTAGATCATCTTGATCTTTCCTTATATCCACGCAATCATCCGCTGACCTCCTCCATTCAAGAAGGAGATGAAATAGACGGGATGCCTGGGTTTACGGTCATTGAGACTCCTGGACATGCCCAAAGCCATATCGTTTTGTACAATGAGAAAGACTGCCGAATGATCGGCGGCGATCATTTGCTGAAAACCATTTCCTCCAATCCTGTTCTTGAAATGCCGTATGAAGGAAAAGAGCGTCCAAAACCTCAGCTGCAATATAATGAATCTTTGAAAAAGCTTTTGCATATTCCGATTTCTGTTGTCTTTCCGGGTCATAAAGATGAATTTTTCGATCCTCATCTGTTGATTCGGAACCGTTTAGACAAACAGCATGAACGCGCGCTCACCGTATTAAAGCATTTAGAAAAACAGGAAATGACGGTGTTTGCTCTTTGCAAGCTTCTTTTTCCGTCTGCTTATCAACAAGAGCTTTTATTTGCTATATCAGAAACTGTTGCTCAGCTTGATTATTTAGAACAATATGGAAAAATTAACAAAAGAATAGAAAATGGAGTTTTACTTTTTTCCGTGCAACGAAGAGGTGACAAATAAATGAATTCGCGGCTTAAAGATCGATTGGTAGTTATTACGGGGGCATCGAGCGGGATCGGGGAAAAAATCGCAAGGATCGTTGCAGAAAGCGGTGGACACTTAGTTTTGCTGGCTAGGAGGAAGGATCGTCTCAAGAAACTTTCGGATGAGCTACAAGCCTCTCACTCTATTTCTTGTACATATTACGAACTGGATGTCAGTGACCTTGACGCAGTTTCCGAAGTATTTACGGACATCACAGAGAATTTTGACCGAGTGGATGTTTTAGTCAATAATGCTGGTTTTGGTATTTTTCGAAATGCAGAGGAAGCAACATTTGAAGAGATGCAGCAAATGTTTAAAGTAAACGTGTTCGGATTAATTGCTGCGACAAAGCTGGTTCTTCCGAAGATGCTGGCCCAACGGGAAGGGCATATTATTAATGTCGCTTCTCAGGCTGGCAAAATAGCTACTCCGAAATCAAGCCTCTATTCTGCTACAAAACATGCTGTTTTAGGCTTTACGAACAGCTTGCGGATGGAAGTGGCGGACCGCGGGATTTTTGTAACATCTGTCAATCCGGGTCCAATTGAAACGGATTTTTTCAATCTTGCCGATACGTCAGGGGATTATGTGAAAAATGTCCAACGCTGGATGCTTAATCCGGAAGCTGTTGCACAAAAAATCGTGAGCGTGATGCTGACAAATAAACGGGAAATTAATATGCCTGTTTGGATGGAGCTTGGCGGGCTTGTTTATCGTCTCATGCCCTCCCTATTTGAAAAAGTTGCCGGAAATTTGTTTCGGCAAAAATGACCGGGAGCATGATGCAGGAAATGAACAGAAAGCTGAAGGCGGACTTTTCGCTAAAATCTCCGCTCTCACTTCTGAAAAGGCGCGTCAAGCGTCTTTTTATTTTGACAAAAAATTCAGCTCGTTCACCGATTTGTCTCCAACTTAAATCTTCTAAAAAACGCGGCTGTATTTTGAATAAGCTGTTTCCAAGCTTAATATCTGTTTTTCGATGCCGTACTTCGTTGTTATGCTCCTTTTGTACCGCGAAAAATGGCGCAAATTCCCATTGAAACCGAACGTATATTCCTATACAATGAAAATAAAATAAAACCGAACATACATTCTCATAAGGGGATGATGGAATGAATTATGAATCGTTTACAAACCGGCATATATTATGCATCGATATGAAAAGCTTTTATGCGAGCTGTGCGGCGGTCATGCTTGGGCTTGATCCTTTAACATCCCACATTGCTATCGTTGGGGACAAAGATCGGGCAGGAAGCATTGTATTGGCCGCTTCACCAAAACTGAAGGAAGATTTCGGAATTCAAACCGGATCCCGCTTATTTCAAATTCCAAACGACCCCCGCATCCGCCTCATCACTCCGAAAATGGCGACGTATTTACGGATTTCTGCTGAAATTACTCGGCTGCTGAACCGCTATGTTCCGAAAGAAAACATCCATGTTTACAGCGTAGATGAATGTTTTATTACTGCAGATGGAACAGAAAGACTTTGGGGGGATGCGCATAGTCTGGCCGAAAAAATTGTGGAAGATTTACGAAATGAATTTTCTCTCCCATGTGCGGTCGGGATCGGTCCAAACATATTGATGGCGAAGCTTTGTCTAGATTTGGAGGCGAAAAAGAAAGGTATAGCGGAATGGACGTATGATGATGTCAAAACGAAGCTGTGGAGCATCAAGCCGTTGCGTAAGATGTGGGGGATTGGGGCAAGACTTGAAAAAACGTTAAATCGAATGGGAATTTTTACAGTCGGTCAGCTCGCAAATTATCCGTTAGAGCTCCTTGAAAAGAAGTTCGGCGTCATGGGGAATCAGCTTTATTACCACGCATGGGGAATAGATCTTTCCGACATAGGCTCTCCGATTATGCTGGGGCAAATCAGTTTTGGAAAAAATCAAATATTGCTTCGCGACTATCCGGACCCCGAAGAGGTAAAATGCGTCATCTTAGAAATGTGCGAGGAAGTGGCAAAAAGAGCGAGGGAACACCGGATGGCGGGGAGAACAATCAGCCTTGGAATCGGCTACAGCCAAAAGGAAGGCGGAGGAGGATTTTACCGTTCCAAAACGATGGATGTCTCAACAAATATTACGATGGATCTTTATCGAGCCTGCCTTTCGCTGTTTGATCGTTTTTATGAGGGGAAGACGGTCAGAAAAATTTCCATCTCTCTTTCCAACGTGGAAAAAGACAGCGGCATGCAGCTTGATTTGTTTAGGCCGAACCGCATAAAAGAGCATCGTTTAGGATATGTAATGGATGCGATTCGGAACAAGCACGGCTCCAATGCACTGCTGCGCGCTGTTTCGTATACGAAGGCAGGAACGAGTCTTCACCGCAACAAGCTGATCGGCGGGCATTATGCGTAACGAAAATGAAGAAAAGAAAGCAAAGGATGGGATAAACAATGATTCAGGATCGTGGAAGCATAAAATGGACAGCCATGATGCTGCCCGAGCATGTGAAATTGCTAAGGGAATACAATGAAAGTTTAGATAAAGTCGAAAAACCGGTTTTAGATGAACAAAAATATGAAGAATTTAATGAAGTTATCTGTGAGGCTATGGAAGAGAACATTACTCTACAATTCACCTATTATCAAAAAGGTGAAATAAAGAAGCTTGTCGGCAATATTCATTATATCGATCAGCTAAAAAGAGAATTACGAATTGTTGATTACTTGACTAAAAAACATGTTTTAAAATTAGGAGATATTATTGAAATTGAGCAATACTAAGAAAACAGCATTAGAAATACAAACTTAATAGGGGTAGCGTAAGGTCAGGAAAATGCAGATTTACAACGCTTAGAAAATGACGATAATTAAAAGCCCAATTTCTAAAAATTTGAGAAATTGGGCTTTTTGTGTGTGCGCCCGGCATGGGTGTAATCTATAGGGTGAAAGTCCCGAGCTGCGAAGGCAGAAGTAGCAGTTAGCTTAACGCAAGGGTGTCCGTGGTGACGCGGAATCTGAAGGAAGCGAGCGGCAAACTTTAAGGTCTCTCGGAACACGAACTTCATATGAGGCTAGGTATCACTGGGTGAGTTTGCACAACAAAACAAAGCCCTTTCTGCCGAAGGTGATACAGAGTAAATGAAGCAGATGGATGGAAGGAAAGATTACACTCTTACCCGGGGAGGTCTGGCTGGCACGCCAAGTAACCTTGGTAACCTATCTATTGATAGATAGCTGAATAGTCAGAAGTCAGCAGAAGTCATAGTACTCTTTCAAGCTCGAGATGGAAGAGGAAGGACTATATGATAGATGCATTAAAAGCTGTGGAAGGATCAGAAATTCGCATCAGCTTTACAGGGGCGATGAGGCCGTTTTTAATTCGTGTTCCCGAAGATGAAACAGTTTTGCAGCTGATTCTTCCTGTCCGAACATATTTCTTAGCTCCTGTAATAATTTACACTTATTAAAAAAGGACGCACCCCAAACTTTTACATTAGCTGTGTCAGGGCGTCCACAACAAGAGTGTTGGGGCATGAAAAAGTGTTTTTGTAGCTATCAACTTCTTAAAGCCTCTCAGAAGCCCTCACAGGCTTTTCTAAGGGCTATCCTATTCTATTTCCGCCAAAAAGTTGAACAGTCTGCTTTATCCTGAATATTAAATTCAATCATTTTCTCAAGCAATTCGTAATTTACCGGCTCATTCCACGGAATTCGAAACAAGCCTTTGGTAGCGCTGTAGCCAGCTTGGGCGATTTCATCGGCAAAATGCATCATTGTCTTTTCTTCGGGTGAAACGCTCAAATGATGCTTAGCTGTGGAAAAGCCGATAATAAATGTGCCGTGATCGGTAAACATTGGCGTATTCCACTTGATTTGCGGTTCTAAATTTGGAAATTTATTAGCAACCCACGCCAAAATTTCCTCTGTTCGGTCGCGGTGGTCGGGGTTATCAATACCTGCTAAATATTTTGCAAAAACTTCCATGTTATTTCCTCCCTGAATCCGTGATGAATTGAAATCGACTTTGATTTTGTTGTAATTTTGATGGATTGATAATCCATAAAACCCCTTTTATGCTTATGACCTATGTCATCTCTATTTCCGAAAATGGAACAAATCTCTTTTTTAGGTATACGAACCAAAAAAATAGACAAAAAAGCACAGGGAGTGACGTTGGACATCAGTGCCCGAACATTCGTTCGTTATCTTGCCTCTCTCCATTTCTGATAGACGTTCAGTAGGGGCTCGCTATAGCCACTCCTTCGCGTCAGTTTCATCCAGATCTGTCGTGATCGACGGACGAGTCGCCCTGCCATCGTGATCACCGTCTGAATAATCGTCTTGATGCGGCGGCGTTTCACTTTGTGGTGCAACGGATGTCTCGGATCGCTTAATAGATCTTGTCCAATCAGACGAAGAAGATTGTAAACGAAGGCTCCCATGACCAACACGAGCGCATTCGTTTTCATCTTCCCAGATGGAAGCCGCTCTAAATCTAAGTCGCTCTTCAGTTCGCTATGAAACTGTTCGCATGTCGCATGGTCATGATACAACGCGAGCACATCGCTCATTCGAACATGCTCGTATCCTTTGAGCCGCACCCAATAGCTTTCCACTTCATAATCAGGAACGAGCATCAGCTGTCCATTGCGTTCCATCGTCCGTTCCGTCACTTGGGTGACTTGAACGTACGTATACGTGTTTCCATCGATCGCTGCCTTCTGTGGAAGGCATAGCTCATAGGTTTGTACTCCTTCGCTTTGTCCATCATCGACACGTTTGCCCTTTTGCGAAGCGATCTGGAACCAAAGCGCTTTCGATTCTCGGCGTAAGTTTCGCTTGATGACAAAGTCCACGTCTTCCTTTAGGCATACGTGCACATTCGCTTCTGCATCGTTTCCTGCATCCATGCGAACAAGCAGACGAGATGAAGTCAGTTGACGAGCTCGACGGATAGCGGTGACTAAAAACGAGGGCATGTTGTCTTGCACATGTTGTTTCCCTGGACGCAACTCGGCATGAACGAGATACCCTTCCTTCCCTGCATACGCAAACAACGGTGTAAAACCGTCAAATCCTTTATACGTTCGACTGACTCCTTCTTTTTTCGTATCGGAGTTGTCAAATGGGGAACCATCTATATCAAGGGGAAGCCATGTCGTCTTTCCTTTGGTCCAACAAGGGGACAAAGTGGCATGTCGTTGAATCAACAGACGTATGGACTCCTCCCAAAGAATCGTTTCGGTCATCGGAAGACAAGCGAGCTGATCGAGTCGTTGTCGCAAGGTTGGAGAGGAAGGCACGTGCTGAATCCCCATCGATGCCGAAAAGATATCGTCCTGACGATACGCTTCGATATGATCGAAATCCGTTTTTCCTGTGGCAAGCAAGCCAATCATCGAGCGAATGACATCGCTATGGGAAATGTGCACTTCTCGACGAACCGTTGGAAGCCGAAGTGCGTTTACCCGTTTATCCAGTTTCGTTCGATGGAGTAAGTAGCCAACGAGAGCAAGCCCAGCACTTGGGGTAATCGCTTCATCTGTCAATACAAACCGAATCGGGAAATCTTTCATCACATCACCTACTTGATGAAGAATCGTCAACGTCGTTTTCCCTTATCGTATCAACGGTTTGCGACCATTGTAAAGATGTTTTGTCACGGATTCAGGTCCTCCTAAAATAAAAATCGTTTAGAGAAGTTCCTCAAACCCATTCGTCGTTAAAACTCCTCACAGAACCGCTCAGACAAGTTCTTAAACAACACCTATTTCCACTATATATTTTACAACCTGAATAGTCAAAATGGCTTAAAATGCAAATTAGTTTGAAATTTTCCATCCGAATGTAGAGTTAAAAAAGGTTCGATCATTTAAAGCAAATTATAATAAAGATTGATAAAACCATGATATTGTGAAACAATTTACTTAAACGAAAGGAAAGGGTACAGCACCAAATTAAATGAATATTAGTTTAATTTATGCTGTATCTTTTCGCTAGTCAACTACACGAGCCGTAGCAATTCAATGACCGAATTGCTACGGTAGTCAGTTTATGATTTAAGGATGGCTGATAACTTGAAAACAAATGCTAGGTATCAAACTTGGATTCGAATGAATAAACTACTAATTTTTTTGCTTTTTTCACTTTTATTCATTTTGTTGACATTCTTACCTATTAATTTATATCTGCGAGTTTTGTCAGGTATTATAGCGTTACCATTAATTTATATTACATTTATCCTTTCTTATTCTTATTACCAATTCGCAGCATTTGGGGGAAATTATCAGTCAAAAATACATGACTTAATTGTTGCCAAGGTGAATTGGGATGGGCAAGGAAAAATACTGGATATAGGAACAGGCAGCGGTTCACTGATTATTAAACTTGCAAAGGCTTTTCCTGAGTCCCTATTAACTGGAATTGATTATTGGGGCGACGATTGGGAATATTCGAAAGATCAATGCCAACGAAACGCTGAAATTGAAGGGGTTTCTGATCGAATAAATTTTCTGAAAGCAAGTGCCACAAAACTGCCTTTTAAAAATGATGAATTCGATATAATTGTAAGTTGTCTAACATTTCATGAAGTTAAAGATGAAAGAAATAAAACAGAAGTAATGAAAGAGGCATTAAGAGTGTTAAAACCTGGTGGTGGATTTGTCTTTTTAGATTTGTTTATGGATGAAAAAATATTTGGGGATGAAAAAGAGCTCTTAAATTCCTTAAAGAAACATGGTGTATCTGAATTGAAAAGCTACAAACTCGCTAAAGTAATGAAACTGCCAAAGCTTTTATTGAACAAAAAAGTATTAGGGAATGCAATGATATTGATTGGAAGAAAATAAGCGTGTCATCATTTGCTTGTGAAAATAACACTGATTTCTCACAAATAAAAAACAACAGCTTTATTCAACTAACCCGGCTAATAGTTTGTCAATATTTCTCTATAAATGTTTAAAAAACGTTAATCGGTTATGTTCATTCTGCTTCAATAAGCGGAGAGAGCTAAAATATGATAGAATGGAGGCAAAATTAAAAAAGGATGATTTTAGCCTATGAACATTTCGTTTACAAACGCAGCGAAAGCAAAGCTTAAAGAGATATTGGAAATGAACGAAAACCGCTATATAAAGCTGAAATATGATACAGATGGCTGCGGCTGTGTCATGAGCGGTGTTACTGTTCTTTGGCTTGTGAAAGATCTTGATGAGGATGATATGAAAATTGATACAAATTTTGTCCCGGTGTACGTGGAGCGATCAAAGCTTGTTTTTTAGATGATGAATTGCAAATCGATTATCACGGGCAAAAACAAATATTCATGCTCAAAAGTCCAATGCAAATTTACAATCCAAGAATGAGCTGCATTGTGAAATGAGGGAACAAAATTGAAGGAACGTCTAGCTTCTTTAAAGAACATTGCTTTAAATAAAACATGGGTGTCCTTTCTCCATGATAATCATCCGTACACCCTTCTGCATTGGTCTGTAGGAGGAATGGGATATGAAAAAAAGGATGTGTGGCTGATTCAAGATGAAATGACGTTTGAAGCGGAAGAGTTTGCCACGATCGATGAAGCAATTGCATGGATGGAAAAAAACATGCAGAATATTCACGATGTATTAGGATAAAAAAGAGCATGCATTGGTCAAAGGAAGGGAAAAAACATGAAAGATGCATGGAATCTCAAAGATCAGATCGGCGAAGAAAAAGCGAAAAAGCTTATAGATATGAAAAAACAAATTGAAGAAGAAAAGGAGAAATTAAAAAAACTGGAATTGGAGCGTAAAAGAAAAGAGGAACAAAAGCGGGAAAAACAGAAAAGCTTTGCTGAATTGCTCGCAGAAAGCGACTTGAAATGGGAAGATTTTAAATAAAAAGCTGGAAAGGAGGCTGTCCAAAAAGTCAGGGTTCACTGACTTTTTGGAGCCCCTTCATTTTAGGGACTTATCGGATAGACCATTTTTCCTGTCTTATTATATCCTCCAGAAGTCTTATGAACTTTCTTTCTTCATTACGTTCTTCAAAAGTTGTATGACGGACATTCAGCATATACAACTGCTTCTTGTTGGACTTCATTGCCTCTATGAAGGACATTTACAAATTTTATTCGATTATTTTTGTCCTTCACAGTAGTATTTTTCCCCGATCCTTCATTTTAGGAACTCATCGGACAGCCCCTTAATTCCCAACATTTATTATGCCGCCATGAATTTGTTTAGAAACACTTTCTTTTATAAATGAAAAAGAATTCCCACAAGAGAATAGATAATGACAGTTGAAAATAAGATTGTCATATGAAACAGAGAATAAAGAAACATTGATTTTGCCCATTTCTCTGAATCCATTTTTTTATAGCCGAAAATGCTTAACATAAGCCACAGAACGCTTAAAAGAAGGGCTACTAGCATAAGACCGAGGCTTAAAGGCCCAAAAAGAAAGCTTGCTGCAATTAAAATAATTAAATAAATATTCGTTTGTATATATGTTCTTTTAACACCTTTGACAACTGGGAGCATAGGAACCTTCGCAGCCTTATACTCATCGTGCTTGCGAATAGCTATAGCATAAAAATGAGGCATTTGCCAAATAATTGAAATCACAAACAAACCAAGAATGGCTGGATGTGTCACGTCCGGATGAACAGCAGCCCATCCGATGAGAGGGGGCATTGCTCCAGAAATACTGCCAATTTCCGTATTATAAATTGTTCTTCTCTTGCTCCACATCGTATATGGGACAACATAAAAAAACAAACCTAGAAACCCTAGGAATGCTGCTAGAGGAGTTGTTAATGCAAGAGCTGCAATTCCTAAAATAGACATACAGATTCCAAGCCATAATACTGTTTTAGGCTTTATTGCTCCTGTCACAGTCGGTCTGTTTTTCGTCCTTTCCATGATAGAATCTATATCTCGGTCATATAAGTTGTTAAAAGCTCCAGCTGCACCCATTACGAAAATCGATCCAATCAAAGCAAATAACATTTCCGGCAATTTCTCAAACAGGCTGATCTGATACGTATACAATGCCAATGTCAATCCAGCCAACATCGGAACGAGATTTGATTGAATAATTCCAATTTTACAAGTTTCAGCCAAAATTTGGGGCAAAGTTGGTTTCTGTGTTGTAAGGCTTTCTTCTTTTCGCATTCTTCCCCTCTTCCTTTTTCACTCATGATCTATAAATCTAGGAGGACATTGTTGATAGTTGCGTCCAGCATAATGAGAAATTATAATTTGTATACTGATTAGAATTTATATACTATCTGGTATGTTAATGCTATATGGTATGATTGTCAAGAGAGAGGGAGGATAGCAAATTGGTCAGACGAAGATTAACCCAAGAGGAGCGAAAAAAAGAAACGCGGCAATTACTTTTAGAGTCAGCTGTTGAAATCTTTGCTCGATTCGGCTTTCACGGCGCTTCTGTTGATAAAATTGCAGAACATGCCGGATTTAGCAAAGGGGCGGTATATGCCCATTTTCGTTCCAAAGAAGAGCTCTTTTTAGCTATTTTGGAGCAACAAATGCAATTGCATGTGGACAACATTCTTCAAGTCATAGACGGACAGCATTCGCTTTCACATTTTATCGAAACGATGGATGAATATTTCCTGTCAGTTAGGCAGAAAAATCGAACGTGGAGCATGCTTAACATGGAATTTTTTCTTTATGCGATGCGTGAAGAATCGGTACGCCGAAAATGGTCTGACATGATAACGGAAGCGGTACAACAAATTTCCAAGGCGATTGAAAAATTGAAGTCGAAAGAGAATAACGATTCTGCTCTATCTGCGGATGAAATAGCATGGACTATTCTTTCGTTAGAAAACGGTTTAGCGATATTTTATTATATTAGCGAAGACCGTGTGCCTCTTCATTTATATGGAAAAGCACTGCAAAATTTGCTTCGATCCCCTCATTAGAAAATATTCAAGCTTAAACGGATTTCAAAATATATTAGTCCAAAATTTTTCAAGATAGGAATGGACGGCGCTGTTCAATGAACCGATACATATAGTTGTAAATCCGGTTTATGTGCTATGAACAATCGTTTAGCCATTGAGATTGCAACATGATCATGCGAATCCCATCCGTTTCGGCAGGAACATCAACTGGATAGCTAAATTGAATTTTCAACAGTCATGTGAATCCGAAAATAAATAAGCGGGGATCGTCCCCGCCTGTTTTAACGGATTTCCGAAAGAAGTCTCCCATCCTCAAGGAATGTGCAGGGCGTAGCCCAATGAGTAGGTGGGAGATGAATTTCGGTTGGCTTTAGCCAAAGGTTTTGATATAATCAGTCTTATATATAAAAAAGGATTGATATATCAATGAAATTGGATAGTAATAATCATTCAGTGTTCCTATTACATTATCATCTTGTATTAGTTGTAAAGTATCGCAGAGAAGTGTTCACCGATGAAATATCTGATTTTGCAAAAGATATGTTCATTGAGATCGGAAAAAAATACAACATTACTTTGACAGAGTGGAATCATGATAAGGATCATATCCACATCCTATTCAAAGCACATCCTAATTCTGAATTATCGAAGTTCATCAATACTTATAAGAGTGCAAGTTCTCGACTGATAAAGAAAAACTTTCCTCATATCCGAAAAAGACTATGGAAAGAGATGTTTTGGTCAAGAAGCTTTTGCCTGCTTACAACAGGCGGTGCACCAATAGAAGTCATAAAAAAATACATTGAAAATCAAGGTCAGAAGTGAGGTGATTTGATATGGCCAAACAAAACAAAGCCTTCAAATTTCGTTTGTATCCGAATAAAGAACAGAAAATCCAATTAGCCAAAACATTTGGTTGTGTTCGCTTTGTCTACAATAAGATGCTGGAAGAACGTAAGGAAACGTATGAGAAATTCAAAAACGATAAAGAAACGCTTAAACAACAAGCATTCCCGACACCAGCGAAATACAAAGATGAATTTCCATTCCTAAAAGAAGTGGATTCTTTAGCTTTAGCAAACGCACAGATCAATTTGCAAAATGCTTATAAGAACTTTTTTGAAGGTCGTGCGGAGTTTCCTAAATTCAAAAGCAAGAAAAATAAACAATCTTACACAACCAATATGGTCAACGGCAATATTAAGCTAGAAAATGGTCATATCAAACTACCAAAAATCAAAAAGCCAATGAAAATGAACCGACATAGAGAAATACCTGCTGATTATAAAATCAAATCTTGTACTATTTCTAAAACAAAGACAGGTAAATATTATATTTCGATTTTGACAGAATACGAGAAAGATATTCAGTCAGTAAAGATTCAAAAAGTAGTTGGCTTAGATTTTGCTATGGACGGTCTATATGTCGAGAGTGAACAGGGTGAGAAAGCCAATTACCCACGGTACTATCGACAAGCATTAGACAAACTGGCAAAAGCACAACGAATTCTTTCTCGCAGAAAAAAAGGTTCTGCACGTTGGGAAAAACAACGTTTGAAAGTAGCAAAGTTACAAGAGAAAATTGCCAATCAACGCAAGAATTTTCTTCACCATAAATCAAAAGAATTAGCATCAACCTATGACGCAGTTATCATTGAGGACTTAGACATGAAAGGAATGTCTCAAGCCCTCAATTTTGGAAAAAGTGTTCATGATAATGGCTGGGGTATGTTCACTACTTTCTTAGAATACAAGCTAAAAGAACAAGGGAAACAACTTGTAAAAATCGATAAGTGGTTCCCTTCTACTAAGAAATGTTCTTGTTGTGGCAAGGAAAAAGAAATGCCATTATCTAAACGTGTATATGAATGTTCTTGCGGTTTTGTATTAGATCGTGATCACAATTCAGCAATCAATATCAAAAATGAAGGATTACGCATATTAGCATAAAGAATAATAACTTTCGGAACGAGAGGGTAAGCTCGGTCAATTTCTTATCGTTAGATAGGATTACCCGAGAAGCCCCCACTTCAAGCGACCCGCAAGGGTGGTAAGTGGAGGGTAGTTCACTCGCGATGGATTGTATAAAGAGACTGTTTTGTTGCGTTTATAAGCGCTTCGTATTCTTCTTCCAGCAGATCTTTTGCTTTCGCTGCTTGGACATTTTCAAGCAGCTGCTCTTGCTTGCTCGCTCCGGCAATGCAGGAGGCTACAACACGCTGATGAAGAACATATTTTATGGCTGTTTCCGTCCGAGTGCGATCCGGGCATGCTGAATCGATGCTGTGCAAAGCTTCTTTTAATTCATCGAACGTGTAGTCTAAATATCCATTGTTCTTGACGCGCTCAGAGGCTTTTTCGAGCGGGCGCTCTGTCAAGAGGCCTTGAGCCAACGGCCCTCTGGCAATAACAGAAACGTTATGCTCCTGAATCAAAGAAAACCATTCTTCTGGGCGCCGGTCAAGAAGGCTGTATTGCATCATGATTGAAACGATATTGGAGCGTTTCAACCATTCTTTCATAACGTTCGGCCGAATCGAAGAAATGCCGTAGTAGCGGATGACGCCTTCCTGCTTTAACTCTTCGAACGCTTCAATCGTTTCATCGATCGGGTCGTCGATTGTTCCTCCGTGAAGCTGATATAAGTCGATATAATCTGTACCCAGCCGTCTGAGGCTTTCTTTCACTTCTTCCTTTATGTATTTCTTGGATGGATCCCACCACCATCCGTCTTTGCCAACTTCAAACCGATTTCCTACTTTTGTTGCTAAAATGATATCGTTTCGACGCGATTTAAGAGCCCTTCCGACAAATTCTTCATTCAGGCCTTGATCATAAAGATCTGCTGTATCAAAAAAATTAATCCCCAATTCAAGCGCTTGGTCAATCAGCGAACGCGCATGCTTTTCGTCGCGTCCAAGCGACATGCATCCAAGACCGATTTCGCTCACATACAGCTCGGATGTTCCTAATCTGCGCTTTTTCAAAAAGATCACCTCTCTTTTTCTCTTCTAATTTGAAAGTAGTATAAACTTTTTGAAAAAGCAAATGTTTCATATTCATGATGAAGCCATTCATAGACTGTTTTATATCGTTTTGCGGCTTCCTTTAAGCTGTAAGCAATTTCCTTCGGCTTTCCGATCATCACGACACGGTTATAATTCCGATACATGAGCAATCGCTCCGCCTCCTTTTTAATTATGGTAGAATGTATGAAGAATGATTGGATAATAGAACAGGAGTTGAATATATGAACCGTTTAAACGAGGAAACGATTGCGAAGGAAAAAATTTTTTCAGGGAAGATTATTGATGTATATGTGGAAGATGTCCGTCTCCCAAACGGGGAAAATGCGAAACGTGAAGTCGTGAAGCATCCGGGTGCAGTTGCCGTGATTCCTATTACAAATGAAGGGAAAATTGTCATGGTGAGACAATATCGCAAAGCTTTAGAACGCCAGCTTGTGGAAATTCCTGCCGGAAAGCTTGAAAAAGGGGAGTCACCTGAAATCACAGCAAGAAGAGAGTTGGAAGAAGAAACGGGCTATGGATGTGAATCATTAAAACATGTCATTTCGTTTTATACTTCACCGGGCTTTGCTGATGAACTCGTTCATCTTTATTTAGCTGAAGGATTGATAAAGCTGGAAAATAAAGCGAGTTTGGATGAAGACGAGTTTGTCGAGGTGCTGGAAGTAACCCTTGAGGAAGCGAGAAAATTGATAGAAGAAAAAGAAATTTACGATGCAAAAACTGCTTATGCAGTTCAATATTTAACATTAAAACAATTGAGTGAGGAGATATGAACGCTTTTTTTGCAGATTTGCACATTCATATCGGCAGAACAAATACAGGAAAACCGGTAAAGATTACGGGGGCCAAGTCGCTGACGCTTGAAAATATTTTTATAGAAGCAGCTGAGAGCAAAGGTATGGATATAATTGGCATCATTGATTGCCATGTCCCCGAAGTAATCAAGGAAATTGAAGATGGCATCAGAAGGGGAAAGTATGAGGAATTAATGGAAGGGGGAGTCCGCTATCAAAATTCGACACTTATTTTAGGTACGGAGCTTGAAATATTTGATGAACATTGCAATGGGCCGATCCACGTTCTATGCTTTATGCCGACTTTAGAAAAGATGAAGGAATTTTCCCATTGGCTCAGCTCCCATTTAAAAAATATTCATTTAAGCTCTCAACGGGTATATGTTGAAGGGAAAAGACTTCAGCATAAAGTGAAAAGCTTGGGCGGATTGTTCATTCCGGCGCATATTTTTACTCCTTTTAAAAGCTTGTACGGAAAAGGGGTTCAGCGAAGCTTGACAGAAGTTTTTGATCAAACACTCATCGATGCGGTCGAGCTCGGTTTGAGCAGCGATACTAAAATGGCAAGCCGTATTCGTGAACTAGCTTCCTATCCATTTTTAACGAACTCAGACGCCCATTCATTGCCAAAAATCGGGCGGGAATATCAGAAGTTGTTGTTAAAAGCGCCGACGTTTCAGGAATTGGTGATGGCGATCAAAAAAGAAAACGGCAGAAAAATTGAGGCGAATTACGGATTAAACCCGAAACTTGGAAAGTATTATGAAACGTTTTGTGAAGCGTGCCAAAAAACAGTAGGCTTGACAGATGAGGGATGCTGTCAAATATGTGGAGGAGTAAAAATTACAAAAGGTGTAAAACAGCGGGTTGAAGAACTGGGGGATAAAACAAAACATGTGGAGAAAAGGCCCCCTTATATTCATCAAGTCCCGCTAGCTTTTCTGCCTGGCATTGGCCCTAAAACATTAAAAAAATTAAAGCATTATTTTGGAACGGAAATGAATATTTTACACAAAGTTCTGTACGCCGATCTTGTCGAAGTGGTTCCGGAAAAAATCGCCGCTTCCATCATCTCGGCAAGAGAAGGCACCCTTTATGTGCAATCAGGGGGAGGAGGAAAATACGGAAAAGTGGAAGGTGCGTAAATTTTCGCGCCTTTTCTTTTTTTCTAGTAAAAATACGAATATGTACCATCCGTTCTCTCATACAATCTAGTAAAGAAAGACAGGAGAGGATAGGATATGCAGAATATTCAGCGTTTTTTACTAAAACAATTGAAAGATCAATCAACCGTCTATTTATTTGTGCTTATATTGTTCATAATGGGAGTAATTTTTGGCGCAATCATCGTAAACAGCATGAGCATTACGCAAAAAGAAGATCTGTATTATTATTTAAACCTGTTTTTTGGACAAGTATCGGACGGAAAACTTGCCAGCTCGTTTGAAATGTTCAAGCAAAGTTTTTTCCACAATACAAAATATGTAGGGCTTATGTGGCTTCTAGGCATTTCGATCATTGGTCTGCCGATTATTTTTATCATGTTATTTTTAAAAGGAATGGTCGTTGGATTTACAGTCGGATTTTTAGTAAATCAAATGAAATGGGGCGGATTTTTGCTGTCATTCGTTTCCGTTTTGCCGCAAAATTTGCTGCTGATACCTGTGTTTCTTATTATGAGCGCATCGGCAATTTCTTTTTCCTTCAAGCTCATTAGACAGCTTTTTGTAAAAAAGTTCCACGATCAGCCGTTTCGAATGTTTGCAGGCTATGCAGTCACATTTTCTTGCTTGATCGCCGTTATATTGCTCGCTGCAATGTTAGAAGCATATGTTTCCCCGATCCTGATGAGAGGAACGATCGATTTTATTTATAAATAATAATTATTATTTAATATAAATTTTATTTTTTAATTTAAAATTATTTCAGTTGGACACTTTCTTTTATTTTGTTATAATATATGAGGAATGCGGCGAGGGAGGGAAAGTGTCATGGAAAACCGCATAGAGCGTATAAAAAAGCAGTTGCATTCTTCAAGCTATAAATTAACCCCGCAAAGGGAAGCAACCGTTCGTGTTTTGCTTGAACATGAAGAGGATCATTTAAGTGCCGAAGATGTTTACCTCCTCGTTAAGGAAAAATCGCCTGAGATCGGGCTCGCAACAGTGTACAGAACGCTGGAATTGTTAACTGAGCTGAAAATTGTTGATAAAATAAACTTTGGAGACGGGGTTTCCAGATATGATTTGCGCAGGGAAGGAGCCGCTCATTTTCACCATCATCTCGTATGTATGGAATGCGGTTCCGTTGATGAGATTCAGGAAGATTTATTAGAAGATGTTGAAAAAATTGTCGAACGAGATTGGAAGTTTAAAATTAAAGATCATCGTCTAACTTTTCATGGCATATGCCACCGCTGTCAGGAAAAAGAAAAAGAAGATAACAAGAAAGAATAAAGCCTTTTCCGCGAGGGGAAAGGTTTTTTTATATTATATACGTATAAAGATTGTCCAGACGGTCATATCTTTAAATATAAGAAAATATGGCCTTGTGGAGGACGAACATGGAAAAATGGACGAAAACCGTAAAGAATATGCTTAAAATTTTTATCTTGTTTACAGGATTTACGATTTTGTTCTACTATGCTATTATATGGGTTAACTTGGAATATCAAGATTACCATCGCTATGACGAGCCTGAAGGATCTGCCGTAAAGGTGACAAGCGTTGTGGAAGAACAGAACGATAATTGGCTGAATCGCTTAATATTCTTTTATTTAAACGGGGAGTAGAGAAGATTGAACGATCATATCCAAGATTTTATTCATTATTTGACCGTTGAGAGAGGACTTGCGAACAATACGATCGTTTCATATGAGCGAGACTTGAAATCGTACAAGCAATTTTTGAACGAAAAACTGAATATTCAAGAAGTGCAAAATATTCAACGCTATCATATTTTGCAATATTTGCATTTTTTGAAAGATCAAGGGAAATCCAGCAAGACAATCGCCCGGCATATCGCCTCAATCCGCGCTTTCCATCAATTTTTGTTAAGGGAAAAAGCTGCGGATGAAGACCCGTCCGTCCATATTGAAACACCGCAGATTGAACGGAAGCTTCCGAAAGTGCTGTCTCTTGAGGAAGTGGAGCGGCTTCTTGAAACGCCTGAGCTGACCTCACCGATTGGATATAGAGATAAAGCAATGCTTGAACTTTTATATGCGACAGGTATTCGGGTGAGTGAAATGGTTCATTTGAATCTTTCAGACGTCCATTTGATCATGGGATTTATCCGCTGCTACGGAAAAGGGAAAAAAGAACGGCTCGTTCCGATTGGAGAAAAAGCAACAAAAGCGCTGGAGGAATATTTGGAAAAGGGCCGGCCAAAGCTTGTAAGACAGAAGCATAAAACGGATGCCTTATTTTTAAACCATCATGGAAAAAGAATTTCCCGCCAAGGATTTTGGAAAAATTTAAAATCGATTGCGGTTAAAGCAGGAATACAAAAAGAATTGACTCCTCATACATTGCGACATTCCTTTGCCACCCATCTGCTTGAAAACGGCGCTGATCTAAGAGCGGTGCAAGAAATGCTAGGTCATGCTGATATTTCAACCACGCAAATTTATACTCATGTAACAAAAACACGTTTAAAAGATGTATATAAAATGTACCACCCCCGTGCTTAATGCCATCGTCATGCTAAAAATCAAGTTGCTCGTCTGTTTCGGCAAGCATTAGGAAAAAATATAATCATCACCGCTTTCAAATGGCAGGAGGAATTTAACATGCAGCATACATATAAACGCGTCTTTTTAATTGTAATGGATTCAGTTGGAATCGGCGAAGCACCGGATGCAGAGCTTTATAACGACAAAGGTGCTGACACGCTTGGCCATATCGCTGAACATCTCGGCGGTTTGCATTTGCCGAATTTAGCGAAGCTCGGATTGGGGAATATACGTGAAATAAAAGGTGTTCCAAAGACAGACAAGCCGCTCGCCTTCTATACAAAAATGAAAGAAGCTTCAGCAGGAAAAGATACGATGACTGGTCATTGGGAGCTGATGGGGTTAAAAATCGATTCTCCTTTTCAAGTATTTCCAGACGGCTTCCCAGAAGAACTGATAGAGGAGCTTGAAAAAAGAACCGGGCGAAAAGTGCTTGGCAATAAGCCGGCAAGCGGTACGGCAATTATAGAAGAGCTTGGAAAAGAACATATGAAAACAGGAGCCATCATTGTCTATACGTCGGCAGACTCTGTTTTACAGATTGCTGCACATGAAAAAGTCATTCCTCTGAACGAATTATATCAAATTTGTCAAATTGCCCGCGAACTGACTTTGGATGAAAAGTACATGGTTGGGCGCGTTATAGCTCGTCCGTTTGTCGGGGAGCCGGGGAATTTTGAACGGACTGCCAACCGGCATGACTATGCTTTAAAGCCTTTCGGCCGAACAGTTATGAACGAGTTGAAGGACGGAGGATTTGATGTAATTGCCCTTGGGAAAATTTCCGATATTTATGACGGCGAAGGCATTACAGATGCAATCCGGACAAAGTCGAATATGGATGGAATGGACAAATTGATCCAAACATTCGACCGGGATTTTACAGGTCTTTCCTTTTTGAACCTTGTCGATTTTGATGCAAAATTCGGCCATAGAAGAGATCCTGAAGGGTATGGACAAGCGCTTGAGGAATTCGATGCTCGTCTTCCTGAAGTGTTCGAAAAAATGAAGGAAGAAGACCTGCTCATCATCACAGCAGACCATGGAAACGACCCTCTTCACCACGGTACGGATCATACTAGAGAATATGTTCCGCTGTTAGTTTATAATTCAACCTATACAAAAGGAAAAGAACTGCCAATCAGAGAAACATTTGCAGATGTAGGAGCAACCATTGCAGAAAATTTCGGCGTGCAAATGCCAAATTACGGAACAAGCTTTTTAACAGAATTGAAGCAGGGGGATTGATCAATGTCAATTGTGGAAGAAGTTGAAAAGGCCTCTCAATTTTTAAAAGATAAATGCAAACAAACTCCAGAGATCGGTCTCGTTCT
Organism: Aeribacillus sp. FSL K6-1305; assembly: GCF_038050115.1. NCBI lineage: Bacteria > Bacillati > Bacillota > Bacilli > Caryophanales > Bacillaceae > Aeribacillus > Aeribacillus sp. FSL K6-1305. Next base: position 1,316,351 of record NZ_JBBOQV010000001.1, on the reverse strand, counting down.
AGGATCAGGTTTAGGAGTTCTCGCTGAAGAAGTGGAGGATGCTGTAACCATTCCATACAGCGGCATTCCTTATTTTCCGGTTTCCACTGTTGAAGGGCATAAAGGCCAATTCGTAATTGGGGAGCTAAATGGCAAAACAGTAGCGATCATGCAAGGCAGATTCCATTTTTACGAAGGGTATAGTGTAAAGCAAGTGACATTTCCTGTGCGAGTCATGAAGGCGCTGGGTATTCATTCCTTAATTGTGACAAATGCAGCCGGAGGGATCAATCAGTCATATCAGCCAGGTGATTTAATGCTGATTACCGATCATATTAACAACATGGGACAAAACCCTTTAATTGGCGAACATAGCCCTGAGCTTGGCGACCGTTTTCCCGATATGTTGGAAGCGTACGATAGCAGACTAATCCAACTGGCAAAAGAAGCAGCGAAAGAGCTTGGCATCGAAATAAAAGAGGGGGTTTATGTTGCTAATACTGGACCGTCCTATGAAACGCCGGCTGAAATACGGATGTTAAGAGCGATCGGGGGAGACGCAGTTGGCATGTCAACAGTTCCAGAAGTGATTGTGGCGAATCAAGTCAAAATGAAAGTGCTTGGCATTTCATGTATTACGAACATGGCGGCGGGTATTTTAAAACAGCCTTTGACGCATGAAGAAGTCATGAAAACGGCGGAAATGGTTCGGGCTGATTTTATAGCGCTAGTAAAATCCATCGTAGCCAAAATGTAGAAAAAGGTGATTTGCATGCGAATGGTCGATTTAATAGAGAAGAAGCGGGATGGGAAAGCGCTCACAAAAAAAGAAATCCGTTATATCATTGAAGGATATACGGCCGGGGAGATTCCGGACTATCAAATGAGCGCTTTCGCCATGGCCGTTTTTTTTAGAGGGATGACGGAAGAGGAAATGGCGGAGCTCACAATGGCGATGGTTGATTCTGGAGAAAAGATCGATCTTAGTGAAATTAAAGGGATAAAAGTGGATAAGCATTCGACCGGAGGAGTTGGCGATAAAACTACGCTGGTGCTTGCGCCGCTTGTGGCTTCTGCTGGTGTTCCTGTTGCCAAGATGAGCGGAAGAGGTCTTGGCCATACCGGCGGAACGATTGATAAACTAGAATCGATCCCGGGGTTTCATGTTGAAATAGACAATCGACAGTTTGTCCGTTTAGTCAATCAAAATAAAATTGCAGTCGTTGGACAAACGGGAAATTTAACTCCCGCTGATAAAAAACTGTACGCATTAAGAGATGTGACAGCGACGGTTAACAGTATTCCTCTTATTGCCAGCTCCATCATGAGCAAAAAAATCGCTGCCGGAGCGGATGCCATTGTTTTAGATGTTAAAACCGGATCGGGCGCTTTTATGAAAAATATAGAAGAATCAAAAAAACTGGCAAAAGCGATGGTGAAAATAGGGGAAAACGTCGGCAAAAAAACGATTGCCGTGATCTCCGATATGAGTCAGCCGTTAGGGTTTGCGATCGGGAACGCTCTTGAAGTCCAAGAAGCGATTGATACATTAAAAGGTGAAGGTCCTGAAGATTTAACTGAACTATGTTTAACGCTTGGCAGCTATATGGTGTATATGGCGGAAAAAGCAAATAGTTTAGAAAAAGCGCGTAAACTGCTCGAGCAATCCATTGCTTCAGGAAAAGCTTTAGAGACTTTTAAAACATTTGTCTCTGCCCAAGGGGGAGATGCCTCAATTGTGGACGATCCATCAAAATTGCCGCATTCTTCGTATACATTCGAATTAAAGGCGAAAGAAGAAGGCTATGTAAACGAAATTGCAGCTGATGCAGTCGGGACTGCCGCCATGTGGCTTGGTGCCGGAAGAGCGACGAAAGATGCTGCAATTGATTTGGCAGTCGGCCTCATCCTCCATAAAAAAATAGGCGATTACGTAAAAAAGGGAGAAACATTCGTTACAATTTACAGCAATCAACAAGATATTGAAAAGGTGAAACAAACTTTATACTACAGCATTAAAATTTCGAAAAACAAAACAAAAAAGCCTGTCCTTATTTATGAAACAATAACAAATTAGGAAAGAAAAAAAGAATCGGGTAATCCCGATTCTTTTTTTGTATAACTTTTTAATAATTGGAAAAAATGGGTTTTATACAGATAATTTTACCAGTAAAAATTCATTCTCATTTCATTTTTAGAGTCTTTTACATTTCATTAGATTAGATTGCAGTTACATATGAGGAATGGAGGATGTGGAGATGAAACAATTACTACTGTCTGTCATGGCAACATTTGTTCTTTTTTTTGGGGTTTCAACGGCTGCGTGGGCAGAAGAAAAAAATGTCAAACTAGTAGATGGAGTGAAATCGGCTATACTGATTGAGCGGGATACAGGTCAAGTACTATATGAAGAAAATTCAGATACACCGCTGCCGCCCGCCAGTATGACGAAAATCATGACGCTTCTTCTTATTATGGAAGCTCTTGATAAAGGAAAGATTCAAATGGATGAAAAAGTAAGAGCGAGCGAATATGCAGCATCCATGGGGGGATCGCAAATCTTTTTGGAGCCTGGGGAAGAAATGACAGTGGAAGATTTATTAAAAGGAATTGCGATTGCTTCCGGCAATGATGCGTCTGTCGCGATGGCGGAGAGAATTGCAGGATCAGAAGAACAGTTTGTATCCATGATGAATCAAAAAGCGAAAGAGCTCGGACTGAAAAATACGCATTTTAAAAATTCGACCGGATTACCTGCAAAAGGACATTATTCGTCGGCAAAGGACATGGCGGTTATTGCCAAAGAGCTATTAAAATATGAAGAAATTACGAAATTTACGGGAACATATGAGGATTATTTACGAGAAGGAACAGACAAAAAATTTTGGTTGGTCAATACAAATCGGCTTGTGAAATTTTACGACGGAGTTGACGGTGTAAAAACAGGTTATACAAACGAAGCGAAATACTGTTTAACGGCAACAGCCAAAAAAGGGAATATGCGGGTGATTGCTGTTGTATTTGGAGCTAAAACGCCAAAAGATCGAAATGCTCAAATCACGAAGCTGTTAGACTATGCCTTTTCCCAGTATGAAACCCATCCTCTGTTTAAACGAAACGAAGTGGTGACAAAAGCAAAACTGAGCAAAGGAAGCGATAAAGATGTACAGCTGATTACTTCGGAGCCTGTTTCCATTATAACCAAAAAGGGCGAAAGCATTGATGATATTAAACAAGAAATTATGTTTAAAAACCACCTGGTAGCGCCAGTGAAAAAAGGAGATGAGCTTGGAACCCTCGTGCTGAAAAAGAATGGAAAGGTTTTTGCTGAAAGCAAGCTTGTGGCTAAACAAGATGTTCGCGTTGCGAGCTGGTGGAAGCTGTTCAAAAGGGTTCTAGGCGAATGGACGAAGGCCGAAAAATGATATTTTTGGCGAAATTCCACTAGTTTTGTCTTCAGGCAGGAAATATGAAAGGTCAACTCGAAAGATTCAATATCATAGTTGAAGGAGGAATATGATCTTGAGTCTAGCGGTTGACCTTGAAGTAAAAGAAAACGTGTTATTGATACGTCTGTCAGGGGAGCTCGACCACCATACAGCAGAGGAACTTCGGCAAAAAGTCAATGATGCCATCGAAAATAACTCTATTCAACATATTTTATTAAATTTAGAACAATTAACTTTTATGGATAGCTCTGGACTTGGAGTGATTCTCGGGCGTTATAAGCAAATAAAACATCTCGGCGGTGAAATGATTGTTTGCGCCATCTCCCCGAGTGTAAAGCGTCTTTTTGACATGTCAGGTTTATTTAAAATTATTCATCTGGCCGAGACAGAGAAAGCGGCTTTGCAAACGTTGGGGGTGGCGTCATGAAAAACGAAATGAAGCTTCAATTTTCCGCTGTAAGTCAAAATGAATCATTTGCAAGAGTAGCTGTAGCTTCCTTTATCGCACAGCTGGATCCGACGATCGATGAACTAACCGAAATCAAAACAGTAGTTTCCGAAGCTGTGACAAATGCGATCATTCACGGTTATGAAAATAATCCTGACGGTATTGTGTATATTTCCTGCACGCTAGAGGACCATATCGTTCATTTGACGATTCGAGATGAAGGGGTAGGAATTGACAACATTGAAGAAGCTAGACAGCCGCTTTTTACAACAAAGCCTGAGCTGGAGCGTTCAGGAATGGGATTTACCATCATGGAAAATTTTATGGATGAAGTGAAAATAGAATCGGAAAAAAATAAAGGCACAATCATTCGATTAACAAAACATCTTACAAAAAGCAAAGCTTTATGTAATTAAGGAGATTAGCTTATGGATGTGGAGGTCAAGAACGAACATTCGAATGGACAATTGAAGGATCAGGAAGTCAGGGATTTGATTAAAAGAAGCCAGCAAGGCGATCAGGCAGCCCGCGATTTGCTTATCCAAAAAAACATGCGGCTCGTTTGGTCAGTTGTGCAGCGATTTTTAAACCGAGGCTATGAGGCGGATGATCTATTTCAAATCGGCTGCATTGGCTTAGTGAAATCGGTCGATAAGTTTGATTTGTCGTATGATGTTAAATTTTCCACTTATGCTGTTCCGATGATTATAGGAGAAATTCAACGATTCATCCGGGATGACGGAACAGTAAAAGTGAGCCGTTCATTAAAAGAGCTCGGAAATAAAATTAGACGGGCTAGAGAGGAACTGTCCAAAACACTTGGCAAGGTGCCAACAGTAGGGGAGATCGCTGACTACTTAGATATTTCACCTGAAGATATCGTTCTTGCACAAGAAGCTGTACGTGCACCTTCCTCCATCCATGAAACGGTTTATGAAAATGATGGCGATCCGATTACATTGCTGGATCAAATTGCAGATCAAAATGAGCAAAAATGGTTTGATCAAATAGCATTAAAAGATGCTATGAACGATTTAGGCGAGCGGGAGCGGCTGATCGTTTATTTGCGGTATTATAAAGATCAAACACAGTCGGAAGTCGCAAAACGGTTAGGAATCTCACAAGTTCAGGTGTCCAGACTGGAAAAGAAAATATTAAAGCAAATGAAAGACCGAATGAGCGGATAGCTCTTTGGTCTTTTTTTGTGGAAATAAATGGTCTTGATCATTTTGCATGAGGGAGTGGCGAACGTTTCATACTATTAGAAAAAAGTAGGATGTGACAGGGCGTGAATAAAACGGTTTATGTGCGTCTAAAGCATCGTATTCAGGCAAAACCGAACGAAAGGATCACGCTTAACAAAATCGCGAAAATAATTGCAGACGAAGCGTTAATCAGCAAAATGGGGGATCAAATCATTCATCAAATTCAATCAAAAGATAAAACATATGTTGTCATTGATGTCATCAACGTCATAGAAAAAATCCAATCCATTGATCCTTCCCTTGATGTCCAACCTGTTGGGCCGACGCAAACAATTGTTGAAATTCAAAATCATCGAAAAAAATTTGCTCCCGTCCTTTTTTTTCTTGTATGGCTGTTATTATTTGTCGGATCGGCTTTAACGATTATGAACTTTCATGAAGATGTCAGCATGCAGCGGATGCATCGCAATTTGTATCAGTTTTTCACTGGCAATAAGATCGATAAGCCGTTAATTTTGCAAATCCCCTACTCCATCGGTTTGGGGCTGGGAATGGTTCTGTTTTTTAATCACGTTTTTAAAAAGAAATTTAATGAAGAGCCGAGTCCGTTGGAAGTCGAGATTTTTAATTATCAAATGGATCTCGACCAATACATCGCCATAAACGAAAACAAAGAAAGCGTGAAAAATGATGATGATTAAATGGTTCATGCTTTTGTTTACGGGGTTTGCAGGGGGCTTGGCTGTCGGGTGTGGATTTGTTGCGTTTTTATCTGTTCTCGGAATCATTCCAAGACTCATGCAGCTGACGAAGACAATAAAATGGATTCGTTTGTATGAATGGGCTGTTATTCTTGGCGCCGTGTCCGGCGGTTGGTTCAGCCTCTCTCCCGTCTATTTGCATGCTTCGCATTATTGGTTTATCCCGATCGGTCTCCTTTACGGAATATTTGTCGGAATGCTTGCAGCAGCATTAACAGAAGTGCTGAATGTATTTCCGATATTAGCGAAAAGGATCGGCATTGATGACAAAATCGTTATGTTGATGATGGCGATCGTTTTAGGAAAAATTTGCGGCTCTTTGTTTCATTGGCTTTATTTTGCTGGTCTGTAAAGGCAATTTGTCATATGATCGGAGGAAACATAGCATGATGCGGTTAACGGGAAAGCAAACATGGGTGTTTCAGCATAAATTGTTTGTCAATAAAACGGCAACTGTCGTTGGGCCGAAGGAAGCGAAAGGACCGCTTAAGGAAACATTTGATGCTCATTTTGATGATATGTACTGCGGTGCGCCGTCTTGGGAATTGGCCGAGCGGAATTTAATGGAGCAGGCGATCAGCCGCTGTTTAAAAAAAGCTGAATTAAAGGAAGAGGATATTGATTTGTTTTTGGCGGGGGATTTATTGAACCAAAATGCTACATCGAACTATACAGCTAGAATGCTCAATATTCCGCTGTTATGTATGTACGGGGCCTGTTCGACTTCAATGGAAACAGTCGCTGCGGCATGCGCGCTGATCGATGGGGGGTTCGCGAACAAAATTATCGCTGCCACAAGCAGCCATTATGGCGCAGCTGAAAAGCAGTTTCGGCATCCAACGAATTTCGGCGGACAAAAACCAGAAACAGCGACGACAACCGTAACAGGGGCAGGTGCTGTATTAATCAGCAAAGACGAAAGTGAGATTGCCATAACGGCTGCAACGATCGGCAAGGTGATCGATGTTGGCAGGAAAAACCCTTATGATATGGGGTCCGCAATGGCGCCGGCAGCTGCAGATACAATTAAGCAGCACTTTCGTGATTTAAATCGGACTCCTTCTGACTACGATTTAATTCTTACCGGCGATCTTTCGGGAGTCGGCAGTCCGAAGCTGAAGGAATTATTGCTTGAGGATGGGTACGACATCCGAGGCAACCATTCAGATTGCGGGCTGTTAATTTTTCATCCAGCACAAAGAGCATTTGCCGGCGGGAGCGGATGTGCTTGTTCAGCAGTTGTAACTTACGGTCACATATTCCAAGAAATGAAAAAAGGAAATTTAAAACGAGTATTGATGGTGGCAACCGGGGCTCTGTTAAGTAAAACGATGATCAAGCTGAACGAATCGATCCCGGCCATAGCTCACGGAGTAGTTTTTGAAAGACAGAGATAGAAAGGTGGGAAAAGGTGAGCTGAACATGAATGATGAAGAGAAAGGATTCGATAGCATGACGAAATTAACCGATCAAGAAAAAAGTCAAATCTCTCCCAAGCTGCAAGATACCGAAAAATTTTTTCGAGATCATATTGGCTTAGGAACAAGCTTTGATTTAGGCGTGCGCAAATTTATGCTTCTCGGAAAACAAGTGCATTTATATTATGTGACAGGACTTTGCGATTCACTTTATGTCATCGAACTGATCAAGGAGCTTTTGAAAATCAATGATCATGAAACGGAAGCCAATCGTTTAAAGGAAATTGTCAAAAACCGTCTCGTTCATCAGCAAGTAACATTGGTTCAAACGCTTGATGAAGCAGTCGATCAAGTGTTGTCAGGCTTAGTCGTTTTTTTTGTCGAAGACAGCGATTTTGCTTTTGTTGTCGATGTCCGCAACTATCCTGGAAGACAGCCGGAAGAGCCGGATACGGAAAAAGTGATCCGCGGCGCACGTGACGGTTTTGTGGAAAATATCGTTGTCAACACGGGACTGATTCGGAGAAGAATAAGGGACGAACGTCTGAGATATGAAATCATGAAAATCGGCGAGCGATCAAAAACCGACATTGCGATCGCGTATTTGGAAGATGTGGCGGATCCAGGATTAATTGAAGTGATCAAAAAGGAGTTAAAAACGATAAAGATTGACGGGCTTCCAATGGCAGATAAAACAATTGAAGAATTTTTAGTAAAGCAAGGCTTTAATCCGTTTCCGCTTGTCCGCTATACGGAAAGAGCGGATGTAGCTGCAGTTCATTTGCTGGAAGGACATGTCATTATTCTTGTTGACACGTCCCCGAGTGTCATTATTACGCCAACTACTTTTTTTCACCATGTTCAGCACGCCGAAGAATACCGTCAGGCGCCAGCGGCCGGAACGTTTGTCAGATGGGTGCGCTTTTTTGGCATGCTAGCTTCTATTTATTTGCTTCCTCTTTGGATGCTGTATGTAGTGCAGCCGTCTTTACTGCCGGAGGCTATATCTTACATTGGACCAAACAAAGAAAAAAATATTCCGATTGTTGTTCAAATTTTTCTTGCTGACATAGGGATTGAGCTTTTAAGAATGGCAGCCATTCATACACCGACAGCTCTTTCAGTGGCGATGGGTTTAATTGCAGCAGTTCTCATAGGACAAATTGCCATCGATGTCGGTTTGTTTTCGCCGGAAGTTATTTTGTACGTTTCCATTGCGGCGGTCGGTACTTTTGCAACCCCGAGCTATGAATTGAGCGTAGCCAATAAAATCGTTCGTTTTGTATTGCTGCTATTAGTAGTGATCTTTAAAGTGCCCGGATTAGTGATCGGCTGCACACTGTTCATCCTTTTCCTTGCCAGCATTCGATCGTTAAATACGCCTTATTTATGGCCGTTTATCCCTTTTAATCCTCAAGCCTTTTGGCAGATCATCGTCAGGTCGTCGGTGCCTCATATAAAAGTAAGGCCAAGCATTGTTCATCCGCAGAACGTAAAAAAGCAGCCTTAAAAAAATTTGAAAGAGAAAATGTTTTATGGTAATGTATTTTTAACTTTTACGTTCACGAAAGCGGGGGCTAGTCTTTGTATTTACAGGGAACAAGTAAAATCAACCAGTTAGGGCATTTAGAAATCGGCGGTGTCGATACAGTTGAACTTGTCAAACAGTATGGGACACCGTTATATGTATACGATGTCGCACTCATTCGCGAACGAGCCCGTTCTTTTAAAAATACATTTGAATCATTAGGAGTTCCATATCAAGTTGCTTATGCAAGCAAAGCCTTTTCTTCCATTGCAATGGTGCAGCTTGCAAATGAGGAAGGGCTTTCTCTTGATGTCGTTTCAGGCGGTGAACTGTATACGGCATTAAAAGCAGGATTTCCTCCGGAAAAAATTCATTTTCATGGAAACAATAAAAGCATCGACGAGCTTGCAATGGCTCTGGAGGCAAATATCGGTTGCATTGTGATTGATAATTTTTATGAAATTGATGTTTTATCTTCTCTTTGCCGGCAAATGAATAAAAAAGTTGCGGTATTGCTTCGCGTTACACCGGGCGTCGAGGCACATACACATGATTACATTACAACCGGGCAGGAAGATTCGAAATTTGGATTCGACCTTCATAATGGTCAAATCGAAAAAGCGATTGAGCTTGTAAAAAATCAATCGCATTTACAGCTATTAGGAATCCATTGCCATATCGGTTCGCAAATTTTTGGCACTGAAGGATTTGTTTTAGCAGCAGGAAAGATTTTTGGGAAAATTTCTATTTGGAAAGAGAAGTTTCAGTTTGTTCCGAAAGTTGTAAACTTAGGGGGAGGATTCGGAATTCGATATACGAAAGAGGATGATCCTCTGCCAATGAATGTATATGTTGAAAAAATGGTGGAAGTTGTGAAAGGACACTCTGAGAAGCTTCAAATTCCTCTCCCTGAAATATGGATTGAGCCAGGACGCTCTCTCGTCGGGGATGCAGGAACAACCTTGTACTCGATAGGATCTCAAAAGGTCGTCCCTAACATTCGCAAATATGTTGCGGTGGACGGAGGCATGAGCGACAACATCCGGCCTGCTTTGTACCAGGCAAAATACGAGGGGGCTCTTGCCAACCGGATGAATGACGAATGTTCTGAGACTGTATCGATTGCTGGAAAATGCTGCGAAAGCGGGGACATGCTCATTTGGGATTTATCCCTTCCTACCGTAAAAGCAGGCGATATATTAGCTGTTTTTTGCACGGGAGCTTACGGATATTCTATGGCAAATAATTATAACCGGATCGCTCGGCCTGCTGTTGTATTTGTTGAAAACGGCGAAGCGAGACTTGTCGTCAAAAGGGAAACATACGAGGATTTAGTCAGTCTCGATTTGCCTTTAAAAGCGGAAGTCGGTCAACCGTAAACGAAAAACGGCGTCTCAACATTAGTTGAAGACGCCTTTTTCATTATTGGAAAAACGATGCGATGGCATCAATGATCGAAGAAAAGAATTCTTTCAATTTTTGCAAAAAGCTTTGTCCTTCTTCGGATTCGAGAAATTTAGAAATTTTGTCTTTTGCTTTGTCAAGCTGGTTTCCGACTTCATCCCAATTGATATTGACGTTAATCATATTGTTAAATAAGAGGATTAAATTGTTTATATCATCTTCGGAAAGATTTATTTGCAAATCTTTTGCTGCTTGTTCAATCATTTCTCTTAACTCTTGGTCATTTTTCGGAACGCCGTTTTCGGACATCTGTTCTTTTACTTTTGCAATTAATGCCGAAGCATTTTCGTCACCAATCTTATCTCCAAGCTTTGCTGTTTCCACCAGCTCTTGGTTGGCGACCTGTTTCACGTCTTCAGGGATCGCTTTATCAGTCGAAACTTCATAAGCTTTTATCAACCCTGTTAAAGCGGCTGTTCCGGAAACTTCAAAAGGCGCGGTGACATAAACATTTGCATCTTTGACACCAGCTGTCATGAGCGCATTTAAGTACATTTCATCCGTGACCCAGTTTATGTTGTTTGTTTGGACTTCTAAACCAGATCCCTTTTTCTCAATTTGTATTTTGGAAGAAGAGATCGCTTTTGAACCGATTTGCGCTTTCGGAATATAATCCCCTAAATATTTGTGCTCCTCTTCGTTTGTCACGGTGACCGTTTGCACGTTATCTGGTACGCCCATTTCCTTTAAGAGATCCTGCTTTTGCTGCTCCGTTAAATCGCTGCCTAACGTGACAATAACATCTCCAACAACAGAATCAGCAAAACTAGTAGTTGGTGTTGCCAACCCAATAGCAAGTAATATGGATAAAACGATTTTTTTCATCACTTAACCTCCTAAGCGAACATGACTTCGAATATATGATTATAGAGTGCAAAAACTTTCAACCATTTAAGACGTATATATATACTAAAACGTTTCATCTGTATTTTATGTTTTACTCTATGATAAAATAAAGAGAAAATTTTTTCATGAAAGGGAGCTGTTTTATGAGCAAAAAAGGCTACATTTTAATGGAAAACGGAGAAAAAATTGAATTTGAGCTTTTTCCGAATGAAGCTCCAAATACAGTGAAGAACTTTGAAAAACTTGCGAATTCAGGCTTTTATGACGGTTTGACTTTTCATCGTGTTATTCCAGGGTTTGTAAGCCAAGGCGGATGTCCGAATGGCAACGGCACTGGTAATGCAGGATATACGATCAAATGCGAAACAGATGGCAATCCACATAAACATGTAACCGGCGCCATTTCTATGGCTCACGCAGGCAGGGATACAGGCTCTTGTCAATTTTTTATCGTTCATGAACCTCAGCCTCACTTGGATGGAGTTCATACTGTTTTTGGCCAAGTAACTTCAGGCATGGAAACTGTGTTGAGCATGAAAAACGGAGATGTAATGAAAAAAGTAGAAGTGTATGAAAATTAAATTCCTCTTTCAAATAGAAAGGGATGTACAAAATGAGAATGAAAAACTGGATGTTATTTATTGTTCTTGTTGTATTGAGCATTATTTGGGGACTCGTCTATTGGATGTTCATTGCTGACTAGCTGAATACCGCTCAGCTTTAGTTGATAATATAATTCTTGTAGATGCGGTCAAGTGTAGGAGAGAAATAATCGATAAAATGGCACTTTTTCATATTGGTCAAAGATTGCTTTCTTGACAGAAGACCGTTTGAAGGGAGATAATAGTAAAATAATTGGCTGTTTTCTTCAGCTTTGTTTCTTTTTCAAAACTCGTGAATGCTTCAAAATGGAAGGTGGGAAGCAAGAGGAAGCAGCCGTTTTTCCCATTGAAAATAACATAAAATGAATGATGCATCCTTCGGGGCAGGGTGAAATTCCCGACCGGCGGTGATAAAAGCTTTTAAGCTTTTTTAGCCCGTGACCCGCATTGGCGGAACGCCTTTGCGGTGGATCTGGTGAAAATCCAGAGCCGACAGTATAGTCTGGATGGGAGAAGGATCACTTTTGAAGGTGAGGAGTATAAACTGTTCAAAAAGAACAGATTTTATACTCTTATTTGAGTATACCTTCTTTTCGTTAAAGTGATCATCAAGCCCTGGGGGAACAAACCCGGGGCTTTTGTTTTGAAATCAACAAAAGGGAGGTGTGTCCTTCATGAATGACGAAAAATGGATGGAATTTGCCTTTCAGCTAGCGAAACAAGCAATCGGCCAAACGAGCCCTAACCCGTTGGTGGGAGCGGTCGTTGTGAAGGATGGGGAACTGATCGGGTTTGGAGCGCATTTAAAGGCTGGGGAACCCCATGCGGAAGTTCATGCTTTAAATATGGCTGGGGAAAAGGCAAAAGGTGCAACGCTGTACGTCACGCTTGAACCTTGCAGCCATTTTGGCAAAACTCCTCCCTGCTCTGAGCTTATTATCAAAAGAGGGATTAAACGGGTCGTTGTAGCTGCTTTGGATCCGAATCCTCTCGTAAGTGGACGCGGTGTGAAAGCTTTGCAAGATGCTGGAATCGATGTGGAAGCCGGGATATTGCAAAAAAATGGACATGAACTTAACAAAGTTTTCTTTCATTACATTCAAACAAACACTCCGTTTGTCACATTAAAATATGCCGCAACATTCGATGGGAAAATTGCTACAAAAACAGGTGACAGCAAGTGGATTACCGGAGAGGAAGCAAGACAGGATGTGCACCGTTACAGAGAAATACACGACGGCATTTTAGTGGGTGTTAATACAATTGTAAAAGACAATCCAAGTCTGACTTGTCGGCTGCCGGATCGCAAACGAACACCGATACGGATTATTTTAGATACCCATCTGCGAATTCCGCTGGATGCCAATGTGATAACTGACAAGGAAGCAGAAACTTGGGTCATTTGCCAAGATGGGGATCTCAATAAAAAAGCGGAACTGAAAAAATTAGGAATAGAAGTGTTGACTTTACATGATCAATGGAATATCCCAAATATTTTAAAAATATTAGGCGAGCGAGGCATCACCTCCCTGTTCGTTGAAGGAGGAGCAAGAGTCCATGCTTCATTTTTAAAAGCGGAAGCGGTGAATGAATTAATCGTGTATTTTGCACCCAAAATATTGGGGGACCCTGAAGGAATATCAGCCGTCATGGGCGATGAAGCATTAAAGATGAGCATGGCACATTCATTTGAAATTCAGTCCGTTACGAAAATAGGAGAAGATGTGAAAATTGTCTCCGTTCCGAAAAGAGGTGGACAAGATTGTTTACTGGAATCATTGAAGAAATAGGGGAAATCAAATCAGTAAAAGGAACGAATCAAGCAGTAATTTTAGAAATTTATGCAAAAAACATTTTGCAAGATGTAAAAATAGGCGACAGCATTGCCGTCAACGGAGTCTGTTTAACGGTCACCGACTTTGAATCGAATTATTTTTCTGTGGATGTCATGCCTGAGACGATGGCGGCAACGACATTTGGTACATTAAAAACCGGATCAAAGGTGAATTTGGAAAGGGCAATGGCTGTTGGCGACCGATTTGGCGGCCACATCGTTTCAGGACATGTTGATGGCGTTGGCACGATCGTCAAAAAAGAAAGAAAGGAAAATGCTGTTTATTATCAAATTAAAGCTCCTAAAGATTTGCTTTATTACATGATATTAAAAGGTTCAGTTGCAGTTGACGGAACGAGTTTAACCATTTTCGGCTTAACAGAACAAACCTTTACGATTTCGATTATTCCTCACACATATTCAGAAACAATTATTGGGGAAAAGGAGATTGGCGATAAGGTCAATATTGAATGTGATTTGATCGGGAAATATTTAGAAAAGTTTGCTCGCAAAGAGGCGCCAACCGGAATTACCGTTGATTTTTTGCAAAAGCACGGTTTTTACAGTGAATAGAGGTGATAGAATAATGTTTCATTCCATTGAGGATGCCATCGCAGATTTAAAACAGGGGAAAGTGATCATTGTCGTGGATGATGAGAATCGGGAAAACGAAGGAGATTTTGTCGGTCTAGCTGAGTTTTCCACCCCTGAAATGATCAATTTTATGATTTCGAAAGGAAAAGGTCTCGTTTGTGTGCCGATCACGGAATCGTTAGCGCACCGTTTGCAGCTTCACCCTATGGTAGCGGAAAATACAGATTTGCACCAAACCGCGTTTACTGTCAGCATCGATCATCAAACAACAACGACGGGAATCAGCGCATATGAGCGAGCTAAAACGATTCAGTCGCTCATTCAGCCGGATGCAAGGGCGGAGGATTTTAAAAGACCCGGACATGTTTTCCCGTTGATTGCAAAGAACGAAGGAGTATTAAAAAGAGCCGGCCACACGGAAGCAGCCGTTGATTTGGCAAAGCTGGCAGGATGCTTTCCAGCTGGCGTCATTTGCGAAATTATTAATGAAGACGGAACAATGGCTCGGGTTCCTCAATTAAAAGAAATAGCGGAACAATACAATTTAAAAATGATCACGATTCAAGATTTAATTCAATACCGCAGAAAACGGGAGGAATTAATCAAAAAAGAAGTGGAAATCGAGCTTCCGACAGGTTTTGGCCGTTTTAAAGCCATCGGTTATACCAGCTTGTATGATGGAAAAGAGCATATTGCGCTGGTGAAGGGTGAAATTAAGCCGGAGCATCCCGTTTTAGTTAGAATCCATTCAGAATGCCTGACAGGAGACGTCTTTCATTCTCACAGATGCGACTGCGGCCCGCAGCTTCATTCTGCATTGAGTGAAATTGAAAAAGAAGGAAGCGGAATTTTGCTCTATTTGCGCCAAGAAGGCAGGGGGATCGGGCTAATAAATAAATTGAAAGCATATAAGCTTCAAGAAAAAGGTTATGATACGGTCGAAGCAAATGAGGAGCTCGGCTTTCAGCCGGATCAAAGAGAATATGCTGTTGCAGCACAGATGCTGAAGGATATTGGAGCCAAGTCTATTCGTTTAATGACAAACAATCCGAGAAAAATGAAAGAAATGCAAGAATACGGACTTGAAATATTGGAGCGGGTTCCAATTGAAATACCGGCAAACAAGGATAATGAAAAATATTTGAAAACAAAAAAATCGAAACTAGGACATCTACTTCATATTTAGCGGGAGGTTATACTAATGAGCATAAACAAAATTGAAGGACATTTAGTCGGAAAAGATTTGAAAATCGGAATTGTCGTATCAAGATTTAATGAATTTATTACAAGCAAGCTGTTAAGCGGAGCAATCGATGCTCTCATCCGCCACGGCGTTTCGGAAAGCGACATTGATGTTGCATGGGTTCCGGGGGCTTTTGAAATCCCGCTTGTATCCAAAAAACTGGCTGAGTCCAAAAAATACGATGCGGTCATTGCCTTAGGAACAGTTATCCGTGGATCCACTACGCATTACGATTACGTATGCAATGAAGCGGCAAAAGGGATTGCGAACGCTTCTCTGCAAACAGGAGTGCCGGTAATATTTGGCGTCGTCACGACGGAAAATATCGAGCAAGCGATTGAACGAGCAGGAACGAAAGCGGGCAATAAAGGCTGGGACGCAGCACTATCGGCAATTGAAATGGCAAATTTAATCAAATCCCTCGCCCAACTTTAAAGAAAACAGTTTAAAATTCATAAGAAAATGTATATAATGTTAAGAGCAATATGATAAATGGGATTCAACACTAGTTGCCCATAAAATCTTTCTTGAAAGAATGTTATATATTAACGAGGGATCCAGCATGTTAGTTCGATATAAGAAAGCTTTTGAAAAAATTGCGATGGGGCTTCTTTCCTTTATGCCGAGTGAAAAGGATTTAAAGCAGCTCCAGCAAACGATGAAAACGTATGAAAATGACGAAAATTGGCAGCTTTTCTTATGGAAGGAAGAAGATGTTATCGGAGTGATCGGCGTTGAATTGAAAGATAAAGGAATAGTGGAAATTCAGCATATTTGCGTAAACCCGTCCCATCGTCATGAAGGAATCGGCAAAAAAATGATCAATGCCGTAAAAGAGCTATATAAAGATAAACATGTTATTCCTAGCGAACAAATTCAATCCTTTTTTGAAAAATGCGACCATGAACAATTGGAAAAAGAAGAGAGCTGATCACTCTCTTCTTTTTCTTTTTTTATGCCAATTTTTCAATCTCTCCTCAATGATGTCCGTTCGATCCCTTGTTTTATGTTTATGTATTAAAAAAACGTTTGAAATATCGCTAGGCTTACCGAACGTTTTTCCTCGTTCCTTTGCCGTTGTTAAGCAAATTTCGTAAAGGTTTTGATCAAAAATCGGCAGCTGAATGCTTTTATATGGTTCTCTTTTTTGAATTCGACCAAAAGTGTCTTGTAAAATATGTAAGAGCTGTTCATCATCCAAACCGAGTTTGTTAAGAGACGCCGTTTCATTTTTTAAAATGCGAATAGCATTTTTCATCATCCGTTCAGCACCATTGAAATTTTTTCTCCTGTAATGATAAAAGCTAACGGCAATTTGTATGAGCCCGACCCAGATTTGTTTTCTCTCTTCTTTAGGATCTTTTTTCCACAATTCTTCTAAAATTTCATGACATTCAAAATAATCCCGGTCACAATGAAAATGATATAAAAACTCAATATATTCAGGTGGGTACATATTGAGAAAACTCCTTTTTTCTACTATATATGTTATAGTTTATGAAAATGGCTGCAAAAAAGAAAGTATTCATGCCTGATTTAAAAATAAACAAAAATGAGCTTTGTTGAAAAAGAGTATTGGATGTATTTTTCTATTGGTCTATACTAAAAATTAGCCATTTATCGAGGGTGATGATCAGGTAATGTATCTAGTAAAGTTAGAAGCTTTTGAAGGTCCGTTAGATTTGCTTTTGCATTTAATTCATCGTTTAGAAATTGATATATATGATATCCCTGTCAGCGAAATAACAGAACAGTATATGGAATATATTCACACGATGCAGGAGCTTGAGCTGGATGTTGCCAGTGAATATTTAGTGATGGCAGCCACATTATTGTCGATTAAAAGCAAAATGCTCCTTCCAAGACAGGAGGAAGAGTGGTCAGACGAGGAAATCATCGAAGAAGAGCAGTCCGATCCGAGAGATGAGCTTGTTACCCGTTTAATTGAATACAAGAAATATAAAGAAGCGGCAGTAAAGCTGAAAGAACTGGAAAGTGAACGGGCGCTTGTCTATACGAAGCCTCCAAGCGACTTGAGCGAATATTTGGAGGAAAAAGAGCCGATTTTGCAAAAAGGAAACGTAACGGTTTATGATATGATCGCTGCCTTTCAAAAAATGCTAAAACGAAAAAAAATTGAAAAGCCAATCGAACGAACCGTAGCAAAAGAAGAAATCCCGATCGAAAAACGAATGAAGGAAATGATCATGGAGCTGAAGGCATCGAAAAAGAAAAAGGAGTTTCACGATTTCTTTCCAGCTGACAGGAAGGATTATATGGTCGTGACTTTTTTAGCTTTGCTTCAGCTGATGAAAAATGAATACGTTCATGTAGAACAAGAACATAATTTTTCAGAAATTTATATTTACGGGAGTGAAAAGCTGCATGAGTTTAGGGATTATTGAATGGAAATCCATTTTGGAAGGGCTCTTATTTGCGGCTGGAGACGAAGGCCTTTCCATCAAGCAATTAACTTCCGTTCTTGAAATTGACGAAGCAACGGTTTTAAGCATTATTGAAGATTTAAAAGAGGAATACCAAAAAAAAGAACGGGGGATCGACCTTGTAGAAGTAGCAGGGGTTTACCAGCTCACAACCAAAAAGGAGCATGCACCATATTTAAAGCGGCTGATGGAAACTTCTATGAACCAATCACTCTCTCAGGCTGCGCTTGAAACATTGGCCATTATCGCTTATAAACAGCCGATTACCCGGATTGAAATAGAAGAAATTAGAGGGGTAAAGTCAGAAAGGCCGATCCGGACCCTTTTAGCGAAAGGGCTTATTCAAGAAGTCGGCAGAGAAGAGGGAGTGGGAAGAGCTATTTTATACGGAACGACAAAAGAGTTTCTTGAATATTTCGGATTAAAAACGATCGAAGAATTGCCTTCATTGACAGAGATCGAGAATGAAGAGCATTTTATTCAAGAAGAGGCAGATTTATTCTTTGAAAAATTAAATAACTTGTAAGTCGTCTCAGGCGGCAGTCTGAGACTTATTTTTATTTCACATTCTTTCAAATTCCGTTCATACGGTTGTCTTCTTTGCATAAACTTGTACAAAACGAATCGAATAAAGGGACGTGAAAGCATTAATGAACAAATGGACATCACGTATTAATGTATTCATTCTTTTTATATTGATAGGCCATTTTTTTATCCCGACAGCTCATGCAACTCATACGATTGAAGTTAGTGCAGAAAGCGCCATATTAATGGATCAGGAGAGCGGCCGGATCCTTTTTGAAAAAAACCCACATAAAAAAATGCGCATTGCAAGCATTACGAAAATCATGACGGCGATTTTAGCAATTGAATCAGGAAAAATGGATCAAAATGTGACTGTCAGTGACCGCGCTGTCCGAACTGAAGGGTCTTCCATATATCTTAAGCAGAAGCAAAAGGTGAAGCTGGAAGATTTGGTTTATGGTCTTATGCTAAGGTCCGGAAATGACGCTGCGGTGGCGATTGCTGAATTTGTCGGAGGCAGTTTAGATGGTTTCGTATTTATGATGAACGAAAAGGCGAAGGAAATCGGCATGACAAATACTGAATTTGCCAACCCGCACGGTTTGGATGATCACGAAAACCACTATTCTACCGCATATGATATGGCTCTTTTAACGAAATACGCCATGGAGAATGAAACGTTCCGCAAAATATTTGGAACAAAAGTTTATAAAAAAGACGGATTTCAGTGGAAAAATAAAAACAAACTTTTAAATTTATATGAATATTGTACAGGCGGTAAAACCGGGTACACAAAGAGGGCAAATAGAACATTAGTCTCCACTGCGGAAAAAGATGATTTACATTTAATTGCTGTTACGCTAAATGCTCCCGATGATTGGAACGACCATATGTCCATGTTTAACAGCGCGTTCAGCGAATATGATCAAGTGACGATCAAAAAAGAAGGATACCTTGCCATTGACAACAAGTTTTACAAAGACCGCATCTTCATTAATCGCGACATTGTTTATCCGCTGATGGAGGAAGAAAAAAACAAAATAAACATCCGTTTATTCCTAGCAAAACCGAAGGCTTCGTGGAAGAACCATCCTGAAAAGGTTCCAGAAAAAGTAGGAACATTGAGAGTGTTGCTCGATGGCGAAACGATTGAAGAAGTGCCGATCTATTTTGAAAACGGTGATGTAGAGCCTCCGCATGGCTGGTTTGGAAAGATGATCGATCTATTTTTTGATATGCTGGGTGTTTCCGCATGATTCATATTATTTGGGTTGCCTTAACTTTGATCGGCGTCGTATTTGCAATGTTCAACGGAACAATGGAGGAAGTGAATAAAGCCGTCTTTTCAGGTGCAAAAGAGGGTGTCACCATTGCCTTTGGCTTCATCAGCGTGCTTGTATTTTGGTTAGGCTTAATGAATATTGCTGAGAAAAGCGGTCTGTTAGAAAAGCTAGGGAATCTGTTCAAACCGCTGATGAGGAGAATTTTTCCTGATGTTCCCCCTGAGCATCCTGCGATGGGCTACATGCTGTCAAACTTGCTCGCTAATATGTTTGGGCTAGGAAACGCAGCTACACCGTTGGGAATTAAGGCGATGGAGCAGTTGAAAAAATTGAACAAAAATAAAGACCAGGCGTCCAGAAGCATGATCACCTTTCTAGCATTAAATACAACTGGATTGACTCTTGTTCCAACAACTGTAATTTCTATACGAATGACATACGGTTCGCATAATCCGACTGATATTGTCGTGCCAACGCTTCTGTCGACTTTCTTTGCTACCATAGCCGCTATTATGATTGACCGCTATTTTTACTATTTACGAAAAAGAAAAGGAGAATAACGATGGTGTTCATTAGTGCTGTTTCGATATGGCTGATCCCATTGATCATCGGTTTTATTTTGTTGTACGGGACTTTTAAACGCATTCCAACTTATGAAGCGTTTGTTGAAGGTGGAAAAGAAGGAATCGAAATTTCTTTTTCCATTATTCCGTATCTTGTCGGCATGCTCGTGGCAGTGTCTGTTTTTCGCGCTTCAGGGGCTCTCGATTTTTTTATGGACCTGTTAAAACCGATGTTTCAAGCTATCCACGTCCCGGCGGAAATTGTTCCGCTGGCGTTAATTCGGCCCATCTCTGGAACAGCTTCGTTAGGAATTATGAGCGATTTAATTTCAATGCATGGAGCGGATTCGTTGATCGGCCGACTGGCAGCCACCATGCAAGGGAGCACAGACACGACTTTGTATATCATTACAGTATATTTCGGTGCTGTTGGGATCAAGCGAATGGGCGATGCGATAAAGGTTGGGCTGCTGGCGGATTTTGCAGCCATCCTTTCTTCCATAATAATTGTTACGCTCCTTTTCGGTTAAGCTTTAATGAGCTTAGCTTTTTTATTTGCAAAAAAATAAATGCGTTCATCTTGTGTAACCAGACCGAAAAAAGGTAATATTTTTAGAGAGGTGAGATCAATGGAACGTTTGCAAAAGGTGATAGCGCGTTCGGGAATTGCTTCAAGAAGAAAAGCGGAGCAATTAATTTTGGACGGAAAAGTTACTGTAAATGGACAAGTTGTAACAGAGCTCGGAACAAAAGTATCTGACGAGGACAAGGTGGAGGTAAACGGGATTCCGGTAGAAAGGGAAGAACCGATTTATATTTTGTTTTATAAGCCTAGGGGAGTTATTTCGAGCGTGAAAGATGAAAAAGGGAGAAAAGTCGTCACCGATTACTTTCGAGATTTTGAGCAGCGCATCTTTCCGGTCGGCAGACTTGATTATGATACTTCAGGCCTTCTAATCCTGACAAACGATGGCGATTTTGCTAATTTGTTAATGCATCCACGATATGAAATTGATAAAGTGTATGTAGCGAAAGTTAAAGGAATTCCAGAAAGGAAAGAATTAAAACAACTGGAGCAAGGGATCATGCTGGAGGATGGAATGACAAAACCAGCAAAAGTCAAAATGCTTTCTTTAGATAAAAGAAAAAAAACGTGTATAATCGAAATTACCATTCATGAAGGAAGAAACCGGCAAATTAGAAGAATGTTTGATAAAATCGGCTATCCTGTGCTGAAGCTGAAAAGAGAACGGTACGCATTTTTAGATTTAAAAGGGCTCAATCCGGGTGCGTTCCGCGAAATTACTCCCCACGAGGTGAAGAGATTGCGGGCGCTGGCCCAGCACGGCAAGCATGCGAGAGTTTAGCCTAAAATCGGTTAAGCTTTCGCATTTGTACCGACAAAACGTTGCAAACAATGTACTGCTTTAGGGGCTTACACGTTTTTATGTCACATAAACGTCAAAATTATTTTTCTGAATGAACGGAAATTCAATGATATAATAACAAGCGAATGAAAAACAAAGGGAGTACACACGATGAAAAAAAGGCGACTCATTACTCGCTCGATTATTCTTGTTATTTTATTAGGTGCTCTTGGATATACACTCTATTCAAATTTTTTTATGAGCAAAGAAAAAGTGAAAGTCGGATCAGCTGCGCCTGATTTTGTTCTTACTGATTTAGAAGGAAAAAAGCATCAATTTTCCGATTATAGAGGAAAAGGGGTATTTCTCAATTTCTGGGGAACGTGGTGCAAACCTTGTGAACGTGAAATGCCTTACATTGAAAGACAATATCAGCACTATAAAAATTTAGGCGTGGAAGTTTTAGCTGTCAACGATGGCGAATCAAAATTAGTAGTGGAAAAATTTGCGGAAAAATACGGACTCAATTTCCCGATTGTCATTGACAAAAATCAGCAGGTGCTTCATGCATATGATGTAGATCCGCTGCCTACTACGTTTCTCATCGATAAGAACGGGAAGGTTGTCAAAATCATTACTGCACCAATGACGGAACGGGAAGTTCGAGATTACATGGAAATGATAAAACCATAGTTAGGGAGTTTTCAACATGAATCATGTGAAATGTGAATGCGGTCATGTAAATCCGTTCGGTACTGTGCTGTGTGAAAATTGCGGACGGGCCTTGGCAGCAGAGGGCGAAGGCAATTCGGAAAAACTTCATGATATGCGTTATGACGGAAGCGCCAGACGTTCTCAAACATATAATAAAACGATCGTCGATAAAGTATGGAATTTTTTCTCTTCTGTTAAAGTTGGAGTCTGGCTGATTGTGATAACGCTGATCGCATCAGCAATCGGAACGATTTTTCCGCAAGAATTGTACATACCTTCCAACGTAACGCCAGAGCAATTTTATAAAGATGAATATGGAATTTTAGGCCAGCTTTATTATCAATTAGGCTTCCACCGCCTATACGGTTCTTGGTGGTATATGACCTTGATCGCATCGATTGGAATATCGCTTGTGATTTGCTCGCTTGACCGGGTTATTCCACTTTATCGTGCCTTGAAAAATCAAGGTGTGTCTCGGCACGAGTCTTTTTTGAAAAGACAGCGCCTTTTTAGCGAATCATATGTGGACAATATTGAAAAAAATGTAGAACAAGTTAAAAAAAATTTAACAGCGCGCCGTTATCGCATTCGAGAAGAAAATGGAAACATTTTGGCAGAGAAAAATCGATTTTCCAGATGGGGTCCGTATGTCAATCATATCGGATTGATTATTTTTTTAATTGGAGCCATGCTCCGCTTTTTCCCGGGGATGTATGTGGATGAGGTTCTCTGGTTAAGAGAAGGGGAAACGAAAGAAATACCCGGGACAAATGGCGAGTATTATTTGAAGCATCATCAATTCATTTTGGAAACTTATCAAAAGGAAAAAGAAAAAGATGTGTTTCAGGAAGCGATTGACCGTGTCGGCGATGGAAGCGTAGCTAAAAACTTCCAATCAAATGTGACGCTTTATAAAAAGCAGGGAGACAGCCTGCCGGGTGAAGAACCAAAATTAAAAGAGGTAAAAGACTTCAGCATTCGCGTCAACGAACCGTTGAAATTTGATTCTTATGCTGTCTATCAAGTGAATTACAAGCTGAATGAGTTAAATAAAATGACGTTTGATCTTATCGATAAAAAATCGGGGAAAAGCTTCGGGAAAGTTGTCATTGACCTCTTAAATCCAGAAAAGAAATATGATTTAGGAAACGGCTATGCTGTTGAAATTGCTAGCTATCTTCCAGATTTTTATTTTGATGACGAAGGCAATCCAGCCACGCGGTCGAGAGTGCCAAACAACCCGGCATTTGTTTTTAAAATGATTGCACCTGACAGACCGAAGGGAGAAACGAGTTTCGTTGCCATCCAGCAAACGATTGAACCTAACGAGAATAACAAATACAAAATGAAATTTTCAGGAATTGAAACGAAAAACTTAACGGGTCTAGTTGTAAGAAAAGATTTAACTTTATGGGTGCTCGGTGTCGGCGGAGCCATTTTTATGATAGGCTTAATTCAAGGATTGTACTGGCAGCATCGCCGCATATGGCTGAAAGCGGATAACGGCAAAATCATGCTGGCGGGGCATACAAACAAAAACTGGTTTGGATTAAAAAATGAATTGGACATCATTTTGCGCGATACTGAAATTCAAAAGCCTGTTGACCAAAAACAATTAAAAGAATAGAACCTCATGAAGGAGGGGAAGTTTGTGGCTGAACTTAGCAGCACTTTATTATACATTGCGTTTATTTTGTATTTAATAGGAACATTCTTTTTTGGCGGTTCCATCCGTGACAAAAGAGGAAAGGATGAAAAAACGAATAGATGGGCGCGATTAGGCATTGCGGCGGCGATCCTCGGTTTTTTGTCTCAACTGGGATACTTCGTTACGAGATGGATCGCTGCTGGACATGCCCCGGTTTCGAACTTATTTGAATTCACGACATTCTTTGGTATGATGCTAGTAGGAGCATTTATCATTATTTATTTTATTTATAAGCTGTCTGCACTTGGCTTATTTACATTGCCAGTTGCACTTTTATTGATTGCATATGCCAGCATGTTTCCGACAGAAATCAGCCCTTTAATACCAGCTCTTCAAAGCGATTGGCTGAAAATCCATGTAACAACAGCTGCTGCCGGACAAGCTATTTTGGCGATCAGCTTTGTAGCCGGAGTCCTGTATTTAACAAAGGTTGTGGATCAATCAAAAGCAACAAAAAAGACGTTTTGGCTTGAATTTGTCATGTTTGTATTAGTCACAACACTAGCATTTGTCATTGTCACAACCGTGTTCCGAGCAATGGATTATGAATCAGTGTTTAAATGGATCGATAAAAATGGACAAGAGGCGGAAATGGAATTTCATTTGCCTGCTCTCGTTGCGCCGCACGAAGGAGAATTGTTGACAAAAGATCGGCTTGCAGGCTTTGTGGAATTGCCGGCGATTTTATCGGCCAGAAAGGTGAACACTGTTTTATGGTCCACATTTGTAGGACTGATTTTATACGGAGTGATCCGCCTAATATTGAGAAAGCGTATTTCTGCAGCGTTGCAGCCTTTAGTGAAAAATTTAAATTTGGATGTGGTGGATGAAATTGGCTACCGTTCAGTAGCGATTGGATTCCCAGTATTTACACTAGGTGCTTTAATATTTGCCATGATTTGGGCGCAGATCGCTTGGACCCGATTTTGGGGCTGGGATCCGAAAGAGGTTTGGGCATTGATCACTTGGCTGTTTTACGCGGCATATCTTCACTTACGGCTTTCGAGAGGATGGCATGGAGAAAAATCAGCATGGCTTGCGGTTATCGGATTTGCGATCATCATGTTTAATTTAATTTTTGTAAACCTTGTGATAGCTGGTTTACATTCATATGCATAAACGGATTGGCTGACTCATGATACATGCTGGAATTTGGATCATTATCATTTGAGTCAGCTCTTTTTTAACCTGATCAAGGGAGGAATAAAATATGTCAGAGAACCAGGATGTAACGATTTTAGTGGTAGATGATGAAGAAAGAATTCGCAGGCTTTTGAAAATGTACTTAGAAAGGGAAAATTATCAAATAGATGAGGCGGAAAATGGTGATGAAGCGCTTGAAAAGGCTCTTTGTGCCGATTATGATTTGATTATTCTGGATATTATGATGCCCGGAATTGACGGAATCGAAGTGTGCAAGCAGCTGAGAGAAAAGAAAGCCACTCCTGTCATTATGCTGACAGCAAAAGGAGAGGAGGTAAACCGTGTTCAAGGGTTTGAGGTCGGTGTGGACGATTATATTGTAAAACCGTTCAGCCCGAGAGAGGTTGTTTTGCGTGTGAAAGCGATTTTAAGAAGGGCGTCACAAACAAGCTATTTAAAAACCGATTCATCGGCGAAAAATGTGATCGTTTTCCCGCACTTAACAATCGATCATGATGCTCATCGCGTGACGGCCGACGGCAAGGAAGTCAACTTAACCCCGAAAGAGTACGAGCTGCTTTATTTTTTGGCAAAAACTCCTGATAAAGTATACGACCGGGAAAAGCTGCTGAAGGAAGTATGGCATTACGAATTTTTTGGAGATTTACGAACAGTTGACACTCATGTGAAAAGACTTAGGGAAAAATTAAACAAAGTTTCGCCTGAAGCCGCCAAAATGATCGTGACTGTTTGGGGTGTCGGCTATAAATTCGAGGTCGTTGAAGAATGAAATTTTGGAGAAGCGTTGTTGGCAAGCTTTGGATGACCATTTTATTTCTTGTGATAGTGGTTCTGTCGATTTTAACCATTTTGCTGCTCGAGTTTATGGAAAATTATCATATAAAAGATGCCGAGCAAAAATTGACCCAGCTTGCCAATAAAGCAGCCATTATTATGGAAAATCATCAAAATACACCATTAGCCGGCTCCATCGCAACTGAACTTTCTGATAAACTAACAAGTGTGTATATCGTTGATGGTGGAAAAACATATTGGCAAAAGCAAAATGACGGGGCGGGTGTCGCTCAATATTCATTAAATGAAATCATCAGTGAGAAAGAACTGTCAAAAGTATTGGAAGATCAAGAAAAAATCAGCCTTGTAAAAAGCTTTCCGCAAACGAATGATCACAATAAATTCAACAATGAAATGATGATCGTCGGAGTGCCTTATCAATCTGGAGCGATATTTGTCGTACAATCTTTGTCTGCCATTAATGAAACAACAAAACAAACAACTAAATATATTTTTATGGCAGCATTTATAGCTATTATATTAACGACCGTTTTTGCCTTTTTTTTATCAACCCGCATTACCTATCCGCTCCGAAAAATGAGAGAAGTCGCAATTGAAGTGGCGAATGGAAAATTTGATACGAAAGTTCCAAAGCTGACAAGCGATGAAATTGGTGAATTAGCTGTTGCCTTTAACCAAATGGGCCGGCAGGTGAAATTCCATATTAACGCTTTGCGGCAAGAAAAAGAACAGCTTTCAAACATTTTAAGCAGCATGGCCGACGGTGTCATTACGTTAAATATCGATGGAACGATTTTAGTCACAAATCCTCCTGCTGAACGTTTTTTGCAGGCATGGTATTATGAAAACGGAATGAATCCGAAAAAGGAACATGAGCTTCCGCCGGCTATTGAAGAGCTGTTTAAACGAGTGACGACGACTCACCGCGAGCAGGTTACTGAGATTACTTTGCAAGGCAGAACATGGGGAGTGATCATGAGCTCTCTTTATAATCAAAATCGTGTTCGAGGAGCGGTCGTTGTATTGCGCGATATAACGGAGGAAAGACGTCTCGACAAATTAAGAATTGATTTTATTGCCAATGTGTCCCACGAGCTGCGGACGCCTATTGCCATGCTGCAAGGATACAGCGAAGCTCTTCGCGATGACATTGCAGGAAGCGAAAAGGAGCGGAAGGAGATTGTTCAGGTTATTTATGACGAATCATTGCGAATGGGCCGATTGGTGAATGATTTATTGGATTTGGCCAGAATGGAGGCAGGACATATTTCCTTAAATATACAAGATGTCAAATTGAAGCCTTTTATTGAAAAAATTATTCGCAAATTTCAAGGCATTGCAAAAGAAAAACAGATTCACCTCGAATATTTGCTGAATGTTCAAATGGATTCCTTTTCGTTTGATCCGGACCGCATTGAGCAAGTACTGACCAATTTAATTGACAATGCCATCCGCCATACGAGTGCACAAGGATTTGTAAAAGTAATTATTTCAGAAAGCAATGGTTTAAAAATAGATGTTCAGGACTCAGGAAGCGGAATCAGTGAAGAAGATCTGCCGTTTGTGTTTGAACGCTTTTATAAAGCTGACAAAGCGAGAACGCGTGGAAGAGCAGGTACGGGTCTGGGGCTTGCCATTGCGAAAAATATTGTTGATGCCCATAAAGGGGTAATACAAGTTCACAGCAAATTAAATGTTGGAACGACATTTACCGTACTATTGCCGCAAACATCGTAAAAATTTGCCGATCTTTATTGTTTCACACGTAACAGAAGGGAGGTTTGGCAATGAATTTATATACGCGTACAGGGGATCAAGGACAGACGAACGTTATTGGTGCGCGCGTCGATAAAGATGATCCAAGGGTGGAAGCTTACGGAACGATTGATGAATTGAACGCTTACATAGGCTATGCAAGGACGTTTTTAACAGATAAAGCGTTTCAAGATATTTACGAAGAGCTTGAAAAAATTCAGCATCATTTGTTTGATTGCGGATCTGACATAGCGGTTGTGTACGAAAAGCAAAAACATCCGTTTAAAACGACGGAGGATATGATTCGTTTTTTAGAGGAACGAATCGATCATTATGTGGAAGAAGCTCCTGCATTAGAAAAATTTATTTTGCCCGGAGGAACGGAGGCGGCCAGCGTTTTACATATTGCGAGAACAGTTGCCAGAAGAGCAGAGCGTTTAATCGTTTCTTTAATGAAAGAGGTTAAAATTCATCATCCGGTCCTCATTTACATGAACCGTCTGTCTGATTATTTATTCGCTGCTGCTCGGGTTGTAAATTACCGCCTAAACGTGAAGGATGTCGAATACGAACGAAGCGGGAAGGTGTTCCGGACACATAATAGCAAAAAAAATTGACACCGAGGGTCTCTTTTATAAGACCCTTTCTTTTTTGTTTGTAACATGTCATGCGTCTCTTTCGACAAATATTTTAAACGGAGGGTATGTGCATGGATGAATCGTTTCAAAGATTATACGAAAAGTATCATCAAGATATTTTTCAGTTTTTATATTATTTGGTGAAGGATCGGGAACAAGCGGAAGATTTGGTGCATGAAGTGTATATAAAAGTTTTAAAATCATACTCGAGCTTTGAAGGACGAAGCAGTGAAAAAACATGGTTATTTTCCATTGCTCGGCATGTGGCGATTGATTTTTTTCGAAAGCAAAAAACTCTCCGTCAGCGAATAATGGAAAAATTTGATTTAGATCAAGCACAAATTGCGGATCAAGAGCCCCTCCCGGAAGAAATAGCTTTACAACGAGAAGAAATACAGATGTTATACAAAGCAATGAATGACTGTAATGTGAATCAAAGAACCGTTTTAATTTTACGGTTTATAAAAGAATTATCTGTTGCAGAAACAGCCGAGGTGTTGGGGTGGACGGAAAGCAAAGTCAAAACAACCCAGCATCGGGCTTTAAAAGTGTTAAAAAATTATATAGATAAAGCTATGAAAGAACAAGGTGTCACGAAAGATCAGGGAGCTATGACAGAACAGGAGGTAGTTTCAAGTGAAAAACTCTCTGTGGAGCGATGAACAAATCAAAAAATGGATAAGCGAGTTTCCAAAAGTAGAAGATTCCCGCAGTTCATTCGAGATTTGGAACAATATTACCGAGAAAAAAAGAAAAAGAACAATATTGAAATTCATTGTTCCATCAGCTTCGATTGTTGCTTTGACAGCAGCCGTCACTTTTGTAGTTTTTCCGCTAAGCAACAGCAAAAATGAACAAACCCAATATTCATACAACAAAAAGGCCGAAAACGCAGGAAACAGTCATTTAACCGAAAGTCAAACGATGGAGGCTTCGCCGAAGTATCGTTCCATAGTTCCAAATTCTTCAACTGAACAAATTATCACAGTAGGGCTTTTAGATGAAAGCAAACAGCATGTCGTTCCTCTAAGCTTTAAAGGAAATCAATTCGAGCCTGCCGTCAAGCAAATAAATGACGTCTTAAACAAGATCGATGTGAAACGTTTCAATCTTTCAGCTTTTGCCTTTCAAGATGCAGACATTTATGAAAGCAAAAGCCGAAGTGACGAGGTGATCATAAATTTTGAAAAATTGAATATAAAAGACCGTTTCCATAATGAACAAAATTTTAAAGAAGTATTAAAAGAAACATTTCGGTGGCAAAATTATAAAAAGGTGCGCTTATTTACAAATGAAAAGCAGCATGTTCCTTCTGAGCATTTTGTTTCCGAATTTCAAATAAAGAAGCTGCTGAAAAAAGCCTATTTCTTGTTTTTTCCTAAAAATAGCAGCAATCCTTTGCTCGTTCCATCAAAAAATGAATATGAAACAATTGAAGATGCAATGAATGCCATGCAAAAAGGTAAGGAAGACGGGCTTGAACCTTCCATTAATAATTCCGTTAAAATTAAGCAATTGAAAAAGGATGATGAGCTGCTTACGGTCACTTTTGAAAATGCTTCAAAAATGAAAAACACAGAGCATACTGAAGTTATGCTGGAAGCGATTTTAATGACAGCGAAAGAATTCGGCTTTAAGAAAGTGAAGTTCGAAGGCTTTGATGCGAAAAAAATCGGAAATATTGATATTTCAAAACCGGTGGAAGTGCCTTTTTCGCCTAATTTTATTGACCTGAAAGTTGATGCATAGCAAAAGGAACGGAAATAGGTCTAAACATAAAGACACCATCATAAATATTGAGAATGTACGAAAGGAGGAAAGGAGGATGAACGGATGCTGGATTTAATGCGGAGGCTGGGTATTGCCCTAATTATGGGGCTTTTCATCGGTCTTTTGTTTTTGGGAGGATTAAAAACAGAGGAGCCAGGAGAGATAAGCCCTCCCAGCACCTTTAAATATTATAAATGAATAGTTTTGGCAGAAACGATGTCATCGAACTGGACTAACGCTTCAATAAGCTGATCATCAATCAGTTTATCACAAGTTAAAACCATGATTGCTTCGCCGCCGATGTTTTTACGTCCAACCTGCATTGTTGCGATGTTTACGCCATGGTCGCCCAGTACTTTTCCGACGCGTCCAATAACACCTGGTTTATCGATGTGTTCTACATATAATACTTCCCCTGCCGGGTAAAAATCGATATCGAAACCGTTTAAATCAACAATTCGTTCACCGTAGTTTGGAATATACGTTGCTTTTACGGAAAAAGTCCGATGATCTCCATCTACTTGAACAGCGATGCAATTTGCATATCCAGAACCGTTTGAAGCAATTTTTTCGCTGAAGCTGATGCCGCGTTCTTTGGCGATGAGGCCAGCATTCACTTCGTTAACAGTTGAATCAACCCGTTCTCCTAAAAATCCAGCAAGAAATGCTTTCGTAATAAAAGATGTTTCGAGTTCAGCAACCGTTCCTTCGTAAACGATTCCGATATGTTGAACAGGTTCTTTCATGTATTGAGAAGCAAGCTGACCCAATTTTTTGGCCAATTTATAAAACGGCTGTATTTTGTCAAATATATCTTTTGTTAATGTTGGTAGATTAATAGAATTTGTAACAGGTTTTCCATTTAAAAATTTTAATACTTCTTCAGCAACTTGAGAGGCAACGTTTAATTGGGCCTCTTTCGTTGATGCTCCAAGATGCGGTGTAGCAATGACCTGTTCAAAATCAAGCAGCTTCCGATTTACTGGAGGCTCGACTTCAAATACATCAAGTGCAACGCCTTTCACATGTCCAATTTCTAAATAATGAATTAATGCTTCTTCATCGATGATGCCGCCCCGGGCGCAGTTTAATAAATAAACTCCTTTTTTCGTTTTTCCGATATTTTCCTTTCCTAATAAACCTCTTGTTTCTTTTGTCAATGGTGTATGAACAGTAATGATATCAGCTTGCGCTAAAACTTCATCGAGCTTGCAGCTGTTTACTCCCAATTTTTGCGCCCGGTCTTTTGTTAAAAATGGATCAAACACTAAGACGTTCATTCCAAAAGCTTTTGCTCTTTTGGCAATTTCGCTGCCGATTCGTCCTAAACCGATGATTCCTAAGCTTTTGCCGTATAGCTCAGTACCGAGAAAGGCGGAGCGGTTCCATTCACCTGATTTAACGGAAACATTTGCTTGTGGAATATGACGAACAAGCGATGCCATCATGGCAAATGTATGCTCGGCAGTTGAAATCGTATTTCCGTCAGGTGCATTAATCACGACAACTCCGTATTTTGTCGCTGCTTCAACATCGATATTATCGACTCCGACGCCTGCTCTTGCAACAATTTTTAAATTTGTCATTTTTTGAAGCAGTTCTTCTGTTACTTTCGTTGCACTGCGGACGAGCAGAGCATCATATTTTTCCAGGTCGTCAACTTCACTTACTTTTTTCTGAACGACATTGATGTTTTCATCGTTCAATAATGGTGCTAATCCATCGCTTGATATTGAGTCAGAAACAAGAACATGAAACATTTTCTAAGATCCCCCTAGTGAACGAATTAAAAATGAAAACAAAATTTCTGATTATTTTATCTTAACTGGTCTATGTTGTCAAGGTTCAAAACTTTACAGTTTGAAAACGTTTACTGTGTGTAAAAAGGGAAAAAGAGAGTTGCTTCTGAAGAAACAGCTCTCTTTTTTGTTTAATTGTTAGATTCATTGTATCGTGCGATACATTCGTCAATTAGTTTTGCCGCTGCTTCAGGTCCTTCCCAGCTGCCGATCTCTGTTCGTTTTCCTTCCAAATCTTTGTAACGTTCAAAGAAATGGGCAATTTCTTTTAATTTGTGCTCCGGCAGATCTTCAATCGATTGAACATGATCAAAACGAGGATCATCTACAGGAACGCCGATTAATTTTGCATCTTCTTCACCGCTGTCGATCATGTTTAAATAGCCAATGACACGCGATTCTATGACGCATCCAGGGAAAGTCGGATTGGTGACGATTACGAGAATGTCAAGAGGATCTCCGTCAAGTGCTAAAGTATTTTCTAAATAACCGTACTCTGCAGGGTAAAACATAGGCGAATAAAGAACTCGGTCTAGTTTAAAAACGCCTTTTTCCTTGTCATATTCATATTTGTTTTGGCTTCCTGTCGGAATTTCAATAAAAGCTTCGACAACTTTATTGTTTGCCATCGACAAAATCCTCCTTTATTATGTATGCCTTTTTATTATAGAGGATGTAAAAAATATTGGCAATTGTAGAAAAAAGACAATGAAATAAAATAAGTTTCTTTTTTTTTTATTATTGTATATAATGAAGATAAAAAAATATGGATTCATCTTCGGGGCAGGGTGAAATTCCCGACCGGCGGTGATAAAAGCTTTTAAGCTTTTTTAGCCCGTGACCCGTAAAGGTGTTTTTCCTTTACGGTGGATCTGGTGAGAATCCAGAGCCGACAGTATAGTCTGGATGGGAGAAGATGAGGGTTCAGGCGTTTCAAAAAATATGATCATTGAAACGTTTATTTTGACCTGCTTACAATTCTCCCTCTGCGTCAATGTAGAGGGTTTTTTTATTGAAGCAGGAGATGGACCCTTCCTTCTTTTCAAGATGGATCACAGAAAGAAAAGGAGAGAAGGACTGTGTTAAAAACAAAGGCATTTAAACTTGTTTTTGTAGGAATGTTGAGCGGGATTTCCTACTTGCTTATGGCTCTTAACTTTCCGCTTCCGGGACTTCCGGCATTTTTAAAAATTGATTTCAGCGAAATTCCTGCTATGCTGGCGACGATTTTATTAGGGCCGATTGCAGGATTGGCTGTAGAAGCGATTAAAAATACGCTTCATTACATCATTCAAGGAAGCGCGACAGGAGTTCCGATTGATCAGTTGGCAAATTTCTTGGCTGGATTGTTTTTCCTTTTGCCGTTTGCATTCGTGTTTCAAAAAATTCGTTCGATGAAAGGGGTTCTTTTCGGTTTAGCTGCCGGGACCATTTCGATGTCAGTAGCCATGAGCTTATTGAACTATTATTTCATTTTGCCGGCATATACACTGTTTTTAAATATGCCGCAAATGTCGATTGCAGAAGTGAAGCAAGTCATTATTGCCGGGATTTTGCCTTTTAACCTCATTAAAGGAACAATTATTGCCATTGTCTTTTTAATGATTTACGGCAGAATCAAAGAATGGCTTCAACATAAATTTAACGTGCAAAATGCATAAATTTATATGCGAGCAAAAAAGCGGAGATCAGCCGTTATGATGTTTTCGCATCATCACGGTGCTCCGAATTATGATACACAAAACCCCCACAGAAATTCGTTTTTCCGTGGGGGTTGTTCTTTTAAAGCTGATGAAACAGCTATTCAAATTTTAAAGGATCGCCGTCAAAGGGTTCATCGGCAATTTTAATGGAATCTGTTGGGCAACCTTCAAAAGCATCCATTAAATCATCTTCTAAAACTTCTGGAACTTCAACCGTCCCTTGGTTATCATCTAGAATAACGTATGCGATTCCTTCGTCGTCATAATCATAAATATCTGGCGCTGCTGCCCCACATGCACCACATGCAATGCATGTTTCTTTGTCAACGATTGTATATTTTGGCATTGTCTAACCTCCTGTATAAATGAAATGAGTAGAAGTCATAAAAGAGAAAGAAACATTTATCTTCCACTTCAGAATGTTTTATATAATAATCAGAATACCACATAATTATTGTAAGATGGAATATTAAACATTTCAATAAAAAAAGATGAAATGTCATAGTATTTCGATAAACTTACTTAAATCAAATCATTCATTATATATTTTTCGACAATTATTGGATAAATTTTGATAAAATAAGGATTGAACAGAAGGTTTCAATTTTTAAGGTGATCAAATGCCTCTCTCTTATTTGGAAGGAATCATCCTTTATTGTTTTCAACAGCTCAAATGCGAGCGATCGAAAGCAGCTGTTTTTCATTTATTAAAAGGAAAAAAATCTTCTCAAACGATTCAAGATAGCATTATTTTTCATTTATCGAACTTATTTGGCATTTGCCGTGAGCTCGAGCTTGAAGAATATAATCACTTGTTAAACAGATTGGTTCAGCTGTCATATGTCAAACAAGTAAAAGGCGAGTTTTATATGGTCACAATGAACGGCGAACGGGTGCTGCAAGAATTTTTGTCAGAAAAACCGTTTCCTGATAAGCTGGATGGGGCCACCTACAATGATATAGGAAAAATTTTTTGGCAGCGTTTATCTTTATTTGTTCAAACGGTTTCCCATCTAGTTTATAACCATTCGAAATTTTTACCTATAACAAATAATGGTCAGCTGTTGCATTTTGTCAAAACATACATATTACAGATGAAAGAGACAAAGAAAAATATCGGAAATCGAACGTTTTTGGAAATGAACCGTTTGCTTGAATGTTTAGATGAAAAGGGAGCTATCTTAGTTGTCAATCGTTTGTCCGGCTTTAAAAAAAATGGAATCACCTTTGAACAGCTTGCAGCAGCTGCGAATGAAGATCCTTTTTATTTGAAGCTTATGTTTCAAGCTGCCGTCATTCAAATGGTGAACGAATTGCAAAAACGTTCTGATCAATATCCGATATTATTCGGTCTTTTAAGAGATTTGATAAAAAAACACCCGCTAACCGCATCGGCGGAAAAAACGTACCGCTTGTTGGCGGAGGGGTTGGGCATTGATGAAATTGCAGCAGTCCGAAAGCTTAAAAGAAATACGATTGAGGACCATATTGTTGAGATTGCTTTAAACATGCACGATTTTGCCTTCGAACCTTATGTAAGCAAAGAAGATGTGGTCAAAATCGGGCAAGCGATTGAAAAGCTGCAAACAAACAAGCTGAAAAAAGTTAAAGAATATCTTCAAGATCAATACAGCTATTTTCAAATTCGGCTGGCAATGGCTGCAATAAGGAGATGGCAATGACGAAAGATCTTTTTACTTTGCTGAAGGAAAAATTCGGTTATTCAAGCTTTAAAACAGGCCAAAAGGAAATAATTGAAGATGTTATTAGCGGACATGACGTAGTTGCCATGCTTCAGACAGGCGGTGGAAAATCATTGTGCTATCAGCTTTCTGGCTATTGTTTACAAGGTGCTGTATTAATAGTGTCTCCGCTATTGTCGCTCATGCAAGACCAGGAACAGCAGATGAAAATGTTTGGAGAAAAAAGAGTCATTGCATTAAACAGCTTTTTAACCCGATATGAAAAAGAAAAAGCTTTCCGGCAATTGCACCGTTACAAATTTATATTTTTATCGCCTGAAATGTTTAAATCAAAAAGGCTATTGGATGCATTGGCGCAAATCCAAATATCTTTATTTGTCGTCGATGAAGCGCATTGCATTTCACAGTGGGGACATGATTTTCGGCCTGACTATTTAAAGCTCGGAAAGGTAAGGGAGATGATCGGTTCTCCCCCTTGTTTGGCGATGACCGCCACAGCCACTAAAGAAGTGCTGAACGATATCGCGAAATGCTTGCATTTAACCGATGCAACATTTCATATTCATTCTATTGACAGGCAAAACGTTGCCATTAATGTTGAAGCCGTAAGCAGCCAAGAGGAAAAATTGGAGCGATTAGCCGAATGGCTGAAAATGTTAGAAGGGCCGGGTATCATTTATTGCTCCACAAGAAAGTGGGCGGAAGAGCTTGCCAGATGGATTGAACAAAAGGGAATGACAAATGCGGCTTATTATCATGGCGGAATGGAATATGAAGATAGAATGTTGATTCAACAGCAATTTTTAAATGACGAACTTTCGGTTATAACGGCGACAAATGCTTTTGGAATGGGAATAAACAAAAAAGACGTTCGATTTGTCATCCATTTCCATTATCCTGCTGACATGGAATCATACGTACAAGAAATAGGCCGGGCAGGAAGAGATGGAAACCAAAGCATTGCAATTGCACTTGTAGCAAAGGGTGACGAGGAGTTTCCCCGGTCGATAATACGTTCTGAATTTCCTGAAAAAAAAGAGATTGAGTTGATTGTTAAAACGATTCGGTTAAAGGGATGCTTTGATTTAACAGATGAAGAGTGGAGCAGCTTCGGCTTGTCTGATGTACAGAGGAGATTTTTACAATATAATTTCCAAATGTTGGATGAAAACATGTATCATTGGACGACTGATCAGATCGTAAATTATGTATGGAGCAAGATTGAAGATCGAATGAAAATGAAATTTAAAAAATTAGCCGACATGGAAGCATTTTTACGAGCAAAAGCATGCAGGCGGAACATGATTTTAAGCTATTTTCAGGAAAAACCTTCAACAAAGGTTTCGATTTGCTGCGACAATTGCGGAATAAACGATCGTTTTTTTATCCGAAAAAAAATTCATTCATCCCAGCCAATGATAAAGTGGGATTGGAAGCAAGAATTAAAAAGGCTGTTTCGTCAAAGTGGGTGAAGGCGTGATTAAAAGACAAGAAGAATTGATAAAGAACATGACCGATCGAGAGCTTTTATTTCATCTCATGGTCACTCAGTCGCTATTTCTTCTTATATCGATTATTTTAGGGTTCATTTTTTTTGACCGTGCGGAGGATTTTTTTCAATTATGGGAATTGAGTTGGGAAACGATAGCTGTTGGCTTGCTTGCAACAGTTATCGTTCTGCTCATTGATTTGGTAATTATGAAATGGGCGCCAAAAAGCTGGTACGATGATGGAGGAATCAATGAAAAACTGTTTCAAAACAGAAGCTTGCCGGAAATTTTTTGGATGACCCTTATCGTTGCTTTTGCGGAAGAAATATTGTTTCGCGGGGTTCTGCAAACCCATTTCGGACTGTTTATCGCCAGTTTGATCTTTGCCTTCATGCATTTTCGTTATCTTTCAAAATGGCTGTTATTTGCAACGGTTTTGTTCGTCAGTTTTTTTCTCGGAGTGATATTTGAACTGACTGAGAATATTTTAACAACAATTTTCGCTCATTTTCTTATCGACTTTGTATCGGCAGTGCAAATTCGCTTTCAATATTTGAAAAATAGTAAAGGCGATGGGAGGGACGATGAAGAAGATGACAAGTCCGTATGAACATGACCAAGCTGAGCGTTTAAGGGAAAAAATGATTGATGAAATAAAAGAGAGAACGGGGACATATCCGTCTCGGAGTGAAGTGCATAAAAAAAGGCGGAAGAAAAAAAAGAAAATGAACTATCCGCTTTTGCGTATTCTCGTCTTTCTTTTTATATTAGTGCCAGTCGTTGTTTTATTTTTAACTTCTTATTTGGAACGAAATCAATCAAACCGCAGCGGGGAAAATCTTTCAGATTTTGACTCTGTAATTATTAAAAATAATAGCGGGAAGTCTGTTCAAGAAGAGAGAGTGGAAGAAAATAATTCCTCTAACTCAGACAAAGAAGAAGGAAATCAGAATGAACAGGAAGCTTCTCCAACGACTGAAGAACAATCCTCTTCCAACAGCACAAGAGACGAAACCCGAAAAGAAATTTCTGGAAATGAAAGCGATGGAAACATGGAAGAGAACAGACGCATCATTACTCATGTTGTCCAGCCGAACGAAACGCTGTATAAAATCTCGATGAAGTATTATAAAAGCCGAAATGGCGAAGAGCTTATTCGAGAATGGAATCATCTTCAAGATTCCAACATTTATGTCGGACAAGTTTTAAAAATCCCTTTAGATAATCCCCAATAACTAAAAAATTTTCATATTTGAAAAAGATCATGCATAACTTGTACAAAAAACTTTGGGGGATTTTAAACGAATGGAAAGGCAAATTAAAGATCTGCCCTATACAGATCAACCTACCAAGCATATGCTGCAAGGGCTCATTGAGCGTAAAAGAGAATTCGAAACATATAAACAGAAATGTTTGGTTTGGCAAATAATTACATTTGTGGAAGTGATTATTTTTATAGTGTTTATTTATTTCAACGTATATCAACGATTGGAAACAGATCTTTTGTTTGTTTTATTCTATTTTTTTCAATCATCACACTTATTCGCCGTTTTGCTGATTGCATTCAGCTATTCAACAGCCGTTTATTTTAAAAAGAAAGAAGAAAAAGCGGAAAAAGAATATCATGAGCTTAGATGGGAAATTATTGATAAAAGCACTGATTTTTGGAAAAGCGAAGAAGAGTGGATGAATCGCGACAAGGTTTTTTCTGTTATGAAAAAAGAATTCGATATTAATCTCTATTATAAAACGAAATAAAAATGTGATTTGTGAGTAAAAATGCTTGTCTTCACCCCCTCGTAATTGTAAACTGTTTACTAACTAAAGAACCATCTTTTAGAATCAACATACAATATCGTATGATGTATTGACGGCAGGAGGGAAGAAGATGCGGCTCGAGCGTCTTAATCATAATAAAATTAAAATTTTCCTGACTCTAGATGATTTGTCGGATCGCGGCTTAACAAAAGAAGATCTATGGAACAACTCTTTAAAAGTTCATCAGCTTTTCCGGGAAATGATCAATGAGGCAAGTGAAGAACTCGATTTTCATGCAAACGGTTCGATTGCGGTCGAGGTTTATTCACTAAAAGCACAGGGAATGGTGATTATTGTTTCCAAAAATAATGATGAAGAACTTGAAGATGAATTTTTAGATGATTATATTGAAATGCAAGTAAAAGTGGATGAACATCAAGATATATTGTATGAGTTTTTGAATTTCGAAGATGTCCTCGATCTTGCAAAAGTTCTTCAACGTTTCGAAATAACAGAAGGCGCGCTATATTCATATCAGGGACGATACTACCTGCTGTTTGATGACATCTCTAAGATTGAAACGGAGCATCTTGTTGCAATTTTAGCGGAATATGGAACGCCGACACATATGACAACTCATAGACTGCATGAATATGGAAAATTATTGATAAAGGATCACGCTGTTCGTCTTTTGAATGACTATTTTTCCTGAGGCTGACAAAACATCGCCTTTCAGCGATGTTTTATCAGCTTTTTTTGCGTAGATTTAGTATTTTATTTGATAAAAAACAAGCGGTTTGCCGCTTTCTTTTTTTAACAAGAAATTCAGTATCCCTTTATTTTCTATGAATTAATGATTGAATTAATTTATAGAAGGTGTATACTAAGTCATGAAAGGTGGACTTTTCCTTTTCATTATTAAAGAACATATAGGAGGTTTACTTATTATGGTAGCCGAAGGCAATGACAAGCATGATGTGCTAAAAGCTACGCAAAAGGTAATACATAAAGCGTTAGGAAAACTAGGTTATCCAGAAGAGGTGTATGAATTATTAAAAGAGCCGATTCGCATGCTGACAGTGAAAATACCTGTTCGCATGGATGACGGTTCTGTTAAAATATTTACTGGCTACCGGGCGCAGCATAATGATTCTGTAGGACCTACAAAAGGAGGCGTTCGCTTCCATCCAAATGTAACTGAAAACGAGGTAAAAGCGCTTTCAATTTGGATGAGTCTAAAATGCGGAATTATTGATTTGCCTTACGGTGGTGGAAAAGGTGGAATTGTTTGTGATCCAAGAGATATGTCGTTCAGGGAATTAGAAAGATTAAGCAGAGGATACGTTCGGGCAATTAGTCAAATTGTTGGCCCTACAAAAGATATACCTGCACCTGATGTATTTACGAACTCGCAAATCATGGCTTGGATGATGGATGAATACAGCCGGATTGATGAATTTAATTCGCCAGGATTTATTACCGGCAAGCCTCTCGTTCTCGGCGGTTCACATGGCCGTGAATCGGCAACGGCAAAAGGCGTGACCATTTGCATTCGCGAAGCAGCGAAGAAGCGTGGAATTTCTTTACAAGGGGCTAGGGTCGTTGTCCAAGGATTTGGAAATGCAGGCGGTTATTTAGCAAAATTTATGCATGATGCCGGAGCAAAAGTTGTAGGTATTTCCGATGCATACGGCGGTCTGTACGATCCAGACGGACTAGACATCGATTATTTATTAGACCGGCGCGACAGCTTCGGAACTGTTACGAAATTGTTTAATGATACGATCACTAATAAAGAATTGTTAGAACTTGATTGCGAAATTTTAGTTCCTGCGGCGATTGAAAACCAAATTACAGAAGAAAATGCCCATAATATTCGGGCTCAAATTGTCGTAGAAGCAGCCAACGGTCCGACAACTGTTGAAGCCACTCAAATCTTAACGGACCGGGGAATTTTACTCGTGCCTGACGTATTGGCAAGCGCGGGAGGAGTAACGGTTTCTTATTTCGAATGGGTTCAAAATAATCAGGGCTACTATTGGTCTGAAGAAGAAGTGGAAGAAAAATTGGAAAAAATGATGGTGAAAGCATTTAACACTGTATATGAAACGGCGCAAAACAGAAGAGTAGATATGCGGCTTGCTGCATATATGGTAGGCGTAAGAAAAATGGCAGAAGCATGCAGATATCGCGGATGGGTATAATATTTGCATCGTTTTGCAGTTTCCCCTATGATAATGTAGGGGAAATTTTTCTTTTGTCACCAGCCGCTTAATGCTATAGGAGTGATCATGATGCAAGAAGAAAAAGTGATCATTGTCGGCGGAGGTCCATGTGGACTATCGGCTGCGATCGAATTGAAGGAAAAAGGAATAAATCCTTTAGTTTTTGAAAAAGGAAATATTGTTGATTCCATTTATCGCTTTCCAACACATCAAACCTTTTTCAGCACAGCAGATAGGCTTGAAATTGGCGGAGTCCCATTTATCACAGAAAACCGAAAGCCTGTCCGCAATCAAGCGCTTGCTTACTACCGGGAAGTTGTGAAGCGAAAAAATTTGCGCATTCATACATATGAAAAAGTAGAGAAGGTAGAAAAGCAGCAGGACGGAACGTTCATGGTAACGACGGAAAAAGGAAAATATCGTGCGTCATTTGTTGTGATTGCTACAGGTTATTATGATAATCCAAATTACATGAATGTTCCAGGCGAAAATCTGCCCCACGTTTTCCATTATTTTAAAGAAGCTCATCCATATTTTGATAAAGATGTCGTTGTGATCGGCGGGAAAAACTCAAGTGTTGATGCCGCGCTTGAGCTTTATAAAGCCGGGGCTAGAGTAACTGTATTGTACCGAGGAAGCGGGTATTCTTCAAGCATTAAGCCTTGGATATTGCCGGAATTTGATTCTCTTATCAAAAAAGGCTATATAAAAATGGAATTTCGGGCAGATGTAAAAGAAATTAAAAATGACTCTATTAGTTATATTGTGAACGGAATAGAAGAAAAAACTATTCCTTGTGATTTTGTCTTTGCCATGACTGGCTACCATCCAGATCATAACTTTTTGAAAAAAATGGGTGTACTTATTGATGAGCAGACAGGCAGACCTTACTACAATCCCGATACAATGGAAACGAATGTAAACGGGATTTTTATAGCCGGTGTCATCGCAGCTGGAAATGATGCGAATGAGATTTTTATCGAAAACGGCAGATTTCACGGGGAATTGATCGCAGAAGAAATTATCAAAAGAGTGTAAAAACATACTAACATTAGTAGTACAGACCTAGGCCAAGGTTTGTGCTACTATTTTTTTATAGTAGAAGTGAAGGAAGGTCGAACATCCCCTGGGACCAAATAGAGTCCGTATTAAAAACAGACCAACTTCACATCCTTATTTGAATCAGTTTAGTATGTTGGGTCCGAAGAGACCGTGTATAAGAAAATGGAATCAATAAGGCAATGTGAAGAACTTCTATGTTTGGCTAAAAAGGAGAGGCAGAAAATATGAAACACGTAGTGGCATTTGATGTCAGTATGGGGAAAAGTACAATGGTCATTTATGACCGTTATCGTCAATGCGAATATGAGGGTGAAATAACCCATAACCGCTACTCTTTCGAGAAATTAAACGAAACCCTTATATCTTTAACACAAAAAGATGCACAGGCACCTGATATTGTCTTTGAAGCAACAGGCGTATATTCAAAACCACTAGAACGATTCTTAGGTGATCAAGGTTATATGTATTATCGAGTTAACCCACTCGAAGCGAATATTCAAATGGCTTCAATGAGGAGACAAAAAACAGATAAA
This sequence comes from Aeribacillus sp. FSL K6-1305, assembly GCF_038050115.1. Taxonomy (NCBI): domain Bacteria; kingdom Bacillati; phylum Bacillota; class Bacilli; order Caryophanales; family Bacillaceae; genus Aeribacillus; species Aeribacillus sp. FSL K6-1305. The sequence goes on along the minus strand of NZ_JBBOQV010000001.1, from coordinate 1,273,981 downwards.
AGCGACGCTCATGAACTTGCGAAAACTCACTTTAGAGTTGAACGTGAACAAACTTATCAAGAAGGGGAATATTATAAACAAATGCGTGCAATGACGAGATTTTATGATGAATTAAGTAGTGAAATGACGCATTTATATAGTCGTTTACATGCGATTCTACAATTGAGTTTTCCCGAGTTAGAAAAGCTATTCAGTAAACGTTCTGCTTTATTTTTGAATGTCGTTCAATTATACCCTCATCCGGATCATGTGTTAGTTTGTTCAAAAACAGTGATTCGTAATCGTTTAAAAGCCAACACAAGAAAAAACTTATCATTGGCACGTGCTGAAGAAAAAGGGATCGCTTTAATCGAAGCAGCAAAAGAAGCGTATCCAGCAATTTCAAAAGATGATATTCGCTGTGAACAAGTGCGGGATTATGCCAAACGGATTGCAGACTTGAAGGAGAAAAGAGATCAACTTGTCCAAAAGATGGTTAAATTATCGAAAGATAAACAAGAGTATCAGATTTTAATTTCATTTCCAGGAATCGGAGAAACGACTGCAGTTCGTTTAATTGGAGAATTAGGAGATATTCGACGATTCAAAAACCATAAACAACTGAATGCTTACGTCGGTATTGATATTATGAGATATCAATCTGGGAATACCTTTTATAAAGACAAGATTAATAAAAGAGGAAATAACAAACTTAGAAAGATTCTATTTTACATGATCCAGACCATGATCCAACTACGGAAAAACACACAAAATCATATTGTAGATTATTATGATAAATTAAAAACGCAACCCCAGAGGAAACCTCATAAAGTTGCGTCCATAGCATGCGTGAATAAGTTCTTGAAATCGGCTTATCACCTTATCACACATAATCTGAAATACGATTACGAAAAGGCAACAATGCATCAGTAATCGTAAGTAAGATTATATCACAAAGACCTGACGAAAAAAATGGAAATCGTGAGGTCTATTTGTCATGCGAAAATTTATTTTGGAAGGAAGGGGTCCCCCTTCCTTCCAAAATAAAATCTATATTAACCAAATTATTTACTAAAAAATACTTGACTAGAGGTAAGAAATAGGGATATCCCGAAAATAATCAAGTAGAGAAAAACAATCCGTTTTTCTCTACTTGATTTTGTTGCTTTCATAAGTTGTGGGGCCGTCCAGAAATCAAATCGCCATTGAAAACAAAAAATTATAAACACCGATATATCAACGTTTCTAACACATTAATGGGGCCGTCAATAAGCCGTAAAACGGCTTATTAGACACCCCCTTTACTTGTAACATTTTTTAGTAAAATTTGTGTTGATCATCACAACAGCTTATTATTTCGAAAACATTTCTTCTATTTCAGTTAAATCGCTCGTTTTTTCTAAAGCCACTAAAAGCTTTATTCTAGCTTTTTGCCCGTTTAATCCGTTCGAAAATATAACGCCAAGCTGTTTTAAATGTTTTCCTCCGCCCTGATAATCATAGACATCCTGCACAATGCCGTTAAAACATCGTGAGACAATGACGATCGGCACTTTCTTCTCAATAAGCCGTTTCATGCCGGGGACTAAAGCCGGCGGCAAATTTCCTTGCCCTAAAGCTTCAATGACGATTCCATCCGGATTCAGTCCTTCAACTGCTTCCATTATTTTTTCATCCATGCCTGCATACGCCTTTAAAAGGAGCACATGTTTAGTGATTTTCGTTATACTATATGTTTCTTTTCTTAACGGATAGTGATGAAATGCCAGAATTTTTTTGTTCACAATACCGATCGGTCCGTATTGCGGACTTTGGAATGTAGCGATATTGCTTGTATGCGTTTTTGTGACGTTTTTTGCTGTATGAATCTCGTCATTCATGACAACTAACACACCAAGGTTTTTCGCTTCGTCGGAAGCAGCAACTTTTATGGACATCAATAAATTATATAATCCGTCTGATCCGAGTTCATTATTTGACCTCATCGCACCTGTTACAACAACCGGGATGGGAAGGTCAAGAGTCAAATCTAAAAAATAAGCTGTTTCTTCTAAAGTATCCGTTCCATGAGTGACGACGACACCGTCGATGCTTCCATTTTTGGCATGATGTTCGATTTCTTTTTTAATTTCCAGCATTTCCTTAGGAGTTATATGCGGGGAAGGCAAGTTAAAAAGCTCTTTTACGATTGTTTGTACATTGTTTGCATTCAATGAAAAATTTGTTAGAGGATTGGACCCTTCTGGTCTCACTGCACCGCTTTGCTCATCTTCCAGCATTGAAATTGTACCGCCTGTATGTAAAATCAATACTTTCTTCATCTTTTTATCCCTTTCATTAAAGTTTCATTTTTTCATGCTTATTTTTGATTTTCATTTTGTCATATACATGTTACCATTTTATCAAAAGGATGTTTTTAACAACTTACTGCTGCTCTACATGAATCATCATTTCTCATTCTTTTATTTTGTTTTATTTTAAAAGGAACATTCTAATAAATCTATACATAAATAAGGAGATACTAGAAGAAAAGAGGCTGTCATTATGATTGCGATTATTACAGCAGGCATTGCACCAGGGCTGGCAATACTTTCATATTTTTATTTGAAGGATCAATATGAAATGGAACCCCTTTACATGGTTGTTCGGACGTTTATTTTCGGTGCGCTGCTTGTTTTTCCAATTATGTTTATTGAATACGTTCTGGAAACAGAAAATGTATTTCCCTCTTCTTTTTTACAAGCTTTCTTTGCTTCGAGTTTATTGGAAGAGTTTTTTAAATGGTTTATTTTTTATTTTACAATTTACTCCCATTTTCATTTTGATGAACATTACGATGGAATCGTTTATGGTGTGTCCATCTCTCTCGGCTTTGCGACATTGGAAAATATTTTATATTTAATTGCGAACGGTGTGGAGTTTGCATTCGGGCGCGCAATTTTTCCAGTCCCAAGCCATGCATTGTTCGGTGTCATCATGGGGTATTATTTAGGAAAAAGCAAATTTTCGAATGATAGGCTTAAAAAAAGATGGCTCTTTTATTCTCTAGTTATTCCGTTTCTTTTGCACGGAACGTACAATTATATCTTGCTTTCCAATGAAGACTGGAAGTTTTGGGTCACTCCGTTTATGGTGTTTTTATGGTGGTTTGGGCTTCATAAAGCAAAAAAAGCGCGCATGGTATACAAGCAAAATATCGAAACAATATCAGGATAAAAAAATTTTTGAACCGGCATGAGCCGGTTTTTTTGTTGTATAAAATGACATCTACTACAGAAAATACATGTAACGATATAAAGTGAGGAGGCATGATGATGGGAAAAAACATGAAATATCTGCTCGCAAACGCTTTTGTTTTAATCGTTTTTCTTATTCTTTCTAACAATCAGCTGCATGTTCATGCTTTTAGCGAACAAGTGATTCAGAGAGGTGCGACAGGTGATGATGTCATTGAACTGCAGGCAAGACTTCAATATAACGGATATTATCATGGGAAAATTGATGGGGTATATGGATGGAATACTTATTGGGCAGTTAGAAAATTTCAAAATAATTTCGGACTTAAAGAAGTAGATGGTTTAGTTGGTCCTGAAACAAAACAAAAGCTTATCAATACGACAAAATATTATAAGTCTTTTGTCCACGAACAAATTCGAAAAGGCAGAGACTTTACCCATTATGGCGGAGTGCCGCTAAAAATCCAAACAGCGCCTTCTGAGGAGCTGCGCGCAAAATGGCGGAAGCAAACCGAAAAAAATCTCGCAAAAAATGTACCGCCAAAAAAACAACAAGCTGGTCAGGCTGGACAAGGGCAAAAGCAGGCTGCTCCTAAACAGCAAGCAGCCCAAAATAAACAACAAACAGGGAAATCGGTACAGCCGATGGCGGTGAATATGCCTGGAGGCTTTTCACAAAATGACTTAAATCTTTTAGCCAATGCCGTTTACGGAGAAGCCCGCGGCGAGCCTTATATTGGTCAAGTAGCAATTGCGGCAGTTATTTTAAACCGACTGAACAGCCCGACATTTCCAAATACGGTTGCTGGTGTTATTTTTGAACCGGGTGCTTTTACAGCTGTCAGCGATGGACAAATATATTTGACACCAAATGAAACAGCGAGAAAAGCGGTGATGGACGCCATTAACGGGTGGGATCCGACAGAAGAAGCTCTCTATTATTTCAATCCTGATACAGCAACAAGCCCATGGATATGGACGCGGCCGCAAATCAAGAAAATCGGAAAACACATATTCTGTGAATAGTGAGGTGATTCAATATGCTTCGAGGATTATTAATCGGGCTGCTTACAGTGGCCTTAATCGGAACAGGCTACTGGGGATATAAAGAGCATCAGGAAAAAAACGCCGTATTAATTCATGCAGAAAACAATTACCAGCGGGCTTTTCACGATCTAACCTATCAAGTGGATCAGCTTCATGACAAAATTGGCGAGACACTCGCCATGAATTCAAGAAAATCATTGTCACCGGCGCTGGCGGAAGTTTGGAGAATTACATCGGAAGCGCACAATGATGTCGGCCAGCTTCCGTTAACTCTTTTACCTTTCAATAAAACAGAGGAATTTTTGTCGAATATTGGTAAATTTAGTTATCAAACAGCAGTGAGAGATTTAAACAAAGATCCGTTAACGGATCAAGAATATGAAACGTTAAAAAAATTGTATAAAAATGCAAAAGACATACAAGACGAATTGAGAAACGTCCAGCATTTAATCTTAAAAAACAATCTGCGCTGGATGGATGTTGAACTCGCACTAGCATCAGGGCAAAAACAAATGGACAATACGATCATTGATGGATTTAAAACGGTAGAAAAAAATGTTGAAGGCTATTCCGAAACTAATTTCGGTCCAACGGCAACAGCGCTGCAAAAGCCTAAAAAAGGATTTGAACAATTAACTGGAAAGGAAATATCAGAGCAAGAAGCAAAACAAATCGCAAAACGATTTGCCCCTAAAAATGTAGAACGAGTAGATGTAACAACAAATGGTAAAGGATCAAATATTCAGTTTTACAGCATTACTATGCATGATAAAGGAAATAAACATGATGTTTATATGGATATCACGAAAAAAGGCGGTCATTTAATTTATTTATTGCACAACAGAGATATTAAACAACAAAAAATCAGCTTAAATGAAGCATCCAACCGAGCAACGGAATTTTTGAAAAAGCTAAAATTTAAGGATTTAGAGCTTTATGAGAGTGCACAATATGACAACATTGGTGTTTTCACATTTGTTTCTAATTACAAAGGTGTACGTCTATATCCTGATGCAGTTCGTTTAAAGGTAGCGTTGGACAACGGAGAAATTATAGGTTATTCTGGACGTGATTATTTAGCAGCGCACAAAAAAAGAAATTTGCCGAAACCTGCTATTACAAAAGAAGAAGCGAAAAAATCAGTCCATTCTAACGTTGAAATTCAGGAGGATCGATTAGCTGTTGTGACAAATGATGCCGGCGAAGAAGTGCTGTGCTATGAATTTTTAGGAACGATTGACCAAGACACGTACCGCATTTTCATCAACGCAATGGACGGAACGGAAGAAAAAGTGGAAAAATTGCAAAGTGCTGAACCGTTATTCAGAGAAATTTAATCACAAAAAGGGGAGTCGATTTTTAGGCTTTCCCTTTTTTTCATTTCATGCTTTAATAAATGTAGAGCGCTTATTACATTGAAAGAGTGGTAACGTTGATAAAAATTGGTACGATGATCACATTGGAACTTTCTGGCCAAGATCAAATACTAAAATGCAAACTTGTGGACCAAGAAGAAAACATTCTTTATATTGATTTTCCTATAAATAGCAAGACAGGAAAAACTGTTTTCTTAACAGACGGCACCGAGCTCGTTGCAACATTTGTGAACAGCGAAAAAAAACCGTATAAATTTCGTACTAAAGTTCTTGGCAAGAAAAAAGATAACCTCCCGATGATCATGCTTCAGGCACCTGAGTATATGGAGGAGATCCAAAGGCGGCAATTTGTCAGAATCGAGACAGCCGTTGATGTAGCCATACACGCCATTAATCAGGAATTCGCCCCATTTACAACAGTTACAAACGACATAAGTGCTGGCGGCATTTCAATCATTATTCCAAACGGTGTGGACGTACCGCTAAATGAAAATATACATATTTATATGGTGCTCACGTTTATGGACGGAACGATTGAATATTATAAGGTAACAGGGAAGGCGCTCAGAGTTGTGGAAGCGGAACATCATAAGCTCGCTTCCATAGCATTTATCAATATTGATGAAAAGACACAGCAAAAATTGATTCGCTTTTGCTTTGAACAGCAGCTGCAAATGAAAAAGAAAGGAATTTTGAATGAATAATACCGGCAAGGCTGTCCATACTATTTATAAAAAATGGCAAAAGGATGTTTTTTGTGAAGCGCTTTGAACAAATATTGATCAAATTGATCATTATACAATTCATTATGTTAATTGCCGCTCAGCTTTTTTTGCGCCATTCTGAATTGAAGCCATATTTATCAAAAGCCGTGCAATATGAAGGTGTTGGAAACATGTCCATCTCCGAATGGGTGGAAACTATCAGCCGCTAAAAGAGCAGGAAACCCCTGCTTTTCTTTCTGTATTCCAAAAAAATAGATACATATTTTTTGAAACTAGCTAGGAGGTATTATGAGTAAAAAAATTTCCATTGCAATCGACGGTCCGGCAGCTGCCGGGAAAAGCACAGTTGCCAAAAAAATCGCAAAAGATTTAGGCTATACATACATTGATACGGGTGCGATGTACAGAGCTCTCACTTTGAAAGCTTTACAGAATGGCATTTCTTTGGAGGATGAAAAAGCGCTAACCAAGCTTTTGAATGAAATGACGATTGAACTGAAGCCGATAAAAGAAGGTCAGCAAGTGCTAGTAAACGGTGAAGACGTAACGGCGATTATCCGTTCCAATGAAGTAACAAAGCATGTTTCCACTGTTTCCAAACATCCTAATGTGCGGGAGGAAATGGTGAAAAGGCAAAAACAGCTTGCAGGAAACGGCGGCGTTGTCATGGATGGCAGGGATATCGGCACTCATGTGCTGCCGAATGCGGAGTTGAAAATATTTTTAAAAGCTTCTGTAGAGGAAAGAGCAAAAAGAAGGTATGAGGAAAATTTAAGAAAAGGTTTTACATCCGATTTAACACAATTAAAGAAAGAAATTGAAGAAAGAGATAAGCTTGATTCCACGAGGGCAACTGCCCCATTAAAAAAAGCGCCGGATGCCGTCGAAATCGATACAACTTCATTGACGATTGAAGAGGTGGCGGAATTAATTAAAGAATTGGTAAAAGAAAGGCTGTAAGAAATGGGTAAATTTTATCAATTTGCAAAGGCAATTGTTTACTGCTTTATTAAACCGCTCTTTCGGGTCGAAGTGATCGGAAAGGAACATTTTCCAGTGGATGGTGCCGTGCTGCTTTGTTCCAATCATATTAATAATTTGGACCCTCCGACGATTGGTATCGTTTCACCAAGGCAGCTCCGTTTTATGGCAAAAGAGGAGCTGTTTAAAATTCCGGTTTTCAGCCTGATCGTCCGGGCATTGGGGGCGTTTCCGGTGAAAAGGGGCTTTTCCGATCGAGAGGCGTTAAGAACAGGCTTGAAAATATTAAAAGAAAGAGAAGTTTTAGCCATTTTTCCGGAAGGAACGAGAAGCAAAACAGGTGAACTCGGAAAAGGTTTGGCTGGTGCAGGTTTTTTTGCCTTAAGATCAGATTGTGTCGTCTTGCCATGCGCCGTCGTCAGTTCTTACAAACCGTTTCGGAAAACGAAAGTCATTTTCGGCCCAGCCATTGATTTTACATCTTATCGAAACAAAAAAATTTCAGCTGAAGAAGCGACCGATAAAATCATGACAGAAATTAGAAATTTGCTCGAAAAATATAGGTAATCAATGGATTTAACTTGACAAACGGAATTTTTTGTTAGAACTTATAGAAAAGAGGTATTTTTCATTCTATTTAGAGTAGCTTGTGACATACTAAATAGAATGGTACATATTTTGTTGAGTTGCTATGGCTTGACCAAGGAGGTAAATGGTATGGTAGAGGACATCAATCAAGGTGAAGTTTTTGTGCCTGAAGTGGGAGACGTTGTAGAGGGAACTGTAACAAAAGTGGAAGATAAGCAGGTGATTGTTGATATTAAAAATTGCAAACAAATGGGCATCATTCCGATTAGTGAACTGTCTAGTTTGCATATTGAAAAAGCTTCAGATGTTGTAGAGGAAAATGACAAGCTTGAACTAGCGGTCATTAAAGTTGAGGAAGAAGCCGTCATTTTATCGAAAAGCAAAGTGGCTGCGGATAAAGCTTGGGTGGAATTAGAGAGAAAATTTGAAAATAAAGAAGTATTTGAGGCAGAAGTGAAGGATGTCGTAAAAGGCGGTTTAGTGGTAGACCTGGGCGTCCGCGGATTTATTCCTGCTTCATTGGTTGAACCTCACTATGTTGAGGATTTTTCAGATTATAAAGGAAAAACATTGACATTGATGGTTGTGGAGCTAAACCGTGAAAAAAATCGAGTGATTTTGTCTCATCGTGCTGTAGTGGAAAAGGAGCAGGAAGAGAAAAAACAGCAAGTGCTTCAGTCGATTCAGCCTGGTGATGTATTGGAAGGAACAGTCCAACGTTTAGCCGATTTCGGAGCCTTTGTTGACATCGGCGGGATTGACGGTCTTGTACATATTTCTCAGATCTCTCATGCTCATGTAGATAAACCGTCAGATGTGCTTCAAGAAGGCGAAAAGGTAAAAGTGAAAGTTTTGTCTGTCGATCGGGATAATGGACGGGTTTCACTATCGATTAAAGAAACATTGCCTGGTCCATGGGAAAACATTTCTGAAAAAATCAAATCCGGTGATGTTGTCGAAGGAACTGTACAACGCCTCGTCTCATTCGGAGCTTTTGTAGAAGTTTTACCTGGAGTAGAAGGTCTTGTCCATATATCGCAAATTTCTAAAAAACATATAGGCACTCCTCAAGAAGTATTAGAAGAAGGACAAAAGGTAAAAGTAAAAGTGCTTGATGTAAACGAAGAAGAGAAACGGATTTCCTTAAGCATAAAGGAATTGGAAGATGATGGATCCGGTAGTGAAGAAGATTTTCGCAAATATCGTCCGAAAGAGGAATCGACAGGATTTCAACTAAGCGAAATGATCGGAGAGCAATTAAATAAATTAAAATAAAGACAAAGGCGATTATCACGAGCTGCCCCTTGTCAAGGTGACAGCGGAATAAAAAATGATCTAAGCGGCTTTATCTCTATATTCCATAGGGCTGAGGCCGTTTAGTCGTTTTATGAGGGTAATTTGTATCGATTGCCAGTCCTCAAACGAAATCTACGTTTCGCATTTGAGCGTTCTCCATAAAGACTCCATAAGCACCGCCCAGCATATAACGAGCTGTTTTATCATCTTCTCCACTGCTGTTCTTTTCATAAATCCTTGAGAATGATACGATCCATCCTCGCTGTAATAAGCTGTTATTGTTCGAAGCCTCGCCTAGTATATAGCTTCCATATCACTTCAATAAGCTGTATTTTGAGTTCTGCAGTATCGGTTCTATTTTTGCTAAGCTGCTCTATATCGTGATTATATGTGCGAACAAAATTCTTCGCTGCTTTTAATAAGCAAGCGATACGTCCGTTTTGCGTTCGTATCTCCATTAAAAATCAAAACTTGTGCAGATAAACAAGTGATACATCCAGCCTGAATTCATTAGCCCACAATTTTTTTGCAGAAAAACTCCCTCCTAAAAAACAAATAATGATTTAGAAGCCTTTTTTTATGAAAAGAAATTATACGGACATTCTGCCATTAAACAGATCGGCTTATGAGTTCTAAAAAAATAGCGAAAATTCCTTTCTTGACGGGCAGTGAAATGTTTACATTTTCCTCTCACAGCAATCCATCAGCAATCAATTCTCCCACAGCCTTTTAACTGCTTTTTATACGCTTTTAGCTTTGATTTTAAAATTTGTACGGTTAGCATCCATAAATTTTTCACATAATGGAAATAGTAGGAGGTTGGAGATGGAAGGAATATATTATTATTGGTTCATGTGGATAATTTGGGTAATTGTAACATTTTGGCTTCCAAAAACGGATGCTCGTTTTTGGCTCTCCTTTTTTATATTGTTAAATATTTTAGGAAGTGCAACGTTTATACACTTTACACAAATACATGTTGGTTTTTCGTATATCTTATTTGCTTTGCTTAGTTTTTTCATCTTGTATAGAACTAAGCGTTTATTTTATTCATTATTTTCCGTTTTGATCATTACGGTTGCCTATGCAGGAGTCAAGCTGTTTTATTTATTTGATCCTGTCTGGTTTTTACTTGACGTTCAGATGTATTTATCTATATTAGGAGTCATTTTATCCAATATGCTGAGCAAAGATTTTTTTGAAGGAATGGCATTTTTTATATTGGGATCTTGTTACGGAGAAGCTCTTTTTTCGTCTGCAGTTTATTCTTATTATCGGCCGATTGTAATAGGCGACTTTCCTTTTCTTGATATGCTGTCAATCGGAATCTTTTCATTGCTCATATGGGCGTCATTCAAAACATTCGCTGCTTCTTTAGAACATATATTCAAAAAACATGCAAGGGAGAGGCAAGGGTCATGAATGAATACACGCTTCCTATTTTTTATGGTGTCTTCGTAGGTGTGTTAGCCCGTCTTTTTATGCTAAAAACCGATTATCGCCAATATCCAACATATTTGCACGGAAAAATTATTCATATCGCACTTGGATTTATAGCGGCGGGACTCGGCACGATTGCTGTTCCGGCCATAATGGAAAAGGAGTTTACTGCCATTACTTTTTTAACGTTGGCTGCATCGCAGTTTCGCGAAGTCCGCAACATGGAAAGAAATACACTGTCAGAGCTCGATCAATATGAGCTTGTTCCTCGGGGAAGTACATATATTGAAGGAATTGCAATCGCCTTTGAAAGCAGAAATTATTTAGTGATTTTCACATCTTTATTTGTTACGCTTGCTTATTTAATCTTTGGCTTTTGGATGGCTCTTGTGATGACGGTCGTTTGCTTTATCATTTCTAAAGTGTTAATGTCTGGAGGCACATTGAAAGATATTGTTGACATTCAATATGTAAAGCCGCATTTTGACGGTGCAGGCTTGTATGTCGATGACATTTATATTATGAATATCGGCATCCCGGAAAAACGTGAACTAGTTTTAAAATATGGCATGGGGTTTATTTTGACACCAAAATCATTTGATGCGAGAACAACGATTGCCAACATCGGACAACGTCAGGCGATTCTCCATGATGTCTCAACTGCGCTGGGCGTAAACCGCGATGCGGGTGAACCATCTTTAGTCCCATTGGCAAAACGAGATCTTGAGGATGGAAGAGTCGGCGTGTTTGTGCTTCCTCAAAAACATGATTTGGATATCGCCATTCGAGTGATCAGCAACGTGCCAACGCTTGAAAATGCCATTCGCATGCCGACGGAGTCGAAGGCAAATAGGAAAGGTGAGAAAAAACGATGGTTTTAGAGAAAGCGGTTTTAGCGGTCGTTACGACAAATGAGAAAAAAATAAAAGGCGGTGCACCTGTTTTTATTTGTGATAACCAAAACGAAATGGATTCGATTGCAAAAAATTTAGAAGCGATTCTAGATGGAATTGCTCATGCCATAAGCGAGGAAATATATATCATTGTGAAACATTTTTAAGGCAGTTGTTCAATTTCATAAACTGCTATATAATAGGGTAGTTGGAAAAAAGCTTGGTAAAAAACTTCCGGGGCATGCCGAAAAAGGAGTTAGGCGCGAAAACATGCTGCGATTTCTTGAAGGCGTAGCCCCTTTAACATTATACATAGTGAAAAATGTGATGAGTTTTAAATTAGGAAGGAAGTTTTAGTATGCCGAAACCTGTTGTGGCTATTGTCGGTCGACCAAATGTCGGCAAATCGACGATTTTTAATCGAATTGTCGGTGAACGTATTTCAATTGTAGAAGATATACCTGGTGTTACCCGTGACCGTATTTATGCACCTTGTGAATGGCTGAATTTCCAATTTAACTTGATCGATACAGGTGGAATTGAAATTGGGGATGAACCGTTTCTAGCACAAATTCGCCATCAGGCGGAGATTGCGATTGAAGAAGCGGATGTAATTATTTTCATTACTAACGGTCGAGAAGGCGTAACTCCCGCTGATGAAGAAGTTGCAAAAATATTGTACCGCTCAAACAAACCCGTTGTCCTTGCCGTTAATAAAATGGACAACCCGGATATGAGGGAAAATATATATGAATTTTATTCTCTTGGCTTTGGAGAACCGTACCCGATATCAGGAGCGCATGGGCTCGGACTGGGAGATCTTTTGGATGCAGTATGCAAACATTTTCCAAAACCCCAATCAGAAAATGATGATGAAGGCATCATTAAATTTTCTTTGATTGGCCGACCAAATGTCGGCAAATCTTCCTTAGTAAATGCTATTTTAGGAGAAGAAAGAGTGATCGTCAGCGAAATTGCTGGAACAACACGAGACGCTATTGACACTAAGTTTACGTATAACAAGCAGGAGTTTGTCATCATTGATACAGCTGGCATGAGAAAAAAAGGAAAAATTTATGAGACAACAGAAAAATACAGTGTTTTACGGGCGCTTAAAGCGATTGAACGCTCTGACGTAGTGTTAGTTGTTTTAAATGCAGAGGAAGGAATTATTGAACAAGACAAGCGAATTGCTGGCTACGCCCATGAAGCCGGGAAAGCCGTTGTCATTGTAGTAAACAAATGGGATGCAGTGGAAAAAGATGAAAGAACGATGAGAGAGTTTGAAAAAGATATTCGCGATCAATTTTTATTTTTAGACTATGCGCCAATCGTCTTTTTGTCCGCAAAAACGAAGAAGAGATTGCACACATTAATGCCTCAAATTATTCTTGCCAGCGAGAATCATGCGATGCGTGTCCAAACAAACGTATTGAATGATGTGATCATGGATGCCGTTGCTATGAATCCGACTCCAACGGACCACGGTACGAGATTAAAAATCTATTATGCAACACAAGTTTCTGTTAAACCGCCTACATTTGTCATATTTGTAAATGATCCGGAGCTTCTTCATTTTTCATATGAACGTTTTTTGGAAAATCGCATTCGCGATGCATTCGGGTTTGAAGGAACCCCTATTAAAATCATTGCGAGAAAAAGAAGATAAATAAAAGGAAGTGAGCAATTTGGCGAAGGTGGCAATATTGGGAGCTGGAAGCTGGGGAACAGCGCTTGCAATTGTTCTTTGCGACAATGGTCATGAAGTGCATCTTTGGGGACATCGGAAAGAACATATAGAAGCGATCAATCGTACAAAAAAAAATGAGAAATATTTGCCAAATGTCCCATTGCCGGACAATTTAACCGGATTTTATTTCTTAAAGGATGCGGTTGAAAATGTGGAAACGATTGTCTTGGCAGTCCCGACAAAAGCGATAAGAGAAGTGCTGAGTCAATTAAGAGAAGCCATTGATCGGCCGGTTTTAATTGTCCATGTTTCAAAAGGGATTGAGCCGGGTTCATTAAAAAGAATTTCCGAAATTATTGAAGAAGAAATGCCTCCTCACCTTTTGAAGGACGTAGTTGTATTATCAGGTCCAAGCCATGCGGAAGAAGTGTCTTTGAGACAGCCGACAACAGTGACTTCTGCGAGCAAAAATATTCAAGCAGCAAAATTTGTTCAAGATTTATTTATTAACCGCTATTTTCGTGTGTATACGAATCCGGATATAATCGGGGTTGAAATTGGAGGAGCGCTGAAAAACATTATTGCTTTAGCTGCCGGAATCAGCGACGGCCTTGGATACGGGGACAATGCGAAGGCTGCTTTAATAACTAGAGGATTGGCGGAAATTTCAAGATTAGGCTGTAAAATGGGTGCCAATCCATTAACGTTTTCTGGTCTTGCCGGAATCGGCGACTTAATTGTCACTTGCACAAGTGTGCATTCCCGCAATTGGCGTGCCGGCCATTTGCTAGGAAAGGGCAAAAAACTAGATGAAGTTTTAGAAAGCATGGGAATGGTTGTCGAAGGAGTAAGAACAACAAAAGCAGCTAAACAGCTCTCTGAAAAATATTCAGTAAAAATGCCGATTACCAATGTCCTTTATGAAGTGCTGTTTCACGAAAAAGATCCGAAAGAAGCAGTCGAAGCGCTTATGGCGAGAGTTAAAACGCATGAAATGGAAGATCTTGTGAACATATTAGAAAATCGAAATGAAGAACTGTAGCACATTTCCCAGCTGCTTCAGTTTTTTTTTGAATTCGATTCTTATATGGAAAACAATTGCGTGAAAAAGAGCATATGTTAAAATGATTGGTAGGAATAGAAGGAGTGGATCACAATGTCAGAAGGTCTAATGAAAATGTGGATTGCCCTCACAGCGATGGCCTTTATGTTTATCGCGGTCTTTTCCATATACTTGAGCCGTTTTAAACTAAAAGGATTTTTGAAATCTATCACAGCAGTGATTGCTTATTTTTTTATGATTTTAGCAGGAATTATCATTTTTTTCGTAGTCTTTTCCGGACCGACAAGCGAGTAGGCAAAGTGAGGAAGACGAGGATGAACAAGAAAAGCATAATGAAATCTTTCATCTCTATCATGTTTGTTTTGCTTTTATCTGGATGTTTATACCCAGAAGAACGATTACATAAAAATGAAATACCTTATGAAGCGCAAATACAATCCGTGCAAAAAGCAGTAGAACAATATAAAGCTGATACGGAAGGGCTTTTGCCGATTAAAACGAGAGACAAATCAACGCCTATTTATGAAAAATACCCTATTGATTTCAATCTGTTGATTCCTGAATATTTGCCTGAGCCCCCTGGCGCCGCGTTTGAAAATGGAGGCATTTACTTATATGTTTTAGTCGATGTGGAAAAAAATCCAACCGTAAAGCTGATCGATTTACGAATAGCAGAGGCGATCCGTGAACTAAAGATGAGGATCAATGCTCATGAATATCCTCCTTATGAAAAGCAAATAGCGAAAAATGTATTTACACTGAACTATAAAAAGCTAGGATTAAAAGAGCCTCCTCATGTGAAGAGTCCGTACTCAGGGGAAAATCTTCCGCTTGTGATCGACAACAATCGAGAAGTTTATGTTGATTACAGCTTAGATTTATACCGTGCCATAAAGGAATCAAAAAGATCATTCAAAGAGGGGGAAGATATCCGTCATTTGCTAGTAGAAAACTCCCCGTTCGTCCCTGCATTTTCCCTTCCATATACTGTGAATGAAAAAAATGAACCGGTATTTTTAATAAAATAAGTCATGAACCTTTTTCTTAAGAATACAATTTAAGAGAAAGGTTCTTTTCTTTTTGGAAGAAATTCTTTTTTTACAGTCATAACTAGATAGGACAACATCATAAATATGTAATGACTAAAGAATTGTAAATGTATGGATGTTATAAGACTTGAAAGTCGGGAGGGAATCACTTGGAAAAGGTAGATATTTTCAAAGACATTGCAGAGCGAACTGGCGGCGATATTTATCTAGGGGTCGTTGGTGCAGTTAGAACCGGTAAATCAACATTCATAAAAAAGTTTATGGAATTAGTTGTTCTTCCCAATATTGAAAATGAAGCGGATAAAGCACGTGCTCAAGATGAGCTCCCTCAGAGCGCAGCAGGCAAAACCATTATGACAACGGAGCCAAAGTTTGTCCCGAATCAAGCGGTCACCGTCCATGTTGATGAAGGCCTTGATGTCAATATAAGATTAGTAGATTGCGTAGGATATACAGTGCCTGGTGCAAAGGGATACGAAGATGAAAATGGGCCGAGAATGATCAACACTCCATGGTATGAGGAGCCGATCCCGTTTCATGAAGCAGCGGAAATTGGCACCCGCAAGGTTATTCAAGACCACTCAACAATCGGTGTAGTCGTCACAACAGACGGTTCAATCGGCGAAATTCCTAGAAAAGATTACGTAGAAGCGGAAGAACGAGTAATTGAAGAGTTAAAAGAAGTCGGAAAACCATTTATTATGATTATTAATTCTGTGCATCCTCATCATCCGGATACGGAGGCTTTAAGAAAAGAATTAAATGAAAAATATGATATTCCAGTTCTTGCTATGAGCGTGGAAAGCATGAGGGAAATTGATGTAACGAATGTATTGAGAGAAGCGCTTTTCGAATTTCCAGTCTTGGAAGTCAATGTGAATTTGCCCAGCTGGGTGATGGTGCTGAGAGAAGATCATTGGCTTCGCACGAGCTATCAAGAAACGGTGAAGGAAACAGTAAAAGATATCAAACGTCTGCGTGATGTCAATCAAGTTGTCCAGCAGTTCAGTGAGTATGATTTTATTGAGCGGGCTGGACTAGCTGGTATTCAAATGGGCCAAGGGATTGCGGAGATCGATTTGTTTGCGCCGGATGAGCTGTACGATCAAATTTTAAAAGAAGTTGTCGGTGTTGAAATACGCGGGAAGGATCATCTGCTTGAGCTCATGCAAAATTTTGCACACGCTAAGGCGGAATACGATCAAGTAGCTGATGCTTTAAAAATGGTAAAACAGACAGGTTACGGCATAGCAGCACCGGCTTTATCAGATATGAGTCTGGATGAACCGGAAATTATCCGCCAAGGATCGAGATTCGGCGTCCGGCTCAAAGCAGTCGCACCTTCCATTCATATGATTAAAGTAGATGTTGAATCTGAATTTGCGCCGATCATTGGCACAGAAAAACAAAGTGAAGAGCTTGTTCGTTATTTAATGCAAGATTTTGAAGAAAATCCTTTGTCCATATGGAATTCCGATATATTCGGAAGAAGCTTAAGCTCGATCGTCAGAGAAGGAATACAGGCAAAATTGTCGTTGATGCCTGAAAATGCCCGCTACAAATTAAAAGAAACATTGGAAAGAATCATCAACGAGGGGTCAGGCGGGCTCATAGCAATCATATTATAAAAGATCAAAAGGTCAAAAACAACGGTTTTTGGCCGTTGTTTTTTTAACAAGGGGGCAAACGAGTGAGCCCTGTTTTTTTGACAAGAAGTTCTGCCCTGCGTTTTCCGGCCTTTGAAAAGACACATCATTTTTTTTAAAAGGTTAAACAACTTAGCGAAAAAACCGAATTTGAAGGTATTCGTACTGAAATAATTTTATTAGGCGGCGGAAGCTGTCGCTTTTCGATGCGTTTTGTTCAATATCTTCCAGTCGAAAAGGTTTGAAATTTGTCTTAGAATTTTCCGTAATGCTTTTAATGTGTTTCAATTGGTAGTAAACAACATTGTTTGATTCGAATAAATAGAGGGCCAAATAATCAGTTTTTACTTCAAGCAGCAAACCGCTTTTGCTTTCAGGGCCGCCTCTATTCACCTTAATAATATGAAAACGGCTTGTTTCTCCATGTAAGTAAAGTGCGTAATTGTGAACAAAACCATCGTAATTTTGTGTGCAAATAACACCTGTCAGCCATTTTAAATATTGCTCCACGTCTAAATATTGTTCAATTTCTTCAGAAAATTGGGACGAAATGCTTGTATTAACAAAATAAATAAATTGTTCGAACTTACTAAAATCGTCATTTTCCCCGTATTTTAGCTCATATCCTTGTGATAAGCTTTTTTTACCTTTTGGTCTAAATCGCTGTATAATGAAAAATTCGCATCACCATCTATTGCATAAAAAATTGGGCCTTTAGGCAGTTTTCTTTTTGCTAAAAAATCTTCATTGACGGATTCTTGGCGTAAATAAATGCCTTGATGGATTCCATTGATCGATAAAAGGGTGAATTTTGTTTCGGGGACGTATACTCCTATGCGGTCAAAAAAATAAAAAGAAAGCTTATTGCGAATCAGTGAAGGATCAAAATATTCCGCATTTAAATGAAATTCCTTTTCGTTATTGTATTTTGAAGGACGGTAATATTTTATAAAAAAAGATTTTTTTCGCTTTCCTAGTATGAGAGCCACGATACATTATATCCCCATCGATCTTCTTCTTCCCTAAATAAACCATGACGGGAACTCCGTCTTCATCCCATTTATTTTTTCATAAAAAAAGAAAATCTTTCGGATGAATGTATAAGGAAATTTTCTCCAAGTCTTTTTCCATTTGATCCCTCTTTTCACTGTTTTTCATTTAAATAGTATGAATGTGGATAAAACATGCCACTGTTGGTAAACGCACATTTTTTTAACGATTTAAAGGTCCAAACGAATTAATGTAAAGACACAGATGCTATACAAAATAAAAGGGGAGGGCAGAATAGTGATTTCCGAAAAAGTGATGAAAGAAGCATTTCATAGCGGGGGAGAAAAAGTGTTGAAACATTTTTATTTCCAAGAACCTGAAGGAAGAAGAAGATCGGATAAAACAAGCGGCAGCCGGAGAAGAAGCCACGACAGCAAGCATAAAAAACAAGCGGCAGCAGGGATTTTAAACATACGGAAAGAAAAAAATTCGGTGCTTTGAAAACGGAAATATGTGGGAGCTGCGTTTTTAAATGATGGAAGGGTTGACTGCTCATGCAGTCTCCATCTATTGTTTTGGCGAACTTTTTGCCAAATCGATTGAAAAATGACTGAAATTAATAGAATTGTGCTTGATTCTGCCATTATTGTTATGATAATCTTTTTACAGAAATTCTTCTCTCATAAGGATGAATCATCCTTTGCAACCAATTTGAAAATGAAAAACTGTTGAAATGAAATATTGTTTCATTTATGATAAGCTAGTCACCAACTTCTTGTTGTTGCATGTATAGAATTCTTAAAAGCTGTGAAGAAATGTATAATAGCTGGATTTTCATGAAACTTTTTTGGGAGGAGGTGAAACATTAAATGAACAAAACAGAATTAATCAACGCTGTAGCAGAAGCTAGCGAATTATCCAAAAAGGATGCAACGAAAGCTGTAGATGCTGTTTTCGATACAATTTTAGAATCTTTGAAAAAAGGTGACAAAGTTCAACTCATCGGTTTTGGAAACTTTGAAGTGCGTGAGCGTTCAGCGCGCAAAGGTCGCAATCCTCAAACTGGTGAAGAAATTGAAATTCCGGCAAGCAAAGTGCCTGCGTTTAAACCAGGTAAAGCTCTTAAAGATGCAGTTGCTGGCAAGTAATGAAATGAACGCACACAATTAAGAAATGAGTAGCGACTACATATGCTCGCTGCATTTCTTCACAGAATAAGCCCCTTTTTGGGGCTTTTCCTATTTAGGCGAGATTGTTCAGAAAAGTTTTCTGTTCTATTTGTGGGAAAGGAAGGAAGCTTCATTTTGCTTTTTTTTCATTAATTGTGCTAGAATCGGTATGAATGAATGACAATAGGAGGAGCCGAGTATGCCAAAAATTAATAAAGAGCAAATAGAACAGGCAGTACGTTTAATTATAGAAGCTATAGGGGAGGATCCTAATAGGGAAGGATTGGCTGATACACCTAAGCGGGTTGCCAATATGTATGAGGAAATTTTTTCAGGTATAGATCAGGATCCTAAAGAATATTTTCAAACCGTATTTGAAGAGGATCATGAAGAGCTTGTTTTAGTAAAGGATATTCAATTTTTTTCAATGTGCGAACACCATCTAGTTCCTTTTTTCGGTAAAGTACATATTGCATACATACCAAAAGGCGGCAAAGTGACTGGACTAAGCAAACTAGCCCGCGCTGTTGAAGCGGTTGTAAAAAAACCACAGCTGCAAGAACGGATTACGTCAACGATTGCCGACAGCATAGTCGAATCATTGGATCCTCACGGTGTGATGGTTGTTGTTGAAGCGGAGCATATGTGCATGACAATGCGCGGAGTGAAAAAGCCTGGATCAATCACTGTAACGTCAGCAGTCAGAGGATGTTTTTTGAATGATGCTGCGGCAAGAAGCGAAGTGTTGTCATTAATAAAAAAATAAACGGTAGGTGTTGATAGATGAATCCGAATCAAAATGATTATGTGGTTATTAAAGCAATTGAAGATGGCGTCAATGTGATTGGTTTGACAAGAGGTTCCGATACTAGGTTCCACCATTCCGAAAAGCTTGATAAAGGAGAAGTAATGATTGCTCAATTTACGGAACACACTTCTGCCATTAAAATTCGCGGCAAGGCGCTTATTCAAACAAGCTATGGAGAGATTGAGAGCGGCGAGAGAAAATAAGCAGGATTTCTGCTTTTACTTTTTCGACAAAGCCTAATGAAAAAATGTGGTTATGATATAATAAAATTTGTAAATGTTAGTATAGAGATATATGGGGGACAAGGGTGATAATGATGGAAATCTATCAAAAGCTGGAGCAAATAAAACGTTCGCTAGACCAATATTTTTCACATCCTGTGCTTAAACAATATATTCAAAAGCCTGTAATTGATGAAGACAAGCTGCTATTGTTTTACGCGCTTTTTGAAGAAGCGGAAATAGCAGATGAAAAGAAGGAAAAATATGTTGTGACCGCCATGCTTGTTCAATCAGCCCTTGATACCCATGATTTAGTAACGACAACGGAATGTGAAAATAAGAAGCTTTTTGTTGAAAGACAATTAAATGTTATTGCAGGTGATTATTTCAGCGGACTATATTATTTTATTCTTTCTGAAATTCAAGACTTGAAAATGGTTCGTGCGCTTGCAACCGCGATTAAAGAAATTAATGAGCATAAAATTCGTCTTTACGACCGAAGCTGCCAGTCGATTGAAGCAATAGTCGAAAGCATCGTCATTGTGGAAACCGCGTTATTTCAACGGATCGGAGAGCATTTTCAAATTGAGACGTGGCCGGAAATTTCCAAAACATATTTAACATATAAACGTTTATGTGAAGAAAAACATAAATACGATAAAAATAGCCAGTCCGTTTTAACACAATTTCAAAAGAAATCTAAAAGCCCGATTGATTTAGTTGGAACTTTCATAGAATGCTGCAATCATTATTTCTGGGAAATTAATAAACTGTTGGAAAAAAGTCTGAAATATTCGCCTGCCGTAAAACAATTTATTATGAACCGAATTCATGTATTACGGTTTTCGCATATGATAGTGGAGGAAGGTTAAAAAATGCAGCAATCGAAAGAAGAACGTGTGCACCGCGTATTTGAAAAAATTTATAAAAATTATGACCGGATGAATTCTGTGATCAGCTTTAATCGTCATATTGCATGGCGAAAAGAAACGATGCGGAGAATGAATGTGAAAAAAGGTTCCTACGCACTCGATGTTTGCTGCGGAACGGGGGACTGGACGCTTGCGCTCGGGGAAGCAGTCGGGCAAAACGGAAAGGTCATAGGACTTGATTTTAGCCAAAATATGTTAAGCATCGGTGAGGAAAAGGCAAAGGAAAGACAATTTTCCAATATTTCATTTATTCACGGCAATGCGATGGATTTGCCGTTTCCTGAAAACGAGTTTGATTATGTGACCATCGGGTTTGGCCTCAGAAATGTTCCTGATTATATGCAGGTTCTATCGGAAATGTACCGCGTATTGAAACCCGGAGGAATGGTAGTTTGTTTGGAGACATCACAGCCGACCTTGATTGGCTTCAAACAGCTTTACTATTTTTATTTTCGCTTTATCATGCCTTTATTCGGCAAGATATTTGCTAAAAGCTATGAAGAATATTCTTGGCTGCAGGAGTCCGCGCGTCAATTTCCTGGCATGAAAGAGCTGAAAAAAATGTTCGAGCAAACTGGTTTTATAAATGTAGAAGTGAAGCCATTTACAGGCGGTGTTGCAGCAATGCACTTAGGTTATAAACCGAAATTGGAAACAAAGGTGAAATAAATGAAGTTAAAATCATTCTATTCCTTTTTAACAAAAGACCTTGAAGTGATTGAAAATGAATTGCTGTCTTCCGTACAAACAAAAGATCCGTTAATACGTGAAGCCGGGATTCATCTTCTTCAAGCAGGGGGAAAACGGATTCGCCCTGTTTTTGTATTGTTGTCAGGAATGTTCGGAGATTATAACATTGACCGTATGAAACCGGTTGCCGTCGCTTTAGAGCTGATTCACAGCGCCTCATTGGTACACGATGACGTCATCGACAATGCTGAGCTGCGAAGAGGAAAACCAACAGTTAATGCAAAATGGGACAATCGCATTGCCATGTATGTTGGAGATTACTTATTCGCACGGGCTCTTGAAATCATAACAGAGCTGGACGATCCGCTTATTCACCGAGTTCTTTCGAAAGCTCTTGTTGAACTCTGTTTAGGAGAAATCGAACAAATCAACGATAAATACAATTTTGATCAGTCTTATCGGACGTATGTCAAACGAATTAAAAGAAAAACAGCTTTATTAATTGCTGTCAGCTGCCAATTGGGCGCTCTTGCCTCCGGCGCTCCAGAATCCGTTTGTAAAAAGCTGTATTTGTACGGTTATTATGTTGGAATTTCGTATCAAATTATTGACGATCTTTTAGATTTTACCTCTACGGAAGAAGAGCTTGGAAAACCAGTTGGGAGCGATTTACTTCAAGGAAACATTACCCTTCCTGTTTTGTTTGCCATGCAAAATGAAGAATTAAGAAAAAAAATTGTCAAAATCAATAATCAAACAACTGCTGAAGAAATCAAGCCGATTATTTATGAAATTAAAAAATCAAGAGCAATCGAACAGTCGATGAATATTAGTGACCGCTATTTGCAGAAGAGCTTTCATCAATTGGAAGGCCTCAAGCACGGGAAAGCGCGAACTTCGCTATACAATATTGCCAAATATATTGGAAAAAGGAAATTTTAGTTTGCGTAACCGCTTTAATAATGATACTATTTTCTTGTGGATTTTGTACTTATACATAAAGAAATTTTCGAGGTGGATGTGTTGATGGAAAAGACGTTTTTAATGGTAAAGCCTGATGGTGTACAACGGCAGCTGATTGGACAAATCGTTTCAAGATTTGAGCAAAAAGGGCTGAAGCTTATCGGTGCAAAATTAATGAAAATCTCTGAAGAATTGGCCCAGCAGCATTATGGAGAACATAAAGAAAAGCCTTTTTTCAATGAACTCGTTCAATTCATCACTTCAGGACCGGTTTTTGCAATGGTTTGGGAAGGCGAAAATGCAATCGAAATTGCCCGTCAAATGATGGGAAAAACCAATCCAAAGGATGCCCTTTCTGGAACAATTCGCGGCGATTTTGGTTTAACAGTAGGGAAGAATGTAATTCACGGTTCTGATTCACCTGAAAGCGCTGAGCGGGAAATTCAATTGTTTTTTAAAGCTGAAGAGCTTGTAGAATATGACCGTGAAATTGATGCATGGATCTATTAACATCTGACCCTAATCAAACAATGGTTTGATTAGGGTTTTCTACATTACATTCGGGGGAAGATCGGAAAGTGACAGATAAGGACTATGTTGCATTTATCGAAAAGATAAAAAGAAAAAGTGGGATTGACCTGTCGTTATATAAAGAGACTCAAATGAAAAGAAGATTAAAATCATTGTATGAAAAAAAAGGCTTTCAATCCTTTCACGAGTTTTTTTTAGCGATGGAAAAGGATCAATGTTTATACAATCTGTTTTTAGATCGGATGACTATTAATGTTTCTGAATTTTTTCGCAACTATCAGCGCTGGAACATCCTTGAAAAAAAATTGCTTCCGCGTTTGCTGGATGGTAAAAAACATATAAAGGTTTGGAGCGCTGCCTGCTCAACGGGAGAAGAACCTTACACAATTGCGATGATTTTAGCACAAAATTCGCTATTGAAAGACTCATATATATTAGCCACAGATATAGATGAACAAGCGATTAAAACAGCACAAATTGGAATTTATCCGGAAAGATCGCTAAAAGAAGTACCTCTTGAATATAAAACTAATTATTTTCAGCAAGAAGGCTCTTTCTATCATGTAAAAGAAGACATTAAACGCTCGGTTACTTTTAGAAAGCATAATTTGCTGTCAGACCGCTTTGAAACAGATTTTGATTTGATCGTATGCCGAAACGTCCTCATTTATTTTACTGAGTCTGCGAAAAAAGAGCTTTATGAAAAATTCAGCAACTCGCTTAGACGAAACGGGATTTTATTTGTTGGCAGCACAGAGCAAATTTTCACTCCGGAAAAATATGGATTAAAAACGATCGAAACGTTTTTTTATACACGATTGTAGCAATAGCAAAGATCTTTCTATTCAAACAAAAAATCTTATGGTATAGTTACGTAAAAGCATAAAAGCATAAAAGCGTTAAAGTGTTATGGGAAGGAGTTTGCTAGTATGAGATATTTGACAGCAGGGGAATCTCACGGCCCGCAATTAACGACGATTATAGAAGGAGTTCCGGCAGGGCTTCCTCTAACGGAAGAAGACATCAATATTGAGCTTGCAAGAAGACAGAAAGGCTATGGCCGCGGTCGAAGAATGCAAATCGAAAAAGACCAGGTGCAAATACTAGGCGGAGTGCGCCATGGCGAAACGCTAGGATCACCAATAGCGCTAGTTGTAGAAAATAAAGACTTTGCCCATTGGACGAAAATTATGGGGGCAGAGCCGATTTCCGAATCGGAGAAAGCGGAAATGAAACGAAAAATTACGAGACCTCGCCCAGGCCATGCCGATTTAGTCGGGGCGATCAAATACGGACATCGTGATATGCGCAACGTGCTTGAACGCTCTTCTGCCCGGGAAACAACTGTCAGGGTGGCAGCAGGAGCTGTTGCGAAGAAAATTTTGTCTGAACTCGGCATTCAAGTGGCAGGACATGTCATTGAAATTGGCGGTGTCCGTGCGCAAAAATTGGACTATTCGACGCTTGCTGAGTTGAAGGAAAAGACAGAGAACTCACCTGTGCGTTGTTTAGATGAAAATGCGGCTCAGCAAATGATGAAGGCGATCGACGAAGCAAAAGAAAAGGGTGATTCCATCGGCGGCATCGTTGAGGTGATTGTTGAAGGAATGCCGCCTGGTGTCGGCAGCTATGTTCATTGGGACAAAAAGCTGGATGCCAAAATAGCGCAAGCGATCGTAAGCATCAACGCGTTTAAAGGGGTTGAATTCGGCTTGGGATTTGAAGCGGGACGGAGTTTTGGCAGCGAAGTTCATGATGAAATCCTTTGGAGCGAAGAGAAAGGATACTATCGCAAAACAAACAATCTGGGAGGCTTTGAGGGCGGCATGACGACCGGCATGCCCATCGTCGTCAGAGGAGTCATGAAGCCAATTCCAACACTGTACAAGCCTTTGCAAAGCGTTGACATTGATACGAAAGAGCCTTTTTTGGCGAGCATTGAACGATCGGACAGCTGCGCAGTCCCGGCTGCAAGTGTTGTGGCGGAGGCAGTTGTTGCATGGGAAGTAGCCAAAGCGATCGTTGAACAGTTTGGTCTTGATCGCATTGACCTTATTCGGGAAAATATCGAACGTATGAAACAATATGCGAGGGAATTTTAATGGAACAGATGATGATTCAAACGAAAAGTCGCCCGTATCCAGTTTTTTTAGGAGACGGAATTATCGATAATGTCGGAGAATGGCTTCTGTCTGTTTGCAATAATCCTTCGAAAATTTTGATCATTACTGATCAAACAGTCAAGGATCTGTATGGCGGAAAATTAGAGTCGGTATTAAAAGCATTTGATTTGGACGTATTGACATGTGTTGTTCCGAGCGGCGAACAGTCTAAATCATTTGAAACGTACTATAAATGCTTGACCTTTGCTTTAGAAAACAATCTGGACAGAGAATCCGTGATCATTGCTTTTGGCGGCGGTGTAGTGGGTGATTTAGCAGGCTTTGTAGCTGCAACATTTATGAGAGGAATTCCGTTCATTCAAGTGCCGACGACCCTTTTGGCTCATGACAGTGCTGTCGGGGGAAAGGTGGCCATTAACCATCCGCTCGGAAAAAATATGATCGGGGCTTTTCATCAGCCTCATGCCATTATTTATGATACACAGTTTTTAAAAACACTGCCTCTTCTAGAAATCCGCTCAGGATTTGCGGAAGTGGTGAAGCACGGCTTCATCAATGATCGTTCATTTGTTGAAAATTTAATGAAAACGATCCATTCGTTGAATCATGTAACAAGCGAACAACTGCAATGGTTTATACGAAAGGGAATTGAAGTGAAAGCAGAAATTGTCGCTGAAGATGAAAGAGAAACGGGAAAAAGGGCGTTTTTAAACTTCGGTCATACTCTCGGCCATGCGCTCGAAGCGGAGTTAGGTTACGGGAAGATTTCCCACGGAGATGCCGTTGCATGCGGCATGCTGTTTGCTCTATGGCTGAGTGAAAAGATATTCCGCAAAGATTTTCAATATAAATCGATCAAAAATTGGTTTAACGAAATCGGCTTTCCCGTCAAAATCGATGAAACCATTCAAACCGAATCGCTTCTCGAACGAATGAAAAAAGACAAAAAAACGGTACATAGCCAGATTCGTTTTGTACTTCTCGAGGATATCGGCAATCCGGTACTTAAGACGTTTGACACGCATACATTATATTCATTTCTTAATGAGTGGAGAACGGAGGGATGCGTTTGATAAGAGGCGTTAGAGGGGCCATCACCGTTTCGGAAAATAATGAAGAACAGATTGTTGAAAGCACGGAGAGGCTCTTAAGGGAGATGATTCGATTAAACAACATTGCCCCTGAACAAGTAGCTTCCGTGTTTATTTCGGCGACAAATGATTTAAATGCCTGCTTCCCTGCAAAAGCATTAAGAAATATTGAAGGCTGGAAATATGTTCCTGTGACATGCATGCAGGAAATAGCCGTTGAAGGCGCCCTTGAGAAATGCGTAAGGGTGATGATGCATATTAATACAGAAGCCGCCCAAAACGATATTTGCCATGTTTATTTAGAGAAGGCAAAAATTTTACGACCGGATCTTGTTGACAAATAATGCTGTATCCGATAATATGGCGAATAAGAAAGTTTTTATATGACCTGAAATGAGCTGAGTTTAGTT
Organism: Aeribacillus sp. FSL K6-1305; assembly: GCF_038050115.1. Classification (NCBI taxonomy): domain Bacteria; kingdom Bacillati; phylum Bacillota; class Bacilli; order Caryophanales; family Bacillaceae; genus Aeribacillus; species Aeribacillus sp. FSL K6-1305. The sequence continues at coordinate 1,247,044 of NZ_JBBOQV010000001.1, read as the reverse complement.
AAGGGTAGTTGAGAATGAGTCGAGGAAGTAATAGATGAGTGGTTTAGGAAGATAGATTGATCGACTGCCCAAAAACGTAATGTTTTTGGGCATTTTTATTATCAATTTCATCCCTCAAAAACGATCCTCTATGACTCATTCTCCAAATACTTTGGAGGAGTGAGTACTTCAATGGCAACAACCTTTCAAGATTTTTTGCAGGATTGCCGCAAATATAAGACGGTTCCCATTATCGAGCAATATCATGTCGATATGCTGACACCTATCCAAATATTTCAAACGCTGCAAACCGATGCTTGTTATATTTTAGAAAGCAATGACAGCGAGTCGAACTGGTCCAACTTCTCGTTTATCGGTCTTGAGCCGATGTATTTTATCAAGGAAGAAAATGGAACGTTCCAGCTGCAAAATCGAAAACAGATGGTCATGGACAAAGATGTTTCGTTATCAGCATTGTTTCATAGAATGACGGTAAGCTTCAATGTAAAAAAAGTGGCGATCGATGTGCCGTTTTCAGGCGGAGCTGTCGGAAAAATCGATTATGATGCGGTCAGCCTATTTGAAAAAATTCCAGCTCATCGTCATGCTGACAGAACCCATTCTGTATGTGAACTGGTCATTTGCCAAACGGTCATTGCATATAGCCACAAGGAAAAACTGCTGACATTTATTCATTATAGAGAGCTAGAAGGAAACGAAAGCGAGCAAGAGCTGAAGCAAATATTTGAGGCGGGAAAGGAACGCATTTTTCAATATCGCAATGAATTAAAAAACGTCAAGCCGGAAGGAAATATTTTCATCCCGTCAAACAAAGAACCGGTTTCTTTCGCCGGATTTGAATCGAATTATACAAAAGAACAATTTTTGGATCATGTAGAAAAAATGAAGGAATATATTCGTTCTGGCGATATATTTCAAGGAGTTCTTTCGCAGCGCTTTGAAAAACAAGTATCGGTAACCGGTCTGCAATTGTATCGAATTTTAAGAATTATCAATCCTTCCCCTTATTTATTTTATATAAAACTATCAAACCAAGAGCTTATCGGCAGTTCACCGGAAAGATTGATTCATGTTCGCGACGATTATGTTGAAATTCATCCTATTGCCGGCACGAGAAAGCGGGGCAAAACAAAGGAAGAAGATAGAAGACTCGTTCGTCAATTGCTGCAGGATGAAAAAGAACTAGCGGAGCATTATATGCTTGTTGATTTAGCAAGAAATGATATCGGCCGAGTTGCTGAATACGGGACGGTCAAAACACCTGTACTTCTGGATGCAGCTTATTTTTCACATGTTATCCATCTCATTTCAAAAGTGAGAGGAAAATTGAGAAAAAGCATTCATCCGATTGATGCATTAATTTCGGCTTTTCCAGCCGGAACCGTTTCAGGCGCCCCAAAAATACGCGCGATGGAAATTATTCATGAGCTGGAGCCGACTGCCAGGGGGAGCTATGCGGGGACTGTTGCATACATCAGCTTCGATGGAAGCATTGATTCATGCATCACAATTCGGACGATCACGCTGAGCAATCAGAAGGCATATGTCCAGGCGGGGGCTGGGATCGTTGCCGATTCTGTTCCTTTAAAAGAATGGGAAGAAACAAGAAACAAAGCGAGTGCGCTCATTCAAACGATCGAATTAGCAGAACAATTGTTTTTAGAAAAAGGGAGGAAGAGGGCATGAAGCATATATTGGAGAAGTGCATTAATGGTGAGACTCTTTCAGCATCTGAAGCAGAAGATATTATGAAAAAAATCATGGAAGGAAAGGTTCCGGACAGTCAAATTGCCAGTCTCATCACTATTTTACGATTTCGCGGCGAAACGGTCGAAGAGATGACGGGATTTGTGAAAGCGATGAAGGAAAATATGACTCAGCTTGAAGGATTTGAAAATGCAGTTGATACTTGCGGAACGGGCGGAGATGGAGCATCAACTTTTAACATTTCAACCGCATCTGCCATTGTTGCTTCATCGTTGGGAGTGAAAGTCGCAAAACACGGAAACCGCGCTGTTTCTTCAAGAAGCGGCAGCGCTGATGTGCTCGAATGTTTAAACATCCCAATCCAAACAACGCCTGAAGAAGCAAGAAGAAGCCTGGAAGAAACGAATATGAGCTTCTTGTTTGCTCCTCTCTATCATTCATCGATGAAGCATGTTGCCAAAGCAAGAAAAGAAGTGGGATTCCGAACGATTTTTAATTTGCTCGGGCCGCTGGCTAATCCGGCCAATACAAAACGACAAGTGCTTGGCGTTTCATCATTGGAGCATGCGGAGAAAATGGCTGAAACATTAAAACATTTCCGTTCAGAGCATGTGCTGTTAGTATCAGGAAGGGACGGATTAGATGAAATTTCGATCAGTGATGAAACGGATGTCGTAGAACTAAAAGATGGGAACATAACAAAATATACGATTTCTCCGGAGCAATTTGGAATGAATCGAGGGAAGCTTGAAGAAATACAAGTCTCAGATGCGAAAGAAAGTGCTAAAATGATAGAGGAAGTACTGAAAAATAAAGGAAATGAAAGCGTGAAGAACATTGTAGCATTAAATTCGGCTGCAGCTCTTTACGTAGCAGGAAAAGCAAAAAACATTTCTGAAGGGGTACAGATGGCTTTAACAGCCATAAAAGACGGGACCGCCTATCAGCAATTAAAGAGATTGGCCATCCGAAAGGAAGAGAGCTATGCTTGATACGATCATAAGAGCTAAAGAACAAGAAGTGAAAGAGCTTGATTTGACGCAATTAGACCAAAAAACATTCGAAAAAAGATCATTTTTCGCTGCTCTTCAAAACCCGAACCGTTTTCTTGGGCTCATTGCGGAAGTGAAGAAGGCATCGCCGTCCAAAGGTGTCATTCGTGAAGATTTCGATCCTGTCGATATTGCAAAAAAATATGAGAGAGGGAAGGCAGACTGCTTATCTGTTTTAACCGATCAAAAGTTTTTTCAAGGGTCAACCGCATTTTTGTCTGAAATTAAAGAAAAGGTGAAACTTCCTGTTTTGCGCAAAGATTTTATTATCGATAAAAAGCAAGTGTATGAATCGAAATGGATCGGAGCGGATGCCATTTTGTTAATCGGGGAGGCTCTTCCGCCAAAAAAATTAAAGGAGCTTTGGGATGAAGCGGTCAGCTTAGAGCTGGATGTGCTGGTGGAGGTCCATTCTGTCGAGACTCTTGAAAGAATACTAGATATATTTGTGCCGAATATACTAGGGGTGAACAACAGGGATTTAACAACCTTTCATACGGATATTCATCATCTGGAAACGATTCAAAAATATGTGCCGAAAGATATTTTATTGATCAGTGAAAGCGGCATAAGCACGATGGCAGATTTGCAAACGGTGTATGAATATGGAGCAAAAGGCGTGCTTGTCGGGGAGTCGCTCATGCGGAAAAAAGACCCGGAACAAGGAATTTATGAGCTGTTTAAGGAGAGTGTAAAGTGAGACTCGTCAAAATTTGCGGCAACCGCACATTTGAAGATACAGCCGTTTCCATCAATCAAGGAGCCGATTATATCGGCTTTATCTTTTCCTCTGAAAGCAGACGGCAGGTGAAGGCAAATGATGTCGGCAGGTGGATGGAAGCTTTTCCAAAAGAAATGCGTCCAAAACTAGTAGGCGTATTTGTTCATCCGACGATTCAATTTTTAGAGGATGTGCTAGCAGCGGTCGAATTAGACTGCATACAGCTGCATGGCGATGAAGATGAAGAATTTGTAAAACAGGTAAAGGAAAAGTTCGGTCTTTCTGTTTGGAAAGCTCTTCCTCATCATGAACATGTGATAGAGGAAATGGAAAAATTTTCGCGTTGGGTGGATGGATATGTGATTGACAGCCGTGTGAAAGGAATGTGGGGCGGAACAGGCGTTGCTTTTGACTGGTCAAATGTGTCTGATTATATAATATGGGCGAAAAATCACCGGAAGCTTTGTTTTATTGCGGGCGGCATTACACCTGAAAACATAACAGAGCTGCTTGAAAAAGGCGCTGAAAACATTGATGTTGCAAGCGGTGTTGAAACAAATGAAAAAAAAGATGTCGAAAAAATAGCAAAATTAATAGAGAAGGTGAAAGGCTGATGAAATATCCTGATGAATATGGCAGGTTTGGAGAATTTGGAGGAAAATATGTACCAGAAACGTTAATGAAGCCGTTGTATGAATTAGAAGAAGCATTAAAGGATGCATTAAGTGATTCTTCTTTTCAACAGCAATATCATCAAATGCTGCAAAAATATTCCGGCAGACCGACCGCTTTAACATTTGCAGACCAATTAACAAAACATGTCGGGGGAGCAAACATTTTTTTAAAACGGGAGGATCTCAACCATACTGGTGCCCATAAGATCAATAATGCCATTGGTCAAGCGCTTCTTTCGAAAAGAATGGGAAAAAAGAAGCTTATTGCTGAAACAGGTGCCGGACAGCACGGTGTAGCATCAGCAACTGTCGCTGCGAAATTTGGCATGGACTGTAAAGTATTTATGGGAGAAGAAGACATCGATAGACAGCGCCTCAACGTTTTTCGGATGCAGCTGCTAGGTGCTGAAGTAGTGCCTGTTACAAGCGGAAATAAAACATTAAAAGACGCTGTGAATGAGGCGATCCGATATTGGGTTCAGCATTGTGAAGACCATTTTTATTTAATGGGCTCAGCTGTCGGTCCGCATCCATATCCGATGATGGTAAGAGAATTCCAGCGGATCATTGGAGATGAAGCGAAAGAGCAGTTTTTCAACGAGTTTGGCAAGCTGCCGGATGTTGTCATAGCTTGTGTGGGCGGAGGAAGCAATGCGATCGGGATGTTTACACCGTTTTTAGAAGAAGATGTAAAGCTTATTGGAGTGGAGGCAGGAGGAAAAGGAGTGGAAACGGGTGAACATGCGGCAACAATTACAAAGGGGACGAAAGGCGTTATTCACGGTTCGATGACGTACTTATTGCAAAATCAATACGGTGAAATTATTGAGCCTTATTCGATTTCTGCCGGCCTCGATTATCCGGGTGTCGGTCCGGAGCATGCTTATTTAGCAAAAATAGGGCGTGTCGTTTATGAATCTGTGACAGATGAAGAGGCGATTGCAGCACTCGAAACATTGGCGAAAACAGAAGGAATATTAGCCGCAATTGAATCTGCTCATGCCGTTGCAAAAGGAATTGAAGTAGCAAAAACTTTATCAAATGAACAGTCAATTTTAATTTGTTTGTCCGGACGGGGCGATAAAGATGTTCACACTTTGATGAAAACGAAAGGGGGAGTTGAAAATGGTTTCTAACAAAAGCATGTTTCAACAGTTTGACAAGCTTTTTATTCCTTTTATTACAGCTGGAGATCCGAATGAAGAGTTGACCATTGATCTCGCCCTTACTTTAGAAAAATGCGGGGCGTCAGCCATTGAGCTTGGCGTTCCCTATTCGGACCCGCTTGCTGACGGCCCCGTTATTCAACAGGCATCCATCCGGGCAAGAAGAAATGGAATGAATATTGAAAAGGCGATGGAATTAGCATATAAAATGAAAGAAAGAGGTTTAAAAATTCCGATCATTCTCTTTACTTATTTCAATCCTGTGCTACAATTAGGAGAAAAATACTTTTTTACTTTAATGGAGAAAAATCGATTAGAAGGACTTCTCATTCCTGATCTCCCGTTCGAAGAAAGCGGATGGATGCGAAAAAAATGTGACGAGCATGGGATTTATTTTATCTCTATGGTTGCTCCTACTTCCTACAATCGAATAAAAAAAATTGCTGAAAACGCCGCAGGATTTTTATATTGTGTTTCATCTCTCGGGGTGACTGGTGAACGCCAATCATTTGATGAGCGCGTTTCTGATTTTATCTCTCATGTAAAGAAGTATGCGGAAGTTCCGGTGGCTGTCGGGTTTGGCATTTCGTCGAATGAGCATGTAAAAAAATTTTTCAAAATAAGTGACGGCGTCGTTGTGGGCAGTGCGATTGTTAAACAAATTGAAAAGCTTATTCCGCTTCTCACAAATGCGAATACAAAACAGAGCGGGTTACAGGAATTTGAAAGGTTTATTGACGGTTTGCTCCATTAGGGGATGAAAGAGGTGTTAAGGTTGGAGGTAAAAGAACAGTTAAAGTCGCTGAAACCATACGAACCTGGAAAACCAATTGAACAAGTAAAAGAACAGTTTGGTCTAACAAAGGTGATCAAGCTTGCATCAAACGAAAACCCGTACGGTTGTTCTGATAAAGTGAAACAAGCGATACAAGAAGAGCTTGAATCTCTTGCGATCTATCCTGACGGCTATAGTGCAGAGCTGCGAAAACAGGTGGCAAAGCATGTAGGCGTAAAAGAAAATCAGCTCATTTTCGGAAACGGATCAGATAATATTATACAAATTCTGTCACGTTCACTTTTGAGCGAAGGCTTCAATACCGTAATGGCGTCACCGTCATTTTCCCAATACCGGCATAATGCGGTGATCGAAAATGCCGAAATTCGTGAAATTGAACTTGTAGATGGGCGGCACAATTTGGATAAAATGGCAGACTCTATTGATTCCAAAACAAAAATTGTATGGTTATGCAATCCGAATAACCCTACAGGAGTTTACATAAGTGAAGAAGAGCTTATTAATTTTTTAAACAAAGTGCCGAAGGATGTCCTTGTCGTATCTGATGAAGCGTATTACGAATATGTGACGGCGGAAGATTATCCAAATTCAGTCGCCTTATTGGATCAATTTCCAAATCTATTAATTTTACGGACGTTCTCAAAAGCATACGGCCTAGCTGCACTCCGAGTAGGATATGGAATTGGAAATGAAGAACTCATCCGCTTAATTGAGCCGGCAAGGGAACCTTTTAATACAAATCGTCTTGGACAAAAGGCTGCTATTGCAGCGCTAAACGATCAAACTTTTATCGAAACCTGCAAAAAATTGAACCGGGAAGGGCTCAAACAATACTATGATTTTTGTGAACAATTTGGTCTTGAGTACTTCCCTTCGCAAACGAACTTTATTTTAATAGATTTTCAAAGGGATGCGGATGAGCTTTTTCAACAGCTGCTTGAAAAAGGATTCATCGTCCGGTCAGGAAAAGCTCTCGGATTTCCGACATCGCTGAGAATTACTGTCGGAACAGAAGAGGAAAATGAAGCACTGATTCAAACTTTAAAGGAACTACTTTCCTAAAAGAGGTGAACGCTCACCTCTTTTTTTACCAAAAAGCAGAAACAGGTGGTTTTTTGTGGAAAAAGTTTTTATCATTGGTCTTGGCTTAATCGGCGGATCGATTTCACGTGCAATTAAGAAAGAACACCCATCGGTTCAATTGGTCGGATATGATATAAAAAATGATCAAGTGCAAATGGCAAAAAAATTGGGAATCATTGATCAATCAGCAGAATCTATTAAGGAAGGCGCTGAATCAGCGGACGTTATTATTATTTCAACTCCCGTTGAACAAACATTGAACGTTTTAACGTTTTTGGGAGAGCTAAGCTTGAAAGAAGGAGTCATTATCACTGATGTCGGCAGCACAAAGAAAAAAATTGTCGATCATGCGAGCTTTTCTTTGCCGAAAACAGTAACATTTATTGGCGGTCACCCAATGGCGGGCTCACATAAATCAGGCGTTGCGGCAGCGAAAACTCATTTATTTGAAAATGCGTTTTATATTTTAACGCCTGGCAGCAACGAACGTAAGGAAAAAATAGAACAATTAAAAAAGCTTTTAAAGGGAACAAAAGCGCAATTTATTGTCATGACACCTGAAGAACATGATTCCATTACCGGGGTCATTAGCCATTTTCCGCATTTAATCGCGGCAAGCCTCGTCCATCAGGCAGAAAAGAAAGAAGAAATGTTTCCAATTATTAAGCGGCTTGCGGCCGGAGGATTTCGCGACATTACCCGAATTGCGTCAAGCAACCCGGTTATGTGGCGCGATATTATTGTTCACAACCATGATGTATTAATCAAGTTATTTGATGAATGGATTCAAGAAATGAAGCAAATTAAACAATTCATTGAGAAGCTCGATAAAGAACAGCTTTATACATATTTTGAAAAAGCGAAGACATATCGAGACGGATTGCCTGAAAGGGAAAAAGGAGCCATTCCGTCCTTTTATGACCTTTATGTCGATGTTCCGGATTATCCGGGGGTTATTTCTGAAATTACCGGTTATTTAGCAAAAGAGGAAATTAGCATAACAAATATTCGAATTTTAGAAACGCGTGAAGAAATTTTTGGTGTTTTGCGCATCAGCTTTCAGTCGGATGAAGACCGGATGAAGGCGAAACAATGCATTGATCGCTACACGAATTATGAAACATATATACTGTAGTTGGGGTGATACAGATATGAATCAAGGGCTTGTCTTGACAAAAAAACATTCGCTGAACGGAACTATTGAAGTTCCCGGCGATAAATCGATCTCCCATAGGGCGGTTATGTTTGGGGCAATTGCGGAAGGAAAAACAACTATTCAAAACTTTTTAACTGGAGAGGATTGCTTAAGCACCATTTCATGCTTCAAAGAGATGGGGGTGTCGATCAAACAGGAAGGAACGAATGTAACAATTGAAGGGAAAGGATTTTCCGGACTGAAAGAACCTGTCAATATTTTAAATGTTGGGAACTCAGGCACCACGACAAGATTAATACTGGGCATTTTAGCGGGACGTCCTTTTCATGCATGCATTATTGGTGATGAGTCAATTGCGAAAAGACCGATGGATCGTGTAACAGCTCCTTTAAGACAAATGGGAGCTCATATTGATGGACGGAATAACGGATCTTTTACCCCGCTGTCTTTGCGCGGCGGGAATTTAAAGAGCATTTATTACAAATCCCCAGTAGCGAGTGCTCAAGTGAAGTCATCGATTTTGCTTGCAGGTCTTCAAGCAGATGGAACCACAACAGTTGAGGAGCCGTATCAATCAAGAGATCATACGGAACGTCTTTTGTCAGCCTTTGGCGTCCATGTGAAAAAACAAAATTTGACCGTTTCGGTAGAGGGAGGACAAACATTAAAAGGCGCCAATATTTATGTGCCTGGTGACATTTCTTCCGCTGCTTTTTTCCTTGTTGCGGGAGCCATTGTTCCGGACAGTTCGATCAAGCTGAAAAATGTCGGCATTAACCCAACAAGAACAGGGATTTTAGATGTTTTAGAAAATATGGGTGCAGAGATCGAAATTATACCTACATTAGATTCTGCCGAACCGATGGCTGATATATCGATCAGGACATCTGAGTTAAAAGGAACCGAAATTTCAGGAGAGCTGATTCCGAGACTGATTGATGAAATTCCGATCATTGCCCTTCTTGCGACACAGGCTGAAGGAACGACAGTTATTAAAGACGCCGAAGAATTAAAGGTAAAAGAAACAAATAGAATTGATACAGTTGTCGGCGAGCTGAAAAAGCTTGGCGCGGATATTGAAGCTACAAACGATGGAATGATCATTCACGGAAAAACAAAGTTGAAAGGAGGAACGAATGTTTCCAGCCATGGAGATCACCGCATCGGCATGATGCTCGCGATTGCCAGCACTATTTGTGAAGAACCTGTGGAATTAATGCAGCACGAGGCAGTCAGTGTATCCTATCCTGCTTTTTTTGACCATTTGAATTTGCTTTCCAAAACCATCTGAGTTTGTCAGATGGTTTTTGTCATATTTTTATCAACCTTTTCATAGCTTGTCTAAAAAAGCTATTGAGGTGGGAAAATGGCATATATTATTGATCAAATTCGTTTAATGGAAGACAATCAAATTGTGACGCGCTCAATACTCGTTGACGGAAATGAGTTTCGTTTTAAAGAAAAGCAATTAGATCAGTTTCGATTTATGAAAATGGATGGATCGCCCTATTTCATGACACCGGGCTTTGTCATGCTTGACCAAAACATTCAACATTTAGACCAAAGCCATTCATTCAAATTATATGTGAAGAATTTGATCCAAAAAGGCTGCACTTTTTTAATTGCTGCTGTTGATTTGCCGTTTGAAAGACAATGGGATGAAAAGAAAAAACATATTCGCAAAGTGATGATGAATTCGCCGATCGATTATGCGATCGCTGCAAAAATCCCAATCGAACGGCTGACCCCTTCAATCATCAGAATGCTAAAAAGAGAAAAAATTACTGTGATTATCGTGGAAATTAAGCAGATTGCTGAGCTTGATGATGTTCCATGGGAATGGATTCGTGAGACTTTATTTCCAAAGCAAACTCCAATTTTTCCCCATTTTTCTTCAGAAGATCAATCCATCTTCCATCAGTTGAAAAGCAAATGGCAGCAAATTGTAAAAAAATATAAATTGCCATCATTGGAAGAATGTCCTGAAAACGGTGTCCCACTTACGAAAGAAGCATTAATGAAAATCGGTCTTTATCCGATTCGCGGCGAAATTTTAAGCGGAAGCAATGTTGATTATAATTTATTTCGGATGATCGATTTAGTTGAAGAAAATAATTATCTAGATTATTATAATCATAACCCAGAAGTGATCGTTCACAACGGAAGCGTTTTGAAAGCAGGAGAACAAATATTTTATAAACCAGGGTTCGGAAAAGAAGTGCAGCTGAATGCACCAGGACGCTTCAATATTTATTCGCAGCCAATAAACAAGTACTGAATTTAGAAGGGGAGTTTTAGGTTGAATAAAAAAATGAGCGAAGCCGTTCAATTAGTTGAAAGCGGCCAAGTGGAAAAAGGATTGAAAAAACTTTCATCCATTGAAAAAGAGTTAAATGATGAAGAAAAGTTTGAGCTTGCGGAAAAATATTTTCAATGGGGCAGGACAGATGAAGCGTTAAAAATAGCTGAGGAGCTGTCGCAGCTATACCCTGATGAATCTGCCATCACTCTTTTTTTGGCGGAAATATACATTGAGCTTGACGATGAAGAAAAAGCGATTGATCTGCTGAATGAAATTGATCAAGAAGATGAATCATATCCGCAAGCCCTTCTTCTTATGGCTGATTTGTATCAATTGCAAGGCTTATATGAAGTCAGCGAACAAAAGCTGAAGGAAGCAAAGAGAAGATTGCCTGAAGAGAAAGTAATTGATTTCGCATTAGCCGAGCATTATTTTCATCTCGGAAAATATCGTCAAGCAATCGACTTTTATAGAGTAGTCCTAGAGGAATTTGAAAATATAATGAATGTAAATATTCATAAACGAATAGGCGAGTCTTTATCTGCTTGCGGTGAATTTGAAGAAGCCCTTGCTTATTTTGAGAAAGCGGTGGAAGAAGAGGATTTGGACACATATTTCGCTTATGGGATGACAGCTTTAAATGCAGGCCAGACAAAAACAGCGATTGCACAATTTGAACGAATAAAGGAATTGGACTCTACCTACCACTCACTATATTTATATTTGGCCAAAAGCTATGAACAGGAAGGGATGGTGGAAAAAAGTTTTCAAATTGTTCAAGAAGGTTTGCAGGAGGATCCATTTAATAAAGAGCTTTATTTATTCGGCGGGAAAATTGCCTTAAAGCTCAAAGATGTAGACAATGCAGTAAAATTGTTAAAAAAAGCGCTGGAGCTGGATCCGGGTTATATAGAAGCAATCATAACACTTTCAGGAGTGTTGTTAAACCAAGGCAAATATATGGAAACGATCGAGATGTTGACGGAAATCGTGGAAAGACATGAAGAATATGATCCTCATTTTGACTTCAATTTAGCGATCGCTTATCATCGCACCGAACAGTACGAAAAGGCATTAAAGCATTATGAAAGTGCATATAATAATTTTAAAACAGACCCGGAATTTTTGGAGAATTACGCTTATTTTCTGCTTGAAGAAGGGGAGAGGGCAAAGGCTAGGAAGCTTTTTGAAAAAGCGCTGGAGCTGGATCCAGGCAACATTGAATATGAAAATATGCTGCTCGAATTGGAGGACAATTTTTAAGCGGAATTGGAAGGAATTCAACGCAACTATGTTGAATTTTTGAATTAGATGGAAAGCAGAGGAGGGTTAAAGATGAAAGCCCCTGTTTCTGTTAACGAGAAGAAAGAATTTATTCGCTGGTTTTTAAATCATTATCAGTTGAAAAGACGGGAATGCGTATGGATATTAAATTATTTAATGAGCCATGATTCATTAATGGAAAACGTCCACTTTGTAGAGCATGCCAAATTTTGTCCGAGGGGAATGGTCATGTCCACCCACTGTGTGGATGATGTTCCGTTTAGATTTTATAAAGAAAATGTGATGACAACAGATGCAGAAAAGTCTTTTCACGATATTCGCTTGAATAAAGATGAAGACTTGTATATCCAGTTAAACTTTCGCGCTCAATACCGTTCCCCGGAATATGCTGCCGTTTTAGTTGAAAATCCATATTTGCCTAAAGATATGCAAAGAAATGAGAAAGACCGGCTGCTTGCGGAAAAAATTTTGGAGGAGTCAATTAAAAAATTTCAAAAAGAAAAACTCCTCCGCTTAATTGATGAAGCGTTGGATGCTCACGATGAAGAGGCGTTTCGAAAGCTTGTAAAACAATTGAACAATTTAGGATGTTAGGCAATGTGTACAGCATTGCTTTTTTATTTTGCTTATCAGTTTTATAATGAGTAAGGAAAAATAAAAAATAGGGGCTGAAATCAGTGAAATGGCAAATGGTTGATATCGATTCTTTTCTTCAATCAAGGGAGTACGTTGATACTGCAGTTGTTCCTTTCCTATCGGTATCTTTTGATGAGGAACTGAAAAGAAATGCGTCAAAAGCAGATTTTATTACAATTGTTTCACAGGAGCTTGAACGGCAGTTAAAGGGGCGGATCATGCTGTTGCCTCCGTTTGTTTCTTTAAAAAATGACGACATTGATTTGGATAAACTGTTAAAAAAGTGGAAAGATACGATTAAACAGCATTTTCAGCATGTCATTTTTTTAACATGTGAAGAAAGATGGCGCAAAGAAGGTGATGAATTTATATGGATTCCGTCAATCCCAATAGAACATATGGATCAGGATGTAAAGCGAAAGGTTGTTCAGGACCAAATCGAACAAATTATGAACATTTTATTACAATATTGGAACCGAACCTAAAAACCCTTTCAATCCCTTGTTTCTAACGATATGATTATATTGACCTTCTACAAAGATTGATATATCATGAGTATGTCCTAGTTTTATATGTTTCTGTATATGTCCATTATGGACTAGCTTGAGATAGAGGGGGGAAAAAGATGAGCGAGAATAAACACCGTGTTTCAAGACGTCAATTTTTAAACTATACGCTAACGGGTGTAGGCGGCTTTATGGCTGCGGGCATGCTCATGCCGATGGTTCGTTTCGCTGTAGATCCTGTATTGCAGCCGAAAGCAGCTGGAGAATTTGTTAATACAAATGTAAAGGAATCAGACATTAAAGAAGAACCGACACGTGTCGACTTTACCATTAAACAGAAGGACGCGTGGCATGAAGCTGAAGAGCCAAAATCCGCGTGGGTTTATAAAAATGAAAAAGGAGAAATTGTTGCACTTTCTCCAATTTGTAAACACCTTGGCTGCACAGTAAACTGGAACGGGGATAAATCAAACCCTAACATGTTCTTCTGTCCTTGCCACGGAGGATTGTATGAGAAAAACGGCGACAATGTCCCTGGAACACCGCCTTCTGCTCCGCTGGATGAATATGAGTACAAAATTCAAGATGGATTTTTATATTTAGGAAAAGCTAAACCAAGAGGGGGGGCGTAATAAGTGCTCAACAAATTGTATGATTGGGTTGATGAACGGTTAGATATCACCCCTTTATGGCGCGATATCGCAGACCATGAAGTTCCCGAACATGTTAACCCAGCCCATCACTTCTCAGCATTTGTATACTGCTTTGGGGGTTTGACGTTTTTTGTTACAGTGATTCAAGTGCTGTCTGGCATGTTTTTAACGATGTATTACGTGCCGGATATTAAAAATGCATGGGAGTCTGTCTATTATTTGCAAAATGAAGTGGCGTTCGGGCAAATTGTTCGCGGTATGCACCATTGGGGAGCAAGCTTAGTCATCGTCATGATGTTTTTACATACTTTACGTGTATTTTTCCAAGGAGCATACAAAAAGCCACGCGAGCTTAACTGGATTGTCGGTGTACTCATTTTCTTCGTTATGCTAGGTTTAGGTTTGACAGGCTATTTATTGCCTTGGGACATGAAAGCGTTATTTGCGACAAAAGTTACCTTGCAGATTGCTGAATCGACACCGCTTATTGGTGAGTACGTCAAAATTTTGCTTGCAGGGCATTCCGAAATTGTCGGTGCGCAAACATTGACTCGCTTCTTTGCGATTCATGTATTTTTCTTGCCTGCTGCATTATTCGGATTAATGGCAGCGCACTTCTTAATGATTCGCAAACAAGGGATTTCAGGTCCGCTATAAAATCCGGCTTATTCTTTTTTAGTAAGTTGTTCGTGGCGAACCGCTTAACAAAGGAGGGGAAACAATGCATCGCGGAAAAGGTATGAAGTTCGTTGGAGATTCTCGTGTGTCGGCTGAAAGAAAGCCGAACATACCGAAAGACTACTCCGAATACCCAGGGAAAACTGAAGCTTTTTGGCCCAACTTTCTTTTAAAAGAATGGTTAGTTGGCGCGGTCTTTTTAATTGGCTTTTTATGTTTAACCGTTGCCCATCAGTCACCGCTTGAGCGGGTTGCAGATCCTACGGATACTGGTTACATACCGCTTCCTGACTGGTACTTCTTATTTTTATACCAGCTTTTAAAATATTCTTATGCATCAGGTCCTTATACCGTTATCGGTGCAATCGTAATACCTGGACTGGCATTTTCTGCGCTACTTCTTGCTCCATTTTTGGATCGCGGGCCAGAACGCCGTCCGCATAAGCGTCCGGTTGCTGTAGGAATGATGCTGCTAGCTGTAGCTTCCATCGTTTATTTAACATGGGAGTCGGTTGAGCATACGGACTGGGAATTAAAAGAGGAACAAGGGAAAATTAAAGCGGAAGCTAAAATTGATACAAATTCGGAAGGATACAAAATATTTCAGGAACAAGGCTGCGTCTCCTGCCACGGTGATAACCTGCAAGGCGGAGCGGCTGGGCCTTCTTTAGTTGATAACGGATTGTCTCCGGAAGAAGTTGCGAAAATTGCTAAAGAAGGCGTAGGAAGCATGCCTCCTGGAATCTTTAAAGGTACGGATGAAGAGTTGAAAGTATTAGCAGAGTTTGTTTCTAGTGTTACATCGAAATAAAAAGAGCTGACATCGTGTTTGTCTGTATAGCTTGTAGAGAAAGGAAGATTTTTTCTCTACAAGCTTTTTTTATTGTCTTATCTCCATTGACTGTGAAACAACTCTAACAATTAAAGTCAGCAAGATTGATGCGATTGTATTTTCTTTTTGTAGACTGGTAAATGAAAAAATAGAGGAGGTCAATCGCCTTCGTTGACGTCTTTCTATCCATTTACTATTTTTTGACAAAATGATAAAGAAGGAGGGCTAGGACACCTGCTTATTATACGTTTCTCCTGTACACTCTAAACAAGCCACGTGTTCTAAATCGGCATCGGTTTCTATAGCCAGTATGCAAAGGCATTTACTGTTTTGATTTTATGATTTGTGCCCTCTGCTCATGTGTAGGTATGGAGTGTCTGAAAGTATTCCATGATTGGGGTATTTGATAATTGAATTTTGAGCTGCTCCAATTATATATTTCACGATCATCGACACAACGATATCGTTTCACATAAACAATTCAAAACAACGGTTTATTTCATAAGGGTAATTCACAGATTTTCTGAACATTTGTGGTGAAAAAAGCCGTAAAAGGACAGCGTTCTTGCTAAAACCTTTTCTCTATTTAAACATTATAATGTGTTTCAAACATATGTTAAGTAACGACTTAAAATTCTGGAAATTCTAGTCGCACAGAAAATATGTTCAACCTCCTGATAATTGGTTGCATAGCACTAACATTCATTTCAAATAATTCAAAAATATTTTCTTTTTTGTGTTATTTCACAAAAATTAATGAAGAATCTATTATAAATATAAATGCTGAGCTATAATTACTCATAACATTAAAATAAGGGGGAATTTTTTTTGGATGGTTTTATTGAAACATTGAGTGGGTGGCTTTGGAGTACGCCGATGATCGTATTTTGTATTGGAATCGGAGTGTTTTTTTCATTTATGACAAAATTTGCTCAAATACGATTGATCAAAGATATGGTTCAGCAAATGTTTAAAGGAAAAAGTTCCAAGTCAGGAATTTCTTCTTTTCAAGCATTGTCGATCGCATTATCGGGACGGGTCGGAACCGGGAATATTGCTGGTGTTGCTACTGCGATCGCATACGGTGGTCCCGGTTCAGTATTTTGGATGTGGCTAATTGCTTTTTTTGGTGCTGCTACGGCATATGTGGAATCGACACTTGGCCAAATTTATAAAGAAAAAGTGGATGGGATATACTGCGGAGGACCGGCTTATTATATTGAAAAAGGGTTAAATCGACGTTGGGCCGGAATGGTTTTTGCTGTGGCTGCGATTGTAGCAATGAGTGTTTTAATGCCGGGTGTTCAATCAAATGCCATTTCTTCTGGATTTAAAAAAGCATTCTCCGTTGATCCGACCGTAACAGGAATCATTTTAGTTGTACTATTGGGAGTGATTATTCTTGGCGGTGTAAAAAGAATCGCCAACGTCGCTCAATTAGTAGTGCCTTTTATGGCAATCGGATATATACTTATTTCACTTATCATTATTATCATGAATATTGAAGCAGTTCCTGGTGTGTTTAAACTAATTTTCTCTAGTGCGTTTGGAGCTAATCAATTATTCGGAGGGATTTTAGGAAGTGCGATTTCTTGGGGTGTAAAGCGTGGGATTTATTCAAATGAAGCTGGTCAAGGAACGGGGCCGCATGCTGCTAGTGCTGCCGAAGTTTCCCACCCGGCCAAACAGGGGCTTGTACAGTCATTTTCTATTTACATTGATACATTGCTTGTCTGTTCAGCAACAGCTTTTATGATTTTGTTTACAAATTCCTACAATGTGTATGAGCCTGATCAAAAATCATTGCTTGTAAACAATATTGGAGAAACTGTTGAAGTGGGTACTGCTTATACTCAAATTGCAGTCGATTCCCAACTACCTGGATTTGGATCCCCCTTTGTAGCAGTGGCATTATTCTTCTTTGCATTTACAACAATAATGGCATACTATTATATTGCCGAGGTAAATATTATATATTTGTTTAAGAAAAAAAGTAAGAATATACCGATTCTTGTCTTAAAGTTAATTTTTTTGGCTGCCGTCTTTTACGGAACGGTTCGGACATCTGATATCGCATGGACTTTGGGAGATGTCGGACTAGGATTGATGGTATGGGTGAACTTAATCGGTCTCGTATTATTATATAAACCGGCCATCAGGGCGTTAAAAGACTATGAAAATCAGAAAAAACAAGGTGTTGATCCGACTTATGATTCTACAAAACAGGGTGTAAAAAATGCCGAATTTTGGGCAGACGGGTATAAACATGAAAATGAAGAAAGATCCTAAAGATTGCGTACCGACAATAAGCCCCTTTTTTAACGTAAATTGACGAGAAGTCGCTCACCTTTATAGGCTGTGTGATGAATCGCCCTTTCTTTTCACTTGTGTTATGATCAGTTTATCAAAGGAAATGATCTTAATATAACATTGGGATTAGATAGTAATAATCATTCAGTGTTTTTCAGCATCGTAGACAATGATAGATGACGAAATATCAGAGTATGCAAACAGTACATTTGTTAGCATCGCTGAATCATATCACATGACTCTTTAGTCTTCCCTCTCCCGACTGTTAAGAGCTTCGGTATTCCTATGCGAAATTGTGGTAAACTCATTCTAGCCGGACGATCTTTGTTTCGATTCACCTCCAGGTCTGTTGATTGGCAAAATCTTTTATCAACCTGAGAATTCCTCGACAGCTGTACCGTACATCGCTGCACAACGGAAGAATTCTAAGTGAAACCGAGCAGTGCTGTATGCTCGATGAACGGGTTCACAGTAATCTTGTTTAAACCGCTCATAGCGGTTGTTGGAAAACAGTTTGATGAGAAAGTCAAGTTCATTCGCTTCAAAATCGAAAGTCGCAATCCAGTCCATGGCAAACATGCACTTAGCTTCTTTGATGTAATTTCCTATGGAACATCGTTTGTTGAAAAAACGCCACAAATTGAGCGGCTCCTACTCGAGGTTGGTGGCGATTGGTTTGTATCGAAATCCGTATCAACGATTTAGAGCATCTGGCTTTCATCCACCACCTGTGTTTGGCATAATGATCTCAACACGATGAGGCTTCTTCCAGGAGATCGCTTGGTAGGTGACCGTCATGCCTTCTTCATCATCGACGTACCATTTCCAGTAACGACAGGCGGCATCTTCCGCAGCGAGACGTTTCGTTGATGCTGGCAAGTCCTGTAGCGCTTTCTCAGGCTTGATTTTTCGAGGTGCTTGAGGAATATTTCGAATTTGCCGAAGTTGGTTGCATTTTGCGATGTACATTCGGTCTTGATTTTGTGGATAGGTGTGGTAGACTTCACCTTAAAGGTGCTCCTTTTTTGGTAGGTCATGTTCTTATCAAACAAAACTCTACCAAAGGTGAGGAGCGCTTTCCTTATTTATAGAGAATGATACTCTTGATAATCAGGATGAATATTGTTGCTGTGGAAGGCGATAAACTTATTTTAAAAATGCCTTCCTACCATTTAGTTCTTTAAAATATAAGGAACATTCCTGCAATGAAAAAAGAGTGTTTTCTTGGCATACATAGTACAGGGTGTCTCATGATCCATGCCCTCGAATTCAATAAAACCAAGGAGTGAACTTGGATGGGTTGGTTATTTTTTGTATTAAGGCAGCGATCATTTTTATATTTGATGCTTTTAATCAATACAGCAGGAACAATTTATGGTTATATTTGGTATAAACAGCAGCTTTCCGAAACACCGCCACAGTTTATTGCGTTTGTTCCTGACAGTCCAACCGCTAGTTTGTTCTTTGTTTTCGTTTTGATTGGGTTTCTTGTTGGGAAGCATTTTAAATTGTTTGAAGCACTAGCGATGATTACGCTATTTAAATATGGAATTTGGGCGGTTGCCATGAACCTGTTTGTATATTTGGAAACGGGTGTTTTATCCATTTACGGAATGATGCTCATTTTGTCCCATTTAGGAATGGCAATAGAAGGGCTGTTGTATGCACCGTATTATCGGTTTGAAATGAAGCACTTGATGCTGGCCTCCATATGGACGCTTCACAATGAAATTATTGATTACGTGTTTGATATGATGCCTCAATATAGCGTTTTAAATCAATATTCTGCGCTAATCGGTTACTTTACGTTTTGGCTGAGTATTATTTCCATTGCGATCGCTTATTTTTTTGTTATAAAAAATCAAACATACAAATTTGAATTGAAAGAATTGTAAGAAACATGGTCTACTCTTGTCCACTCTTGAATAACTATTACTAGTAGTTATAGGGGGGACAAGAATGAAAAAATGGATCAGTACGTTGATTGTTCTCTTGCTTTTTTTCCTGCTTCAAATACCGATCAATGCAAAAGAAAAAAACAATTGGGAAACATTGGATGTCATGACGAATTATGCGTGGCAGCTTTCAAAGCAAAAAAAGTTTGATGAAGCGAAGCAGCTGTTATTATTTCTTGAAAACGAATTTAAAGAAAATAATGTTGAAAACCGCTTATCAATAAATGAGCTTCGGGTCATTTCTGCTTCTTACGAAAAAGCGTTGGATGCCGTTGAGAACGATGGAATGAGCTATGAAGATCGGATCGACAAAGTCACTCAATTCCGGCTTGTTGTTGATGCAATTCTGTCTGAACACCAGCCGCTCTGGAGCACAATGGAAGAACCGATCATGACGACATTTGCAGAATTAAAAACGGAAATGGAAAAAGAGGATTGGGCGGCTTTTCAGCATGAGTGGAATCGTTTTTTGTCACTGTACTCCGTTATTTATCCAAGCCTTACCGTTGATGTTGACAGCAAAAACATTGATAAGATTGAAACACATATTTCAGCAGTAAGCGACAAAATGTTTTTTGAAATTTCGAAAAAGACAAGACAGAAGCATATGATGGAAATCGAAAAAGACTTAAAAAACATTTTTGATCGCGTCAAAAACGACGAAGCAGATCCATCATTGTTATGGGTGATGTTTTCAACGGGCAGCGTCATTTTTATTGCACTAGCTTATACAGGATGGAAAAAATACAAAGGAGAAAAAACAGATAAAAGAAAAGAGAACTAGAGTGCGGGGCTGTCTAATAAGTCGTTTTTTGGCTTATTGACAGCCCCCTTTATGTTTTAGAAACGTTGATATATCGATGTTTATGATTTTTTGTTTTCAAAAGGGATTTGACTTTCTGGACAGCCCCTGTCAGTGCTTAAACAAGTTTTTGTTTTCATGAAGGGTAAATCCTTCTTGAGCATCATAAACATCGTTGACGACAAGAAACGCGTTAGTGCTCAATCGGATTTTTATTTTCATCAAGGGTAAAGCCTTCACCGAGTACATCATGAACGTCGCTGACGACAACAAACGCATGAGGGTCGACAGCTGTAATAACTTGTTTCAGCTTGACAAATTCATTTTTGGCAACGACGCAATATAAAATATTCCGATTCTGTTTTGTAAACGAACCTTGTCCTTTTAAAATGGTCACTCCGCGATCCATATCCTTCATGATTTTTTCGGCAATTTCCTCATGTTTCTCCGATATGATGGTCGCTGCTTTTGCTCTATAGGCACCTTCCTGAATAAAATCAATGACTCTTGTTCCGATAAAAACAGCCACTAATGTGTACATGGCTTCGCGATAGGATAAATAAAAAATGGACGATAAAGTGATCACGCACGCGTCAAATAAAAACATTGTTTTTCCCATGCTGATGCCGAAAAATTTATAAACAAGACGAGCAATGATATCAACTCCACCTGTTGTTCCGCCATAGCGAAAAATAATCCCTAGTCCAACGCCGATGAAAACTCCTGCAAACAGAGCCGCCAATGTTAAATCTTCATGTAGAGGAATATGAAATGGATGCAGCTGAAAAATCCATAAAAAGAACGAAACCGAAATCGTTCCAATTAATGTATACAAAAAAGTCGTCTTCCCTAAAAGCTTCCATCCAATAAAAAAAATGGGTACATTCAATACAAGATTGGAAATAGAGGGGTTGATTTGAAACAAAAAAAATAAAAGGAGCGTAATACCAGTAAAACCGCCTTCAGCTAAATTGTTTTGCATATTAAAATGAACGAGTCCAAACGAGAAAATAGCGGATCCGAGCAATATAAAAAAGAGGTTTTTCAATTTAAAAGGCAACAAACTCCCACCTCCTATTTTTTTCGATGTTTTTAATTATAATGGATCAGATTGTATGTTACAATTCAATCGACATTTCTTTTCATTGTCAAATGGTAAGGAATTAGCTAACATGAAAGAGAAGACAAATGAGGTGGTTGCCTAATGGAACGTAAAACAATTAAAGACCTGCAAAAAGAAGTAGATGATTACATATCCCAATTTAAGGAAGGCTATTTCAGCCCGCTGGCGATGCTTGCGCGATTAACAGAAGAGCTTGGTGAGCTTGCAAGAGAAATTAATCATTACTATGGGGAAAAGCCAAAAAAAGAAACGGAGAAAGAGAAAGAAATTGAAGAGGAAATTGGCGATTTATTGTTTGTCATCATTTGCTTGGCCAATTCTTTAAACATTGATCTTGAGAAGGCGCACGATCGCGTCATGCATAAATTTCAAACTAGAGATCGAAACAGATGGACAAAAAAATAGAAAGGTGATGGAATAATGGAACAAATTAAGATCGTCATTGCCGGTCCAAGAGGACGCATGGGGCAAGAGGCAGTAAAACTGGTAAATGAAACAGAGCATTTTACACTTTCAGCTGTAATAGACAAAATAAATGATGGCGAATGGTTTCAAGATCAAGTCCGCACCTATACAAACCCTGAACAATGCTTTGCAGAAACATCGCCAGACGTGTTGATTGATTTGACAACACCAGAGGTTGGAAAAATACATACAAAGCTTGCGCTGGAGCACGGTGTCCGCCCTGTAGTAGGAACTACCGGCTTTCAGGAAGAAGACTTGCAGGAATTGAGAAAATTAGCGGAAGAAAAAGGAATCGGGGCAATTATCGCGCCAAATTTTGCGATTGGAGCTGTACTGATGATGAAATTTGCAAAAATGGCGGCCAGATACTTCCCTGATGTTGAAATCATCGAAATGCATCATGATAAAAAGCTTGATGCACCTTCTGGAACTGGAATCAAAACGGCTGAAATGATTTATGAAGTTCGCGGAAATAAAAAGCAAGGACATCCGGAGGAAAAGGAAACGATCAAAGGAGCAAGAGGCGGCGAATGGAATGGCATTCATATCCACAGCGTTCGTCTTCCAGGGTTAGTGGCTCATCAAGAGGTTTTGTTTGGCGGTGACGGTCAAACGCTGAAAATTCGCCATGATTCCTATAATCGTGCGTCTTTTATGTCAGGAGTAAAGCTTTCCGTTGAAACCGTGATGAAGATCGATACGCTCGTTTACGGGTTGGAAAACATTATTGAATGAGGGGGAAATATATGAAGATTGCACTCATTGCTCACGATAAGAAAAAGGACGATATGGTTCAATTTACTATTGCTTATAAACATATATTAGAAAAGCATGTTTTATTTGCAACAGGCACAACAGGCTTAAGAATACAGGAAGCAACTGGACTGAAAATTCACCGCTTCCAATCCGGTCCGCTTGGAGGCGACCAAGAAATTGGTGCATTAGTCGCGAAAAACGAGATGGATGCCGTCTTCTTTTTTCGCGACCCGCTGACTGCCCAGCCTCATGAACCGGACGTTTCTGCCCTTATCCGCCTATGCGATGTGTATGCAATCCCCCTGGCAACCAATATGGGCACTGCGGAAATATTAGTAAAGGGGCTTGAACGGGGAGATTTTACATGGAGAAACATCATCCACGAGAAAAATTGAGCAGAAATCATAGTTTTGAAAATATCCTTTCCTGGTGATAATGAATGAAAAAATTGAAAATTGGCATTACTTGCTACCCGTCTGTTGGAGGATCAGGCGTGGTGGCGACAGAGCTTGGAAAATTGCTTGCAGAAAGAGGGCATGAAATTCACTTTATTTCCTCCAGCATGCCATTCAGGCTGAATAAGGTTTATCACAACATTTATTTTCATGAAGTGGAAGTAAATCAATACTCTGTTTTTAAATATCCTCCATATGATCTCGCTTTATCCAGCAAAATTGCCGAAGTCATTGAGAGGGAAAATTTAGATATTTTGCACGTTCATTATGCTGTGCCTCATGCGATTTGCGCTTTTTTGGCTAAACAAATGGTTGGGGGAAAAATAAAAATCGTCACAACTCTTCATGGTACTGATATTACTGTGCTAGGATATGATCCGACGCTCTCCATAGCGATCAAATTTGGGATTGAAGCTTCGGACCGCGTTACAGCCGTATCAAAGGCGCTCGTTAAACAAACATATGATTTATTGGAGCCTAAAAAAGAAATTGAAACGGTTTACAATTTTATTGATGAACGAATTTATCATAAAAAACATTTGCCTTCATTAAAAAGAGAGTACGGGATTCAAGATGATGAAAAAGTGCTTATACACGTATCAAATTTTCGGCAAGTGAAGCGAGTTCCTGATGTCGTCAAAGCATTTGCCCTCATCCGACAGGAAGTCCCATCGAAGCTGTTGCTGGTCGGCGACGGACCGGAAGTGTCGATTGTCATGAAATTAGTGAAACAGCTGCAATTGGAAGATCATGTGCTGTTTTTGGGGAAGCAAGAAAACTTAGATCAATTGTATTCCATCAGTGATTTAAAATTGCTGCTGTCAGAAAAAGAAAGCTTTGGATTAGTTTTATTGGAAGCGATGGCTTGCGGAGTTCCCTGTATTGGAACGAGGATCGGCGGCATACCGGAAGTAATTGAAGATCATAAAACAGGCTATATTGTTGAGCTTGGCGATATTGAGGATACCGCCGAAAAATCGATTCGCTTATTGGAAGATCAAACACTTCATCAAAAAATGTCAGAAAATGCGATACTGCTTGTCAGAGAAAAATTTCATTCTGAAAAAATTGTGTCAACATATGAGCAAATTTATTTTGAATTACTATCTGAAGGAGTTCCAACATGAAAGCAGAATTTGTGGAGGCAATACCGATTATAGAACAATTAAATGAGCATGGCCATGAAGCGTATTTTGTCGGCGGTTCTGTTCGTGATTTATTGCTGAATCGGAAGATCGGGGATATCGACATTGCCACATCAGCAAAGCCTGATGAGATTCAAAAAATTTTTCCGAAAACAATTGATGTTGGGGTGCAGCATGGTACAGTCATTGTTCTTCATAATGGAAAGCCGTATGAAGTGACGACTTTTCGGACGGAAGGGGAATACGAAGAGTATCGAAGACCTAAATATGTCCGTTTTGTCAGCTCGCTGCAAGAAGATTTAAAGCGGCGCGATTTTACAATTAATGCTTTGGCGATGGACAAAAACGGGCGCATTTTAGATTATGTCAATGGCATGGAAGATTTAGAAAACCGCATGATTCGTACAGTGGGAGATCCGTATGAACGCTTTTCCGAAGATGCGTTAAGAATGCTGCGCGCTTTAAGATTTGTCAGCCAATTGTCCTTTCGGCTTGAAGAAAAAACTTTGCAAGCCATAACCGTTTGGCATAAGCTTCTTCAGAACATATCGATCGAGCGAATAACTGCTGAATTTGAAAAGCTTCTGGCTGGAGCTTCCGCAAATGATGCGATACAACTATTAACTCTTACGAATGTTTATCAACATATGCCTGGATTAAAACAAAAGAAAGAACAGTTGAACAAGCTGCTCAGATATCCAATGCATAATTTGTGTAAGCGGGAAGAATACTGGACTGTTTTGTTATTCGTTTTAGAAACGGATGATGGTGAATCATTTATGCGGAATTGGAAGCTTCCTAGAAGGGTGATCAAAAAAGTATGCAGACATCTTGAGTTGCTCAATTGTCTCTTCGAGAAAGACTGGACAGCCTTTCTTTTATATAAGACAGGGCTTGAGGATGCTCTTCAGCTGGAAAGAATAAGGCAGGTGCTGCAAAAAGAAAAAAACGAAGAAGCCATTCAGAAACTGCAAAAGTCTTACGAACAGCTTCCAATCCATTCTAGAAAAGAATTGGCCGTAACGGGGAATGACATTTTAAACATCGTGCCGAAAAAGCCGGGCAAATGGGTGGAGGAATATTTAACGCTGGTTGAACAACAGGTTGTCAATGGATTGATTGAAAATAATAGCGGCGAAATAAAGGAGTGGTTAAAAAATTGCAATCAGAAATTAGGCGAAAGCTGTTAGCAGCTTTTTCTGAAGCTGATGGAGGTTATGTTTCAGGCCAAAAAATCAGCGAATTGCTCGGTTGTTCAAGAACGGCAGTATGGAAGCATATTGAGGAATTGAGGAAGGAAGGATTTGTCCTCGAGGCGGTGCGAAGAAAGGGGTACAGAATAGTCAAGACGCCGGAAAAAATTACAGCCAACGAAATACAATTAGGTCTGCAAACGGATTTTATAGGACAAAACATTGTATATTACGATACGGTTGATTCTACTCAAAAAATTGCCCATGAATTGTCGCAGAAAGGTGTTGAGGAGGGAACGCTCGTAGTTGCGGATGAACAGACAGGCGGAAGAGGGAGAATGGCTAGAGTATGGTATTCGCCAAAAGGTACAGGGATTTGGATGAGCATCATTTTGCGGCCGAACATACCTTTACAGAAAACTCCTCAGCTTACTTTATTGACAGCCGTTGCTCTCGTAGAAGGGATTGAAGAGGCAACAGGGCTTTCTCCGACCATTAAATGGCCCAATGACATTTTGATTAATGGAAAAAAAGCAGTCGGAATTTTAACAGAGCTTGAGGCGGAAGCTGATCAAGTGCATTCGGTGATCATCGGCATCGGTATTAATGTAAATCAGCAAATTGATGAATTTCCTGAAGCGATTCGCAATACCGCCACCTCCATAGCGATTGAAAAGGGAGAGAAAATTCATCGCGCCCTTATCATTCAAAAGTTTCTCGAACGTTTTGAAAAATGGTATACTACATATTTAGAGCATGGATTTAAACCGATTAAACTTTTATGGGAAAGCTATTCCATTAGTTTAAACAAAACGATCCATGCCCGGACATTATCCGGAACAGTTGTCGGCAAGGCTCTTGGCATTAATGAAGAAGGGGCGCTTCTCATTGAAACTTCTGAAGGAAAAATAGAAAAAGTGTATTCAGCAGATATTGATATCAAATAAATATATTTTACAATGAAATTTTGTTATACTTAACGAAAGGGCAGTATCCTGTTTGGAACTGCACCAAAAAAGTTTCATGTTGTCATTATTAAAAGATTGATTCTGCCTTGATCCAAAAGGACTGGGACAGAGGGATGAAGAAGCCGATAATAAGGAAATGGTAAAAATCCTTCTTTCTCAGTGAAAGAAGGTTTTTTTGATCGGTTCGTTCTTACCCTCTGCAACTAAAAAGAGGGGGAGTTTTTATGAAAACAAAGCTGGATTTTATTCAAATGAAACAAAAGCAAGAGCCAATCGTGATGATGACGGCGTACGATTATCCGTCCGCTAAGCTTGCTGAACAGGCAAATGTTGATATGATCCTTGTCGGCGATTCGCTTGGAATGGTCGTTTTAGGGTATGATTCAACCGTACCTGTAACGGTGGAAGATATGATTCACCACACGAAGGCTGTAAAACGCGGAGCAAAAAATACATTTGTTGTGACGGATATGCCCTTTATGTCGTATCATATTTCGACAGAAGACACGCTGCAAAATGCAAAGAAAATGGTGCAGCAAAGCGGGGCAGATGCCTTAAAGGTGGAAGGGCCTGTTTTTGACGTCATATCTCTGTTAACAAATGCCGGCATTCCTGTTGTTGCCCACCTCGGACTGACTCCTCAGTCAGTAGGTGTATTAGGCGGATATAAAGTACAAGGAAAAGAAGCGAAAAGTGCAGAAAAGCTGCTGCTAGATGCGAAAAAATGCGAACAGGCTGGCGCGATTGCCATTGTATTGGAATGCATCCCGTTTCAGCTGGCGGAAAAAATAACAAACGAGCTGTCCATTCCAACCATCGGCATCGGCGCAGGAAAATATACAGATGGACAAGTGTTAGTGTTTCATGATTTGATTGGATTTGGAGTGGAAAGAGTGCCGAAGTTTGTTAAACAATATGCAAATGTAAATGAAAGCATTGTAAAAGCGATTGAAGCTTATAAAGATGAAGTGAAAAATCGGGACTTTCCATCGTTGGATCATTCGTTCCGCATGAATGAAGAGGAACTTGCAAGCTTATATGGAGGAAAAGGAAAATGAAAATCGTCACTACAATAGAGGAAATAAAAAAAGAAATCGATCTCAAGAAAAAAGAAGGAAAAACGATAGGGTTCGTGCCAACGATGGGATATTTGCATGAAGGTCATTTATCATTGGTTGAACGGGCCAAACAGGAAAACGACGTAACGGTGATGAGCGTTTTTGTGAATCCGCTTCAATTTGGACCGAATGAAGACTATCAAACATACCCTCGCGATATCAAACGCGACGAAGAGCTGGCAAGACAAAAAGGGGTTGACCTTTTTTTCGCGCCGACAAAAGAAGAAATGTATCCGGAAGAACCTGCCGTCACAGTAAAAGTGACGAAGCGGGTTGACGTTTTGTGCGGAAAATCAAGACCGGGACATTTTGACGGAGTGGCAACGGTTTTAACAAAGCTGTTTCACATCATAACTCCAGACAGAGCCTATTTCGGATTGAAAGATGCCCAGCAAGTTGCCGTTGTTACAGCACTTATAAAAGATCTTAATTTCCCAATTGAAATTGTTCCGGTGGAAACGGTTCGTGAAGAGGACGGATTGGCCAAAAGCTCTCGAAACGTACGGTTAGACGAACAGGAACGAAAAGAAGCCGTTCATTTATATCAATCGTTATTAATGGCAAAAGAAATGGTTGAGAACAAAGTGCATGATCAAGAAGCCATCATCGAAAAAATGAGAGCGTATATAACGGAAAAGACGAGCGGAGAAATTGATTATATAGATATTTTGACTTATCCTGACTTGAAAAAACCAAACGCACTTACGGGAAAAATTATCGTTGCGATTGCTGTAAAATTTAAGCATGCTAGGCTGATCGATAATATTATTATCGATTTGACCTAAAGGGGGGGTTCATACATGTTTCGTATGATGATGAACGGAAAAATTCATCGTGCAAGGGTGACGGAAGCAAATTTGAACTATGTCGGTTCCGTTACGATCGACCAGGATATTTTAGATGCCGTTGGGATTGTCCCGAATGAAAAAGTGCAAATCGTGAATAATAATAATGGCGAACGCTTTGAAACGTATGTGATTCCTGGAAAAAGAGGAAGCGGTGTCATTTGTTTAAACGGTGCGGCTGCCCGGCTTGTTCAGGTCGGTGATGTGGTCATTATCATTTCCTATAAGCTTGTGCATGAAGATCAATTAAAAAACCACCGTCCAACGATAGCCATCATGAATGAAAACAATGAAATCATCGAGTTAATTAAAGAGGAACCGGCGAACACGATTATGTGATAAACAAGGGTCAGGCTCTTAAGCTTTTGATAGGGCTTGACCTATTTTCTGTTGCGGACGTAATTGGCCATAACTTTTCTGTACATATAGAAAAAAGAGGAGCGGCGATGACTCCTCAAAAAATTAGGTGTGGACTAGGAGAAATTTTATTTAGTGTGAGCCGTAAAGCTGTTATAATGGGTACAGATAACAACATATTGCTGTTGTATCTGTATTGTTTCCTGGATGCTTTGTAAGTATGAATTACAAATTTTGTTTTTGTAAAGGAGGAAGCTGACATGGAAAGCAAAATCGAAATTATATCTTCCGTTACGGTTGAGCATTCCGACGATTTGTATAAAATAGTTGATTTGCTAAATCGGACATTAAAAAGAGAACATTTATTATTCGGATTAGCCCTTGACAGCAAAGATCCAAATAAAGCGGTTTTTACTATTTATAGAACATAATCGGTGATCATAATGAAAGGAAAAATTTTTATTTCTTTTATATGCGCTCTTATCTTTTTAGTGGTGACGTTTGCTTTTCTTTATAATAGTGCAAAAGAAGATAAAACAAAAGGACACGAAACAGCTATACAAGCTGCGAAGGAGCATGGCTTTGCATCGATCGATGAAGTCAACACATTTTATAATCGAAATGTTTACTATATCATTCAAGGGAAAAATAAAAAAGGCGAAAAAATTATCGGCTGGATGAAAAAGGGGAACACGGATAAAATTTTAATTAAAAAAGCGAAGGAAGGCTTGAGCAAAGACGACGTACTTCAATTGATTCAAAACATTGACAACAGCAAGCCGAAGAAAATAAAGAAAATCATGCTTGGGTATGATGATACAGATTCGAAAAAATGGGATATACCGGTTTGGGAGGTCCAATATATTGACCAACAAAACCGTTATACATATTTTATTGTTAGCTTTACGGATGACAGAGTTTATAAAATGTACAGCATTAAGCAATAAGAAGGGAGCATTGTAAAAGTGAATTTATCTAAACGCGTATCAACTTTAACACCTTCATCTACACTGACGATCACTGCAAAAGCAAAAGAATTGAAAGCAGCCGGGCATGATGTGATTGGCCTTGGGGCAGGCGAGCCGGATTTTAACACTCCTGATCATATTTTAGACGCTGCAGAAAAAGCGATGAAAGAAGGGCATACGAAGTATACGCCTTCTGGAGGACTTATATCATTGAAAGAGGCAATTATAGAAAAATTTAAAAAAGACCAGCATTTAGAATATAAACCGTCTGAAATTATTGTTTCAACAGGCGCTAAACACGCTTTATATACATTGTTCCAAGCTATTCTTGACGATGGTGATGAAGTGATCATTCCTTCTCCATACTGGGTAAGCTATCCGGAACAAGTGAAGCTTGCAGGCGGAGCTCCAGTATTTGTAGAGGGAAGGGAAGAAAATCAATTTAAAATTACGCCTGATCAGCTGCAGCAAGCGATCACAAACAAAACAAAAGCGGTTATTATCAATTCTCCGAGCAACCCGACCGGCATGATCTATACGCGGGATGAGTTGAAAGAATTGGCGGAGGTTTGCCTTAGACATGATCTTATTATCGTTTCCGATGAAATTTATGAAAAATTAGTATACGGAGAAAATGAACATGTGTCCATCGCTCAAATTTCTCCTGAAGTAAAAGAAAAAACAATTATTATTAATGGTGTATCGAAATCCCATTCAATGACAGGATGGAGAATTGGTTATGCGGCGGGCAATGAGCGCATTATTCAAGCTATGACGAACCTAGCGAGCCACAGCACTTCAAATCCGACTTCAATTGCTCAATATGCTGCGATCGCGGCGTATGAGGGACCTCAAGAACCGGTCGAAATAATGAGAAGAGCTTTTGAAGACCGTTTAAATATCATTTACGAAAAACTTGTGCAAATACCTGGTTTCTCGTGCATTAAACCGCAAGGAGCATTTTATTTATTTCCAAATGCAAAAGAAGCAGCAGAGATAACAGGTTTTCGTAATGTTGACGAATTTGTCGAGGCGCTCTTGGAAGAGGAAAAGGTAGCGCTAGTACCAGGAAGCGGCTTCGGTGCTCCAGATAATGTAAGATTATCGTATGCGACATCGCTAGAACTTTTAAATAAAGCGATTGAACGTATTGATCGCTTTGTCAACAATCATAAACAGTAAAGATTGTCAATAGCCGGTGGTTCAGCCGGCTTTTTCGCTGGTTTCCTTTATTGAAAAAAAAGGAATAACATATGTATAATAGAAAGCATCGAATAAAAAGGCGGTTTCATATGGAGGGTAAAGCTGTGAAAACAACAATTTCAAATGTTAAAAACCATGTCGGAGAACAAGTAACAATCGGCTGCTGGTTGGCGAATAAGCGATCAAGCGGAAAAATTGCTTTTTTGCAGCTTCGGGATGGAACAGGCTTTATTCAAGGGGTTGTTGAAAAATCGAAGGTGGATGAAGAAATATTTAAAAAAGCAAAACAACTCACACAAGAAAGCTCTTTGTATGTCACAGGAGTTGTGAGAGTGGATGAACGTTCACCTTTTGGATATGAGCTTGGCGTTGAAAATATAGAAATTATTCATGAAGCAAGCGATTATCCGATTACGCCGAAAGAACACGGTACTGAATTTTTAATGGACAATCGCCACCTTTGGCTTCGATCAAAGCGCCAGCACGCCATTATGAAAGTGCGCAACGAACTCATCCGTGCCACTTATGAATTTTTTAATGATCAAGGGTTTGTCAAAGTGGATCCCCCTATTTTGACCGGAAGTGCGCCTGAAGGAACGACGGAATTGTTTCATACGAAATATTTTGATGAAGATGCTTACCTTTCGCAGAGTGGTCAGCTGTATATGGAAGCAGCTGCTATGGCCTTAGGCAAAGTATTTTCATTCGGGCCGACATTCCGGGCTGAAAAATCGAAAACGCGCCGTCATTTAATTGAATTTTGGATGATTGAACCGGAAATGGCGTTTTATCAATTTGAAGACAACTTGCAGCTGCAGGAGCAGTACGTTTCCCATATTGTGCAATCGGTATTAAAAAATTGTTCACTTGAATTGAAAACATTAGAACGTGACATTTCCAAGCTGGAGCAGGTTGTTCCTCCGTTTTCGAAAATAACATACGACGACGCTATCGCGCTGCTGCATAAGAAAGGATTCAACGACATCGCATGGGGGGACGATTTTGGTTCGCCGCATGAAACAGCGATCGCGGAAAGCTTTGATAAACCAGTTTTCATTACACATTATCCGACAAGCTTAAAACCTTTTTATATGCAGCCTGATCCAAATCGACCAGAGGTTGTTCTGTGCGCGGATTTAATCGCTCCTGAAGGGTATGGAGAAATCATCGGCGGATCTGAACGCATCCATGATTATCATTTATTAAAAAAACGTCTTGAAGAGCATCATCTGGACGAAGCAGCTTATAAATGGTATCTTGAGCTGCGGCAATACGGATCCGTACCTCATTCCGGCTTCGGCCTTGGACTTGAACGAACTGTTGCTTGGATATGCGGTGTCGAACATGTTCGTGAAACGATTCCATTTCCGCGTTTATTAAATCGTTTATATCCGTAAACTGCATGAAGCCTCCTATCTTCAGGAGGTTTCGTTTTTCAGCCATGCATTCTGAAGCCATGAATGGCCGCAATCATGGTATACTTATTTTGAGGTGTCGAAATATGAAGAAAAAACAGTTCACCGAATTAGTGGAAGATGGATCACTGACCGTTCCCAATATACTGCTGCGGAATTATGCCGATTTAGGTTTGTCAGAAAAAGAATTTGTTCTCCTTTTGCACGTACATTCCCACATTCAAAAAGGAAATGCTTTTCCAACTCCTACAGAACTTTCCGACCATATGACAATCACAACGGCGGAATGTGTCAAATTGCTTCGGAGTTTAGTTCAGAGAGGTTTTTTAACGATAGAGGAATTTGAGCAAAACGGGATGATTTATGAGAAATATTCTTTAAAACAGCTATGGGAAAAGTTGTATGATGTAGTCGTCATGGACCAAGATCAAGAAAAAGTAGAAAAGGAAAATCAATTATACACCATCTTTGAACAAGAATTTGGACGACCTCTTTCCCCGATTGAGTGCGAAACGTTAGCTTTTTGGATCGACCAAGATCATCATGATCCCGATATTATCATTTCTGCATTAAGGGAAGCGGTGATCTCCGGAAAATTAAATTTTCGATATATTGACCGGATTTTATTTGAATGGAAGAAGAATGGAATCAAAACAATTGAACAAGCTAAGAAGCATTCACAAAAATTTCATGAATTCAATCAAAAACAAAAGCAGTCTACTCAAGGGGAGCAAGAATATAAAAGGAAGGTGCCTTTCTACAACTGGCTGGAAAACTAAAATTTTTTTCCTCGTTCAAGCTGATTGAAAGGTGATGGTACATGCTATCAAAAAAGAAAGTAAAAGAATGCTTAGAGGTTATCGGGAAAATGTTTCCTGATGCTCATTGCGAGCTTGTACACAGCAATCCTTTTGAACTGGTCATTGCTGTCGTTTTGTCTGCTCAATGCACGGATGCGTTAGTCAATAAAGTAACAAAAAATTTGTTTCAAAAATATAAAACACCTGATGATTATTTGTCTGTCCCGTTGGAGGAATTAGAACAAGATATTCGCTCCATCGGTCTTTATCGTAACAAAGCGAAAAATATTCAAAAATTATGCAAAATGTTAATTGAAGAATTTGACCGAAAAGTGCCGGAAACTAGAGAGGAATTAATGAGCCTTCCTGGAGTAGGAAGGAAAACGGCAAACGTTGTTTTATCTGTTGCGTTTGGAAAACCTGCCATCGCCGTCGATACACACGTTGAACGGGTGTCGAAGCGGCTCGGAATTTGCCGTTGGAAGGATTCTGTATTGGAAGTGGAAAAAACATTGATGGAAAAAGTTCCTGAGGACGAATGGGGAATCACCCACCATCGGCTTATTTTTTTTGGAAGGTATCATTGCAAAGCCCAATCACCAAAGTGTCATGAATGTCCTCTTCTTTATTTGTGCAGAGAAGGGGAAAAAAGAATGAAAGGAAAGGCATAAAAAATGCACGATAGGAAGATGTTTCATCTCCCTGAGCAATTTCAAAATACTGCATTTTTTGACGAGGAATCTGTATATTTGCATCCAACTGATTTTTTTTATTATGATCTTCAATATTTGGCTGGAATGGATGATACGAGACCATGGGAGGCGAGCGAGCAATTTTTGCCCAAGCTTTTTAAGCAGTGGAAGGAAATTCAAACCGAGATTCAACGCACGATAACAAAACCGTTTAAAATGGATCGACAAAAAATGATGACAGGGATCTGCCTCTATATCCAACTTCTTTATTGGCTCAATGAAAAGCCGGTTCATTCACTGCAATTAGACGAAATAAAGAAGCTGGATATAGCTCCCGTCAATATTGAAGATCGTCTAACGTTTATTTTAAAAAAGCCTACTCAATATCATGCATATATTCAATTAAATGAACTATTTACAGAAACGGAAAAATTGTTTTATAAACATCAGGCGATCAAAAAAGCAAAACAAAAGGGGGCTTCGAAAAATTCAGGGTAACTGAATTTTTCGAGCCCTCTCATTTTTTTTATAACAAAAGCCAGTGGAGAAAAACGAGCTGTTTTTCTTCACTGGCTCCATTTAGGAACTTATCGGACAGTCCCTTATTTTCATTGCTGAACAGCAGGCGTTTCGGTTTGTGAATTTCCGTTTCCACCCGTTTGTGAACGATTGAAGTTATTGCCTGGATCTTGAGGAGGAGTAGGTCCGCCGCCTTGATTGCCGTTTTGTGTACTGTCATTTGGCGTCTGCGGCTGTTCAGGATTCTCGTTTTGATTTTCCTCTTCATTTTGCCCGTTATTTTGTTCATTGTCATTTTCGTTCTCCAATTGATCCTCTTCATCTTGTCCTTCATTTTGTTCCTGTTCAGGCGGCGGCGTTAATTCATCTGGTAATTCTTCTTGCTCCTCTTCCTCCACAGAAGGTATTTCGATCATTGCGCTTGCAGGATCGCTTCGCATGCTGTCCCTTACAGCTGTAACGCTGAATTTATATACAGAACCAGGTTTCACATTTGACAAGACATACGATTTGTCTTTTGTAGTCGTTAATACTTTGGAAGCAGCGTTATCGATCGAGGCGCTCACTTCAAATGAAACGTCCGATTCACTGTGATTCCAGCTAAGTTTCACTGCATTCGTTTTTTGATCATAATTGATGGATAGGCCTGACGGTTTGTCCAGCTTTTCATATTTCGTTGAAACTTTTGTCGGCTCTTCGCCTCTTACAAAATATTCGTACGTAATCATATTTTTTGGCGTATATTTGCTTGCAAGCTTCGCCGGATTAGATCCTTTTTCGATTGCCTTTTTCACCACGCTTTTCGGCTGTTTGAAATCGGATGAATCCCCGTCAGATACATGCCGCATTAGCTTTCTAAAGATGTCTCTGGCAATTTGTTGTTCCCTTTTTGTTATATACATTTTCTCTTCATTTTTCTCATATCCAGTCCAAACAGCAGCTGTGTATTTTGGTGTATAGCCGACAAACCAATTGTCTTTTGCTGCACCGCGCTCCGGATGATATTTTGCTTTTTCTTGCTCTGTAAAGTTCGTTGAACCCGTTTTGCCGGCAATATTCAAGCCAGGCACCCGAGCTCTTGTACCGGTTCCTCGTTCTACAACGGTTTTTAACATATCGGTGATCATAAATGCTGTGTAATCGCTCATTGCTTCAACCGGATCTGGTGTTAAATCAGCTTTTGTTCCATCAACAAAAACAACCTTTGTTACGGAATATGGTTCATTGTATATACCGTTGTTGCCAAAGGCGCTGTAAGCCCCCGCCAATTGCAGAGGGGATATGCCGTGTTCAAATCCGCCGATTGCATATGCTTCTGTAATTTTATCGATTTTAATTCCCAATTTCTCGGCAAATGCTTTTGCCCTCGATTCACCAACCTCTTGAAACGCCTTTAATGCTGGGATGTTTCTTGAATCAGCCAATGCTTCTCTGATTGACATCTGCCCTTTATAGCTGCGGTCATAGTTGTTTATTGGTTTTCCGTTTGAATACGTGTACGGCTCATCAACGATTTGGTGATACGTTGACCATTTTAAATGCTCAATGGCAGGGCCGTAATCTAAAATAGGCTTAATGGTTGAACCAGGCTGCCGTTTTAAATCGACAGCATAGTTAAATCCGCCAATCGGTTGGTTTCTCCCGCCGCCGATGGCGCGTATTTCACCTGTTGTCGTGTCGATTAGAGCAATTCCAGCCTGAAAATATTTGCTCGGATAACTGATTTCGTCGCCGTTCAATAATTGTTCAACATATTCTTGAGCATCTGTATCGATTGTTGTATAGATTTTTAATCCTGCTGAGCTTGGATCAACGCCAAGCTTTTTTCTTACTTCTTCAATCGCATGTTCAATAAAGGCATGATATTTGTTTTGCTGCTGTTTTGGTTCAACTAATGATTCTGTGATGGATGTTTGTTTAGCTTTTGCCGCTTCCTCTTCACTGATAAATCCGTTTTTAACCATTAAATTTAAGACAACATTGCGGCGCTTTTCCGCCAGATCGGGATTTTTTCTAGGGTTGTATAGATCAGGATTTTTAATCATCCCAGCCAGCATTGCCGCTTCAGACAGCGTGATGTCTTTAAGATCCTTCCCGAAGAAAGCTTCCGTAGCTCTTGCGACGCCGTAATAGTTGCCGGGATAATAAATTCTGTTTAAATACATTTCAAGTATTTCATCTTTTGAATATTTTTGCTCCACTTGCAAGGCAAGCCATGCTTCTTGAGCTTTTCTTTTTAATGTTTTGTCAAGAGATAAAAAGGAAAGCTTGACAAGCTGCTGCGTAATTGTACTTGCACCTTCAGAACCGAATCCTTCTTTAAAGTTGGCAATTGCAGCGCCTCCAATACGAATTGGATCGATTCCGTTATGTTTATAAAATCGAACATCTTCCGTAGCAATAAACGCATCTTTTACAACTTGCGGAATTTCATCGATCTTCACATATGTCCGTTTTTCCGAACCGACCTCACCTATTTCATTTCCGTCCTTGTCATATACTTTTGATGACATATTTCCTTTTAAAAGATCATCATTTAGAGGAGGTGCCGTTGCTGCAAAATAAGCAAATGTCGATGTTCCTCCAATGATGCCTACAAGCCCTAACAAAAGAATGAAAAACACAATTTTTCTTGCGATTCCTTTTTTCTTCGGCTTTTTTTTCTTACTTGCTAAAGCTTTTCGTCTTTCTTCCCTCGATTTATATTGTTGACTCATTATAAATCCAACCTTTCATTTAGAATGAAAAGGGCAGTAGCTAAAAATATAACTTGTCTATTATACTAATATAATCAACTCTTGGGCAATAGCCAAGGGGGATATGGTGACCGCATTCTACAATTTCTTGATGCGAAATCGATTTTCTTCCCCCGTTTTTCTGTCTTTTCCAAAAATGCATCAATTTTTCAGCCTCTAAGAAGTATATTTGATTTAGTTTAGTGAATCGTATAATTAGAAAACATATTCCGTTTTGTTCGAGCACAGCTTTCATATGCTCGAATTGATGATCATGAATATTTTTTAGTGGAAAAGAGCTGTTTTTTGTCTCTTTTGCTTCAAAGTCAATATATTTGCCTTTATAAACTCCGTTGTAGTCGGTTGTTGAAGCCTGTTTAAAATAAGCTTCTTTAATGACTGCTGCGCTCCGTTTCGGATAATCAACCGAAACGATTTGGATCGGAGTCGGTTTTTTATGGATGACAGCTATTCCATTTTCCCTGTAATAAAGATTTGTCTCATTTAAGTCGTCCTCGAGGGTCATCCCTCTATTTGAATATTGTATTTCAACTGGGACTGGATTCGCTACATTTTGTTTAGCTTTCCACAACTTTCCGTTAGGATAACGAATAGCCAAGCGATCTCCTCCTTTTTCCGGCTATTTATATCTTAACAAAAAATGTTAACCTTTTTTCGATGAAATGACTTCATTATACATGATTTAAGTTGAAAGAGGGAATACTATGTCACTACATGATATAATATTACAAACAAAATTAAAAACAGATGACGGAAATGTTGATAATATTTCACGGACGGAACGATATGCAAAGTTTTATAAAAAACATCCGGAAGTAAAATGGGCGTTGCTGGCAAGCATGGTCTCCAGAAACGCCGGCTGGTTTATGACAGATTTAGAAGGTATTCCCCTCAAACAGGCTTTGCCTTATGAAAAACGGCAATGGCTCTTTTTATCAGTTGAAACCGCAAACTGGCTCATTTTTGCTGATGCTTATCCACAGCTTTTACTATATGAATATTCCAAGCGTTACAACAAACCGATGTTTTATTTGCTCGAAGCTTTTCATGTATCCGCCTTTATGATGGAGGAGTGGGAACGCTTTTTCCGCACAAAAGATGAGAAAAGGCTTTTAACCTCCCTTATTATTAATGAGCAGCATGTTATTCAAAAACCGGTTATTGATCATCCATTATTTAAAAAATTTGTCTTTCACAGCTTGCCGTTTATTTTTCAAGATCTATTTCATTTTCGCGTTATACTGTTTCCGACGTTAACAGGAAAATTGTACGGATTTTCCACCCATCAATTCAGCCATGTCAAAAAACGGATTGAATTGGGAAAAAGGCTGGCATGGCTTTTATTTCATCCTCTTTACCATGGACAGTTTCTAAAATTTTCAAATCGTGTAATACATACAGGATCACGGTATGATTATGAAAAATATATGAAAAAAACAACAAAAAGAAAATCCCCATATTTAAGGACGGCTTTTCCGATAATCTCACACGAAATAGACGAAAAAGAAAGAGAATGGTTTCATGGACAGCGGCTCGGAAAGTATTATAAAGATCCAGAGATTCCGAAACGAATTGAATTAACTAACTGGTATGAGAAAAAACAGTCCCAGCTACATTTATTATGCATGATGAAGCAATACTTACAATAATGGTCAGGCAATGAGCCTGACCATTTTTAAGTAGAGGGTCTGTTTGGACCTTCAAGCTTTTTGTCTCCAACTCCTCGCTTTTTTTCTTTTTGACTATCATTTTGAATGGTTTTTTTATCGTTTTTCATCATAACACCTCCCATGTTTATTTTTTCTAACCTGAAAAAATACATGCGCACAATGAAGCGGATTTTTGAATGCAGGGAATTTACACTTTTTTTGCCGAATCACAACTAGTTTTGTCAAACAGGCAGGACTCATATTTAGGAAGAAGAATTTTTTAGCAAAAATAAGAAAAGAGGGATGCTGATGAGTTCGTTTATAGAAAAGCAAGAGGCATTAAAAAAATTGCAGGAAATTGAAAAACAAATTGATCTTTTAGAGCAGCAATTGACGCAAAATATAGATAAAGAAATTCATCGGACAAAACAAGCCGTTTCAAACTTTATAGAAAATGGAGAAGAAAAGATGAATAAATTTGAGAAAATGTGTGCAGAAAGGAAATTCGTGCGGAGCTTGAGAAAAAAGGTAGTATAAAATTTGGTAAAACAAAAAAAATTTGCTATGATGAATCTGAGGTGAGAACCTTGGATGAAGAACAAGTCCGGAAAATCACGGAGCAATTGCTTCAAGTGATCCAAAAAAGTGCTCAACGCTTCGAGAGAACCAAGAAGGAAGGACTGGAATACGATTTTTTTGCCGAAATTAAACCGAGTGTTGACAAGATTTTGCCAATATTGGATGAATGGGAAATTGTTGCGAAAAAATGGATCAATAAGTACCATCCTAGATACCTGCATTCGCAACAAATTGATACGGCGAAAGAGCATATTGAAAACATTGTGATCCAATCTTTTTTTCAAGATACAAGCAAGGTGAGATTTAAAAATATAAAAGAATCTGCTGAATACACATTAAGAAGCATGATCCGTGAAATGGAAAAAAATAAATAAAAATGGGGAAGCGGAGAAGCGAGCAGTTTCTCCGCTTTATTATGTGTGAATATATAGACACAATCTATTGGGCTTTCGATTTACGTAAAACCTTACTTCGTTTGAAGAAATCTTGGGGTTAAAAGATTCTATCTAAAAAATATCCGTTCTTTTTTGTCAATCTATGTTATTGAACTGCCGTAAACGGGACTATTCGTAAGCGGCAAAAAGAGGCCGGAGAAAATTCTCCCGCCTCTGCTTGATTTAAAGGATGTATTCAGGTGTAACGGCTCCTTGCTGTTCTAGCGTTTTGACAATATTTCGAAAGTCTTTGATGCTGATGTTTTCATAAAGATACAATCTGCGAGCAAAGTCCAGCAATTCATTTGCACATTCTGCTTCGTATTGCTTCTCCATTTTAAATCTTTCCCTCAATGTTTGAACCGTCATAAAACATCCCCCCCTAACACTTATATTAATATGTTACCATCTCTTTTGTAATTATCAATTTTAAAAAAAATAAAAACTTCCGACACTATTTGACATCTCACCCTTTAAAAGGCAAAAACATATTTTATGATTAGTTAAGTTTTTATTGGAGGGATCAAAATGTATCATGATCATGTTTATGATTGGTTAAGACCTGTTTCTTACGATCAATATTTCATGATGAATCAACATGTTGTTCCTTATTTCCAATCTCCATATTATCAGCCTTTTATGAATCCGTATCCTCAGCCTTATCCAAGCACGCTGCCTATGATGATGCCAAAAGGGTCAAATCCTTCATTGCTTTCTTCATTTAAAAAAGCGGACGGACAGATGGATTTTAACAAAATGATCGATACAGCAGGACAAGTTGTTCAAACGATGAATCAAATGAGCTCCCTTTTAAAAGGAGTCACGCAAATTTTTAAAGCTTGATGCTGAATAATGAGCTTTGAAACGATGTAAGGCGCTAGGGATGCCGTTCGCCGCAAGTCAAGGCTGTTTATGCTTTGTTGGATATACGAAAAAATCCTTTTTATACCAAAAACCTATTTTTGGAAAAAGAATATTTCCAATCGGGAACAACAGCTGATGACATAATTGCCCGGGGAATGATGAGTACCGATCACAAAACAGACAATTACAGGATGCAATAGGAAAAATGGGACTGCCCGATAAGTCCCTAAAAGGAAGCAAGCAGAGAGAAACAACGCGTTTCTCTCCACTTGCTTTTATATTTTTCGATTTTTATCTGAAAGTAGCTGGCGGATGCCGCTATTTCAGGAAGTGTAAGCTAATGAGAAAACAATACCTCATCTTGCATCGTCTTCACCATTTTGTCTATGACACGTGCCACGTGATGTTCTGGTATGAGCAATTCAATATCGAAAATTACTTGAACTTGACGGTTGTCATATAGTTTGAAAGTAGGAGGGAATGTTAATTTCCTTTGTCAGGAGTATTTTCTTCTTTTACATCTAGTGAAAGTGCTGTTTCCGTAGTAATCATTTGATTGGTTCATAAAAAATCGTCCTTTCTGTGATGTTGGGTCCCAACTACATTTTATTTAGAAAGGACGATTTTTTTTGCTTTTTTAAAAGTGGAAAAATGAGGGACTCCAAAAGTCAGTTACCCTGACTTTTTGGACAACCTCTTTGATTAGAAGCATATTAGTCAATATTTATTTTTGTTTTTTTGGAAGGGATCACAATTTTCAGCTTTTCATTTTGAAACGATGCTTTAATACGTTGTACATCTAAGTAAGCTGGCAAATAAAAGGATTTCGCAAATTTGCCATGAGACTTGAACATTTGCGTCATCTGTTTTTCATCATTTGTTTGTTCAATATGTTGATCTTGCTGAATGGAAATCGTTAATACATGATCATACGATTCGATGCGTATTTGCTCTTTTTTCACTCCTGGAAGCTTTCCCTCTAACACCCATTCTTGATCGGTTTCATGAGTGTCAAAATGAAAAAAGGGAAGGGACATTGCGGCATCAAACAAATCATGAAACGGTTTTAATAGCGATTGAATGTAGGCAGGATCGAAAAATTGTGAAAACCTGCCTGGAAGCGGATCTAGTTGGGAAAACACGGGCAAAAATTCATCATGTTCCTTTTTGTCTTTTTTCATCTTGCTCTCTCACTCCCTTTCTTTTTTCACATTTATATGCAAAAGAGTTTCGAAAAGTTTATACGAAAGCTTCCAATGAAAACATGCTTTATTTACGAACGTTTATTCGTTAGAATAGATGTAGTGAATTCGAGGAGGAATGGGTCATGCTTGGGCGGAAACCTTTTGAAAAAGTCATCCATGATTTTAGACATGACGAGCGTTTTCGGGATCAGATTGTATATTGGCACACAATACCTGAAAAAGAAGCAATCACAGTTCCTTTTCCAGAAGATATGGATAACCGATTGAAGGAAATGTTGAAGAAAAAAGGAATTGAACAATTATACAGTCATCAAAAAGAAGCGTTTGAATTAGCGTTAAATCATCACAACATTGTCGCTGTAACCCCGACAGCGTCAGGAAAAACGTTGTGCTACAATTTGCCTGTTTTAAACGCAATATTAAAAAACAATAACACGAGAGCATTATATCTTTTTCCAACAAAGGCGCTAGCTCAGGATCAAAAAAGCGAACTGAATGAATGGATTGAAGGAATAAAAACGGAGATAAATTGCTATACATAC
The DNA here is from genome assembly GCF_038050115.1 of Aeribacillus sp. FSL K6-1305. Taxonomy (NCBI): domain Bacteria; kingdom Bacillati; phylum Bacillota; class Bacilli; order Caryophanales; family Bacillaceae; genus Aeribacillus; species Aeribacillus sp. FSL K6-1305. The sequence goes on along the minus strand of NZ_JBBOQV010000001.1, from coordinate 1,204,680 downwards.
GATGGAGATACTTCTCCAACGATCCGTCAAAAGATTCGAAAAGCTGGTCATATTGTTATGACAAATCCTGATATGCTGCATTCAGGCATTTTACCGCATCATACGAAATGGGTGTCGCTTTTTGAAAACTTAAAATATGTCGTCATCGATGAATTGCATACATATCGCGGAGTATTTGGAAGCCATGTTGCGAATGTAATCAGAAGGCTGAAGAGAATTTGCCGATTTTACGGAAGCGACGTTCAATTTATATGTACGTCGGCAACGATTGCAAATCCGTTGGAATTTGCTGAAACATTGATTGGAGAGAAAGCGGTTCTTATTGATCGAAACGGAGCCCCAAGAAGCAAAAAACATTTCATCTTTTACAATCCGCCTGTTGTTAACAAGCCTCTCAATATCCGCAGAAGCGCCATGATTGATGTAAAAGAGATTGCGAAAGAATTTTTAAAAAACGACATTCAAACGATTGTGTTTGCTAGAAGCCGGACAAGGGTTGAAATTATTTTAACGTATCTGCAAGAGATGACGAAAAAGGAATTGGGATCGAAAACGATACGCGGATATCGCGGAGGTTATTTGCCGAAGCAGCGAAGGGAAATTGAAAAAGGCCTTAGAGAGGGAAAAATTAAAGGTGTCGTCAGCACCAATGCTTTGGAGCTAGGGGTTGATATCGGTCAGCTGCAGGTTTGCATTATGACAGGATACCCCGGATCGATTGCCAGCGCGTGGCAGCAATCAGGCCGGGCGGGCAGAAGGGAAGAGGAAGCAGCAATTATTCTCGTCGGAGGATCGAGTCCATTAGATCAATATATTTTAAAGCATCCAGAATATTTGTTTGAAAAAAATCCGGAAAGTGCGATCATTCATCCAGATAACTTAATCATTCTCGTAGATCATATAAAATGTGCGGCGTTTGAGCTTCCATTTCAGTCAGGTGAAACGTTAGATGGGGTGGAGGTTGACGATATACTTGATTTTCTGAAAGAGGAAGGCGTTCTTTACGAAAACGGAGGCAGATGGTATTGGATGAGCGATTCGTTTCCTGCACATGGGATCAGCTTGCGTTCTGCTTCTCAAGAAAATGTCGTAATTATTGACACTACAAATGGCGCAAATGTCATCGGGGAAATGGACCGATTCAGCGCCATGACGATGCTTCATGAAGAAGCGATCTATTTGCATGAAGGAAGGCAATTTCAGGTTGAAAAGCTCGATTGGGAAGAAAAAAAAGCATATGTTTCTGAAGTCAATGTTGACTATTTTACGGATGCGAACCTAGCTGTTCAATTAAAGGTGCTTGAGGTGGATCAGGAAAAGGAAAGCAAGAGCATGGAGATTGGATTTGGTGATGTCATGGTGCTTGCCCAACCGACGATATTTAAAAAAATCAAATTTGGCACACATGAGAACATTGGTTCTGGTCCTATTCATCTGCCGGAGGAAGAGCTTCATACAACAGGTGCTTGGATTAGCTTTAAAAATGACGTTTTTTCTGTTTTATCGGAAGAACAAATGGAAAAAGCTTTAGTCGGCATCAGCCATGCTTTAAAATATGTGAGTGCTCTTGCAGCAATGTGCGATCCAAACGATCTTGACGTTGTATTTCAAGTGAAATCCATTCACAACGGAAAACCGACCATCTATTTGTATGACCGATATCCAGGCGGAGTTGGGCTTGCGAAGAAAGTATTTGATGAGTTTGAAAGCTTGCTTGAAAGAACGGAAGAAATGGTGACAAACTGTAAATGCGATGATGGCTGTCCTTCCTGCATCGGTCTTGATGGAGAATCGAGCGGAAGAAAGGAGGCGGCGCTTCGGCTGCTTCAATATATAAAGAAAGGACAGATTTTATGTCCATAAAACAAAAATTAAACAGATTAAAAAATCATATCGTTCATGAAGACGTATTGAAAAAGGAACAGGATATAGAGATTCCATACTTAAAACGCTGGGAAAGCGTTGGAGTCAAGCCGTTTTTCTTTGATGGCCAATATATTCTCATCCGTGAAGTAGAATATCCGCTCAATTATCGCCATGGATTGTATGAATTGAGCGAAGTAATTGATGTTGTAGAATACTGGAATGACAATGAAATGGAGCATCCGCTATCAGCAAAAGGGCATAAACCTTATGAACTTTTCTTTTTCGATACGGAAACGACTGGTTTAAAGGGCGGAGCAGGCAATATGATCTTTTTACTTGGATTTGCGCGAATATTATTCGATAAAGTGGTGATCAAACAGCTTTTTTTGCCTGCTCCTGGCCATGAGGTTGCTTTATATCAGCGGTTTTTAAGTGAAGTAAATATAAAAACATTAGTCACATACAATGGAAAAGCATTTGATTGGCCTCAGGTGAAAACGAGGCATACTCTCATTCGCAATATGGTGCCGCAATTGCCTGAGTACGGCCATTTTGATTTATATCATGCAGCTAGACGTCTCTGGAAAAATAGATTAGAGTCGGTAAAATTATCAAATGTTGAAAAAGATATTTTGCAAGTGAACCGAAAGGAAGATACTCCCGGCTATTTAGCGCCGATCCTTTACCATCATTTTTTGAAAGACCCAAATCCTGATAGTGTGATCGGAATTTTTCAGCATAATGAGATGGATATTCTCTCCTTAATTTCACTTTATATTCATTTGTCAAAAAAGCTTTTGTTTCCCGATGACAACCATGATGATAAAGAACTGTTTGAAATGGCAAGATGGTTTCAAGCTCAAGGAAATGAAAAGCTTGCTTATTTTTCATATGCGAAAATAAACGAGCAGTCAAACAGCCTTCACCTCAAGGCGAAATTTGAAATGGCAATGCTGGCAAAACGAAACGGACGTTTGGATGAGGCAGTGAAACTATGGAGCGAAATTAAAAAACATGGACAAGGCTTTTTGAAAATAAAAGCTTTAGTCGAACTGGCCAAATTTTATGAGCATCATGAAAAAAATATTGATGCTGCATATATGGACACAAACGAAGCGATTCAAATTTTGAAACAGCTGGAAAGAATGGGAGTATCCAATCATTCAACACAAAAAGAAGAGCTGCTGAAAAGAAAATGGAGGCTGGAAAAGAAAAAAAATAAGTTGGAAGATTTGGGAGAAAGATGAAACAATTACTCGATCACAACCGTCTAAATATAAGGATTTGTTAAAAGGAATAGATGCCGGCGGTAACATATTTTGGTATTATATACGAGAAAAAACGGCATCGCCTATTAGATGCTTTTTCTGTCAAATATAAAAAATTAAAGAGAAAGATTGACTAGCAAGACCTTCCATCGAACAAGAAGGTCTTTCTCTTGTGCGCCCGGCATGTACATGAACTATAGGGTGTAAGTCCCGAACCCCGAAGACAGAAGTAGAGGTTAGCCAAGAGCAAGGGTGTCCGTGGTGACGCGGAATCTGAAGGAAGCTGGAGGCAAAACACCGGTCCGAGGAACACGAACCTCATATAAGGCTAGGTATGATTGAGTGAGTTTGCAAAACAAAACAAAGCTCTTTCTGTCGAAGGTCATATCGAGTAAATGAGGCGGATAGATGGTGTGAAAGTGCATGTACTTACCCGGGGAGGTCTGGTGGATATGTGAAGTACGCTTCATAACCTACTTAGTGATAAGTAGCTGAACCGTCAGAAGTCAGCAGAGGTCATAGTATTAGTTGGTCTAGAACAACTAAGAAGGACCGAACAATTAAGAGAGAATAGCCCTTGGCATTCAGTGAGTCATGATGAACACAGAAAACGTAGTACCTCACTTGAGGGAGGAAGCGGTGAATCCCGTGGGAGATCTCTTGGAGGGTGGAGTGACCACTGGCATAAAGAGAACAGCTATTCACGGAAGTTATAAAGACTTGCGTCAATTATCTTAATGGAACCGCCGTATACGGAACCGTACGTACGGTGGTGTGAGAGGACGGGAGTTAATCGCTCCCTCCTACTCGATTCAAAAAATTTTAACGGATTTCCGAAAGAAGTCTCCCATCCTCAAGGAATGTGCAGGGCGTAGCCCAATGAGTAGGTGGGAGATGAATTTCGGTTGGCTTTAGCCAAAGGTTTTGATATAATCAGTCTTATATATAAAAAAGGATTGATATATCAATGAAATTGGATAGTAATAATCATTCAGTGTTCCTATTACATTATCATCTTGTATTAGTTGTAAAGTATCGCAGAGAAGTGTTCACCGATGAAATATCTGATTTTGCAAAAGATATGTTCATTGAGATCGGAAAAAAATACAACATTACTTTGACAGAGTGGAATCATGATAAGGATCATATCCACATCCTATTCAAAGCACATCCTAATTCTGAATTATCGAAGTTCATCAATACTTATAAGAGTGCAAGTTCTCGACTGATAAAGAAAAACTTTCCTCATATCCGAAAAAGACTATGGAAAGAGATGTTTTGGTCAAGAAGCTTTTGCCTGCTTACAACAGGCGGTGCACCAATAGAAGTCATAAAAAAATACATTGAAAATCAAGGTCAGAAGTGAGGTGATTTGATATGGCCAAACAAAACAAAGCCTTCAAATTTCGTTTGTATCCGAATAAAGAACAGAAAATCCAATTAGCCAAAACATTTGGTTGTGTTCGCTTTGTCTACAATAAGATGCTGGAAGAACGTAAGGAAACGTATGAGAAATTCAAAAACGATAAAGAAACGCTTAAACAACAAGCATTCCCGACACCAGCGAAATACAAAGATGAATTTCCATTCCTAAAAGAAGTGGATTCTTTAGCTTTAGCAAACGCACAGATCAATTTGCAAAATGCTTATAAGAACTTTTTTGAAGGTCGTGCGGAGTTTCCTAAATTCAAAAGCAAGAAAAATAAACAATCTTACACAACCAATATGGTCAACGGCAATATTAAGCTAGAAAATGGTCATATCAAACTACCAAAAATCAAAAAGCCAATGAAAATGAACCGACATAGAGAAATACCTGCTGATTATAAAATCAAATCTTGTACTATTTCTAAAACAAAGACAGGTAAATATTATATTTCGATTTTGACAGAATACGAGAAAGATATTCAGTCAGTAAAGATTCAAAAAGTAGTTGGCTTAGATTTTGCTATGGACGGTCTATATGTCGAGAGTGAACAGGGTGAGAAAGCCAATTACCCACGGTACTATCGACAAGCATTAGACAAACTGGCAAAAGCACAACGAATTCTTTCTCGCAGAAAAAAAGGTTCTGCACGTTGGGAAAAACAACGTTTGAAAGTAGCAAAGTTACAAGAGAAAATTGCCAATCAACGCAAGAATTTTCTTCACCATAAATCAAAAGAATTAGCATCAACCTATGACGCAGTTATCATTGAGGACTTAGACATGAAAGGAATGTCTCAAGCCCTCAATTTTGGAAAAAGTGTTCATGATAATGGCTGGGGTATGTTCACTACTTTCTTAGAATACAAGCTAAAAGAACAAGGGAAACAACTTGTAAAAATCGATAAGTGGTTCCCTTCTACTAAGAAATGTTCTTGTTGTGGCAAGGAAAAAGAAATGCCATTATCTAAACGTGTATATGAATGTTCTTGCGGTTTTGTATTAGATCGTGATCACAATTCAGCAATCAATATCAAAAATGAAGGATTACGCATATTAGCATAAAGAATAATAACTTTCGGAACGAGAGGGTAAGCTCGGTCAATTTCTTATCGTTAGATAGGATTACCCGAGAAGCCCCCACTTCAAGCGACCCGCAAGGGTGGTAAGTGGAGGGTAGTTCACTATAGTGCCTTAATCAATCGGTTATGAAGGAAATGCCTATACATGATAAATATCGCGCCTGCTTTTTTTTGAAAATAGGTATTTGAATTAGTACATGTACACTTTTATATTCATAGGCTAGTATTGTAAAAATAATAAAAAGGAAGGAGTTATATAATATGAAATGCAGACCGAACGTTCTTCAGCCGATTGTTCATCCGACGAAATGCTGCGTCAATCATACACATTCAACAACAATCGTTCCTCATATCCATCCAATTCATACAACAAATGTTAATCATCAAATGTATCAACATTTGCATTATTTCCCGCATACTCAATCTGCGGTAAATAACGTGTCACATCAACATTTTCAGTGCATGGGACCTGGTCCGTTTCCGAGATAATCTTTGAGAAGGGGCTGAGTAACCAGCTCCTTCCGTTTATAATCATTATTTTTAAACCTCTGAAGGCTTCATTTTTTCCCATAATAGGATGGAGACATGTTATTACCATAAAGAATAAATTGACATTAATCAGGAAGTTTGAAAAAATATAGCCTAGGAGGACTTCTGACGATTGAGGTGAACCGAGTTGATTTCAGATAAAATTAGATTAACGGCGAAAGAAATTTTGGAAAAAGAGTTTAAAACTTCGATGCGCGGTTATAAACAAGAAGAAGTTGATAAATTTTTAGATATTATCATTAAAGATTACGAAACGTTTTACCAGGAGATCGAACAGTTGCGGCAGGAAAATATGCGGCTGAAAAAGCAGCTCGAAGAAGCATCGAAAAAACAACCGACGATGCAGGCGAATACAACGAACTTTGACATTTTGAAGCGTTTATCGAATTTAGAAAAACATGTATTTGGAAGCAAATTATATGAATAATGTTCATGGATGCCACTTGAATTTTTTATTCATTTTCACTATACTACATAATGCGGTTTAGCATAACGTTCGGGTAATCGCTGCAACGGATCATCCGTTGTAGAGGAAAGTCCATGCTCGCACGGTGCTGAGATGCCCGTAGTGTTCGTGCCTAGCGAAACCATAAGCTAGGGCAGCCTTTTCGGCTGACGGCGGGGAACGTGCCTAAGCTATTGATTAGTATGGCACTATTACCCTGAAAGTGCCACAGTGACGTAGTCTTGCGAGAAATCGCAAGAGTGGAACGCGGTAAACCCCACGAGCGAGAAACCCAAATGATGGTAGGGGCACCTTCTCTGAGGAAATGAACGAGGAGAAGGACAGAAGGGCTAAAACCCTTCTGTAGATAGATGATTACCACCCATGTACAAGCTGCATGGGGACAAAACATGGCTTACAGAACGTTATGGAATAAACCGCAATTTTTCGTGCTCTCCATTTGGAGAGCTTTTATTTTCTGAAAAAGACAGGTGAAAAAATGAGCAAACGGTTTACATTGATTGCAACAGCTGCAATGGGAATTGAAGCGATTGTTGCATCAGAAGTGCGCAATCTAGGATATACATGCAAAGTGGAAAACGGAAAAGTAACGTTTGAAGGCGATGAACTGGCGATTTGCCGAGCGAATTTATGGCTTAGAACGGCTGATCGAGTGAAATTAAAAGTGGCTGAATTTCCGGCGACGACATTTGAAGAACTGTTTGAAAAAACGAAAGCCATTGATTGGGCGGAATTTTTGCCTGAAAACGCTCAATTTCCTGTCATCGGAAAATCGGTGAAATCAAAACTGGCAAGTGTTTCTGACTGCCAGAAAATTGTGAAAAAAGCAATAGTTGAAAAATTGAAGCAGCAGTACCGAAAAACGACCGATTGGTTAGAAGAGACAGGGGCGGTTTACAAGATTGAGATCTCTTTACATAAAGACATTGCTACACTGACCATTGATACGAGCGGAGACGGCCTCCATAAACGAGGATACCGCGCTCGAAAAGGAAATGCCCCTTTAAAAGAAACGCTCGCCGCTGCACTTATTTTGCTAACGAATTGGACTCCTGACAGACCTTTCTTTGATCCATTTTGTGGTTCAGGTACGATTCCGATTGAAGCGGCGTTAATTGGGCAAAATATCGCGCCCGGCTTCAATAGAGATTTTATTTCAGAGCAATGGGACTGGATCGGCAAGGATGTATGGAGAAGGGCAAGAGAAGAAGCAGAGGATTTAGCTAAATATGATATTCGCCTCGACTGCATCGGGACGGACATTGATCATAAAATGATTGAGATTTCAAAAGAAAATGCCATGGAGGCCGGGCTTTCGGATGTCATTACTTTTAAACAAATGCAAGTTAAAGATTTACGTACAGTGAAGGAATTTGGGGTAATAGTCGGGAATCCACCGTATGGTGAGCGACTCGGAGAACGAGAAGAAGTGGAGCAATTATATAAGGAAATGGGGAAAACATTCTCGCTGTTAGATACTTGGTCGATTTACATTTTGACAAGCAATAAAAGCTTTGAACAGTTTTACGGAAAAAAGGCGACAAAAAAACGGAAACTTTTTAACGGGTTTATCGAAACGCACTATTATCAGTATTGGGGACCTAAACCGCCCAAAAAAGCATAAATAATACCAGCTCTGCATAAATTAAAATGGATAAAATTTATACGGGGTTGGTTGATTTATGACAAAGGAAGAATATGCGATTATTTCTCGCGCATTAAAGAATACGTATACTGCGTTGGTAGAAAGAGGTTCAACAGAAAAAGCGCTCAGTCAAATCTTTGAAGCGGAAGGGCAATTGAAAAAGGCTATTTTTCACGGATCTCTTTCCGTTCGAGAGAAACGGCTTCCCTGAAAATGGGAAGTTTTTTCTGTTTTTAAATGATTTCGTTTCAACCGAGTCAATCGCTTATGCTTCAAACCTTACCGCTCGCTTCCTGCATAAGCGAGGTTGACATGATTCTAATTGAATCGCGCGCTGCCAGAAAAGATATTGACGTTATGCGTAATAAGTGAAATAATTTTACTCTATGAATAATCACGGAGGTTGGAGTCATGATGTTTCAAGGTTTACCTTTCCCGCTGACAAAAAATGAAAGCTTTTATGAAGCGTTAAACAAATGGATCGGTGATGTTCTGTATGATATTTTGCCTGAAAAAGGCTTTGAATTGCGCGACGAACAAATTTTTATGGCTTTCCAGCTTGACAGAGCTTTTAAAGAAAAGAAAGTGATGTTTGCGGAAGCGGGAGTAGGGACAGGAAAAACGATTGTTTATTTGCTTTATGCGATTGCATATGCGCGATATACCGGAAGACCTGCCGTCATTGCCTGTGCGGACGAAGCTCTAATTGAACAGCTTGTCAAAAAACAAGGGGATATAAAAAAGCTTGAAGAAGCTCTAGGTCTAAAAGTGGATGTGCGATTGGCAAAATCGATGAACCAATATTTATGTTTGGACAAGCTTGAGGATTTGCTTGGAATGGACGATGATGAGGACTTTTTTGATCTTTATGAATCTCTCCCTGAATTCGTGCATGATCAGAGCGGATTGCAATCTTACTATCATTATGGAGACCGGAAGCAATACCCGTTTTTTTCCGATGAAAAATGGGAAAAAATCAGCTGGGATCCTTTTAAAAACTGTTTGTCATGCAGCAAAAGACATCGGTGCGGCTTAATTCTTTCCCGCGATTATTATCGGAAGGCGAAGGATTTAATCGTTTGCTCCCATGATTTTTATATGGAGCATATTTGGACGAAAGAATCCCGGAAACGTGAAGGACAGCTCCCGCTTCTCCCAGAGCACAGCTGCGTCGTGTTTGATGAAGGCCATTTATTAGAATTTGCGGCTCAAAAGGCACTTACGTATCAAGTGAAAAAAGAAACGCTAGCAGCATATTTAGAAAAAATTTTAAAGAACAACATTCGTGAACAACTTGCAGAAATGGTCGAAGAAGCGCTTTTAGCGAACGATCATTTTTTTCATATGCTGTTTAAAAGTGCACATCAAAAGGAAGGCTCCAATCGGTTGACAATCACGAGAACAGACGATTTGTTAGAAGCGGCCGGAAATTTGTATGAACGATTGAATCAGCTGTCTGAAGCTTTAGTTTTTGAAAGTGAACTATATACCATTGATGAATATAGCTTAAAGATTGTGGAAGAATACCTTGATCAAATGGAATTTTCTTTTCGCTTGTTTTTACAATTTGACAACACAATTACCTGGCTTGAACAAAACGGCGCGTCATCTTCTTTTGTGATCATGCCGCAAAGGATAGAAGATATTTTAAAAGAAAAAGTGTTTTCTCATAAAATACCTTATATCTTTTCATCAGCCACTTTATCGGATCAAAACGGATCGTTTGCTTATTTAGCGAATAGCCTTGGTATAAAAGATTATCTATCATTCTCCGTTTCCTCTCCTTTTGACTATGAAAAAAATATGAAAGTGTTTGTAAAAAAAGGTACGAGCGAGGAAAAATTGAACTGGACGGAATCTGTCATAAAATCAAACAAAGGGCGCACGTTAATTTTATGCAGAACGAAAGAGGAGCTGCTTTTCTTAAAAAAACATTTACCAAGCTTTTGGCATTCATGTTTATTTGAAGGAGATTATGAAATCAGCGAATTAGTGGCATGTTTTGAAAGAGATCCGGAAACCGTTTTGTGCGCTGTGCATTTATGGGAGGGGCTTGACGTTCCAGGACCGTCGCTTGAACATGTGATCATTTGGTCGCTGCCATTCCCGCCGGATGATCCTGTATTTGATGCGAAACGAAAATCCGCAACAGATCCTTTTTATGAAGTGGATCTTCCGTATATGATACTGCGGCTGAAGCAAGGGGTTGGACGCCTCCTTCGCACGAAAGATGACCATGGTACTGTAACGATTTTTATCAGCAAAGATGAGGGAGAAAATATTGTTTCGGAGGTCGTAAAAGCGTTGCCTGTCAAACCGAGCTGAAATATATTTTCAATTGGAAGAAGGGGATGATCAAAATGGGCTTAAAAGAAAAAGAACAAAAATTTTTCGATTACTTAAAGAAAATGGAAAGCTATGAAGAAGCATTAAATTTAATGTATTGGGATTTACGGACGGGTGCGCCGAAAAATGGATTGGAGCGGCGAGCTGAAACAATCGGCATTCTTTCTGAAGAGTGGTTCCAGATGTCCGTTTCAGATACTATGAAAGAGTTTCTTGATGAATTAACAGAAAAACATGTTTATGACAATCTCTCTTCGGTGACAAAGAAAGCTCTTCAGGAATGCAGAGAGGAGTATGAAAAAAACATTAAGATTCCGAAAGAGGAATATAAAGAATATGTCATTCTCCAATCAAAAAGCGAATCAGTTTGGGAAGAAGCGAAAGCAAATGCAGATTTCAATCAGTTTGCTCCTTATTTACTGTAGATGAGCAATTTTCATAACAATAATTACCATACCAAAAGAGACAAACAGGGTACCCCTTATGCCACATGGAGCTGTTTTTTGACAACATCAATGGGAATATCTTGCTTCGCTGCATGGTAAATGAACTCGACGAGACTATGCCCTTTCTTCGTTCGGAGAAGATCAAGCCCAGTAGAGAAATCCCGGTTGGACTCGACCATACTGTACACATAAGCGAGTTGCACCAAGATCCAATACCGTTTCACCGCCCGACGTTGACGAACGCGGTACCCATCGAGCTTCAGCTGGTCTTTCGCTTGTCGAAAAAAGCATTCGATCGACCAACGCTGGGCATAGTAGCGCAAGATCTCTTCATCGCTTAGCTCCCGGTCGGTGCTCAAGACGCAGTGAAGATGTTCGGGTGTCATCGGCTGATCGGCTTTCCAAGCCAACAACACAACGGCATCATCGAGACCTTTCAGCGATCCCTCGTAGCGATACACGCGATAACGCTCTTCTCCCACCGTGACGAGATGGGTGTCGTTCGGTTCGATATAGCGGGCAAACTGTTTGGCTTGGATGGCGATGCCTTTCGGATAGAGAATCCGGTTCGTTTTGAGCATCGCGATGACGTGAAATCCTTTTTTCAGACAGGCTTCCACGAGCGCTTGCGATGGATACCACGAATCCATCAGCACATAAACGGGACGGCGTACATCCAAAGAAGAAAGCATCTCGATCGCGAGTTCCCCCTTGCTTTTCCCAGCCGCCTTGTCGTAGAGGCGGAACGCAAAGGGAAAAGCCTGGGTCATCGTATGAACCATGAGCCAAACAAGAGAATGTCCCCAGATCGACTTTTTCTCTGTGTGAGAATAGTGCCAATCACACCCTTGAATGGCGTGCGTTGCCCGTGACGAAGGCTTGATTTTTTGGCAAATCGTATCATCGATCGAAACAAAAAGGGGTTGATTTTTCTGTTTGGCGATCCGTTCGACACGATGAAGCATCCATTGCTGGAGTTTGCCAAGCAGCGTCTCTTCATCCCAAGGGCTTTTCGTGAAAAAATGGCTGAGTGTCGTTCGATGATTGGGGTGAAAGCTCCAATGATGAAGATCGGTCAACGTTCCAGAAAAGCCTTTCGTGATCATCGCATCCACGATATGAACGAGATGCTTCATGACAGGTTTTGAAAAATAAAGTGCCAACCCCAACATCGTGAAAAACTTGTGGATTCCTTGATGATGTGCTAATCTATTCATGAGACATGAACCTCCTTGTGTGAATGGTTTGTTGGCACATCTATTCTAACCAAGGAATCGGGTTCATGTCTCCTTTTTTGTTTCGATGTAAATTTATGTTAGTGATTTTGCTCATCTACTGTTATTTAGAAAAATTAATAGAATTCAATAAAAAGTTTATTTCCTATTGGGGCTATAAGGGACATAAATATAATACGCTCCTTCATTTGTATGAACCAGGAATAACTGTGGAGACGCTTGACAAGGTTTTTGCAGAGCTTAAAAAACATATCGTCCCATTAGTACAACAAATTGTACAATCATCAAAAAAAATCGACGTTTCGTTTTTGCACAAACCGTTTCCGAAAGAAAAACAGCGAAAGTTTTCCGAATATATTTTAAAGGAAATAGGCTACAATTTTGATGCCGGCCGCCTTGATGAAACCGTCCATCCTTTTGAAATTCGAATGAACCGGGGCGATGTTCGAATTACAACAAAGTATGATGAAACAGATTTTCGAACGGCCGTTTTCGGAACCATTCATGAAGCCGGACATGCGATTTATGAGCAAAACATAAATGAAGAACTGGAAGGAACTCCTCTTGCTGACGGCGCTTCAATGGGGATTCATGAATCTCAATCATTATTTTATGAAAATTTAATTGGGCGAAACTATCATTTCTGGAAGCGATATTACAACCAACTTAAAACGTATGCTCCAAACCAATTTACTGGGGTTTCTTTAAATGATTTTTACAGAGCGATCAATGAAGTTAAACCATCGCTGATCCGTATTGAAGCAGATGAATTGACATATTGTCTTCATATCATTGTACGCTATGAAATAGAAAAATTGCTGTTTGAAGGAAATTTGGATGTGTCTGATCTTCCAAAAGTTTGGAATGATAAATATAGCGAATATTTAAGTATTGCTCCAGATCATGATGGAAACGGGGTGCTTCAAGATGTTCATTGGGCGGGAGGAAGCTTTGGCTATTTCCCTTCATATGCTTTAGGATATATGTATGCAACGCAATTGATGCAAAAAATGGAGCAGGATCTTTCGAATGTTGAAGAACTTATTGAAAACGGAGAATTTCAGCAAATTCAAAGCTGGCTGACAAAACATGTTCATCTATATGGCAAAATGAAAAAACCGCTGGAAATATTAAAGGATGCGACTGGCGAATCGTTGAATCCGGCATATTTTATTCAGTATTTAGAAAAGAAATATAAAGACATTTACAGTCTTGATTAAAAGATTCGTTTGGAAAACTTTCCATCGTCAATCAGGGAAAAATTGTTTCGATTTTTAAAATGACATCCCACATTCTTAAAAAAAAATAAAAGATGGCGGATATCAGCTCTTTCGCCGATTTCCGCCATCATCAATTCTAAAGGCTTTAGACAGAGCCTTTTAATCATTCGAAGCTTTTGCCCGGCCTGCAAGAAGAACAAAATAGCACAACAGCCCGAACAAGCAGGAAATAAATAAAGCATGTGCCAAGGCAAGATAAAGATTTAAATCAGACAAGATCACGGATATGCCGGATAATGCTTGGAGAAGAATGAGAATGAAAGCTATAATCCAACCCCAATACATCACTTTTTGATCTTTATAATGTTTTATCGCATGAATAGTGGCAACCGCAATCCAAATAAACAGCAAGCCTGCTGCAAAGCGGTGGCCCATTTGCACCCATTCATGGACGGTTTGCGGGAACAAGCGATTTTCGCTGCAAAAAGGAATGCTTGGACAAGCTAGACTTGCGCCTTTATGCCGAACATATGCACCTGTGTAAATGACAATATAACTGTAAGTAATAATGCCATAAATATGAAATCGCATTTTTTTCCCAATGACAGCATTATCTGCGTCAAATTTTTTATCAACTTCAAAAATCAGCAGAGTAAGCAGCAAAACAGCTGCAAATGAAATGAGGGAAATTCCAAAATGAAGTGCAAGAACGGCATCGGATTGCCCCCATACGACAGCTGCAGCACCGATTAGCGCCTGCAAAACAATAAAAAAGATGGCCAGAAAACAAAGCAGCTTTGTTTCTTTTTTATGCCCGATCGCTTTCCAAGCCCAAATAACAAGACATAAAACAAGGATTCCTGCAATTCCGCTCACAAGTCGGTGTGAAAGTTCAATGATTGTTTCTAATGTCAAAGGGTCTGGAAGAACTTTTCCGTGGCAAAGCGGCCAAGACCGGCCGCATCCTTGAGATGATCCTGTTTTTGTTACGAGTGCTCCACCAATTAAAACGAATAGCATGACGATTGTTGTCACGACGCCAAGCCACTTTAATAAATAGTGCATGTCTCATTCACCTTCTAACATCTTTAATAAGTTTAAAAAGCCGAAAGAAATTCCATAATGGGTATAGAAACATCAAACTTCGAAACAAATAGTTTCTTGTAGAATCAGAAAAAGCTTGAATATTCAAAAGGAGTTTGCTAGAAATATTATGGGGAAGGCATTTTGCCGAAACGTTCGACCAACTATTATTATAATCGGAAAATATTTTATTTTTAACCGCTTCACAATTTCGACAAACTTTATTCGCGAAATGTACACAAAAAATTGACGAATTATGGTTTAATACTATATGAATGCTTTTTTGTCTCGTGTTTTTTTTATATGATAGAGGCAAACGCTAAATGGTCTCAGATAGGAGGCCGTCCCAGAGGAGGTCATTCAATTGGGTAATACAAGGGGCGAAGTTGTTTTAAACGATCGGCAAGAAATAGAAGTGGCAACTTCCGCTTGGAAAGATTTTTTATCATTAATTAAAATCGGAATCGTCAACTCCAATTTAATCACCACTTTTACCGGAATATGGTTGGCATTATATTTCAGCGGTAAAAGTTTTCTTGAAAATATAGATATTGTTGTGTTTACATTGCTTGGAACAGCAGCTATTATTGCTGGATCTTGCGCAATCAACAATTTTTATGACAGAGATATTGACCATGTAATGGAAAGAACAAGATTACGCCCAACCGTAACGGGCCGTATAAGCTCGTTTCAAGTATTGCTGCTGGGGACCGGCTTCATTTCCATTGGAACGATTTTGCTTCTAATGGTTTCTGTTTCCGCAGCCGTCATTGGTTTGTTAGGCGTGTTTTCCTACATAGTGCTATACACGATGTGGACAAAACGCCAATATACGATCAATACGGTAGTCGGCAGCATCGCTGGAGCTGTTCCGCCGCTGATTGGATGGGCTGCAGTTGATGATTTAAATATCATTGCATGGATTTTATTTCTAATCATGTTTATTTGGCAGCCGCCTCATTTCTTGGCACTTGCGATGAAGCGTTCGGAAGAATACCGTAAAGCTGGAATTCCGATGCTTCCAGTTGTTCATGGCTTTGAGGTGACGAAAAGACAAATCATTGTTTGGGTTGCCTGCTTGCTGCCCCTTCCTTTTTATTTGTTTAGCCTAGGCATTGGCTTCATCGTTTTGGCTACTGTATTGAACATTATTTGGTTGATTTTGTCATTAATTGGACTGAAAATGAAAAATGATTTAAAATGGTCTAAGTGGATGTTTATCTATTCAATTAACTATTTAACCATTTTGTTTGTGGCTATGGTTGCCTTTTCAATAATTTAACGTTCGGTAGTAATTCTTTCTAGATAAGAATTTATTCATAGAAGGAATTCTTCATTTTTTCTTTATGAACAGGATTTAACAAAGAAAGAGGGGTTTGATTTAGCGATGAAAAAGCTGAAATGGCGTCTTTTGTTACTACTTTCAGTCATGACGCTCGTATTGTCAGGCTGCGGCGAACCGTTTATTTCCACGCTGATTCCAGCTGGAGAAGTTGCCGATGAACAATTTTCGCTCATGATGTTGAGTACGGCAATCATGGTGATTGTTGTTGCAGTCGTAACGATTATTTTTATTTATGTCTTAATGAAATTCCGCCGGAAAGGAAGCGATAAAATTCCGGTACAAGTGGAAGGAAGCCATAAGCTTGAAATCATTTGGACTGTTATTCCTATATTATTGCTGATTGTATTGGCAGTTCCGGTAGTTGCTTCCACCTTTAATTTGGCGGATACCGACCCAATGAAAAAAGCGTTGGCAGACGATAAAAATGGAGGAAAAGATCCTCTTGTTGTCAATGTAAGAGCAAGTTTGTATTGGTGGGAATTTGAATATCCTGGCTATGGAGTCATTACAAGCCAAGATTTAGTCTTGCCGACAGATGAAAAAGTTTATTTTAACTTAAAAGCATCAGATGTGAAGCACTCATTCTGGATTCCTCCAGTTGGTGGTAAAATCGATACAAACACAGATAATGAGAACCAGTTCTGGTTAAAAATTGATTCAAAACGTGCGAAGGAAGCTGAAAACATTTTTTACGGGAAATGTGCTGAATTATGCGGACCATCTCACGCATTGATGGACTTTAAAGTGAAGGCGGTTTCCCGAGATGAATTTAATTCTTGGATTAATAAAATGAAAAATTTCAAAGCTGAAACTGTTGCTCAAACAGCGTCTGCAAAACAGGGAGAACAAGTGTTCAAAGATAAAGGCTGTATCGGCTGCCATGCAGTATCACCAGCTGATAACCGACCTGAACAAGCACGCACGGCACCTAACTTAGCTAACTTTGCTGATCGTGAACGAGTAGCCGGCATCTTGGAGCACAATGAAGAAAATATTAAAAACTGGTTGAAAGATCCTGAAAAATATAAACCTGGCAACACAATGACAGGCACATACGGTAAGTTGACTGAAGAAGAACTTCAAGCATTAACAGATTATTTACAAAGCCTATCAGTTGAAAAGTAATGCTCACTAATTATAAAAGGGAGGTTACATCGTGAGTACGTTAGCTCGGAAAAAAGGGTTCTGGCCAACGGTTTGGGACTATTTGACAACTGTTGACCATAAAAAGATTGCCATCCTTTATTTAATCGCTGGAGGACTCTTTTTTGTAATTGGTGGAATTGAAGCGCTTTTAATGCGTATTCAATTGGCCATCCCAGAAAATGACTTTGTCAGTGCAGGTACGTTTAACGAATTGATGACAATGCACGGTACAACGATGATATTTTTAGCAGCTACGCCGTTATTGTTTGCATATATGAACGCAGTTGTTCCACTCCAAATTGGAGCTCGTGACGTTGCGTTTCCGTTTTTGAATTCTTTAGGCTTTTGGTTGTTTTTCTTTGGCGGTGTTTTCTTAAATTTAAGCTGGTTTTTAGGCGGGGCACCTGATGCTGGCTGGACGGCATACGCATCAGTGGCCTTGAATTCTCCTGGACATGGAGTAGACTTTTATATACTAGGGCTGCAAATTTCCGGTATAGGAACATTGATCGCCGGGATCAACTTTATTGTTACGATTATTAATATGCGTGCTCCCGGAATGACATACATGCGGATGCCATTGTTTACATGGACTACATTTGTGTCATCATCGCTCATTTTGTTTGCGTTCCCTCCGCTAACTGTTGGAATTGCGCTTTTAATGTTTGACCGTTTATTTGGCGGGAACTTTTTCAATCCGGCTTTAGGCGGGAATACGATCATTTATGAACATATTTTCTGGATTTTTGGGCACCCTGAAGTTTACATTTTAGTTTTGCCGGCATTCGGAATTTTTTCGGAAATTATTCCAACTTTTGCTCGGAAAAGATTGTTTGGGTACACATCAATGGTGTTTGCAACAGTATTGATCGGATTTTTAGGATTCATGGTGTGGGCGCACCACATGTTTACAACAGGTCTTGGTCCGATTGCCAATGCGATTTTTGCGGTTGCAACTATGACAATTGGTGTGCCGACAGGAATTAAAGTGTTTAACTGGCTCTTTACGATGTGGGGCGGAAGCATTCGCTTTACGACACCGATGCTTTATGCAGTCGGCTTTATTCCTTCGTTTGTTATGGGTGGTGTGACTGGAGTCATGCTCGCTGCTGCTCCAGCCGATTATCAATACCATGATACTTACTTTGTTGTTGCACACTTCCACTACGTAATCGTTGGTGGTATCGTATTTGCTATTTTGGCTGCTGCCCATTATTGGTGGCCAAAAATGTTTGGAAAAATGTTAAATGAGACGCTTGGTAAAATAACATTTGTATTATTTTTCATCGGTTTCCATTTAACGTTCTTTATCCAGCATTTCCTTGGTTTAATGGGAATGCCGCGCCGCGTGTTCACATTCTTATCAGGCCAAGGCTTTGACACTGGAAACTTGATCAGTACAATAGGTGCGGTTCTGATGGGAGTAGCCGTAGTCGTTCTCTTGATCAATGTTGTGGTTACTTCTGTGAAGGGAGAAAAAGTAGGTGCAGATCCTTGGGAAGATGGACGTTCACTAGAGTGGGCAGTCGCATCACCTCCACCTGAATACAACTTTAAACAAACTCCGCTTGTTCGAGGATTAGATCCTTTATGGATTGAAAAAATGGAGGGCAAAAAAGGCTTAACACCTGCTGAACCGCTAAGCGATATTCATATGCCGAACTCTTCAATCTTGCCGTTTTTTATTTCATTAGGCTTATTCATTGCCGCTTTCGGCCTCATGTACCACAATGACTATTCGTGGGGTGTGCCGGTTGCGATTATCGGCTTTATCATTACGTTCGGTACGATGTTTTTACGCTCGGTTATTGATGACCACGGATACCATATTCATAAAGAGGATCTTTTAAAAGATGATAATGGGGGGGTTCGGGCATAATGCAAGTAGAAGAAAAATTAACGGCTGAAACGTTTCCTGAGCAGCCAGAAAAGGCCACCCTCGAAGGGAAAAATAAGTTTATAGGTTTTTGGGTTTTCTTAGGCGGCGAAACTGTGTTGTTTGCCACGTTGTTTGCTACGTTTCTTGCGTTGAGAAATTCCACCGCTGGTGGAGCCTCAACGCAGGAGCTCTTTGATATCAAATTAGTATTTGTAGCGACAATGCTCTTATTAACAAGCAGTTTGACAAGTGTCTATGCAATTTATCATATGAAAAACTTTCAATTTGGCAAAATGCAGTTCTGGTTTGGTGTCACCGTATTATTAGGTCTTGCATTCTTAATTTTGGAAATTTATGAATTTAACCATTATATGCATGAATATGAATTTAAGTTGACAAGCAGTGCGCTTGGTTCAGCCTTTTACACATTGGTAGGAACGCACGGTGCGCACGTTGCCTTCGGGCTTCTCTGGATCACAACGCTGATGATTCGAAATGCAAAACGCGGATTAAACTTATACAACGCTCCTAAATATTACGTCGCAAGCCTTTATTGGCACTTTATCGACGTTGTTTGGGTATTTATATTCACAGTTGTATACTTAATGGGAATGGTGGGATAACGATGGTGAGTGAAAATTCTCGTAACCCAAAAGTTGATTTAGCGTTTCGCCGCAAAAAAAATGCGGAAGAAATGAAGCACCAAGTCGTTTCATTTGCGTTAATGATCTTTTTAACGATTGTAGCTTTTATTACAGTAGGATATGATGGAATCGACGAATGGTTGAAAGTTCCATTTATTGTACTGCTTGCATGCATTCAAGTCATTTTCCAGCTGTATTATTTCATGCATATGAATCATAAAGGACATGAAGGACCACAGTTTTTCATATGGTCAGGTATTTTTGTCACATTTTTGACGGTTCTTGCCTTTATGACAATTGTCTGGTGGTAAAACACTCTTTATGGAAGCAATCAGTTTTAACTGATTGCTTCTTTTTTTAAAGGCAATATAAATCTGCTTGCTGAAAGAAATGTAAATTCATAGAACGTTCATTGAAAAAAGAAAAGGAAAGCATGTATAATGAAATGGAATCGACTAGATCGATGATTGAAAGGATTGATTCAGTTGAGTTTAGATATATTTGGCTTTCGCGCTATGTGGAGTCCGCTGTTTTTTATATTTTGTGTTATTTTAATTGTGCTTTACTTATTATTAACCGATTCGCTTCGTCACTATTTTAAAAATTCTGAACCGGTCAGCTTAAAGCAAAAATTAGTGTTTATATTGGCAATCGTTCTCCTTTATGTCAGCAAAGGCAGCCCGCTTGATTTGCTCGGGCACATTACATTTACAGGTCATATGGCTTCAATGGCGATTTTGTTTCTAATTGTAGCACCGCTTTTGATTATCGGCGTTCCTGAATGGTTATGGAAGGCTGTTATGGAAAAGCCGGTCATAAAACCTGTTGTAAAATTTTTCACTAAACCGATATTGGCAATGATTTTGTTTAATTTATTTTTTTCCTTGTATCATGTGCCGTTTATTTTCGATACATTAAAATCAAATTATATTTATCATGAGGCTGCTACTACTTTTATTTTCGTTTTTGCCTTTTTTATGTATTGGCCATTGATTGGAAAAAGTCCAAATTGGCATCCAATTGGGGGTCTGAAAAAAATTGCCTACATTTTAGGGAACAGCGTTTTAATCACACCAGCCTGCGGTTTAATCATTTTTGCAGGTGCGCCGCTGTTTGAAACATATTCGAATCCGGAGGCGTGGGTAAAGACTTTAAGCTTATGTGTTCCTTCTGATACGTTGGCTGGGTTGTCTTTGTCAGGCCCGCAAATGTTTAGCGGAATGCCGCTGCTTGAGGATCAGCAGCTTGGCGGCATTATTATGAAAGTGATCCAAGAGCTTGTGTACGGAACATTTTTAGCTCATGTATTTTTTGAATGGGCGAAAAAAGAAAGAGAAAA
Organism: Aeribacillus sp. FSL K6-1305; assembly: GCF_038050115.1. Classification (NCBI taxonomy): domain Bacteria; kingdom Bacillati; phylum Bacillota; class Bacilli; order Caryophanales; family Bacillaceae; genus Aeribacillus; species Aeribacillus sp. FSL K6-1305. Next base: position 1,183,696 of record NZ_JBBOQV010000001.1, on the reverse strand, counting down.
AGACGACATTGATGTGCAAAATTTGTCTCCTGAACCAAATAAATAAAAAAAACTGCAGGTTATTTACCTGCAGTTTTTCAAACAGTTAAGCTTTCAATCGCTTCTTTTGCCCGCTTTAACAGTTTTTCGCTCGACTCAACGATGACGGCTGGAAAATGTTCATCCTCTCCATATTCGACACCATGAGGATAATAATGTTTCCCTAATATTGGAGTTAGCAATTTAATAAGTGCGTAGCGGCCTCCCACATCGCCTTCAATACAATATCCTTGTACTCTTAAATAAAAAACATCGCCCTTATGCTCAAATTTTTTGTCAAACGTCACACGGTCATAATCCCATTGGCCGGCAAGGATAAAACCTAATTCTGTCAACGCATCCTTAAGGTGAGACAATTCCACCGTCAGCCCTTCCAGGCCGATTTGTTCAAATTTCATATGTATTTCCCTCCTAAGCGCTTCGAACAAAAAATTGATTTCTCTCTACTGTTTAATAATAGTATGAATAATTAAAACATGCAATGTTATATATATAGCATTTACACAATGTTCAAATAAAATTCGGTATTCAAATGGAGAGCGAATAAAGAAAATCGAAATTTCCCATAATAGATCAAAAAGCATAAGAGGTGTCCTCATTGAAAAAGGTAAAGGAAATTATGTTAACAAATTGTATTGTTTGCACACCGTTAGATAATGTGTTTGAAGCGGCTGTGAAAATGAAAGAGTCAAATGCTGATGCCGTTTTAATCGTTGAAAATGATCAATTAGCAGGAATCATAACCGATCGTGATCTTGTGACAAAAGGAATTGCAGAAAAACGTCCTGGTTCTACGAAAATTACGGATGTAATGAACGACGATGTTGTTACGATCACTCCTGATGCATCAGCAGAAGACGCAGCTGAGATGCTTGCAGCTCATCATATTCATCATTTGCCGGTTGTTGAGGATGGAAAGGTTGTTGGCATTATAACAGAACGTTGTTTTACATGATGAGAAGACAAAAACTACACCATTAAAAATGAGAGAAGTGAATTTTTCATGAAATGTTTGCAAAATTTCCCCATTTTTGATTAAAATGACTTAAAACAGAATATATAAGAAACAAAGAAAGAAGAGGGGAATTGAACTGAAAAGAGTTACAAGAATTATATTGATATTTGTAATTATTACATTAACATATATCGTATATGTCACCTTTCAAAAGGAACCAGTACTGCTTCCGGAACGGCAAAATTTTCAAGAGAAAACGGACAAAGAAATAAAAGTGGGGGAAGGAGTTATCTCATTTGTCGGAAGATCTTCCAAAGAAGTACTAAAAACTTTTGGCAAACCTGATCGGATTGATCCATCAAGATACGATTATGAATGGTGGATATACCGAGATGATTTGCAGCAATACAAGCAATTCGGTGTTTTAAACGGAAAGGTCGTTACAGTTTTTGCTATTGGAAAAGAAGTAAATGTAGATCCGTTTCAAATTGGCCAGCCGTCTACCCAAGTATTTCATATTGTCGCTCCCAATTCATTTGTCACAGCAGATATTGGTTTAAACTCATATCGGTTCGAGCTGTCGGAAGATGACCTGAATGTCAGGCCGACAGTCCGTTTGAATGATGATCTTTATGTTCAGTTGTATATGGATAAATTCACTGGAACGTTATCGAGCATTAGAGCTTTTGATGTTCAAACATTAGTAAAACAGCGTCCATATGAAGTTGTATATAGAGGCGAGCTTTTAGCGGCAGAGCCTATAACAGAGGAAGAGCAGCGGAAAATTGAGTACGGGGAAGAACAACAAATTGTTGACATAACGAATGTAATTCGAACAATAAATGGTTTAAGTCCTCTTAAGCAGGAAGAAAGCACAGCGAAAGTCGCCTATTCTCACAGCAAGGAAATGAGTGAAAAAGGATATTTTTCTCACGTTTCGCCTAATAGAGGCTCTCTTTCCGATCGTTTGACATCTGCTGGGGTTCATTTTGAAATGGCTGGTGAAAATATTGCGCATGGATATATGGATGGAATTGACGCGGTCGAAGGCTGGCTGAATAGTGAAGGACACCGAAAAACGCTTCTTGATGAACGGTTCACACATATAGGGGTAGGAGTGTATGAAAAATTTTATACGCAAAATTTTATTGCAAAGCGGGCCAAATGAAGAGGCTCGCTTTTTCATTTTATCACCAATTTTTCCGTTATCGATATATTAAATATAAGAAAAACGTTTATGAGGTGATCGCATGAAAACAAAATCGTTATCAAAACTCGAATTGTTTAAACAATTTATTAAAAAACATCCAAAATTAATAGAAGAAGTCCGCAAAGAAAAGAAAACATGGAAGGAGATTTATGAAGATTGGCAGCTTTTAGGTGAGGAAGATCCTTTGTGGAATAAATACCGATCAAACAGTATGAAAAGCCGTAAACATCAACAAGGTGACTTTCTGAAAAATATTTTACAAACTTTTCAGCATTTAGATGTGGAGACGGTAAACGAACATTTATATAAAATGAATGATGCGATTTCAACCATTCAAAATCTTTTAAAAGAGATCGAGAGCAGCCGCAAATCAGATCCAAATCATTCGCATCCCTTATCGTTTAGAAAGGATTAATAACAATGAGAAAGGACTTGTATTTATATATTCAACAAAATCCCCTTTTAAAGCAATACATTCGCGAAAAGCCATATTGGTACCGCACCTTGACTAGACATCCTGAATTTCTTGAGAAAATGGAAATTAGCATGGCAAATGACTATTATCTAACTCTGCCGCATAAAATAGAAAAATTTTCGAATTCTATTCAAATGATGTCGATGATGCTGGCGATGCTGCAAGCATTTCGCGAAAATTAACGGTTCAAATGTGTTTGTACGAAAGTAATCATTTTTCCTAATGGAATGAAAAAAACGGGTTTTTGTTTGTATTCCGCATTCAGCAGCTTCCGAATTTGTGAATGACGCGTCAGCGTCTTTTTTATTTTAAGCACATGTTTTTACATAAAGTGTTGAAAATATATGAAAAAGGAGGCATCATGATTATGCAAATGAAATGGCTCGCAATGCTGACGCTTCTCACGGTTATGGCGGCTTGTTCCCCAGAAAAACCGGTACCGGAAGGAAATAAAAAAGACAGCATCGTTCCGACAGAAATTCATGAATCCGACAGAAATGCCATTGAAACGATGAACAGCCAAATAAGAAAATTTCAAGTTCGTCATCATGTAGAAGGAAACAACGTTTATGTAGAATGCTATGTGCCTGATTTTACATTTAACGGTGAACGGAACACGAAAAAAGAAGGAGAAGGTCATATCGTATTATATATTGATGGAAAGAAAAAAAGTGATATTTATTCTGCTGCATTTATTATAAAAGGATTGTCTAAAGGGCGGCACACAATCAACCTGGAATTAGTATATAATGATTCAACCAGCTATCAATTGAAAAAAGAATGGATTGTAAATATATGAGAAACGCAGGCGTTGTAAATAAGATGATGTTCGTGCTACAATCAATATTGGAGGTGTGATCTTAATGGTTACGTCAATGGAAAGCGTTCTGCTTTTAGATGAAGCGGAAGCTTTAGCAAAAATGATAACAGAATCAGAACTTGCGATCGAATATCGGCGTTCATTATATAATTTGCAAAATGATCAAGAAGCTCAAACAATTATTCAAAAATTTGTCAAAATAAAAGAGCAATACGAAGATGTCATGAGATTTGGCAAATATCATCCTGATTATAATCGAATTAAAAGCGAAATGAGGGAAATTAAAAGAGAACTTGATTTAAATGATAAAGTCGCTGCATTTAAAAAAGCGGAAAAAGAAATTCAAAAACTTCTCGATGAAATCAGCATGTATATCGGACGAGCTGTTTCAACAGCCATTAAAGTTCCGACTGGAAACCCTTATTTTGAAATGATGCCTAGCTGTGGATGCGCATCAGGCGGAGCATGCGGCTGTTCAGCTTAAACGGGTTTAGAAGCAAAGGAAAAGGAGAATCGGGATGTTTGAAAAAAGACAGGGAATTATTGTTTGGCTGCATTCTTTAAAATATGTAAAAAGTTTGCGGAAATTTGGAAACATTCATTATGTTTCAAAAAAAATGAAATATGTTGTTCTTTATTGTGATAGAGAACAAATAGACGAAATAATGGACACCATTGCATCATTTTCTTTCGTAAAAAGGGTCGAACCTTCTTACAGGCCGCTTTTAAAAATTGAATTTGAATCAAAAGTGGATAAAGCAAAAGAATATGATTATAAAATTGGATTATAAATAGGACAGCCGAGAATTTAGGCTGTCCTACTATTGTAAAGAAGGTATGTATCGGTTCATCCGCAATATGCCGATTAAATGCTGGTAATACAATTCAACATCAGAAAATTGGTCTGAAGGCTTTACAACAAGCTCGATCAGCTCATGACCATATGTTTCGGCAGCCTGTTGAAAAAGTTCAAATCGTTTGTTCGTTTTTTTCTGCGGATTTGGGATCCCTTCCCGGCAAATATAAAGAGGCTGGAAATCACCTATCTCCGTCGGTTTTAACACAATGACGAACGAACAAACCTCTTTTCCATTTTTTACTGTATAAAGGACTAGAAAGTGCGAAATCCGGTCTTGATTTCTTTTTGCGATTTCCAATAATTCGTATATATCTGAATATCCTTCTCCTAGTTCAATAAATCGCTGGATCATTTTTATCCTTCCTCCAATGGGTATTTGGTTGCTAAATTCATAAGCTAAATGTATTGCGCTTTTGTCCGTAAATAAATGTATCATGAAAATGGAAGAATTGAAAGAATAAAAAAAAGCCTGCAGATTGGATCTGCAGGATCCTTCCTAGCTTTGAAGCAAAATCTTCAAAGCAGAAGGGAAAGGGAGAGGAGAAACCGGAGGAAGAACTTATGGGGAAACGTAAGTCTTCTCCGCGGTTGGCAACAACACCATCACAACTGATGTTGTCACTTTCATTATGGTCAATTGGCAAAAAATTATACTCGCTTCTGCAAAAAAACAGCTGTCAAATTTAATTGATGATCTTACATTTTCTATGTTAATATTATTCCGAGCCAAAAGGAATTTTGTCAAGTTGTGGTGAATGGTATGAGAGTGGTTTCCGGTGCATTAAAAGGACGAGCATTAAAATCGGTTCCTGGAAAGACGACAAGACCGACGACAGATAAAGTAAAAGAAGCAATATTTAACATGATCGGACCATATTTTGAAGGGGGACTTGCTTTAGATTTGTTTGCCGGCAGCGGCAGTCTTGGAATAGAAGCTTTATCAAGAGGGATAGAATGCTCTATTTTTATTGATAAAGATATGAAAGCGATTCAAACGATTCGAGAGAATTTAGAAAATTTAAAGTTAAACGACTGTTCTGAAGTATATCGCACCAGCGCTGATCAAGCGTTAAAAGCTGTCAGCAAACGCGGGCTGAAGTTTCGGATCATATTTCTGGATCCGCCTTATAAAAAACAAAAATTAGAATCTATTCTAAAGGTAATTCATGAGCAGTCTTTATTGTCAACGGATGGTGTCGTTGTGTGCGAGCATAGCTATGAAGTAACATTGCCAGACCAAGTTTTATCACTTGCAAAAACGAAGTCTGAGCGATATGGTATAACAAGTGTATCTTTGTATCAAAATGTTTGAAGTCGGATGGGGGTATTTATTTTGGCAAGCATTGCAGTCTGTCCGGGAAGCTTTGATCCCGTTACATATGGACATTTAGACATCATAAAGCGGGGGGCAAATGTATTTGAAAAAGTGTATGTTTGCGTTTTAAACAATTCTTCAAAAAAGCCGCTATTTACTGTAGAAGAAAGATGTGAGCTGCTGAGAAAGGTAACGGGCAACTTACCGAACGTATACATTGAATCCTTTCAAGGGCTGCTCGTTGATTATGCGAGAAGCAAAAATGCGAACGCTATATTGAGAGGCCTTCGGGCTGTTTCTGATTTTGAATATGAAATGCAAATCACATCAGTGAACAGAGTGCTGGATGAAAATATAGAAACTTTTTTTATGATGACAAACAATCAGTATTCGTTTTTAAGTTCAAGTATTGTTAAAGAAGTCGCTAAATACGGCGGAAAAGTTTCTGAGCTTGTACCGTATGAAGTGGAAGAAGCATTAAAGAAAAAATATGAGCATATGTATAAAAAATAATTTTTTGAGGTTCGGAAAATTTTGGTTTCCGAACCTTTTCTTATGTTCCACTTTTATTTCTTAAACGAAAGTAGTAAATCAAAATATACACAATGAGCGTGCAAATCGTGATAACGGGGCCGACTTTGGAAAGGAGCAGCCAATACTCCGTGAGAAAGCTTGGAGTTTTTTCAAATATAAATGCCGGTGCATAACCTTCATTCTTTGACAATAGATCGATATATAAAGGCTTGAATAAGATCAAAGCAGAGAGGCTTGAAAAAATCCCTTGCATAATGCGGGCGAAGAAAAAAGGCTTAAAGCGGATGTCTGTTTCTGCTAAAATGCTTGCCACTTGTGCTTGAACGGAGAAGCCGCTGAATGCCAATATAAAGCTTGTGATGATCACCTTATCCAGCATGGCGGCTTGTGCCTGGCTTGTAAGCTGGCTGCCTAATGTTATTTCAAACAGTCCGGAAAAAAACGGAACGGAAAGCTCAGTCGGTATATGAACAAGAATAAACAAAGACGATATGAAAGTTGCTGCTATGTCCGCCACATGAACGATGCTTAAAATTTGATTTAATACCGAAAACAAAATGATAAAGCCCCCGATGACGAGCAGCGTTTGGACAGAATTGAGAACGGCATCCCCGAGCATTTTTCCAAGAGGTTTTTCATTTTGCATTCTCATTTCGTGCATAAGCTGAAACGCTTTTTTAAATGATGGCTTCGAATGTACTGTTTCCTTTTGCAGCTTTTTTTCATCTTTTCCCCAAAATCTCATCGTTAGCCCGACGAAAACATTTCCTAAATAATGCGAAACGGCCAGCAGCAATCCGAGATTTTTATCTTGAAAAAAACCTATTGACACAGCTCCGAAAATAAATAGAGGATTTGAAGAGTTGGAAAAAGACACAAGCCTTTCCGCTTCATGTCTTGAGATCTGGTTTTCTTGTCTTAATCTTGCAGTCAATTTTGCCCCGGCGGGGAATCCGGAAGCCATCCCCATTGCCCAAACGAATCCCCCTGCTCCTGGAACTTTAAAAACGGGCCGCATAAGCGGTTCTAAAAACACGCCGATAAAACGGACCACACCGATTGATATAAGAATTTCCGAGACAATAAAAAAAGGCAGCAAGGAAGGAAAAACAATGTTCCACCACATATGTAATCCCCGCTTTGATGCCTCAAGTGAGGCGTCAGGAAAAAAAATAATCGTGCAGGTGATAAAGAAAATAACGGTTGCGTATAAAGCAGTTTTAATTTTTGCCTCTTTCAATTGTTATGCCCCCTATTGAAAACTGCACACGTATAAGCTGACATGATAGAATGAATAAGAGGTTTTCGTACAACCTATAATTCAATATACGTGAATAGGGTGGCATTTTAGACCATATGATGAATAACAAATTCATGAAAGGGGGCTCCGTTTATGCCGAAACATCCAACAATTGGTGTGGCGTTAGGTTCCGGGGGAGCTAGAGGGTTTGCTCATCTGGGTGTTTTGAAAGTGTTGAAGCAGCATGAAATACCGATTGATATGATTTCCGGTTCGAGCATGGGGGCCCTTGTAGGAAGCTTTTATGCCTCAGGTTTAACTGTTGAACAAATGTATAAATTGGCGGCAGCATTTAAACGAAAATATTTTATCGATGTGACCGTTCCAAAAATGGGGTTTATTCAAGGAGACCGCATTAAACAGTTAATTCGAATTTTTACCCGAAATCAAAATATAGAAGATTTGCCGATTCCTTTAGCGGTCGTTGCAACCGATTTAAATGAAGGGAAAAAAGTTGTTTTTCGAAAAGGTCCTGTTGCGGATGCCGTTCGGGCAAGCATTTCGATTCCGGGAATTTTTGTTCCTTTTTCTTATAACGGCTCGTTATTAGTTGACGGAGGAGTGATTGAACGGGTTCCCGTTTCAGCGGTGAAAGAAATGGGGGCTGATATCGTAATAGCGGTCGATGTATCACATGTCAAAAAAGAAGCTCGCATTCAGTCCATTTTTGATGTCATTATGCGGAGTTTAGACATTATGCAAAATGAGTTAGCGCAGCATCGAATAACATCAGATGTAGTGATCTGCCCGCGTGTTGAACATTTTCACAGCGGAGCGTTTACGAAAATTGATGAAATTATTAAACTTGGTGAAGAGGAAGCAACGAAACATATTGATGAGATCAAGAATAAGATCAACCAATGGAAGGAGACCAATCATGAAAAGTAAACGCATTATTATTTCTCTTATCATCAGCATCATTGTCGCACTCTCCGGTTCCTTCATCAAGCTCCCTTATTATATTACAAAACCGGGATTGGTCAATGATTTATCCAATATGATTCATGTTGAAAACGGATATAAGGAAGAGGGCAGCTTTTCGTTAACAACAGTCCGTTTCGGGAGAGCAACATTATTTACGTATTTATGGGCGAAAATGCAGAATGATTATGAGATTATGCCGATTCAACATGTCCGCCAAGAAGATGAATCTGATGAGGAATATATAAAACGTCAAATACATATAATGGAAGCTTCACAAAAAGCTGCGATTACCATCGCCTATAAAGAAGCCGGCAAAAAAATTACTATTCAAAATAATGGCGTTACAGTATTGGAGGTTATGAAAGAAGTACCGGCAAGGGAAAAATTAAAAGTTGGCGACCGAATCGTCGAAGCCGATGGAATGAATATAAAAACTTCAGAGCAATTCACTGATTATTTAAAAGGGAAGAAAAAAGGCGATCATATATCACTAAAAATAAACAGAGATGGAAAAATAATTGAAACATCAGTAGAACTTGTCCAAATTCCTGGTTATCCTAATAAAACGGGTCTCGGTGTTGGCGTCGTGACGGATAAAAAATTGACGACTTCACCAGGTATTACTATCAATACAAAAGATATCGGCGGTCCTTCAGCAGGTCTGATGATGGCTCTTGAAATTTACGATCAGCTGACGAAAACGGATTTAACAAAAGGATTAGAAATTGCTGGAACAGGAACGATTAATGAAAAAGGGGAGATAGGTCCGATCGGCGGCATTTCACAAAAAGTGATAGCAGCAGACCGTGCTGGGATTGATATATTTTTTGCCCCTAACGAAAACGGCAAGAGAGGCTCCGATTATGAAGAAGCGCTGAAGACACGAGACTCCATTCATTCTGATATGAAAATCATACCGGTGGATACATTTGATGATGCCGTCCATTATTTAGAAACAATGAGGACTTCCGGTTAAGGAAGCCCGTAACGTATAGGAGGCATTGTATACTCGAGCTTCATAAACTCGGTTGCGGCAGGTTCGTTGAGGATGAGCGCATAAACATTTGTCGCTCTGAGATCCATTTCCAATACATCTGAAGAATAGGACGAAACTTTAGAAATAAGCGGCAGCTCCAACTGTTTTTTAACAGCTTGCAAATAGCTTTGCCCCCGCCCTGACATTCCGAGCAAACGAATATACGGGGCTTTTTTCGTTTTTAATATGCTCGCCATTTCTTCTTTTTTCGTATTGGTCAAAAGATAGGTGCATAATCTTTGCAATCTTGTCCATGTGTATCTTTTCGTTTTCAAGAGAGATAGAAACTGGTGGAATGATGCAGCCCTTTTAATATGGTGAACAACGCGGTGTTCCAAGCCTTCGTCCATTTCATATATTTCTTTTAATTCTGTTAAAGTTTTGGACAATATAGAATATTTTAAAAATGGAAAGTAAAGCTCCCAATCGTGAAAGGCTGAATAAGTTTGTTTATAATTCAGTAAAATGCGAAACGAACTTTCCGGAACATAATGTTTCATGGAAGACAAGTTTTGTTCATGAACAATGTTTTTTCGGATGCTTGTTGCGCTGGCAATGCTCGGGTGATGGTATGATTCATCATGGTAGCCGGCGCCAATTCTCTCGATTGTAAGAGGCTTCATCGAGCTTTTTTGTTGAACAATGGCTTTGACATATTGAAATCCTAATATATTGTTCGGTTTGCTTAAATCTAATAGCGTTTTTTCCCCGGAAGCAATTTTTTGAAAAGCAATGGAAACGGCCTTTGGATAACTGTTGCCTTTCGAAAGCGCTGTTTTCAAAAGATGAACGAAATCATCGCTTCTTTTCTCCAGCAGTTCATATGTTTCAAGAAAAGCGTCAATTTTTCCGACCTCGCTTCCGAAACATAGTGAATCACAGCCAAGCGCATCTAAAATCGACACGGCGCCGCTGGCGAAAATTTCTGCGCTTTGCGATGAAAAGGCAAACGGAAGTTCAAAAACTAGATCTGCGCCGCCTGCTAGAGCCATTTCTGTTCTCGCCCATTTTGAGACGAGTGCCGGCTCTCCCCTTTGCAAGAAATGACCGCTCATCACTGCAATGACAATATCAGCATTTGCTTTCTTCTTTGATTCGGCAAGATGGTGTAAATGACCGTTATGAAATGGGTTATATTCTACAACAATTCCGACCGCCTTCAACTCCATCACCTTCTTTTTCAATTCATCAATATATTTGTGCAATAATGCCTATATTATAGTGTAAAGGAAAAATATTGACAAATACTTATTTGAAAGCTATAATAACCTTTGTTGTCTTGAGGTGATATATGTTGAAATGGTCTGTTCATCAATTATATAAACTGCAGAAAAAAGGCTTACAAATCAATGAAGATGTCGATCTATATGATCTTGTCCAAAATCATCCTGATTTGCGGGAGATAACTCCTGTTCATGTTCAAGGACATGCAGATATAAGCTCTATGAAAGTCATCTTTCATTTAACAATTACTGGCGAAATGACGCTTCCTTGCGCAAGAACACTTGTTGATGTTAAATATCCATTTGAAATCCGCACATCGGAAACGTTTTTGTTTAGCTCCGACGAGTATGAAACGAGTGAGCAAACACATGTTGTTCAAGGAGAAGTCATTGATTTAATGCCAATCATTCATGAGCTTGTCCTTTTAGAAATTCCGCTTCAAGTGTTTAGTGATGAAGAGGAAAACAAGCAGGAAGCAGCACCTCAAGAAGGAAAGTTTTGGAAGCTAATAAAAGATGAAGAACAAAAAAACAAAATTGACCCAAGATTAGCTAGCTTAGCTAAGTTATTGGATAAGAAAGAAAATGATTCTTAAAGCATTGCTCTGTAAGGAGGTGGGAAAAATGGCAGTACCTTTTAGAAGAACATCCAAAACGAAAAAAAGATTGCGCCGTACACATTTTAAATTACAAGTTCCAGGTATGGTAGAATGTCCAAACTGCGGAGAAATGAAGCTGGCGCACCGCGTATGCAAATCTTGCGGAACATACAAAGGCAGAGAAGTAGTAAACAAATAATGAAAAGTGACCATACCGTGTCAAGTAGACAATTTAGCTGCGGCCTTTTCTCGATATTCAGTCGGGGAAAGGCCGTTACATTTTGTGAAAGCAAATGCGGCTTAAGATCTGCTTGAACGGCTTGATCGTTTTTGGAGCTTTCTGTATTAAAGCGCGAGAAAAAGCTTTCAATACATACATATTTTTCTCCTGGCACAAAGGCTTCCTTGAATCTTTGAAAATTTCTTAATCCATTCTGAAATCTGTGCATCCTCTTTATTCCTAAGGTTCCATGAAGCTGCCGAGAAAACGATCCTTCCTCTAGTGTTAAGCGAACGACTTCACGAATATGAGTAGAAGATTTGTCCTTTTAGCATAAATCTCCTCCAAGCTAGACTCTAAAAAATATCCTCTCTTTTGACAGCCTGCCTGCTGGCGGAATGGGAAAAGATGTGAAGAAAATGTCGAATGCCGAATTAGAACAACCGCTTCTTCCAAATTTACTAATGCATCTCTCAATTCTCCCTCGATTTTCAAAAAAAACTTTTTAGGAAGCAGAAGAAATGTCAATGAAAGAAGCACATTCTTTTTCCTTTCAACTAAAACTGTGCTTCTATCGTTTCTATTACAGGCATATATATTATTAAAAATTGCATGAAATAGTTGAGATGAGGCAAAAAGCTCGCATCACAAAATTTAGAAAAGAGAATGGAAGCAACAATTGATTTGTTACATCTCATTCTATTTTTAAAAAATCATTTTTAAGAAAAAGTCAAATCAAAACGGAGGGATGAACAAATGGCGGTGACACGGCAAGATGCATGGACAGAGGATGAAGATCTGCTCTTGAAAGAAATTGTTTTGCAGCATATTCGCGAAGGCGGAACACAACTAAAGGCTTTTGAGATCGTTGCGGAGAAACTTTCAAGAACGGCTGCTGCATGCGGTTTTCGCTGGAATTCATATTTGCGAAAAAAATATGAAACAGACATTGAACTTGCGAAACAGGAACGTAAAAAATTTAGACAGCAAAAAGAGAAGAAAAATTCCGAAAAAAAGCTGCTTCATTATGAGAAAGCAGGTGGAAGATCGGAAATCACTATCGAAGATGTGATTGCTTTTTTAAAGTCTACACAGCACCAACCGGTGAACAATCGGTTGGAAGAAGAAAATAAAAGCTTGCGTGAAACAATTTCTTTTCTAGAACAAAAAGTAGAAGAATTTAAAAACGAAAATGAACAATTACATGAACAATTGAAGAAGATTGAAAATGAATTTTACGCTTTTATTAAAATGATGGAAAAAGTGAGGGAACGAGCAGGATTGAAAGAAGAGGCGGAGAAAGAAAAAATGAAACATAAAAAAAGACCGTTTCAGTTCGGTCAGGAATGAAAAAAGGGAGATTCTAAAAATAGATGAAACCGACAAAGCGTGCCGGTTTCATCAACTATCGACTTCTGACTTTGAAAAAGACGCTGCCAGCGTCTTTTTTTAATGAGCGCCCTTTTCTTTGACAGTGACACTGTTAGGATACCAAACGAGAGGATTTTCTCCACGATCTCGTTTCATATCATACTTTACAGGGACAAAGCCCATCTTTTCCCAAAAGCCAGCCGATTTCATACGCGGATTTGTTTTTATAGGCAAGCCGAACGATTTGGCAAAATCAACAAGCGTTTTTCCATACCCTTTTCTTTGGTATTCAGGAAGCACTTCCAATTTCCATAACTCAAGATAGTCCTGTTTTGGCTCAAAATATTGATCGTATTTTTTATCCACCCGATATAAACTCATCCGGGCAATTAATTTGTCTCCGTAGTAAATCCCGTAAAAGGGCGAATCGCTGTTATTTTCGATAATATTTGCTTCTAAATCCTCCAGCATGGATAATTCTTGTAAGCCGTATTCTTTAAATTTTTTAAATTCCTCTAAAGTTTTATAATTGACTAATAATTTTTCCACTTTTACCATGGCGAATCTCCCCCAATTGCCGCTATAATGATAGACGCCTTTTCACTCACATTATACTAAACATAAAGAGAAAATAACATTGAAAAAATAATAAAAAAGCAAATATAATCAAATTTTTAATTATATTCAGGAAAAAGAAGAATTTTTAGTTTTTGTTTGTTATGATACATATGAGAGAGGTGGAGAACTTGAAGATCGGTGTAATTGGCGGAGGAGCTGTAGGCTTGTTAATATCGGCATACCTTAGCCGAAAACATGACATTACCCTTTATACAAAGACGGAAGAGCAGGCAATTTTGGTAAGGACAGAAGGGATACATGTCATAGGCCCGAACCCTTGGACTGCATATGTAAAATCACGTGCAGATGTATTATATAATGAAGAATTATTAATTATTGCTGTCAAGCAATATAGTCTGCCGTCATTATTTGGAAAGCTAAAGCAATTGCCGCCGAAAAAGATTGTATTTGTTCAAAACGGCATAACTCATATCGGCAGAATGAAAGAGCTTGCCCAACATGAATTGTATATAGGGGTTGTAGAGCACGGCGCCTTAAAAAAATCCCCTAATACCGTTCACCATACTGGTATTGGGAAAATTCGCATCAGCCCGTATGACGGCGGTGGGGCGCGGGAATTTATTGATCAGTTAAATACGTCTGATCCATTATTTTTGGTACAATATGAAGAGGATTGGGTGCCGGTTGTATTGAAAAAACTGGCCGCCAATGCAGTTATTAATCCATTAACTGCCTTATTTCGAATGCCGAATGGCCACATCGTCAGCAATCCTTATGTTGCAAAGCTTGCCAAAAAGCTATTTCACGAAGTATGTGATGTTCTTGAAATAAATGAAAAGGATGATTTATGGGAATATATTGAAAGTATTGCAATAAAGACAAAAAACAATCGTTCATCAATGCTGTCGGATATTGAACATCATAAAAAAACAGAAATTGATTCAATATTAGGGGATCTCATTCAAAAAGGGAAAGAAAAGGGTGCTCATACTTGTACAATGGAATTTTTGTACAATGCGATTAAAGGGTTGGAAAACCAGGAGGAACGTTGATGGGAATTGTTATAGGAATCATCGCCTTTTTTGTGACGTTTCCATTGGCCGCGTGGCTGCTGTTTTTGGTTCTTTTTCGTATTCTATTAAAAAGTAAGAAAAAATCTTTCCTTTTGAGCGTGGATGTGGCTGCTGTATTTTTTGCCGTTTCATTTTGGATCAAGCTTTCTGTTATTTGGCATCATCAATCGTTTTTATGGCTGCTTTGTTTATATTTGCTGCTTTTTTTGGCGACAGCTGGACTTCAATTCGTATTCACTGACGAGATCAAATGGATGAAAGCATTGAAAATGATGTGGAGAAGTTCTTTTTTAATATTTTTTCTACTGTCTGAGAGCATGGCGATCATCGGGGTGTTTATGTACATAATGAATCAAATGTGAATAAATAAAAGCAAAATTTTTTTGTTTAAAAATATTACATGCTATACTCTTGTCGGGGTAATGATAATGAACGAAGAAAGGAAGTTAATAGATATGGAGGCGTTTGAACTCTTCCTTCCTCAATCCAATCCTTTTGTGAACAATTATATAAATCGGCGATTAGAGGTTGAAAAATATTTTGATTATGATCCATTTCAAGAAGATGTATTTCAAAAAAGATATGACGATATTTTATCAAGGACTTATAAGAGGGATGAGCTGGCGGATGTTTTAATCCAATATCATAAGCGGCTGAACGCAACAGAACAGATGATGGAGAATATTTTAAAATTAAAAAATCCGAATAGTGTCGTCGTTGTGGGCGGTCAGCAAGCTGGACTCTTAACAGGGCCTTTATATACAATACATAAAATCATTTCCATATTGGCATTGGCGAAAGAGCAAGAGAAAAAGCTGAACATACCTGTTGTTCCCGTTTTTTGGATCGCGGGGGAGGATCATGACTTTGACGAAATTAATCATCTCTATGTGGCAGACAGAGGGCGTTTGAAAAAGAAAACGATCATGCAAACACAACGAAAAAAAACAATGATATCGGAGTTATCAATTGATAAAAACGCTTGTCGCATTTGGCTGGAAGAAGTTTTTGCGGCATTTGGCGAAACGAAATATACGAAACATTTGCTTGCTTCTTTGTATCATGAGCTTGACCAATCTGCCACTTACGTTGAATTTTTTGAACGATTACTCATCTCCATGTTCGGAGATGAAGGAATTGTACTCATCAACTCTGGATCAAAAGAATTGCGGGAATTGGAAAAATCTTATTTCGAACAAATGCTCATGGCAACTGACAGCATTTATCATCAAGTCGTCAAGCAGCAGCAAATTTTAAAAGAAGAAGGATATCCATATCAAGCAATTACAATGAGAGAAAACTGCGCCAATCTGTTTTATCAAATAGAAGATGAGCGCTATTTGCTCATAGAAAAAGAGAAGAATCTGTTTTCGATCCCTGAAATCAATTGGACGTCTTCGTTGTCTGATCTTTTAGAAGAAGTCAGAATGAATCCATGGAAGTTCAGCAATAATGTAGTGACAAGACCGGTCATGCAGGAATATTTGCTTCCGACTTTGGCTTTTATCGCCGGACCAGGAGAAATTGCGTATTGGGCAGAATTAAAAGGGGTATTTCATTTATTCTCGATGAATGTGCCGCCAGTTATTCCGAGAATTCATTTGACGATTTTAGAAAGAAACATAGAGTCGGACTTGCTAGAATTGGACCTGCCGTTGGAAGAGGTTCTTAAGCAGGGGGTTGAACCGTTAAAACATAGGTGGTTTAAACAAAAGGAGCCCTTTGATGTCAGCACATATGTGTCGAAAGCAAAAGTAGAGATTGAGGACATTCATCGGTCATTGCGAGAAAAAATAGAGGATTTCGACCAAAGCTTAGCGCCCGTATTGCGGAAAAACGCACAATTTATCGAACAGCAGATAGATTTTGTGGAAAGGATCGTTCAAAAAAAGATACATGCAAAATATGAAGCAGAGCTGCAAAAGTTCAGGCGTATTGAGTATTCACTGAAACCGAATAATCAATGGCAAGAAAGAGTATGGAATATTTATTACTATTTAAACAAATATGGGCCGAATTTTGTAAAAGATTTGCAGCAGTTGACATATACTTTCAATGGAAAACATAAAATTGTCAAATTATAAAACTATTTTTTGAAAAATCCTGTGTCATACAGGGTTTTTTTTTATGTCCATTAATAGTACAATAAATTTGTGGTGAAAAGTGGGGGGAAGTGGTGGAAAAGAAATGAAAGTGGGGCCATCGTAATGTTTATGGGAGAATACCAACATACGATCGATTCAAAAGGAAGATTGATCGTACCCGCAAAATTCAGGGAAGGCCTTGGCGAGAAGTTTGTTCTCACGAGAGGTCTTGATCAATGCTTGTTTGGATATCCCCTCAGCGAATGGAAAGTGATTGAAGAGAAACTGAAAGCTCTCCCATTAACAAAAAAAGATGCCCGAGCTTTTACACGATTTTTCTTTTCCGGCGCTATTGAATGTGAAATGGACAAGCAAGGACGGATTAACATTGCGGCTCCACTTCTTGCTTACGCGAAATTGGAAAAAGAATGCGTCGTCATCGGCGTTTCCAGTCGGATAGAAATTTGGAGCAAACAAAATTGGGAGCAATACGTGGCTGAACAAGAAGAATCATTTGAAGAAATTGCAGAAAACATGATTGATTTTGATATTTGATGTTCATCCTATCCATGATCAAAACTTCTTCCGTTGGAAACGAGGTGCTGGATATTGTTTGTACATAAGACAGTTTTGCTGGATGAAGCGATTGAAGGTTTACGAATAAAAGAGGACGGAATTTATGTTGATTGCACATTAGGAGGGGCAGGCCATAGCGAACAAATTGCTAAAAGGCTGACAACTGGACATTTATACGCCTTTGACCAAGATGAAGCTGCAATTGCTTTTGCGAAGGAAAAACTCGAGCCCTTCCAAGATAAAGTAACCATC
This sequence comes from Aeribacillus sp. FSL K6-1305, assembly GCF_038050115.1. Taxonomy (NCBI): domain Bacteria; kingdom Bacillati; phylum Bacillota; class Bacilli; order Caryophanales; family Bacillaceae; genus Aeribacillus; species Aeribacillus sp. FSL K6-1305. Next base: position 1,166,252 of record NZ_JBBOQV010000001.1, on the reverse strand, counting down.
ATCAAAAGCAATTTTAAACATTTAAAAGAAGAGCTTTTCTCTAGGGGTATTCATAAAGTAGACGGGATTTTGTTTGATTTGGGAGTATCTTCGCCTCAGCTGGACACACCGGAACGAGGCTTCAGCTATCAATATGATGCTCCTCTTGATATGAGAATGGATCAAAACCAAGAGCTTTCCGCTTTTACCATTGTCAACACCTGGCCCTATGAAAAGCTTGTAAAAATTTTTTTTCAATACGGAGAAGAAAAATTTTCAAAGCAAATAGCTCGAAAAATTGAACTTGCCCGCAAAAAAAAGACCATTCAAACAACTGGCGAGCTGACGGAAATTATAAAAGAGGCAATTCCTTCCGCCGCTAGAAGAAAAGGCGGGCATCCTGCCAAACGCATCTTTCAAGCAATTAGAATTGCCGTCAATGACGAGCTTTCCGCTTTTGAAAGCGCGGTTAGTCAGGCAATTGAACTGTTAGCTCCAGAAGGGCGGATATGTGTTATTACGTTCCATTCTTTAGAAGATCGAATTTGCAAACTGGCGTTTAGAAAAGCTGCCAGCCAAGCAGAAATTCCGCGCAACATACCGATAATTCCCAACGAAATGCTGCCAGAAATCAAAATTATAACAAAAAAACCGATCGTGCCGTCGGAAAATGAAATTGAAGAAAATCGAAGGGCGAGATCCGCTAAACTTCGTATAGCAGAAAAGATTAAAAAATAGGAGGTTTTCTATGAGCAATTTAGCTGTCAAAATTCAAGAAAGGCGACAAGAAGAAAAGAAGCATGCAAAACAAACCCTCGTTGTTAAACGAAAAAGATCCTCCATTACATTAGGCGAGAAACTGTTATTTGTTGTTTTTTTATTTTTGATGCTGGTATGCTCCATTTGGATTATCTCAAATAGTGTGAAATTGTATCAAGCAAATATAGAAATGCAGAAAATCGAAGCTGAAATTGAAAATCAGGAAAAAATCAACAGTGATTTAAACCTTCAGGTCGATGAATTGAAAAGACCTGAAAGAATTTATAAAATTGCTAAAGACTTAGGCTTCACATTAGATCCAAGCAAAGTAAAAGGCATACAGGACTGATTGGGATGAAGAAAAGCAAAAATATGAATCGGGGAGCAGCAATATTATCCGTAATATTTGTTCTGCTCTTTTTTATCTTATTTGGGAGGTTTTTCTACATTCAAGCGACAGGAACTGTCGATGGTCAAGTGCTAGCTGTTAAGGCAAAAGAAAAATATGAAAAAAAGCGCATGCTTGAAGCCCGCCGCGGCCAAATATTGGATCAAAAAGGAAACGTGCTCGCTGAAGATACTGTTACCTATACATTAGTAGCTGTATTGGATGAAAAAATGACAACGGATCCCGACCATCCGAATCATGTTGTCGATCCTGAAGAAACGGCAGAAAAATTAGCTCCCATTCTTGGAATGAAACAGAAAGAAATCGAAACTATTTTGAAAAAAGACAAGTTTCAGGTCGAATTCGGAGAAAAAGGAAGAAACATCAGCTTTGCGAAAAAACAGCAAATTGAAAAGCTTAAATTGCCCGGCATCGGTTTTATTCGCGATACAAAACGTTTTTATCCAAACGGAAAATTTGCATCATATGTGATTGGCTACGCCAAGCGAGATGAAAAGACGGGAAAAACAACCGGGCAGCTGGGGATAGAAAAAAGCTTAGATAAATATTTGCAGGAAACAGACGGATATGTGATATATGAAAGCGACCGAAGCGGCTACAAGCTGCCGCACAGCAAAGACAAAATTGTTACGCCGAATAACGGAGCCGACGTTTATTTAACAATTGACCAAAAAATTCAAACGTTTTTGGAAGATGCGTTAAATGAAGCTGAAAAACAATATCAGCCGACGAAAATGATCGGAATTGTCGCAGACCCAAAAACGGGGAAAATTTTAGCGATGTCTCAGCGGCCAAGCTTTGATCCAAACGAGCGTGATATTCAAAATTTTTACAATGACGCTGTTTCTTACCGTTTTGAGCCTGGTTCGACAATGAAAATTTTTACATTAGCTGCTGCGGTTAATGAAGGGGTTTATAACGGCAACGAAAAATATAAGTCCGGGATGTATAAAGTAAAAGGCGCAAGTCCTATATACGATCATAACAATGTCGGATGGGGCACCATTACGTTTGATGAAGCTGTTCAGCGGTCATCCAATGTCGGTTTTGCCATATTAGCGCATAAAAAGATTGGGCTTGATCGGTTTTATCAATATTTAAATCGTTTTGGGTTTTTAGAGAAAACGGGTATTGATTTGCCGAACGAAGAGAACAGCAAATTAAATTACAAATGGGAGAGGGATAAAATTTCGACTGCATTTGGACAAGCGTCAGCTTTCACACCAATCCAGCTCGTACAAGCTGCAACAGCTATTGCCAACGATGGGAAGATGATGAAGCCTTATGTCATCGATAAAATTGTAGACCCTGACACAAATCAAGTGCTAAAGAAGACGGAACCATCGGTAGAAGGCGAACCAATCACAAAAGAAACTGCTGCGAAAACGCTTGAACTTTTAGAAACTGTTGTGACATCTGAACATGGAACAGGGAAACCTTTTCAAATCCCGGGGTATCACATCGCCGGGAAGACTGGGACAGCTCAAATAGCAGGAGAAGGAGGACGTTATTTAACGGGCCGGGAAAATTATGTATTTTCCTTTTTAGGAATGGCTCCAAAAGAAAATCCAGAGCTCATTGTCTACGTTGCTGTTCAGCAGCCGAAGTTGAAGCCGACAGAAACCGGTTCAGCTCCTGTTTCCATGATTTTTAAATCAGTGATGAAAAATAGTCTTGAATATTTAAAAATTGAACCGACAACTGCTGCTGCGAAGGAAGAAAAAAATGTTAAAAATGAAAAAGAAGTCGGAGTTTCACTGCCTGAATATAAAGGCCAGCAGGTTCAACAAGCCGTTCAACAGCTCGAAAAACAGCAAATTCAACCAATTGTTCTAGGCGGCGGAGCCACCGTCACCTCCCAATATCCAAGCGCGACTTCACGGGTGATCCAAAGAGAAAAAGTGTTTCTTCTAACGGACGGAGCTGTGAGAATGCCGAACATTTCCGGATGGTCGTTGCGGGATGTGATGAAGCTGTGTTCCATCATGGAGCTTGAGCTGAAATATGAAGGAAGCGGATATGTTAACGCACAAAATATTAAACCAGGCACTGAAATTAGAAAAGGAGATCAATTAACTATTAAATTAAAAAAGCCTAAGTAGTACCACAATAGGAGCCCGCTTTTAAAAAAAATGTATCTGGGAACGGTTTGGCAAGCGGGCGCCTGCTTCCGCTTGAAGCTTGTTCTATATTAAATGGACGAGGCATATATTTTGATAGCGAACCTACATGAGGGGAGTTATCGTATATATGCGCGTTTCAAATGTAACAGTAAGAAAACGGCTCGTTTTCGTTCTATTGGCAGGTTTTTTGATTTTCGCCGTGATCGAAGTAAGACTAGGATATGTCCAATTTGTGTTAGGCGGGCAATTAACTTCTCTTGCCAAGGATTTATGGAGCAGAAATATTCCTTTTGAACCAAAGCGGGGAGAAATCGTGGACAGAAATGGGGAGAAGCTTGCGACAAATGTCAGTGCCCCGAGCGTATTTATCATTCCTCGTCAGGTCGAAAATCCAGCTGAAACGGCTCAAAAGCTTGCTTCTGTCTTAAATATGCCGACGGAAAAAGCTTATCAATACGTAACGAAAAAAGAAATGATTGTCCGTGTTCATCCTGAAGGGCGGAAAATATCTGACGAAAAAGCGCAAGAAATACGCAGTTTAAATTTAAAAGGCGTTTACATTGCCGAAGATTCTAAAAGATATTATCCGTTTAACAGCCTTTTAGCGCACGTTTTAGGCTTTACAGGGATCGACAACCAAGGGCTAAGCGGACTTGAATTATATTATGATCGGCAATTGAAAGGCCAAAAAGGATATGTTAAATTTTATTCTGATGCTAAAGGAAAAAGAATGCCAAATGAAGTGGAGGAATATATGCCTCCTGTGGACGGCTTGAATTTAAAGCTGACGATTGATGCAAAAATTCAATCGATCATCGAAAGGGAATTGGACATTGCCGAATCGAAATACAATCCGGACGGAATAATTGCCATTGCCATGAATCCGAACAACGGAGAAATTTTAGGCATGGCATCAAGACCGACATTTGATCCGACAAAATATCAGCATGTCGATCCGAAAGTTTATAACCGAAATTTGCCGATCTGGAGCACGTATGAACCTGGATCAACATTTAAAATTATCACGTTAGCAGCCGCTCTTGAAGAAAAGAAGGTTGATCTTTATAGAGAGCATTTTTACGACCCGGGTTATGTAAAAGTTGCCGGTGCGACATTAAGATGTTGGAAAAAAGGCGGACATGGGGATCAGACGTTTCTTGAAGTTGTTCAAAATTCATGCAACCCGGGATTTGTTGAACTTGGACAAAGGCTGGGAACATCGACTTTGTTTGAATATATTAAAAAATTTGGCTTTGGTGAAAAAACGGGGATTGATTTAGCAGGTGAAGGAAGCGGCATTCTATTTCAAGAAAGTCAGGTTGGACCTGTCGAGCTTGCGACCACAGCGTTCGGCCAAGGGGTCTCTGTAACGCCGATCCAGCAAGTGGCCGCTGTTTCAGCCGCGATCAACGGCGGTGTTTTATATACACCGAATATCGCAAAAGAATGGATTGACCCGGATACGGGAGATGTTGTATCAAGAAAGACTCCTGAGGCGAAAAGACGCGTTATTTCCGAGGAAACATCCAAACAAATTCGCGCTGCTCTTGAAAGTGTTGTTGCAAAAGGTACAGGAAGAGGGGCGTTTGTTGAAGGGTATCGGGTCGGAGGAAAAACGGGGACTGCGCAAAAAGCTGCTCCCGGCGGAGGATATTTGACAAATAATCATATTGTATCGTTTATTGGTTTTGCACCTGCAGACAACCCTCAAATAGTTGTTTATGTCGCCGTTGATAATCCAAAGGGAACGGTGCAATTTGGCGGTGTTGTTGCCGCGCCAATTGTAGGAACAATCATAAAAGACAGTCTCCGACAGCTCGGTGTGAAGCCTAGAACGAAGCAAATGGAAAAAAAGGAAACTTGGCTGGATGAAAAGTTCGTCACAGTACCGGACGTTTTAGGACTCACAAAACAGGAGCTCGCTGAACAGCTTGTGAATTTAAAACTTGATGTAAACGGCGACGGCAAGGTAGTCGTTCAACAATCGCCAAAAGCAGGCGTAAAGGTAAAAGAAGGATCTACTGTACGAATTTTATTAGGAGACGAGGCGGCAGCAGACGAATAATTTTCTAAAAAAGGGCTTTTTGAAACAACTGCTTTTGAAAAGCCCTTGTCGCTCATTTTAAGCTAAGATAAAATAATGGAGAATGTTTTTTTGAGAAAGGATTATCGTTATGAAATTAGATGCAATTCTCACTGCTCTACATCATTATAAACGTTATGGTAATGGGAATCCTGAGATTACTTCATTGGAAATGGATTCGCGTGCTGTGAAGGAAGGAAGCTTATTTATTTGCATCAAAGGCTTTACGGTAGACGGTCATGAGTTTGCTTTAGAAGCTGTAAAAAAAGGCGCAGCCGCTCTGTTATCAGAAAAACCGCTGAACCATCTGCCGGATGATATCCCGGTAATTGTCGTAAATGATACAAAACGGGCAATGGCTGTGCTTGCTGATTATTTTTATGATCAGCCAACACATAAGCTTCACCTCATCGGTGTCACGGGCACGAACGGAAAAACGACTACGACTCATCTGATTGATCATATTTTTCGCAATGCCGGCTATAAAACCGGTTTAATCGGAACAATGTATACAAAAATAAATGATCAACAATACGAAGTAAAAAATACAACGCCTGACAGCTTAACCCTGCAAAAAACATTTAAAAAGATGATTGAGGAGAACGTGACCCACGCCAGTATGGAGGTTTCCTCTCATGCGCTGCATATGGGACGAGTCCACGGCTGTGATTTTGATGTTGCAGTATTTACGAATCTCACCCAAGACCATTTAGACTATCACCAAACAATGGAAGAATATCGAAATGCGAAAGGATTATTGTTTGCTCAGCTCGGAAATAAATATGATCATAATCATCCAAAATTTTCTATATTGAATGGTGATGATCCAGCCTCTGACTATTACAGACATATGACTTCTTCCCATATCGTTACATATGGAATTGAAAACGAATGTGAGATTATGGCGAAAGATTTGAAAATGAATGCAAGCGGGACTTCTTTTCTCCTCGTTACTCCTGAAGGTACATTTCCTGTACAAATGAAATTAGTCGGGAAATTCAGCGTTTATAATGTTCTTGCTGCTATTGCGGCTTCTTTAGTTTCAGGAGTTGAGATCGAGAAGATCATCGAAGCGGTCGAATCGATGGAAGGTGTGCGCGGCCGATTTGAGTTAGTAGATTGCGGACAAAATTTTTCCGTCATTATTGACTATGCACACACACCAGACAGCTTGGACAATTTATTGAAAACGGTGAAGGAGCTTGCCAAAAAGAAAGTCATTTTAGTCGTTGGCTGCGGAGGAGACCGCGATCGAACGAAGCGTCCGCTTATGGCGAAAATTGCTGTTCAGTGGGCGGACATTCCAATTTTTACTTCCGACAACCCTAGAAATGAAGATCCGCATCAAATATTAAAAGATATGACAGCTGGTGTCGACGGAGAACCTTTTCATTCAATTGTCGATCGAGAGGAAGCCATCCAATTTGCAATCAGCAATGCAGAAGAAGGAGATGTCGTCGTCATTGCAGGAAAAGGCCATGAAACATATCAACAAATCGGGGACAAAAAATTTGACTTCGATGATCGAAAAGTGGCTATTCGCGCTATTCAATTGAAAGAGAATAAATAATCAAGCAGGAAGAGGATTTGTTATGGAATTGGAATGGTTTAACATCAATAATCATATGGATATAAAGGCAAATGTTGGTTTTGGTGGGAGGAGGAAGTATCAATGCTAGAACAAGTCGTGCTTTTTACCATCTTAATGGGCTTTTTAATCAGTGTATTACTTTCTCCCATTTTTATTCCATTTTTAAGAAGGCTGAAATTTGGCCAAAGTATTCGGGATGAAGGACCAAAATCCCACCAAAAAAAATCCGGAACTCCGACGATGGGCGGAGTCATGATTATGTTATCCATCATTATCACCACTATTGTCATGACCAATAAATTTTCGAAACCGGGGATCGAAACGTTTTTGCTGTTGTTTGTAACGATCGGTTACGGACTCCTCGGATTTTTAGACGATATGATTAAAGTGGTGTTAAAAAGAAATCTCGGTCTGACTTCAAAACAAAAATTAATCGGTCAAATCATTGTTGCGGTTATTTTTTATTTTGTTTTAAATCAATTTGAGTTCTCTACAGAAATTCGATTGCCGGGGACGGAACTTTCTTTTGATCTTGGCTGGCTCTACCCCGTTCTTATTTTGTTTATGCTTGTAGGCGGCTCAAATGCCGTCAATTTGACCGACGGTCTCGATGGATTGTTATCCGGCTGCGCTGCAATTGCTTTCGGAGCATTTGCTGTATTGGCATGGAACAATAGTCAATATGATATCGCCATCTTTAGTGTTGCAGTGGTCGGTTCCGTATTAGGCTTTTTAGTGTTCAACGCTCACCCTGCAAAAGTGTTCATGGGAGATACTGGCTCATTGGCTTTAGGAGGAGCGATTGTCGCTGTAGCCATTTTGACAAAATTAGAAATTTTGCTTATAGTGATTGGCGGCGTGTTTGTTATTGAAACATTATCAGTCATTATTCAAGTAATTTCCTTTAAAATGACTGGAAAAAGAGTGTTTAAAATGAGCCCGCTCCATCATCACTATGAATTAAACGGATGGTCGGAATGGAAAGTCGTCGTGACATTCTGGGCGATGGGTTTGCTTTTTGCAATACTAGGAATTATCATCGAGGTGTGGTTATAATTGAAAAATGTACAAATGTATGTCGATCAAAACGTTCTCGTATTAGGTTTGGCGAAAAGCGGCTTGAGAGCCGCTAAATTATTGCATAAACTAGGTGCTCGTGTTACCGTAAACGACATGAAACCATACGAAGCAAATGATGATGTAAAAGAACTTGAAAGTTTAGGGATCAAACTTATTTTAGGAGAACATCCCGAACAATTGCTCGAGGAGCATAATATTGATATTGTTGTAAAAAATCCAGGCATTCCATACACAAACCCAATCGTACAAAAAGCAGCGAGCCAAAATATTCCCATTATAACCGAAGTCGAGCTTGCGTATCAAATTTCTGAAGCGGAAATTATTGCGATAACTGGATCGAATGGAAAAACGACGACGACAACTTTAATATACGAAATGCTGAAGGCAGATGGAAAACAGCCGCTGCTGGCAGGAAATATCGGAAATGTGGCTTGTGAAGTTGTACAGGAAGCGACAAAGGAACAAATTGTAGTTATGGAGGTATCCTCGTTTCAGCTTTTAGGAACCATTCATTTTAAACCTTCAGTCGCGGTCTTGTTAAATATTTTTAATGCCCATCTAGACTATCATGGAACTCGCGAAAATTATATGCAAGCGAAAGGGAAAATTTTTTCGAACCAAGATGACCAATCGGTTGCGGTTATCAATTCGGATGATCAAGATGTTGTGCGTCTGTCCGAACTGTCAAACGGAAAGAAAATTTATTTTTCAACCAATAAGGAAGTATCAAATGGTGCTTATATCCAAAATGAATCCATTTGGTATGATGGTGAAAAAATTATTGATATAAAAGATATCGCTCTTGTCGGCAAGCATAACTTAGAAAATATTTTGGCCGCTATTTGTGCAGTAAAGGCGAAAAATGTTGGAAACAAAGCGATTCAAAAGGTGCTGGCATCGTTTTCAGGTGTAAAGCATCGCTTGCAATATGTCGGCGAAGTTTCAGGAAGAAAATTTTATAACGATTCGAAAGCCACGAATATTTTGGCAACAACAAAGGCTCTCGAAGCTTTTTCATCCCCTGTTGTATTGTTGGCCGGAGGGCTTGACCGGGGGAATGAATTTGATGAATTAATCCCGTATTTCAAACATGTGAAAGCAGTCATCACCTTTGGACAAACTGCCCCAAAAATAAAGAAGGCTGCAAAGAAGGCTGGAATAGAACTGATAGAACATGTCGATAATGTGGAACAAGCAGTCTTTGCGGCGTTTCGCATATCGGATATAGGTGATGTCATTTTGCTCTCTCCGGCCTGTGCAAGCTGGGATCAATATAAAACATTCGAAGAGAGAGGAGACATTTTCATAAACGCCGTGCATAAGCTAAAATAAGGGCTCGTACCCTTAAGCTTAAAAAAGATGGGGTGTTCGGCGTGTCGACAAAAAGCAAATCTCCAGATTTCATTTTAATTTTGATCACATTTTTGCTGCTTTCGATCGGTTTAATCATGGTATATAGCGCAAGCGCCATATGGGCAACGTATAAATTTGACGATGCATTCTTTTTTGCAAAGCGGCAGCTGCTGTTCGCCGCCTTGGGCATTGTTGCCATGTTCTTTTTTATGAATATAGACTATTGGACATGGAGAACGTGGGCAAAGGTGCTTTTAATCGTATGCTTCGTTTTGCTGATTGCCGTGTTGATTCCTGGAATTGGCGTTGTACGAAATGGCTCCAGAAGCTGGATCGGTGTCGGGGCATTTTCCATTCAGCCTTCTGAGTTTATGAAGCTAGCAATGATCGCCTTTCTGGCTAAATTTTTGTCCGAAAATCAAAAATTTGTAACAACCATTAAAAAAGGTCTTTTCCCGTCCTTAGGATTAGTCTTTTTAGCATTTGGGATCATTATGCTTCAGCCGGATTTAGGAACAGCAACGGTGATGATGGGAGCATGTGTCGTCATGATCTTTGCAGCAGGAGCGAAAATTAGCCATTTTATCGGACTGGGATTGATAGGTGCACTCGGTTTTACCGCTCTTGTGTTATCAGCTCCTTATCGTATGAAAAGGATCACTTCGTTCCTCAATCCATGGGAGGATCCGCTTGGGAGCGGGTTTCAAATTATTCAATCGCTTTATGCAATTGGCCCTGGAGGCCTTTTCGGATTAGGATTGGGTCAAAGCAGACAAAAGTTTTTTTATTTGCCCGAGCCACAAACAGATTTTATTTTTGCGATCGTTGCGGAAGAATTGGGGTTTATAGGCGGTTCTCTTGTGCTTTTATTATTCTCTCTTTTGCTTTGGCGGGGAATTTTAATCGCGTTGAACGCGCCTGATTTATTCGGCAGCTTGCTTGCTGTCGGCATTGTTGCAATGGTTGCGATTCAAGTGATGATCAATATCGGGGTTGTCACAGGATTAATGCCTGTAACGGGCATCACCCTTCCGTTTTTAAGCTATGGAGGATCGTCACTGACGTTAATGCTGATGGCAATCGGGGTGCTTTTAAATATTAGCCGATATGCAAAATATTAAGCTTTCCAATCTGGATAAATATGGAAAAAAGGGGCTTTTCAGCTTGTTTTGCTCAGCCTCTTTTAACTGTTTTATAAAAAGTTTCTAACATTTCAGGGGGGGCTTTTTGAATGAACATTGTCGTAAGTGGAGGAGGAACCGGCGGTCATATTTATCCTGCGCTTGCTTTCATAAAAGAAGTGAAAAAATATGACCCTCATGCCAATTTTTTATATATTGGGACGGAAAATGGACTGGAAAAAGAGATTGTGGCACGGGAAGGGATCCCGTTTAAAGCGATTAAAATTAGCGGTTTTAAACGAAAGCTGTCGTTTGATAATGTTAAAACAGTTTATCGATTTTTCAACAGCTTCGCCATCTGCAAAAAGCTGCTAAAAGAGTTTCAGGCGGATGTTGTAATTGGGACTGGAGGATATGTTTCGGGACCAGTCGTTTATGCAGCCAGCAGACTCGGAATACCGACAATCATCCACGAACAAAACAGCGTGCCTGGTTTGACTAATAAATTTTTAGCAAAATATGTTGATAAAGTCGCCATTTCTTTTGAAAGCTCCAAAAAATTTTTTCCGGAAGAAAAAGTTGTTCTAACAGGAAATCCTCGCGCGCAGGAAGTGATTGGCGGCGATCGGGCAAAAGGTAAATCATCTTTAAATTTAACAGAGAATGTAAAATCCGTGCTCATCTTTGGAGGAAGCCGCGGGGCAAGACCGATTAATGAATCTGTCCTCAGCATCCTTGACGAATTATCGAAAAAGCCGTATCAAATTGTTTATGTCACCGGTGAGGTTCATTACAAGCAAATAATGGAACAAATAGGTGATTGCGGCCGGCTGAAAAATATTATTATCAAACCGTTTATCCACCAAATGCCGGATGTGCTGGCAGCAGTTGATTTAATCGTATCAAGAGCAGGTGCTACGACTTTAGCGGAAATAACAGCGCTTGGTCTTCCAAGCATATTAATTCCAAGCCCGTATGTTACAGCCAATCATCAAGAAGCAAATGCCCGCACACTCAGTGAAAGAAACGCTGCCGTTTTATTGCTTGAACAAAATTTAACAGGGCATCGTTTGTTAACGTTGATCGATCAAATTTTACTGAATCCGGAAACGTTGAAGAGCATGAGCGAAGCTTCTTTTGAACTGGGAGTTCGTGATGCAGCCAAAAGGCTTTATCAAGTCATGAACGAACTTGCCGCTGCTAATAACAAGATTTGAAAATGGGGGGATACATGTGAAGCAGCTGTTGGAAGAGTTAATTCGAGCTGATGTAGGAAAAGTGCTTGAGAATGAGCCGTTAAAAAAACATACAACGATGAAAGTCGGCGGACCGGCAGATGTGTTTGTCGAGCCAAAAAGCATTGAAGGCTTAATGAAAACAATGGAAATCATCAAAAAGCATCATGCAGATTGGCGCGTAATAGGGAGAGGATCCAATTTACTTGTTTTAGATGAAGGAATTGCCGGGGTCGTAATTAAATTAGGAAACGGCATCAGCCATTTAACCATTCAAGATGAGGAGATCACAGTGGGGGGAGGCTATTCATTAGTCAGCCTGTCAACATTGATCAGCAGAAAAGGATTGTCTGGTTTAGAATTTGCCAGCGGCATTCCCGGATCTGTAGGCGGTGCGGTCTATATGAATGCGGGTGCGCACGGCTCGGATATTTCAAATGTTCTCAAAAAGGCGCATATTTTGTTTGCAGATGGGACATTAGAATGGCTTTCCAATGAAGAAATGGAATTTTCATATCGCAGCTCTATCTTGCAAAAAAAGCGCCCGGGAATATGTTTAGAAGCGGTATTTCAATTAAAAAAAGGAGATAGAGACAGCATCGTATCGACGATGCAAAAAAATAAAGAATATCGCCGTGAAACACAACCTTGGAACCATCCTTGCGCAGGAAGCATTTTCCGAAACCCCCTTCCTCATTATGCTGGTCAGCTCATTGAAAAAGCCGGCTTAAAAGGCTACAAAATCGGAGGCGCAAAAATATCGGAGATGCACGGGAATTTTATTGTCAATGAAGACAATGCAACAGCTTCAGATGTTCTGGCCCTCATCGATTTTGTAAAAAAGACGATTTACGAGCAATTCCAAATCAAAATGGAAACGGAAGTTGAAATTGTTGGAAGGAATAAATAGGAAAAATCTTTCTCCCTTTCAGCTTGTACATTATGTTATAATATTTCAACAAGATTTTTTTAAAACGGCATGCTATTGCCGTTTTTTCACCTTTAAACATTTTTTGCTCCTTTTGGACAAGCTTATATATTAAACCTGGATTCAATGAATCTAGGATGGGGTGAACATAGACTTGGAAAAAGAAAAAATCGTTTCAATCGAGGATCGGATACCGAAGCTCAAGCAGCAGCGCAAACAAAAGGCAAATAGGAGATTTATACTATTTATTCTCACCTTCTCCTTGCTTATTTTATTAATTATTTATTTAGAAACGCCGTTAAGCAAAGTGAAAAACGTAGAAGTGAGCGGAAATGTCAATGTTCCCAGCGATGAAATCATTTCGCTTTCCGGTATCGATCAACAGACGAATTTTTGGAGTGTTAATAAAGAAAAAACGATCAAAGCCTTGAAAAAACATAAAGAAGTGAAAGGTGCGAACATAGTCAAAATTTTCCCTCACACCATTCGGATTGAAATTGAAGAAATGAAACGAGTAGCCTACGTGTCCAATGGATCATCCTTTTACCCGGTTTTGGAAAACGGGGAAACTTTAGATGGACAAAAAAGCGTAAAAGTGCCTGATGCTCCGATCTTATTCGGTTTTGACGATGCTGAATTTGCTCATCTCATGACTGAACAATTGACAAACCTTCCGCATTCCATTTCCAATTCCATTTCTGAGGTTCACTATACGCCGGAAAAAATGGATCCGTACATAATTACATTATTTATGAACAACGGCTATGAAGTGAGAGCTTCTATGAAAACTTTTGCTGAAAAAATGCGTTCATATCCAATGATTGTAAAAGAACTCAACCCGAAAGTAAAAGGGATTATCCACTTAGAAGTCGGTTCTTATTTTGAGCCTTACAGCAAGAAAGGATCACAGAAGAATAAAGGGGACAAAGCCGATGAGGAAAGCTAATGCCAGCCATGTCATGTTATTTTTTATTATGCTCGTCGTCGGTTTCTTAATTTCATATTCTTTTCAATGGACAAAAGAAAGAAAAGATTTGAATGTATCACCAGAACAGTGGGAAAAAGAATATGAAACAAGAAAGCTGCTGATCAATCAAGAAGAAACAAACCGGAAGCTCCAGGAGGAGCTTTTTCAAAAACAAAAAAAAGTTACAGAAATTGAAGAGCAATTGAAAAAAGAGAAAGAGCTTTATTATAACTTAGTTGAAGATGTTGAAAAATTGAGGATGTTTGTAGGAGAGGTAGGGGTTGTCGGCGAAGGGATTGAAGTGACGCTCGAAGACTCTTCTTATGTTCCAGAAGGGGAAAATGTGAACAATTATATTGTTCATGAAAGCCACATCTTTAAAGTTGTGAATGAATTGCTCATTTCAGGTGCGACCGCTGTAGCGATCAACGGACAAAGAATATTCCATCATTCTTATATCATCTGTAACGGCCCCGTCGTAACGGTAGATGGAAACCAATTTCCCGCTCCATTTGTTATTTCTGCCATCGGAGATGCTGAGGTATTGACGCAGGCGCTAAACATTGCAGGAGGCGTTTTGGATCAGCTTGCCTATGAAAATATTGTTGTAAAGGTGGAAAAGAAAAAAGAAATTAAAATGGGGCCCTATTTGTCAAATGAACTGGATGATTAGCGGAAACCCTAGCTAACCTAGCTCTAGAAAAAAGAAAGGTGATGGACGATTGATGAAACCAAAATGGAAATTTGCCTTTACATTTTCCATCATTACAACAATTTTTGGGTTTATGCTTGGCGTGCAATATCGATCCATAGAAGAACCGGACGAGCGTGATACGAGGGATATGTGGGAGCTCCGTGAAGATTTAAAAAGAGAACAGAAGCTTCAAGTGGAATTGTTAGAAGAAATCCGCAAATATGACCAAATGCAAAGGGAAATGGAAAAAAACGAAAGTCCTGAAAAAGCGTTGAAAGATACTTTAGAAGAGCTGAAGGCGAAAGCGGGTTTAACCGAAGTAAAAGGTGAGGGTGTCGTTCTCACAGTTGAGCCTTTGTTTGACAGCAACCTGCTCGGAAAACCTATTCAGCCGATTTCGCCAGAGCTTTTAAAGCGTCTGATCAATGAAGTGAACTCTTATGAAGCAAAAGAAATTTCAATAAACGGATACAGAGTTGTCAACACAACCGTTATCCGCGATATTAACGGAATAACGAAAATTGACGGAAACAGTCTGAACACTTACCCGATTGAAATCAAAATTTTATCAAACGACGCTGAAAAACTTTACAGTAAAATAAATGGATCTGCATTGAAAGACGATTTTGCGATTGATAATTTGAAATTGACCGTATCTGCACCGCAGAAACAGCTAATTATACCGCCTTATGAAAAATCGATCCGCATTCAAAATATGGCACCTCTTAAAGATGAAAAGGAAGGGAATTAGTTATGTGGCTCCCGGTTATCGGAATTCTTTTAGGTATCGTCTTAGGTCTGTACAGCAACATTCAAATTCCAGATGAATATTCCAACTATTTATCAATAGCCATACTTGCTGCGCTTGATACTCTGTTCGGGGGATTCCGGGCATACTTGCAAAATTCTTATGATGAGCTTGTGTTTGTTTCCGGATTCTTTTTTAATATACTTTTAGCTGCAAGTTTAGCTTTTCTCGGCGTTCATCTTGGTGTAGACTTGTATTTAGTAGCAATGTTTGCTTTTGGAGTTCGGCTTTTCCAAAATATAGCGGTTATTCGCAGAATTTTAATCGCAAAATGGAACAGCGGCAGAAATACGAACAAAAAAAAATCCAACTTTTAAAAGGGAAAATAGATCAAGTGTTGAATTTACACATATACAAATTGAAACAAATATGTAACGTTCGTTTCATTGTATTGTTCTATTGGACGTAATAGAATAGTAGTATTGGATAAGGAGGTGCCAAAAGCATTGAACAGCAATGAAATATTTGTCAGTCTTGACATCGGTACATCCAATGTAAAAGTAATCATTGGCGAAATGATGGATGAATCGTTAAACGTTATTGGTGTTGGTAATGTGAAATCAAAAGGCTTAAAAAAAGGATCAATTGTTGATATAGATGAAACCGTTCATTCTATTAAAAAGGCTGTGGAACAAGCGGAAAGAATGATCGGCATGCCCCTCCATAAAGTTGTTGTCGGTGTGAGCGGCTCTCATGTAAAACTTCAAGATTGTCAAGGAGTAGTGGCAGTTTCAAGTGAAAACCGAGAAATTCAAAATGAAGATGTAAGGCGTGTCATTGAAGCTGCACAAGTTTTATCCATTCCCCCAGATCGGGAAATTATAGATTGCATTCCGAAGCAGTTTATTGTAGACGGTCTTGACGGGATACATGATCCAAGGGGAATGTTGGGAGTAAGGCTGGAAATGGAAGGACTGCTCATCACCGGATCAAAAACTATTCTACATAATTTACTGCGCTGCGTTGAACGTGCAGGTCTTGAAATTACGGATATTGCACTTCAGCCTCTCGCATGTGGTTCAGTTGCTTTATCCAAAGACGAAAAAAATTTAGGCGTAGCTCTTATCGATATTGGCGGGGGATCCACTACCATTGCAGTTTTTGAAAACGGAGAGTTAAAAACAATTTCCGTTCTACCGGTTGGGGGAGAACACATTACCAACGATTTATCAATTGGTCTTAGAACTTCCACAGAAAATGCTGAAAAAATTAAAATTAAACATGGACATGCCTTTTATGATCATGCATCTGAAGACGAGGTGTTTGATGTTCCGATTATAGGCAGCGATAAAATGCAAAAATTCAATCAGCTTCAAATAGCTGATATTATTGAGGCTAGAATGGAGGAAATTTTTCTTCTTGTAGCTCAAGAAATTGCAAAACTGGGCTTCAGGGAATTGCCCGGAGGTTTCGTGTTAACTGGCGGAAGTGCAAACATTCCTGGTGTGCTTGAACTTGCTCAAACTGTACTCGCCCACAATGTTCGGATTGCTAGCCCCGACTACATAGGTGTTAGAAATCCTCAATACATGACAGGTGTCGGTCTCATCCAGTTTGCCTACAAAAATGCAAAAATTCAAGGGAGACGGATTGGATCGAAGGTGGAGGTGGAACAGATTAAGCAAACTGTTCCGAGTGAAGCGAATGAAGTGACTTTAAAGCAAAAAACGAAGCGTCAAAATGAAGAAAAAATGAGCAGAGTGAAGAAATTTTTTGGGTACTTTTTCGAATAAATTTCGTCAATAGAGCATTGATGGATTAGGGAGGATTTTGCATGTTGGAGTTCGATACGAATATTGACGGCTTTGCAACAATTAAAGTTATTGGAGTAGGAGGCGGCGGAAATAATGCCGTCAACCGGATGATTGAACATGGTGTGCAAGGTGTAGAGTTCATTGCTGTCAACACTGATGCACAAGCATTAAACCTTTCAAAAGCAGAAACAAAAATGCAAATTGGCGCAAAATTGACAAGGGGCCTTGGTGCAGGAGCAAATCCAGAGGTCGGAAAAAAAGCTGCTGAAGAAAACAAGGAACAAATTGAAGAAGCTGTAAAAGGTGCAGACATGGTGTTTGTAACGGCTGGA
Source organism: Aeribacillus sp. FSL K6-1305 (assembly GCF_038050115.1). Lineage (NCBI taxonomy): Bacteria > Bacillati > Bacillota > Bacilli > Caryophanales > Bacillaceae > Aeribacillus > Aeribacillus sp. FSL K6-1305. The sequence goes on along the minus strand of NZ_JBBOQV010000001.1, from coordinate 1,149,036 downwards.
ATGGGAGGAGGCACCGGAACTGGTGCAGCACCTGTCATTGCGCAAATTGCCAAAGATTTAGGAGCACTGACGGTCGGCGTTGTCACGAGGCCGTTCACGTTTGAAGGAAGAAAACGCGCTATGCAGGCGGCTGGTGGAATTGCAGCCATGAAAGAAGCCGTTGACACTCTTATTGTGATTCCGAATGACAGACTTCTTGAAATTGTTGATAAAAATACGCCGATGCTTGAAGCTTTCCGTGAAGCGGATAACGTTCTTCGTCAAGGAGTGCAAGGTATTTCTGATTTAATTGCTGTGCCGGGACTCATCAATCTAGACTTTGCGGACGTGAAAACAATCATGTCGAACAAAGGTTCTGCATTGATGGGAATCGGAGTAGCAACGGGAGAGAACAGAGCGGCTGAAGCTGCCAAAAAAGCAATCTCAAGTCCGCTTCTTGAAACTTCAATCGATGGGGCGCAAGGAGTATTGATGAACATTACCGGCGGAACAAATTTAAGCCTATATGAGGTTCAAGAAGCAGCCGATATTGTTGCATCAGCCTCGGACCAAGATGTCAACATGATCTTTGGATCTGTTATTAATGAAGATTTGAAGGATGAAATTGTTGTAACAGTGATTGCAACTGGATTTAGAGAAACTGAAATAAATCCTAGCAAGCAAGAAGCGAGACCATTTGCTCCTAATAAGAAGCCAAATGTTGCAACTAAGCGTGAAGTGAAAAAGGAAGAGCCGACTCACGACATTACGAGCCGTGCATTGCAGCAGGCAGAAGATACGCTTGACATCCCGACATTTTTAAGAAACAGAAAGCGCCGCTAAAAAAAGCATGGGTGACAATAGACGTCATCCATGCTTTTTTCGTGCGCCCGGCATGTACATGAACTATAGGGTGTAAGTCCCGAACCCCGAAGACAGAAGTAGAGGTTAGCCAAGAGCAAGGGTGTCCGTGGTGACGCGGAATCTGAAGGAAGCTGGAGGCAAAACACCGGTCCGAGGAACACGAACCTCATATAAGGCTAGGTATGATTGAGTGAGTTTGCAAAACAAAACAAAGCTCTTTCTGTCGAAGGTCATATCGAGTAAATGAGGCGGATAGATGGTGTGAAAGTGCATGTACTTACCCGGGGAGGTCTGGCTGGCACGCCAAGTAACCTTGGTAACCTATCTAGTGATAGATAACTGAACAGTCAGAAGTCAGCAGAAGTCATAGTACTCTTTTCGAGCTCGAGACGAAAGAGGAAGGACTGAACAATTAAGGAGAACGAATCGCTAGGCGTTCACCTTCTGTGTGGAAGCAGACAATCCGATAGGACTTACTTGAAGGAGGAAGTGGTGAATCCCACGGGGGACTTCAAGAGGGTGGAGCAGAAGATGGCACAAATAGAAGAATTCGTTCACGTGGAGAGGATATCAATGTTGATGGAAATGATTTTGTCACGGGAAAATCTCCTGGCGGCACTGAAACGAGTCGAACAGAATAAAGGAGGTCACGGAGTAGATGGCATGTCCGTAAAAGACCTACGAAGACACCTCTACGAAAATTGGGACTCCATTCGACAGTCGTTGAGAGAAGGAACCTACAAGCCCTTACCCGTCCGTCGAGTCGAAATCCCGAAACCGAACGGTGGAGTAAGACTTCTAGGGATCCCTACCGTGACGGATCGTTTCATCCAACAAGCGATTGCCCAAGTGTTGACGAAAATCTTTGATCCGACCTTCTCGAACCATAGCTATGGTTTCCGACCAGGTAGAAGGGGACATGATGCGGTTAGGGAAGCAAAGGGTTATATCAAAGAAGGATATCGTTGGGTAGTCGATATAGACCTAGAGAAATTCTTTGACAAGGTGAATCACGACAAACTGATGGGGATCTTGGCGAAAACGATCAAAGATCGAATTCTACTGAAGGTAATTCGCCGGTATCTTCAATCAGGCGTGATGATCAATGGAGTGGTAATGGAAACGGACATGGGAACGCCTCAAGGCGGCCCGCTTAGTCCACTTTTATCAAACATCATGCTTCATGAATTGGATAAAGAGCTTGAGAAACGTGGACATAAGTTTGTTCGGTATGCGGATGACTGTAACATCTATGTGAAAACAAAGAAAGCAGGAATTCGTGTCATGAACTCCATTACGAACTTTATAGAGAAGGAGTTAAAGCTCAAGGTAAATAAAGAGAAATCGGCGGTAGACCGTCCTTGGAAACGGAAGTTTCTCGGTTTCAGCTTCACACTCAATAAGACTCCAAAGGTACGGATTGCGAACGAAAGTGTGAAACGTTTGAAGAACAAGATCCGTGAAATTACATCAAGGTCGAAACCGTATCCAATGGAGAAAAGGATTGAGAAACTGAATAAGTATTTAATGGGATGGTGCGGATATTTTGCCTTGGCAGAAACACCAAGTAAGTTCAAAGAATTTGATGAATGGATTAGACGAAGGCTTCGGATGTGTTTGTGGAAAGAATGGAAAACCTCGAAAACAAGAATTCGGAAACTCAGAGGATTAGAAGTTCCAAGCCATAAAGCATTCGAATGGGGCAATACACGCAAGAAATATTGGCGGATTGCCTGCAGTCCCATTCTACACAAAACCCTCGACAACTCCTATTGGAAGCGTCGAGGGTTAAGAAGTCTATTCGAAAGATATCAAGCACTACGTCATACTTAATTGAACCGCCGTATACCGAACGGTACGTACGGTGGTGTGAGAGGTCGGGGGTTAGTCACCCCCTCCTACTCGATTTAAAGCTCATCAAGCGGGAAAATGGAAGATTTTTAATATTTGCATGCGTAAAACAGTTTAAATATTGGACTGGAACATAAATATTTGCAAGATTCAGAGATTCCTATTAGGCATGATTTGTTCAAAAATCGTATTACGGCGGAAAGAATCAAAAAATTATGTAAAAATAGATAAACAGATTTGAACGCGTTCCCGAAAATAGCAAAACGAATGAATCAAAACTTTATGAAAAAATACGACATGCCATTTGAAAAAAATGCGGATCCTTGCTGAAAATTTAATGCCATGTATATGGTAAGTTCTAATATTTTTTGTGGAATATAAATTGCAGATATATACGCGAAAGGACCTGGCTTTTTAGCCAGGCTTTTTCCTCGTTCTGAAAAAGTATAAACATTTGCGCAGCTTTTTTAAGAAAAGATCTCCTGTAATTTCCCCATCGTCTCTTAACGAAAGTGTTTACAACTTCAGCAATTTAGCTTTCTTCCTCTAAAAGGCTTGTACCGTTTTTTTTTCTTTAACCATTTTTCCATTCGACGAAAACATTAGGAATCCGTCAAAAATTGTATGCTGTACTCGCCACTATTTGACACAATTTGGAATGAATAGCGTTTATACTACCTATTAATAGCAAGTCAGAAGCCTAGAAAATTGAATGGTGGGAGAGGAAGAGGCGGTTGACCATTTATTTGGATGCTATTTGGCTGATGAATTTTTGCTTTGATATCATGCTCCTTTTTCTTACAGCAATCATCTTAAAGAGAAACATTGTATGGAAAAAAATAATGATTGCTTCGCTCATCGGCTCCGCTATTGTGATATTGCTTTTTTCGCCTTTCGCACAGCTGGCGAGCCGTCCGGAATCAAAACTAATCCTCTCATGTGTGATGGTTCTTTATGCTTTTGGCTTTAAGAAGTTTCGCTACTTTATAGAAAATTTATTGACTTTCTATTTTGTCACTTTTGCAGTTGGGGGAGGTATGCTTGGCACTTATTATTTTTTTCAAGTAGGCTTTTCATTTCAAAATAACATGATTTTAACAAATGGAAATGGCTTCGGAAATCCTGTCAGCTGGTTATTTATCGTGGTCGGCTTTCCGATTATTTGGTATTTTTCCCGCTTGCGGCTTGAACAGGTTGAAGCAAAAAAAATCCACTATGATCAAATTGTCGATGTTTCGATCACGATGATGGAGAAAAAAGTAACAGTAAAAGGATTGATTGACAGCGGCAATCAATTGTATGATCCCATCACTAAGAAGCCAGTCATGATTGCCGAAGCGGAAAAATTAATGACCGTGTTTCCTGAAAGTATGCACCAAGTCATTTCAAATCGAAATCCTATGGAGGCTGTGACAGCGATAGAACAGAAAGAATGGATCGGCAGGCTGAAAATTATTCCGTATCGGTCTGTTGGCCAGGATCTTCAGTTATTATTAGCCGTAATAGCAGACGAAGTGGTGATTCATACAAAAGAAGAATCATTAATGCTGTCCCGCCCGCTTATTGGACTAAATCATTCGCGGCTTTCAAGCGAAGACGATTATCAATGCATTATTCATCCAAAAATGATCCAGACGGGTAAACAAAAAGATGCTTCTTAGCCTTTATTCATAGCATACTCATAAACCAATTTGTTTAGAAGGGGGAACAACATGAAAAAAATTAAGCTTTATCTCACGTATATATGGTACAAGTTTTTAACAAAATTAGGGATCAAAACAGATGAAATTTATTATATTGGCGGAAGCGAAGCGCTGCCGCCTCCGCTTTCGAAGGAAGAGGAAGAAATACTGTTAAAAAAACTTCCGAGCGGCGATAAGGCTGCCCGTTCGATTTTGATTGAACGAAATTTGCGCCTTGTCGTGTATATTGCCCGAAAATTTGAAAACACCGGCATCAATATTGAAGATTTGATCAGCATTGGGACGATCGGGCTAATTAAAGCAGTCAACACCTTTAATCCCGAAAAAAAGATCAAGCTTGCGACATATGCATCTAGATGTATAGAAAATGAAATATTAATGTATTTGCGCAGAAATAATAAAACAAGATCTGAAGTTTCTTTTGATGAACCGTTGAACATTGATTGGGATGGAAATGAACTGCTTCTTTCGGATGTTCTCGGAACAGAAGACGATATTATTACAAAGGATTTGGAGGCTAATGTTGACCGAAAGCTATTAATGCGGGCGCTGCAGCAATTAAATGAACGAGAAAAACAAATAATGGAGCTTAGGTTTGGATTGCATGGCGGAGAAGAAAAAACGCAAAAAGATGTGGCTGACATGCTCGGGATTTCTCAATCTTACATATCAAGATTGGAAAAAAGAATTATTAAGCGTCTTCGAAAAGAATTTAATAAAATGGTGTAATTTTTGCTTGCTAGTCGCATGTATAGCGAAAAATCAACAGCGTGTTCACTCTGAAAAGCTTGTGCATATTTTTCCCCTTCAGGGAGATACTTAACTTAAGACAGCAAGAACTCCTGTAAGGGGGAAACGAAATGACAAGAAATAAAGTTGAAATTTGCGGTGTTGATACTTCGAAGCTTCCTGTTTTAAAAAATGAAGAAATGCGAGAATTATTTAAACAAATGCAAAGTGGTGATTTATCAGCCAGAGAAAAGCTTGTCAACGGAAATTTGCGACTCGTTTTAAGCGTCATCCAAAGATTTAATAACAGAGGCGAGTTTGTCGATGATCTTTTTCAAGTAGGATGTATTGGGTTGATGAAATCTATAGATAATTTTGATCTGAGCCAAAACGTAAAATTTTCTACTTATGCTGTACCGATGATCATCGGTGAAATTCGTCGATATTTGCGAGACAACAATCCGATACGTGTTTCAAGATCATTGCGTGATATTGCCTATAAAGCTTTGCAGGTGCGTGAAAAACTCATGAGCGAAACGTCACGTGAGCCGAAGGCAGAAGAAATTGCTAAAGAGCTGAATGTGCCGCATGAAGAAATCGTTTTTGCTTTAGACGCCATTCAAGATCCAGTTTCATTATTTGAACCGATTTATAACGACGGCGGTGATCCGATCTTTGTTATGGATCAGTTAAGCGACGAGCGAAACCGCGATTCCAAGTGGATTGAAGAAATTGTTCTAAAAGAGGGGATCAGACGATTGAATGATCGGGAGAAGCTGATATTGAAAAAAAGGTTTTTTCAAGGCAAAACACAAATGGAGGTAGCAGAAGAAATCGGCATTTCCCAAGCTCAAGTTTCTCGGCTTGAAAAAGCTGCCATTAAACAAATGACCAAAAATATTCAATAATCATTGGGCCACATTCTTTTGAATGTGGCCCTTTATCATCATTCAAAAAAAAACTCATATACTGATTGTAAAAATACTTGAGGGGAGAAGCCGGCATGATCCATATTTCCGATTTGCAAATAAAAGATGTTGTGAATGTCCATGACGGAAAAAAATTAGGAAGCATTGAAGACGTTGACATCGACTTAAAAACTGGTAAAATTCAAGCGATCATGATCACTAGTCAAGGGAAGGTTTTAGGTTTTTTTGGAAAAGGGGAAGAAATTGTCATTCCTTGGAGGAACATCGTAAAAATCGGAAAAGATGTTATTTTAGTAAGAGTTTCGAAAAATGTTGAAACAGAATAAGAATCGCACGAATTTTGGTTAAATGTTGGCTTAAAGATATGTTAAAATAAAAATAAGAGAATTGTCGAAGAGGAATGGTACAATGAAACATGAACCGTTTCAATTAACAGATGAATCTTTTTTCTCCATACCTGCTTGGGCGAAGCTTCATTCTCAGATTACAGCAGGTTTTACGACGAGAAAAGGAGGATTTTCCAAGAATGGTTTTGCTTCATTAAATTTAGGTCTTCATGTGAATGATGAAAAGGAAACGGTGATCAAAAATCGAAAAATCATTGGGGACAAAATTCGTTTTGATCTACCAAACTGGGTATGTGCCGATCAAGTCCATGACAAACAAATTGTCAAGGTAGTAAATAAACATAAAGGATCAGGGGTTTTTACATATCGTCAATGCATCACTCAAACGGACGGCCTATACACATCGGAAAAAAATATATTACTTTCCCTTTTTTTTGCTGATTGTGTTCCGATTTTCTTTTTTTCTCCAAAAGACTCACTGATTGGCATCGCACATGCGGGCTGGAGAGGGACTGCGAAAAATATAGCAGGTGAAATGATCGACAGTTGGGTTTTGCACGAAGGTGTGCAAGCTCAAAATATATTTGCAGCCATAGGTCCTTCAATCGGCGAATGCTGTTATGTCGTCAATGACGATGTGATCGATGCGATCAAACCTCTTTTTGACAATGAGACGACATTTTATAAACAGCTTGAGAACGGCCTTTATTCTATTCATCTTGCAGAAATCAACAAAAGATTGTTAATGAAAAAAGGAGTGCCGGAACATCAAATCCTATTGACCTCATATTGTACAAGCTGCGATCAAGATTTGTTTTTTTCCCATCGAAGAGATCAAGGGAAAACAGGACGAATGATGGGATTTATCGGTTTGAAGGAGGGATATTAAGCCTTGTCAGTGAAAGAAAATTTAGCACGAATCCAACAGGAAATCGAACAAGCATGCAAAAAATCAAATCGAAAAATAGATGATATCCAAATTATTGCAGTGACGAAATATGTAACGGTAGAACGGGCTATAGAGGCGATAAATTCAGGCATTTTACACTTAGGCGAAAACAGGGATGACGGTTTTTTATCGAAATATAACAGCATTGGGTCAAAAGCTGTCTGGCATTTCATCGGCACACTTCAAACTCGAAAAGTGAAAAATATTATAGACAAGGTCGATTATATTCATTCGTTGGATAGAATATCGCTAGCAAACGAAATTGAAAAAAGAGCAGATCGAACGATCAAATGCTTTGTGCAAGTAAATACATCTGGCGAACAGTCAAAGCATGGCGTGGCTCCTGAACAATGCATTGATTTTATTCAACAGTTGAAGGAGTATCGCCATATCGAAGTTGTCGGATTAATGACAATGGCTCCATTTACAGAAGATGAAGATGAAATCAGAAGATGCTTCCGAAGTTTAAAGCAACTGCAGGAACAAGTGAAAGCACTAAATATAGCGAATGCACCATGTACAGAGCTATCAATGGGGATGTCCAACGACTACAAAATCGCGGTTGAAGAAGGGGCTACTTATCTTCGCATCGGCTCCTCGCTAGTAGGTACATAAAACGAAACTGGAGGTAAATCAGATGAGCTTAAAGAATAAATTTAAAAGCTTTTTTGCTCTCGATGATGAAGATTATGAGATTGAAGATATGGAAGCTCCGGAAGAGAAACACCAACATGAACCGATTATGTTCAATCACAACAGCAGCGTTGAAAAAAATGCCGCTTTCGGAAAACAAAATGTTGTAAGTTTGCAAAGCGCCCAAAAATCCACTAAAGTAATATTATGTGAGCCAAGAACGTATTCAGAGGCGCAAGAAATTGCTGATCATCTGAAAAACCGCCGTTCATGCATTGTCAATTTGCAGCGGATCGGGCATGATCAGGCAAAAAGAATTGTTGATTTTTTAAGCGGCACTGTTTATGCGATTGGCGGAGACATCCAGCGTGTTGGAACAAACATATTTTTATGTACCCCAGATAACGTAGATGTCGCCGGCTCCATTTCCGATTTCATGGCAGATGATGAAAATAAAAGGTGGTAGAAATGATTGATGGGGACAATATATAACATATTAAGTTTTTTGCTCGATATTTATTCCTATGCGATTATCATTTATATTTTGATGTCTTGGTTTCCGAATGCAAGGGAAACGTCCATTGGACAATTTTTAGCGGCTATATGTGAGCCTTATTTAGAACCGTTTAGAAGAATCATTCCTCCATTAGGGATGATTGATGTATCTCCTATTGTTGCATTGATTGCCCTGCATTTTGCAGATTATGGGCTGTATGCTCTTTTTAGTATGATTTCATAAAATTCATTCGCCGATTGACATTCGAATTGTTTTGTATGCCAATCGGCTCTTTTCATATCATAATTGGAGTTGTCTCTTATGGAGAGTGTTTATCAGCATTTTCGCAAAGAAGAAAGGGAGTTCATTGACAAAGTCTTTGGATGGAAACAAATTGTGACTGAGCAATATCGGCCAAAATTGACCGATTTTTTAGATCCGCGGGAACAGAAAATCATTAAGACATTGATCGGTGAAAATCCGGATGTTCACGTGCAATTTTTCGGAGGCTATAAAAATGCTGAAAGAAAGCGGGCTTTTTTTTACCCTGACTATATTCAACCGACATTAGATGATTTTTCAATGTTCGCATTTGAAATCATGTTCCCGAAAAAATTCGTAACATTATCACATCGCGAAGTGCTTGGATCGCTTATGTCGCTCGGCTTAAAACGGAGCAAGTTCGGCGACATTATCATTCATGATGAAACGGTGCAAGTCATGGTTGCGCAAGAAATTGCCAATTTTCTGCAGCTGAACTGGAATAAAATTGGAAAGATTTCCGTTCGTTTGAAACAGATTCCATTCGAAGATGTGTTTTCTCATGAAGAAGAAATGGATATTTCTTTGATCACCGTTTCTTCGCTTCGGCTCGATGCTGTTCTAGCAAATGTTTATCACCAATCTCGGCAAAAAATAAAATCGCTTATTGAAAATAGTCTTGTCAAAGTCAATTGGAAAATTGTTGAGGATGCTCATTTTGAAATTGCGGAAGATGATGTGTTATCTGTCCGAGGATTCGGAAGAAGCAAAGTTTTGGCAATTGAAGGGAAAACAAGAAAAGATAAGTGGCGCATTAAGATCGGAATACAAAAATAATATTACAAATGGAAAGATTTTTGCCCATTCTGTCGAAAAATCGTTTATAATTGGATTAGTGTTTTGCGAAAAACATACATATGGAGGTGGAATTTGTGCCTTTAACCCCGCTGGATATTCATAACAAGGAATTTACAAAAGGCTTTCGCGGCTATGATGAAGATGAAGTAAATGAGTTTTTAGATCAAGTGATTAAAGATTATGAAATGGTCATCCGCGAAAAGAAAGAATTGGAATTAAAGGTGAAGGAATTAACCGAGAAGCTGAATCACTTTACAAATATAGAAGAAACGTTAAATAAATCGATTTTAGTTGCGCAGGAAGCTGCGGAAGATGTGAAAAGAAACGCTCAAAAGGAAGCGAAGCTGATCATTAAAGAAGCGGAAAAAAATGCTGACAGAATCATCAATGAAGCACTTGCTAAATCGCATAAAATTGCAATGGAAATCGAAGAGATGAAAAAGCAGTCAAAAGTATTCCGCACCCGTTTTCAAATGCTCATCGAAGCACAGCTTGATCTGCTAAAAAATGATGATTGGGATCACTTAATGGAATACAATGTCGAGCCAATCTTAGGAGAAGAAGCGGAAGAACCGAAAGTATAACTTGACTTTTTTGTTCGTGATTTCATATAATACGAAAATAAAACGGAATATGACAAAACAATGAGAGGGACAGTAGTCCTTTCAAGCCCTTTATGACAGCGAACCGGGGACGGTGGAAGCCCGGGTAAAGGCGAAAGGATGAACATCACCCTTGAGTCCATAGCTGAAACATGCTAGTAGGCTGTGGCGGCCAAGTCCGTTATGTTTATGAGTGGATGTGCATGATTTGTGCGCATCTAAAAGGGTGGTACCGCGAGATTCCTCCTCGTCCCTTAGGGATGAGGAGTTTTTTTATTTTAGTGAACAAATATTATGTGGAGGAATGGGAATGGATTATAAAGAGACGTTACGAATGCCGAAAACAGACTTTCCAATGAGAGGAAACCTTCCGAAAAAAGAACCTGAGATCCAGAAAAAATGGGAAGAGATGGATATTTATGAAAAAGTGCAGGAGCGCACGAAAGGACGGCCTCTTTTCATATTACATGATGGTCCTCCGTTCGCAAACGGGGATATTCATATGGGGCATGCCTTAAACAAAATTTTAAAAGACATTATTGTCCGTTATAAATCCATGAGCGGATATTGCGCACCGTATGTTCCAGGATGGGATACGCACGGTCTGCCAATTGAAACAGCACTTTTGAAGAAACAAAAAATCAATCGAAAAGAGATGGATGTCGCGCAATTTCGAAAACATTGCGAGCAATATGCATGGGAGCAAATTGAGCGCCAGCGCGTGCAATTTAAACGCCTTGGAATTCGAGGCGACTGGAAAAATCCATATGTCACCTTGAAACCAGAATATGAAGCCCAGCAAATTCGCGTCTTTGGAGAAATGGCGAAAAAGGGATATATTTATAAAGGCTTGAAGCCGGTTTATTGGTCTCCATCGAGCGAATCTGCCTTGGCAGAGGCGGAAATTGAATATTATGACAAACGCTCGCCTTCTATTTATGTTGCATTTGAAATAAAGGACGGAAAAAATGTATTAACAGATGGAGAAAAAATCGTCATTTGGACGACTACTCCGTGGACTATCCCTGCAAACTTAGGAATTGCTGTTCATCCTGATTTGGAATATTCTGTAGTGAAGGTTGGAGCTGACAAGTTTGTGATCGCATCTGCCCTGCTCGAAGAAGTGGCAAAAGAGCTGGACTGGACAGAATATGAAGTAGTGAAATCGTTTAAAGGCAAAGAGCTGGAATATGTGGTTGCGAAACACCCGTTCTATGACCGCGATTCATTAGTGATCCTTGGCGAACATGTAACGACCGACGCTGGTACAGGATGCGTCCATACAGCGCCAGGCCATGGGGAAGACGATTTTGTCGTCGGACAAAAATATAACCTAGGCGTATTATGTCCTGTCGACGAAAGAGGGTACATGACAGAAGAAGCTCCAGGGTTCGAAGGATTGTTTTATGATGACGCAAATAAAAAAATAACGGAAAAATTAGAAGAAGTAGGGGCATTGCTAAAGCTTTCATTTATTACACACTCCTATCCACATGACTGGCGAACAAAGAAACCAACGATTTTCAGAGCAACAGCGCAATGGTTTGCGTCCATTAAAGATTTTCGAGATGAATTGCTGCAAGCAATTAAAGAAACGAAATGGATCCCTAATTGGGGAGAAATTCGCATTCATAACATGATCCGCGATCGAAGCGATTGGTGTATTTCCCGTCAGCGGGCATGGGGCGTGCCAATTCCAGTGTTTTATGGTGAAAATGGGGAGCCGATCATAACAGATGAAACGATTGAACATGTGGCAAAACTGTTCCGCGAGCACGGCTCGAACGTTTGGTTTGAACGCGAAGCAAAAGACCTGCTTCCAGAAGGATTTACACACCCTTCAAGCCCGAACGGCATTTTTACGAAAGAAACAGACATTATGGACGTTTGGTTCGATTCAGGCTCTTCTCATCAAGCAGTTTTAGTTGAACGGGAAGATTTGCAGCGTCCTGCTGATCTTTATTTAGAAGGCTCTGACCAATATCGCGGCTGGTTTAATTCATCGCTGTCTACAGCAGTTGCTGTCACAGGAAAAGCTCCATATAAAGGCGTTTTAAGCCATGGATTTGCGCTGGACGGCGAAGGACGGAAAATGAGCAAATCGCTAGGAAATGTTGTTGTTCCTGCCAAAGTGACGGAACAGTTTGGAGCAGATATTCTTCGTCTATGGGTAGCATCAGTTGATTATCAATCGGACGTTCGCGTCTCTGATGCAATCTTAAAACAAGTATCTGAAGTATATCGGAAAATTCGCAACACGTACCGTTTCTTGTTAGGAAATTTGTTTGATTTTGATCCAAATCAGCATCGTGTTTCTGTAGAAAAATTAAGAGAAGTGGATCGCTATATTCTCATTAAACTGAATAAACTAATTGCCAAAGTGCGAAAAGCATATGAAGAATATGATTTTGCATCCATCTATCATGACGTTCACAATTTCTGTACGATTGAGCTAAGCTCATTTTATCTTGATTTTGCAAAAGACATTCTGTATATTGAGGCTGCTGACAGCCATAATCGACGCTCTATCCAAACGGTTTTATATGAAGCGCTTCTTGCTCTTGTAAAGCTGATGACACCGATTTTGCCGCATACAACAGAAGAAGTATGGGGACATATTGAATCAGTTGAAGAAAAGAGCGTACAGCTTGTCGATATGCCGGAAGCTGTAGAGATTGAAGGCAGCAAAGAGATTGAAGCGAAATGGGATCAGTTTATGTCAGTTCGCGATGATGTATTAAAGGCCCTGGAAATTGCCCGAAATGAAAAAGTGATCGGCAAATCGTTAAATGCTGCTCTCATCCTTTATCCGAACGAAGAAATAAAAGAATTGTTCAATTCAATACAAGAGGACTTAAAACAGCTGTTTATTGTTTCCCAGTTAGAAATTGCCGGTGATTACAAAGATGCTCCAGAAGAAGCGCAAACATTTGATAGCATCAAAATAATTGTGAAGCAAGCGGATGGTGAGACTTGTGAAAGATGTTGGGTTGTTTCAACAGATATAGGCACTGATCAAGACCATCCGACATTGTGCAAAAGATGTGCAAGCATTGTGAAAGATCACTACAGCCATCTAGCATAGTTTTATCAGCTCCCTGTGCAAACAGGGAGTTTTTTCATTTAGCAATGCTTCCTCATAAAGAAGTGTCATAAAAAGAACGATCTTTCATTGAAATCCGTCATAGTCAATTGGAAAAGTTTTCTCGGATGCTTTTTCAAAAATGAATACTTTGCTCAAAATTGAAAGAAGAATTCAGCTTTTAGCTTTTAAAGTGTGAATCATTTCCAAGCCGCTATTTACGTGTGTGGAAAAACTTGAATGTGATAGGAGGCAGTACGGCGGTTACAATATAAATACAAAACAGACGAGGGGGTTTTAATAATGAATCCGCTCGATCAAATCAAAGACGAATTAACGTTAATGAAGGACGAACTCAATGCGCGGCTCGCCAAAAGTCAATTGGATGACCCGATTTTTATCCGGGATGTAAAAAATGAGCTCAACGATGTTGAGCTTGCATTGGAAAAAATGGAATATGGACTTTATGGCATATGTGAAGAAACATTGCAAAAATTGCCGCTCGAACAATTGGCACAAATTCCGACAGCCAGAACGATTCATGATTTTCTCAATATGAAATCATATTTAAAAAAAACACTAGAATATCATTAAGAAGTGAAGTGAACAAGCTTCACTTTTTTGCTTGTTCCCCTTCTTTACTGTTTGTCAAAAAATGTGCTAAAATTTGATGGAAACTTGCCAGTGAGTGGGGGAACACAGTGTGCTTAAATATTTGATTGCATTATTTGTCATCGCTCTCGACCAATGGACAAAATGGCTGATCGTAAAAAATATGGAAATTGGCGAAAGCATTGAAATTATCAACGGATTTTTATACATAACGTCTCACCGCAATAAAGGAGCGGCTTGGGGAATATTACAGAACCAGATGGTGTTCTTTTATATTATTACCATTATTGTTGTCGTAGCGATTATTTATTATATGCAAAAATATGCGAAACAAAATGCAATGCTGGGGGTTGCTCTCAGCTTAATGCTCGGCGGAGCGATTGGGAATTTTATTGACCGCCTTTACCGTAAAGAGGTGGTGGACTTTATTCATACATATATTTTCGGCTATAATTTTCCAATTTTTAATATTGCCGATTCGTCTTTAACAATTGGTGTTATTTTACTTTTCATATATTTTTTGTTTTTTGAAGAAAAGAAGCAAAAGGAGTAGAAAATGGAGCAATTTACTTTTGTTGTGACGGAAAAAGAGGAACATGAACGAATAGATAAATTTTTGTCCAATAAAAATGAGAATTGGTCAAGAACGTCGGTCCAAAATTGGATCAAGGACGGGATTGTTTCAGTAAATGAAAAATCGGTGAAGGCCAATTACAAGTGCCAAATTGGTGATGTCATCACTGTATCTGTTCCAGAACCGGAAGAGCTGGATGTCAAGCCTGAGCCGATGGAGCTTGATATATACTATGAGGATGAAGATGTCATCGTTGTCAATAAACCGCGCGGGATGGTCGTTCATCCAGCGCCGGGACACACTTCAGGAACGCTTGTGAACGGTCTTTTATATCATTGCAAAGATTTGTCCGGCATTAACGGAGTCCTTCGCCCGGGAATTGTTCACCGGATTGATAAAGACACTTCAGGTTTATTAATGGTCGCCAAAAATGACTACGCTCATGAATCATTAGCAAATCAATTAATGGAAAAGAGAGTTGAAAGGAGATATAAGGCGATTGTACACGGGGTAATTCCGCACGACCATGCCACAATTGATGCTCCGATCGGCAGGGATCCAAAGGATCGGCAAAAAATGACGGTGACAAAAACAAACAGTAAAGAAGCTGTCACCCATTTTCATGTGCTGGAACGATTTTCGGATTTTACATATATAGAATGCAGGCTGGAAACCGGGAGAACGCATCAAATCCGCGTGCATATGAAATATATCGGTTTTCCGCTAGCTGGCGATCCAAAATATGGACCGAAAAAAACACTTCCAATTCGTGGACAGGCACTTCATGCAGGCGTACTCGGTTTTGAGCATCCAAGAACAAAAGAGTTTTTGAAGTTTGAAGCACCGCTTCCGGAAGAATTCGAAAAGATTTTGCAAATGTTACGAAATGATCGTTGACAATTACGAGCTGCTCTGTCATAATACGTTTAGACAAAACAGCATCCTTTAACTGCAGTCCCGTGAGGCTGAGAAGGAATCGTATGGCAATAGGTGAGCTATGCACAAAACCTCTCATCCTCAGGATGAGAGGTTTTTTTAACCGAAATTTGAGGTGATGAGCATGCCGGAAAAAGCGGTTGTGTTAGATGAGCAGGCGATCAGAAGGGCGCTAACTAGAATAGCCCACGAAATTATCGAACACAATAAAGGGATAGACAATTGTGTTTTGGTCGGAATCAAGACAAGGGGAATTTATCTTGCCAAACGTCTTGCAAAAAGAATAGAGGACATTGAAGGAAAAGAGATACCTGTCGGCAACCTTGACATTACCTTTTACCGGGATGATTTAACACAAAAAACAGAAAGCGGCGAACCGCTCGTTAAAGGTTCAGATATCCCGATCGATATTAACAATCGAAAAGTCATTTTAGTGGACGATGTCCTTTACACGGGAAGAACAGTACGGGCAGCGATGGATGCCATTGTTGACTACGGCAGGCCAGCGCAAATCCAGCTCGCTGTACTTGTTGACCGCGGCCATCGCGAACTACCGATCCGAGCGGATTATGTCGGAAAAAACATACCTACTTCAAAATCAGAAAAAATTGTTGTACAGCTTTTGGAAGTAGATGAAAAAGAAAAAGTATCCATTTATGAAAATGAATAGATGTCCCTTTTAATAGCAGTCCCGTGAGGCTGCAAAGGGGTCCGAAAGGTGTATACGCTATTTGTATGCACTTTGGCAAAAACCTCTTTGTGCCTCATCGGCCAAAGAGGTTTTTTTATGCAAATTCCATAAGGAGGAAAAAAACATGAAACAAAATATTATACTAGATGTTCATGATAAACCTGATTTTATCACATGGCTCGCCCTAAGCTTCCAACATTTATTTGCCATGTTTGGAGCAACGATTCTCGTACCGTTTTTAGTCAAAATTGATCCTTCTGTTGCCTTGATTTCCAGCGGTCTCGGCACACTCGCATTTATTTTGATCACAAAAGGAAAAGTGCCGGCATATGTCGGCTCCTCCTTTGCCTTCATCACACCGTTAATTGCGGCTAAAGCTGCCGGCGGTGTAGGAGCGGCGATGATCGGCAGCTTTTTGGCAGGTTTAGTTTACGGAGTTGTCGCACTTATCATCAAACAGACAGGATATAAATGGATTATGAAATTACTTCCAACTGTTGTCGTCGGTCCAGTAATCATGGTAATCGGACTTGGCCTTGCATCAACAGCTGTGAGTATGGCCATGAACGATCCTAAAGGACATTACAGCTTGCTTCACTTTTCAGCAGGTCTTGTTACGCTTCTGATCACCATTATAACAATGGCATTTTTTAAAGGATTTTTTAACCTAATCCCTGTATTAATCGGAATTTTCGGCGGATATGTATACTCGCTTATAATCGGCATTGTCGACTTTCAAAAAGTGGCGGAAGCCAAATGGTTTCAGCTCCCGAACTTTATCATTCCATTTGTTGATTATACACCTCACATTACATCTGAAATCATTCTGCTGATGGTTCCAGTCGCAGTGGTGACATTATCCGAGCATATCGGTCACCAAATGCTGCTAAGCCAAGTAATCGGAAAAGATTTAATCAAAGACCCTGGACTTGCCCGTTCCATTCTCGGCGACGGAGCGGCAACCATGATTGCATCTCTTATCGGTGGACCGCCGAACACGACATATGGCGAAAATATCGGCGTATTGGCGATTACAAGAATTTACAGCGTTTATGTCATTGCCGGTGCAGCTCTATTCGCAATCTTGTTTGGCTTTATTGGAAAAATATCAGCCTTGATCAGTTCGATTCCAACTCCAGTAATGGGAGGCGTTTCAATACTTCTCTTCGGGATCATCGCATCTTCAGGATTAAGAATGATGATTGAGCATAAAGTTGATCTGAACGAAAAAAGAAACTTAATTATCACTTCCGTCATCTTAGTAATAGGAATTGGCGAAGCAATGATTAAGTTCGGTGAAAGCTTCGAATTACACGGAATGGCATTAGCTGCAATCATTGGCGTCATTTTAAACTTTGTGCTCCCAGGAAAAAAAGAAGAACATATTTTTGACACAAATGAAGAAGATTCTGTAGCGTAGCAATCACCTTTTAAAAAAGTCCAGAGAGGCTTTCAAGGGTGTGTGAGACAAATCAAGCTTCGCCATTTGCTTACACCCTGTCATGCCTTGGCAGGGTATTTTTTTTAAAATTCAAACGTCAATCGCTTTTATTTAAAGGAAAGGGGAAGAAAGCGATGAAACATTTAGTGACCATGAGCACGCTGTCAACTGAAGAGATTATTGCCATTTTGGATGAAGCGGAACACTTTAAAATGGGAAAACGATGGAAAGTCGGAGAACAAACATTTATCGCCAACTTGTTTTTTGAGCCGAGTACGAGGACGAGGTTTAGTTTTGAAGCTGCTGAAAAAAAACTTGGACTTGACATTTTAAATGTGGATGGAGCTTCTTCAAGCATTCAAAAAGGAGAATCGTTGTACGATACTGTAAAAACTTTAGAATCAATCGGTGTCGAGGCAGTCGTGATCCGTCATCCGCAGGATCGGTATTTTGACGAGCTGATCGGCCGTGTCCAAGTATCCATATTAAATGCTGGCGATGGGTGCGGACACCATCCAACGCAATGTTTGCTCGATTTGATGACAATTCGTGAAGAGTTTGGGAGTTTTAACGGATTGACGGTTTCCATCATCGGTGACATTCGCCACAGCCGTGTAGCAAGATCTGATGCAGAAGTGCTGACAAGGCTCGGGGCAACCGTATTGTTCTCTGGACCTGAAAAATTTCGGGACGACACCAATCCATACGGTACATACGTATCGATCAATGAAGCAATCGAAATGTCAGATGTTGTGATGCTCTTAAGAATCCAGCATGAACGCCACAGCGAAAAATGGACA
The DNA here is from genome assembly GCF_038050115.1 of Aeribacillus sp. FSL K6-1305. Taxonomy (NCBI): domain Bacteria; kingdom Bacillati; phylum Bacillota; class Bacilli; order Caryophanales; family Bacillaceae; genus Aeribacillus; species Aeribacillus sp. FSL K6-1305. The sequence goes on along the minus strand of NZ_JBBOQV010000001.1, from coordinate 1,130,699 downwards.
GCTGATCAATATTTGGAGCAGTACGGATTGACAAAGGAACGGGAAAAAATGATGAAGGACCATGCGATTATTATGCACCCTGCACCGGTCAACAGAGGAGTTGAAATCGACGGAGATTTAGTAGAGTGCAGCCGATCGCGAATTTTTAAACAGATGGAAAACGGTGTATTTGTCCGCATGGCAGTTATAAAACAGGCGATTGAAAGTAAAGCACAAGGGGGAGAGAAGAAACATGTCCATTCTATTTAAAAATGCGCAATTGTTAACAGAGGAAGGCGAATTGACAAAACGGGATGTTCTTGTGGAAAACGGAATAGTCAAACAAATATCGGAAGAGATAGCTGATGGAGCGGGAGACGTGATCGATTGCAACGGAAAGCTTCTTTCCCATGGATTTATCGATCTTCACGTTCATCTGCGTGAACCGGGTGGAGAAGCGAAAGAGACGATTGCCACCGGCACGCTGGCTGCAGCGAAGGGCGGCTTTACAACCGTTGCCTCCATGCCTAATACGAAGCCGCCTATTGATACGAAAGAAAAAATGATCAATTTACAAAAGCGAATTAAAGAAACAGCAAAGGTTCGCGTTCTTCCTTATGCAGCGATCACACTTGGGCAAAGCGGAAGCGAATTAACGGATTTTGATGCATTAAAAGAGGAAGGTGCTTTTGCCTTTACGGACGATGGCGTAGGTGTCCAGTCGGCCGGCATGATGTTTCAAGCAATGAAAAAAGCGGCGGAGAAAGGATATTCAATTGTCGCGCATTGTGAAGACAATACCCTTATCAACGGCGGATCCTTCCATGATGGAGTTTTTGCAAAAAATCACGGTATATCCGGCATTCCATCTGTATGTGAATCCGTTCAAATTGCAAGAGATGTTCTGCTGGCAGAAGCTAGCGGCTGCCATTACCACGTGTGCCATATTAGTGCAAAAGAATCCGTCAGAGCCGTCAGAGACGCCAAAAAAGCAGGCATCCGCGTGACATGCGAAGTGACCCCGCATCATCTTCTTTTATGTGATGAAGATATTCCGGAGCTTAATCCGAACTTTAAAATGAATCCGCCGCTTAGAGGCAGAGAAGACAAGAAAGCATTAATCGAAGGGCTGTTGGATGGAACAATCGATTTTATTGCTACGGATCATGCGCCTCATACGATGGAGGAGAAATCTTTAGAGGTCGATAAGGCGCCGTTTGGGATTGTCGGGTTGGAAACTGCCTTTCCTCTTTTGTACACATATTTTGTCGAACGGGGCATTTTTACATTGAAACAGCTTGTTGATTGGTTGACGGTAAAGCCTGCTAGAGCTTTTAACTTGGATATGGGGGAATTAAAAGAAGGCATTTCTGCAGATTTGACGCTCATTGATTTACAGGAAGAAAAAAGGATAGATGCCTCAACATTTGCATCAAAAGGAAAAAATACGCCGTTTAACGGCTGGCTTGCAAAAGGCTGGCCTGTTTTAACAATGGTGGACGGCAAAATCGTTTGGAAAAGGGGAGAGTAATATGAAACGGCAATTAGTGCTTGAAAACGGCGATGTTTTCATCGGCGATGGCTTTGGAAGCGATCGTGACATCATCGGAGAGGTTGTGTTCACAACCGGAATGACAGGCTATCAAGAAACACTTTCAGATCCTTCATATTGCGGGCAAATCGTAACGTTTACTTATCCATTGATCGGCAATTACGGCATCAACCGAGACGATTTTGAGACGATCCGCCCGTTCGTGAACGGGATGATTGTGAAGGAAGCCTGTGAAGCTCCCTCCAACTGGAGAAGTTTATATTCAATCAATGATTTTCTCATAGAAAACGATATTCCTGGCATCAGTGGAATCGATACAAGAAGGCTGACTAGAATTATCCGCAACTACGGAACGTTAAAAGGTGCAATCTGTTCAGCTGAGGCGGATCCAAAGCAAGTGGCTGAGAAATTAAGAGAAACGGAGCTGCCGCGCAATCAGGTGGAAATTGTATCGACGAAAAGACCATATCAAAGTCCAGGAAGAGGAAAAAGAGTGGTTGTTGTAGATTTTGGCATGAAGCATGGAATCTTAAGAGAATTAAACAGCCGAAATTGCGACTCGATCGTCGTTCCATATGATACATCTGCGGAGGAAATATTGCGATTGAAGCCTGACGGCGTTTTGCTCACAAACGGACCTGGAGATCCGCAAAACGTTCCAGAAGCAATTGAAATGCTGCGCGATCTTATCGGGAAAACCCCTATCTTTGGAATATGTTTAGGGCATCAGCTGCTCGCTTTAGCATGCGGTGCGAAAACAGAAAAATTGAAATTCGGCCACCGCGGCTCAAACCATCCAGTGAAGGATTTAAAAACTGGGAAAGTGTATATGACTTCCCAAAATCACGGCTATGCTGTAAGCATCGAATCCATTAGGAATACAGAGCTTGAAGTAACACATGTTGCACTAAACGACGGAACAGTTGAAGGATTGAGACATCGCGTGCATCCTGCTTTCGCTGTTCAATACCATCCGGAAGCATCGCCGGGACCTGAGGATGCCAATCCATTGTTTAATCAATTTATCGAGCTGATGGAAAAGACTGCTCAAAGGGGGAATCTCAATGCCTAAGCGGAAAGATATTCAGAAAATTTTAGTTATTGGATCAGGACCGATTATTATCGGACAAGCGGCGGAGTTTGACTATTCGGGAACACAGGCGTGCTTAGCATTGAAAGAGGAAGGATATGAGGTAGTTCTTGTCAACTCGAACCCAGCGACAATTATGACGGATACGGAAATTGCCGACAAAGTGTATATGGAGCCGCTCACGCCGAGCTTTGTCGCCAAAATCATCCGCAAGGAAAGGCCGGATGCGATCCTGCCGACTCTCGGCGGACAGACTGGACTAAACTTGGCGGTCGAGCTTCATAAAATGGGTGTTTTAGAAGAGTGCGGCGTTGAAATTTTAGGAACTAAGCTTTCAGCCATTCAAAAAGCTGAAGACCGTGAACTGTTCCGCGAGCTTATGAAGGAGCTGAATGAACCGGTGCCGGAAAGCGCCATAATTCATGAGCTTGAAGAAGCGTTTCATTTTGTGGAGCAAGTCGGCTATCCGGTGATCGTCCGGCCTGCATATACACTTGGCGGGACCGGAGGCGGCATTTGTCACGATGAGGAAGAACTGATTGAAATTGTGACGAACGGTTTAAAGCTCAGCCCTGTTCATCAATGTCTGCTCGAAAAAAGCATTGCCGGCTACAAAGAAATCGAATATGAAGTGATGCGGGACTCAAAAGACAATAAAATCGTTGTCTGCAACATGGAAAATATTGACCCCGTCGGCATTCATACAGGCGATTCGATCGTTGTGGCGCCCAGCCAAACGATTTCAGACAGAGAATACCAGTTGCTCAGAAACGTGTCATTAAAAATTATCGGAGCTCTTGGCATCGAAGGCGGCTGCAATGTTCAGCTTGCTCTTGATCCGGATAGTTTTCAATATTACGTTATCGAAGTGAACCCGCGGGTTAGCCGCTCATCTGCCCTTGCATCAAAAGCGACAGGATATCCGATTGCGAAACTCGCAGCGAAAATTGCCGTCGGTTTGACGTTAGATGAAATCATCAATCCAGTGACAGGGAAAACATTTGCTTGCTTTGAACCGGCGCTTGATTATGTTGTCACGAAAATACCGCGATGGCCGTTTGATAAATTTGAATCAGCCAACCGTGTGCTTGGCACTCAAATGAAAGCAACCGGTGAAGTCATGGCGATCGGCCGCACGTTTGAAGAATCGTTGTTAAAAGCTGTTCGTTCTCTCGAAGCAAGCGTCTACCATTTAACATTGAAAGAAAACGATGTCTCAGATGAAATGATTGAAAAGCGAATCAAGAAAGCAGGGGATGAACGAATCTTTTACATCGCGGAAGCGCTGAGAAGGGGTTTTTCCGTTGAGCAAATTCATCAATGGAGCAAAATCGACCGCTTTTTCTTGAATAAGATAAACAACATTATCGAATATGAACGAGAACTGAAAAAATCTCCATTTGATGTAAACGTGTTGAGAAAAGCAAAGCAGCTCGGATTTTCTGATCACTTTATCGCTTCGTTATGGAATACAGATGAATCGGAAGTTTATGAGTTTCGGAAAAAACAAGGAATTGTTCCAGTTTACAAAATGGTTGATACGTGCGCAAGCGAGTTTGAATCCGAGACGCCTTACTTTTACGGCACATATGAAGAAGAAAATGAATCGATTGTGACTGAACGAAAAAGTGTTGTCGTGTTAGGTTCAGGGCCGATTCGAATCGGGCAGGGTATTGAGTTCGATTATGCAACAGTTCACTCTGTTTGGGCGATTCGCGAAGCAGGATATGAAGCAATCATTATCAATAACAATCCAGAAACGGTGTCAACGGATTTCAGCATTTCCGACAAGCTGTATTTTGAACCGCTGACGATCGAAGATGTCATGCATATTATCGACTTGGAGAAGCCGATTGGCGTTGTCGTCCAATTCGGCGGGCAAACGGCAATCAATTTGGCAGGCAAGCTGGCAAAACGAGGTGTCAAAATATTAGGAACAAGCCTGGAAAATTTAGATCGGGCGGAAGACCGCGACAAGTTCGAACAAGTGCTTGAAGCTTTGGAAATACCACAGCCTGTAGGGAAAACGGCTCTATCCGTCGCTGAAGCGGTGGAAATTGCGGAAGAAATCGGCTATCCGGTGCTTGTCCGTCCTTCCTATGTGCTTGGCGGCCGGGCGATGGAAATTGTCTACCATAAAGAAGAATTGCTCCATTATATGGAACATGCAGTAAAAATTAATCCGGAACATCCCGTTTTAATTGATCAATATTTAACCGGAATAGAAGTGGAAGTTGATGCGATTTCAGACGGTAAACATGTGCTCATTCCGGGCATTATGGAGCATATTGAGCGGGCAGGCGTGCACTCAGGGGACTCGATAGCGGTTTACCCGCCGCAAACGTTATCTGATCAGTTGAAAACAGAACTTGTTGATTATACGATTCGTTTGGCAAAAGGGCTGAATATTGTCGGACTGCTAAACATTCAATTTGTAATTGCTGACGGGCGGGTATACGTATTGGAAGTGAACCCAAGATCAAGCAGAACAGTTCCGTTTTTAAGTAAAATTACCGGAATTCCGATGGCTAAGCTTGCGACAAAGGTGATACTCGGTGCTAGCTTGCCGGAACTCGGTGTGAAAACAGGGCTTGCAAAAGAGGCGAAAGGTGTATTTGTGAAGGTGCCGGTATTTTCATTTGCGAAGTTGCGCCGTGTAGACATTACGCTTGGACCAGAAATGAAATCAACTGGGGAAGTAATCGGAAAGGATGCCACCTTTGAAAAGGCTCTTTATAAAGGCTTTGTTGCAGCCGGTACGAATATTTACGAGCACGGATCAGTACTGCTTACGATTGCTGATAAGGACAAAAACGAGGCTTTAGAAATTGCGGGCAGATTTCGCAATATCGGCTATCAGCTGCTGGCGACGGAAGGAACCGCAAAGTTTCTAGAAGAGAACGGCATAAAAGCAAAAGTTGTCAGCAAAATCGGATCACGTGGCGACAACATTTTGGATGTGATACGCAATGGAAAAGCGCAATTTGTCATCAACACGCTGACGAAAGGAAAGCAGCCTGAGCGCGACGGCTTCAGAATCAGAAGGGAATCGGTTGAAAACGGTGTGCCGTGCTTCACTTCTTTAGACACTGCAAGGGCAATTTTACGCGTGCTTGAAACGATGGCTTTTACGGTTGAAAATCTCTCCGAACATAATAGGTAAAGAAGGTGATCCAATGATCAAAGCTTGGATGGAAATCATCAGCAACAGGCCAATTGCGAAAAACATTTATAAAATGGAATTAAAAGGAGAGCTCGTTCAACGCATTACTCGTCCGGGACAATTTGTTCAAATAAAAGTGGATGACAGTTTTGATCTGTTATTAAGAAGACCGATCAGCATTGCCGAATACAATGCCGAAAAAAACACGATGACATTAATTTATCGGGCAGAAGGCGCCGGAACGAAAAGATTGTCCAGAAAAAAAGCAAGTGAGCTTGTCGATGTTTTCGGACCGCTCGGAAACGGTTTTCCGGTTGAAGAAACGAAGGAAAAAGCATTGCTTGTCGGTGGCGGCATTGGCGTTCCCCCTCTTTATGAATTGTCGAAGCAGCTTGTTCAAAATGGAGTGGAAGTTGTCCATGTATTAGGATTTTCAACAAAAGCGGCGGTGTTTTACGAACAAGAGTTTAAAGAGCTGGGCGAAACGTTTGTGGCGACAGTTGACGGCACATTCGGCGCAAAAGGAACCGTTATGGATATCATCAATGAACAACGCTTCACATTTGAAACGCTCTATACATGCGGACCAACTCCAATGTTAAAAGCGATAGAAGAAGCATTTCCGCATAAAAAAGTGTTTTTGTCCCTGGAAGAAAGAATGGGCTGCGGAATCGGCGCTTGCTTTGCCTGTGTCCGCCGTACGAAAACCGATGCAAATGATTCGGGCTATAAGAAAATCTGTACCGACGGGCCTGTTTTTCGAATCGGGGAGGTGATGTTGGAATGTTAACTGTTAAGCTTCCTGGTCTTGAGTTAAAAAATCCGATCATGCCCGCATCAGGATGCTTCGGCTTTGGCCGCGAATTTGCCAAGCTGTACGATTTATCCAAGCTTGGAGCGATCATGATCAAAGCAACAACGCTTGAGCCTAGATTCGGAAATCCAACACCAAGGGTGGCGGAAACGCCGTCGGGAATGCTCAATGGCATTGGGTTGCAAAATCCCGGATTAAAAAAAGTGATGGAGGAAGAGCTTCCTTGGCTTTCTCAATTTGATGTTCCGATCATTGCGAACATTGCCGGCTCGACTGTTGAAGAATATGTGGAAGTGGCAAAAGAAATCAGTAAAGCGCCTAACGTAAAAGCACTTGAACTGAACATTTCTTGTCCGAATGTTAAACAAGGGGGGATCATGTTCGGAACAGTTCCTGAAGTAGCCGGACATTTAACAGAAGCTGTGAAAAACGTTTCTTCAGTACCGGTTTATGTCAAGCTTTCTCCAAATGTAACTGACATTGTCGCCATGGCAAAAGCGGTGGAAAAAGCGGGAGCAGACGGAATTACGATGATCAACACGCTCCTCGGCATGCGGATCGATGTGAAAACAGGCCGGTCGATTATTGCTAATGGAACAGGCGGGCTTTCTGGACCTGCTGTCAAGCCGATTGCCGTTCGTATGATCTATCAGGTTTCCCAAAGTGTAGAAATCCCGGTCATTGGCATGGGAGGAATTATGAATGTCGATGATTGCATAGAATTTTTGCAGGCAGGAGCAAAGGCAGTCGCAATTGGTACAGCGAATTTTGTCAATCCTTACGTCTGTGTTGAACTTATTGATGCGTTGCCGAATCGGCTGAAAGAATTAGGCTTTGATCATGTGAATGAATGTGTCGGAAGGAGCTGGAAAGATGAAAAATCGTCCTCTAATTCTTGCCCTTGATTTTGATACGAGAGAAAAAGCATTGCAGTTTGTGCAAATATTTGAGCAGCCTTTATTTGTTAAAGTGGGGATGGAACTTTTTTATCAAGAAGGCCCTTCTATCATTGAAGAATTACAGCGAAGCGGTCATCAAATATTTCTTGATTTGAAGCTGCATGATATACCAAATACCGTGAAACAAACGATGAAAGGACTTGCCAAGCTCGGAGTCGATTTGATCACTATTCACGCTGCGGGAGGTAGAGACATGATGGAAGCAGCGATAGAAGGGCTGGAGGCGGGAGCTCAGAGCGGAAATAAGCGTCCAGATGTTGTCGCTGTCACCCAGCTGACAAGCACTTCCAGCGAGATGCTAAAAAATGAACTTCTCATTGAAAAGCCGTTGCTTGAGACGGTTTTACATTATGCGGAAAATGCAAAAAAAAGCGGGATGAGCGGTGTTGTTTGTTCTGTCCATGAAGTAAGCGAAATAAGAAAAACGTGCGGTCCATCTTTTCTGACTGTTACGCCTGGAATTCGTTTAGCAAAAGATAGAGCACAGGATCAAGTCCGCATTGCGACGCCAAAATTTGCAAAGGAACAAGGCGCATCAGCCATTGTAGTCGGCAGGACAATTACAAAAGCAGAGGATCCTGTTGCAGCCTACAATGAGGTAAAAAAAGAATGGGAGGGTAAGGTGGAATGAAAAAGGAAATCGCCAAACATTTGCTAGAAATTGAAGCAGTTACTCTCAGACCAAATGAACCGTTTACGTGGGCAAGCGGAATAAAATCGCCCATTTATTGCGACAATCGTTTGACTCTATCGTATCCGAAGCTCCGCAAAATCATTTATAAAGGACTAGCTCAACTAATCAGTGAGCATTTTTCCGATGCTGAATTAATTGCTGGAACTGCAACAGCCGGTATTCCCCATGCGGCATTAGTTGCTGAAGAGCTGGGATTGCCTATGTGTTATGTGCGCAGCACACCGAAAAAGCATGGGAAGGGAAACCAAATAGAAGGAAAAGTGAGGGAAGGACAAAAAGCTGTTGTAATCGAAGACTTGATTTCAACAGGGGCAAGCTCCTTAAAAGCTGTTGAAGCACTAAGAAATGCTGGCTGTCAAGTACTAGGTGTCGCCGCAATTTTTACCTACGGTCTTCCTCAAGGAAAGCAAAACTTTGCCAATGCTGGCATTCCTGCGATCGCATTAAGTGATTATGACACTTTAATCCAAGTGGCTTTGGAAGTGCAAATGATTTCAAAAGAGGATCTCGACCGCTTGTCATTATGGCGAAAAAATCCTGAAAACGACAGTTGGCTCGAAAAAGTTTAACCGCCTTTTCATATAATATTTAATTCCAATCAAAAAACTCGGGTTGACTTTTAGGAAAATTATGATAAAATTTGATAGCATATAGCACGTTCTTGAAAGGAACACTGTGAATCTTCTAACCTAATTTTTAAGTACAAAATGTCATTTGTACAAATGAAAGAAAAGAAGGATTATATAAAAAGCTGTCTCAATAAACCGCTGACTAGACGACTAGAGGCGGTTTTCAATCCTTTTATTGAACGCGCTCTATTCCTTTTCTAATAAGGGGGAAAGGCGAATGCTTACGTACGAAACCTGGGCGGAACCTGATCTCGTGTTTGATGAGACATCGGACACAAAAGGTGCCCTAGAGGTGTTGGAATGGGCATATTCAACATATAAAGATGATATTGTGTATTCGTGCAGCTTTGGGATTGAAGGGATTGTACTCATTGATTTAATATCAAAGGTCAATCCGACCGCACGGATTGTCTTTTTGGATACAGGGCTGCATTTTAAAGAAACCTATGATTGCATAGAAAAAGTAAAAAATCGATACCCAGATTTAAATATAGAATTGAAAAAACCAGAGATCACATTAGAAGAGCAAAAAGAGCAATATGGGGATAAGCTTTGGGAGAGAGATCCGAATCTTTGCTGCCACATCCGGAAAGTGGTTCCTTTAAGGGAGACACTTGAACCTGTAAAAGCATGGATTTCAGGATTGAGAAGAGAACAATCGCCGACAAGAAAACATATAAACTATATTAATAAAGATGAGAAATTCCAAAAGGTAAAAATTTGCCCTCTCATCCACTGGACATGGAAGGAAGTTTGGCGATATGTTTATAAACATGATTTGCCTTATATCGTCTTACATGATCAAGGTTATCCTTCCATTGGCTGCCAGCCTTGCACTCAGCCAGCCATTAACATGGATGATCTGCGTTCTGGAAGATGGGTCGGCCATCAAAAGCTTGAATGCGGATTACATGAGAGTGTGACAAAATAATGGAAGCCTATAACCATTAGAGGAAGCGGTGCGGCGGTAGCGGGTGCTGCCTGTCGTACAGGAGCGGTAAAAACATATCGCTTTTTCCTCCATTCGGACTGCTGGAAATGTTCTCTGTTCAATGGTCGGTGGAGGTGAAGGTGCCTAAACCGTCTGCTTCGGCTTCATCGATAGTTGATTCAATCATTTTATCTTTGGTGTTTGTTCAATCAAAATATGAATATCACTTACAAGTGAAGTGATAGTTTGATCTACAGCAGGCCTTTTTCCGCATATAATGCTTTATAAAAACTCGTCATAAAAAATAAAGTTTTGAAGACACGTTTCATGAAATGATTCTTTTTACTCGTTTTTGATGATGGCGTATCGCAACGATTTAGATTTATTTAGCGGCTAAGGCTAAAAATTTTTTCAACAAAAGCCTAGTAAATAAATATGAATATAGGAATATATGGCGTAGCAAGGAGGAGATCAAATGGGGATTGCACCGCACGGAGGAACATTAATCAATCGCTATAATCCAGAATACAATTATTCTCATATTCAAGAAGCAATTGAATTGGATAATATCGGGCTCTCTGACTTAGAGTTAATCGGTATTGGAGCATTTAGTCCATTAACGGGTTTTTTAACTAAAAAAGATTATGATAGTGTTGTCGAAAACATGCGTCTTGCCAATGGTATAGTTTGGAGCATTCCAATTACACTTCCTGTTGAAGAAGAACAAGCTGATCGCATCGACATTGGAGATGAAGTTAAGCTGACATTTAACGGAGAAGTATACGGTGTGATCAAAGTGGAAGATAAATATAAGCCGGATAAACAAAAAGAAGCGGAATATGTTTATCGGACAAAAGATGAAGAGCACCCAGGAGTTGCTAAATTGTATGAGCGTCCTCCTGTCTATCTTGGCGGGGATGTCGTGTTAGTAAAGAAAACGGAAAAGCCGTTTCCAAATGAAACATTTGAGCCAGCAGAATCTCGAGCCGCTTTTGAACGTTTTGGCTGGAATACAGTCGTAGGGTTTCAAACGAGAAATCCTGTTCACCGTGCGCATGAATACATTCAAAAAACAGCTCTTGAAACCGTAGACGGATTATTTCTGCAGCCGCTGGTCGGCGAAACAAAAAAGGATGATATTCCTGCAGATATTCGCATGGAAAGCTATCGAGTTCTGTTAGAAAATTACTATCCAAAAGATCGTGTTCTGTTAGGAATTTTTCCAGCCGCCATGCGCTATGCCGGACCGAGGGAAGCGATATTCCATGCTATCGTCCGAAAAAATTATGGGTGTACGCATTTCATCGTTGGAAGAGACCATGCAGGGGTTGGAAATTACTATGGAACATATGATGCGCAAAAAATCTTTTCCAACTTTACAAAAGAGGAATTAGATATTACGCCGCTGTTTTTTGAACACAGCTTTTATTGCAAAAAATGCGACGGCATGGCCTCCCATAAAACATGTCCGCATTCCGATGACGACCGTGTCATTTTATCAGGCACAAAAGTAAGGGAAAAACTGCGAAACGGCGAGCCGCTGCCAAACACTTTCAGCCGTCCGGAAGTTGTTGAAGTGCTCGTAAAAGGACTGCGCCAAGAAGAATTGCAAAAATGAGGTGGAATAAACGTGACAAGTAAAAATATTGTTTGGCATCACCATTCCGTCACAAAAGAAGAGCGGAGGAAAAAGTTGGGGCATCACAGCTTTGTTCTATGGTTTACCGGATTGTCTGGTTCCGGCAAATCAACGTTAGCCAATGCATTAAACCAAAAACTGTTCAATGAAAATATTTCGTCTTACGTATTAGATGGGGACAACGTTCGCCATGGGTTGAACAAAGATTTAGGCTTTTCGGAATTGGACCGAAAAGAAAACATTCGGCGCATTGGAGAAGTAGCAAAATTATTTGTGGACAGCGGCCAAGTTGTTTTGACAGCCTTTATTTCACCATATAGAGAAGATCGGGAGTTAGTAAGAAATTTGCTCGAGCATGATGAGTTCATTGAAATATATGTTAAATGCTCATTATCAGAATGTGAAAAACGAGATCCGAAAGGGCTGTACAAAAAAGCGAGAAACGGTGAAATTAAACATTTTACAGGCATCGACGATCCATATGAAGAGCCGGAAAATCCTGAAATCATTGTTCATACTGAGGAATGGTCAGTAGAAGAAAGTGTTGAACATATTTTTCAATATTTAAAAAATCGAAAGTTCCTATAATCTTAAACATTGGGGGAGTTGCAATGGCACAAGAAAAAGTATGGGCAAACAATGAGAATTTAAATAAGTTTGAATTAAAAAAGCTTGAAAAAGACGGATTGGACATTTTGGAAGAAATCGACACCTTTGCGAAAAACGGCTTTGCTTCCATTCCGGAAGAAGATTGGGATTTGCTCAAATGGGCCGGGCTGTATCTTCAACGTCCAAAAAAAGACGGTTATTTCATGATGCGGGTGAAAGTGCCGACGGGAATATTAACCTATGATCAAGTCGTTGCGCTCGCAGGGATCTGCAGAGATTTTGGCCGGGATCTATTTGATATTACAACTCGTCAGGCCATTCAGTTCCATTGGCTGGAAATCGAGAACATTCCGGAAATATTTAGACGCTTGGATGAAGTCGGTCTAACAACGGTAGGCGCCTGTGGCGACATCGCCCGCAACGTGATTGGAAATCCTCTTGCGGGCATTGACCCGGAGGAGCTTTTGGACACAGAGCCGATTGTGCGAGAAATTCATCAATTTTTCCATAAAAATAGAGATTTTTCCAATTTGCCAAGAAAATATAAAATTTCGATTAGTGCAAGCTACTACAATTCCGGACATGCCGAAATCAATGATTTAGCTTTCATACCAGCTACAAAAGAGATTGATGGAAAGCTTGTGAAAGGCTTTCATGTAAAGGTCGGTGGCGGACTATCATCAAAACCGCATTTGGCCCAACCATTGAACATTTTCGTAACCCCGGATAAAGTGAAGGATGTTGCCATTGCGGTCACAACCATCTTCCGTGATTACGGCTATCGTGAGAAAAGACACCGCGCCCGTCTAAAATTTTTAGTTGCCGATTGGGGTGTAGAAAAATTCCAAGAAAAACTGCTTGAACTGACAGGTCCGCTTCCGGAGAGAGGAAACGATGAAACAAAAGGCTGGAATGCAGGATATTTTTACGGCGTTCATCCGCAAAAGCAAAAAGGCTTGAATTACATTGGCTTTAATGTTCCGCTCGGAAGACTTTATTCCGAGGAAGTGCTGGAGATCGCCAGAATTTCCAAAAAATACGGAAATGGACAAATCCGAACTTGCAATACACAAAATATTGTGATTCCGAACGTTCCGGATGATCAAGTTGAAGCTTTGCTGGCAGAAGAAATTTTTCAAAAGGGCAGAATTACCATCAAGCCGAAATCATTCATTGGTTATGCCGTTTCCTGCACTGGAACGGAATTTTGCAACCTTGCGCTTGTTGAAACGAAACAGCGGATGAAAACAATTGTCGAATATTTGGATCAAGAATTAGAATTGGATGTACCTGTTCGAATGCACATCACAGGCTGCCCGAATTCATGCGGTCAGCGGCAAATCGCGGACATCGGTCTGCAAGGCGTTTTGATGAGAACAAAAGATAAAAAAATGGTCGATGCCTACGAAATTCATGTTGGCGGAACGCTTCTTGACGGCGGCCGATTTAATGAAAAATTGAAAGGAAAAATTGAGGCAGAGAAGCTTCATTTAGTGTTGAAAGATTTTCTGCAATATTTCAAAGAAACGAAGCTGGCCGGCGAAACCTTTTTAGAATATTATGATCGCGTCGGCATTGAACCTTTGCAGGCGAAGCTCGATGAGATTTTGGAACCTCTCGGAGCTTAAATGGGGTGTCAGCATGTATTTGTATCGCTTTCTTGTAAAAACGAAGGAGAAGGAAATTCCAGTAATCATCGCGGCCGAAAATGATTTGAAAGCATTCGAGCAAGTAGATGTTGAGCTTGAAAAATTTTATTTAAAGGTTCTTGACATTGAAGATGTTACGTTGTACGAAAAGAAAAAAATACGAAAAAGTGCAGGGTTTGTGATAGATGAAAGCGACGTGACGCTCTGTACGTAGTGGGGGAGATCAGCGTGGGAAAAGTGTATATTGTCGGAGCAGGCCCAGGAGATCCAGAATTAATCACAATAAAAGCGATGAAGGCGATTCAGAAGGCGGATGTGATTTTATATGACAGGCTTGTCAACAAAGAGCTCCTTGCTTATGCAAAAAAAGAAGCGGATCTCATTTATTGCGGCAAATTGCCAAATTACCATACGATGCGCCAAGAGACGATCAATAAGTTTTTAGTGAAGCATGCCCAGGCAGGCAAAATCGTAACGCGGTTAAAAGGAGGCGATCCCTATCTTTTTGGCAGAGGGGGAGAGGAAGCGGAAGTATTGGTGCAAAAACGAATTCCTTTTGAAGTGATCCCCGGGGTTACGGCTGCTTCCGCCGCTTCCGCTTATGCTGGCATCCCGCTTACGCATCGCAGCATCAGCGCTTCTTGTGCGTTTATTACCGGGCATAGAGCAGGGGACCGGAAAACAAAAGAGGAAACGATTCATTTGATGAAGGCGGCGGACACCGTTGCCGTCTATATGGGTGTGAAAAATATTCCGGAAATCCAAGACATGATGGTCCGAAGCGGGAAGGATCAAAATACGCCTGTTGCCTTTATTGAATGGGCAACTACGGAAGAACAGCGCACAGTAACGACAACCGTGAAGGAAATGGCGAAATCGGCAAAAGAAAATTGTATTTCTAATCCATGCATGATCATTATCGGCGAAGTCGTTCGTTTTCATGACCAGTTGAACTGGTTTGAGAAGCAGATGAGCAACATCGATTTTACAACAGGTGTTTCGTTATGAAAAAAGGGGTTCTGTATATCTTTCACGGCAGTCGGTTGCGAGATTCTAGAGAAGAGGCGATTCATTTTTTCAATGACGTGAAGGCGAGCCTGCCATACGAGATTCAAGAAATCTCTTTCCTTGAGCTTGCAAAGCCTACCATTGAGGAAGGATTTGCATCCTGTTTCGCAAAAGGAGCTGCTCATATTGCGGTAATCCCAGTGCTGTTATTAGCTGCCGGCCATGCCAAACAAGATATACCAGCTATTCTTTCGACATTGCAGACAAAGTATCCGGAAGCAATGATCTCCTATGGCATGCCTTTTGGCGTTGATGAATTGATGCTAGAGGCAGTGGAAGACAGAATTAAACGCGTTTTGAATAGACCGAAAAAGTCTAGAATGATTTTGATCGGTCGAGGAAGCCGCGATGTGGAAATGCAGCAAGATTTTTTAAGGATTGGCCGCATGCTTGAAGAGCGATTGGAAGTACCGGTGACGTGCTGCTTTTTAACCGCAGCTTCTCCTCTTTTTCAAGATGTTGTTCAATCCGTTCCAAAAATGCCGGAAGAAGAAATAATTTTTGTGCCTTATTTATTGTTTACAGGTCTATTGTTAAAAGGAGTTCAAAAGGAAATCGAGCAATTGAAAAAGGTAACGAATAAAAATATTATGTTAACTGATCATATCGGAAACCATTCGGCTGTAAAAGAACTGCTTCGCTTCAGAGTTGAAGAAGCGTTTGCAACAAGAGAAGAGAATAAATATTTGAAAAAGGAAACCGTGTTATGAATGGTTTCCTTTTTCTCTGTACTGAAATGAGGCGTACATAATTTTTCAAGATTAGAGCTAGTGAAGGCGACATTCCCGATGATCAACGTTGTTAATGGAGTAAGAGTTTCATAAAAGAAGCTTATAAAAGCAGAAGGAGAAGCAGAAAAAACGTCTATTGTTTTTTCAACTTCAGCACGAGCTCTTCATCAGGCGTCACATAGACCGTTTGCTGATTTTCATATATGACAAACCCAGGCTTGGCGCCATTCGGTTTTTTTACATAGCGCACTTTTGTATAATCGACAGGTACGGAGCTTGATTGGCGCGCTTTGCTGAAATAAGCTGCAAGATTCGCTGCTTCTAAAATGGTCTGTTCAGATGGATCCTTTTTTCGGATCACAACATGGGAGCCGGGTATGTCCTTTGTATGAAGCCAAATATCGTCTCTAGCAGCAACCCGGTTCGTCAAGTATTCGTTTTGCTTGTTGTTTTTGCCGACTAATATTTCAGCTCCGTCGCTGGACAGATAAGCTTCTAAAACAGGTTTAGCATTTTTTTTCTTCTGGATGTTCGCTCTTTTTTTCAAATATCCCCCTTCAATCAATTCTTCTCGAATTTCCTCTAAGTCTTTAGGAGAAGCTGTTTCAAGCTGCTGGAGAAGCCGGTCAAAATATTCGATTTCTTGTTCTGCTTTTTCGATTTGCGATTTGACAACTAAAACGGAATTTTTGGCTTTTTGATATTTTTGAAAATAACTTTGGGCGTTTTCAGAAGGAGTTTTCAAAGGATCAAGCGGAATTTTGATCTTTTGTCCATCCTCGTCATAATAGTTGATAACTTCGACTTCTTTATCCCCTTTTTTCACTGCATGCATGTTCGCTGTCAATAGTTCGCCGTAAAGCTGTAGCGTATTTGCTTTTTCAGCCTCTTTGAGCGTGTGTTTTAGCTTTTGGATTTTCGTTTCATTCTTTTTTCGTTCGTTGATGATGAAGCGTTCTAAATCCTGCCCTTGCTGCTTCACTCGATCGCGTTCCGCTTTCGAGTAAAAATATCGGTCTAGCAATTCGCTTATGGTAGAAAATGTTTTCCTTTCTCCTTTTACGTGCTCTAAAGGCAAAATATAAAAATATTCTTTATTTAAAGTTTTTGTCATTTGCGGAACAATGCTTCCGCTTTTTATTTGATTTAAAACGGACATAAGCGTTCTGGCAACCGATTCCTTATTGGCGATTCCAGAGCGGTAGACGATTTCTTTTGCCAACAGAGGCGAGATGCCAGCAAATTGGTCGACAATTTGTTTTTCAAATTTTCCTGAAAACAGATCAATTTTTTTCAAAACCGTTTCTTCTGAAGCATGAAAAGGATTCAATTTGCCTTGGTCTGGAGGAAAAACATATGCGTGTCCGGGCAAAACAGAGCGATGGCGATTGACTGCAGCTGATACATGTTTGATGCTGTCAATGATCATCTTCTTTTCTTGATCGACTAAGATGATGTTGCTATGTTTTCCCATGATCTCGACAAATAATTGTTTCCTGGTGATATCCCCTAATTCATTGCGGGATCTCATTTGCAGCATGACGATTCGATCAAGTCCGACCTGGCTGATTTCCTCAATGATGCTTCCTTCCAAATGCTTTCTTAAAACCATACAGAACATCGGCGGTTCTTGCGGATTATCATAGTGGGAGGCTGTAAGATGAATGCGCGCAAAATTGGGATGATTGGATATAAGCAGACGATAATTTTTACCTTTCTGACGAATTTGCAAGATAAGATCGTGCTTAGAAGGCTGATGAATTTTTGTGATTTTTCCGCCTTCAAGCTCTTGTTTCAATTCTCTTTGAACACAATATGTAAAAATGCCGTCAAAAGACATATTTGCTCACCCTTTTTCCATGAAGTCCAAGAAAAAACTTACTAAATTATAACATGTTTTAGGACAAGGCTGAATATGTTGTTCTTAGAGCGTGTATCAAAAGGTGAAAAGGGGTGAAACAGAAATTCATGAAATGGCATGAATTGACAGAACAAGAAGCAATTCAATCATTGAATGTCGATATAAAAAAAGGATTATCAGAAAAAGAAGCAGAAAACCGCAGAAAAAAATTAGGATACAATGAGCTTGCAGAAGGAAAACGGCAATCAAATCTTTTGTTATTTTTCGGCCAGTTTAAAGATTTCATGGTTCTTGTTTTAATTGCGGCAACCGTCATTTCCGGCCTTTTAGGAGAGTATATTGATGCAGTTGCCATTATTGCGATTGTGATTTTGAACGGAGTTCTTGGATTTATTCAAGAGAAAAAGGCAGAGAAGTCTCTTGCTGCATTAAAAGAACTGTCAAGCCCGCAGACTACTGTATTGCGCAGCGGGAAGTGGATGAAGATCCCTTCGAGAGAAATTGTCGTAGGGGACTGCATTAAATTTAAAAGCGGCGATCGAATCGGAGCTGATGTGCGTCTCATTCAGGTATCAAGCCTTGAAGTCGAGGAGTCGGCACTAACTGGTGAATCCGTCCCTGTTGGAAAACATACACGCCCATTAAAAGGGAATCAAGGATCCGTTGGCGATATGCAAAATATGGCCTTTATGGGCACGCTTGTAACAAGAGGAAGCGGAGTCGGCGTTGTCGTGGCTACAGGCATGAAAACGGCAATGGGGCAAATTGCAGATTTGCTGCAAACCCAGGAGCAGCAATTGACACCGATGCAGAGAAAATTAGAAGAGCTGGGCAAAGTTTTAATTGTTGTAGCTCTTCTCTTGACGGTATTAGTAGCAGGAATCGGAGTCATGCAAGGACATGCTGTTTATGAAATGTTTTTGGCGGGGGTCTCGCTGGCAGTGGCGGCGATTCCTGAAGGCTTGCCGGCGATTGTTACGGTTGCATTGGCATTGGGCGTCCAGCGGATGATCAAGAAAAATTCAATTGTCCGAAAGCTTCCAGCTGTTGAAACGCTCGGATGTGCAACCGTCATTTGTTCAGATAAAACAGGAACAATGACTCAAAACCAAATGACTGTGACAGACATTTGGATAAGCAATCAATCATGGAAGGTAACAGGTGCGGGCTATCAGCCTGCTGGGGAGTTTTTTGAAAACGGAAAAAAAATTGATCCGGCTGCTCATAAACCGTTGAAGCAAATGTTAATGTTTGGAATGCTTGCTTCAACATCTGATATTATTGAAACAAATGGAGAATATTCCCTTGATGGCGACCCGACGGAAGGTGCGTTGATCGTGGCTGGCATGAAAGCGGGGCTGGCAAAATCAAAATTATTGAAGCAATTTCATATTATGCGAGAATTTCCTTTTGACTCCGACCGAAAAATGATGTCCGTCATTGTTCAAGATAAAGACGGAAAATGCTTTGCAGTTGCAAAAGGAGCTCCAGATGTTATATTAGAACGTTCGACACATGTTCTTTGGCACGATAGAAAAGAACGTTTAACGGAGCAGCGAAAAAATGACATTCAAAAGGCGATTTTTCATCAGGCAAACGAAGCATTAAGAACGATAGCAGTTGCATACAAACCGCTTCATACAGGATCTCTACCCCAAGCTGAAGCGGAATCTTCTCTTATTTTCATTGGCATACAAGGAATGATTGACCCGCCAAGACCAGAAGTGAAACAAGCGGTGAAGGAATGCGGTGAAGCAGGCATTAAAACTGTCATGATAACAGGCGATCATGTTATTACCGCACAAGCTATCGCAAAAGAACTAGAAATATTGCCGCCTAACGGTAAAGTAATGGACGGATCATCTTTGTCCAAGCTCACGATTGAAGAATTGGAAGAAGTAGTTGATGATATTTACGTATTTGCCAGAGTTTCTCCGGAGCATAAATTGAAAATTGTGAAAGCATTGCAAAACAAAGGACATATCGTTGCAATGACTGGAGACGGCGTAAATGATGCCCCGGCAATCAAAGCGGCAGACATAGGCATTTCGATGGGAATGAGCGGCACCGATGTGGCAAAAGAAGCTTCCTCTCTTATTCTCGTTGATGATAACTTTGCCACCATTAAAGCAGCGATTCAAGAAGGGCGCAATATTTATGACAATATCAGGAAATTTATTCGCTATTTATTAGCATCAAATGTAGGAGAGATACTAGTTATGTTATTTGCCATGATTTTAGCATTGCCACTGCCGCTTGTTCCGATTCAAATTTTGTGGGTGAATCTTGTAACAGATGGCCTGCCGGCTATGGCGCTTGGCCTTGATCCTGCAGAAGAAGATGTGTTAAAAAGAAAGCCTCGCGATCCGAAAGAAGGGATTTTTTCGAGAGGGCTTGGCTGGAAAATTTTATCTCGCGGGTTTTTAATCGGGCTGTCCACACTACTTGTCTTTTACTTCATTTATGAACGGAATACAGAACAGCTTGCCTACGCGCAAACAGCTGCTTTTGCAACACTTGTTTTGTCCCAATTGATTTTAGTGTTTGATTCAAGAACGGAAAAAACGATTTTTGACCGGAATCCTTTTAGCAACATTTATTTGCTGCTGGCAGTCTTTTCATCCATAATCTTAATGCTTGTTGTCATTTATTATGAGCCGCTTCAACCGATTTTCCATACAACGCCTATCATGGCTCGAGATTGGCTGTTTATTTTCGTCATGTCCGCTCTGCCGACATTTTTGCTGGCAGGATCAATTTTAACAAGAAAAAAACGATAAGTTATGTTATAATTTTTTCAGGTGATAGATGCTATTCTATGACCTTTCTTTTTTTCTTTTGTTTTGAAGGCGATGAAAGAACGGATGTGATACAATGGTATTAAGCATGACGGGATTTGGCCGCTCGGTAAAAACGGTGCAGCAGATGCAAATAACAGTTGAGATGAGATCGGTCAATCACCGGTTTTGTGAAATCAGCGTGCGGATGCCTAAAAATTTTTTTTCGCTTGAAGAAAAAATAAAGAAAGCCGTACAATCTTATATAAATCGAGGACGTGTGGAATTGTACATCACGGTCAGCGGAGAGGGTCTTTTTTCCAGAACCCTAAACGTTGACTGGTCCCTTGCCGCTCAATACATAGACGCTTTGAACGAAATGAAACGCCGTTTTCATATAGATGATTCCATTCGTTTCATGCACCTTTTGCATGACGAACATATTTTTGAAATTCAAGAGGTTGCGAATGAAAATGAAGAGCTTGAATGTATGATGTTAGAAGCTGTTCATGAAGCGGCCAATCAACTTTTGGAAATGCGGGCTGCAGAAGGAAGCAAGCTAAAAGAAGACTTGCTGAAGCATTTGGAAGCGTTAGAGCAAATCATAGAGCATATTCAATCAAGAGCCAGTATTGTCGCAAGCAACTACAGAGATAAATTGCAAAAGCGTTTATCCGAGTTTATAACAGGGAATATTGATGAGAATAGAATATTGTTGGAAGTGGCAATTTTCGCTGACAAATCGGATATTACGGAAGAATTGACAAGATTAGAAAGCCATTTGAGCCAGTTTCGAAAAACGATCGAAAAAGATGAACCGATAGGGCGGAAGCTTGATTTTATCGTACAAGAGATGAGCCGGGAAGCCAATACGATCGGAGCTAAAGGGAATGATTCGGCCATTTCTGCTTTCGTTGTGGAATTGAAAACTGTTATTGAAAAATTAAAAGAGCAAGTTCAAAATATTGAATAAAGGCTTTTTAGGGGGAAAAATCATGGGAATTAAATTAATTAATATTGGCTTTGGCAACATCGTTTCAGCAAGCCGCATCATTTCCATTGTAAGCCCCGAATCGGCTCCGATAAAGCGGATGATTCAAGATGCAAGAGAACGAGGAATGCTTATTGATGCGACATATGGAAGAAGGACGAGAGCAGTTGTTATAATGGATTCTGACCATATTATATTGTCTGCCGTCCAACCGGAAACAGTTGCTCAAAGGCTTTCCAATAAAGATGAGCTGTCTGATGAAGGGTAGGGTAAAATTGAAATGCAATTAAAGAAAAAAGGTTTGTTAATTGTTTTGTCTGGACCGTCCGGAGTGGGAAAAGGCACTGTTCGCAAAGCGTTGTTTGCACAAAAAGACGTCAATTTTCAATATTCGATCTCAGTGACGACGAGAACCCCACGGGAGGGTGAGAAGGACGGTGTAGATTATTTTTTTAAAACACGCGAACAATTTGAACAGATGATTAAGGAAAACAAACTGCTTGAATGGGCAGAATATGTTGGGAATTATTACGGTACACCCGTTGAATATGTAGAGAAAACACTTGCAGAAGGAAAAGATGTTTTTCTAGAAATTGAAGTTCAAGGGGCTCTTCAAGTTAAAAAGGCATTTCCTGACGGGTTGTTTATATTTTTACTCCCGCCTAGCCTGGAAGAACTGAAAAATCGAATTGTCACGAGAGGAACAGAGTCAGCTGACTTGATCAATAATCGGATGAAAAAAGCAAAAGAAGAAATTGACATGATGGATTATTATGACTATGTTGTTGTTAATGATGAAGTGAATCTTGCCTGTGAAAAAATTAAAGCGATTGTGACTGCTGAACATTGCAGAAGGGAAAGAGTTGCACAAATGTACAAAAAATTTTTGGAGGTTGAGTCTTGATGCTTTATCCATCAATTGATTCCCTATTAAACCGTATCAATTCAAAATATACACTAGTAACTGTAGCAGCAAAAAGAGCGCGGCAAATGCAGCAAAACAATGACCAGCAATTGGAAAACACGGTATCTGTAAAATATGTCGGAAAAGCGCTGGAAGAAATTGATGCAGGGCTGCTTAATTATGAAAAGATTGAGAAATAATAGCTGCTGTCATAACAACCTACTTGATAGGTTGTTATTTTTTTAAAAAGCTGAGAAATAGGAGGAGAACAAAGTGGCACGTCCGAGACGTATTTTATTGTGTGTAACGGGAGGAATAGCGGTTTTCAAGGCTGCAGCTTTGACGAGCAAGCTGACACAGGCGGGTTTTGATGTGAAAGTGATCATGACAGAATCTGCTACGAAATTCGTCACCCCTTTGACGTTTCAAGTACTATCGAGAAATGAAGTGTTTTTAGATACTTTTGATGAAAAAGATGCGAAAGTGATTGCACATATCGATTTAGCCGACTGGGCTGATTTAGTGCTCGTAGCTCCAGCAACTGCCAATATCATTGGGAAACTTGCCTCAGGGATTGCCGATGATATGGTGACAACGACACTGCTGGCGACAACTGCACCGGTTTGGATTGCTCCTGCAATGAATGTACATATGTATGACCATCCGGCTGTAAAACGCAACATTGAAACGCTTGATCGGGACGGCTATCAGTTTATTGAACCGCAAGAAGGACATCTTGCATGCGGTTACGTTGGCAAAGGCCGCCTGGAAGAGCCGGACAAAATCGTTGAACTCATTCAAAACCATTTTTCCGATCAAACGAAGGTACCTTCCGTCTTGAATCAGAAAACAATTATCATTACTGCGGGGCCGACAAGGGAAAAAATAGATCCTGTCCGGTTTTTCTCCAACCATTCAAGCGGAAAAATGGGCTATGCGATCGCCGAGCAGGCGAAGGAGCTTGGAGCGAGCGTAATTTTAATTTCCGGTCCGACTTCTCTTGCGCCGCCGGCCGGGGTGACATTTGTGCCAGTTGAAAGTGCTGAAGAGATGTATCATGAAGTGATGAACCATTTTGACAAAGCCGACATTGTGATTAAATCTGCCGCAGTTTCTGATTATCGGCCGAAACAAACATTTGATCAAAAAATGAAAAAAAAGGACGGCTCATTAGTCATTGAATTGGAACGTACGGAAGACATTTTAAAAAGACTCGGCGAGAAGAAAGGAACAAAATTGCTGGTAGGATTTGCGGCGGAAACGGAAAATGTTGAACAATATGCGCTGCATAAGCTGAATGAAAAGAACTTGGATTTAATTGTCGCCAACAATGTAAATGAACCAGGAGCAGGATTTCAAAAGGATACAAATATAGTGACGATTTTTCATAGAAACGGAGAAAAGAAGGCGTATCCGCTTATGTCTAAAAAAGAAGTGGCAAATGCAATTTTAAGAGAAATTGAAAAGCTTTTGAAAGGTGAATAGATAATGCGGTATGCAAGCGTTGTTGTGGATGTCCCGGCAAAAGGCACGGACAAGCTATTTGACTACGAAATTCCAAATAAATTCGCTGGCGTAATCCAGCCTGGCATGAGGGTCATCGTTCCTTTCGGCTCCCGCAAGCTTACTGGATTTGTCGTTCAGTTAAAAAATGAAACAGATATTGACAGTGTGAAACCGATCCATTCGCTTTTTGATCCGGAACCGGTATTAAATCATGAACTGTTAGAGCTTGGCGCATGGCTTAGTGAAACGACTCTTTGCTATAAAATCACCGCTTTTCAGGCAATGCTTCCGGCTGCGATGAAAACGAGGTACATAAAAGAAATCAAGCCATCGAGCTCCGCTCAATTGGAGGATTTGCCTGAAGAGATCAGGACTGCTTTCGAAAAAGGAGGGCCGCTTTCATGGGAGGATTTACCTTCATCACTTGTCGCCGTCGTTCAAAAGGAAATTCGTAATGGGAATTTGCAAATCGATTATCGTGTCGAACAAAAGCAAAAAAAACGGCTTGTGAAATATGTAAAGCCTCTTTTGCCGGTTCGTGAGCTTGAAGAACAGCTTCAGCATTTGCCAGCTCGCGCCCATAAACAGAAAGAGGTTATTCAATTTTTTATTGATCATCCTAATCCGATTTTATTAACGGAGTTGACGAACAGCATACAAGGAGCTTCAATTGCCGTCAAAGCGTTAATTAAAAAAGGTATTTTGACAGAGGAGCAAGTAGAAATTTACAGAGATCCTTATGAGCATAAACAGTTTCCGAGAACGAAGCCTTTACCGTTAACTGACGAACAAAAACGTGCAATGGAGCCGATTTTAGACAAGCTGAATCGACACGAGCACGAAGTATTTTTAATGTATGGGGTCACGGGAAGCGGCAAAACGGAAATTTATTTGCAAGCGATCGAGAAGGTATTGAATGAAGGAAAAGAAGCGATCGTGCTAGTACCTGAAATATCGTTGACTCCTCAAATGGTTCAGCGGTTTAAAAGCAGATTTGGCAGCCAGGTTGCTGTTCTTCATAGCGGGTTGTCCAGCGGGGAAAAGTTCGATGAATGGCGGAAAATTTACCGGAAAGAAGCGAAGCTTGTCGTCGGGGCGAGATCAGCAATTTTTGCCCCGTTTCAAAATATCGGCATCATTATTATTGATGAAGAGCATGAAACTAGCTATAAACAGGAGGAAAGTCCTCGGTATCATGCAAGGGACGTTGCCATTTACAGAGGGAAATATCATCAATGTCCAGTCATTTTAGGAAGCGCCACTCCGACGCTTGAATCATTTGCGAGAGCACAAAAAGGCGTTTATACGTTGTTAACTTTAAAAGAACGCGTCAACCGCCGTCCTCTGCCGGAAGTCCATATTGTCGACATGCGGGAGGAGCTGAGAAACGGCAACCGATCGATGTTTTCAAGAACGTTGTTTGAAAAGCTGACAGATCGCTTGAAGAAAGGAGAGCAATCTGTACTTTTATTAAACAAGCGCGGCTATTCTTCCTTCGTCATGTGCAGAAATTGCGGACATGTCATAGGATGTCCTCATTGCGATATTTCCCTTACTTATCATCGGCATGGGGAAAAGCTAAAATGCCACTATTGCCAATTCGAAACAGCCATGCCGTCGCGATGCCCAGAATGTGGAAGCGAGCATATCCGCTTTTTCGGAACAGGAACTCAGCGTATCGAGGAAGAGCTCAACAGGCTTATCCCGGAAGCGCGTGTCATACGGATGGATGTCGACACGACCAGCCGTAAAGGAATGCATGAAAAGCTTTTAAACGCATTCGGCGAAAAAAAAGCAGACATCCTGCTTGGAACACAAATGATTGCAAAAGGATTGGACTTCCCTGATGTCACATTGGTCGGAGTGCTTTCGGCTGACACGATGCTCCATCTTCCTGATTTCCGGTCTGGAGAAAAAACGTTTCAATTATTAACGCAAGTAAGCGGAAGAGCAGGCCGGCATGAGCTTCCGGGGGAAGTGGTGATTCAAACTTATACGCCTGAGCATTACTCCATTCAATTGGCAAGCTTGCATGATTTTGAAACATTTTATCGACAGGAAATGAAAATGAGAAAATCTTTTGCCTATCCGCCCTATTATTTTCTCATTCTCATTACCGTTTCCCATCCAAATGCGATAAAAGCAGCTGAAGTAACGGAGAAAATTGGACAATATTTAAAGCTTCATTTATCAAATGAGGCGCAGATCCTCGGTCCTGTCAGTTCGCCAATACCGAAGATGAAAGATAGATATCGATTTCAATGCATGATAAAATACAAACGGGAAAAAAACTTGTATAATTCACTGAAATTATTGTTCGAGCATTATGAAGAGGACATGTCGCAAACGGATTTAAAATTGATGATTGATCTAAATCCGTATACCATTCTATAAATTGGTTATGTAAATTGTTAGCATCATATCTAGTTTTTAGATGTCGATGAGTTGGAAACAATAGAAGGGAGATATGTATGGCGAAAATTATATTTATGGGCACGCCTGACTTTGCTGTACCAGTGCTAAATCGAATCGTAAAAGACGGTCATGGCGTTTGTGCGGTTGTCACACAGCCAGACCGCCCGAAAGGAAGAAAAAAACAATTGACGCCTCCGCCTGTAAAAGTGGCTGCAGAACAACATAACATTCCAGTGTTTCAACCTGAAAAAATCCGTCACAAAGAAGAAATAGAAAAAATTTTGGCGTTAAAACCCGACTTAATTGTAACGGCTGCTTTTGGTCAAATTTTGCCAAAAGAGATTTTGGACGCACCGAAATATGGCTGTATAAATGTACATGCTTCTCTTTTGCCTGAACTGCGTGGCGGAGCACCCATTCATTATGCCATCATGCAAGGCAAAAAGAAGACGGGAGTTACGATCATGTATATGGTGGAAAAACTGGATGCCGGAGATATTTTAACACAAGTCGAAGTTCCAATTGATGAAAGGGATACGGTTGCTACATTGCACGACAAATTGAGCGAAGCAGGCGCCAATCTTTTATCACAAACGATACCGAAAATTTTAGAAAACAGTATAACTCCAATTCCGCAAGATGAAACGAAAGCCACATTTGCCTGGAATATTCAAAGGGAACAGGAAAAAATCGATTGGACGAAAAGCGGTGAAGAGGTGTACAACCACATTCGCGGGTTAAATCCTTGGCCAGTTGCCTACACGGTTTTGAACGGAAAGACGATTAAAATTTGGTGGGGAGAAAAAGTGAAGAAAGAACACCAAGCAGAGCCTGGAACAATTGTTTCCGTCGACAAGGACGGTTTCGTTGTTGCAACAGGAAATGACGTTTCCATTAAAATTATTGAGCTTCAGCCGTCCGGAAAGAAAAAAATGAGCTGCGAGCAATTTTTAAGAGGAACGCAAATTGAAATAGGGATGACATTCGAATGAAAAAACGAAATGCAAGAGAACTAGCAATGGATTTACTAGTGGCCATCGAAGAAAAACAAGCATACAGCAACCTGCTGCTAAATACATGGATTGATAAATATAAATTGGAGCAAAAAGATGCTGCTTTATTGACAGAGCTTGTCTACGGAACCATCCAGCGGAAGCTGACTCTTGATTACTATTTATCGCATTTTCTAGAGAAAAAGAAAAAAATTAGCAATTGGGTGATCCAGCTTTTAAGAATATCGCTTTATCAAATGGTGTATTTAGAACGGATTCCTGACCGCGCGGTTCTTTATGAGGCAGTGGAAATCGCCAAAAAGAGAGGACATAAAGGGATTGCGGCTTTAGTAAACGGTGTTTTGCGAAATATACAACGAAAAGGCCTCCCTACCATTAAAGATATACAAGATCCGATTGAGCGTTCAGCGGTAAAGACAAGCGCTCCGAAATGGCTTGTCGAACGGCTTGCGAGTCAATACGGGTTTGAGACTGCGGAAAATATATTATCCTCGCAGCTTTTGCATGCTAAACAGACAGCTAGAGTGAACAAGCTGAAAACGACAGTTCCTCAGGCGATCGCTGCTTTGGAAAAAGAAGGAATAAAGGCGGTAAAGGGAAAGCTGGTTGATGAGGCCATCGAAGCTGTAAAAGGAAATTTAGCGAATACGAGCCTCTATCAAAAAGGTTGGTTCACCATTCAAGATGAAAGCTCGATGCTCGTCTCGCTAGCTTTACATGTAAAAGAAGGAGAGCAAATTTTGGATGCATGTGCAGCTCCGGGAGGGAAGTCAACTCATATTGCAGAGCTTTTGAATAATACGGGTAAAGTCGTCTCCCTAGATTTGCACGAGCATAAAATCCAGCTCATCGAAAAACAAGCATCAAGGCTTGGGCTCTTGAATGTAAACGCAAAAGTGCTGGACAGCCGCAACGCCTCGGAGCATTTTCCGCCAAACAGCTTCGACAAAATTTTAGTGGATGCACCGTGCAGCGGATTCGGTGTCATAAGAAAAAAACCGGAAATAAAATATACGAAAACAGAAGAAGATATTCTTTCTTTAACATCAGTGCAAAAAAAGATATTAGCTTCCGTAGCTGATTTGGTGAAGCCTGGAGGTTTGCTTGTTTATAGCACTTGCACAATAGATAAACAAGAAAATGAGGAGATGATAAAATATTTTTTAAAGGAGCATGATGACTTTCAATTAGATGAGACGTTAAAAGATCGAATGCCGGAAAAAGTTCGACAATACGTCGAAAACGGCTTTGTGCAAATTTTGCCGCAATATTTCAATACCGACGGATTTTTTATCGCGGCTTTGAGAAGGAAGGTACAATGATGGACAAGATGCAAGTAAAACCATCTATTTATTCGTTAAAATATTCCGATTTAAAAGAATGGCTTGAACAACAAGGCGAAAAAAGCTTTCGAGCAGCACAAATTTTTGATTGGCTGTATAAAAAACGCGCTGCCTCTTTCGATAAAATGACCAATTTGCCAAAGTCATTGAAGGAAGCATTGGCGGAGCATTTCGATTTGACAACATTGAAAACAATTGTTAAGCAAACGTCAAAAGACGGCACGATGAAATTTTTGTTTGAGCTCCATGACGGCTATTCCATTGAAACGGTGTTAATGAGGCATAATTACGGAAACTCAGTATGTGTGACAACACAAGTTGGCTGCCGAATCGGGTGCACCTTTTGCGCTTCCACATTAGGTGGATTAAAACGAAATTTATCTGCGGGGGAAATTGTAGCTCAAGTCATAAAAGTTCAGCAAATATTAGATGAAATCGGCGAACGAGTCAGCCATGTCGTCATAATGGGGATTGGAGAGCCTTTTGACAACTATGAAGAAATGATGTCATTTTTAAAAATCATCAACGACGAAAAAGGATTGAACATTGGCGCCCGCCACATTACTGTTTCAACGAGCGGAATTATCCCTAAAATTTATCAATTTGCTGATGAAAATTTACAAATCAATTTAGCTATTTCCCTCCATGCACCGAATACAGAACTGCGCACAAAGCTAATGCCGATCAATAAAGCTTTTAAGCTTCCTGATTTAATGAAGGCAGTCAAATATTATATTGACAAAACAGGGCGGCGAATTTCATTTGAATACGGACTGTTTGGAGGCGTAAATGATCAAGTGGAGCACGCACTCGAGCTTGCTGAGCTAATAAAAGATTTAAAATGCCACGTGAATTTAATTCCAGTCAACTATGTTCCGGAGCGGAATTATGTTCGCACGAGCAAAAATCAAATTTTTCGATTTGAACGGACATTAAAGGAACAAGGGATTAATGTCACGATCCGAAGAGAACATGGACACGATATTGATGCAGCTTGCGGACAGTTAAGGGCAAAAGAGCGAAAAATAGAGACGAGGTGAATAAATGAAAACCGCTGTTTTTACTGACAAAGGAAAGGTCAGAACCCATAATGAAGACGCCGCAAGTGCCATTCTTAACCGACACGGGCAAATTTTAGCTGTCGTGGCTGACGGAATGGGTGGCCACCTCGCAGGCGATGTCGCAAGCAGAATGACGATCGAGCATTTTGAAAAAAGCTGGAACGAAGCGGAAAAAATGGAACATCCCGAGCAGGCGGAGAGCTGGATAAACGATCATATTGCCGAAGTCAACGAAGAACTTTTGACATATGCGAATGAACATAAGGAATGTAAAGGAATGGGCACGACGTTTGTCGGTGCCATCTGTACTGAAAGCTTTGCTACAATCGCCCACATTGGTGACAGCCGATGCTATTTGTTAAATAAAGCCGGTTTTGCTCAAATTACCGATGATCATTCATTAGTGAACGAGCTTGTGAAATCGGGACAAATTTCAAAAGAGGATGCGAAAGAGCATCCGCGAAAAAACATTTTATTGAAAGCTCTCGGCACAGAACAATCTGTCGATGCAGATATTAAAACAGTCGTCCTAGAAGTAAACGATTATTTGCTTCTTTGTTCTGACGGTTTATCGAATAAAGTGCAGGAACATGAAATGGAATCAATTTTATCATCCGACCAATCACTGGAAGAAAAAGCGAAGGAATTAATACGGCTAGCAAATGAAAACGGCGGCGATGACAATATTTCTGTCATTATTTATAAACATGTCATCAGCCGCGAGAGTGATGGAACATGCTGATCGGCAAGCGGATTAGCGGCCGTTACAAAATTTTGAAAGTGATTGGCGGAGGAGGAATGGCAAACGTTTATTTAGCAAGAGACATTATTTTAGAACGCGACGTTGCCATTAAAATTTTACGACTAGATTTTTCAGATGATGATGAGTTTATACGAAGATTTAGGAGAGAGGCACAATCGGCAACAAGCCTTGCCCATCCGAATATCGTCAGCATTTACGATGTCGGCGAAGAAGATAACATTTACTACATCGTGATGGAGTATGTGGAAGGCAAGACGTTAAAGCAGTACATCCAGCAAAATGCACCTTTGCATCCTAGAGAAGCATTAAATTTAATGGAGCAAATCGTATCAGCCATTGCTCACGCACACGAAAATCAAATTGTCCATAGAGATATAAAGCCGCACAATATACTTATTGACAACCTCGGGAACATTAAAGTGACCGATTTTGGGATTGCTATGGCTCTGACATCAACAACCATTACCCACACTAATTCCGTGCTGGGCTCTGTACATTATTTGTCGCCTGAACAAGCGAGAGGTCAGATTGCAACAAAAAAATCTGACATTTATTCGCTCGGCATCGTCCTGTATGAAATGCTGACAGGCAGGCTCCCTTTTGACGGGGAATCGGCCGTATCAATCGCTTTAAAGCATTTGCAATCAGAAGCTCCGTCTCCAAAGAGATGGAACCCTGAGATCCCCCAAAGCGTCGAAAATATTATTTTAAAGGCGATGGCGAAAGACCCTCTTCACCGTTATTCCTCTGCGGAAGAAATGGGAGAAGATATTCGCACTGCCTTTAATACAGACAGATTAGATGAAAAGAAATTTGAAATACCTGATAACGACGAAAAAACGATCACCCATCCGATTGTTTTACATGATATACCTGAAACTGGGGAACAAACAATCATTCATCATGCAAAGGATCGGCAGCCGTCGGGAGCAGAAAAGGAACAAAAGCATGAAAATATTGTAAGCCCTAAGAAAAAAAGAAAATGGCTGAAAATGTTATGGATGGCGACAGCTGTAGTCATCATAGCCATCATTTTAGCACTTCTCGTTCTTCCTAAACTAATCCTTCCAAAAGATGTAGAAGTGCCTGATGTGAGAGGGAAAACATATGAGGAAGCTGTCAACCAATTGCTGAAGGAAGGATTTGATGTCAAAGACACGATTTTGTTGGAAAACGATGAAATTGAAGAAGGATATGTCATAAGGACAGAACCAGAAGCAGGAGAAATGGTAGAAGAAGGTTCTTCTATTATCATTTATGAAAGTGCAGGCAAGAAAAAGGTGACGCTTGATAATTATATCGGGAAGGATATCGAAAGAGTAAGACAGCTCCTTGAAGTAAAAGGATTTTCCAACATTACAGTATTGGAAGAATATAGCGGAGAAGAGGAAGGAACTGTCATTGACCAATCTCCGAGTGAGGGAGCAGAGCTCATTCCTGATGAAGATGAAATTACATTAACCGTGAGCAAAGGACCGAGAAAAATCACGCTTGCAGATTTAACGGGATACACAGAAGAAGCTGTTAAAGACTATGTGGAAAAAGAAGGTTTATCTTTTTCAAAGAAAGAAGAACATTCCGATGAAGTTCCTGCCGGTCAAGTGATTTCCCAATCACCGAGCGCAGGAAAAAAAGTGCTTCCGGGTGAAAAAATAGAAGTGGTTATTTCCTTAGGTCCGGAAGAAAAGCCGGACAAAAAAGTCGTCCGTGAAGTAGAGATCCCGTTTGATCCCGAAATTCACGGCGAAGAAGCGGAAGTGGGTATTTATATCAATGATGCTGAGCATTCTATCGGTGAACCTTATGAAACATTTAAAATATCAAAGCCTACCAAAAAGAAAATTGAGCTGACGATTCAACCTGGTCAATCCGCTTATTATCAAGTTTTGCTGAATAATGAAGTGGTGAAAACTGAAACGGTTCCTTATCCTGAAAATTAATGAAAAAGGAGGTCATGTATGCCAAAAGGCAAAATTGTTAAAGCGTTAAGCGGATTTTATTACGTATTGGCTGAAAATAAGCTTTATCAATGCAGGGGAAGAGGGGTGTTTCGAAAAAATAAAATTTCCCCTCTAGTAGGAGATGAAGTTATTTTTCAGGCGGAAAATGAAAAAGAAGGCTACATTCTAGAAATTTTGCAAAGAAAGAATGAATTGATCCGTCCGCCCATTTCAAACATTGATCAAGGGATCTTAGTTTTTTCCGCTGTAAGTCCAGATTTTAGCGCCAAGCTGCTGGATCGCTTTTTGGTGTTAATGGAAGCCAAAAATATTCGCCCGATCATTTGTATTACAAAAATGGACTTAATTGCAGATCATGTAATAGATGAAAAGATTCGTCAGTTTGCCAAAGATTATGAAAAAATTGGCTATCCTGTCTTTTTGATGACTACAAAAGAGCCTGAAACAGTTAAACAGGTCATTCCTTATTTAAAAGACAGCATTTCAGTGATTGCCGGGCAATCTGGAGTTGGCAAATCCTCCATGTTGAACTGCCTGGATCACCGTTTGCAATTGAAGACAGGAGAAATTTCCGATCATTTGGGGAGAGGAAAGCATACAACGAGACATGTAGAGCTCATTTCATTGGGAGGGGGACTAGTCGCCGATACGCCCGGATTTAGTTCGCTGGAGTTTACGGGTATAGAAGCTGCTGACTTGCCGAATTGCTTTCCAGAGATAAAAGAATTTAGCATTCAATGTAAATTTCGAGGCTGTCTTCATCAGAAGGAGCCAAAATGCGCCGTTAAAGAAGCGGTTGAAAATGGCGATATTTCCTCCTACAGGTACGAACATTATCTTCAGTTTTTAGAAGAGATAAAAGAAAGAAAGCCGAGGTATTGAACATGGTTAAAATTGCACCTTCGATTTTATCCGCAGATTTTTCTAGGTTGGCAGAAGAAATTATTGATGTGGAAAAAGGAGGAGCGGATTACATTCATGTTGACGTGATGGACGGCCACTTTGTGCCGAATATTACGATCGGTCCGCTCATTGTGCAAGCGATCCGCCCAGTGACCAAGCTGCCGCTTGATGTTCATTTAATGATTGAACAGCCTGATCGTTATATTCCTGCTTTTGTTGAAGCAGGAGCCGACTTGTTGTCCGTTCATGCGGAAGCCTGCCCGCATCTTCATCGAACGATCCATTTAATCAAATCGAATGGAGTGAAAGCAGGTGTTGTTTTAAATCCACATACTCCTGTATCGATGATCGAGCATGTAATAGAAGATGTTGATCTCGTGCTTTTGATGACGGTTAACCCTGGATTTGGCGGACAAGCGTTTATTCCATCAGTCATCAAAAAAATTCAGCAAGTTTCTAGCATCTTGAAAGAAAGAAATTTGCAAGTTGAGATCGAAGTGGACGGCGGCATCAACGCTGAAACAGCCAAATTGTGTGTGGAAGCTGGAGCAAATGTGCTTGTGGCAGGATCAGCCATTTATAATCAAAAAGATCGCAAACAAGCGATCAAATCTATAAGAGGAATGTGAAAGAACCGTTTATATGCGGTTCTTTTCACATTTAAAGGAAAAAATTTTTCATTTTTATGTTGATTCTTCAATAGATGTCAAGTACTTTTTTATTTTTTTCATGCATAAAGATATTGTAAGAAAAGTTGATGAAGACGTTCTAATTAGTATCTAAAATACGGATGATGAATATGCTACTTATAGACGTTTTTTAGATTTCTCATGGGGAGGGTAAATATAAATGAGATTTTATACAATTAAGCTTCCGAGGTTTTTAGGAGGAATTATACGGGCAATGCTCGGTTCATTTAAGAAAGATTAAAGAAGCACCTATCAAGGTGCTTTCTGCTTGTAGACAAAGCCAAATGGTGTGAACTCTACAAGCTTTTTTTATACCAAATTATATTGTGGGGATTTACCATTCTGTTAGAATGTTCATCTTCAACTGGAAAAAATAATAGAGGACCCCGATTAAGTGCATGTTGCCTTCGTTTTTAGCAAACTGTCAACAAATACAGTAAATGGCAGGGATTTTTGTCTTCAATACTAAAAAGCTGCCTCATTTTTCTTCCATCTTTTTTGTGTAAAAAAGAATTTTTTTAATTTAAGTAGACTTTATGCGGTTGATTTTGTGTATGCCAAAAGGAACACGGATCGCGCTGAAGAAAGGCAAACTGTTTAAGAAAGTGGAATGTATTCCGATCGTTAATATGTAGTAAATAACCTATGTAGTTTTTTTAGCAGTTTGAAAAAATTTCATGTTAACGTGGATTTTATAGTTGTAGGATTCGCCTAAAAAGAAGAATGTGCTTGAAGAAATGTGACATTGGAAGTGCTTCAAAAGGTGAATAAAGAGTATTGAAACAAAACGGGCAGAAGTTTGTTAAAGCGCCGATTTTTTAAACGCTTATTTTCGAAATACTTTTGATCAGAAGATATCGGGATTCGCCGATTTCTTCTGATCATAATCCAACCTCTTGTCGTCTAACTTTTGTTTTATACACGCTCAACTTTTCCAGATTTAAGAGCACGTGCAGAAACGTATACACGTTTTGGCTTTCCATTCACAAGAATTCGCACTTTTTGAAGGTTCGCTCCCCATTTGCGTCTTGAAGCGTTCATAGCGTGAGAGCGCGTATTGCCAAAGCTTGTTTTTTTGCCAGTAATTACGCATTTACGAGCCATTTCTATACCTCCTAACTTGCAAGGAAATTGCTATTTTGACAATGTTTCAAGATACTATAATAATGTAACATACACCCTTGATCATTGCAATATAAATTCACCTCACTTTCAAGAATTTACGCTTGACATCATCATGTATTAATGCTCTTATTATGTAGGGAGCCATGACATTTCTTTAAATCCAAATCATCATATAGTAAAATGTTTGTAATGAACGTATGCTAAAGGAGGAACTCGAATGTCCATCGAATTAAAAACGAAATATGGCCAGATCGAAATTTCGAATGATGTAGTCGCACAAGTTGCCGGCGGTGCAGCTGTTGATTGTTACGGAATTGTCGGAATGGCTTCCAAAAATCAAATTAAAGACGGACTCTCAGAAATTTTACGGCGAGAAAATTTCAGCCGTGGAGTGATCGTCCGCCAAGAACAAGAGAGCGTTCATATTGATATGTATATTATTGTCAGCTATGGAACAAAAATATCAGAAGTTGCTCATAATGTTCAAACAAAAGTGAAATATACATTAAATCAAATTCTTGGATTATCTGTCGATTCCATTAACATATATGTGCAAGGGGTTCGTGTTACGAATCCGTAGAGAAGGAGGAAACATTTGTGGCCAATACTTTGCTTGATGGGAAGCGCTTTGCGGAAATGGTGATTCAAGGAGCGAATCATCTATCTAATAATGCGAAAGTGGTGGATGCGTTAAACGTTTTTCCTGTTCCGGATGGGGATACGGGAACAAACATGAATTTATCCATCACAGCTGGAGCAAAAGAAGTACAAAAACATGTTTCATCAAATATCGGTTCTGTAGCTGGAGCATTTGCAAAAGGTCTGTTAATGGGCGCGCGTGGAAATTCTGGGGTTATTTTATCCCAGCTTTTTCGTGGGTTTGCAAAAGCGGTTGAAGGAAAAGAATCGATCAATGCGGATGAATTTGCTAAAGCTTTTCAAGCAGGTGTTGATACTGCCTATAAAGCTGTTATGAAGCCTGTTGAAGGGACTATTTTAACGGTTGCAAAAGATGCTGCGAAAAAAGCTGTTAAAACAGCTAAATCAACCGATGATCTGACAATTGTTATGGAAGAAATGGTAAAAGAAGCAAAGGAGTCATTAAAGAGAACGCCTGAGCTTCTGCCTGTCCTAAAAGAAGTGGGCGTTGTGGACAGCGGTGGACAAGGACTTGTATTTATTTACGAGGGATTTTTGGCAGAATTAAAGGGAGAGAAAATTTCCGAATCCCCTAAGCTTCCTTCGATGGACAAACTGGTAAGTGCAGAGCATCATAAAAATGCACAAAGTCATATTAATACAGAAGATATTAAATATGGATATTGTACAGAATTTATGGTTCGGTTTGAAAAAGAAAAAGAGCCGTTTTCTGAAAAGAAATTTCGCGAAGATTTATCCCGGTTCGGAGATTCGCTTTTAGTAATTGCCGATGATGAACTTGTCAAAGTACATATCCACTCTGAACAGCCTGGCGAGGTATTGACATACGGGCAGCGCTACGGCAGCTTATTGAATATGAAAATTGAAAACATGCGCGAGCAGCATAGTACAATTGTCAATAATCAAACGGAAAATGTATTATCTACTGAACCGGCGGCACCCAAAAATGCAAAGTACGGAATTATCGCGGTTGCCATGGGCTCGGGAATTTCCGACCTTTTTACATCAATTGGTGCAACAAAAATTATTGAAGGCGGCCAGACGATGAATCCAAGTACGGAAGATTTTGTAAAGGCTGTCGAACAGTTGAACGCAGAGAATATTATTATTTTGCCGAACAATTCCAATATCATTATGGCAGCCAATCAAGCAGCACAAATAACTGATAAAAATATAAGAGTCATTGAAACGAAAAGCGTTCCTCAAGGATTATCCGCCCTGCTGGCTTTCAATCCTGAACTCGGTTTAGAGGAAAACGTAAAGGCGATGGAGGAAGCAAGCAGGAATGTGAAAACAGGACAAGTCACATATGCTGTAAGGGATACAAGTATTGACGGACTTGCGATAGAAAAAGGAGACTTCATGGGGATTTACGAGAAAACCATCGTCGCAAAAGATAAAAGCAAACTTGAAGCTGCCAAAAAATTGTTGGATCAAATGATCGATGAAGAGGATGAAATATTGACGATTCTCCAAGGAGAAGATGCATCCGAAAACGAAGTAGACCAATTAGTCCAACATGTTGAAAATCATTATGAACATATCGAAATTGAGGTTCATAATGGAAATCAGCCATTATATTCTTATATTTTTTCAGTTGAGTAGAGCAGGAGGGCTTCGGCCTTCCTCTTTTTATTTCACGGTTTAAGTATTTTTGGTAAACTAAATATCGATATTTCAAACGGTTTTAAAGGAGGTTTCCCGCGGCTAAGTTCAAAGCTGCAAACAGAACATGAACCAATTGCTACAACCGGTCACAGCGGTTAAAGGGGTAGGAGAACAAACAGAACGTTTGCTGCATGATATGGGAATACATACTGTTTCTGATTTGCTTTATTATTTTCCTAATCGCTATGAAGACAACCGTTTAAAGGATCTTGCTGAAGTGAAGCATAAAGAAAGAGTGACAGTCGAAGGAAAGGTTTACAGCGAGCCATTGCTGACCTATTACGGAAAGAAGCGGTCGCGTCTTTCCTTTCGCCTGCTTGTCGGCCGTTATGTTGTCACTGCAGTATGTTTTAATAGACCATATTACAAACAGAAGCTTGCCATCAATCAGGTTGTTACCGTCTCTGGCATTTGGGACCGCAATCGGCAAACTGTCAATGTTCAACAGATTCATTTTGGGCCTCATAAGCAAAATCAAGAAGTAGAACCCGTTTATTCAGTCCGCGGAAAGCTGACTGTTTCAGAGCTAAAACGGATTATCAGGACCGCCATCCAGTCGTATTCCAGTTTTATTCCAGAAAATTTGCCGGAAATGCTCAGGAAGCGATATAAATTGCCGATGAAAGAAGAAGCGGTAAGAGCCATGCACCTTCCCAAAAATGCCGATGAACTGAAACAGGCAAGAAGAAGATTTGTTTATGAAGAATTTTTATTATTTCAATTGAAAATGCAGGCGATTAAACATTTTCGCAGGTCTTCCTCAAGAGGAATTTCTCATCATTTTGATCGAAAAGAATTGCAATCCTTTATCGACACGCTTCCTTTTTCATTAACAAACGCACAAAAGCGTGTCGTTTCGGAAATTTTATCCGATATGTCTTCACCCTACAGGATGAACCGCCTTCTTCAAGGAGATGTTGGATCAGGGAAAACCGCAGTTGCTGCCATTGTGATGTATGCCGCTGTGTTAAGCGGCTATCAAGCGGCATTGATGGTTCCAACGGAAATTTTAGCTGAGCAGCATGCGAAATCATTGTCAAATCTTTTTTCGCATACGTCTGTCCGCATCGCTTTATTAACAAGCTCAATCAAAGGGAAAAAACGAAAAGAACTGCTTCTTCAGTTGAAATCCGGGGACATTAACATGATCATAGGGACGCATTCCCTTATTCAGGAGGAAGTGAATTTTTGCCGTTTAGGGCTTGTGATTACGGATGAACAGCATCGGTTCGGCGTCAATCAGCGAAGAATATTGCGGGAAAAAGGAGAATTCCCAGATGTGTTATTTATGACGGCAACTCCTATTCCAAGAACTCTTGCTATAACTGCATTTGGCGAAATGGATGTTTCCATCATTGATGAAATGCCTTCCGGAAGAAAGAAGGTAAAAACATATTGGGTTCGGCCGGAAATGTTAACCCGAATTCTAATATTTATTGAAAAAGAAGTGAAAAAGGGCCATCAAGCGTATGTGATTTGTCCGTTAATTGAAGAATCGGAAAATTTGGATGTTGAAAATGCTGTGACAGTGCACAGTCAATTAACTCAATTTTATCAGGGCAGAATTCAAATCGGCCTTTTGCATGGGCGCATGTCACAAGAAGAGAAAAATCAGGTGATGATGGATTTTAGCGAAAATAAAGTGCAAGTTCTTGTCTCCACGACAGTAGTGGAAGTGGGCGTAAACGTACCGAATGCCACGGTCATGTTAGTTTACGATGCGGAGCGGTTTGGTCTTGCCCAGCTCCATCAGCTGAGAGGAAGAGTTGGCCGGGGAAACTTGCAATCCTATTGCATACTGCTTTCAGATCCGAAATCAGAAATAGGAAAAGAAAGAATGAGAATTATGACGGAAACAGATGACGGCTTCCGTTTAGCTGAAAAAGATTTGGAGCTTAGAGGTCCAGGAGATTTTTTCGGCAAAAAACAAAGCGGCATACCAGAGTTTAAAATCGCCGACATGATCCATGATTACAGAGCGCTTGAAACTGCGAGATCTGACGCTGCCCAACTGATTCAGTCTGATGCTTTTTGGAAGGATGAACAATTTGCGCCGCTCCGCGATGATTTAGAGGCTTCCGGAGTGTTGAGCGGAGAGAAGCTGGATTAGCCAAAAAAAAGAATTCATTGTTGCAAACTTATTTCTTTGATTATATACTTGTTATTAGTACCTAGTCTTAATACTAGTCGGACGGTGTAAAAAATGAGACGCAGTAAAAAGGAAAGACAGCGTTTATTGTTGGAAACAATTCAAGAAACGCCTTTTATTACAGATGAAGAATTAGCTGAAAAATTTGGTGTCAGCGTCCAAACCATCCGTTTGGACAGACTAGAACTGTCGATCCCGGAATTAAGAGAACGAATCAAGCATGTCGCTGAACGAAAACTTGAAGATGAAGTCAAATCCCTTCCGATTGATGAAGTGATCGGTGAAATTATTGATCTTGAGCTCGATAAATCAGCTATTTCGATTTTTGATGTTAAAAAAGAGCATGTTTTTAGCCGAAATCAAATTGCACGCGGCCATCATCTATTTGCACAAGCGAACTCTCTTGCCGTCGCTTGCATTGATGATGAATTGGCATTAACGGCTAAAGCGACAATCCGTTTCACACGGCAAGTAAAAGAAAATGAGCGCGTTGTCGCAAAAGCAAAAGTCACTCGCATTGACCGAGATAAAGGCCGCACGTTTGTTGAAGTAAACAGCTATGTCGGCAACGAACTCGTTTTTTCAGGTGAATTTGAAATGTTCAGATCTGCGAATCAATCTAAAAAGGAAGGGGCAAAACATGAAGATAGCTATTGATGCAATGGGGGGAGACAACGCGCCTCAAGCGGTTGTAAAAGGAGCATTAAGAGCGCTTGATGAATTTTCTGATTTGGAAATTGAATTAATCGGAAATGAGTCGCTGATCACTCCATTGTTAGAAGGTAGACATACAAACATTTCTATTTTTCATACAGAAGAAAAAATTGAAAATGACGACGAACCTGTTCGGGCTGTGCGCAGAAAAAAAAATGCGTCGATGGTCATTATGGCTGAAAGAGTTCGCGACAAAAAGGCGGATGCCTGCATTTCAGCTGGGAATACAGGCGCGCTTATGACTGCCGGTCTGTTTATTATCGGCCGTATAAACGGCATCGACCGGCCGGCGCTGGCACCAACGCTGCCGACCCTTGATGGAAAAGGCTTTGTGATGCTCGATGTCGGCGCTAATGCAGATGCGAAAATGGAACATCTGCAGCAGTATGCAATCATGGGCTCCGTTTATGCAGAAAAGGTGAGAGGGATCAAATCTCCGAGAGTTGGCTTGCTCAACATTGGAACGGAGGAAAAAAAGGGGAACGAATTAGCTAAACAGGCTTTTCAACTTCTGTCTCAATCGCCGATCAACTTTGTCGGCAATGTAGAAGCGCGCGACCTGCTGAAAGGAGCGGCTGATGTTGTAGTAACGGACGGTTTTTCAGGAAACATTGCTTTGAAAGCCATTGAAGGCACAGCACTTTCGGTATTTGCCATGATGAAAGAGGCGTTGACAAGCTCTTTTACAGCGAAAATTGCTGCAGCTGTTTTGAAGCCGAAATTAAAAGGACTAAAGAAAAAAATGGATTATTCAGAGCATGGCGGGGCTTGCTTATTCGGGCTGAAAGCACCGGTGATCAAAGCCCACGGTTCATCCGATGAGCTGGCTATTTTTCATGCTATTCGCCAGGCTCGGGAAATAGTGGCAAACTCCGTATCTTCAACGATAGAAGAAACGATTCAGAACATGCAATTGAAAGGGGATTGACAATGGGGAAAACTGCTCTTCTGTTTCCGGGACAAGGCTCTCAGCAAGTCGGTATGGGAAAAGATTTTTTTGATCAAGTTCCCATTTCCAAGGAAATTTTTCAAAAAGCAAATGAACGTTTAGACTTTGATTTAACTTCTATTATTTTCAACGGTCCGCAAGAAGAATTGACGTTAACATACAATGCACAGCCTGCACTGCTGACGACAAGCGCTGCGATTTTTGAAGCATTGAAACAGTATGAAGTTGTTTTTGATTATGTTGCCGGACACAGCCTGGGTGAATATACAGCATTAGTGGCGGCAAACGTCATGACAGTTGAAGATGCAGTCTATGTTGTAAGAAAGCGCGGTGAACTGATGGAAAAAGCGGTTCCTGCAGGAGAAGGATCCATGGCTGCCGTTTTAGGTATGGTGCAGGAAGAACTTGAAAACATAACAAAACAAATCTCG
This sequence comes from Aeribacillus sp. FSL K6-1305, assembly GCF_038050115.1. Classification (NCBI taxonomy): domain Bacteria; kingdom Bacillati; phylum Bacillota; class Bacilli; order Caryophanales; family Bacillaceae; genus Aeribacillus; species Aeribacillus sp. FSL K6-1305. The sequence continues at coordinate 1,089,309 of NZ_JBBOQV010000001.1, read as the reverse complement.
AATGAAGGCACACTAGTACAACTGGCAAATTTAAATTGTCCCGGGCAAATCGTTATTTCTGGAACAAAAGAAGGAGTACAAAGAGCTGGGGAGCTTGCTAAAGAAAAGGGCGCCAAGCGGGTAATCCCGCTGGAAGTAAGCGGTCCATTTCATTCTGAATTGATGAAGCCGGCTGCCAGCGAGCTGTCAAAAGTGCTTGATGAAGTGACCATTCAAGATGCATCCGTTCCTGTCATCGCAAACGTGACTGCTGCTCCTGTTCAAAATAAAGATGAAATCAAGAGCCTTTTGATTGAGCAGCTTTATTCTCCTGTTCGATGGGAAGAAAGTGTACGGTCGATGATTCAAGCAGGGGTGACAACGTTTATTGAAATCGGTGCTGGAAAAGTTCTGACAGGTCTTGTCAAAAAGGTGGATCGCAGCGTTAAAACATACAATATTTTTGATTTGTCATCATTAGAAGCAGTTGTTCATGACATAAAGGAGGTATGATTATGCTTTCAGGGAAAACGGCCCTTGTAACGGGAGGAAGCCGCGGAATCGGCCGAGCGATTGCTATTGATCTTGCCAAAAATGGCGCGGATGTTGCTGTAAATTACTCTGGTAATGAGGAAAAAGCCAATGAAGTGGTAAAAGAAATTGAATCCTTAGGACGGAAAGCTTTTGCCATTCGCGCTAATGTTGCAAATGCTGATGAAGTAAACAGCATGGTCAATGAAGTAATCGAACGATTCGGCCGTCTCGACATTCTTGTAAATAATGCCGGAATCACGAAAGATAATTTGCTTATGCGAATGAAAGAATCAGAATGGGACGACGTGATCAACATAAATTTAAAAGGCGTTTTCAATTGTACAAAAGCGGTCACAAGACAAATGATGAAGCAGCGTTCCGGCAGGATCATCAACATCGCATCGATCGTCGGTATAGCTGGTAATGCTGGACAGGCAAACTATGTAGCGGCTAAAGCCGGGATTATCGGACTGACGAAGACGACTGCGAAGGAGCTGGCGGGCCGAAATATTACAGTAAATGCTGTAGCGCCAGGTTTTATTTCAACCGATATGACGGATCAGCTCCCTGAACAAATAAGAAATGAAATGCTCAAACAAATTCCGCTCGGACGTTTCGGCGAGCCGAATGATATTGCCAATATGGTAACATTCATAGCTTCTGATAAAAGCTCCTATATGACAGGGCAAACACTTTGTCTCGACGGCGGAATGGTCATGTATTAATTTTGAATTCGTTGTAGTAATATGAAGACAAATCTTCTATAATACTGGAGGGAGGTGAAAGTTATGGCAGATGTATTGGAGCGTGTTACGAAGATCATCGTCGACCGTCTCGGAGTTGATGAATCTGAAGTAAAGCTTGAATCCTCTTTTAAAGACGATCTCGGCGCTGATTCCCTAGACGTTGTTGAACTTGTTATGGAATTAGAAGATGAGTTCGGCATGGAAATTTCCGACGAAGAAGCGGAACAAATTGTGACTGTAGGGGATGCAGTTAATTACATACAGAGCAAACTATAATTGCATGTTTTTAAAAAGTCCCGTATCTTTGCGGGGCTTTCTCCCTTTTCATCCCTTTTTTTGTTAACATAAAGTAGAGGTTGTTTCATTTGTTTAGAAAATGGAGGTAACGTATGCCTAACAAAACAAATTTTAAAAAAAATTTTTTAAAAAAAATAGAAAAGTTTCGTGATTTCCAAGCAAAAATCGGCATTACGTTCACGAATGAAAAGCTCTTATTTCAGGCTTTTACACATTCATCCTATGTGAATGAGCATCGCAAAAAACCGTATGAAGACAATGAACGGCTGGAATATTTAGGTGATGCAGTATTGGAGCTGACGGTTTCGGAGTACTTGTATAAAAAATATCCGACAATGTCTGAAGGCAATTTAACAAAGCTGAGAGCTGCCATTGTTTGCGAGCCATCGCTTGTTACTTTTGCCAACGAGCTTTCTTTTGGCGAACTCGTTTTGCTCGGAAAAGGAGAGGAAATGACTGGGGGGCGCGGTCGTCCAGCTCTTTTAGCTGATGTCTTTGAGGCATTTATCGGCGCTTTGTATTTGGATCAAGGTCTTGAGTCAGTCACTTCTTTTTTAAATAAGGTCGTTTTCCCGAAAATCGACGAAGGTGCTTTTTCTCATGTGATGGATTTTAAAAGCAGATTGCAAGAGCTTATTCAACGTGACGGAAAAGGTGTTTTGGATTATAAAATTTTGGAAGAAAAAGGCCCCGCTCATAATAAAGAATTTGTTGCAACCGTATCTTTAAACGGAGAGGTGATCGGTTCAGGAGTGGGCCGTTCCAAAAAAGAAGCAGAACAGCATGCAGCTGAACAAGGATTGCAAAAATTAGGCGAATTCCCCCAAAAATAAACGGGGGATTTTTTATTGATATTGCTCCGATCATTTTTTGTTATGGTAAAATAGGAAAGACTTATTTGGAATGAAAGGGGATCACCATGTTCCTCAAACGTTTAGATATCGTAGGATTTAAATCTTTTGCAGATCGGATCAGCGTTGATTTTGCTGGCGGTGTTACCGCTGTTGTCGGCCCAAATGGGAGCGGAAAATCGAATATAACAGAAGCTATTCGATGGGTTCTTGGGGAGCAATCAGCAAAATCATTAAGAGGATCCAAAATGGAGGATATTATTTTTGCTGGAAGCGATACTCGCAAACGTTTAAATATGGCGGAAGTCACTTTAATTCTTGATAACGGCGATCAGTTTTTGCCGATCGATTATCATGAGGTAAGTGTGACAAGAAGAGTTTACCGCTCTGGAGAAAGTGAATTTTTTATAAACAAGCAATCTTGCCGCTTAAAAGATATTATCGACCTGTTCATGGATTCCGGTCTCGGAAAAGAAGCGTTTTCAATTATCAGCCAAGGAAAGGTTGAAGAAATTTTAAGCGCGAAACCGGAAGATCGGCGGACAATTTTTGAAGAAGCGGCTGGTGTGCTAAAATATAAAACCCGAAAAAAGAAAGCTGAAATAAAACTTGCTGAAACTGAAGAAAATTTAAATAGAGTTCAAGACATTTTATATGAACTGAATGCGCAAATTGAGCCCCTTAAAATGCAGGCATCTATTGCAAAGGATTATTTGGATAAAAAGGAAGAACTGAAGCAGCATGAGGTCGCTCTTCTCGCGCATGAAATTGAAGAGCTTCATGATAGATGGGAAGCATTGAAGCGTTCGGTCGAAGAAAATCGCGATCGCGAACTAGAGCTGACATCGCAAATACAAAAAAAAGAAGCGAATCTGGAAGAAATGCGGGATCAAATCAGTGCATTGGATGAATCAATCAATGATTTGCAGCAAGTTCTTCTTTTGGCAAGCGAAGAACTGGAGAAGCTTGAAGGGAAAAAAGAAGTTTTAAAAGAAAGAAAAAAACATGCGGCGCAAAACGAACAGCAGTTGAAAGAGCAAATCGCTGAGCTGACTGAACAAATAAATCAATTATTAAAAGAAAAAGAAGAGCAAAAAAGCGTCTATGAAACATGCGAAAAAGAAGTAAAAGAACTAAAATCCTTCCTGCAAAAAAAAGAAAACGAGCTGCTAAGCCTGGATGGAAACATCGAGGAAAAGCTTGAGCAGCTAAAAAGTGACTATTTTGAAAAATTAAATGAACTGGCAAGCGCTCGAAATGAAATCAATTATATTGAGGAGCAGCTAAGCTTGCGAAAAGTCAAAGCAGACCGCTTAGACGAGGCAAACGAAAAATATATTTCCGAAAGAAAAGAGCTGAAAAAAGAGAAAGGGAAAATAGAAGCACAGCTTTCTAAAATCGGAAAAACATTGCAAAATCAGCTTTCCTCTTATCATACAGGCTTAAAAACGCTGGAAAGCCTAAAACAACAATATGAAAAGAAGGAATCGCTGCTTTATCAAGCATATCAATATTTACAAAAAGCAAAATCAAAAAAAGAAATGCTAGAGGCGATGCAGGAGGATTATACCGGTTTCTTCCAGGGTGTCCGTGAAGTTTTAAAAGCAAAAAACAAGCTAAAAGGCATACATGGTGCTGCTATCGAGCTGTTGACAACGAAACATGAATATGAAACAGCCATTGAAATTGCTCTTGGCGCGGCAAGCCAGCATATAGTCGTTGACGATGAAGAATCGGCAAGACAGGCGATTGCGTTTTTGAAGAAAAATGCATTCGGCAGAGCGACGTTCCTTCCTTTATCTGTCATCAAAGGCCGCTCAATCCCGAAATATCAGCTTTCGATTGCAGAAAGCCATCCTGATTTTATCGGGATAGCGTCTCAACTCGTGGAATATGAATCAGCATATAAGCCGATCATAGAAAATCTGTTAGGAAACGTTATTATTGCAAAAACGTTGGAAGGGGCAAATGCGATTGCCAAACAAATTCAGTACTCGCACCGAATTGTTACGCTTGAAGGCGATGTAGTCAATCCAGGCGGATCGATGACAGGAGGAGCGGTGAAGCAGAAATCACCTTCTTTCCTTACCAAAAACCGAGAGCTTGAGTCGATTCGCGACAAAATTGCGGAAATGGAAGAAAAGACAGCTTTGCTCGAAAAAGAAGTAAAAAATCTGAAGCAATCGATTGCCAAAAAAGAGAAAGAACTTGATGATCTGCGGGAAGAAGGATCTTCTTTGCGAATGGAAGAGCAAGCTTTGAAGGGCAGCTTGAGGGAAATTGAATTAAAAGAGCGAAATATTAATGATCATTTGAAGCTTTACGATGCTGAAAAAATCGCCTATGTAGAAGAACAGGAGAAGCTAGATGAAAGAAAAACAAAATTGCTGTCCTCCATCGAACAAATGGAAGGACAAATACAACAGCTAGATTCAGAGATTCGTCAGCTGGCCGAGAAGAAGGAGAAACAGCAAAAATCAAAGGAAGAATGGATGCAGGAAATAACAGAGCTCAAAATTATTCTTGCAGGAAAAGAGGAATCCTTTAAAAATAGTAAGGAACAATTAGCACGCCTTGAAAAAGAATATCATCTGGCGAATCAAAAAAAGAAAGAGGCGGAAAAAGATTTACAACTATTATTGGATGAAATCGACCGCGACCACTCAGGTGAAATCCAATTGGAAGAAATAAAAAAGGAGAAGCTGGAGGACAAAAATAAAACAATTGAATTGATCGCATCCCGCAGACGCCAGCGAATGAGCATGCAAGAAGAGCTGGAACGAGAAGAAAAAGAATGGAAAGAACTGAAGCGCGCTCATAAACAACTGACGGACGTTCTAAAAGATGAAGAAGTGAAATTAAACAGGCTGGATGTGGAGCTTGATCAGCTCTTGAATTATTTGCAAAATGAGTATAAGCTAACTTTTGAAGCAGCAAAGGCCCGCTTTCCTTTACAGATGGAGAAAGAAGAGGCGAAGAAAAAAGTAAAGCTGATTAAACTGGCATTAGAAGAGCTTGGAACCGTAAACTTAGGGGCAATTGATGAGTACGAGCGGGTGCGTGAACGGCATGAGTTTTTAACAGAACAGAGGGACGATTTATTGAATGCAAAAGAAACTCTTTTTAAAGTCATCGCCGAAATGGATGAAGAAATGAAAAAGCAGTTTTCCCAAATGTTTGCCAAAATACGTTCTCAATTCGATATCGTTTTTAAAGAACTGTTCGGAGGCGGAAAAGCGGATTTAATTTTGACAAATCCCGACGATCTGTTAAACACCGGAGTGGACATTATTGCTCAGCCTCCAGGGAAAAAACTGCAATATTTAAGCCTGCTGTCCGGAGGCGAACGCGCTTTGACTGCAATTGCCCTTCTATTTTCCATATTAAAGGTACGTCCTGTTCCGTTTTGTGTTCTCGATGAAGTAGAGGCGGCATTGGATGAAGCAAACGTTCAAAGATTTTCTAAATTTTTGAAGCGTTTCAGTGAGAATACTCAATTTATTGTCATCACCCACCGGAAAGGGACGATGGAAGAAGCGGATGCTTTATATGGTGTGACAATGCAAGAATCGGGAGTATCAAAAGTTGTATCCGTCCGCTTGGAAGATACAGTTAGATATGTGAAATCGTCGTGAAAGGAAGAAAAATAAATGAGTTTTTTTAAGAAATTAAAAGAAAAAATTTCAAAGCAGAAGGATTCAGTAACGGCAAAATTTAAAGAAGGGCTTGAAAAAACGAGAAGCTCTTTTACAGAAAGCTTAAATGAACTTGTTTCGCGCTATCGAAAGGTTGATGAAGAATTTTTCGAGGAATTAGAGGAAATTTTGATTACTGCCGATGTCGGCGTTCAAACGGTCATGGACTTGATCGATGAATTGAAAATGGAAGTGAAAAGGCGAAACATTCAAGAACCGAAGGAAGTGCGCGCTGCCATTTCCGAAAAGCTTGTTGAAATTTACCAAGGAGAAGACGGCGCTCCTACCGATTTAAACATTGAAGACGGCCGGTTAAACATCGTATTGTTTGTTGGCGTCAATGGTGTTGGAAAAACGACGACGATCGGAAAGCTTGCACATCGATTAAAAGAAGAAGGAAAATCTGTCCTTCTTGCTGCCGGCGACACGTTCCGAGCAGGCGCCATCGAACAGCTGGAAGTTTGGGGGGATCGGGTTGGCGTAGATGTGATTAAACAATCGGCAGGCTCTGATCCTGCTGCCGTCGTGTATGACGCCATTCAGGCCGCTCGCTCTCGAAAAGTAGACGTCTTATTATGTGATACTGCTGGACGGCTTCAAAATAAGATGAATTTAATGAAAGAGCTTGAGAAAGTAAAGCGGGTTATCGAACGGGAAATTCCAGGTGCTCCGCATGAAGTGCTGCTTGTCCTTGATGCGACAACCGGACAAAATGCAATGAGCCAGGCAAGACAGTTTTCGGAGGCGACAAATGTCACTGGAATTGCCTTGACAAAATTGGACGGCACTGCGAAGGGAGGAATTGTTCTAGCCATTCGAAATGAGCTGAACATTCCTGTAAAACTGGTGGGGCTTGGCGAAAAAATGGACGATCTTGAGAAATTTGATGCAGAGAAATATGTTTATGGGCTGTTTGCCGATTTAGTAGATGAAGCGTAACGTAATTGTGTTAAGAAAAAAACTTGACATCTACAGTTAGAATCGATACACTAAAAACATGTAAAGGCAATTCACTTAACAACAGGGGGTGTTGATGTTGCTTGAAAAAACAACGAGGATGAATTATTTATTTGATTTTTATCAGTCGTTGTTGACGCCAAAGCAAAAAAGCTACATGTCTCTGTACTACTTGGATGATTACTCCCTAGGTGAAATTGCTGAAGAATACAACGTCAGCCGCCAGGCAGTGTACGACAACATAAAACGGACGGAAATGATGCTGGAGGAATACGAGCAGAAGCTTCAGCTGTTCAAGAAATTTCAAGAGCGTAAAAAAATAATTGAAAAGCTGAAAGGTCTGCCTTTCCAATCGGAAATGAAGGAAGAATTTGACCGACTACTTCATCTTTTGGAAAAACTGGATTAGGAGGAGCCGCCATGGCTTTTGAGGGATTAGCCAACCGACTGCAAAACACGATGGCTAAAATCCGCGGCAAAGGAAAGGTTTCTGAAGCGGATGTCAAAGAAATGATGAGGGAAGTTCGTCTTGCTCTTTTGGAAGCGGACGTCAACTATAAAGTCGTCAAAGACTTTATTAAGAAAGTCAGCGAAAGGGCTGTTGGCCAGGAAGTCATGAAAAGCTTGACACCAGGCCAGCAAGTTATCAAAGTAGTGAAAGAAGAGCTGACCGAGCTGATGGGCGGCGAGCAGAGCAAAATTGCCGTAAGCAAACGGCCGCCGACGGTGATTTTGATGGCGGGCCTTCAAGGTGCAGGGAAAACGACTACGACTGGAAAGCTTGCCAACTACTTGCGAAAAAAACATAACCGAAACCCGCTTCTTGTTGCAGCTGATATTTATCGTCCTGCAGCCATTAAACAATTAGAAACATTAGGAAAGCAGCTTGGCATGCCTGTATTTTCACTCGGCGACAAGGTAAGCCCTGTTGAAATAGCCAAACAGGCGCTGGAATATGCCAAAAATGAGCATCATGATTATGTTCTCATTGATACAGCCGGACGCTTGCATATCGATGAAAATCTGATGGATGAATTAAAGCAGGTGAAGGAAGCTGCAAATCCTGATGAGATTTTTCTCGTTGTCGATGCCATGACTGGACAAGATGCCGTCAATGTGGCAAAAAGCTTTCATGATGAGCTTGGCATTACCGGTGTTATTTTGACAAAGCTTGATGGGGATACACGTGGCGGTGCTGCGCTTTCCATTCGTGCGGCAACAGGTGCTCCGATTAAATTTGCCGGGATGGGCGAAAAACTGGATGCGCTCGAACCGTTTCATCCCGAACGAATGGCATCGCGTATATTAGGAATGGGAGATGTCTTGACCCTGATCGAAAAGGCTCAAGAGAACGTCGATCAGGAGAAAGCAAAGCAGCTGGAAGAAAAAATGAGGACGATGTCTTTTACCTTCGATGATTTTTTAGAGCAGCTTGAACAAGTAAGAAACATGGGTCCTCTTGATGAGTTGATTTCCATGCTGCCTGGTGCAGGGAAAATGAAAGGCTTGAAAAACATTCAAGTTGATGAAAAGCAGCTAAGCCACGTTGAAGCGATCATCCGCTCCATGACAAAAGAAGAAAAAGAGAAGCCGGAAATTATTAATGCAAGCAGAAGAAAACGGATTGCTAAAGGGAGCGGTACTTCTGTCCAGGAAGTAAACAGGCTTTTAAAGCAGTTTGAAGAAATGAAAAAAATGATGAAGCAAATGACTTCAATGACAAAAGGCAAGCGAAAAGGATTTAAATTTCCTTTTATGTAATAAAAATTTATTCTGTTAAGAAAAAACACTTTACAAACTTTTTGATCATTGATAATATTCTATTTTGTTGAAAATATTTCGGAGGTGTAAAAAAATATGGCAGTTAAAATTCGTTTAAAACGCATGGGTGCAAAAAAATCTCCATTTTATCGCATTGTTGTAGCTGATTCCCGTTCTCCTAGAGATGGACGTTTCATTGAAACGATCGGTACGTACAATCCAGTAAAGGATCCTGCTGAAGTGAAAATTGACGAAGAATTGGCTCTTAAGTGGCTTCAAAACGGTGCAAAACCGTCTGACACTGTTCGTAACCTGTTTTCGAAACAAGGGATTATGGAAAAATTCCACAATGCGAAATATAGTAAATAATGTGTGATTATTATGGAACAGTTAATAACAACAATTGCCAAAGCTATTGTTGATCATCCGGATGAAGTCAAGGTGAACAGAGAGGAGAAAAAAGGTGAAATTGTATATACTCTTTCTGTTCACCAAGACGATATTGGCAAAGTGATTGGAAAACAAGGCCGTATTGCAAAAGCGATCAGGACGGTCGTTTATGCAGCGGCTAGCGGCAAATCAATGAGAGTAACGCTTAAAATTAATGATTAAAAGGTGAGGGGATTGCTCCTCGCCTTTTTTACAAAAGAAGAAAAGCTGATTTCGCAGGATCAAAAAATCACATTTGAAATTGCGACGATTCCAGACCTCCCTCTTCTGGCCAGAAGGGAAAAGCCGGGAGGGATCTTCCATGAATATACTCCTCGGAGCAATTTTATGACTGGAGGAGAGAGGAATGAAAATCATTTATCCGATCACAGTAAAGCAAATATTGACGGAAAACAGCAAGGAAAAACTGATTCATAAATGGCAGGCAAAAAAAGAAGAAATGAAACGGGAATGCGATCAATTATATTTTCAGCTGAAAAAAGCTGAAAAAACAACAAAAAACCAGTCCATCATTTCCCAGTACCATCAGGAAATCAACAAGAGAAAGGAAAAAATGAAGTTGATGGAATTTAAGCTTCAGCAAATCGATATGCTCCCTCTAGGCAGCGAATTAAAAGAACGGGAAGTGAACGCAGTAATCGAAGTAAAAGAAGGCGACAACTGGGATCAATTGCTGAATGAAAAAACGATTGTGATCGAAGATGGAGTAGTAAAAGAGATTCGCTAGAGGTGATCATATGGCCGAAAAATGGTTTCAAGTCGGAAAAATTGTCAATACGCACGGAATTCGCGGCGAAGTGCGCGTCGTTTCCGTAACTGATTTTCCTGATGAGCGATATAAACGCGGAAACCGTTTATACATTTTTCAAAAAGACAAAGAGCCTGTTGAAGTTATTGTCAAATCTCATCGAATTCATAAAAATTTTGATTTATTGTCTTTTGAAGGGTATGATTCGATCAATGAGGTTGAGCCGTTTAAAGGCTCAGACATAAAGGTTCCAGAAAGCCAGCTTGGCAGCCTGGATGAAGGAGAATATTATTTTCATGAAATCATCGGATGCTCCGTGTATACCGAAGACGGCGATGAGCTGGGGATCATAAATGAAATTTTAACGCCCGGTGCCAACGATGTGTGGGTTGTCAAACAAAAAGGCAAAAAAGATTTGTTGATTCCATATATCGAGGATGTTGTGAAACATATTGATGTGAAAGAGAAGCGAGTCATCATTTTTCCTATGGAAGGGTTATTGGACAAATGATTATCGATGTACTGACTTTATTTCCTGATATGTTCGCTGGAGTTTTTAACCAATCGATTTTAAAAAAAGCTCAGGAGAAGGATGCTGTTTCGATTAACGTTATTAATTTTCGAGATTATTCAACAGACAAGCATCAGTCGGTCGATGATTATCCGTACGGTGGCGGTGCCGGCATGGTATTAAAGCCGGAGCCGATCTTTCATTCTGTTGAGGCTGTAAAAGAAAAGCGAAACGCACAGCATTCGAAAGTCATACTTGTTTGTCCGCAAGGAGAACGCTTTACCCAAAAAAAAGCAGAGCAGCTGGCTCAAGCAGATCATCTAATATTTATTTGCGGCCATTATGAAGGCTACGACGAAAGAATCCGTTTTCTTGCGACAGACGAGATTTCAATTGGAGACTTTGTCCTGACAGGCGGCGAGCTTGCCGCGATGGTCATCATTGACTGTGTTGTGCGTCTTCTACCAGGTGTTCTCGGAAATGAAGAATCGCACCAAAATGATTCTTTTTCAACGGGACTGCTTGAACATCCGCATTACACCCGCCCTGCTGAATTCAGGGGGATGAAGGTGCCTGATGTGTTATTGTCAGGCCATCACGAAAAAATAGCCGAATGGCGGGAAAAAGAATCGCTCCGAAGAACGTGGGAGCGCAGACCTGACTTATTGGACGGCTATTCTTTAACGGAAAAGCAAAAAAAATGGCTGGAAGAAATAAAAAAGGCGAAATGAATGCTTGCAAATGGTTTGTTTCCTATGATAAGATACGTTTTGTGACATAGACAGCCGGTCTTGTCTTTTTAAAACGATGTTCCGCTGCAAGCATCTTGTATGAGCATCTGTTGGAAGGAGATGATTGCGATGCAAAAATTAATTGAAGAAATTACGAAAGAACAACTTCGCACAGATTTGCCTGAATTTAGACCTGGGGATACCGTCCGTGTTCACGTGAAGGTTGTTGAAGGCTCCCGTGAACGGATTCAGGTTTTTGAAGGAGTTGTAATTAAACGCCGCGGCGGCGGTATTAGCGAAACATTTACTGTTCGTAAAGTTTCTTACGGCGTAGGTGTTGAACGTACATTCCCGCTGCACACTCCAAGAATTGCGAAAATCGAAGTTGTTCGCCGAGGCAAAGTGCGTCGTGCAAAACTTTACTATTTGCGCAATCTACATGGTAAAGCAGCTCGCATTAAAGAAAGATAAACATTCGAACATAAAAAGGGCTTGTATTCAATACAGGCCCTTTTGTCATGTGAGCAGTCATTCACTTATGAATTCATTTAATATTTTTGGAAAAAATTATTTAGCGAAAGCATAATCTGTTTAAAAATAGGTGGACATGTTCTTTTGTTAAGCCAATAATTGTATTAAAATAAATAAAAAACCATTTTAAAAACATAAAGGTGTGAAAGAAATGTCACGTAAAAAAAATGAATTTTTTGAGTGGATGAAAGCTCTAGGTGTCGCCGTCTTGTTGGCGGTCGTCATTCGGACGTTTTTCTTTGCTCCGATTGTCGTTGATGGAGTTTCCATGATGCCGACATTACAAGACCAGGACCGAATGATCGTGAATAAAATCGGAACGAAGCTTGGTGAAATAAAACGCTTTGACATTGTCGTCTTCCATGCAACGGAAGAGAAAGACTACATTAAGCGTGTCATCGGTTTGCCTGGCGATCATATAGAATATAAAGATGACACCCTCTACATTAACGGCAAGAAGTATGAAGAGCCATACTTGGAAAAATATAAACAAAACGGCGTGGATGGCCCTTTAACAGAACCATTTAAACTTGAAGACATTATTGGAAGATCAACTGTGCCTGAAGGCGAATTGTTTGTTATGGGTGATAATAGAAGATACAGCAAAGACTCGCGGCATATAGGGACCATTCCGATTGAATCAGTTATGGGGAAAACTAATTTTGTTTATTGGCCGCTTTCTGAATTTGGAGTTGTAAAGTAGGTGAAGTAGATGACGATTCAATGGTTTCCAGGGCATATGGCAAAAGCGAGACGGCAAGTTGTTGAAAAATTGAAACTGATAGATATTGTCTATGAGCTTGTCGATGCCCGAATCCCTCAGTCATCGAGAAATCCGATGATTGATGACATTATTGCCAATAAAAAAAGAATTTTAATTTTAAATAAAAAGGATATGGCAGACGAAAGCATTACGAAAGAATGGATTCAGTACTACAAAGAACAGGGCATTGCATCAATAGCCATCGACTCGCAAACAGGATCAGGACTAAAACAAATCGTGCAGCTTTCAAAAGAACTGCTCGAAAAAGAACGTGAAAAAATGAAAGCAAAAGGGGTAAAACCAAGGGCGATCCGCGCATTAATTGTTGGAATTCCGAATGTCGGCAAATCAACGCTGATCAATCGCCTTGCAGGAAGAAACATTGCCAAAACCGGCGATCGTCCAGGCATAACGAAACAGCAAAGCTGGATCAAGACAGGAAAAGAATTGGAGCTGCTCGATACCCCAGGCATTCTTTGGCCGAAATTTGAAGATGAAGAAGTCGGGCTGAAGCTGGCTGCGACAGGCGCCATTAAGGATGAGATTTTAAATTTGCAGGATGTAGCAGCTTATGCGATGCGATACTTGATCAAGCATTATCCAGATCGTTTAATGGATCGCTATCAAATCGACAATCTATCAAATGAAAATGAAATCGTCGACTTATTTGATCATATTGGAAAAAAAAGAGGCTGTTTATCAGCTGGCGGCCTGATAGACTATGACAAGACGGCGGAAGTGTTCATAAGGGATGTTCGGACATTGAAGCTGGGGAAAATAAGTTTTGACCGGCCAAATGAATAAAGGCACGCATTCCGCGTGTCTATATTTTATTTTTAACAAAACTCGTTCACTTGAGAGAAGCGGTGCAATCGGCGCTTAACCGGTTAATCGGTTTTCCTTTCTTGACGGGTAAAGAGCTTCCAAAGAAGCTTTCGAGAAATAGTAAAAAAGTCTTGAAAGTCATTTGAGCATTTGAAAAATAGACGCTTAATCAAATTGCAGCCGAGGAAGCCGTTCATGTACAAACTATTCGAACGAAATTTACAAATGCAAATATTAAGGGAGAGGTTGAAGAAAGTTGAATTTAACGGCAAAGGAAATTGAAGAAAAGCTCAGTGCCATCCATGATATAAACGACCCTTTTTTTCTTGCCTGCCAAAAAGATGAGCGGAAAACCGTCCAAAAATTAGTAAAAAAATGGCTGAAGCAATATGAAAAAGAGCAGCAATTGAGACAGCAGTTTCAAAACATGTGCAAATACGAAAGAGCATTGAAAGAAAAGGGATTTCGAATGCTGGCAGGCATTGATGAAGTGGGAAGAGGGTGTCTTGCAGGTCCGGTCGTTGCTGCTTGCGTGATTTTGCCTGATGAATTTTATTTGCCGGGGCTGACGGACTCGAAAAAAATTTCGAAGCAAAAACGGGAAGAGTTTTTTCAATACATAATGGATCTGGCAGTAGATGTCGGGATTGGGTTTGTGTCGGCAAAAGAAATTGATGAGCTAAACATTTACAATGCGACAAAAAAAGCAATGCTTTTAGCCATTGATCAGTTAAAGCAGGCAAAGCCGGATCATTTATTGATTGATGCTCTTGAATTACCAATTAATATTCCGCAGCTTTCCATCATTAAGGGTGATGAAAAAAGCATTACGATTGCAGCAAGCTCCTGCATCGCAAAAGTTGTGAGAGACAGGTACATGGAAGAGCTGGGAAAGCAATTTCCGGAATACGGCTTTGAACGTCATGTGGGCTACGGTACAAAGCAGCATTTGGAAGCGATCGAGAAGCACGGTGTGACGGAGCATCATCGGAAAAGCTTTGCTCCGGTACAAGATGCGTTAAACTTTTTTAACGGGTGATAAGAATGAATGAAATATCTGCTCTTCTTAGGAAGATAAGTCTTCAATCTCTTTTTGATCCCGCGGCCAAAACATTTCAAGATCAAGAGATTGTGAAAGGAAAAGTGTTGAAAATTTATCCTAATTCTCATGCATTGCTTGCAATTGGAAAAATGAAATTAACCGCTGCTGTTGAGGCGGATATTCAAGCAATGAAAACTTATTGGTTTCAGACTGAAGTAACGGAAAGCGGAATCAGACTGAAGCTTTTGTTTCCGGAAAAAGATGAAGGTCATACAGGCCGGGCTATTCTTGAACATTTCCGCCTGCCTGCTGACAATGCGGCCTCGCAGCTTATTGATTTGCTGCTGGAAAATGAAATTCCTTTTTCCAAAAAAGACTTGGCTCTTGCCATCAACATTTTGCAGTCCTTTAAGGGAAAAGCTCCTCGTGAAAGTTTATTTCAGGCGCTTCTCATCGCTTTTGAAAAAAAACTGCCAATTGCGGAGCATGTCATCCGTCCTTTGCTGGCTGTTCTAGACGAGAAGAAGCTGTCTCAGCTCCTTTTTCAATTAGACGAAATGTTAAACAATAGCGGAAGAGCCAAGGACATGAAAGATCTAAACCGAAACCTGTTTCAGCTTACAAACCTTCGTTTTCTATATAAAGCCGAAGAAGTGAACCAAATATTGCGAGAAAGAAATGACACCTTTTCCAAGCAATTGTTGAATAAGCTTGAATTTTGGATGAAAGAAAATCCGCTAGCCATTAAGCAGCTTATATTGAATGAAAACAGTGAGCAAGCATTGCTTCAACCATTCACAAAAGACAAGGCGGACGGAAGTAGAATTGGACAAATGCTGAACGCGGAAGAAAAAAATATGCTGAAAGCGATGTTTCAGCAAAGCATCCACAACGTTTCCGCTCAAGAAGTAAAACAATTGTTAAAAACAGCGATAGCCAAAATCGGCTTATTTGAACATGCTGAAAGCAGTAGCGGTCAGAGTGAATGGCCATTAAAGACACTGCTTATAAAATATTTGCAAAATATGGAACATTCAAGTTTAAGAGGGGCGATGGAGCGCGCTTTAGATTACATAAACGGACAGCATTTTATGCGGGAACAAAAAGGACCTGTTGAACAATTTTTTATTCATGTCCCCATTCAGTTAGGAGAGCAATGGACGGATATTACAATCCAAATCAACGGAAAAAAAGACGAAACAGAAAAAATAAATCCTAATTTTTGCCGAATCGTTTTTTCATTGTATTTAAAAGAAATAAAAGAAACAGTAGTGGACGTATTCATTCAAAATCGCGCTGTAAAAGTTACGATTTACAACGACATTCTTGAAGAAAGCGATATTGTTCAGCATTTGGGAAGCCTTCAGGAAAATTTAAAACAAATCAATTATGTTTTAACAGGAGTTTCTATCCAAAAGGGAAAAACGGATGAACAAACTCAAAAGGTCATTTCCGGACAACCTTACCAGAAGGTGGACATCAAAATATGAAAAAAGAAACAAAAGATTTAAAAGCTGTTGCCCTCAGCTATAACGATGAAAAGGACGCCGCGCCAAAAGTATCGGCAAAAGGTAAAGGGTATGTCGCTGAAAAAATCATTGAAAAAGCGAGAGAAAACAATGTTCCGATTCAAGAAGATCCCTCGCTTATTGAACTTTTGTCAGAAGTGGAAATAAATGAGCAAATTCCCGAGGAGCTTTATGAAGTGGTAGCTGAGCTTTTAAGCTTTATATACCGCTTAGACCAGCAAAGATGAAATAAACGACGTCTTTTTATAAAGAATGGTAGACAATGATGAAACATTTTTATACAATGAAAGCGCAGTCTAAAATTGCCTCGAAAAGGCTAAGATACATAAGTTAGGAGGATGGGATATGAATATCCATGAGTACCAGGGGAAAGAAATCCTCAGAAAATACGGCGTCACGGTACCGAACGGCAAAGTTGCGTTTTCCGTTGAGGAAGCGGTTGAAGCGGCAAAAGAGCTGGGTACTGACGTAGTGGTAGTCAAAGCGCAAATTCATGCTGGCGGCCGCGGGAAAGCTGGCGGAGTAAAAGTAGCGAAAAGTTTAGAAGAGGTTCGCGAGTATGCTAGTGAATTGTTAGGAAAAACGCTCGTTACACATCAAACAGGACCAGAAGGAAAAGAAGTCAAACGTCTTTTAATTGAAGAAGGCTGTGACATTAAAAAAGAATATTATGTTGGTTTTGTTGTTGATCGCGCAACCTCCCGCGTTGTTTTGATGGCGTCTGAGGAAGGCGGCACCGAAATTGAAGAAGTGGCAGCGAAAACACCGGAAAAAATCTTCAAAGAATATATTGATCCGGCAGTAGGACTTCAACCTTTCCAAGCTCGCCGAATCGCATTTAACATTAACATTCCGAAAGAATTAGTCGGACAAGCTGTTAAATTTATGTTGGGACTTTATCAAGTATTTGTCGAAAAGGATTGCTCTATTGCGGAAATTAACCCGCTTGTCGTTACAGGCGACGGAAAGGTTATGGCTTTGGATGCTAAACTAAACTTTGACTCCAATGCATTATACCGTCAAAAAGATGTGTTGGAATATCGTGATTTAGATGAGGAAAATCCGAAAGAAATTGAAGCTTCAAAATATGATTTAAGCTACATAGCTCTTGATGGCAATATCGGGTGCATGGTAAACGGAGCAGGTCTTGCCATGGCAACGATGGATATTATTAAATATTACGGCGGTGAGCCAGCAAACTTCCTAGATGTCGGCGGCGGCGCAACGGCAGAAAAGGTTACGGAAGCGTTTAAAATTATTTTGTCGGATGAAAACGTAAAAGGGATTTTCGTCAATATCTTTGGAGGCATTATGAAATGCGATGTCATCGCACAAGGTGTCGTTGAAGCGACAAAACAAGTTGGCTTGACGATCCCGCTAGTCGTTCGTCTTGAGGGAACGAATGTTGAGCTTGGTAAAAAAATACTAGAAGAGTCAGGCCTAAATATTACATCTGCAGAGTCTATGGCAGACGGGGCGCAAAAAATCGTTTCATTAGTGAAATAGGAAAGCGAGGGAGAAGAATGAGCGTATTTATTAATAAAGATACAAAAGTAATCGTTCAGGGGATTACTGGATCTACTGCGTTATTCCATACGAAACAAATGCTTGAATACGGAACGAAGATTGTCGGCGGGACATCCCCAGGCAAAGGCGGTCAGGAAGTCGAAGGAGTTCCGGTTTTCAACACGGTTGAAGAAGCGGTGAAACAAACCGGTGCCAATGCTTCCGTTATTTATGTCCCAGCTCCTTTTGCAGCGGATGCCATTATGGAAGCGGTTGATGCGGAGCTTGACCTAGTCATCTGTATTACAGAACATATCCCGGTTTTAGACATGGTCAAAGTAAAAAGATACATGGAAGGAAAGAAAACTCGATTAATCGGACCGAACTGCCCGGGAGTCATCACACCTGGCGAATGTAAAATCGGCATTATGCCTGGATATATCCACACTAAGGGACATGTCGGAGTCGTTTCCCGTTCAGGTACTTTGACATATGAAGCGGTTCATCAGCTATCGCAAGCAGGCATTGGTCAGTCAACGGCTGTTGGAATTGGCGGGGACCCTGTAAACGGCACAAACTTCATTGACGTGCTAAAAGCATTTAACGAAGATCCGGAAACATATGCCGTCATTATGATTGGTGAAATCGGGGGTACAGCGGAAGAAGAAGCAGCTGAGTGGATTAAAGCAAACATGACAAAACCAGTCGTAGGATTTATCGGCGGACAAACAGCACCTCCAGGAAAACGCATGGGACATGCGGGCGCAATTATTTCCGGAGGTAAAGGAACAGCAGCGGAAAAAATTAAGAAAATGAATGAATGTGGTATTAAAGTCGCAGATACTCCTTCCGTTATTGGCGAGACGTTAATCTCAGTTTTAAAAGAAAAAGGTTTATATGAAAAATGCAAAACTCATTAAAACAAAAGGAGTAGCCACAAGGCTATTCCTTCTTTATAGAATTGAGGTGAGGGCTATTAATCCTAGAAATTTATTAATAAAACTCGCTCATTGCAAAGGTGCGGCAAAGAGAAGAATCGTTCAGCTTTTTGAACAGGAAGGCATGTATGAAGAAGCTCTGCATCTAACGCCTCAAACATTAGCCACCCGTCTGTTTATTCCTCCTAAAAACTATTCAACGTTTATAGAAGATTACCAATCCATTTCAACGGAGAGCCTGCTAAACTATTATAAAAACAGGAATATCCACCTGATTACGATCATTGATTCCCATTATCCAACGTATTTAAAGCATATTTTTGATCCGCCTCCCGTTTTATTTTGCCAAGGGGATATTAGTCTATTAAAAAATATCCGAAATTTAAGCGTTGTCGGAACTCGTCATGCATCGAAATATGGCTGCGACCTTGTTCAATATTTTGTTACGCATTTGGCGAAGCAAAAATTTACGATAATCAGCGGGCTTGCCCTCGGTATTGATGCGAAAGCCCATTGGACGGCCATTGAGGAGAATTCGAAAACAATTGCCGTAATCGCTGGCGGATTTGATCATATTTATCCGAAGGAAAACATGGAGCTGGCTAAAATCATCCAAAAGGAGCATCTTCTCCTCTCTGAGCATCCTCCATATAAAAGACCGGAAAAATGGATGTTTCCAATGCGAAATAGAATTATTAGCGGATTAAGCTTAGGAACCTTTGTTGCTCAAGCTTCCAAACGAAGCGGTTCTCTTATCACTGCCCAGCATGCTTTGGAACAAGGGAGAATCGTTTTTTCACCCCCGGTGCCATTATTTGATCCATTATTTCAAGGGAATATACAATTGTTAAAGGAAGGGGCAGCGCTTGCCCTGTCACCTGATGAGATTATAGAAGAATTAAAGCCGATGTATGAAGAAAAATAATTTTTTTGCGTCTAAAGGCGGAAGCTGATGAATACTGTTTGACAAAATGCATTGGAATATTTAATAATAGTGAAGATTATTTTAACAGTTGAATGATCAACAATCATTTTCATAAACTGATGCATAAAAAGAGAGAAAACCTCTTAAGGAGGAAAAATGAATGTCGGACTACTTAGTCATTGTGGAGTCGCCAGCAAAGGCGAAAACAATTGAAAAGTATTTAGGAAAAAAATATACCGTGAAGGCTTCAATGGGCCATGTTCGGGACTTGCCTAAAAGTCAAATGGGAGTTGACATAGAGCACAATTTTCAACCAAAATACATCACGATAAGAGGGAAAGGGCCGGTTCTGAAAGAGCTCAAGAACGCTGCCAAAAAGGCGAAAAAAGTTTTTCTTGCAGCCGACCCGGACAGAGAGGGAGAGGCGATTGCGTGGCATTTAGCGCAAAGCTTAGATATTGATATCCAATCCGATTGCCGCGTTGTGTTCAATGAAATTACAAAAGATGCGATCAAAGATTCTTTTAAATCGCCAAGAGCTATTAACATGGATTTAGTTGATGCCCAGCAGGCAAGAAGGGTATTAGACAGGCTGGTCGGCTACAATATCAGCCCGATCCTTTGGAAAAAGGTAAAGAAGGGTTTAAGTGCCGGGAGAGTTCAATCTGTTGCTGTCCGTCTAATTATCGATCGTGAAAATGAAATTAAACATTTCAAGCCTGAGGAATATTGGACGATTAACGGAGACTTTCTTAAAGGAACGGAGTCGTTTGAAGCTGCTTTTTGGGGTGTTGAAGGCAAAAAAAAGGAGTTGAAAACAGAGGAAGATGTAAAACAGGTGCTCCAAAAAGTTATTGGAAATGAGTTTACTGTAACGAAAGTAACAAAAAAAGAACGGAGAAGAAATCCTGCACCTCCATTTACTACTTCCTCTTTACAGCAGGAAGCTGCAAGGAAACTCAATTTCCGTGCGAAGAAAACGATGATGGTAGCACAACAGCTGTATGAAGGAATAGACCTCGGCAAGGAAGGCACTGTCGGATTGATTACTTATATGCGTACCGATTCCACGCGAATTTCAGACACAGCGAAATCGGAGGCAATCAGTTATATTGAAAAGATGTTTGGCAGTGAATATGTGCAAGCCAAAACGAGAGGAAGTCAGAAATCAGGCAATGTTCAGGATGCTCACGAAGCGATACGGCCGACCAGCGCTTTTCGAAATCCGGATGGAATAAAAGACTTTTTAACAAAAGACCAATATAAATTATACAAACTGATTTGGGAACGATTTATCGCGAGCCAAATGTCGCCGGCTGTCATGGATACGATGAGCGTTGATTTGGAGAACAATGGTGTTATGTTCCGTGCAAACGGTTCAAAAATCAAATTCCATGGTTTTATGAAAGTATATGTAGAAGGGACGGACGATCAAGAAGAAGATAAAAGCAATCGTCTTTTGCCTGATCTTCAGGAAGGGGATAAAATCTTTTCAAAAGATTTAAAACCGGAGCAGCACTTTACACAGCCGCCTCCAAGGTATACGGAAGCGAGGCTTGTCAAAACGCTGGAGGAATTAGGCATAGGACGTCCTTCTACATATGCACCGACGCTCGATACCATTCAAAGAAGAGGGTATGTTGCGCTTGAAAACAAACGATTTGTCCCAACAGAACTTGGCCAAATTGTCCACGAGCTGATGATGGAATTTTTCCCTGAAATTTTGGATGTGGAATTTACTGCGAAAATGGAGCATGATTTAGATGATATTGAAGAAGGAAAAGTAAATTGGGTAAAAATTATTGATGAATTTTATCATGATTTTTCAAAGAATGTTAAAAAAGCCGAAAATGAAATGGAAAAGGTAGAAATAAAAGATGAATATGCCGGTGTAAAGTGTGAAAAATGCGGAAGCGAAATGGTTTACAAAATGGGAAGGTACGGAAAATTTTTGGCTTGCTCCAATTTTCCAGACTGCCGCAATACAAAACCGATTTTAAAAGAAATCGGTTTGAAGTGTCCGAAATGCCATGAGGGAAATATTGTGGAGAGAAAGTCGAAGAGACGCCGCGTATTTTATGGATGTGACCGTTACCCAGAGTGCGATTTTATTTCTTGGGAAAAGCCGGTTGAAAGAAAATGTCCGAAATGTGGAGAAATTTTGGTAGAAAAACGTTTGAAAAAAGGTGTTCAAGTGCAATGTTCTTCTTGCGACTATAAAGAAGAACCGCAGCGTTAACAAATATCTTCTCTTTGGTGAGCAATGTAAAGCTCACCTTCTTCATGGAGATATTTCGGCAGTTTTTTTTCGAAAACACAACAAGAAGAGAGCTTTTAAAAAGACGGAGGAGTGCTAAAATGAACAATCAAGTTGTCAACGTTATCGGTGCTGGGCTAGCTGGAAGCGAAGCGGCATGGCAAATTGCCAAAAGAGGCATTCAAGTTCGCTTGTACGAAATGCGTCCAAAAAAGCAAACTCCGGCCCATCATACTGATAAATTTGCTGAACTGGTCTGCTCTAATTCGTTGAGAGCCAATTCTTTGACAAATGCAGTCGGAGTATTGAAAGAAGAAATGAGAATGTGTGACTCCGTAATTATTTCGGCTGCTGATCAATGTTCCGTTCCGGCTGGGGGTGCACTTGCCGTTGATCGCCACGAATTTGCGGATATCGTCACTAAACGGGTGAAAGAACATCCCAATATTACCGTCTTTCACGAAGAAGTAACGGACATTCCAGAAGGGCCGACGGTAATAGCGACAGGACCTTTAACTTCAGAAGCATTATCGGAAGCATTAAAAAAGCTTACTGGCGAGGAATATTTATATTTTTACGACGCAGCCGCACCGATAATTGAAAAAGACAGCATTGATATGGAAAAAGTATATTTGAAATCAAGATACGACAAAGGGGAGGCTGCATATTTAAACTGTCCGATGACAGAGGAAGAGTTCGACCGCTTTTATGAGGCATTAATCAGCGCGGAAACTGTTCCTCTAAAAGAATTTGAGAAAGAAATCTTTTTTGAAGGATGCATGCCGATTGAAGTCATGGCAAAGAGAGGAAAGAAAACGCTTCTTTTCGGACCGATGAAGCCTGTCGGCTTGGAGCATCCCGAAACAGGAAAGCGTCCTTTTGCCGTCATCCAGCTGCGGCAGGATAATGCGGCAGGGACTTTGTATAATATCGTCGGCTTCCAAACTCATCTAAAATGGGGTCCGCAAAAGGAAATCATTCAGATGATTCCGGGGCTTGAAAAGGCGGAAATTGTCAGATATGGAGTGATGCATCGAAATACGTTTATCAATTCCCCGAAACTGCTTAGACCAACTTATCAATATAAAGGGCGCGAGGATTTGTTTTTCGCCGGACAAATGACTGGCGTAGAAGGCTATGTTGAGTCAGCTGCTTCCGGATTAATAGCAGGCATTAATGCGGCATGCCTCGTTTTGGGAAAGGAATTGATTGAATTTCCTGATGAAACAGCAATGGGAAGCATGGCAAAGTATATTACAACGGCAGATCCGAATAATTTTCAGCCGATGAATGCGAATTTTGGTCTTTTTAAACCGCTTGACACCCACATTAAAGTGAAAAAAGAAAGAAATGAACAATTGGCAAAAAGAGCACTTCAAACTATTCAAAAAATTTCGAAAAAATTATAAAATGGATTGAAAGGGCTACTGCAAATGTGATACGATTTAGTAGCCCTTTGTGAGGTGCTAATAGTGGAAAATGTTAAGAATTTTTTAAATTTATTCATTGAATATTTACAAATTGAAAAAAATTATTCACAATATACAATTGTGAATTATCTGCATGACTTGAATGATTTTTTTTCTTTTATGGAAAAAGAAGGGTTAGAAAGGCTGGATGACGTTCAATATTCAGATATACGTATTTTTTTGACGGATTTAAGCAAAAAGTATTCCAAAACATCCATTTCCCGTAAAATTTCAAGCATTAGAACTTTTTATCATTTTCTTTTGCGGGAAAAATATGTAACGGATAATCCTTTTTCTTTAGTGTCACTTCCGAAGCAAAAAAAAGCGATCCCTAGATTTTTATTTGATGAGGAGCTGGAAATGCTGTTTTCCATTTCCGACCTTAATGATCCGCTCGGGCAGCGGAATCAATTGATTTTGGAATTTTTATATGGAACGGGAATCCGTGTAAGCGAATTATGCGAAATTCGCCTTGAAGACCTGGATTTTTCCATTGAGACCATTTTAGTAAATGGAAAAGGAAACAAACAGCGCTATGTGCCTTTCGGAAGCTATGCACGTCAGGCAGCGGAACGATATATCCATGATGGCAGAAGCAAGCTGATGAAAAATCAGTCCGGACAGGATCATCGCTTTTTGTTTGTAAACCATCGGGGAAAGCCTTTAACAGCAAGGGGAGTTCGGTATATATTAAAACAGCTGATAGATGCTTCAGCAAAAAATCTGCATCTTCATCCGCATATGTTTAGGCATACTTTTGCGACTCACCTCTTAAATGCTGGAGCTGACTTAAGAAGTGTTCAAGAACTTTTGGGCCATGTTCATTTATCATCAACGCAAATTTATACCCATGTGTCAAAAGACCATTTGAAAAATGTTTATATGGCCTACCATCCACGAGCAAAAGATTCTTAAAGGGAGGCTTGCAATTGTCAACATTTCATGCGACAACGATTTTTGCCATTCGCCATAAAGGACAATGCGCGATGGCAGGTGATGGACAAGTAACACTTGGCAATCAAGTTGTGATGAAGCATACAGCACGAAAGGTCCGAAAAATTTATAATGGAAAAGTGCTTGCTGGATTTGCGGGATCTGTTGCTGATGCGTTTACGCTGTTTGAAAAGTTTGAAGGCAGCCTGGAAGAGTATAACGGCAATTTGGCAAGAGCGGCTGTGGAAATGGCAAAAGAGTGGCGAAG
Source organism: Aeribacillus sp. FSL K6-1305 (assembly GCF_038050115.1). Taxonomy (NCBI): domain Bacteria; kingdom Bacillati; phylum Bacillota; class Bacilli; order Caryophanales; family Bacillaceae; genus Aeribacillus; species Aeribacillus sp. FSL K6-1305. The sequence continues at coordinate 1,065,063 of NZ_JBBOQV010000001.1, read as the reverse complement.
CGACAAAGTATTAAGACAATTAGAAGCAATGTTAATTGTGATGGATGCCCAAAAGCTTCTGCTCCTTTCTGGGACGGGTGAAGTAATCGAACCGGATGATGGCATTTTAGCTATCGGCTCAGGGGGAAATTATGCCCTTGCTGCAGGCCGTGCATTGAAACAATATGCCGGTGAACAAATGTCTGCCAAAGAAATCGCTAAATCCGCTCTAGAAATAGCAGCAAATATTTGCGTTTTTACGAACAATAACATTATCGTTGAGGAACTTTAGAAAGGAGGGAGGCGAATGAAAAAAATGCAATTATCTCCGAAACAAATTGTTGAACGATTAGACCAATACATAGTCGGTCAGGAAGAAGCGAAAAAAGCGGTTGCTGTTGCGTTAAGAAATCGATACCGGAGAAGCTTATTGGATGAAAAAATTCGCGATGAAGTAGTTCCGAAAAACATTTTAATGATTGGTCCGACTGGGGTTGGAAAAACTGAAATTGCTAGGAGAATTGCAAAGCTCGTCGGCGCGCCCTTTGTAAAGGTGGAGGCAACAAAATTTACAGAAGTAGGGTATGTCGGGCGAGATGTGGAATCGATGGTTCGCGATTTAGTGGAAACTTCCGTCCGGCTTGTGAAGGAAGAAAAAATGCAGGAAGTAAGAGCTCAAGCGGAAGAAAACGCCAATCGCAGGCTGGTCGAGCTCCTCGTCCCGAGTAAGAAAAAACAGGCTGCTTACAAAAATCCTTTAGAAATGCTTTTCGGAGGAAATCAACAAACAAATTCGTTCGAAACTCAGGGAGAAAATGAACAGGATCTAAAGGAGAAGCGGAGAGAAATCGCGCGCAAATTAGCAGCAGGCGAACTGGAAGATCATTTTGTTACGGTTGAAATTGAGGAACAGCAGCCCTCTATGTTCGATCTCCTGCAAGGGACAGGGATGGAGCAGATGGGCTTTAATATGCAGGATGCTTTGAACAGTCTTCTTCCAAAAAGGAAGAAAAAAAGAAAGCTTACTGTGAAAAACGCCCGAAAGGTTTTGACGAATGAAGAAGCAGCAAAACTGATTGATATGGACGAAGTGACACAGCTTGCCATTGAACGCGCGGAACAATCAGGCATCATTTTTATCGATGAAATCGACAAAATCGCCAAAAACGGCCACAACAGTTCTGGTGCTGATGTTTCCCGCGAAGGTGTGCAAAGAGATATACTTCCAATCGTGGAAGGATCTGCAGTTGTAACAAAATATGGCACCGTAAAAACCGATCATATACTCTTTATTGCAGCTGGCGCTTTTCACATCGCGAAGCCATCGGATTTAATCCCTGAATTGCAAGGACGTTTTCCGATTCGCGTGGAATTGAAAAAGCTGACGGCAGATGATTTTGTCCGAATTTTAATTGAACCGGATAATGCTTTATTAAAACAATATGAAGCATTATTGGAGACGGAAGGTATAAAATTAGAATTTTCTGACAAAGCTATTCGTAAAATTGCTGAAATTGCTTACCAAGTGAACCAAGATACAGATAATATTGGAGCAAGAAGGCTTCATACCATTTTAGAAAAACTGCTGGAAGACTTGTTGTTTGAAGCGCCGGAGATAAATTTAGAAAAGGTTGTGATTACACCGAACTATGTGGAAGAAAAATTAAATAAAATTGTTCAAAACAAAGATTTAAGTCAATTTATTTTATAAAAAGATGAAATTTTTTAGGAGGATTTGAGATCATGGAGTTATTAGAAAAAACAAGAAAAATTAATGCGATGCTGCAAAAGGTGGCAGGAAAACCTGTTAATTTTAAAGAAATGGCGGAAACATTAAGTGAAGTCATTGAAGCAAATATTTTTGTGCTCAGCCGCCGAGGAAAAGTATTAGGCTTCGGCTTGAACAAGCAAATAGATAATGACCGCATGAAAAAAATGCTGGAGGAAAGAAAATTTCCTGAAGAGTATACGAAAAGTTTATTTAATATTACCGAAACGTCACCAAATTTAGATGTATATAGCGAATATACTGCATTTCCCGTTGAGAACCGCGAGCTCTTTAAAAACGGATATACGACCATTGTTCCGATCATCGGAGGCGGAGACCGCTTAGGAACCCTTATATTATCTAGACTGGGAACCCAATTTAATGATGATGACCTAATATTGGCTGAATACGGGGCAACTGTTGTTGGAATGGAGATTTTAAGAGAAAAAGCTGAGGAAATTGAAGAGGAAGCGAGAAGCAAAGCGGTTGTCCAAATGGCAATCAGCTCTTTATCATACAGCGAACTCGAAGCAATCGAACACATTTTTGAAGAATTAAGCGGCACAGAGGGATTGCTAGTTGCAAGCAAAATTGCTGACCGCGTCGGCATTACCAGATCTGTGATCGTCAATGCGCTTCGCAAGTTAGAAAGCGCTGGTGTCATTGAATCTCGTTCTCTTGGTATGAAAGGCACATATATTAAAGTGTTAAACAACAAATTTTTAGTTGAACTAGAAAAATTAAAAAACCATTAAAAGAAAGCTGCTCAAAAGGTTTGCTAGCAAACCTTTTGAAGCAGCTTTTATGAGTGCTTTCTACAAATTTCTTCTTGAAAATCGGCTGATTTGTCTAATTTCAATAAGTTCTAACCTCCTACTCATCCCTCTGAAAAAGCTGCAGAATCAAATTCCAATGTTAAAAAAGTGATAGTCATTTAGAACTAGAAAAAAAATAATCGCAATGTACGACGATTTTTTACAAATTATACATAGACTTTAAGCTGTTTCTTTTTTAAAATAATATTTATAAATTAGCAAAATTCGACATTTTTACTTCTTATTTCTTTTGCAATACAAGATCATCATACTTTTGGAGGGAGCAATGAAAATATTTTCTAATTCAATAGCCAATTTGGAGCAGGCAATTCGAATTTCTTCCTTAAACGGAAAAGTTATAGCCAATAATATTGCAAATGTGGACACTCCAGGGTATAAAGCGAAAACAGTTAATTTTAAAAACGTTTTGGATCAACAAATAAAACTGGATGCATATCGGACCAATCCGCGTCATCTTCCTTTTGTGGGCAGCGAAAGCACATCGATTGTGGAAACGAGGACAAACAGTGCTTATCAGCATAATGGGAATAATGTCGACATTGATCAAGAAATGGCAAAGCTTGCGGAAAATCAAATTTTCTACAATGCATTGATTGACAGATTGAATGGCAAATTTAATTCATTAAAAACAGTAATAAAAGGTGGTCGTACATAATGGGGATTTTTCAGTCTTTAAACATTTCCGCATCAGCTTTAACAGCTCAGCGGCTGAGAATGGATGTCATTTCATCGAATATGGCAAACATGGAGACGACTAGAGCTGAATATGTGGACGGGCAATGGCAGCCTTACCGCCGGAAAATGGTTGTAACAGCAGAGGATACAAAACCTTTCTCAGCTTTTCTGAATCAAGAGCTGAACGGCGTTGGAAACGGCGTGAGAGTTCAAGCCATTGTTGAAGACGAGACGCCTTTTAAAATCGTTTATGATCCCGACCATCCTGATGCAGACGAAAATGGCTATGTTTCTTTGCCAAATGTAGATCCTTTAAAAGAAATGGTCGACTTAATCAGCAGCACGCGCTCATATGAAGCAAATGTTACAAGCTTTAATGCATCGAAAAACATGCTGCTGAAAGCATTGGAAATAGGGAAATAGAATAGGAGTGATGTAAATGATTGAGCAAATTTCTTTTCCGACTCAATCGATCCAGCTCGAAAACCGAGCACAAAGTGCGGAAAATTCTGGGAAATCATCCTTTTCAGATATGTTGAAAAAATCGCTGGAAGCTGTCAATGAAGCTCAATTAAATTCCGATCGGCTGACAAATGCTCTTGCAGCAGGACAAAATGTAGAGCTTCATGATGTCATGATCGCAGCACAAAAAGCGAGCATTTTACTTGAAGCAACTGTTGAATTCAGGAATAAAGTCATTGAAGCTTATCAAGAAGTGATGAGAATGCAAATATAATTAGTCTATTTAGAAATGGAATGTCATTATCGGGGGATCAGAAAGAATGAATCAAAAACTACTGCAAATAAAGGATACAATTTTGTCATTTTGGAGGCAAAGGACAAAATGGCAAAAAGCCCTCATCATCGGAGGCGCATCGCTCATCATCATTGCCATTATCGTTTCGTCAATAGTTTTGTCAAAACCGAAAATGATACCGCTATATACGAATTTATCATTGGAAGAAGCTGGCCGAATCAAAGAAACCCTCGATAACAAAGGGATTCAATCGGAAATAGCCGATAACGGAACAACTATTAAAGTGCCAGAAAGCGAAGCAAATGCACTGAAAGTGGAACTTGCTGCTGAAGGTATTCCTGAAAGCGGAAATATCGATTATTCGTATTTTGGACAAAATATCGGTTTTGGCATGACAGATAATGAATTTGATGTATTAAAATTAAAAGCTACACAAACAGAACTGGCCAATTTAATTAAAGAAATCGAAGGCGTAAAAAACGCTAAAGTGATGGTCAATTTACCTAAAGAAACGGTATTCGTCGGCGAGGACGCAGGAGAAGCATCAGCTTCCATTGTTTTAAATTTGGAGCCGGGTTACAAGCTTGATCAATCGCAAGTGAACGCACTCTATCACCTTGTTTCCAAGAGCGTGCCGAATTTACCGGTTGAAAACATTGTTATAATGGACCAAAATTTTGATTATTATGATTTGAAACAAGAGGATACACCTGGCACTAATTTTGCTTCCCAGCTTGAAATCAAATCGGAAATTGAAAAAAATATTCAACGGCAAGTTCAAAGAATGCTGGGTACGATGATGGGCCAAGACAAAGTGGTTGTCAACGTATCAGCTGATATTGATTTTACCCAGGAAAAGCGGGAAGAAAACTTAGTGGAGCCAGTTGATGAAGAGAACAATGAAGGAATTGCCATCAGTGCAGAACGGATTACGGAAACATACACAGGTACTGGGGCGCAAGCTGCCGGCGTTGCTGGAACAGGTCAAACAGATGTCCCGAATACATATCAACAGGCTGCCGGTGCAAACGGAGAAGGAGAATATGAAAAAATTGAAGACCGAATCAATTATGAGGTAAACCGGATCAAACGGGAAATTGTTGAAAGTCCATATAAAATTAGAGATCTGGGCATTCAAGTCATGGTTGAGCCCCCGAATCCGGAAAATCCAAATTCGTTGCCGCAGCAGAGTGTAGATGATATTGAACAAATTTTATCAACAATTGTTCGGACAAGCATCTATGAAGATCCGGAGGCCGAGCCGTTAACGGATCAAGACATTGAAGATAAAATCGTAGTTTCTGTTCAGCCGTTTTCAGGCAAAATAAATGCGGATGATTTAAAGGAGCCATCATCATTCCCAATTTGGGGCTATGTGTTAATTGGAGCAGGCATTCTGCTTCTTGGATTGTTATTCCTATGGTGGTGGAAAAGACGGAGAGACGAAGAAGATGAATATGAAGATGATGAATTTGACGAAATAGAAGAAGTGGTACCGCAGCCTGTGCAAGAAGAAGAATCTGTCGAGCAAACGAAAGCAAATGAGCAGCGTAGGAAGCTTGAGGAGCTTGCCAAAGAGAAGCCTGACGAATTCGCTAAACTATTGCGCACTTGGCTCTATGAAGACTAGGGGGAAATGACATATGAAAAAGTTAAACGGTAGGCAAAAGGCTGCTATTTTATTGATCTCCTTAGGTCCGGAAGCTTCTGCTTCCGTTTATAAACACCTCACGGAAGAAGAAATTGAAAAGCTTACATTAGAAATATCGAGTGTACGGAAAGTGGATTCGCAAAAAAAAGAAGAAGTGATCGAAGAGTTTCATCAAATCGCCCTTGCGCAAGATTATATTGCCCAAGGGGGGATCCAATATGCGAAAGAGGTGCTTGAGAAAGCATTAGGAGGGGAAAAGGCAAGTGAAATAATCAGAAGGCTGACATCTTCTCTTCAAGTACGGCCGTTTGATTTTGTTAGAAAAGCAGATCCGGCTCAAATTTTAAACTTTATACAAAACGAGCATCCGCAAACGATCGCTTTAGTTTTGTCCTATCTGGATGCCAAGCAGTCGGGACAAATTTTATCGAGCTTGCCTCAGGAAGTTCAAGCGGATATTGCAAGAAGAATCGCCATTATGGACCGCACATCCCCTGAAGTAATTAATGAAGTTGAACAAGTTTTAGAGAAGAAACTTTCTTCTACTGTAACGGAAGATTTCACAGAAACGGGTGGAATCGAAACAGTAGTGGAAGTGTTAAACGGTGTCGACCGCTCGACAGAACGAACGATACTGGAAGCACTAGAAGTGCAGGACCCCGAGCTTGCCGAAGAAATCAAAAAGCGGATGTTTGTATTTGAAGATATTGTTACCTTGGATAACCGCGCCATTCAGCGCGTCATTCGCGAAGTGGATAATAATGATCTCATGTTGGCGTTAAAGGTTGCGTCGGATGAAGTGAAAGAAATTGTCTTTAAAAATATGTCAACTAGAATGGCGGAAACATTCAAGGAGGAAATGAATTACATGGGTCCTGTTCGGCTTCGTGATGTAGAAGAAGCGCAATCAAGAATTGTTGAAGTGATAAGAAAATTAGAGGATGCTGGCGAAATTGTGATCGCTCGAGGACAAGGAGATGAAATCATTGTCTAGAGTCATAAAATCCGGCCATGCTTGGTCATTGCACAAGCCGCACAAATTGACGATCAGAACGATCCAAATTCAGGAAGAGTTCGCCGCTTCCGATCAAAAAGAGAACACACAGCGTTCACAGTTCCTTGAGGCAGCCCATTTGGAAGCAGAGAAAATTTTAGAAAAAGCTGAAGAAGAAAAAACGCGATTGCTTAAGGAGATCGAAAAAGAAAGGGAAGCTTGGCAGGAAGAAAAGGCGCGCCTAATAGAAGAAGCAAGAAAAGAAGGGTATCAAGACGGTTTTGAAAAAGGGAAAAAAGATGGACTTCAAGAGTATGAAAATGTGATTGAATCTGCCAGACAGGTAGTCCAGCTTTCCAAAAAAGATTATGAGAAAAAAATAGAAGCTTCCGAGGAAACCATTATTGAAATTGCTGTAAAAGTAGCGGAAAAAATTATTGCAGCCAACCTAAAGCGAGAGCCTGAACTGTTTACTGGATTGGTTCGCGAAGTGATTTGTGAAGTAAAGGAATATCCAGAAGTCAAAATATACGTTCACCCTGACAAATATGAATTTATGCTTGAACAAAAAGAAGAATTAATGGAACTATTTACAACCAAAACAGAGCTCTATATTTTTCCAGATGTAAATTTGCCCGAAAACGGAATTTGTGTGGAATCGCCATTTGGAAAAATTGATGCGAGCATTGATACACAGCTGGAGCAATTAAAAAGCAAGCTGTTAAATCTTGTCAGGGAGGATTGAAGCGATTGAAAGTAGCTCAATTGATCGACCATATAGATCGGCTGGACTCTTATAAGAGATATGGAAAAGTGAAAAAAGTAGTCGGACTCATGATTGAATCACGCGGACCTGAATGCTCCATCGGTGATGTTTGCTATGTACATGTAGGAAAAAATGAAAAAACGCTGGCAGAAGTTGTCGGATTCAAAGAAGAAAATATTCTATTAATGCCATTTACAAAGGTCAACCAAATTGCACCTGGCTGTGTCGTGGAAGCAACAGGCTCGCCCCTGAAAATAAAATCGGGAATCAGCCTGATCGGAAAAGTATTAGATGCATTTGGTCATCCAATGGACGGATCCAATCTTCCAAAAGGTTTAACGACTATTCTGTCTGAGAATGAGCCGCCGAACCCGTTAACCCGGCCGCCGATCACTAAAAAAATTGAAGTGGGTGTGAAAGCAATTGACGGTTTTTTAACGATTGGGAAAGGTCAGCGGGTAGGTATTTTTGCAGGAAGCGGCGTTGGAAAAAGTACTTTGCTCGGAATGATCGCAAGAAGCTCAGGAGCAGATATAAATGTGATTGCCTTAATAGGTGAAAGGGGAAGAGAAGTTCGAGAATTTATTGAGAGAGATTTAGGGGAAGAAGGGCTAAAGCGGACGATTATTGTGGCGGCAACCTCCGATCAGCCGGCTTTAATGAGAATTAAAGCTGCCTATTCTGCAACGGCGATTGCAGAATATTTTCGAGATAAAGGATATAATGTCATGTTTATGATGGATTCAGTCACGAGAGTAGCGATTGCGCAAAGGGAAATTGGACTGGCAGTTGGGGAACCGCCGACGACAAAAGGATACACCCCTTCAGTGTTCGCCATGCTTCCTCGACTTTTAGAAAGAACAGGAAATAATGAAAAGGGTTCGATCACAGCCATTTATACTGTCTTAGTTGATGGCGATGATATGAACGAGCCGATAGCGGATACTGTGAGAGGAATTTTGGACGGGCATATTGTGCTCGATCGCGAGTTGGCGAATAGAGGACATTTTCCTGCAATTAATATTTTAAAAAGCGTCAGCCGCCTTATGAACCATATTGCCGAACCGGCGCATCTCGAAGCTGCGAACAAACTGAAAGCATTGTACTCTACATATACCGAGTCAGAAGATTTAATTAAGATCGGCGCATATAAAAGAGGCTCTTCAAAAGAAATGGATCAAGCAATGGATTATTATCCGAAAATAAACGGATTTCTTCAGCAGCATATGAATGAAAAAATAACATTTGAGGAAAGCGTACAGCAATTAATTTCGCTACTTGAAGAAGGTGACAAGACATGACATACCATTTCCGCTACCAAAAAATATTGGATGTAAAGGAAAATGAGAAACGAAAATCATCAAAAGAATATGAAGATTCCGTTGAAAATTTTAAAAAAGTTGCAACAAAGCTGTATACATTTTTAAAACAAAAAGAGGAGTTCGTAAAGCTTCAAGAAGAAAAATTGAACAAAGGGATGTCCGTTCAAGAAATTAAGCAGTATCAACAGTTTGTTCAAAATTTGGAAAGAACAATTGAGCATTACCAGCAGCTTGTCATTTATTCTCGTAATGCAATGAATGAAAAACAGTCGATTTTGATGCAAAAACATATAGAAGTAAAGCAATATGAAAAAATAAAAGAAAAAGATTACAAGAAATTTATGGAGCTAAGGAAACGAGAAGAAGGAAAAATGATGGATGAAATATCAATCATTACATATTCGTTTCATAGAAATTAGGTGGAAATGATGGCGAAAAAAGAAAAGAAACGAGGCGGTTTAAAAACTTTTTTGACCATATTTTTATCACTTTTTAGTCTTGGGCTTGTCGCCGTAATCATCATGTTTTTTCTCGGCATCCTGCCGGCCCAAAATATTCCGATTATTTCGGACTTAGCGCAAGGAGGTCAGAAGCAGGAAAATCTTGAAAGGCTGAACGAGCAGCTGGAAAAAGAGCAAGAAGAGCTCAAGCAAAAGATTGAAGAGCAGGAAAGCACAATCAATCAGCTGCAAGAACAGCTGAAAAGCAAGGATGAAGAAATACAAGAGTTGACACAGCAAATCAACTCATTGGAAAACGCAGCTCAAACCAATCCGCAAAAAAATCAACAACAAGCCGTTGATATTGCGAAAGTATATGGAGAAATGTCAAGTAAAAAAGCAGCTGCCATCATTACAGAGCTTTCTGATGATGAAGCAATGAGCATACTATCATCTTTAAAAAAAGCCGTGCTTGCTAGAATTTTAGAAAAAATGACTCCCCAAGACGCTGCCAAATATACGAAGCTGTTATCCGAGCAAGCAGCAGCTCAATCTGAACAACCAGCAGCCGAATCTGTACCATCAGCAACTGAAGAGGCAGCTGCTCAATAAATAACTTACATGAACATTCTGATCATATTACAGGAGGTGAACAAATGGATGCCATTAAATTGCAGTTTTTCCAATTGAACACGCGAAACATACCATCAACAAACGGAGAAGAAAAAAAGGAAGAGTCAACTTTTCAAACGTTTTTTGATCAGCTTGTGAACATGAAGCCAGCCGATCAGGTGAAAGGAAATGAACCGCAAAAATTAGAAATCGAAACAACTATCTTAGAAGAGTTGCAAGATGCGATCAAAAATTGGCTCTCTCTTGACATTTTGCACGATCAGGAAACAGACGCTCAAGACAAACAGGAGAGAGAAGACAGCAGTTTATCTTCTGTCAGCCAACCTTCTTCTGAAAATTTGGAATTGACATTTGCGAGCAATATGGAACTGAATGTTGATCATACGGAGCAAAGTCCGGAAAAAACTGTACTTTTTCAGCAAATCACTGCTATTTTAGCTTATTTGCAGCGAAATGAGCCGAACGAGTTTATTCGAATGCTCGAAGTTTTTGAAACCATTACTAGAAAGTATGGCGATCTAGGCAGCACGATGCTTCAAAATATTTTAACAGCTGTTCGGATTGGACGATATGAGAATCACAGTGCTACCATAGCTGACATATTGCCTAATGATCTAGAAACATCAGAGCCGCTTCATTTTATACAACAAATAGACACGAATAAGAAACCATTTGTGCAGCGTGAGGAAATATTGGCAAGAACGCATCCTCTAATGGAGTTTGTTCAACAAGAGAGCCGTGCTGAACAAAAAAGTGTTGGAAATTTCCTAACGAGCCAAACGAAGGATACGTTTGAGTTGACTCTTACTTCATACATAAACAAATTTGGCTCAGAAAATCCGGCTTCGCAAATTGATTCTGAACTGAGTATAGACGTCCAAGAGGAATTTTTTCAAAAGTTAAAAGACGTAATAAAAACAAGTCGATTTGGCCAGCTTCCCAATGGCGCACAAAAATTGACGATACGGCTCACTCCGGAGCATTTAGGGACCATTACCATTCAATTAATAAAAGATGGCGACCAAATGAGCGCCAAAATTAAGACATCGACTCAATCAGCGAAAGAATTGTTAGAGCATAGTATTCAGCAGTTAAAGCATTCGCTGCCGAATATAACATTGCAAATTGACCGCTTTGATATTTTTGACGAAGAGCATTATTTCTTTCAAGAAAAAAGAGGACGTGGCAATTCGCAGCAACATAACGGGGAAGATCAAGAAAAGCACCAAAATGAACAGCAGAACGACCAAACTTTTATGGAAAAATTAAAAGAGTATGTAAATGCCATTATATAGGAGGTTCTTATGAGCGGAATTTCCATCGACAGCTATTTGTTATCGACCTATACAGAAAACAAAGCAAGGGAAGCTAAGTCAACTCTTGGAAAAGATGATTTTTTGAAGTTATTGATTACCCAATTGCAATATCAGGATCCGCTAAATCCAATGGAAGATAAAGAGTTTATTGCTCAAATGGCGAATTTCTCAACATTGGAACAAATAACAAACATGAATAAATCGCTTGAAGCCTTTTTAAAATCGGATGCACTCATCAAATATTCGCAGCTCATCGGCAAATCGGTAGAATACTCAAAAGAAGGTGAGCAAAAGCAGAGCATTGTCAAAAGCGTGCGGATGAATGGAGATACAGTCATCATTGCGCTTGCCAACGGCGATGAAGTGGAAAGCTCAAGTATTACGAAAGTATCCGAAGCTGGAGAAAACGATTCATCTGATCAGGAAGGATAATAATATTAACATTTTAAAGAAAGGGAGAGGTTCATATGTTGCGTTCCATGTATTCTGGTATTAGCGGAATGAAAAATTTTCAATTGAAATTGGATGTCATTGGCAACAATATCGCGAATGTCAACACGTACGGCTTCAAAAAAGGACGTGTCACTTTTAAAGAATTAGTCAACCAGCAAATTTCAGGCGCAAGCGCCGCTGTAAATGGACGAGGAGGTATAAATCCTGCACAGGTAGGATTGGGTGCGGCAATCGGAACAATCGACACTGTTCATACATCTGGACCAACTCAATCGACTGGAAGAGTTTTAGATGTGGCCATATCTGGAGACGGATTCTTTCCTGTTGGGACGATCACCGATTTATCAAGAGTGAATATTGATTATGCCGGTCAATACGGGGACAACAAAATTCTTGGATCCATCAATAATGCCGTAAACCTTGCCTATACCCGCGCTGGGAACTTTTACTTGGATGCCAATGGCTATATTGTGACAGGTGAAGGGTATTATTTGATCGGCGAAACAGGCGAAAAAACCCCGCCGACACAGGCTGGGATTGATAAAGCAAACGCTGCGCTGCAGCAAATTACATCTTTTAATACTCCTTATAAAAATATGTATGAATCTTTGAACGATATCGGCAAAAAAGCCAATGCGCTGATGGAAGCCTATGAGGCTTACAACGAATCAGTCGAGTTATGGGAGAAAAATGGGAAAGAAAATCCATCTTCTTGGTATACAGCGATGCAAAATGCTTATAATGCACTCGGGGAAGTATGGGATGAGTTCAATAATTCGGTGACGAATGCGTCCGGATTTAACAATATCAGCGATCAATTTGATACAGCGATCAATCTATTAAATGACTCGATAGATGTGTTCAATGATACACCACCTTATACTGATATTTTAACTACCATTACAAATGCAATTGGACAGCTTGAAGTTGGAAATGATTATCCAAACGATCCGCAAGCTGACGTTGAATTGGAATCAAGCGTTGATACAGCTACTCTAGATCAAATGTCAAAATTGATCGGAACGATTGAAAGCTACAAAGTTTCACTAAACAATATCGAACAAGCTGTTATCAAATATGAAAATCTTGCTGAAAGTTTAAGAGAACCGCAGTGGACGAATTCTTTAAGCGGTGAACCAGGCCTGATTCAAATTCCGCTGTCGGCAAAAACATTCAGTATAGGGGCGGACGGTAAAATCACATTTACAGATAGCAACGGACAGTTGAAAGTGGCAGGCCAAATTCGCATCGCTAATTTCCCGAATCCAGAAGGTTTGGAAAAAGTGGGAAGCAATTTGTTTATCGAGACGCAAAACTCTGGATTCTTGGATAAAAACGGAAACGGATTGGAGCTTAATGAGTTATCTGTTCCTGGAGAAGATGGTGCAGGCTCGCTAATTACAAGCTCGCTAGAAATGTCCAATGTGGACTTGGCGGAAGAATTTACGGAAATGATTGTGGCACAAAGAGGTTTTCAATCAAATACGAAAATCATCACAACTTCTGACGAAATTTTGCAGGAGCTCCTTGGCTTAAAACGTTAATAGGAAGAACGGGGGAGCTTGAAACGTGATCAAATTAACAAAACTGAATGGCGAAGCTTTTTATCTGAATGTGTTGTTAATCGAACGGATTGAATCGTTTCCTGATACGACTATTACGTTAATATCCGGCAAAAAATATATAGTAAAAGATTCACAGACGGAAGTAGTAACAAAAATCAATGAGCTTTATAAACAATTTGGTTTTGGGAAAGCTTTCTATTTCGGGGGACAAGAAAATGAGTAAAAAATTTATAACTGCATTATTAATCGTCATTTCAACCGTTGGAATTGCTGCACTGACTACGTTTGTCGTCATGGAATTTTTTACGAAGGATCCGGTAGAAGCGAAAAACCGCTCCATCGACGAGGTGGTGGAATCGTCATTTGATGTTCCTGAAATTACGACAAACTTAAAAAGTAAAAATATTGTAAGACTTTCTTTCAAAATTGAAGCATCTGACAAAAAAGCGAGAGAAGAATTAGAAAAGAGAGAATTTCAAATAAAAGATATTATTATAACCGAACTGGCAAATATGGAAGCAAAAGATTTGGAAGGGCAAGCTGGAATGGACCGCTTTAAAGATACGATTAAAAAGAAGGTCGATGCGCTTTTACAAGAAGGAGAAGTGAAACAAGTGTACACGACTTCCTTTATCCTTCAATAGACAAAAAAGGGATAAGGAGGTGATGTTCTCATTATGTCAAATGAAATTTTATCGCAAAGTGAAATTGATGCGCTATTATCTGCATTAACGACCGGTGAAATGAATGTTGATGAATTAAAGAAAGAAGAAGAAGCAAAGAAAATAAAAGTTTACGATTTTAAACGTGCTCTTCGTTTTTCAAAAGATCAAATTCGCAGCATTACTCGAGTGCATGAAAATTTCGCAAGGCTTTTAACGACGTATTTTGCTGCGCAATTGCGGACATATGTCCAAATAACCGTCACGTCTGTAGACCAGCTGCCCTATGAAGAGTTTGTCCGTTCCATTCCGAAAATGACGGTTTTAAATGTTTTTGAACTTGGGACACTTGATGGAAGAATTATTATGGAAGTGAACCCAAATATTGCGTACGCAATGATGGATCGGTTAATGGGCGGTTTCGGGGCTTCCATGAATAAGATTGAACAATTAACAGAAATTGAAATGAAAATTATTGCATCCATTTTCGAAAAAACTTTGGAGCACTACCGTGAAGCTTGGAGTACCATTTTGGACATTGAGCCTTGCATGCAGGAATTTGAGGTAAATCCGCAATTTTTGCAAATGGTATCTCCAAATGACACTGTTGTTGTTATTTCCCTTAATACACAAGTGGGAGAAGCGAGCGGAATGATAAACCTTTGTATTCCCCATGTTGTGTTGGAACCAATTATTCCAAAGCTTTCCGTCCATTATTGGATGCAATCAGAAAGGAAAGCCCAAAACTCTGTGGAAACGGAAGTAATCAAAAACCGGATAAAGCTTGCAGAAGTTCCGGTGGTTGCGGAATTAGGGACGTCCGTTGTGACAGTTCAAGAGTTTCTTGAAATGCGAGTGGGGGATATGATCCGTCTTGATCAATCGACCAGCGACCCGTTGGTGATTAAAGTAGGTGACGTCCCTAAATTTTTTGGACAGCCTGGCAAAAAGAACAAGAAGCTGGCCGTTCAAATATTAGGCCACATAGAGAGAGGTGACGAAGCTGATGACTGATAACATGTTGTCACAAGAGGAAATCGATTCTCTATTAAAAGGGGGAAATCAAGAATCAACTGAAACTGACAATCTATTGAATGATATTGAAAAAGATACGATTGGGGAGATAGGAAATATTTCTTTTGGCAGTTCTGCTACAGCTTTATCATCCTTGCTTAATCAAAAAGTAGAAATCACTACTCCGAGCGTGTCAATTATTAATAAGCAAGAACTGGCAAAGGAGTTTCCACATCCATACGTAGCAATAGAAGTAGTTTTTACAGAAGGGCTGTCCGGCAGCAATCTGCTTGTAATTAAACAAAGCGATGCTGCTGTCATTGCTGATTTAATGATTGGCGGGGATGGTTCCAACCCGGACGAATTGGGGGAAATTCAATTAAGTGCTGTCCAGGAAGCGATGAATCAAATGATGGGATCTGCTTCCACATCAATGTCAACCGTTTTAAATAAAAAAATAGATATTTCACCGCCTCGCCTCGAATTATTGAATGTTAAAGAAGGGGAAGGAACCGATGCTATTCCTGATGATGAACTGCTTGTGAAGGTATCCTTCCGATTAACTGTCGGCAATTTAATTGATTCGAATATTATGCAGCTCTTACCCCTTGATTTTGCTAAACAGCTCGTTGTTGAATTAATGAATAAAGCGAGTAAAGAGGCATCAAATAACGTGCAAACAGAACCTGAAGAAGCGCGAGAAAATCAACAGCTGCATATAGAAAAAAGCGAGAAGGAAAAAGCTCAGCCTGTTGAAGTTAAACCTGTTGAATTTGCGACATTTGATGAACAAACGAATCAATCTGTAGACACGCACAATTTGGAGCTGCTGCTCGACATTCCTTTAAATGTAACGGTTGAGCTTGGAAGAACAAAAAGATCCATCAAACAAATTTTGGAATTGTCTAAAGGATCCATTATCGAGCTTGATAAGCTGGCCGGGGAGCCAGTCGACATATTCATAAACAGCAAAAAGGTAGCAAAAGGTGAAGTAGTTGTCATCGACGAAAATTTCGGTGTTCGCGTAACGGATATCATGAGTCAAGCAGATCGGATAATGAATCTAAAATAGTTGATAGGAGTGAGGAGCAAAATGTCAAAAAGGATTTTAGTCGTTGATGATGCAGCATTTATGAGAATGATGATCAAAGATATATTGACAAAAAATGGATATGAAGTAGTAGGAGAGGCTGCAGATGGTGCGCAGGCAGTCGAAAAATTTAAAGAATTGCAGCCTGATTTAGTCACGATGGATATTACAATGCCTGAAATGGATGGCATCACTGCTTTAAGGGAAATACGCAAAATTAATCCAAATGCAAAAGTTGTCATGTGTTCAGCGATGGGACAGCAGGCAATGGTAATCGATGCTATTCAAGCTGGTGCCAAAGATTTTATTGTGAAACCTTTTCAGGCCGATCGTGTACTGGAAGCTATTCAAAAGACATTGGGATAAGGAGCATTTGCATTGAAACGACGTATTACATATTTGTGCTGTTTATGGCTGTTGTTTTTTTATGTTCCAATAAACGCCGATTTCGTGCATGCAGCCGTGAAAAATCCCACCGTTGAGGAATATTTAAAACAGCAGACATCCGATCAACAGGATGAAAAAAAAGAAGAGAAAGCGACGAACGAATTGGTTGAAGATGGTGGCAACAGCACCTCCTTATCAGTATTCGATGCTTTGAAAATGATTTTTACACTTATTCTTGTTTTAGGTCTCTTAATCTTTTTATTAAAATTTTTAAACAAAAAAATGAAGCTTCCGCAAGAAACTAAATACTTACAAAATCTCGGCGGCATTTCCTTAGGACAAAACAAGTCCATCCAGCTGGTGAAGGTGGGGAATCGCATTCTAATCGTTGGCGTCGGGGATACGATTGAACTATTACAAGAAATTAATGATGAAGAGGAATATAAGAAAATTATCGACATGCAGAAAGAGCCCGGCAACAATGCTTTTGAACAAAATATGATGCGCTTCATTCTAAATAATCATAAACAAAAGGGTAGCGAGAAGACCTCCTTCAAAAAAGAACTGGAATCACTATTAAAAGAAAGACGTGAACAGATGCAGCGTCTTCGGCAGAAAGGATCAAAAAAATGAGTGAGTTTTTTAGCTATTTTAATCAAAATGATCCGGAAAATGTTGCGACGACTGTGAAGCTTTTGCTTCTGCTCACCGTTTTGTCAATTGCACCAGGGATATTGATTTTAATGACTTGCTTTACGCGCATCGTCATCGTGTTATCGTTTGTGCGAACTTCGCTTGCTACCCAGCAAATGCCGCCCAACCAAGTGCTCATCGGCCTTGCACTTTTTTTAACCTTTTTTATAATGGGACCGACTTTTCAAGAAATACATGAAAAAGCTTTGAATCCTTTGTTCAACAATGAAATAACCATTGAGGAAGCGTATGAACAGGCGGAAAAGCCGATAAAGGAATTTATGAGCAAACATACGAGACAAAAAGATTTAGCTTTGTTTTTAAATTACGCCAATATTGAAAATCCTGAGACGATTGACGATATTCCGCTCGTGGCTTTAGTGCCTGCATTTGCCATCAGCGAATTAAAAACAGCGTTTCAAATAGGTTTTATGATCTTTATTCCTTTTTTAATCATTGACATGGTTGTATCAAGTGTCCTCATGTCAATGGGAATGATGATGCTTCCTCCTGTCATGATATCATTGCCTTTTAAAATATTGCTGTTTGTGCTCGTGGACGGCTGGTACTTAGTTGTCAAATCATTGCTGCAAAGTTTTTAAAATAAGTAGGTGAGCCAATGAGTACCGAAATGATCCTTTCCATAGCAGAAAAAGCGGTTTATACAACTTTAATGATCAGTGGGCCACTTCTTTTAATATCGCTTGTTGTCGGCTTAATTGTCAGCATCTTTCAAGCAACGACACAAATACAGGAACAGACATTGGCGTTCATACCAAAAATTGTGGCTGTTTTGGTCGGATTGATTATTTTTGGCCCATGGATGCTATCTGTCATTTTGTCGTATACACATAATATTTTCAGCAATCTCAATCAATTTGTTGGATGAGTTGAATGATGATGCTGGAGTATTATCCGCTTTTTTTGCTTGTGTTTACAAGAATAACAGCTTTTATTGCAACACTTCCATTATTTTCATATCGGAATATTCCGATGCGGTTTAAAATTGGCATGTCTTTTTTCCTTTCCCTTATCATCGTCATGACGATCGATGAGGGAAAGGTTGACTTAGATGCGAATTTCTACCCGCTGATAATAAAAGAAGTTTTAATCGGACTATTCATTGGTCTGATCGCATATATCATCATGTCAGCTGTCCACATTGCAGGAAGCTTAATCGATTTTCAAATGGGGTTTATCATCGCGAATATTATTGATCCGCAGACAGGAGTTCAAACGCCGTTAATTGGACAATTTCTTTATTCTTTTGCCCTATTGCTCATGCTGAGCCTAAACGGGCACCATATGCTGATTAACGGGATTGTATACAGTTTTCAAGTAATCCCTCCGGATCAATATTTTATTCCGATTTCTGATGGAGCTGTTGCCGAGCAAGTTTTGAAGGCGTTCAGCAAAATGTTTCTCGTAGCATTTCAAATGGCGCTTCCGATAGTCGCTTCGCTCTTTTTAGTTGACCTTGCTCTAGGGATTGTTGCCCGGACAGTTCCGCAAATGAATGTATTTGTCATTGGGTTTGCCATTAAAATTGGCGTCAGCTTCCTGATGATGGTGCTCGTTTTAGGCATTATATTTATGATAATTCAGGGGCTTTTCCAATACATGTTCGATGTGATGAGAACCTTAATGAATCTATTAGGTGATGGCGCATGAATTATTTACCGTTAGACTTGCAATATTTTGCCGGTGAAAAAACGGAAAAAGCGACTCCGAGAAAGCGGCAGGATGTAAGGAAAAAAGGACAGGTTGCCAAGAGTCCCGATTTGAACACAGCCATCACCATGTTTTTAGTTTTTCTGTCATTGCTGTTTTTCGGGAAAACGGTGATTGATAATATTTTAAACATGTTCCATTCTACTTTTGAAGATTATTTGTTGACGGATATCACAGAAGAAAATGTGCATTCAATCTTTAATAAATATGTATTGGAAGGCGCTCAAATTACCGCTCCATTCATGATAGCAGCCTTCGTTGCTGGGGTTTTCAGTAATTATATTCAAGTTGGATTTCTTTTTACAACTGAACCGTTGAAAATGAAATTAAATAAACTGAATCCGATTGAAGGCTTTAAACGCATATATTCCACTCGGGCAATTGTCGAGCTTTTGAAATCGATCTTAAAAGTTTTCTTTATCGGCGGGGTAACCTTTGCGTATATTTATTTCAATTGGCAGGAGATTTTGCGGCTTCCGCAAATGCCGCTTGAACGAGCTTTTGCTTCAATTTCAAAGCTGGCGGTGCAGATAGGACTATATGCTTCAGGTGCGCTTTTGTTCATCGCATTGCTAGATTACTTGTATCAAAGATGGGATTTCGAAAAAAACATTCGCATGTCTAAGCAGGAAGTAAAAGATGAGTACAAAAAAATGGAAGGCGACCCGTTAATTAGATCGAGAATTAAACAGAAACAAAGGGAAATGGCGATGAGAAGGATGATGCAGGAAATTCCGAAAGCTGATGTCGTCATTACGAACCCTACTCATTATGCAGTTGCCTTAAAGTATGATGAAAAGGAACACGATGCACCTGTCGTAGTTGCAAAAGGAACAGATTTTGTCGCGCAAAAGATCAAGCAAATTGCCAAAGCCCATGAAATCATAACAGTCGAAAACAGGCAGCTCGCTCGTTCCTTGTATGACCAAGTGGAAATTGGCGAGATGATTCCTGAACAATTTTTTAAGGCTGTGGCTGAAATTTTAGCTTATGTTTATCGTCAAAAACAAAAAGTGTAACAATTTTGCTAGGAGGAAGTATCATGTCAGCAAGAGATTTATCGGTTATAGTAGCTGTCATTTTAATTGTTGCCATGCTTATCATCCCGCTGCCTTCATGGCTGCTGAGCATATTGATTATCATTAATATATCTCTTGCCTTGCTCGTCCTCCTTACATCCATGAACATTGAAAAGCCTTTACAATTTTCAATCTTTCCTTCTCTTTTGCTTTTGTTAACGTTATATCGACTCGGCTTAAACGTTTCCACAACGCGTTCGATTTTAGCTAATGGAGAAGCGGGAACAGTCGTGGAAACGTTTGGAACTTTTGTTGTCGGTGGAAATATCCTTGTTGGTTTTGTCGTATTTATCATTTTAGTTATTATTCAATTTGTTGTCATTACAAAAGGATCTGAACGGGTAGCAGAAGTGGCAGCCCGCTTTACGCTTGATGCCATGCCCGGTAAGCAGATGAGTATTGATGCAGACTTGAATGCGGGAATCATCTCGGAAGACGAGGCAAAAAAACGGAGAGAAACGATTGCAAGAGAAGCAGATTTTTATGGCGCAATGGACGGAGCAAGCAAATTTGTAAAAGGAGATGCTATTGCTGGTGTCATAATTGTGCTGATCAATATTATTTTCGGAATTATCATCGGCATGATCCAGCAGGGGCTTTCTTTTCAAGAAGCTGTTTCAAAATTCACGCTTCTTACAGTTGGAGATGGATTAGTCAGCCAAATTCCAGCTTTATTAATCTCAACGGCAACAGGGATTGTTGTCACGAGAGCTGCTTCTGACGGAAATTTAGGACAAGACATTACGAACCAGCTTTTAGCATTTCCAAAGCTGCTGTATGTTACCGCAGGAATCATCTTTATTTTAGGAATTGTTACTCCGATTGGTCCGATCGTAACAACTCCGATCGCTCTCATGTTTGCTTTCTTAGCATTTGCGATGAATCGTACGAAAAAACAAATTGAAAAAGACGAAGAGATTGTTGAAGAAGAAGTGGAAATGAACGAAGCGAAAAGTCCGGAGCAAGTGATGAATCTGTTATCGATGGATCCGATTGAATTTGAATTCGGATATGGTTTAATTCCTCTTGCTGATAGCGGACAAGGAGGAGACCTGTTGGATCGGATCGTAATGATCAGAAGGCAGCTTGCCGTAGAATTGGGCCTTGTCATTCCGGTCGTCCGAATACGGGATAATATCCAATTAAAGCCGAATGAATACCGATTAAAAATAAAAGGAAACGAAGCGGCGAAAGGTGAAATTATGCTCGATCATTATTTGGCGATGGCGCCAGGAATGGATAATGATTCGATTGAAGGGATTGACACAATTGAGCCTTCGTTTGGACTTCCTGCAAAATGGATCAGCGAACATTTAAAAGAACAAGCTGAATTGGCAGGATATACGGTCGTCGATCCTCCTAGCGTTGTTTCTACTCACATTACGGAAACGATCCGGAGGCATGCTCATGAATTGCTTGGACGACACGAAACAAAACAGCTTGTCGATCATTTAAAAGAAACATACCCGATATTAGTGGAAGAAGTTACGCCGAATCCACTTTCTATTGGAGATATTCAAAAGGTTTTGGCGAAACTGCTTAAAGAAAAAATTTCTATTCGAAATTTGCCGGTTATTTTTGAAACATTAGCTGACTATGCCAAATTTACAACAGATCCGGAAATTTTAGCTGAATATGTAAGACAGTCGCTGGCAAAACAAATTACAAGCCAGTATGCAAAAGAAGGGGAGACATTGAAAGTCATTACTCTCTCCGCTCAAGTAGAAAAAGCCATTGCCGATGGCGTGCAGCAAACGGAACGAGGAACCTTTTTGTCATTGGAGCCGCATGTATCACAAAGGATTGTCGAAGCCATTGCAAAAAATGTGGAACAGCTGGCAATGGAAGAGCAAACGCCAATCTTGCTCTGCTCGCCTTCTGTCAGAATGTATGCACGGCAGCTGATCGAGCGATATTTGCCTGATGTACCCGTATTGTCATACAACGAACTTGAATCAAACATTGAAGTACAAAGTGTCGGAGTGGTGAATATTTAATGAAGATTAAAAAATTCAAAGCCCATACTATGCAAGAGGCGATGAAGACGATTCGCAGCCAACTCGGTCAAAATGCTGTCATCCTCAATTCGAAAGTCGTCTATACTGGTGGATTTCTAGGAATGTTTAAGAAAAAAATGATTGAAGTGGTGGCGGGCATTGACGAAGAAGATGAAATGATCAGCGGGTCCCAAAAAGAAAAAATAGAACATCAAACGGGCCAGCAATTAGAGATGGCTCCTGTACTGAATGAAATAAAAAAACTGAAGGATCTAGTTCAATCCATGTCCGTAAACAGTACTGTTATTCATCCTGACCTAAAAGAGATCGAACAAAAAATCGATTCGTTAGGTTTGCTGCAGCCGATTAAACAGGATGTGATCGCATCTATACTGGAAACGTATTTGATTCATCAAAAAAAGCTGACAAACGAACAGCTGGAATTTCAATTGAAGAAAGAGTTAAAAAAGAGAATTTCGGACATTCCTTTTCACGGCATTACTTTTTCAAAAAAATTTGTGAATGTTGTAGGACCAACCGGTGTTGGAAAAACGACGACATTGGCAAAGCTTGCCGCAATCTGCAAAATAAATTACAAGAAAAAAATCGGATTTCTTACGACGGACACTTATCGAATTGCTGCGATCGATCAATTAAAAACATATGCCGAAATTTTAAATGCCCCGCTTGAAGTTTGTTATAACTCATTTGATTTTCAGGAAGGGAAAAAGAAGCTGAATGACTGCGACATCGTTTTTATTGACACAGCGGGCCGGAACTTCCTTGAACAGCAATATGTGCAAGATTTAAGCGAAACCATTGACTTTCAGGATGAAATGGAAACATTTTTAGTATTTTCTTTAACTTCAAAATTTGAAGATATGGAAAAAGTTTATAACCAATTTTCTCATTTGCCGATTCATCAATTTATTTTTACTAAACATGACGAAACCTCCTCTTATGGAGCTATGTATAACATCGTCTACAAAACAAAGATTGGTGCCGGATATATGACTGACGGTCAAGATGTTCCAGACGACATTCATAAGCTGGATCATGAAACTTTTATTCAATATTTAATGGGGTAGCAGGATATGGATCAAGCAGAACAACTCAGAAAGATTATTCAACAAAACAAATATGCGGTGATAAAAGACTCTCCGCCTAACCGTCATGCAAAAACAGTGGCTGTGATTAGCGGAAAAGGGGGAGTCGGCAAATCGAATTTCGTTTTAAATTTCGCTTTAAACTTGATCAAAAAACGAAACGACCGTGTGCTGCTGGTAGATTGCGATATTGGGATGGCAAACATCGATCTTTTGCTGGGACAGCAGTATCAAGAAAGATCAATTGTCGATTTGCTGAAAAACCGCATTGGAATTGAACAAATTATCAAAAAAGGTCCTTTAAATTTGCAGTATTTGTCAGGAGGAATGAGCCTTTCCAATATTGTCACAATCGATGAAGCAGAGTTTCAATTTTTTCTTTACGAGCTTGAAAGAATAATAGAGAAATACGACACCATCTTATTTGATATGGGGGCAGGAATTTCGAAAGACAGCTTGAAATTTTTGCTTGCAGTGGACGAAATTATCGTCATTACGACGCCTGAACCGACATCGATTATGGACGCCTACAGTGCGATAAAGCTCATTCACCAGTTCGATCAAGAAAAGGTGATGAAAGTAGTTGTCAATCGATTCAAGAAAAACATTGAAGCGAAAGAAACATGGGAAAAAATTAGAACCACTGCAGAGCGTTTTTTACATAAAACAATTGATTTGCTCGGCAGTTTGCCGGAGGATGATCATGTACAGAAATCAGTCATGGAACAAATTCCGTTTATTTTGCGTTTTCCGAATGCTCCTATATCGAAAGCACTAGAAAATATAACAGAGATGTACTTAAATGGTAAAATAAAAAGAAAAGGATTTATTCATTCTCTTAGATCTTTGTTTTCAAGTAGGTGATGTTTTTGAGTCGTGTAAAGGTTTTGGTTATTGATGATTCGGCATTTATGAGAAAGTTGATTTCCGATTTGCTTTTAGAGAGTCCTTCCATCGATGTGATTGGTACAGCTAAAAATGGAAAAGAAGGAATTGAAAAGATCGCAGAGCTTGATCCTGATGTTGTGACGCTAGATATTGAAATGCCGGTTTTAAACGGGCTTGATACTTTGCAGATTATCATGGACAAGTTTCCAAGGCCAGTCATTATGCTTTCAAGTTCGACGAAAGAAGGAGCCGAAAACACGATAAAATCTTTAGCTTTCGGAGCGTTTGATTTTATCCCGAAACCTTCCGGCTCCATATCTCTTGACATATTTAAAGTGAAAGAAGAATTAATTGCAAAAGTTCTAGCAGCAAAACGGGCAAAAGAAAAAGTTCAGATGTTAAAAAAAGAGATCGACACATTTCCTCGAAAGGAGATGATGAAAGAAAAGAGCCATCGACAGCGAAAAAAATCTTTAATTGCCATTGGAACTTCTACTGGCGGACCGAGCACCCTTCAAAAAATCGTTCCATGCTTCCCGAAAAACCTGAATTCGCCGATTTTCATCGTACAGCATATGCCGCCAGGATTTACAAAATCGTTGGCTGAACGATTAAATGAAATGTCAAACATCGAAGTAAAAGAAGGCGAGCATCAAGAAATCGTCAGAAATGGGGTAGCATACATAGCGCCTGGAGGCAGCCATATGAAAGTAATAGAAAAACAAGGGAATTTATTCATTGAACTGGATCAATCGGAAAAAAAGAGAGGGCACAGACCTTCAGTAGATGTACTGTTTGAATCTTTATCGAATTTAAAATATTATCAAACGATTGCTTGTATTTTAACGGGAATGGGTTCTGACGGGACAAAAGGATTGAAAGCATTAAAAGAAAGGACAGATGCGACAGGGATCGCACAGTCCGAAAAAACCTCCATTATATTTGGGATGCCAAAATCCGCCATCCAAGCGAATGTGGTTGATTACGTGGAAGATTTAATGGAAATTCCGTATTTAATTCAAAAGCTGATCTAAATCCAAGGAGTGTGCTGCCATGGAAATGAATCAATATTTGGACATTTTTATTGAAGAAAGTAAAGAACATTTGCAGTCGTGCAACGAAAAGCTTTTGGAGCTTGAACAAAATCCGGATGATTTAGGAATTGTGAACGAAATTTTTCGCTCCGCCCATACATTAAAAGGAATGGGCGCAACGATGGGGTTTGAAGATTTAGCCGATTTAACACATAAAATAGAAAATGTGTTTGACGCCATTCGCAATCAAAAATTAGAAGTAACGCCTGAAATTATGGATGTCCTTTTTGAAGCATTGGAGAATTTGGAGGAAATTGTTTTATCGATTGCGGATGGAGGAGACGGCAAAAAAGATGTTTCGGCCATTGTGAAAAAACTGCAAGCGATTGAAAGCGGAGAACAAATTGAAGATGAGACAGCTGAAAATGAAACATCAAGAGAACAAGTGCAGGATGTGAAAAAACTGAAGTTTGATGAATATGACAGGACGGTCATTCTTCAATCAATTGAACAAGGATTTCAAGTATACGAAATCAACATTCGGCTTCGAGAAGACTGCATCTTAAAAGCAGCGAGAGCATTTATGGTTTTTGAATTGCTTGAGAAGCACGGGGAAGTGGTCAAATCATCGCCTTCTGTTGATTTACTCGAAGAAGAAAAGTTTGACAACAATTTTTCGGTTGCCTACATTACGAAGGAAGATAAGGACTTTATCCGGAACAGCCTATTGAAAATTTCAGAGGTTGAAGAAGTACTAGTTGAAAAAGTGAATGTAGAAAAGCCAAGTACTGAAAGAGTACAGCAGTCTGTTTCCAGCATACAATCTAATTCCAGCCAACAAACTGCTGCTAGCAAACAAACTACTGTTTCCAGCAAGCAAAGCCGTCAGCAGAAGGACAGCTCGAAAGACACTAGCCAAAAACAGAAGAAAAACCAGCAAAAGACGATCCGCGTCAACATTGAGCGCCTCGATATTTTAATGAACTTGTTTGAAGAATTAGTCATCGACAAAGGGCGTTTAGAGCAAATATCAAAAGAATTAAATCACTCGGAGCTGAAAGAAACGGTTGAGAAAATGTCCAGAGTTTCAGCTGATTTGCAAAACATTATTTTAAATATGCGCATGATTCCAATCGAAACCGTTTTTAACCGCTTCCCGAGAATGGTGAGAAATCTCGCCCGCGATTTAAATAAAAAAATCAATTTAGTTGTCACTGGCGCTGAAACCGAATTGGATCGGACCGTCATTGATGAAATTGGCGATCCGCTTGTGCATCTAATCCGAAATGCGATCGACCATGGGATTGAAACGCCTGAAACCCGCCTGAAATATGGCAAAAAAGAAGAAGGAACGCTGCGGCTCAGCGCATATCACAGCGGAAATCATGTCTTTATCGAAATCGAAGACGACGGTGCAGGAATCAATCAGAAAAAGGTATTGCAAAAAGCTATTGAGCGGGGAATCGTTACAAAAGAGGCAAGCGAAACATTAACGGAAAAACAAATTCATGAACTCATTTTCGCATCAGGCTTTTCAACGGCTGAAAAAATTTCAGATGTCTCTGGACGGGGTGTAGGGCTTGATGTAGTGAAAAATACAATCGAATCGCTCGGAGGAAGCATCACCATCGAGTCGGAAGAAGGAAAAGGATCTTTATTCTCGATCCAGCTCCCGCTGACATTAACGATTATTTCCGCCATGCTCATTGAAGTTGGAAATGAAAAATACGGTATTCCAATTTCGTCTATCATTGAATCCCTTGTTATTAAAAAAGAAGATATTTTACAGACACATCAAAACAAGGTGATTGATTATCGCGGAAAAATTGTACCTCTAGTGTTTTTAAAAGAAATTTTTGAAGTGGACGCCGAGGATGACCAAGATTATGTTTCAATCGTCGTTGTCAAAAAAGGAGATAAAATGGCTGGTTTAGTTGTCGATTCCTTCATCGGTCAGCAAGAGATTGTTTTGAAATCGTTAGGACAATATTTGACAAATGTATTCGCCATCTCAGGTGCCACAATTTTAGGAGACGGTCAAGTTGCATTGATCGTTGATTGTAATGCATTAATCCGGTAATGCTTGATGGAAGGGGAAGATGAGAATGGCAAATAGTGTATTTAATGAACAGAAGGTCATAGTTTTTCAGCTGCAAGACAAAGAATACGGGGTTTTTGTACAAAATGTGAAATCGATTGAAAAAGTTGACCATATCACCCGCGTTCCGAAAACAGCTGACTATATAAAAGGAGTCATCAATTTGCGCGGTGTTGTCACTCCGATCATAGATTTAAGAAAAAGATTGAATATGCCGGAAAAAGAAATAACAGATCAGACGAGAGTGATTATAGCTGTTCAAAATGAAATGGAAGTTGGATTGATTGTTGATTCTGCCAATGATGTCGTCGATATATCTGAAGACAGTATTGAACCTGCTCCAAGTGTCATCGAACAAGTAGAAACCGAGTTTATAAAAGGAATTACAAAATTGGATAAACGGCTGATTATGCTCCTTGACCTTGAAAAAGTGCTGAGCAAAGAAAATCAGAGGGTAATAGAGCATGAGCAAGTTGTTTGATTTATCAAACAAAAGGATCGATATATTAAAGGAAATTGCCAATATCGGAGCGGGAAATGCCGCAACGAGTCTGTCCCAACTTCTTAATAAAAAAATTGAAATGAAAGTTCCGAACGTTTATGTCGCCTCTTTTAACGATGTGATGGATTTAGCAGGCGGTGCGGAAACAGAGGTTACGGCTGTATACATCCGCATTCAAGAGGATATAACTGGATCGATGTTTTTCATTTTGCCGATCCCGCAGGCTAAAAAATATGCAAAAGCATTAATGAATGATTATGTTCTTCAGGATGCTTCAACTATGAAAGAAATGGAATGCTCTGTTTTGCAGGAGCTCGGCAACATCCTAATTGGATCCTATTTATCTGTTTTATCGAACATGACCAATTTGATGGTTAATCCGTCCGTTCCTGCCATCCAATGTGATATGTTCGGCGCGATTATCAGTCATGCTCTGATCGAGCTTTCGCTTGAAAGTGATGAAGCACTTGTCATCGATGCTGTTATAAAAGAAGAAGGGCATCAAGATTCCGAATTAATAAGAGGGCATATTTTCTTTCTGCCCGACTCACAGTCATATAAAAAAATTTTTGACATATTAGAGGTTTAGTGAAATGGGGCATTTTGAAAATGTTGTAAAAGTCGGTATTTCGGAAATGAATGTTGTGAAAGCTCCGTGGAAAATTCGAACAACTGGATTAGGATCTTGCGTCGGACTCGTCATCTATGATGATGTAAATAAATTGGCAGGACTTGCTCATATAATGCTGCCTGATTCTTCGCTTTCAAACAAGGAGCCTTTAAATTGTGCAAAATATGCGGATACGGCTGTAACAGAATTAATTCGTCTTTTAAAAAACTATGGAGGAAACATCATGTTTTTTAAAGCGAAAATAGCTGGAGGAGCTGAAATGTTTCCGCATCGGCCATCTTCCAAAATCATGCGAATAGGTCCGAGAAATGTTGAAGCGGTCAAACAGCATTTGTTGAGCAGTAATATCCCTATCGTTAGCGAAGATGTTGGCGGTAAAAATGGAAGAACCATTGAATTTGATACGAATTCATTCATTTTGACGATTCGCACCGTCAATCTTGGAGTGAAGCAAATATAGCCGGAGATTGACATTTTAGAAGGAGGAAAAAGGCAATGGTCCAATCGATGACACTGAATGATGAAAGGGTGTACTGGGACAAGTGGTTTCGTCACCGTGATCAAGATGCGGGCAACATGCTCGTCAAAAAATATATGCCGCTTGTCCGCTATCATGTCAGTCGTATTTCAGTGGGTCTTCCAAAAAATGTCGATAAAGATGATTTAATAAGTTTTGGATTGATGGGATTATATGATGCACTGGAAAAATTTGACCCTACACGGGATTTAAAATTCGATACGTATGCATCCTTCCGCATACGCGGAGCCATTCTTGACGGGCTAAGGAAAGAAGATTGGCTTCCAAGAAGTTTTCGGGAAAAAGCAAAAAAAGTGGAAGCAGCCATTGAGCGGTTGGAGCAAAAATATCATCGCAATGTGACGCCTAATGAAGTTGCAGAAGAGTTGGGTATGACACCCGAAGAAGTCGTTCATGTCGTCAATGAAAACTTTTTTGCCAATGTCTTGTCAATTGATGAACAATTGCATGACCAAGAAGAAGGGGAACAGATGAACATTGTCCTTAAGGATGATAAAACATTAACTCCGGAAGAGCATCTGTTAAAAGAGGAATTATTTGAGCATTTAACAAAATTGATCTCACAATTAAACGATAAGGAGCAGCTCGTATTAAGCTTGTTTTATAAAGAAGAGCTGACATTAACAGAGATAGGAAACGTGCTGAATTTGTCCACTTCGAGAATTTCGCAAATTCATTCGAAAGCATTATATAAATTAAAAGGAACGCTCGTTAAGCTTTTATCTTAAAAAGAATACAATTAAATGAGGTTGAAACATGGCGGTATTTCTTTTACTGAGCTTTGTTTTGCACATCGTTTCGTTTTACTTTATCATTCTCCTTTATACTCGCTATCAAAATGTAAAAAAAATAGAAGAAAAGCAGGAACAATTATTAAAAGAAGCAGAAGATTCGCTCGCGATGTTTTTATTGGAATTAAAAGAAGAAAACAAACAATTTCTTGAACAGCTCGAGCAAAACAGCGCCAAGCCCGGTTCTTTTGATCTCGAAAAATTAGTTACGCAGCTGGAAGACAAGGTGGAAGTGAGCACAATCCAGAAAGACACGAGCGCGGATGTAGAGCCTATCGACAAGGATGCAGAGCTTATAGAAGAGCCTAAAGATAAAAGAAAAAATTTGCATAAACAAGTATTCCAATTATTAGAGAAAGGATATACTATAGACGAAATCGCACAAACATTACATGTCGGCAAAACAGAAATTGAACTCGTCATGAAATTTCAACAAAACGATTGAATTCTTTCTTGATTGCCAAACTTCCATATGTTATATTTGTTTTTGGTGCTAATACACACGTCTGTTGATTTAAGCATCGGTGCTGTTTTGTGCAGTCATGCTTAAAAATGAAGCGGGCGGAGGATGAAAAACCATTAGGAGGAATGAAAATGTCAGTTATTTCAATGAAACAATTATTAGAAGCTGGTGTTCATTTCGGTCATCAAACACGCCGTTGGAATCCGAAAATGAAACGCTATATTTTCACTGAACGGAACGGAATTTACATCATTGACCTTCAAAAAACAGTAAAAAAAGTTGAGGAAGCGTATCAATTTGCAAGAGAGTTAGCTGCAAATGGAGGCAACATTTTATTCGTTGGTACGAAGAAGCAGGCGCAGGAATCTGTTAAAGAAGAAGCAGAACGCGCAGGAATGTTTTACGTCAATCAGCGCTGGCTGGGAGGAACATTAACGAACTTTGCTACAATTCAAAAACGAATTGCTCGTTTAAAAGAAATTGAAAAAATGCAAGAAGACGGCACATTTGATGTATTGCCGAAAAAAGAAGTAGTTCGTTTGAAAAAAGAATTGGAACGCCTTGAGAAATTTTTAGGCGGCATTAAGGAAATGAAACAGCTGCCTGATGCTGTTTATATTATCGATCCTCGCAAAGAGCGCATCGCTGTATCGGAAGCTCGCAAATTAAATATTCCGATTATCGGCATCGTTGACACAAACTGCGATCCGGATGAGATCGATTATGTAATCCCTGCAAATGATGATGCAATCCGCGCCGTCAAATTGTTAACTTCCAAAATAGCAGATGCTGTTTTAGAAGGCAAACAAGGCGAAGAAACTACAACTGCCTAAATGACAAAAGGTGATAAGAGGGGATTTTAGCCTTTTATCACCTTTTTTAAGCATACGAATTGAAGGAGGAACTTTTATGGCAATTACTGCTCAAATGGTAAAAGAGCTTCGGGAAAAAACCGGTGCAGGCATGATGGACTGCAAAAAGGCATTGACTGAAACAAATGGTGATATGGACAAAGCAATAGATTATCTTCGTGAAAAAGGCATAGCGAAAGCTGCGAAAAAAGCTGACCGAATCGCTGCAGAAGGCTTGACATTGATCAAAACTGACGGCAATACAGCTGTTATTTTGGAAGTGAATTCCGAAACAGACTTCGTTGCCAAAAATGATTCTTTTAAACAATTAATTGAAGATTTGGCTAAACACTTGCTGGCAAGCAAACCAGCTGATTTAAAAGACGCATTGGCTTCCAAAATGGAAAACGGTTCAACAGTGGAAGAATACATCCATGCTGCTATTGCTAAAATTGGCGAAAACATTACATTACGCCGTTTTGAAGTTGTCGAGAAAAATGATCAAGATGTCTTCGGCGCTTACTTGCACATGGGCGGACGCATTGCAGTATTAACGGTGCTTGAAGGCACAAATGATGAATCTGCTGCAAAAGATGTAGCAATGCATATCGCAGCGGTTAATCCGCGTTATATTTCTCGTGAAGATGTTCCTCAGGCTGAAGTGGAGCACGAACGCGAAGTTCTTAAAAAACAAGCTCTTCAAGAAGGAAAACCTGCAAACATTGTAGAAAAAATGGTTGAAGGCCGCCTCGGCAAATTTTTTGAGGAAATTTGCCTTTTAGAGCAAAATTTTGTAAAAAATCCTGATCAAAAAGTACGCGATTTCGTCAAAGCACAAAACGCAAACGTAAAAGCGTTTGTTCGCTATGAAGTTGGAGAAGGAATTGAAAAGCGTCAAGAAAATTTTGCTGAAGAAGTTATGAATCAAATTAAGAAATAAAAGTCATGAAAATGTTAAGAAGGGAACACAAGCGAGTGTTCCCTCTTTTTGAAAACCCTTTGTTTCAACTTTTCTATATATAGCGTCAAGAAATAGCTTGGAGGTTAATATGAGTACGCCAAAATATCATCGTATCGTGCTGAAATTAAGTGGAGAGGCGCTTGCTGGAGCTCAAGGCTTTGGAATTAATCCTTCCGTCATACAGTCAATTGCCAGACAAGTAAAGGAAATTGCTGAAATGGGTGTAGAAGTCGCAGTAGTTGTTGGCGGCGGAAACATTTGGAGAGGCAAAATCGGCAGCGAGATGGGGATGGATCGGGCAACAGCAGACTATATGGGAATGCTGGCGACTGTTATGAATTCTTTAGCTTTACAAGATAGTTTGGAAGGACTTGGCATTCCTACCCGAGTGCAAACTTCAATTGAAATGCGACAAGTCGCAGAACCGTACATAAGAAGAAAAGCCATTCGCCATTTGGAGAAGAAAAGAGTAGTCATTTTCGCAGCAGGAACAGGAAATCCTTATTTCTCAACAGACACAACGGCTGCGTTAAGAGCCGCTGAAATCGAAGCAGATGTCATTTTAATGGCGAAAAATAATGTAGATGGTGTATATAGCGCAGATCCAAAAAAAGACGCCTCAGCGGTAAAATATGATGAGTTATCTTATTTAGATTTATTAAAAGACGGGTTGGCTGTCATGGATTCAACAGCTTCTTCATTATGCATGGACAATAATATTCCTTTAATTGTTTTCTCGATTATGGAAGAAGGCAACATTAAACGTGCTGTTTTAGGAGAAAATATTGGAACAATTGTAAGGGGGAAATAAACATGTCTAAACAAGTTCTTTCACAAGCGAAAGAAAAAATGGAAAAAGCTTTATCAGCTTTCAAACGTGAATTAGCAGGTGTTCGTGCAGGCCGGGCAAACGCGTCTTTGCTTGATAAAATTCAGGTCGACTATTACGGAGTTCCAACTCCTGTAAATCAATTGGCATCGATTTCTGCGCCAGAAGCACGTTTGCTTGTTGTTCAGCCTTATGACAAATCGACAATCGGTGAGGTTGAAAAAGCGATTTTAAAATCTGATCTTGGATTAACGCCGACATCGGACGGATCCGTCATCCGCATTGCCATTCCTCCATTGACGGAAGAGCGAAGAAAAGAACTGACAAAAGTAGTTCGCAAATATTCAGAGGATGCAAAAGTTGCTGTGCGAAACATTCGCAGAGATGCAAATGATGAATTAAAAAAATTAGAAAAAGCGGGCGACATTACAGAAGATGAACTGCGCGGTTTTCAAGATGATGTACAAAAACTGACGGACGAATACATTAAAAAAATTGATTCCGCAACAAAAGAAAAAGAAAAAGAAATCATGGAAGTTTAAACAAAATGAATGTACAATAGAAATGTGCTAAAAACCCTCTTTTCTCACAGGGGGTTTTTTTGTTCAAGAGGATTTGCTACATTTTTTAATGTCATATTATTCTCGGTGGAGGATTCTTATGTTTAATTTTCCTTATAAAAAAAAGAGCAGCAAAGGTTCCAAAAACTTGGTGGCGAAAGAAAACATTTTAGTAAATGAAATACCGGAACATGTGGCCATCATCATGGACGGAAACGGAAGATGGGCGAAAAAAAGATCGCTGCCTAGGATGGCCGGCCATCGAGAAGGAATGAAAGTAGTTAAAAAAATTACGAAATTAGCGAGCGATATCGGCATCAAAGTTTTGACCTTATATGCGTTTTCAACAGAAAATTGGAAAAGGCCAAAAGATGAGGTTAATTATTTAATGCGCCTTCCGGTCGAATTTTTATCGACTTTTTTGCCGGAATTAATACAGGAAAACGTGCAAGTTCGGGTTATCGGCGATCAATCTATGCTCCCCGATTATACGGTAAATGCTGTGAAGAAAGCTGTGAATGAAACGAAGCAAAACACCGGGCTGATTTTAAATTTTGCGTTGAACTATGGCAGCAGAACAGAAATTGTTGAAGCAGTAAAAAAAATATTAAGAGACCGCGAAGATGGAAAACTACATATAGATGACATAGATGAACAATTGTTTTCCAACTATTTAATGACGAAAAAGCTCAAAGATCCTGACCTGTTAATTCGGACAAGCGGAGAAATTCGGCTAAGCAACTTTATGCTCTGGCAGCTGGCTTATACTGAATTTTGGTTTACGGATGTGCTCTGGCCGGATTTTAATGAACACCATTTTTTGGAGGCAATCCGCGAATATCAGCAGAGAATCCGCAGATTCGGCGGCGTATAGAAGGAGCTAAAAAAAATGAAAACACGAATCATTACAGCAATTTGTGCTTTAGCCTTATTTGTACCAATTGTCATTATTGGCGGACTTCCGCTGACAATTGCTATTTATGTGCTCGCATCAGTTGGATTGTTTGAATTATTTAGAATGAAACGATTTCATTTATTTTCATTTCCAGTTTTGTTCAGCTTTATCCTTTTATGGATTTTAATTTTCCCAAACCGTTATATTGATTTGCTTCATCAAATACATATAAGTAAAACTGGCTTTCTTTTTTTTGGCGCGATCCTGTTATTGATCTATACAGTGTTTTCAAAAAACCAATTTTCTTTTGATGACGTTGGATTTGCGCTCATTGCGATCATATATGTGGGAGTCGGATTTTATTTTTTTATTGAAATGAGAGTGTTAGGTCTAGACAAGCTTTTGTTTGCTCTGCTAACGATTTGGGCGACTGATTCAGGCGCTTACTTTATCGGCCGAGCCTTCGGAAAGAAAAAACTATCAGCTGAAATCAGCCCTAATAAAACAGTCGAAGGATTTTTCGGAGGGATTTTCTCGGCAATTTTGGTTGGATTAATTTTCCACTATTTTGCAAATTTTTTACCGACATATGTTCAAACCGTTTTTGTGTCCGTCATTGTTTCTATTGTTGGACAAATGGGGGATTTAGTACAGTCCGCTTTTAAACGCCATTACGGCACAAAGGATTCCGGAACGATTTTTCCAGGCCACGGGGGAGTTCTTGACCGTTTTGACAGCTTGATTTTTATTATGCCGATTTTATATTTCTTCATCCAATTGATCAGTAGACAAGGGGTGACAATGTGAAAAAAATTATTTTGCTGGGTGCGACAGGATCTATTGGGCAGCAAACTCTCGATGTGATTCGAGCAAATCCGGATTCATTCAGGCTAGTTGCGATGTCATTTGGAGAAAATATCGAACTTGGATTGAAGGCTGTTCATGAATTTAAACCAGAGCTTGTTGCTGTCAAAAATCGTGAAATTTATGATCAAATTCGTTTGAACATCCCTTCTAACTGTCAGCTTACATACGGACATGACGGGCTGTGTGAAACGGCTGCTTATCATAAAGGCGAGATAGTAGTGAATGCGGTCATTGGGAGCGTCGGGCTTATTCCAACACTAAAAGCGATCGAAGCGAAAAAAACGGTCGCTTTAGCGAATAAGGAAACACTTGTTACAGCTGGACAAATTGTGACCGACTATGCTCGAAAACACAATGTGCAAATTCTTCCTGTGGACAGTGAACATTCCGCGATTTTCCAATGCTTGAACGGGGAAAAAAAGGAAAGCGTCGAACGGCTTATTTTAACGGCTTCAGGAGGAAGCTTTCGGGATAAATCGCGAAATGAATTAAAGCATGTTACAGTTAAGGAAGCGTTAAACCATCCGAACTGGTCAATGGGCGCAAAAATAACGATCGATTCTGCGACGATGATGAACAAAGGGCTTGAAGTCATTGAAGCACATTGGCTGTTTTCTGTTTCATACGACCAAATTGATGTGCTGCTGCATAAAGAAAGCGTCATTCACTCGATGGTCGAATTTCATGATGGCAGCATCATAGCGCAGCTTGGAACTCCTGATATGAAAATACCGATTCAATATGCGCTTACATATCCAAATAGAATTCCTTCTTATGAAAGCGAAAGATTGGATTTAACAAAATATGGACAGCTTCATTTTGAAAAAATTGATTTTGATCGATACCGTTGCTTAAAATTTGCTTTTGATTCGGGTAAAATAGGAGGTACAATGCCTGCTGTTTTAAACGCAGCGAACGAAGTGGCAGTCAATGCTTTTTTGGAAGATAAAATTCCGTTTTTAAAGATAGAAGAACTTGTGGAAAGGGCATTAGAAGAACATGCTCCGCTTTTCAATCCGACCTTGGAGGATATACAAGAAGCGGATGGAAGGACAAGACAGTTTGTTCAATCTTTAATTAATTAGAGGTGGTTAAATAAGTGAACACGGTGATCGCATTTGTCGTTATTTTTGGCGTATTGGTGTTTTTCCACGAATTAGGGCACTTAGTTATGGCGAAAAGGGCAGGCATTTTATGCCGTGAATTTGCAATCGGCTTTGGGCCGAAAATTTTGTCGTTTAAACGAAAAGAAACGGTCTATACGATCAGGCTTTTGCCTATCGGCGGCTTCGTGCGCATGGCGGGGGAAGACCCGGAGATGATTGAGGTCAAACCTGGCTATCAGGTTGGACTATTGTTTAATCAGAAAGGACAAGTTGAAAAAATTATTTTAAACAGAAAAGAAAAGTATCCTAATGCAAAAGTGATTGAAGTTGAACAAGCAGATTTGGAACATGGAATGTTTATCACAGGCTATGAAGATGGAGAAGACAGCGGTCTAAAAAGGTTTGAAGTAAGCGAAACATCCTTTTATGTAGTTGACGGTGAAGAAATTCAAATTGCACCTTATAACAGGCAATTTGCTTCAAAAACGCTCGTTCAAAGAACGCTCGCCATTGCTGCCGGACCTTTTATGAATTTTCTATTAGGGTTTTTAGTTTTGTTTTACCTCGGCTTAAGCCAAGGAGTGCCCGTGAATGAACCGGTTTTAGGAGAAATCGTCCCTGACAGCGCGGCTGAACAAGCAGGATTACGGGAAGGCGATGTTGTAAAAGAAATAGAAGGAACGCCGATGAATTCGTGGAAAGATGTCGTTGAAATGATCAGAGCAAATCCGGAGAATGAGCTTCTTTTTTCAATTGAACGTTCCGGAGAAGAATTGGAAATGACGGTAACGCCGGATTCTGTGAAATCCGAAAACAAAACGATCGGCCAAATAGGAGTTTATTCCCCGGTTGAAAAAACATTTTTCGGTTCTTTGAAATATGGCTTAGTTGAGACCTATACATGGTCGAAAGAAATAATATTTGCGGTTGGGAAGCTGATAACCGGACAATTTTCAATTGATATGCTCTCTGGACCTGTCGGCATATATGATATGACAGGAAAAGTTGCAGAAACAGGCTTGACAAGCCTATTAAGCTGGACGGCTCTCTTAAGCATTAACCTTGGCATTATGAACTTGCTTCCAATTCCAGCTCTAGATGGAGGACGCTTATTGTTTTTTGCCATTGAAGCGGTCCGGGGAAAACCGATTGATCGACAAAAAGAAGGGATCGTCCACTTTATCGGATTTGCACTTCTAATGCTGTTAATGCTCGTTGTGACATGGAATGACATCCAAAAGTTTTTCCTTTAAAAAATAATATAGAAATCAAATTCGAGGTGCTTTAAATGAAACAGAGTCAGTCATTTATACCCACAATGAGAGAAAATCCAGCAGATGCGGAAGTTAAAAGCCACCAGCTGCTGTTGCGTGCCGGATACATTCGGCAGACAGCTAGCGGTGTTTATTCGTATCTGCCTCTTGCTCATAGAGTGTTAACCAAAATTGAAAATATTATCAGAGAGGAAATGAACCGGATCGGAGCGGTGGAGCTGCTAATGCCGGCTTTGCAGCAAGCAGAACTTTGGCAGGAGTCTGGCCGCTGGTATTCATACGGATCAGAATTAATGAGATTGAAAGACCGTCATGAGCGTGATTTTGCTTTAGGTCCGACTCATGAAGAAGTTATAACAAGTTTGGTAAAAGATGAGATCAAATCTTATAAACGTCTGCCGCTCACCCTTTATCAAATTCAAACGAAGTTCCGGGATGAAAAGCGTCCGCGGTTCGGTCTTTTGCGGGGACGAGAGTTCATTATGAAAGATGCTTACTCTTTTCATGCTACACAGGAAAGCTTAGATGAAGTGTACGAACAGGTACGAGAAGCATACAGCCGCATCTTTACTCGATGTGGGTTGAACTTTCGCGCAGTCATCGCTGATTCGGGAGCAATGGGCGGTAAAGATACTCATGAATTTATGGTGCTTTCGGAAATCGGAGAAGATACGATCGCATATTCTGATTCGTCCGATTATGCAGCAAATATTGAAATGGCTCCGGTAGTTGCATCTTATGAAAAGGTTGACGAACCGCTCATAGAGCTTGAAAAAAAAGAAACGCCAAACAAAAAATCCATTGAAGAAGTGGCGCAGTTTTTCCAAGTTCCGAAGGAAAAATTAATAAAATCCGTTTTATTTAAAGTAGATGAAAAGTTCGTTCTTGTTCTTGTCCGCGGTGATCATGAGGTCAATGACGTGAAACTGAAAAACCTTTATCAGGCATCAGTTGTTGAACTTGCTTCAGCTGAAGAAACAGAGCAGGTAATGGGAGTTTCACCCGGATTTTTAGGACCGATCGGCGCATCCGACAAAGTGGAAATTGTCGCAGATTATGCAGTTCAAGCAGTCGTAAATGGAATATGCGGGGCAAATGAAAACGATTTGCACTATATCGGAGTAAACCCTGATCGGGATTTTACCGTTACCAAGTATGAAGATATAAGATTTATTCAGGAAGGGGACCCTTCGCCGGACGGAAAGGGACGGATCAAGTTCGCGAAAGGCATTGAAGTCGGCCACGTCTTTAAGCTTGGCACAAGATACAGTGAAGCGATGAAGGCAGAATTTTTAGATGAAAAGGGAAAAACAAACCCTATCATCATGGGATGCTATGGTATCGGTGTTTCACGCTTACTGTCTGCGGTGGTCGAGCAATTTCATGATGAAAATGGAATTATTTGGCCTAATAAATTAGCTCCGTTTGAAGTCCACCTTATTCCGGTTAATATGAAAAACGAAGAACAAGTCAAGGTTGCAGAGCAAATTTATCACGATTTGCAGGCGAAAGGATACGAAGTCCTTTATGATGATCGTGCTGAACGGGCGGGTGTGAAATTTGCTGACAGTGATTTAATTGGCATTCCTGTCAGAATAACGGTCGGAAAAAGAGCTGGTGAAGGGATTGTAGAAGTGAAAGAAAGAAAAAGCGGAAATAGTATAGAAGTTTCTGTTGATCAGCTAAAAGAGCAGCTTGCCAAACTTCTCCGCTAATGAAGCTGGATGCCGCAGATGAAGCTGGCATAGGTAAAGAGTAGGGGGTCTTGCCTTTATGATAATTTGTCAAACGGGTCAAGCCCCCTATTAACTTTTTGGGAAAGAGGGGAAACCAATGGATGATAAAGACTTGCAGCAGCAAAAAGAACGGTTTCAGATTTTGCTGAAACAGCTTGAAATGACGGATGATCAAATCTACCCTTATTTCCAAAACGGAGCGATCTTAAAATTAACAGTTCATAAAAAATCTAAATTATGGGATTTCTCTTTTCGGCTTGAAAACATTCTTCCATTTCGTATCCTGCAATTGTTTGATAGAAGATTGAACAAAACATTTTCTCATTTAGCCAATGTTACGTTTCACATTACAACTGTGAAACAAGAATATGATGAACAGCTCGTTCAAGACTACTGGGAGTTTTGCCTCCAAGAAATGGAGGGGGTTTCTCCGCCGATATTATCACTGTTAAAAGAACAAATGCCGAAGCTGGAAAAGCAAAAATTAATGATTCGCACGAGAAATGAGACGGAAAATGAAACGATCAAGAAAAAATACGGCCCCATCATCCAGCAGGCGTACGAGAAGTACGGCTTTCCAAAGCTGACTATCGACACGGTGATCGATGCATCTAACGAAGAATGGGAAAAATTTTTGGAGCAGAAGCAAAAAGAAGACGAAGAGCGGATTTTACAAGCAATGATGGAAATGAAGCAAAATGGAAAGGAAAATCAAACTCAGGAGTCTAAAAAGCAGGAAGGTCCTCTTATTATCGGATACAAAATAAAAGATGACGAAGAAATTCGCACTCTTGATAACATTTTTGATGAAGAGCGGAGAGTCGTCATTCAAGGATATGTTTTTGAGGCGGAAACAAAGGAATTAAAAAGCGGAAGAACGTTATGCACGTTTAAAATTACCGATTATACCAATTCCATTTTAGTCAAAATGTTCGGCCGCGATAAAGAAGATAATGCATTGCTTGCATCGATCAAAAAAGGAATGTGGCTGAAAGTTCGCGGAAGCATTCAAAACGATACATTTGTTCGTGATCTTGTCATGATTGCCAACGACATTAATGAAATCAACCCGAAAAAACGGTTCGATACCGCACCTGAAGGAGAGAAAAGGGTGGAATTGCACCTTCATTCGCAGATGAGCCAAATGGATGCTGTCACATCGATCACAGATCTTGTTGAACAAGCTAAAATGTGGGGCCATGAAGCGATTGCATTGACAGATCACGCAGTTGTCCAATCTTTTCCAGAGGCATATGCTGCAAGCAAAAAGTTTGGCGTTAAAATGATTTACGGTCTTGAAGCCAATATTGTTGATGACGGTGTACCGATTGCTTATAACGAATCGCACAGACTTTTAAGCGAAGATACCTTTGTTGTGTTTGACGTTGAAACAACAGGGCTTTCGGCTGTATACGACACGATCATTGAACTTGCAGCGGTGAAAATAAAAAACGGGGAAATTATCGACCGATTTGAATCGTTTGCCAACCCTCACCATCCGCTTTCAGCAACAACGATAGAACTGACGGGAATTACCGATGATATGGTTCAAAATGCTCCCGACGTCGATGAAGTATTGTACAAATTTAAAGAATGGGCTGCCGACAGCATTTTAGTTGCCCACAATGCAAGCTTTGACATGGGCTTTATTAATGCAGGCTACAAAAAATATTTGCAGGTTAAAAAGGCGGACAACCCTGTCATTGATACTCTTGAACTTGCAAGATATTTATATCCTAATTTAAAAAACCACCGCCTGAATACATTGTGCAAAAAGTTTGATATAGAGCTTGTACAGCATCATAGAGCCATTTATGATGCGGAAGCAACCGGCTATTTGCTTGTAAAATTGCTGCAAGAGGTAAATGAACGAGGAATTCTTTATCATGATGAGCTGAATGAGCGGACTGGGGATTCAAAAGCGTATGAGCGGGCAAGACCGTTTCACGCGACGCTTCTTGTGCAAAATGAAACAGGGCTGAAAAATTTATTTAAGCTTGTATCTCTTTCCCATGTTCAATATTTTTATCGCGTTCCGCGCATTCCCCGTTCTGTATTGTTAAAGCATAGGGAAGGCATTTTAATTGGTTCAGGCTGCGACAAGGGAGAAATTTTCGAAGCAATGATGCAAAAAGGTCCGGAAGAAGTTGAAGAGATGGCTTCATTTTATGATTTTCTCGAAGTGCATCCGCCGGAAGTATATTACCCTCTAATTGAGACGGAGCAGGTTCGACATGAACAAGCGATCAAAGAAATCATTGCAAACATAGTCAAACTAGGGGAAAAGCTGTCGATTCCGGTTGTGGCAACAGGCAATGTCCATTATTTAAACAAGGAAGATAAAATTTACCGGAAAATCTTAATTTCTTCGCAAGGGGGAGCGAATCCTTTAAACCGCCATACATTGCCTGATGTGCATTTCCGTACAACAAATGAAATGCTGGATGCTTTTCGTTTTTTAGGCGATGAAAAAGCGAAAGAAATTGTTGTGACAAACAGCCAGTACATCGCCTCTCTCATAGGTGATGTAAAACCGATTAAAGATGATCTGTATACACCGAAAATAGACGGTGCCGAAGAAGAAATTCGGGAAATGAGCTACAATCGTGCCAAAGAAATATACGGAGACCCATTGCCGGAAATCGTTCAAGCAAGGCTTGAAAAAGAGTTGAAAAGCATTATCGGCCACGGATTTGCCGTCATTTATTTGATATCTCACAAACTAGTAAAAAAATCTTTGGATGACGGGTACTTGGTCGGTTCAAGGGGATCAGTCGGCTCATCCTTTGTTGCCACGATGACGGAAATTACTGAGGTGAACCCTCTTCCGCCTCATTACGTTTGTCCAAAATGCAAGCATTCCGAATTTTTCAATGACGGCTCTGTAGGATCCGGATACGATCTTCCTGATAAAAATTGTCCGCAATGCGGAGCGCCATATAAAAAGGACGGGCATGACATACCGTTTGAAACGTTTCTAGGATTTAAAGGAGACAAGGTGCCTGATATTGATTTGAATTTTTCAGGTGAATATCAGCCGAGAGCACACAATTATACGAAAGTGCTGTTTGGTGAAGATAAAGTGTACCGTGCAGGAACAATTGGCACCGTTGCCGAAAAGACAGCTTTCGGATTTGTCCGCGGCTACATGAACGATCATAATCTGCATTTCCGCAGTGCAGAAGTCGATCGGCTTGTGAAAGGATGTACGGGGGTCAAGCGGACGACAGGACAGCATCCCGGAGGAATCATCGTTGTTCCCGATTATATGGATATATATGATTTTACTCCAATTCAATATCCGGCAGATGATACAAGCGCTGATTGGAAAACGACACATTTTGATTTCCACTCCATTCACGATAACTTATTAAAGCTTGATATACTAGGGCACGATGATCCGACGGTCATCAGAATGCTTCAAGATTTAAGCGGAATCGATCCGAAGACCATTCCAACAGATGATCCGGAAGTAATGAAAATCTTTTCCTCAACCGAATCACTTGGCGTGACAGAGGAGCAGATTGGCTGTAAAACGGGCACTCTGGGGATTCCAGAGTTCGGCACGCGATTTGTCCGCCAAATGTTGGAGGAAACAAGACCGACGACATTTTCAGAGCTTGTCCAAATATCAGGATTGTCCCATGGGACAGATGTTTGGCTAGGAAACGCACAAGAGCTGATTCAAAGCGGCACATGTACATTAAGTGAGGTCATTGGCTGCCGCGACGATATTATGGTTTATTTAATTTATCAAGGATTGGAGCCGTCGTTAGCCTTTAAAATTATGGAGTCGGTTCGGAAAGGAAAAGGCTTGATTCCCGAATGGGAAGAAGAGATGAAAAAGAACGGCGTTCCAGACTGGTATATTGAAT
Source organism: Aeribacillus sp. FSL K6-1305 (assembly GCF_038050115.1). Taxonomy (NCBI): domain Bacteria; kingdom Bacillati; phylum Bacillota; class Bacilli; order Caryophanales; family Bacillaceae; genus Aeribacillus; species Aeribacillus sp. FSL K6-1305. The sequence continues at coordinate 1,022,250 of NZ_JBBOQV010000001.1, read as the reverse complement.
CTTGCAAAAAAATCAAATATATGTTTCCAAAAGCTCACGCGACAGCTTATGTATTAATGGCTGTGCGGATTGCATATTTTAAAGTGCATTTTCCTCTGCTATTCTATGCAACTTATTTTACAGTCAGAGCGGACGATTTTGACATCGAAACGATGATCAAAGGAAGCACCGCAATCAGAGCGAAAATTGAAGAGATCAGTGCAAAAGGGCTCGATGCTTCTCCAAAAGAGAAGAGCTTGCTGACCGTATTGGAGATGGCACTTGAAATGACGGAGCGTGGATTTTCATTCCAAAAAGTAGATTTATACCGCTCTCAAGCCAAAGAATTCATTATTGACGGCGACAGTCTCATACCGCCGTTTAATTCGATACCAGGGCTTGGTACGAACGCGGCCATCAATATTGTCAAAGCGAGAGAAGAAGGAGAATTTTTATCCAAAGAGGATCTGCAGGAGCGGACAAAAATTTCAAAAACGATTATGGAATATCTTGAAAATCATGGCTGTTTGGCATCGCTGCCTGAGCAAAATCAGCTCTCCCTTTTCTGATTTGCGATTCAATTTGCAAACCTGATTAGGTTATGTTATATTCATTTATGGAAATGCTAAAAAAAGCCTAACGAAAGAGTGGGGAAAAAACCCACTCTTTCCTATTGGAACTAGTTTTTTATGACGATTAAATAGATGTCCCTTTCTGAAACGCTGAAATTAAGGAGGAAAATATGAGCCAATCTATAACAAATCTCGTCAAAGAACTAGCATCGCCAATTCTTGAAAATTTGCAGCTGGAACTAGTAGATATTGAATATGTAAAAGAGGGGAAAAATTGGTATTTACGGCTTTTTATTGATTCTGAAGATGGTGTCGACATTGAAGAGTGTGGTATGGTAAGCGAACGTTTGAGCGAAAAGCTGGATGAAATCGATCCGATTCCTCACAACTATTTCTTGGAGGTATCTTCTCCAGGCGCTGAACGCCCTTTAAAAACAAAGGCCGATTTTGAAAAGGCTGTCGGGAAAAATGTCGCACTCAAAACTTACGAGCCGATCAACGGGGAAAAACATTTTGAAGGGGTTTTAACGGATTTTGACGGCGAGATTGCCACACTCGAAATAAGAGTGAAAACAAAAACTAAACAAGTGGAAATTCCTTGGGGAAAAATTGCAAAAGCTAGACTTGCCGTTTCATTTAATATTTAAGTGATGAGGAGGAACATCATTTTATGAACAGCCAACTTTTAGATGCCTTGACAGTATTAGAAAAAGAAAAAGGCATTAGTAAAGATGTCATTATAGATGCGATTGAAGCTGCCCTCATTTCTGCATACAAACGCAACTTTAACCAAGCGCAAAACGTGCGTGTCGATATTAATCGCGAAACAGGTACGATGCAGGTGTTTGCGAGAAAAGAAGTGGTGGAAGAAGTAACGGATCCCCGTTTGGAAATTTCCATCCATGATGCGATGAACATCAATCCCCAATATGAAATCGGCGATGTCGTTGAAATTGAAGTGACACCGAAAGAATTTGGACGAATAGCTGCACAAACTGCGAAACAAGTCGTTACGCAGCGAGTTCGTGAAGCCGAAAGAGGAGTCATTTATTCGGAATTTATTGATCGTGAAGAAGATATCATGACCGGAATCGTCCAAAGAACTGATCCCAAATATATATACGTAAGTCTAGGGAAAATAGAGGCTCTCCTCCCACAATCGGAACAGATGCCGAATGAAAAATACGAACCTCATGACCGAATTAAAGTATTCATTACAAAAGTAGAAAAAACAACAAAAGGACCACAAATTTTTGTTTCCAGAACACACCCGGGGCTGTTGAAGCGTTTATTCGAATTGGAGGTTCCGGAAATATATGACGGGATAGTGGAAATTAAATCAGTCGCCCGGGAGGCAGGTGACAGATCAAAGATTTCGGTTCATTCCGACAATCCGGAAGTTGACCCGGTCGGATCATGCGTTGGACCAAAAGGCCAGCGTGTTCAAGCAATTGTAAACGAGTTGAATGGCGAAAAAATTGATATCGTTCGCTGGTCTAAAAATCCTGTTGAATTTGTTGCAAATGCTTTAAGTCCTTCAAAAGTTTTGGACGTTATTGTCGATGAAGAGGAAAAAGCTACAACCGTCATCGTTCCTGATTATCAATTATCCCTTGCGATTGGCAAAAGAGGGCAAAACGCTCGCCTCGCTGCCAAATTAACCGGATGGAAAATTGATATTAAAAGCGAATCGGAAGCGAGAGAGCTGAACATCTATCCTCGCGAAGAGCATGATAGTTTATTCCAATTGGACAATACGGATGATGAACACGGAGAAGAACAAGACGAATAGAGGTGGTTACCAGTGGCAAAGCAAAAGAAAATTCCGATGAGAAAATGTGTGGCGACTGGCGAAATGAGACCCAAAAAGGAGCTTGTTCGAATCGTTCGTTCGAAAGAAGGAGAAGTTTCGGTTGATTTAACAGGAAAGAAAAATGGACGCGGTGCTTATATCACTCTTGATAAAGACTGCATTTTAAAGGCGAAAAAGAAAAATGTGCTATCCGTCCATTTAGATGCGCCTGTTCCGGAATCTATATATGATGAATTAATTCAGCTAGCTGAGAAGGAGAAACCTTCATTGCCATGAATGGACAATGGAAATCTTTATTAGGCCTTGCCTATCGGGCAAGAAAAGTGATTTCAGGAGAAGAACTTGTTTTGAAAGAGGTTCGAAATAAGCGTGCAAAACTCGTTTTATTGGCAGACGATGCTTCTTCTAACACGAAGAAAAAAATTACGGATAAATGTTCGTTTTATAAAGTTCCGCTCGTGATTGCCCCAAACCGATACGAACTTGGGCAATCGATCGGTAAGGAAGAAAGAGTAGTTGTTGCCGTGACGGAAGAAGGTTTTGCCAAGAAGTTGAAGCTTCTACTTGAATAACTACTTTGGGGGTGAACGTATGGGTAAAATGCGAGTATATGAATATGCAAAACAACAAAATATAACGAGCAAAGAAGTAATCCATACATTAAAAGAAATGAATATAAATGTTGCAAACCACATGTCAATGATCGACAGCAATACAATTGAAAAACTCAATGGACGATATCAAAAGGAACAACCTAAGAAAAACGTTCAAAAAGATCATCAACCAAAACAAAAGGAAGAAAAGCATGCAGCATATGATGACATTCCATTTGATGACGATGAGGATATCGTATTGAACAAGAAAAAATCAGGCAAAAAACCTTCTCCAAAACGCGAGGAACGCAAACAAAACGTTCCGATTCAACAAACGAAACATAAAAACAAAAAAAATGGAAAGAAAAACAAAAAAGCGGTTCAAAATGAAGCTCCAAGCAAAAAAGAATTGCCGTCCAAAATTACGTATCAAGGCTCTTTAACAGTCGCTGAGCTTGCCAACAAACTCCATAAAGAACCGTCAGAGATCATTAAGAAGCTCATGATGCTCGGCGTCATGGCAACAATCAACCAAGAGCTGGAGAAGGACATTATCGAACTGATCGCTTCTGAATACGGCGTTGAAGTGGAAGAAGAAATTGTTTTCGATGAAACGGAATTTGAAAAGTATGAAATCGAAGACAAGGAAGAAGATCTTGTCAGCCGTCCTCCTGTTGTGACAATTATGGGGCATGTTGACCATGGGAAAACGACTCTTTTAGATTCCATTCGAAAAACAAAAGTGGCTGAAGGCGAAGCTGGAGGCATTACGCAGCATATCGGCGCTTACCAGGTTGAAGTGGAAGGGAAAAAGATCACATTTTTAGATACACCTGGCCATGCAGCGTTTACAACAATGAGAGCCCGCGGTGCTCAATTAACAGATATTACTGTTTTAGTCGTTGCTGCAGATGATGGTGTTATGCCGCAGACAGTTGAGGCAATTAACCATGCAAAAGCTGCGAATGTGCCGATTATTGTAGCGGTCAACAAAATGGATAAGCCGACGGCAAATCCTGACCGTGTGATGCAGGAATTAACGGAACATGGCCTTGTACCGGAAGATTGGGGCGGCGACACGATATTTGTGCCAATTTCGGCATTAAAAGGTGACGGAATTCCTGAACTATTGGAAATGATCTTGCTCGTTGCGGAAATGGAAGAGTTAAAAGCGAATCCGAATCGTCTTGCAACCGGTACGGTTGTTGAAGCAAAGCTTGATAAAGGCAGAGGTTCAGTTGCAACATTGCTTGTTCAAAACGGAACGCTTCGTGTCGGTGATCCAATTGTTGTCGGAAACACATATGGACGGGTGCGTGCGATGGTGAATGATGTCGGAAAACGTGTAAAAGAAGCTTTACCGTCCACTCCGGTTGAAATCACCGGTCTTCATGAAGTTCCATTAGCCGGCGACAGATTTATGGTATTTGAAGATGAGAAAAAAGCGCGTCAAATCGGTGAAGCCCGTGCGAAAAAACAGCTGGAAGAGCAGCGCAGCGAAAAGACAAAGCTAAGCCTTGATGATTTATTTGAACAAATTAAGCAAAATGACATGAAAGAAATTAATTTAATCGTCAAAGCAGATGTGCAAGGTTCCGTTGAAGCTCTTTCATCAGCTCTTCAAAAAATCGATGTTGAAGGAGTAAAAGTAAAAATTATTCACACCGGTGTCGGTGCCATTACGGAATATGACATCATGCTTGCCTCTGCTTCCAACGCTATTGTGATCGGCTTTAATGTTCGCCCGGATGTGAATGCGAAGAGAACAGCGGAAGCGGAAAACGTCGACATTCGCCTTCACCGCATCATTTATAAAGTGATCGAAGAAATCGAAGCGGCTATGAAAGGTATGCTTGATCCTGAATACGAAGAAAAAGTGATCGGTACCCTTGAAGTGCGGCAAACATTCAAAGTTTCTAAAATCGGTACAATTGCCGGCTGCTACGTCACAGATGGTTCTGTTACACGCGACAGCGGCGTTCGCTTAATTCGGGACGGAGTCGTGATTTTTGAAGGAGAAATTGACACTTTAAAACGTTTTAAAGATGATGTAAAAGAAGTTGCTCAAGGATATGAGTGCGGACTTACGATTAAAAACTTTAACGATATTAAAGAAGGCGACACGATTGAAGCGTTCATCATGGAGGAAGTTAAAAAATAATGCTCGGGATGGTATCATGTGAATGCATGATTTTTGAAGCTTCTTCTTTAAAAGAAAAACGTGCAGTAGTGCAGCGAATTATAAAAAGACTGCAAAATAAATTTAATGTCAGTGTTGCAGAAATCGGCTTTCAGGATGCATGGCAGCGGACCGAAATCGGCATTGCCTGCCTTGCATCGAGCCGCGCCATCGCGGAAAAAGAACTGAACCAGGCATTGAAGTTGATCGATTCTTTTCCTGAAATTGAACGAACCATTACAACATTTGACTGGTTTTAGCAAATGAGGTGATGAAATGAGCCTAAGAGCAAACAGAGTAGCTGAACAGATGAAAAAAGAGCTAAGCGATATTATTGGCAGAAAAATTAAAGACCCGAGAATTGGATTTGTAACTGTAACGGACGTTCGCTTAACAGGGGATTTGCAAATCGCTAAAGTATATATTTCTGTATTGGGAAATGAGGAACAGAAGGAAAACACGATGAAGGCGCTGGCGAAAGCCAAAGGATTTATCCGCTCTGAAATCGGGTCGCGGATTCGGCTGCGGAAAACTCCGGAAATTCATTTTGAATTTGACGAGACAATTGATTATGGCAATCGAATCGAATCATTAATCCATGAATTGAAAAAAGAAGAAAGAGATCATGAAAGCTGAGGCATCCCGTTTCACAATTGTGTAACGGGTTCTTTTTTCATGATTGCAGCTGGCAAAAGGAAGGTGTGACTGTGGACGGCGTTCTTCTCTTACATAAACCTAGAGGAATGACTTCAAATGATTGTGTCCAAAAAGTGCGCAAATTGTTTCGAACGAAAAAAGCGGGGCATACTGGTACATTAGATCCGGATGTCTCAGGCGTGCTCCCTATTTGCATCGGCAAGGCAACAAAAATTTCGTCATATTTAATGGCTGAGAATAAGGAATACATTGCTGAAGTAACATTAGGAGCTGCCACTGAAACAGAGGATGCTTCTGGAAGCATTATTGCTGAAAAAGAAGTAAAGCTCCCGCCATCAAAAGAGGAAATTGAACGAGTGCTGGAAAGCTTTCGCGGAGAAATTGAACAAATTCCGCCAATGTATTCTGCTGTAAAAGTGAATGGAAAAAAATTATACGAATACGCGCGTGAAGGGAAAGTAGTCGAAAGGCCGAAAAGAAGGGTTGTCATTCATGCCATACACCTTTTAAGCGATATAAAACAACATGACAAAACGGCTTCCTTTTCCATTCAAGTCTCTTGCTCAAAAGGGACATATATTCGAACTCTCGCGGTCATGATCGGAGAAAAATTAGGGTATCCTGCTCACATGTCTGAATTGGTGCGAATAAGATCCGGCCGTTTTCATTTACATGACTGCGTCACGTTTTCAGCGGTCGAGCAATGTTTAAAAACGGGAGATTTGCCAAACGGTTTTCTTACCATAGAGGAAGCATTAAATCAATTGCCGAAAATTAAAATAAATGATACATTAGCAAAGAAAGTAAAAAACGGAGCGATGTTGGAAATGAACGAGGATTTCCAGCATATTGGACAAAATGATGTTGTAGCAATATGGAATAATCGAGAAATTATTGCCATATATAAAAAGCATTCAGAAAAAAACAATGTGCTTAAACCCGTCAAGGTGTTAAAAACGAATGAATAGGTAAGAAAAGGGGAACTTTCGGTGAAAATGTTAAAAATAACACATCCACACCATTTGGCAAAACAAAATGTGCCGAAATCGGTAATGGCGCTCGGATTTTTTGATGGAGTCCATAAAGGGCATCAAAAAGTCATTCAAACAGCTAAACAGAAGGCTGAAGAATTAAATGTTGAATGTGCGGTGATGACATTTGATCCGCACCCATCCATCGTCTTAAAAAAAAATATTCAACAAATAGAATATATTACTCCTTTACAAGAGAAACTGAAGTTTATTGAAGATCTTGGAATTGATCGATTGTATTTAGTCGAATTTACAGAAAGCTTTAGCTCGCTTCAGCCTCAACAATTTGTCGATCAATATATTATCGGATTAAATGCCATTCACGTTGTGGCCGGTTTTGATTTTACATTCGGCCGGTTTGGAAAAGGGACAATGGAAACTTTGCCTTTCTATTCAAGAGGAGCCTTTACGCATACGACGGTTGAAAAGCTGACAGACGGTGAAAGAAAAATCAGCTCTTCCCTCGTTCGAAACGCTATTAAAAATGGTGATGTTTCTTATGCATGCTCTCTTCTAGGGCGGCCTCATCAAGTATCCGGAAAGGTAATCCATGGAGAAAAGCGAGGGCGGACAATCGGCTTTCCAACCGCAAATATTGAACTAAGCGAATCCTACATTACTCCTCCGACAGGGGTATATGCGGTCAAAATCAGCATGAATGGGAAGGAATATGCGGGCATATGCAATATCGGTTATAAGCCGACATTTCATGAAAAAAGACCGGACAAGCCGAGCATAGAAGTTCATATTTTTGATTTTCATGAAGAAATTTATGATATAGATGTGACCGTAAAATGGTTCAAACGAATACGAAGTGAACAAAAGTTTTCTGGTGTGGAAGAATTAATTGCCCAAATCAAACGGGATATCAAGGAAGCTAAAGATTTTTTTCAGCGGCTGACAGAATCGGATAAAATCACGGCTGAAAAAAATTTTTAATGGAACCTCCTTGCTTTTTCTTGGGAAAAATAGTATTCTTATTCTTGTAACTTTTAACCGCTGCGTGGCAACGCGAGTCACCGACGCTTGCTAGGTAGCCGGGGATTATATTTAGGAGGTGGACAAGGATGGCTTTAACGCAAGAACGGAAAAATGAAGTGATTGAGCAATTTAAAACACATGAATCAGATACTGGTTCTCCTGAAGTGCAAATTGCTATCCTAACTGAAAAAATCAACATTTTAAATGAGCATTTGCGCGTTCACAAAAAAGACCACCATTCACGCAGAGGTCTTTTGAAAATGGTTGGGAAACGCCGTAATTTGTTGACGTATTTGCGCAATAAAGATGTTGCACGGTACCGTCAACTCATCAATAAACTCGGTTTGCGTCGTTAAGTTGTATGGAAGCGGGAGATTTCCCGCTTTTTTACTGTATTCAAAAAAGTTTATGACAGATTACATAAAAACGATATAGATTGAAAAGTTTAAAAATAACATTTTTGTACAATCTTATGTGCGAAGATAGACTTTGTCAATGAAAGAGGGGTTCAAAACAAGTATGGATCAAGAGAAACATGTTTTTTCCATAGATTGGTCCGGACGTAAGCTGACTGTTGAAATCGGCCAGCTGGCGAAGCAAGCGAACGGCGCCGTTTTAGTCCGCTATGGAGATACGGTCGTTTTATGTACGGCAACCGCTTCGAAGGAAGCAAAAGGAGTAGATTTCTTTCCCCTAACGGTCAATTATGAAGAAAGGCTTTATGCTGTCGGTAAAATCCCGGGAGGGTTTATTAAACGAGAGGGTAGACCGAGTGAAAAAGCTATTTTAGCGAGCCGTTTAATCGATAGACCGATTCGCCCGCTGTTTCCAGAAGGGTTTCGCAATGAGGTTCAAGTAGTCAGCATGGTGATGAGCGTCGACCAAGATTGTTCTTCCGAAATGGCGGCTATGTTTGGATCTTCGCTCGCGCTGTCAATATCGGACATTCCGTTTGAAGGTCCGATTGCCGGTGTCACGGTCGGCCGCCTTGATGACCAGTTTATCATTAATCCAACTGTCGAACAGCTTGAGAAAAGCGATATCCATTTAATCGTAGCCGGCACGAAAGATGCCATCAACATGGTGGAAGCAGGAGCCAATGAAGTGCCTGAAGAAACGATTTTAGAAGCAATCATGTTTGGCCATGAAGAAATCAAACGTTTGATTGCATTCCAAGAAGAGATTGTAGAAAAAATCGGAAAAGAAAAAATGGAAGTCGAATTATATAAAATCGATGAGGAGCTTGAAAAAAGAGTTCGTGAAATGGCTCTTGCCGACTTATTGCAAGCCATCCAAGTGCCTGAAAAACACGCCCGCGAAGATGCTATTAATGAAGTGAAAGAGAAGACTGTCGCAATATTTGAGGAAGAAGAAGCAGATGAAGAAACGATTAAGCAAGTAAAAGAAATTTTGCACAAGCTCGTGAAAGAGGAAGTGCGCCGTCTCATTACAGAAGAAAAAGTGAGACCTGACGGACGAAAAATTGACGAAATCCGTCCATTATCGTCTTCCGTCGGAATTTTGCCGCGCACGCACGGTTCAGGTCTTTTCACCCGCGGCCAAACACAAGCCCTGTCTATTTGTACGCTCGGAGCTTTAGGAGACGTACAAATACTTGACGGACTCGGCGTGGAAGAATCAAAGCGGTTCATGCATCACTACAACTTCCCGCCATTTAGTGTCGGGGAAACCGGTCCGATGAGGGGGCCTGGCAGACGGGAAATTGGTCATGGAGCGTTGGGAGAAAGAGCGCTTGAGCCAGTCATACCTTCCGAGCGCGATTTTCCGTACACAATTCGTCTCGTTTCAGAAGTGCTTGAATCAAATGGTTCAACTTCACAAGCGAGCATTTGTGCAAGCACCTTAGCGATGATGGATGCCGGCGTGCCGATTAAGTCGCCTGTTGCTGGAATTGCAATGGGACTTGTAAAATCTGGTGACAACTATACGGTTTTAACAGATATTCAAGGCATGGAAGATGCGCTTGGTGATATGGACTTTAAAGTCGCTGGTACAGAAAAAGGCGTCACCGCGCTGCAAATGGACATTAAAATTAAAGGCTTGTCCCGTGAAATTTTAGAAGAAGCGTTAAAACAAGCTCGCAAAGGCCGCCTTGAAATTTTGAAATCGATGCTGGCGACAATCTCTGAACCGAGAAAACAATTATCGCCATATGCTCCAAAAATTTTAACCATGGTCATCAATCCGGATAAAATTCGTGACGTGATTGGACCTAGCGGAAAACAAATTAACAAAATCATTGAAGAAACAGGAGTAAAAATCGATATTGAACAAGATGGCACAATCTACATTTCTTCCGTAGACGAAGGAATGAATAAAAAAGCGAAGAAAATTATTGAAGATATTGTAAGAGAAATTGAAGTCGGACAAATGTATTTAGGAAAAGTTAAACGGATCGAGAAATTCGGCGCATTCGTGGAACTGTTTAACGGAAAAGATGGTCTTGTCCACATTTCTGAGCTTGCAGAAGAGCGGGTAGGAAAAGTGGAGGATGTTGTGTCAGTCGGTGATGAAATTTTAGTCAAAGTGATGGAAATCGATAAACAAGGTCGTGTCAATTTATCAAGAAAGGCCGTTTTAAGGGACCAAAAAGAGCAGCAAAAGTCTTGACCGGAGCCAGGGAAAACCCGGCTTCTTTTCCATTTTTGCGGTTGGCAGTTCTATCTTGTCCCCTTTTTTCATAGTTTTATAAGTGAAAAAGGGGATGTTGCGATGAAGCGAAAAAAAGGGAAAATAGCCATTTTTATATTGATCATACTTTTTTCTTATGTCATATTGGATAATCGTTATACATTGATCTTTCTTCAGCAATTAAAAGCAAAGCATGAATTGGCTGTATCTGGCGAAAATTCGTTGTATCAAGAAATCGTTGCCAAAGCAAAAGAGTATGAAATTCCTCCGGAAAATGCTGAAATACATAGAGTTTGGAAAAAAACGCCCGGTTATAATGGGCGATCAGTCGACATTGACGCATCGTATAAGAGAATGAAGAAAAAGGGTTCTTTTGATCCGAAGCTTCTTGTATTCAAGCAAATTCCACCTTCTGTTCATTTAAGCGATTTGCCGAACGAAGCGATCTACCGTGGACATCCGGATAAGCCAATGGTATCCTTTTTAATAAATGTTGCATGGGGAAATGAGTATCTTCCTAAAATGTTGGCCGTGCTAAAAAAGCACCATGTCAAAGCGACGTTTTTTTTAGAAGGAAGATGGGTAAAAGAAAATCCTGAACTGGCTAAAATGATTGTAGAAAGCGGCCATGAAATTGGAAATCATTCATACTCGCATCCAGATATGGCCCGCCTGCCGTCTGCAAGAATTAGACAAGAGATGGAAGAGACGAACAAAATCATCAAAGCGACGACAGGAAAAAACGTGAAATGGTTTGCGCCTCCAAGCGGCAGCTTTCGCAAGGAGGTTGTAGATATAGCGGCAGATATGAACATGGAAACAATCATGTGGTCTGTTGACACGATTGATTGGCAAAAGCCGCGGCCTGAAACGTTAATCAATCGAGTGATGTCAAAAATTCATAACGGCGCCATGATCTTAATGCATCCGACGTCATCGACCGCAGAGAGTCTAGATTCATTAATTAAAAAGATTAAAGAAAAAAATCTTTCCATCGGTTCACTTTCTAGTCTGCTGGATGAAAAACGTCTTGACTGATTGGAAGAACAGGGGGTTACAATTTGATCAAGAAATATACATGCCAAAATGGTGTTAGAATCATTTTAGAATCCATTCCGACTGTTCGCTCCGTTGCTATCGGAGTTTGGATTGGCACAGGTTCTAGAAACGAGACGAAAGAAACAAACGGCATTTCTCATTTTTTAGAGCATATGTTTTTTAAAGGAACAGAAAAAAGAACAGCTAGAGAAATTGCAGAAGCTTTTGACAAAATTGGCGGTCAGGTGAATGCCTTCACCTCAAAAGAATACACCTGCTATTATGCAAAAGTGCTCGATGAGCATGCAAATTATGCACTTGAAGTGCTGGCTGATATGTTTTTCAACTCAGTATTTGAAGAAGAAGAATTAAACAAAGAACGAAATGTTGTTCTAGAAGAAATCAAAATGTATGAAGATACTCCAGACGATATTGTGCACGATTTGTTAAGCCAGGCTGCATTTGGCGATCATCCGCTTGGCTATCCGATTTTAGGCACAGAAAAAACTTTATCTAGTTTTACCGGCGATGCGTTGAAAAGCTATATGGAAAAATACTATACTCCTGACAATATCGTCATTTCAGTAGCTGGAAACGTTCAAGAAAGCTTTATTCAAGAGGTTGAGAAATGGTTCGGCAATTTTAAGTCGTCTCATAAAAAAGAAAAATATAAGGAACCGGTTTTTTTGGACCAAAAAATCGCCAAGAAAAAAGAGACGGAGCAAGCGCATCTCTGCATTGGGTTTAAAGGGTTGAGAGTCGGTCATGACGACATTTACAGCTTAATTGTGTTAAACAATATTTTGGGCGGGAGCATGTCAAGCCGCTTATTCCAAGAGGTGAGGGAAGAAAAAGGGCTTGCTTATTCTATTTTCTCTTACCACACTTCATATGAAGACAGCGGAGTGCTCACAATTTACGGTGGGACTGGAAGAAACCAGCTGAATATTTTATTTGAAACGATTTTTCAAACAATTGAAAAATTGAAAAAAAGCGGTATTACTGAAAAAGAATTAATGCATTCAAAAGAACAAATTAAAGGGAATTTAATGCTTAGTCTTGAAAGTACAAATGCAAGAATGAGCAGAAACGGCAAAAATGAGCTGCTCTTAGGCAAACATCGATCTTTGGATGAAATTATCGAAACGGTTAACCGTGTTGATATCATGAGCGTCAATGAACTTATTCAACATATTTTTACAGATGAATATGCTGTATCTTTAATTAGTCCGGAAGAGAATCTTTCTTCTGCAATTCCAGAATTAAAATGCCTGCTATGATGGATTGGCGGGCATTTTTTATTTGCCAAAAACGTATACATGTATGGAAAGCTATGTTCATCAGTTTCGAATCAATCTCTGCCTGTGAATATGTTCGTATATTTATAATGAAAGAGGGGAGCCAATACTATGCGTTTATCCGAGTTAAGCGGAAAAGAAATCGTCGATGTAAAACGAGCGGAACGTCTAGGCGTGCTCGGTCAAACAGACTTTGAAATCAATGCGGAAACTGGACAAATTACGGCGCTTATTATTCCTTCTTTAAAGTGGTTCGGTTTAAGGAAACAAGGACATGATATTCGAGTACCGTGGGAGCATATCAAAAAAATTGGTCAAGATATGATCATTATTGACGTACCGGAAAATTCCTTAAATAAAATTGATGACTAATGAAGATCCGCCGGCTAAAGAAGCCGGCTTTATTTTTTTGGCAATTTTTCGATGCGATTCACCTATCGGCTGCCGCCTACATAATATGCTTAAAACAGGGAGCTAATTATGGTTTTCGAAACTGAACTGAATTGCCATAAAGAAGGTGAAAAAAAGGATGTTAACTGGCTTAAACGTTGCTGTAATTGGCGGTGACTCCCGGCAGCTAGAGGTGATCCGAAGGCTATCAGAGCACGATGCCAATCTATTTTTAATCGGATTTGATCAGCTTGAACATGGGTATACAGGATCAGTAAAAATAAACAGCCATAATATTAGTCTGGAAGGAATGGATGCAGTAATATTGCCTGTTTCAGGAACCGGAAGCGAAGGACAGGTCGAAGCAGTTTTTTCCGCTGAAGAAATCGTACTGACAAGAGAAATGGTGGCCTCCACTCCTAAGCATTGCATCTTTTATTCTGGGATACGCACAAAATATTTAGAAGAGTTAATGGAAAAAGAAAAACGAAAGCTTGTACCGATACTGGACCGTGATGATGTAGCGATATATAATTCCATTCCGACAGTAGAAGGGACCATAATGCTCGTTATTCAACATACTGATTTTACCATTCATGGTTCCAACATTGCCGTTATCGGATTTGGACGGACAGGAATGAGTGTTGCCCGCACTTTTGCAGCATTAGGAGCTAATGTGAAGGTAGGCGCTCGCAAACAGAAAGATTTGGCCAGGATCACGGAAATGGGAATGAAGCCGTTTCATTTGAGTGAACTGAAGGACGAATTGTCGTCGATCGATATTTGCATTAATACAGTTCCAGCGTTGGTGTTGTCTTCTGATGTTTTGGCAGCTATGCCTGTCCACGCTCTTATTATCGATTTAGCATCAAAGCCGGGGGGAACCGATTTCCACTATGCTGAAAAAAGAGGTATGAAAGCCATTTTAGCACCTGGTCTTCCAGGAATTGTCGCACCGAAGACAGCGGGCCAGATTTTGGCGAATGCGTTGACAATCCTTTTAACTGAACAGCATCAGCTTGAAAGGAGTATGGATAATGGAAGTGAAAGGTAAACGGATCGGATTTGGTTTAACAGGCTCTCATTGTACTTATGATGCGGTATTTCCGCAAATTCAAAAGCTCGTTGAAAAAGGAGCAAACGTTTTGCCAATTGTCACCTCGACCGTAAAGACGACAACAACTAGATTCGGGGAAGGAGAAGAATGGGTCAAAAGAATTGAAGAAGCGACTGGAAATCAAGTAATTGATTCGATCGTGGATGCCGAGCCTTTAGGTCCGAAAATTCCTCTTGATTGCATGGTCATTGCGCCGATGACCGGCAATTCGATGAGCAAACTGGCGAATGCCTTGACGGACTCTCCTGTATTGATGGCTGCAAAAGCGACTATGAGAAACCATCGCCCCGTTGTACTAGCCATTTCTACAAACGATGCTCTCGGGTTAAATGGCGTAAATTTAATGAAGCTAATGGCGGCAAAAAATATTTTCTTTGTTCCGTTCGGCCAAGATGCACCCCACCAAAAACCGAATTCAATGGTGGCGAATATGGATCGGTTAGTGGAAACAGTTGAACATGCGCTTGAACATAGACAGCTTCAGCCGGTTATTATTGAACATAAAAAATAATCAAACAAATAAAACGCTTTCATAAAAAATCGCTCATCACTTTTTTTGGCTACTGTGATACAATTAAACGTAATACGAATACATGATTATTCGACTCTGATGCATTTTGGAAGGAGATAGATAGAAAATGGCTCAAAAAGGTTTTCATGTAGCAGTTGTCGGAGCAACTGGAGCAGTAGGAACACGAATGATCGAAACATTGGAAAAAAGAAACTTTCCTGTGGAAACTTTAACGCTGTTATCATCCGAACGATCTGCAGGAAAGACAGCTACATTTAAAGGAAAACCAATCACAGTACAAAAAGCGGAACCGGAAAGCTTTGAAGGGGTTGATATCGCTCTTTTCAGCGCTGGAGGAAGCGTGTCGAAGCAGCTTGCACCGGAAGCAGCTAAAAGAGGCGCGGTCGTGATCGACAATACGAGCGCATTTAGAATGGATGAAAACGTTCCTCTCGTAGTACCGGAAGTGAACGAAGAGGATATAAAATGGCATAACGGTATTATTGCCAACCCGAATTGTTCGACGATCCAAATGGTTGTTGCATTGCAGCCGATCCGTAAAGCGTTCGGGCTGAAAAAAGTCATTGTTTCCACTTATCAAGCAGTATCAGGTGCGGGGGCACAAGCGATCCAGGAATTGAAAGAACAGTCTAAAGCGATTTTAGAAGGAAAGCCGTTTGTACCTGAAATTTTACCTGTTAAAAGTGACGAAAAACATTATCAAATTGCGTTTAATGCAATTCCGCAAATTGATAAGTTCCAGGAAAATGGATTTACATTTGAAGAAATGAAAATGATCAATGAAACAAAAAAAATTATGCATATGAAGGATCTGGAAGTTGCAGCGACCTGCGTCCGCTTGCCGGTCGTCATCGGGCATTCAGAATCAGTCTACATTGAAATCGACAGGGACGATGTTACTGTAAATGATATTCGCAATGTATTAAGAGATGCGCCTGGCGTTACGCTTGAAGATGATCCGGCAAATCAAATTTATCCAATGCCTGCTTTTGCAGAAGGCAAATACGATACATTTGTAGGCCGAATTCGCAAAGATTTAGATCGGCCAAACGGCTTCCACCTTTGGGTTGTATCCGACAATTTATTAAAAGGGGCAGCGTTAAACTCTGTACAAATTGCCGAAAGTTTAATTAAACTGAAATTAGTATAAGGTGAAAAGAAGAGAGTTGAAGCCATCAGCTCTCTTCTGTTTAGTTATTTTATAGAGGTGAACATCATGAGCATTGTTGTTCAAAAGTTTGGAGGAACGTCTGTCCGTGATGAACAAGGCAGAAGACATGCGTACGAACATATAAAGGAAGCCTTGTCTGAGAAAAAAAAAGTGGTCGTCGTCGTATCAGCGATGGGGAGAAAAGGAGATCCGTACGCAACAGATACGCTGATTAGCCTGGTGGAAGGCGGGATAGACACCATTTCCAAACGTGAACAGGATATGTTGCTGTCCTGCGGAGAAATCATCTCTTCCGTCGTATTTACTAGCATGCTAAAAGGAAAAGGAATAAAAGCGGCAGCTTTAAGCGGAGCGCAGGCAGGTTTTTTGACGACAAATGAACATACAAATGCTAAAATATTAGAATTGAAATGTGATCGCCTGCTCGGGCTTCTAGAAACAAATGATGTCGTTGTTGTCGCAGGCTTTCAAGGAGCACAAGCAAATGGAGATGTGACGACAATTGGGCGCGGCGGCAGTGACACTTCAGCAACAGCACTTGGAGCAGCTTTAAAAGCAGAATATGTAGACATTTTTACAGATGTGGAAGGAGTTATGACAGCGGATCCTCGTATTGTTAAGGATGCAAAGCCCCTTTCATTTGTGACGTATACGGAAATTTGCAATTTGGCCTATCAAGGAGCAAAGGTGATTCATCCGCGTGCGGTTGAAATCGCTATGCAAGCCAAAATCCCGATTCGCATTCGTTCCACTTATTCTAAATCGAAAGGAACGATCATCACTTCTCACCATCAGGATAAACTAGGTGCGGACATAAAAGAACGTTTAATTACTGGAATTGCTCATGTTTCCGATGTCACGCAAATTAAAGTAGATGCAAAAGAAGGGAATTTCCGTTTTCATCAAGAAATTTTTAAAGCGATGGCTACAAGCGGAATTAGCGTCGATTTCTTTAATATTACCCCTAAGAGTGTCATATATACTGTTCATGGGGATGTAACGGATCTTGCTGTTGGAATTTTGAAAGAGATCGGATATGATCCGATGATCACGCGGCATTGTGCAAAAGTCTCAATTGTAGGAGCAGGCATTCAAGGAGTCCCTGGAATCGCTTCCAAAATCGTAGCTGCTTTATCGGAGGAAGGGATACAAATTTTGCAATCGGCAGACAGCCATACAACAATTTGGGTGCTTGTGAAGGAAAGTGAAATGATTCAAGCAGTTAATGCACTTCATAAAGCGTTTGATCTTGGAAAATAATCGATAAAGGTGTGAGGAACAAGTGGGTATGTTTGGAAGAATTTCAACTGCAATGGTTACCCCGTTTGACAATAACGGGAATATTGATTTTCAAAAAACAGAAAAATTAGTAGAATATTTAATCCATCATGGAACAGATTCAATTGTTGTGGCTGGAACAACGGGTGAATCTCCAACTTTAACAACGGAAGAAAAGCTCGCTTTATTTAAACATGTCGTTTCTGTTGTCAATAAAAGAGTTCCAGTGATTGCAGGGACAGGTACAAACAATACAAGAGCTTCCATAGAACTGACAAAAAAGGCGGAACAAACCGGCGTCGATGCGATTATGCTTGTCACTCCATACTACAACAAACCGAATCAGGAAGGGATTTATCAGCACTTTAAAGCGATAGCAGAAAGCACGCATCTTCCTGTGATGCTTTACAATGTGCCTGGCAGAACATCGTCCTCGATCGCGCCTGAAACGGTTATTCGTCTATCGGAAATTGACAATATCGTTGCGATTAAAGAAGCTAGCGGAGATCTTGATAATATGGCCAAAATTATCGAGAAAACGCCAGATGATTTTGCTTTATACACTGGGGACGACAGCTTAACGCTGCCGACATTATCAATAGGCGGTGATGGCGTCATATCTGTAGCCTCCCATGTTGTAGGAGATGAAATGCAAGAAATGATTCAAGCCTTTTTGTCAGGTGATGTGAAAAAAGCCGGAAGCCTTCATCGAAGACTTCTCCCATTAATGAAAGAACTGTTTAAGGCGCCAAACCCTGTTCCAGTGAAAGCAGCGCTGCAAATAAAAGGTCTGGATGTTGGGCCGGTGCGCTTGCCGTTAGTTCCGTTAACAACAGATGAGCGAACATCATTAGCCGCTGTGATCCATGAATTAGGCTGATCATCGTGATTAGCCTTTTTTTATTTTAAAAATTCCACTCTGCCCCATTCAAAACAGCTGAGTCTAGCGGCTTAATTTTTCGGATAAGTGTGCCTGATATAAATTAACTTGTATTCCATTTCTTTCATCAGGTATAATATTGCTAAGTGCTTTGGACGGGGATATTTAGGGAGGATCACTAACACTTATGAAAAAAGCTGAAAAAATTCAACTTATTGCTTTAGGAGGGGTTGGGGAAGTCGGAAAAAACCTGTACATCGTCGAAATCGACTCGGATATTTTTATTGTGGATGCCGGCTTGAAATATCCTGAAAACGAGATGCTCGGAATTGATGTGGTGATACCGGATATTACATATTTGCTTGAACGTAAAGATAGGGTTCGGGCCATCTTCTTAACAAATGGCAGATTGGATCGGATCGGTGCGATTTTCTACATTTTAAAACATATCAATGCGCCAGTTTACGGAACGAAATGGACAATTGCCTTGACAAAAGAAAGAATGAAGCAATATTCTGTTACCGCTGATTTTCGCGAAGTGAATATGCGCAAGCCTGTACATTTTCCTCAAGTGACGGTTTCTTTTTTTCGCACATTCTCAAATATTCCTGATTCTATGGGAGTTTGTTTCCATACGTCAATGGGAGCGATCGTGCATACAGGCGATTTTAAATTAGAGCAATCCTCGATCGGAAGTCATTTTCTTGATTTTGGTAAAATGGCGGAAATCGGTAATAGCGGAGTTCTTTGTTTGCTTTCCGACAGTATCAATGCAGAAAGACCCGGCTTTTCTGGTTCCGAAGCTCTTGCCGGAGAAATGATCAACGATGTTATGTATAATTCGCCTGGAAGAGTTGTTGTATCTGTAGCAGAGACGAATATTTACCGAATTCAGCAAATTTTCAATGCCGCAGTTGAGACTGGAAGAAAAATAGCAATTATAGGGAAATCGTTTGCCAAAATTATTGATCTTGCAAGACAATTACGGTATTTAAAGGCTGACGATGATTTGTTTATTCCGGTGTCGCATTTAAAAAAGCTTGAAAAACAAAACTCTGTTCTACTATGTGCAAGCGATTCATTCGATCCGCTTGCGGAAATTTCAAAAATGGCCAAAGGCATTCACAAGCAACATCATATAACTTCCGATGATACGGTTTTAATTGCTCAGACCCCAACACCCGGACAAGAACTTATTTATTCGAAAACGATTGATTTGCTGTTTCGAGCAGGAGCCAATGTTGTTTCGATTGATAAAAAAGCGTTTTTTTCTGGTCATGGCTGCCAAGAAGAGCTGAAGCTTATGCTACATTTAATGAAACCAAAATACTTTATTCCCGTTCATGGTGAATTTAAAATGCAAATAGCGCATGCTAAAATTGCGCAATCGATCGGAATACGCGAAGAAAACATTTTTTTGCTCGATCAAGGAGATGTGGTTGAATTCACCCCTAAATCTGCCAAAACGGTTACAAAAGTACCTTCTGGAAATGTACTCATTGACGGGCTTGGTGTAGGAGATGTTGGAAATATCGTGCTAAGAGACCGGCGTTTGTTATCTCAGGACGGCATTTTAATTGTTGTTGTTACGTTAAACAAAGAGATGAAAAAAATTGTCGCTGGTCCTGAAATTATATCAAGAGGGTTTGTGTATGTTCGTGAGTCTGAAAGTTTAATTTCCAAAGCTACGAAAATGGTGCATGACACACTGTCGTCTTGTATGGAAGATGTTTCAATGGATTGGTCAACAATGAAACAAAACATTCGCGACGTCTTGAATCAATTTTTATATGAGCAAACGAAGCGCCGCCCGATGATTTTGCCAATTATTATGGAGGTTTAGACAAAAAGCAGGCCGACGAAGCCTGCTTTTTTCACATTTTTAAAACGGTTTCCTGGCCGCATGAAAAAATGGATTCCGTTCATACTAACATCATAACGGTAAGAAGAAAGGATGATTGGGATGAACGGAAATGCTGATCAACCGACTGTTCAGCCAGTGGAAAAGGGAAGCGAAAATGTAGTTGACAAAATTCAGCAGTTAGGACAAACAAACATTCCGCAAATGGATCAGGAAACAAACATTCATTGTTTGACCATTATCGGTCAAATTGAAGGACATATACAGCTCCCTGCTCAAAATAAAACAACGAAATATGAACATATCATTCCGCAAATTGTGGCGATCGAACAAAATATGAAAATAGAAGGACTGCTCGTCATTTTAAATACTGTCGGCGGCGATGTTGAAGCAGGACTTGCGATCGCTGAAATGCTTGCTTCGCTTACGAAACCGACTGTATCCATCGTTCTTGGCGGCGGACATTCTATCGGTGTGCCCATCGCTGTGTCATGCGATTATTCATTTATTGCGGAAACGGCTACGATGACGATTCACCCGATAAGGTTAACCGGTTTGGTCATTGGTGTTCCGCAAACGTTTGAATATCTTGATAAAATGCAGGAGCGGGTTATTAGTTTTGTAACAAAGCATTCCAATATTACAGAAGATAAATTTAAAGAGCTGATGTTTTCAAAAGGAAATTTAACAAGGGATATTGGAACAAATGTTATCGGTCAAGATGCGGTTAAGTACGGCTTGATCGATGAAATAGGCGGTGTAGGAAGCGCGATGAAAAAATTGAACGAGCTTATTTTGGAAAGAAAGAATGGAAAAGGAGGGGACATCCTTCAATGATTTTATACACGACTGTTCCTGAAGAGCTCATTTTTCCATCAGATCAAGAAGCTTTTCAAAAAAGGCACATTATTGAGATGAACGGCATTTCATTATTAATAGAAGAAACGGGAGAAAATCAATGCCAAATCGTCAGAGTGCTTTCAACCAATCCAAACCATTATTTATTGGAATCTGTTTTCCCCGGTCAAAAAGTACCTTTTTTTCGAAGCTAACATTCCTTTTAAAGACAACATCGTTGCTAGCATACCTAAATTCAAGTTTGTATGATATAATATGGACACAAACAGTCGTTCGCAGCCAAATAGTGGCTGCGTTCTTGTTTTACATAATACATAGGTGGGATTAAAGTGGCAAAAGTGAAAAGGAAACGAAAAAAGAGAAAAACAGATTGGCAAAATAAACTAAAATTTGAAATAGCGGGACTTCTGCTATTATCATTGTCGATAATCGCTTTAAGCGAATTTGGATTTGCTGGCAAAGCGCTTGTCTCCTTTTTTCGGTTCTTCGCTGGAGAATGGTTTATTATCTTTTTGCTAGGATTATTATGGTTTTCCATATATATATTTTGGAAAAAGACATTCCCTCATTTTTTAACGAGAAGATGGCTCGGGATCTATCTTATAGTTGGCTCAATTTTAATTCTCAGCCATATGAAGCTGTTTGAAAATTTGTCAAAGGGAGGAGTTTTTGCTTCTCCAAGCGTTATATTGAATACTTGGGAGATGTATTTAAAGGAATTAAACGGGGAGGCAAGCGCTCAAGATCTTGGAGGAGGAATGATCGGCGCCGTTTTTTTTGCTGCATCATACTATTTATTTTCTTCAGGGGGCACCCGAATTATTTCCATTGTCTTGATCATAATTGGTTGCATCTTAATTTCCGGAAAATCACTCGGAAACAGCCTCTCCAAAATTGTTGAGTCCATCGGCCGGATGTTCAAAAAACAATTTTTTGCCTTTGTGGATGATATGAAGAACTTATTTTCCTTAGTAAAAAAACAAAAGAAAAAGCAAAAGAAGCATCGCTCCAATAAGGTTCAGGCTGAAGACGATCAAGAACAAGAAGATGAACATTTAGAAGAAAATACATCTGAACCGATTATTTCCAGTTTTACAGACCATCCGGAAATCGTGACAAATGATAAAAAAGAGCCCGAAAATAATTTAAAGCAGGAACAAATTACGTTTGAAGAAAAGGATGAGCCGATCGCCTTTCAGGAGATAGAAAACAAAGATTATAAATTGCCTCCGATTGATTTGCTGTCTCTTCCAAAATACAGCGGTCAGCATGCCGATAAGCGGAATATTTACGATAATGCGAGAAAACTAGAGCGCACTTTCCAAAGCTTTGGCGTGAAGGCAAAGGTTACCCAAGTACATTTAGGGCCTGCTGTAACAAAATATGAAGTGTACCCGGATGTCGGGGTGAAGGTAAGCAAAATTGTCAGTTTAAGCGATGACCTGGCGCTGGCTTTAGCAGCAAAAGATATTCGGATTGAAGCGCCGATTCCGGGAAAGTCTGCAATTGGAATTGAGGTGCCGAATTCAGAAATTGCGATGGTGTCATTGCGCGAGGTGCTGGAATCCAAAATGAACGATCGCCCTGATTCCAAGCTGCTGATCGGTTTAGGACGTGATATAACTGGAGAAGCGGTGCTGGCTGAACTGAACAAAATGCCGCATCTGCTTGTTGCAGGTGCAACAGGCAGCGGAAAAAGCGTCTGCATTAACGGGATTATTACAAGCATTTTGATGAGGGCGAAGCCTCATGAAGTGAAAATGATGATGATCGATCCAAAAATGGTCGAATTAAGTGTTTACAATGGGATTCCGCATCTATTGGCTCCTGTTGTGACAAATCCGAAAAAAGCGTCGCTCGCATTGCAAAAAGTAGTAAATGAAATGGAAAGAAGATACGAGCTTTTTTCACATACTGGAACGCGCAATATTGAAGGATATAATGAAATGATCAGAAGGCAAAATTCGCTTTCAAAAGAGAAGCAGCCTGAGCTTCCTTTTATTGTCGTCATCGTGGATGAGCTCGCTGATTTAATGATGGTGGCTTCTTCTGATGTAGAAGATTCGATTACACGCTTGTCACAAATGGCCCGTGCTGCTGGCATTCATTTAATTATTGCGACTCAACGTCCGTCTGTTGATGTAATTACAGGAGTCATAAAAGCCAATATTCCATCGAGAATTGCCTTTAGTGTGTCCTCCCAAACCGATTCACGCACTATTTTGGATATGGGGGGAGCTGAGAAGCTGCTCGGAAGAGGAGATATGCTGTTTTTGCCAGTCGGATCATCAAAGCCGATTCGTGTTCAAGGAGCGTTTTTATCAGATGAAGAAGTGGAAAAAGTCGTGAATTACGTCATTTCACAACAAAAGGCGCAATATCAAGAAGAAATGATTCCGAACGAAGATTCCGAGGATCATGGAGATGTTGATGATGAATTATATAATGAAGCGGTTCAACTAGTTGTGGACATGCAAAGTGCAAGTGTATCCATGCTGCAAAGAAGATTTAGAATCGGCTACTCAAGAGCTGCGAGATTAATTGACGCCATGGAAGAGAGAGGGGTAGTCGGACCTTATGAGGGAAGCAAGCCGCGCCAAGTGTTGATTTCTAAAGAAGAGCTGGAGGAACGTTTGTCATAAAAATTTTCGTGTTTTTCATGCAAAAATATTTTAATAACGGGCATACTAAAACTACATTTACTAGAAAGTGAGAGATCGATGGATGGCAAAAGATGCGAAACGTAAAAAAGCAAAAAACAGTTTGAGCAGCGCCCAAGAAGTCACTTATTCGAGAGCGTTTAAAATGGCTGACAGAGCGGGAGGCTTTTCAGAAAAACATGAAAGCCATTAAAGCATAAAAATGCCAATTATAAAATGCTCCGAACTTGTCACCCTAATGGATAGGACATGTTGTGAAAGCAACTGTCTACACCCTCTTTGCGGAGGTGCGCAAAATGGGAAGAGCACATAAGCAAAAAGCGCGTGATAAAAACAAAGCTAAGCTGCCGCAAGTGCCAAAAAATTTGAAGTCAGACGGCAAAAGTATTGAATTTTCAAGAGAGCTTGCCGACAAGGACGATCTTCAAGCATTGGCTCGCTCTGCTGCAGCGGACAAAAGGCAACAGAAAAGAACATAAAGGTTGTTTTAAAAGCTGTGCCTGAAAAATAATGATGAAAGGGCTTGTCTAAAAAGTCCATAAAAACAGAGCGAATGGAGAAAACAATGAGTTTTTCCATTCGCTCTGTTTCCTTATTTTTGAAATTGGTTTGGGAATTTGCGGCCCATTTCAGTATGTTGTGGGCCATTGCCACAATCCCGAATTCTGTTCGGACTTTATGAAGCCCCCGTAACAGAAATCGAGTGAAACGCAAATTGCCCTTGATGTTACCGAACACACTTTCGACATCCACTTTACGCTTCGCATAAAGAGCTGCCTTTTGTTCGTCACCAAGAGCTGCTTTGGCTTTCGCTTTCATTTCTTCATAAATCGTGTTCCAATATACTCGACGATTTCCTTTGGCTTTCGTACACCCATTCTTCAACGGGCAATCCGTACAATCTTCACACTCGTACACTTTCAAATCTTGTATGTATCCAGATGCATTTTTTCTTTTTTGATAATACTTGAATACGACTTTCCGATTGTTCGGACAGATAAAGCAATCGTCTTCTTCGATGTATTTCCAGTTTTGTACTTTTGATAAATCCTTTTTAAACTTTTTACTTTGTTCCTTCAAATAGGTTTGGTATGGGGCTAATAATTCAAAACGAGGTTCTTTTTCTTCGCCAATCGCATATAAATAGTTTTCTTCACTCGCATATCCTGCATCGGCAATGACATACTTGAGTTTCTTTTCCTTCGGCATCGATTCCAATAACTTTTCCATAAATGGTTGGAAACAGCGAGTATCTCCTGGATTTTGATAAATTTCAAATCCCACGATAAATTGATGTTGTGTGGCGAGTTGAACATTATAACCCGCCTTGAGTTGGCCGTTTTTCATATGGTCCTCTTTCATTCGCATAAAAGTGGCCTCATGGTCGGTTTTCGAGTAGCTATTTCGTTCACCTAGAATCTGTTTTTGTACTTTGTATTTTCGTAATCGTGGAAGATAATCCGTTTGAATCGTTTTCAGTTGTTTGGTGAGTTGGGATTTTTTAGAGCGAAGTTCTTTTTTTCTTTCTTTGTCTTCTTCCTGTTTATAATCTTTTTCCAAAGCTTCTATTCTCTCAGAAAGTTGTGCCGATGATTTTTCTAATTCTTCTTCTAATTGTTCTTCTTTTAATTCCTCCAAGGCGATTTGGTGCGCTTCTTGTAGAAACGATTGAATTTTGGCTCGTAGTTTCTGATCATATTTTTCTACGGATTTTCGCCATACAAACGTATATTTGTTGGCATTCGCTTCTATTTTCGTACCATCCACAAAAATATGGTCGAGGTCGATAAGTCCTTGTTCTACTAGTTGAAGGACAAATTGTTCAAATACAGAATCCATCATGTTTGACATACGAACACTACGAAAATCATTTATTGTGCGATGGTCAGGGGTTTGCAATCCCGCCAACCACATCATCGGAAGATTTTCTTTCACCATTTGCGCTATTTTCCGACTTGAATAAACATTTTGAGTGTACGCATATAAAATCACTTTCAATAACATTTTAGGGTGATAGGGTGCACGACCCCCACCAACATAATGAGTATACAACACTTCATCCGGAATCGATTCCACCATTTCATCCACTAAACGGGCGACATGATTTTCAGGAATATACATTTCGATATCTAAAATGCTCATGACTTGACGATTGCAATAAGGTTGGAAAACTAGTTTTTTGCGTTTCTTATTCTTTTGAACCTCTATTTTTTGAATACCCTCTAGAGTCATTTCTAATTGCGTGTTATAATTTTCTTGAATAGTCATTTGATTATTCATAAGAAATCGTCCTTTCTGTAGAATGTTTTTTGGTCAATTTCATTCTATAAAAAAGGACGATTTTTTTGTACCCTAAAAACAGAAAAAAGGGCTGAGCCCAAGGTCGATTCAATCGACTTTTCGGACAGCCCCTTTTTCAGTATATGGTATTTTTTTACTTAAAATTGAACAATAAACTGAAACACACAAAAAAGTATTGGGCAACGATCAATAGTGTGTTTTCTCCGAGAATCTGCTAAAGACTTTTTAATTCCTGCATGTTATCGTATAGTATACCCATATTTTATACATAAGAAGGATGTCATAAGTCAGCTGATCTGGCTAGAGGCATCCTTGCTTTTTGTTGAATAATTAACAGTAATTTAATTATGTAAACTTTAAATAGTATTTCATTTTGTTATGATTTCCTTCAATATCCTATGATTGATATAATTACTAATAACGTGTTTTTTCATGATTGGAAACAATATCATATAGAAAGCTTTCAGGCTTAGGAGGGATAGAATGGGTTTTTTACAAGAGCAAGTAAGCGAAATAAACGGGATTCAGCTGCATACCGTTTCATCAAATGCTTTTAAAACAAATTCACTTATTTTAAGGTTAAAGGCGCCGCTATCGGAAAAGGATGTAACCATTCGAGCTTTGCTTCCCCATGTTTTGCAAAGAGGTACAGCATCCTACCCATCCACAACTGAATTAAGGAAATATTTGGATGATTTGTACGGTGCAACACTGCAAGTCGATTTAGCCAAAAAGGGAGAAAACCATATCATTACGTTCCGGATGGAAATCCCGAATGAAAAATTTTTAAAAGATAAGACACCTTTATTGGAAAAAGGGATTGAATTGTTGTCCGAAGTACTTCTTTCGCCTCCTCTGCAAGAAGGGGTGTTCAATCAAAGCATTATCGAACAAGAAAAGCGGACATTAAAACAGCGTATTCAAGCGGTTTATGACGATAAAATGCGTTATGCGAATTTACGTTTAATCCAAGAAATGTGCAAAACTGAGCCGTACCGTCTGCATGTCAACGGAGAGAAAGAGCATATCGACCAAATTTCTCCTCAACAGCTGACGGATTATTATACAAACATGCTGCAGCATGATGAAGTCGATTTATTTGTGATCGGGGATATTGAAAACGAACAAGTGGCTGATATTGTCAGGAAATATTTCCGTTTAACAAAATCCAATCAACAAGCTAGGGCTGAAAGTGTTGAAAAAAAAATTGAGAAGGTTAACGAAGTTATCGAAGAACAAGACATTACCCAAGGGAAATTGAACATCGGGTACCGCACGCACACAACATATAGTGATCATGATTATTACGCATTGCAAGTGTTTAACGGCATTTTTGGGGGATTTCCGCATTCGAAGCTGTTTCTAAACGTTCGCGAAAAGAACAGTCTTGCTTATTATGCTTCCTCGAGAGTGGAAAGCCATAAAGGCTTGTTAATGGTGATGTCAGGAATTGAAATAAAGAACTACGAACGCGCTCTCACGATTATTCATGAACAAATGGAAGCGATGAAAAAAGGAGATTTTACAGATAAAGAATTGGAACAAACGAAAGCGGTGATCAAAAATCAGTTGCTGGAAACAATCGATACCCCTTACGGAATGACGGAAGTGCTGTACCACAATGTTGTTGCGAAAACAAACCGAACTATTGAAGAATGGATCGAAGGGGTAGAAAAGGTCCAAAAAGACGAAATCGTCCAGCTTGCTGAAAAAATTCAACTGGATACGGTTTATTTTTTGAAAGGGGGCGGATCTTTATGATAAAAGAAATTACATTCGATCAACTGAAAGAAACGTATTATTATAAGAAAATGGAAAATGGATTAGATGTTTATGTCCTTCCAAAACAAGGGATTCATAAAACGTATGCGACATTCACCACTAAATACGGTTCTATTGACAATAAATTCGTTCCAATTGGCAAAGAGGAAATCGTTCACGTCCCGGACGGCATTGCTCACTTTTTGGAACATAAGCTTTTTGAAAAAAAGGATGGGGACGTATTTCAACAGTTTAGTGAACAAGGGGCATCGGCCAATGCATTTACATCCTTCACGAGAACGGCATATCTTTTTTCCAGCACGGCAAATGTTGAAAAAAATTTAGAAACGTTAGTAGATTTTGTCCAAAGTCCTTATTTTACTGACCAATCCGTTGAAAAAGAAAAAGGCATTATAGGTCAAGAAATCAACATGTACCAAGACAATCCTGATTGGCGGCTTTATTTTGGACTCATCCAAAACATGTATGAAAGCCATCCAGTACGGATTGACATTGCCGGCACAATTGATTCGATAAATCAAATTACAAAAGAGCAGCTTTATGAATGCTACGAAACGTTTTACCATCCCAGCAACATGCTCCTGTTTGTGATCGGGCCTGTTCAACCGGAAAAAATTATCAAGCAAGTGGAAGAGAATCAGGCAAAAAAAGATTTTAAAAAGCCAACCAATATTGTTCGTGAACAAGTACATGAAAGAGATGAAGTGTTTAAAACGAGTGAAAAAATTTATATGAATGTCAAGTCGTCGAAATGCTTAGTTGGCTTAAAGGCAAAACATCCTTTCCGAAAAGGGGAAGAGCTGCTTACGCATGAGCTTTCCATGAATTTAATTTTAGAAATGCTTTTTGGCAAAAGCTCAAAGCTTTATTTGGAATTGTATGAAAAAGGGCTCATTGATGATACGTTCAGCTTCGATTATACAGAGGAGTACAGCTTCGGTTTTGCTATGGTCGGCGGCGATACCGACCGGCCGGATGAGCTGAGTGAATATATAAAAGAAGCTCTTATGAAAAGCAAGCAATCGTTATTTACCGATGAGCAGCTGGAAGCCGCCAAAAAGAAAAAAATCGGCTCTTTTTTAAGGGCTTTTAATTCTCCTGAATTTATCGCCAATCAATTTACCCGGTATCAATTTAACGAAATGAATCTGTTCGATGTTGTGCAAGCTTTAGAAAATGTAAACATGGACACGATTGAAGCAGTTTTAAAAGAAGCGATTGATGAAGATTATTTAACAGTTTTCCAAGTTTTGCCGAAATCATAATATTGCGGAGGGGAAATCTTGAAAACAGCGTTAGTAACTGGAGCCAGCGGAGGAATCGGAAAAGCGGTTGTAGAAAAATTGGCTCAGGAAGGATATCAAATTTATGCTCAATACTTTCGAAACATTGAACCGTTAAAAGAAGCAATGGAGTTATATGATCAGATCATTCCAGTTTATGCGGATTTGTCATCGGAAAGCGGGACGGAACAATTACTTGAAAACATTCCAACTTCTATAGATGCTCTTATTTTTGCTAACGGTATTTCCCACTACGGACTGATTCAAGATGTTTTGATGGAAGATTATCAAAAAATTATACAGCTTCATCTCACGTCGCCTTTTTTTATTACTCAAAAAGTAGTCAGTGGAATGATAAGAAAACAAAAAGGAAGCATTCTTTTCATCTCCTCTATATGGGGGCAGACAGGAGCCAGCTGTGAAGCTTTGTATTCCATGGCAAAAGGGGGGCAAATTTCCTTTGTGAAAGCACTAGCGAAGGAATTAGCGCCTTCCAATATTCGCGTCAACGCCGTTGCGCCAGGCATGATCGATACAAGTATGAATGATCGATTCTCTCCTGAAGAATTGGAAGATATTAAAAACAGCATCCCCCTTGAAAGAAATGGAAATCCTGAAGAAGTCGCGAATGTTGTTTTATTCCTTATTAGCGAGCAAGCTTCCTACATTACAGGTCAGGTGATTGCTGTCAATGGAGGATGGTACTGCTGATTCCCTCTCCCGTATAAAAACTGCATGATCAAGGGAAAATAAAAATTGATTAAACGATAAAGGAGGGGAACATATGTCAGTATTGGAAAATTGGAATCAATGGAAAGATTTTTTGGCGGATCGCCTCCAGCAAGCAGAAAGCGGCGGATTGTCCCAAGAGGTTATTTCCAATTTAGCGTATGAAATCGGTGATTATTTAGCAAAGCAAGTGGAGCCGAAAAACCCTGAAGAAAAAATTCTTCACGATCTGTGGAGTGTCGCTTCAAAAGAGGAGCAACATGCAATCGCCAACATGATGGTGAAACTGGTTCAAAATGACAGCGTTCATTAGGATGTTGTTCATTTATTACTGTCAAGTTAGGGCACTTGGTGAAATGACCAAGATGCCCTTTATTTTTTCCTTGCAATTATCCTTTCTTCTTTATCTAAAATGATTTATTATAAATTTATAGGTGTGTTATTTGGGGGTCTTTGAAGGTGGAAAAAACTGAATGGTATTTAGAATATAAAATTCAAAAAAACCGGCCGGGGCTGCTGGGAGATGTTTCGTCTTTGCTCGGTATGCTGAACATTAATATCGTTACGATTAACGGCGTTGATGATATGCGCCGCGGGATGCTTCTGCGCTGCGAAACGATTGAACAAATTAAAAGGCTTGAATCTATTCTGAATACGATGGACAACATAACAGTGACAAAATTGCGGCAGCCTAAACTGAGAGATCGTCTTGCTGTCCGTCATGGATTTTATATTCAACGGGATGCAGATGATAAAAAGACGTTCCGTTTTGTTCGCGATGAACTTGGTATTCTTGTGGATTTTATGGCCGAGCTCTTTAAACAAGACGGTCATAAATTAATCGGCATACGCGGAATGCCGCGTGTCGGAAAAACAGAATCGATCGTAGCGGCGAGCGTCTGTGCGAATAAAAGATGGCTTTTTCTCTCTTCAACCATGCTGAAGCAAACTGTCCGGGAAAGGCTGATTGCTGATGAATACCGGACAGATAACGTGTTTATTTTAGATGGAATCGTCACGATGAAAAGAGGCTCTGAACAGCATTTGCAATTAGTTCGGGAAGTGATGCAGCTTTCGGCAACGAAAGTCGTGGAGCATCCAGATATTTTCGTTCAGAGCTCCGAATATACTTTGGATGATTTCGACTACATTATTGAACTAAGACATCACCCTGATGAAGAAATTACGTATGACGTCGTAGAAAATAATCATCAGCCGTTTGGCCACTCAATTTATAATGGATTTGATTTTTAGAAAGGTGGGTACGTTTTGAGCGAGTTAGGTAACCATCTGAGACAAGCTAGGCTGGAAAAAAACATCTCACTCGATGACTTGCAGGAAATAACTAAAATTCAAAAGCGCTATTTAATCGGCATTGAGGAAGGAAACTACTCGATCATGCCGGGGAATTTTTATGTGCGTGCGTTTATTAAACAATACGCGGAAGCGGTTGACCTTGATCCGGATGTTTTATTTGAACAGTATAAAAATGAAATACCAAGTACATATGATGAGATACCTGAGAAATTGTCCCGCGTTCAAACGCATAAAGAGCTTCCAAAGCCGGCTTCCAAATTTTTAGAGCTGTTGCCGAAGCTTGCCGTCATCGCTGTTATTATTTTGGTGGCGATTATCGTTTGGGTGCTTTCCCAGCGTGGAAGCACAGATGAAGGCGTTCAGACGGAGGACGATACAAAATCCGTCAAAATAGAAACCTCTGGCGTGGAGCCTGAGAAAAAAGAGCAAAATAATATTGACGATGAAAAAGACCGTTCGGTTGAAGAAACAGATCAAGAGGAGAAAAAAGAAGAGAACGCCGAAAATGAAACGAAGCAAACATTGACGGTAAAAGAAGTAAGAGGGAAAGAAACCGTATATGAATTGTCCAATGCGGACAAATTGGTGATCGATATTTCAACCAATGGGAATTCGTGGATAGAAGTGAAGAACGGAAAAGGAAAATCGTTTTTTGCAGGAATGATGCGACAAAATGAGCAGAAAACGGTTGATGTAACAGCGGAAGAAGAAGCAAAAATCGTTGTAGGCGATGCTCGATTTACGACCATTCAAGTGAATGGAGAAGCCGTTTCTTATGAAACGGACCCGAATAAAATGGTTCGGCAGGATATTATCATTTTAAATAACAAGGATGAATAAGTCATCGTACGAGATGGCTTATTCTTTCTTACTTTATGCTAGTGGAGGTACAAAATGAATTTGCCTAATCGAATCACTGTATCAAGAATTATGCTAATTCCAATATTTATGATTGTGATGCTTGGCGATTTTAACTGGGGAAATTGGTCGGTCGGTGAAGTAGTCATCCCTGTCAATCATGTCGTTGGCGCCCTCATTTTTATTTTAGCTTCGACGACCGATTGGATTGATGGATATTATGCACGCAAGCTTGGACTTGTGACAAATTTAGGAAAGTTTTTAGATCCTCTTGCCGATAAATTGCTCGTTTCTTCTGCTCTCATCATATTGGTGGAAATAGGTGCTGCTCCGTCTTGGATTGTCATTCTGATCATCAGCCGTGAATTTGCCGTAACCGGATTGCGTTTAGTTCTGGCTGGGGAAGGAGAAGTCGTAGCAGCTAATATGCTCGGCAAAATAAAAACATGGACGCAGATTGTGGCTATTTCCGCTTTGCTTTTACATAATATACCTTTTGAATGGATTTCGTTTCCATTTGCAGACATTGCTTTGTGGGTTGCGCTCTTTTTTACCATTTTATCTGGATGGGACTATTTCATGAAAAATAAACACGCGTTTGTCAATTCGAAATAACCATGTGGAGGAAAATGTATGAATGTAAATGCTGAAATTATTGCTGTCGGTTCAGAACTGTTGCTTGGACAGATCGCCAACACAAACGCCCAATTTATATCAAGAAAGCTTGCCGAAATAGGTGTTAATGTTTTTTATCATACGGTCGTTGGAGACAATGCTGAGAGGCTAGAGCATGCGATCGAAACGGCAAAAAAACGGTCGAATTGCATCATTTTTACCGGCGGGCTCGGCCCGACAAAAGATGATTTGACGAAAGAAACGATTGCACGTATTTTGAATAAACGTCTCGTGATCGACGAGGCGGCGATGAAAAACATTGAGGATTTTTTTAAACGGACGAAACGGACAATGTCGGAAAACAATCGGAAACAAGCATTAGTTTTGGAAGGTTCTACTGTTTTGCCAAATCATTACGGAATGGCGCCAGGAATGGCGTTAGAGGCGAACGGAATTATATATTTGCTCATGCCGGGTGTTCCGAAAGAAATGAAGCCGATGTTTATCAACTACGGTGTGCCGTTTTTGCAATATCATTACGGGTTAAAAGAAAAAATCATCTCGCGTGTGCTTCGTTTCTTTGGCATCGGCGAATCTCAGCTTGAAACAGATATAGAGGATCTGATTGATCAGCAAACAAATCCGACCATCGCGCCGCTGGCAAAAGACGGCGAAGTAACATTGCGCCTGACAGCAAAACATGAAGATGAGTCGACTGCGCTGAAGCTGATTGACGAAACAGAAAAAAAGATTTTAAGCCGTGTTGGCCGATATTTTTATGGACACGGTGAAACTTCGATCCAAGAGCAGCTTATGAAGCTTCTAAAAGAAAAGCAATATACTATTTCGGCTGCAGAAAGTTTGACGGGCGGTCTTTTTTCCGAACAGCTGACCCATTTTCCAGGCGCTTCGAATATTGTGCTTGGAGGAATTGTCTGCTATACAAACGAAGTGAAGCAGCATGTTCTTGGCGTGTCGGAAGAAACGTTGAAAACAAAAGGAGCCGTTAGCTCTGAATGTGCGAAAGAAATGGCGGAAAATATAAAAAAATTGACCGGCAGCAATATCGGCATCAGCTTTACGGGAGTGGCAGGACCTGATCCTTCTGAAGGAAAAGAAGTTGGGACTGTCTATATCGGCATTCAATTCGACGATCGGCCGACGGCAGTCTTTGAGCTTCATCTTTCCGGTACTCGGGAAGGGATCAGGCACAGAACGGCAAATTATGGCTGCTACTATGTAATGAATGTAATAAAGGAAATGGAAAACCGGTTATGAGCGTCTTCATCCGGTTTTTTAATTTTTATATAATGAAAATTAAAAAACGAATAAATGTTCCCTTTTTTCTTGGCAAACAGGAAAAAACACGGTATATTTATTTTGAAGCTATCAATTTTTTAAGGAGGAAATTGTATTGAATCATGATCGTCAAGCTGCCTTGGAAATGGCGTTAAAACAGATTGAAAAACAATTCGGAAAAGGTTCGATAATGAAGCTTGGAGAACAAGCTGAGCGAAAAGTTTCAACAGTTCCAAGCGGATCGCTGGCATTGGATGCAGCTCTTGGCGTCGGCGGATATCCTCGAGGTCGGATTATTGAAATATATGGACCGGAAAGCTCCGGTAAAACGACAGTGGCCCTTCATGCCATTGCTGAAGTTCAAGCTCTAGGCGGGCAAGCAGCGTTCATCGATGCGGAACATGCGCTCGACCCTGTCTATGCGCAAAATTTAGGTGTTAATATTGATGAACTGCTTTTGTCGCAGCCCGATACCGGCGAGCAGGCTCTTGAGATTGCAGAAGCTCTCGTTCGCAGCGGTGCAGTCGACATCATTGTCATTGACTCGGTCGCAGCACTCGTCCCAAAAGCGGAAATTGAAGGCGAAATGGGCGATGCGCATGTCGGATTGCAGGCGCGTCTTATGTCACAAGCGCTTCGGAAGCTTTCAGGAGCCATCAGCAAGTCGAAAACCATTGCGATTTTTATTAATCAAATAAGGGAAAAAGTGGGCGTCATGTTCGGAAATCCCGAGACAACTCCAGGGGGACGCGCGCTGAAATTTTACTCATCTGTCCGCCTTGAAGTGCGCAGAGCTGAACAGCTGAAACAAGGAAATGATATGGTAGGAAACAAAACGAAAATTAAAGTTGTCAAAAACAAAGTAGCGCCTCCTTTTAGAACGGCAGAAGTTGATATCATGTACGGGGAAGGGATTTCAAAAGAAGGAGAAATCATCGACCTGGGAACGGAATTGGATATTATACAAAAAAGCGGTTCGTGGTATTCTTACCAAGAGGAGCGTTTAGGACAGGGAAGAGAAAATGCAAAGCAATTTTTGCGCGAAAATCCGGATATTCGCGATGCCATTCAGCAAGAAATTCGCAAGGCATATGGCCTTGAAACGAATGAACCTGTGCAAGAGGGGCAGGAAACGTTCGAGCTTTTGGATGAATAATGTACGCACATCTTAGCGTAAGGCTGGCGAAGTAGCCGGTCTTATTTTTTTGATCAAAAAAAGCCCCATCCTTTGTTCGACAAGATGAAAACTTGACAAGGGTTATTCCCACATTTAAAATGGATATGTATATTTTTTCATTTTTGCAATATATTTAACATATTTTTTTGGAAAATGTTATCGGGAGAGTAAATGTGTAATGCCGACACTTTCTTTGTGACAAGTTCATAGCAAGAGGAGGTGAAAGAATGGAACTCATTGAAATCATCTCCATTTTGCTTGGCCTAATCGTCGGTGCAGTTGTTGGTTATTTTGTTCGAAAATCCATTGCTGAAGCGAAAATAGCGGGTGCAAAAAACGCCGCGGAACAAATTCTTGAAGATGCTAAGCGTGAAGCTGAAGCAACGAAAAAAGAAGCGCTTCTGGAAGCAAAGGATGAAATTCATAAGCTTCGTTTGGAAGTAGAAAAAGAAATTCGCGAAAGAAGAAATGAACTTCAAAAACAAGAAAACCGTTTAATGCAAAAAGAGGAGAATCTCGATCGAAAAGATGAATCATTAGATAAGCGTGAGGCGATGCTAGATAAAAAAGAAGATTCTCTAAATGAAAGACAACAGCATATTGAAGAGATGGAAAGCAAAGTGGAAAAGATGGTGCAAGAAGGACAAATAGAGCTTGAACGCATTTCGGGTTTATCGCGTGAAGAGGCGAAACAAATCATCCTGGAACGAGTGGAAAAGGAACTTTCTCATGATATTGCTGTAATGGTGAAAGAAGCAGAAACAAAGGCGAAAGAAGAAGCAGACAAAAAAGCAAAGGCAATTCTTTCCCTTGCTATACAGCGCTGTGCAGCAGATCATGTGGCTGAAACGACCGTTTCTGTTGTGAATTTGCCAAATGACGAAATGAAAGGGAGAATTATCGGCAGAGAAGGAAGAAATATCCGCACTCTTGAAACGTTGACAGGGATCGACCTCATCATCGACGATACACCGGAAGCGGTTATTTTATCAGGATTTGATCCGATTCGCCGTGAAACAGCAAGAATTGCGCTTGACAAGCTTGTTCAAGACGGGCGCATTCATCCAGCGCGAATTGAAGAAATGGTGGAAAAATCGCGGCGGGAAGTGGACGAGCATATTAGGGAAATCGGAGAACAAACGACATTTGAAGTTGGCGTTCACGGTCTTCATCCGGATTTGATCAAAATTTTAGGCAGATTGAAATTTCGAACGAGCTATGGCCAGAACGTGCTGAAGCATTCAATAGAGGTTGCCTTTTTAACCGGATTGATGGCTGCCGAATTAGGTGAGGATCAAATCCTTGCAAGACGTGCAGGGCTTCTGCACGACATCGGAAAAGCCATTGACCACGAAGTAGAAGGAAGCCATGTTGAAATCGGCGTGGAGCTGGCAACGAAGTATAAAGAACACCCGGTTGTCATCAACAGCATTGCTTCCCATCATGGGGATGAAGAACCGACATCGGTAATTGCGGTTTTAGTTGCAGCGGCTGATGCTTTATCGGCAGCACGGCCGGGTGCCCGCAGTGAAACGCTTGAAAATTATATTCGCAGGCTTGAAAAATTGGAGGAAATTTCCGAGTCGTTTGAAGGTGTGGAAAAATCGTACGCCATTCAAGCAGGCCGCGAAGTTCGCATCATGGTAAAACCGGATGCAATAGATGATTTAGAAGCTCATCGATTAGCAAGAGATATTCGCAAGCGGATCGAAGAAGAGCTTGACTACCCTGGACATATTAAAGTGACCGTCATTAGGGAAACTCGTGCGGTTGAATATGCCAAATAAAGTGGTACATGAAAATGTGCCGCTTTATTTTTTTTTCAATTTATGCAAAACTATATAATAAACATTTAGAAAGGAATTCATCATGAAAGTTTTATTTGTAGGCGATGTGGTAGGAGCAAAAGGGAGAGAAATGGTTGAACAATATTTGCCGAAGCTGAAGAAAAAATATAATCCTGAAGTAACAATTGTCAATGGTGAAAATTCTGCACATGGCAAAGGAATAACTATGAAAATTTACCAGAAGCTTCTTTCATTGGGAGTTCAGGCAGTGACAATGGGCAACCATACTTGGGATAAAAAAGAAATTTTTGAATTTATCGATGAAGCAAAAGCGTTGGTTCGACCGGCTAACTTTCCTGAAGGCACACCAGGAAAAGGAATCGTGTACGTGGAAGCGGATGGAAAAGAGCTTGCAGTCATAAACCTCCAGGGAAGAACATTTTTGCCGGCAATCGATTGCCCTTTTCGGAAAGCGGATGAATTGATTCAAGAAGCGAAGAAAAGAACTCCATATATTTTTGTTGATTTTCATGCGGAAGCAACAAGCGAAAAACAAGCGATGGGCTGGTATTTGGATGGGAAAGTTTCCGCAGTGGTTGGCACTCATACACACGTTCAAACTGCCGATGAAAGAATTTTAGATAAAGGAACGGCATTTATTACCGATGTCGGGATGACAGGACCATATGACGGTATTTTAGGAGTTGACAGGGAAGCAGTATTAAAAAAATTTTTAACGAATCTCCCTGTTCGGTTTGAAATCAATGAAGGCAGAGGACAATTGAATGCCGTATTAGTGGAAATTGAGGAAGGAACCGGCAAAGCGAAATCGATCAAACGAATATTAATCAATGATGATCACGTTTATTTTGAATAAATTAA
The DNA here is from genome assembly GCF_038050115.1 of Aeribacillus sp. FSL K6-1305. Lineage (NCBI taxonomy): Bacteria > Bacillati > Bacillota > Bacilli > Caryophanales > Bacillaceae > Aeribacillus > Aeribacillus sp. FSL K6-1305. Next base: position 984,680 of record NZ_JBBOQV010000001.1, on the reverse strand, counting down.
ATCACTAGCGTTGCATTAATTTAATTCGAAAATTCTGAATTGAAAAAAGTCCATAAAAAAATCCTTTATAATGGATGGTACAGGTGGTCCCTGTCCAAATCCAATATAAAGGATGAAGCCTATGGACAAGGATACACTATTTTCTTCATTTGGTAAATGGGTCACTCCTCTCAATTCTGTTAAATTTACACAAAGAATTGAAGAGATGAAACAAGATAAATATACGAAAAAATTAACCACAAAAGCGTATTTACTTTTGTTTTTGCATGCTCAACTTCAACAACGAGAAGGACTGCGCGCCATCGCCGATGATGCGTTACTGGATGATTTTCAGCGAGAATTAGGATTGACATCTATTAGTGCTTCACAACTTTCTCGAAAACATCGCCAAGTAAAACCCGAATTGCTCGCAGAAATCTTTCTGGATTTAGTGAATCAAATCCGCCAGATGTCCACGAATTCCTCCAGTCAGGTGAGTGGCTTAAAAATCGTGGATTCTACGACCATTTCACTGAATCTGAAAAAATATCAATGGGCTACGTTTCGCAAAACGAAGTCGGGAATTAAGGTTCATTTACGACTGGTGTTTGTCAATGAAGATACGGTTTATCCGGAAAAAATGGTCATGACCCCAGCAGGGAACAATGATCGAACACAAATGGAACAACTGATCGACGAAACAGATGCCATGTACGTGTTTGATCGTGGTTATGTAGACTACGAAAAGTTCGATTATTACTGTGATAAAGGCCTCTTTTTCGCCTCCCGTCTGAAAAAGAATGCCTATGTTCGATTTCTTGAATCGTTCTCTGTCCCATCCAATTCCTCTATTTTATCTGATTCGATGGTGGTCATTGGGACACCACAAAAACGAACGGAAAATGTGTTTCGATTAATCGAAACATTCGATTCGGACGGGAATCGAATTCGAATCATTACGAACCGATTCGACCTAGATCCAGAAGAACTTGGTGATATCTATCGTTCTCGATGGGCCATTGAACTATTTTTTAAGTGGATTAAGCAACGTTTAACACTCAAACATCTTTATGGAACGAGTCCAGAAGCTGTAGAAAATCAGGTTTACTTAGCTCTGATTTCTTACTGTTTACTCATTCTTATTCAACTTGAAATGAAATCGAAACATTCTCTCACCCAGATTTATCGTTGGCTTCGCGTTTTTCTTTGGAAACCAAGTACCGTGTGGGTGGAACGAATTCAACGGGAATGAGTTGAAAAAAGTCGGCGAAGCGCAGTAGCCATGTAACAATAAAACAAATACATTTATTACCAAATGGATAGTGATCACCTTTAGTTGGTTACTGCCTTGTTTTTCGTTTATCATAAAATATTTTATTCAGAAAATTCTGCATAAAATGTTTTTATTTTTTATGCAACGCTACTGAAATTAAATAAAAAAAATTAAAAATAAGCAGGAATACTGCTAAACTTTAGGGAATATAGTAACTATGGGATGGAACCAATTGTTCAAGAGGTGATGGGTCTTTTGAACAATGCATCTAACAGCATTTGTTCCAATAAATTTTCACGAACCATTGTAAAAAATGAAGGGGGAACTAGGAAATGGAAATATTAAAAGTTTCAGCAAAATCTAATCCGAATTCTGTCGCCGGAGCGCTAGCAGGGGTGCTGAGGGAGCGTGGAGCCGCCGAAATTCAAGCGATTGGAGCTGGAGCATTGAATCAAGCTGTAAAAGCGGTAGCGATAGCAAGAGGATTTGTAGCTCCGAGTGGTGTTGACTTAATTTGTATTCCGGCATTTACAGATATTCAAATAGACGGTGAAGAACGAACAGCCATTAAATTGATTGTTGAGCCGAGATAACATGTTTAAATAAATTAGCTAAACAGTCTGCACTCCTTATCGGTTGCAGACTGTTTTTTGCTTAAAATGTTGATAATATTTATCGGTTTTATTATAATTTCATTATACAGAAATGAAGAATGGTGAATATTTAAAATTTTTTGTCATTACAAGCATTTAAACTTGTAATTTTGATTATTTAGGGATAAAATTGAAATCGTTTAGGATTATCCCAAAAATTTTAAGGTATGGTGGTTTTGCTGCCAGAACAAGGTTATTATGGCTAAAAATAGCATAATTCATCATCATAGACTTTTCGGCAGGGCAGTGGGCCTCTAAAATACCGGAAATGATAAAGATATTTTAGATCCAAAGGAGTGTAACATAGAAATGGTAAACCAACTCTCATGGAAAGTCGGTGGGCAGCAAGGAGAAGGAATCGAAAGTACAGGAGAAGTCTTTGCAATTACGCTCAACCGGCTTGGTTATTACCTATATGGATACCGCCACTTTTCTTCACGAATTAAAGGGGGACATACAAACAATAAAATTCGTGTCAGCACGAAGAAAGTTCGAACGATAAGCGATGATTTAGATATTCTTGTTGCTTTTGACCAAGAAACGATCGATTTTAATTTTCACGAATTGCGGGACGGCGGAGTTATTCTTGCCGATGCAAAGTTTGGACCGAAAATCCCTGAAGGAAGCAATGTTTCCTTATATTCAGTACCTTTTACGAAAATCGCTTCAGAGCTGGGAACATCTTTAATGAAGAACATGGTTGCAATCGGTGCAACAAGCGCAATTTTGAATCTTGACCCGTCATTATTTCAGGAAGTTGTACAAGACACTTACGGAAGAAAAGGCGAACAAGTCGTCTTAAACAACATGGAGGCGATTAGAAAAGGCGCCCAATATTTAAAAGAAGAATTAGGGTTTGACCGTTCAGATCTTTATTTGGAAAAAGCGGATGGTCAAAAGCGGATGTTCATGATTGGAAACGACGCCATCGCTCTAGGTGCGATTGCCGCTGGTGCACGCTTTATGGCTGCCTATCCGATTACTCCCGCTTCGGAAATTATGGAATATTTGATTAAAAAGCTTCCAGATTTAGGAGGAGCTGTCATTCAGACGGAAGACGAAATCGCTGCAGCCACAATGGCGATTGGAGCCAACTATGCTGGCGCTAGGGCATTTACTTCCTCTGCTGGTCCAGGTTTATCATTAATGATGGAATCGATCGGTCTGTCAGGCATGACGGAAACTCCGCTAGTCATAGTTGATACACAGCGCGGTGGTCCGAGCACTGGACTTCCAACTAAGCAGGAGCAATCGGATTTAATGGCTATGATTTACGGAACACATGGAGAGATACCAAAAATTGTTATTGCACCGAGCACGGTGGAAGAAGCATTTTATGATACGGTTGAGGCGTTTAACTTAGCGGAAGAGTACCAATGCCCTGTGATTGTACTTTCTGATTTGCAGCTTTCTCTTGGTAAGCAAACGGTTGAACCTCTTTCCTATGAATCTATCCAAATTCGGCGCGGAAAACTATTAAATGAAGAATTAGTTCCGGAAGCAGGCAATCAAGGGTATTTCAAACGCTATGAAATAACAGAAGACGGTATATCGCCGCGAGTGATTCCTGGAATGAAAAACGGCATCCACCATGTGACAGGTGTTGAGCACGATGAAACCGGAAAACCTTCGGAAGCTGCCGCAAACAGAAAGGCGCAAATGGAAAAACGGCTTCGCAAATTAGAACAAATAGAGTTCAACAATAAAGTTCATAAAAATGACAAGCATGAAGAGCCGGATATTTTGTTCATCGGCTACATTTCGACAAGAGGGGCCATTGAGGAAGCGATGGAACGTCTAGAAGAAGACGGAGTGAAAGTGAACCATGCGCACATCCGTCTCATTCATCCATTCCCGAAAGAGGAAATTCGCCCGCTCATTGAAAAGGCTAAACAAGTCATCGTTGTGGAGCATAATGCAACAGGACAATTAGCAAATCTTATAAAAATGAATGTCGGATTTGCTGACAAAATTCAATCTCTATTAAAATATGACGGAAACCCGTTCCTGCCGAATGAAATTTATACGCAAAGCAAGGAGTTCACAAAACAAGGAGTGTTGTTCTAAATGGCCACTTTTAAAGATTTTCGCAACAATGTCAAACCGAATTGGTGTCCGGGTTGCGGCGATTTCTCGGTTCAAGCAGCTATACAGAGGGCAGCGGCTAATGTCGGTTTGGAACCGCATCAGCTTGCAGTCATTTCCGGAATTGGATGCTCAGGAAGGATTTCAGGTTATATATATTCTTACGGCTTCCATGGAATTCACGGTCGTGCGCTGCCGATCGCACAAGGCGTAAAAATGGCGAACCAAGATTTAACGGTCATAGCAGCTGGCGGTGACGGCGATGGGTTTGCTATTGGTACGGCGCATACCATTCATTCGATGAGAAGAAATATCGACATTACGTATATTGTGATGGACAACCAAATTTACGGGTTAACAAAAGGACAAACGTCCCCAAGAAGTGATGTCGGTTTTAAAACAAAAAGCACCCCGCAAGGTTCAATTGAATCTCCGCTGTCCGTAATGGAATTGGCGTTAACAGCAGGTGCTACGTTTGTTGCGCAAAGCTTTTCGACAGATTTAAAAGATTTAACTTCCTTGATCGAACAAGCAATTCAGCATAAAGGCTTTTCCTTTATCAACGTGTTCAGTCCTTGCGTTACTTATAACAAAGTGAACACATACGACTGGTTTAAAGAGAATTTAACAAAGCTGAAAGATATTGAAGGATATGATCCTTCTGACAAAAAACTTGCCATGCAAACGTTAATGGAATATAACGGTCTTGTAACAGGTCTTATTTATCAAAATAAAGAACAAAAACCATATGAAGAGCTTGTTCCAGGATTCGGCGAAGTGCCGCTTGCAAAAGCTGAACTGAAACTTAGCAAAGAGAAATTTGACGAATTAGTAGCAGAGTTTATGTAGGAGAGGGGTTCCCCTCTCTCTTTTTTTGACTTCAATTGTTAAAGGAAGAAATCTACTTTTAGCTTATTTCTAGAAATCTTGTATCGAAAATTTTAAAAAAAAGTGTCTTTATTATAAAATAATGGTGCAATATTGTGTTCTGCTACTTAACACGATATACTATAAAACAGTGTACACTTTTAAACATGAAGGAGTAATGCGCCATGAATGAAAAACAACGATTAGCAACCACGTTTGTGAATCCTTCGGACAAAAAATCCGAGAAGGATTACAGTAAGTATTTCGAGCGTGTTTACATTCCGCCTTCTTTAAAAGATGCGAAAAAGCGCGGAAAAGAAGAAGTGAAATACCATAAAGATTTTGTCATTCCTGAACATTTAAAAGGAATGGGAGAAGGCAGAAAGTTTTATATTCGCACATACGGATGTCAAATGAATGAACATGATACGGAAGTGATGGCCGGTATTTTTATGCAACTCGGATATAAGCCGACTGACAGCACAGAAGATGCTGATGTTATTTTGTTAAACACATGTGCGATCAGGGAAAACGCTGAAAACAAAGTATTTGGGGAAATTGGGCATTTGAAGCCGCTCAAAATGGAAAAGCCGGATCTTATCTTAGGTGTTTGTGGCTGCATGTCCCAAGAAGAATCTGTTGTCAACAAAATTTTAAAGCAGTACCAATATGTTGATTTAATTTTTGGAACACACAACATTCACCGCCTTCCGCATTTGTTGAATGAAGCGTACATGTCGAAGGAAATGGTCGTGGAGGTTTGGTCAAAAGAAGGCGATGTGATTGAAAACCTTCCGAAAGTCCGGAAAGGAAATATTAAAGCTTGGGTCAATATTATGTACGGCTGCGACAAATTTTGCACATATTGCATTGTTCCGTACACTCGAGGCAAAGAACGGAGCCGCAGACCGGAGGATATTATTCAAGAAGTTCGCCACCTTGCAGCGCAAGGGTATAAAGAAATCACGTTACTTGGTCAAAACGTAAATGCCTACGGGAAAGATTTTGACGATATCAAATACGGCCTAGGCGATTTAATGGACGAGCTTCGAAAAATCGATATCGCCAGAATTCGTTTTACCACAAGTCACCCGAAAGATTTTGACGACCGTTTAATTGAAGTTTTGGCCAAAGGCGGCAACCTTGTCGATCATATCCATCTTCCGGTGCAGTCAGGCAGCTCGGAAATATTGAAATTGATGGCACGCAAATATACGCGCGAACAGTATTTAGAATTAGTGCAAAAAATTAAAAAGGCGATTCCAAACGTTTCGTTAACGACTGATATCATTGTCGGCTTTCCAAATGAGACGGATGAGCAGTTTGAAGAAACACTCTCCCTCTATCGCGAAGTCGGCTTTGACAGTGCCTATACGTTCATTTATTCGCCTCGGGAAGGAACGCCTGCTGCTAAAATGAAAGATAATGTCCCGATGGAAGTGAAAAAAGAACGACTGCAGCGATTAAATGCATTAGTCAACGAAATTTCCGCCCAAAAAATGAAAGAATATGAAGGCAAAGTCGTTGAGGTATTAGTTGAAGGCGAGAGCAAAAACAATCCTGACATTTTGGCAGGGTATACGAGAAAAAATAAACTAGTTAACTTTAAAGGTCCGAAATCGGCGATTGGTCAGCTTGTAAAAGTAAAAATTACAAAAGCCAAAACCTGGACTCTTGATGGAGAAATGGTGGAAGAGCAAATTGGGGTGACATTGTAATGGCGTATACGAAAGACGATATTTTAGAAAAGGCAAAAGAACTGGCGCAAATGATAGCCGAAACAGAGCAAGTTGACTTCTTTAAAAAAGCGGAAGAACAAATTAACGAAAATCAAAAAGTTCGGGAAATGATTGCCAGCATTAAAAGCCTGCAAAAACAAGCCGTCAATTTTCAGCATTTCGGAAAGCATGAAGCTCTCAAACAAGTGGAGGAGAAAATTGACAGCCTGTATGAAGAATTAGATCAAATTCCGATCGTCCAGCAATTTAAAGAATCGCAAATTGAAGTTAACGATCTTCTTCAATTAGTAGCGAATACAATTTCAAACCATGTGACAAATGAAATTATTCGCTCAACTGGAGGCAATCTGTTAACGGGTGAAACAGGCGCCCAAATTCGGAATAAACATGGATCTTGCCATTAATCGTATTAAGGTTTTCAGGCTATTTTTGAAAAAATAAAAACCGTTTGAGCTTATGAACAATCGGTATTTCTATGATTTCGGCCAACCCTCCCTCATTTTGTTTAAAGACGCGTCAGCGTCTTTTTTAATTTTTGGTACATATTTTCTGGCTCATGCATAGAATGAACTAGAAGGATTTATGAAAATATCGAGCTTGTCCTAGCGAAAATCTTTTTACGATCGTTTTGAGGAGGGTTTGGCAAATGGCAGAATATAGGGAAATCATAACGAAAGCGGTAGTAGCAAAAGGTCGAAAGTTTACTCAAGCAACACATACGATTAGTCCTGAGAAGAAACCAGCAAGTATTTTGGGTGGTTGGATTATTAACCATAAATATGATGCGCAAAAACGGGGGAAAACAGTTGAAATCGAGGGAACATATGATATTAACGTTTGGTATTCATTTGATGAAAATACGAAAACAGAAGTAGTTACAGAGCGTGTCAAGTATACAGATGTGTTAAAATTACGATATAAAGATGACAACTATTTAGATGACGAGAACGAAGTGGTTGCCCGTGTTTTGCAGCAGCCGAATTGTCTGGAAGTCACCATTTCTCCAAACGGCGAAAACATTGTGGTTCAAGTAGAAAGAGAATTTTTAGCAGAGGTCATCGGAGAAACGAAAGTGGTTGTCTCCGTCCATCCTAACAACTTGTCTGAATCCGATGAGGAATGGGATGATTGGGAAGAGGATTTAGAGGATGAAATAGAAGATTTAACGCCAGAGCTTTTAGAAGGTGAACCAGAAGAATAATGAAAAACTAGGAGGGCTGCTTCCTAGTTTTTTTATGTCAAAGGTTTGGCGGAATAAACAAATCTGTGAATAATCGTGTACTTGCTTCCTGTTTTTTATGTCAAAGATTTGACGGGAAAAACTAATTTTGCGATAATCGCGCGCTGGTTTCCTTGTTTTTTAGTCAAATGTTTGACGGAATAAACAATCTACGAATAATCGTGCCCTTGCTTCCTAGTTTTTTATGTCAAAGGTTTAACGGAAAAAACTAATTTGCGATAACCGCGCACCTGCTTCTTAATTTTTTATGTCAAAAGTTTAAAGGAATAAACAAATCCGCCATTAATCATGAACATGCTTCTTTATTTTTTATGTCAAAGGTTGACGCAATAAACAAAATTGCGAATAATCATGTACGTGCTTTTTAGTTTTATTGTTTTGTCATAGGTTATTTGAGCGAATAAGTTTTTTTCGGAATAAAGAGTTTGTGCTATAATAAAAGATGTTAACTTTTACATACAGTCGGGGGATGAACATGGCACAATACACGCCAATGATACAGCAATATTTAAACATCAAGGCAGACTATCAGGATGCCTTTTTATTTTTTCGTTTAGGCGATTTTTATGAAATGTTTTTTGAGGATGCCATCAAGGCTTCTCAAGAATTGGAAATTACGTTAACAAGCCGTGATGGCGGGGGCGAGGAAAGAATCCCGATGTGCGGGGTGCCGTATCACTCAGCCTCAAGCTACATCGAACAGCTCATTGAAAAGGGCTATAAGGTGGCGATTTGTGAACAAACAGAAGATCCGAAACAAGCAAAAGGTGTTGTGAAACGGGAAGTCGTTCAGCTCATTACACCAGGGACATTAATGGAAGGAAAAGGGCTAGGCGAGAAAGACAACCAATATATTGCTTCCGTTACGGTCTTTGAAGCGCTTTTCGGCTTAGCTTTGACAGATATTACGACAGGGGAATCATATGTCACCCTTCTCTCCACAATGGAGGACTGCTTGGGAGAGCTTTATTCCCGCCAAGTGAAAGAGATTGTAGTGGCAGATGATTTTCCTGAGAAACTGAAAAAAATGATATTAGAAAGACAGCCTGTGACATTTTCGATTGAAAAAGACGCAGCTTATCTTGAAAAATTAGACAGCATTGCAGGACATTTGCAAGATCAGCGGCTGAAAATAACGTTTGCAAGGCTATACAACTATTTAGAACGGACGCAAAAACGGACGCTAGAGCATTTGCAAAAGGTGGAGTTTTATCAATTAAATCAATATTTGAAAATTGATATGTACTCGAAAAGAAATTTGGAGCTGACCGAGACGATTCGGTCGAAAGGAAAAAAAGGCTCCCTTCTTTGGCTGCTAGATGAGACGAAAACAGCTATGGGCGCGCGTCTGCTGAAGCAATGGATTGACCGTCCGCTTATTGACAAAAAAGAAATTGAAAAGCGGCAAAATATCGTTGGAATATTGATCGACCGCTATATCGAAAGAGAAGAACTAAGGGAATTGCTGAAGGAAGTATATGACTTAGAAAGACTGTCGGGAAAAATTGCGTTCGGAAATGCAAACGCAAGAGATCTGATTCAATTGAAAAAGTCGCTTGAAAAAATTCCTGAGATCCGCACAATCGTTGCTTCGTTAGGAATTGCTGATTCGGAGCAAATAAAAAAAGAAATTGATCCTTGTGAAAGCTTGAAGGAGTTGCTTCAAAAAGCGATCATCGAAAACCCGCCGATTTCAGTCAAAGAAGGGAACATCATTAAGGACGGATTTAACGAAGAATTGGATCGCTACAGAGATGCAGCGAGAAACGGAAAAACGTGGATAGCAGAGCTGGAAAAGAGAGAAAGAGAGCTGACAGGAATTAAATCGCTTAAAATCGGCTACAACAAAGTGTTTGGATATTATATTGAAGTAACGAAAGCGAATCTTCATCTTTTGGATGAAGGAAGATATGAACGGAAACAGACGCTGGCCAATGCTGAACGTTATGTGACACCAGAGCTGAAAGAGAAAGAAGCGTTGATTTTAGAAGCGGAAGAAAAAATCGTTGATCTTGAGTATGAATTGTTCGTGCAAATTCGCGACGAAGTAAAGCAATATATTCCTAGATTGCAGCTCTTGGCTAAAAAGATTGCCGAGCTTGACTGCCTGCAATGCTTTGCTGTAATCAGCGAAGAACGACATTATACGAAACCGTCTTTTTCCGACTCCGAGCTTTACATTAAAGATGGTCGTCATCCAGTCGTAGAAAAAGTGATGGAATCCGAAAACTATGTTCCGAATGATTGCTGGATGAAAGAAGGAAGGAACATTCTTTTAATTACCGGTCCAAACATGTCAGGAAAAAGTACGTACATGCGGCAAATTGCTTTAACGGCTGTTTTGGCGCAAATCGGCTGCTTTGTCCCTGCCAGCGAAGCGGTTCTGCCGATCTTTGACCAAATTTTTACTAGAATTGGAGCGGCGGACGATTTAGTATCAGGGCAAAGTACGTTTATGGTGGAAATGCTGGAAGCCAAAAATGCGATTGTACATGCCACGAATCAAAGCTTGATTTTATTTGATGAAATCGGGCGCGGGACATCGACATATGACGGCATGGCGCTTGCTCAAGCGATAATCGAATACATTCACGACCACATCGGAGCCAAAACATTGTTCTCGACCCATTATCACGAATTAACCGTGCTCGGAGATGAATTGCAAAATGTGCAGAACGTCCATGTTAAGGCAATAGAGGAAAACGGAAAGGTTGTTTTTCTCCATAAAGTGGATGAAGGAGCGGCTGATCAAAGCTACGGAATTCATGTTGCTGAGCTTGCGGAGCTTCCTGAAATTCTTATCCAAAGGGCAAAAGAAATATTGAGCAAGCTCGAAGGAGACAATCAGAAAGAGAAATATACACCATCCGTCATCGAGCATTCGGTGGAACCGAGCATCGAGTATTCTGCTGAGCCAAGCCAGCTTTCTTTATTCGGTGATGAAATAGCAGAGAAGAAAAAAGAGCCGGCAGGGAAAAAGCTATCATCAAAGGAAAAAGAGGTGCTCTCCATCATTTCTTCCTTAGATCTATTGGATATGACGCCTCTTGAAGCATTAAACACACTGTATGACATCCAAAAGAAATTGAAATAGGTGATGATGATGGGAAAAATCATCCTTATGGATGCTAGTTTATCCAACAAAATTGCCGCTGGGGAAGTCGTGGAGCGGCCGGCTTCTGTTGTGAAAGAACTAGTCGAAAATGCGATTGATGCAAACAGCACAGTGATTGAAATTGAGGCGGAAGAAGGCGGTTTGAGCAAAATTCGCGTCGTGGACAATGGGGACGGAATGGAGCCAGATGATTGCGAAAAGGCGTTTAAGCGGCATGCAACAAGCAAAATTAAAGATGAAGCGGATTTATTCCGCATCAAAACTCTCGGCTTCCGGGGCGAAGCGCTGCCTTCGATTGCCGCCGTTTCTCATCTGGAAATGAAAACTAGCACAGGGGATAAACCCGGGACGAAAATTACTTTAATCGGCGGGAAGGTAACAGCAAAAGAGACAGCATCAAGTCGAAAAGGAACAGACATCACGGTCACGAACCTGTTTTTCAATACGCCGGCGCGATTGAAGTATATGAAAAGCCTGAATACGGAGCTTGGGAGAATAACTGACATAGTCAATCGTCTTGCGCTGAGCTATCCAAACATATCGTTTAAATTTACGCATAACGGCCGGCGGCTTCTATATACGAACGGCAAAGGAGATGTAAGGCAAGTTCTTGCAGCGATTTACGGGGTTCCCATTGCGAAAAAAATGTTTCCAGTCCATTTCCGTTCGCTTGATTTTGACATACGCGGCTATTTATCGTTGCCGGAAGTGACAAGAGCATCCAAAAACTATATTTCTACGATGATCAACGGAAGATTTATTAAAAATCATTCCATTACGAAGGCGGTGGAAGAAGGGTACCATACGCTCCTGCCTATAGGGCGTTTTCCGGTCGTCTATCTTCATATTGAAATGGATCCGATCTTAGTGGACGTAAATGTTCATCCTGCCAAACTGGAGGTCAGAATCAGCAAAGAAGCGGAATTATTTGAAGTCATCGCAAAAGGCATCCAGGATGCATTTAAGAAAAAAGAGCTTATCCCAACCTCTGATACAGTCAAAAAGAAAAAAGAGCACCCGGTAAATGTGCAGCAGGAGATCCAATTTGAACATCTGATCAATGAGGAAAAACAGGATCCAGAATGGACGTTTCAACCAAAAACGGCTGACAATCAATGGAACGAAGATGATTTGTATTCGATTGATCATAGAGGAGCGGATGAAGAGCAGCAACAATCCTTTTCCTCTGAAAAAATAGCTGAACCTCCAGTTGTCAATGGAGAAACTGAAGTACAAGAGTATTTACCAAATAACAACGAAGAACATGAAGAGAAGGATTCGGACAATAATACGTTGGATGAAAGCCGAGTTCCTCCAATGTATCCAATTGGACAGATGCACGGCACTTACATTTTGGCGCAAAATGAAAAAGGATTATATATAATCGATCAGCATGCTGCCCAAGAAAGAATCAAATATGAATATTTTCGCGAAAAAGTTGGGGAAGTGGCGAGCGAAGTGCAGGAAATGCTTGTTCCCCTTACACTGAGCTTTTCCTCTGATGAAGTCATGGTGATCGAAGAGCATAAAGAAGAGCTGGCAAAGGTCGGAGTGTTTTTGGAGAATTTTGGACCGAACACCTATATCATTCGATCTCATCCAACATGGTTTCCGCAAGGTGAAGAAAAAGAAATTATTGAAGAGCTGATCCAGCAGGTGCTTGATGAAAAAAAGACGGATATCCACAAGCTTAGAGAAGATGCAGCCATCATGATGAGCTGCAAAGGATCAATTAAAGCGAATCAATATTTAAACAATGAAGAAATATTCGCGTTGCTAGAATCGCTAAGAAAAGCGTCAGATCCATTTACTTGCCCTCATGGCCGGCCGATCATCATTCATTTTTCCACCTATGAGCTGGAAAAAATGTTTAAGAGGGTTATGTAATAGTTTTCTGCAGCATGTAAAAGATCGTTGTCAAGTTATGAGGTAAATGGAGATGAGAGCAATGATTGGACAAGAGTTGTTTTTTTCGGATTAGAGCAGTATAAAGAGAATATGAAATCAATTGAAAAGAGTATACTCTATGATGAAAAAGGGTATAATACATTGGTGTTTTCTTAAAAATCATGATACGATGAAACAGTGAGTATTTTTTGAAAGTGTGGTCAATATGGAAGAAGAAAAGGATAGACTTGTTGTTTTAATTGGCCCAACTGCTGTCGGAAAGACGAAACTAAGCATTGAATTAGCCAAAAAATTAAACGGTGAAATTATCAGCGGCGATTCCATGCAGATTTATAAAGGAATGGATATCGGAACAGCAAAGATAAAAGAGCATGAAATGGAAGGAATCCCCCATCATTTAATTGACTTAAAGAATCCTTCGGAAGAATTCTCCGTTGCCGAGTTTCAAAAGCTTGCGAGAAAAGCAATTGCCTCGATAACTAAGCGCGGAAAAATGCCGATGATTGTTGGGGGAACAGGCTTGTACATTCAAGCGGTTCTATATGATGATTACCAATTTTCCGATATTCAATCTGACCCTGAAATAAGAAAAGAACTGGAAAATTTTTTGCATGAACATGGGAATTTAGCATTACACGAACGTTTACAGGAAATCGACCCTGACAGTGCAGAACGAATTCATCCAAACAATGCTAGGAGAGTCATCCGTGCTTTAGAAATTTACTATAAAACAGGAAAAAAAATGAGCGAGCATATAAAGACGCATGAAGCAAATGAGCGCTATCATACTGCCATTATCGGCCTTACGATGGACCGCGATGTATTGTATCAACGCATTGATAAAAGAGTTGACGAAATGATTGAGGAAGGTTTGATTGAAGAAGCAAAATCACTGTATGATTCTGGAGTTCGCGGTGTACAATCTGCGCAGGCGATTGGATATAAAGAATTATACGATTTTTTTGATGGCAAGGCTTCTCTTGCAGAAGCAATTGAAACGTTGAAAAAAAACACAAGAAGATATGCGAAAAGGCAACTAACATGGTTTCGAAACAAAATGAATGTCAAATGGTTTGATATGACTCCGCCTGTCTTGATGGAAGAAAAAGTTAGTGAAATTTTTCATTATATAGCAGGAAAGCTTCTTTCTGAGAAGAAATAATAAATTATAGAGGATATGAGGAGGACGAATGATGAAGCAACCGATAAACATTCAAGATCAAGTGTTAAATCAGTTACGAAAAGATGGCACTTACGTGACCGTGTTTTTATTAAACGGTTTCCAAATTAGAGGACAAGTAAAAGCATTTGATAATTTTACGGTCCTCATCGAATCAGAGGGAAAACAGCAGCTCATTTACAAGCATGCGATCTCAACATTTGCACCGCAAAGAAATGTACAAATTGACATTGAAGCATGACGAAAAAACCGGAGATGATCTCCGGTTTTTTCATGAGAAGGAAAGGTTTCGTGGCAGCGGTTCCGATATGTCAGGTATTTTTCTATCTTCAATCCATGTTTTCCTAATTATCGTCTAAACGCAGATAATTTGAATGGTCGTTATTTTTGCCCTTCGCTAATATTTAACTGACCTGTCCTAGAATCTGTACTTGTCCAGGCCGCAAGCCACCCAGGCTTCAGAAAAATACTGCTTAGTTTTTATGAAGACATAGATGAAAAGAAGGTTTGTACTACTTGGCTTTCAGCATAAATATTAATAATAACAACCTTTTTCCATGACATGTTCCTTTAAACAAAGTAGATGTAATTTAGAAGATAAATATAAAAATGAGGTGAAGCCTGTGGAGCGAGCGGTCACCTTCAAAAATAACGGCCAAATGAATATTGTCTTAGGACAAAGCAAAACTGAACTTGAAGGTAAAAAGGAAAAAATCGCAACATATGATCTTTCCATTTCCAAAGCGGCTGTCGAACACAGTGTATTAAAAGAGATTGAACAGGAGATGGGCGCATTAGTTGGAATGGAAGAAGTGAAAAGATTATTAAAGGAAATATATGCATGGATTTTTGTGAATAAAAAAAGAGAAGAACAGGGGTTAAAAACCGGAAGGCAAGCGCTTCATATGCTGTTTAAAGGGAATCCCGGAACGGGAAAAACAACGATCGCGCGATTGATCGGAAAGCTTTTTTTCCAAATGAATGTTTTATCGAAAGGACACTTAATTGAAGCGGAGCGGGCTGATTTAGTAGGTGAATATATCGGCCATACAGCGCAGAAAACGCGCGATTTGATCAAAAAATCACTTGGCGGAATTCTTTTTATTGATGAGGCATACAGTTTAGCCCGCGGAGGAGAAAAAGATTTCGGAAAAGAAGCAATTGACACCCTTGTCAAACATATGGAAGACAGACAGCATGATTTTGTGTTAATTTTAGCTGGATATCCAAGGGAAATGGATCGTTTTTTATCTTTAAATCCCGGACTCGAATCCCGTTTTCCGATCGTAGTTGATTTCCCAGACTATTCAGTCGATGAGCTGATGGAAATAGCAAAATTAATGATGAAGGACAAAGAGTATCGATTTAGCCATGGAGCTGAATGCAAATTGAAAGAGCATTTGCTAAAAGTGAAATATGCGACTCACCCAACGAACTTTTCAAATGGAAGATATGTTCGCAACATTATCGAAAAATCTATACGGGCACAGGCAATGAGGCTCCTGCTTTCTGATAAGTTTGGCAAGGAAGATTTGCTTCTTGTAAAAGAAGAAGATTTAATATTAAACGTATAAGCAGCCCCTAGGCTGCTTTACTTGATTATTGAAAAGAATTGATTGATAAATCTTTATTTAAATGGGTTTTGAAGAAAGCTCCTGTTTCATTGCTGCACATAATTTACACAAATTCGTTTATTTTTCTCACATAGTTTAGAAAAGAATGACGGCAGCCATTTAATTGGCTGAAACGATTAGAATTTGATACTCTTAACGTTGATTCAATAAATTTTTCTAGTGTTGAAGTGCGTTGATGATTTAAGTTTGATAATCTTTATTTTGACTCAATACGTTTCTGTTTTTAAAGCATACTGAAGATGATTTAGTTGAGTCCTAACATTGAACTTAGCAACGTTTCTAGTCTTGAAGTGTGCTGAAGATGATTTGAATTTGAACTCTGTACGTTTTGTTTTGAAATGTGCTGAAGATGAATTGAGTTTGATCATCCTACCTTTGAACTTAATAATGTTTCTAAAGTTGAAATGTGCTAAATGATCCTAACTTTGAACAGAGTACGTTATTGTCTTGAAGTACGCTAAGGATGATTGGAGTTGGTATCCTAATTTTGAACTTAGCAACGTTTCTAGTGTTGAAGTGTGCTGAAGATGGTTTGGATTTGAACTCTGTACGTTTTGTTTTGAAATGTGCTGAAGATGAATTGAGTTTGATCATCTTACTTTTGAATTCAATACGTTTCTTTTGTCTTGAAGTGCGCTAAAGATGATTTAAATTTGATAACCTTACCATTGATCCGTTTATCGAAGGTTTAATTCATAACGCATAGTTTATAAATTTGCAGCATAATTGGAGGAAGAAGACGAGTGGAAGAGAAAGAACAGGTGATTCTCGTTGGCGTCAAGTTCATGGAAACCGATGAAGAACAGTTTTTTTATTTAATGGAAGAGCTGAAATCGCTCACGGCTGCTGCGGGCGGCCAAGTCGCAGCTGTTTGCACACAAAATCGACTGAGGGCCGAACCATCTACATATATTGGAAAAGGAAAAGTTGATGAGATTAAACAGCTTATCGAGACGACAGAGGCAAATACCGTTATTTTCAATAATGAGCTGTCGCCCAGCCAGCTGCGAAATTTAGCTCGTCTGTTAGAGGTAAAGGTGATCGATCGGACTCAGCTAATTTTGGACATTTTTTCAAAAAGGGCGAAGTCAAGAGAAGGGAAACTTCAAGTTGAACTGGCACAGCTTGAATATTTGCTTCCGAGACTTTCGGGACATGGATTGAATCTATCTCGGCAAGGAGGAGGAATCGGGACAAGAGGTCCGGGAGAAACGAAGCTTGAAACGGATCAAAGGCACATCCGAAATCGCATTCACGATATAAAACAACAGCTGTCCCATATTGTTTCCCATCGCGAGCGTTATCGTTCGCAAAGAAAGAGAA
Source organism: Aeribacillus sp. FSL K6-1305 (assembly GCF_038050115.1). NCBI lineage: Bacteria > Bacillati > Bacillota > Bacilli > Caryophanales > Bacillaceae > Aeribacillus > Aeribacillus sp. FSL K6-1305. Next base: position 967,684 of record NZ_JBBOQV010000001.1, on the reverse strand, counting down.
ATCATCAAACTCAAATCGCTCTTGTTGGCTATACCAACGCAGGAAAGTCAACGCTGTTCAATAAGCTGACAGCTGCTGATTCATTTCAGGAGGATATGGTGTTTGCCACATTGGATCCTATGACAAGGAAAATGTTTCTCCCATCCGGCATGAAGGTGCTCATGACTGATACTGTCGGCTTTATCCAGCAGCTGCCAACAAGCCTTATCGCTGCTTTTCGTTCTACGTTAGAAGAAATAAAGGAAGCAGATTTGCTTTTACATATCGTCGACAGCTCTCATCCTGACTATATTCAGCATGAAAACACCGTGAATGAATTATTAAAAGAATTAGGAACGGACGGATTGCCTGTTTTAACAGTGTACAATAAAAAAGATCAACAACTAGAGCATTTCTTTCCTTCTTTAAAGGAAGACTATATTGTCATTTCTGCTTTTTGTGACGAAGATATAGAACGGTTAAAAACAGCTATTGAAGAAAAATTAAAGAAAAAAATGCATCCTTACGTTGTCTCCGTTCCAACAGGTGATGGGAAACGTCTATCGTTGTTAAAAGCAAATACGCTCGTTTCAACCTTGCAATTTGACGAACAAAATCAGCACTATATCGTTTCTGGTCTAGTGTTTCGCGACCATCCAGTATATGATCAAATTATGAAGAATAAGTAGAAAGGGTTTTACAGATGTTTCAATATTTTACACATGGAAAAAAAATTATGGACATAGCTCAAAAAGTAGAAAAAAAAATAAAACCATTTCACGAAGAAATTGACAAAGTAGTGGAAGTAAATCAGCTTCGTGTGCTCAGAAGCTTTCAAAAGCATCGGGTGAGCGATTCCCACTTTATTCCCTCAACAGGATACGGATATGATGATATCGGCAGGGATACATTGGAAGATGTTTATGCTGATATTTTTGGATGTGAAAAAGGACTTGTCCGGCCGCAAATCATTTCTGGTACACACGCCATTTCAACGGCTCTCTTCGGCGTATTAAGGCCCGGCGATGAACTTATCTATATTACCGGAAAGCCGTATGATACGCTTGAAGAAATTGTCGGTATCCGCGGAAAGGGGACAGGCTCTTTAAAAGAATTTGGCATTTCTTATCAAACAATTGATCTGACTCCTGAAGGACGAGTTGATTTTGACCGAGTAAAAGCGGCAATCAGTGATAAAACAAAAATGATCGGAATTCAGCGTTCTAGAGGATATGATGTCAGACCGTCATTTTCCATTCATGAAATTAAGGAAATGGTTTCTTTCATCAAATCAATCAATGAAAAAATTGTTGTTTTTGTCGATAATTGCTACGGTGAGTTTACCGAAGATCAGGAGCCGGGACATGCAGGTGCTGATCTTATTGCAGGCTCTCTTATAAAAAATCCTGGAGGAGGGCTTGTGAAAACGGGAGGATACATCGTTGGAAAAGAAGAGCTCGTGGAAGCTTGCGCGTACCGGCTCACTTCGCCAGGTATCGGAAGGGAAGCCGGTGCAATGCTTTACAGTCTTCATGAGATGTTTCAAGGTATTTTTCTCGCTCCGCATGTTGTTGGACAAGCGCTAAAAGGAGCGATTTTTACCGCTGCAATGCTGGAAGAAATCGGGTTGCGAGTCAATCCTAGCTGGAATGAGAAAAGATCAGATCTAGTTCAGTCCGTTCAGTTTGATAATGCAGATATGATGATTGCGTTTTGCCAAGCGATTCAATCTGCATCGCCCATAAACTCGCATGTAACACCGGTTCCAAATGAAATGCCGGGTTATAGCGATCAAGTCATCATGGCGGCCGGGACTTTTGTCCAAGGCTCCAGCATTGAGCTTTCAGCGGATGGACCGATTCGTCCTCCATATGTGGCATATGTGCAGGGAGGCTTGACGTTTGAACATGTCAAAATCGCTATTTTCCATGCCGTCAATGAATTAATAGAAAAACGATTAGTCGAACTATAAAAAAACATTTCATCTGGTTCAGCGTTCTGCTTACGGTTTCTAGGGACGTTCCGATCATATTTGCCAATTCTCGATTCGTTAAATGGACTGTCAAACGATAAAGTTTTCCTTGTATAAAAAACCATGTTAAATTTTATGACATTATATTGACATGATATCTTACATTCATCTATAATGTAGATAAGCAAAAGGAAGGAGGGGCTAAAAGAGCATGAATGATCAAGACCGCCGTTCCATGCCGTTGTTTCCAATCAGCATCGTAAAACAGCTGACGGAACTATCTGCCAGACAAATAAGATATTATGAAGAACATGGTCTTATTTCCCCTGCGAGAACGGAAGGCAATCGCCGGTTATTTTCCTTCAATGATGTCGATAGATTGCTTGAAATTAAATCGTTGATTGAGCAGGGTGTCAATATGGCAGGTATTAAGCAAATATTTGCGTATAAAGAAAACGAACAAGAAAGACAAACTTTCGAAAGATCTTCATTGGCAAAAGAAAAATCAGATTTATCTGATGCCGAACTTCGCAAACTATTAAAGGAAGAACTTCTCCATGCTGGAAGAATGAACCGTGCAACATTAAGACAAGGAGACCTTTCACGGTTCTTTCATTGATAATATCGCTATATAAATTTATTTTTTATATATGAGAGGAGAAATAATATGCCAAAGTACACAAAAGAAGATATTATTCGTTTAGTCCAAGAAGAAAACGTAAAATTTATCCGCCTGCAGTTCACTGACATTTTGGGAACGATTAAAAACGTTGAAATCCCTGTTTCCCAATTAGAAAAAGCGTTGGATAACAAAATGATGTTTGACGGATCATCTATTGAAGGATTTGTCCGCATTGAGGAATCTGATATGTATCTGTATCCTGATTTAGATACGTTTGTCATTTTCCCATGGACAGCGGAAAAAGGGAAAGTTGCCCGCTTAATTTGCGATATTTATAATCCTGATGGAACGCCTTTTGAAGGAGATCCGCGCAACAACTTAAAACGAGTGCTGAAGGAAATGGAAGAGCTCGGATTTACAGCATTTAATTTAGGGGCTGAGCCGGAATTTTTCTTATTCAAACTGGATGAAAAGGGTGAACCAACATTAGAATTGAATGATAATGGCGGATATTTTGACCTTGCGCCGACTGATTTAGGCGAGAACTGCCGCCGCGACATTGTGTTGGAACTTGAGGAAATGGGATTCGAAATCGAAGCTTCCCACCACGAAGTAGCACCTGGTCAGCATGAAATTGACTTTAAATATGCAGATGCCATCAAAGCTTGTGATGACATTCAAACATTTAAGCTTGTTGTGAAAACCATTGCCCGTAAACACGGCTTGCACGCAACATTCATGCCAAAACCATTGTTCGGAGTCAACGGTTCAGGTATGCACTGCAACCTTTCTTTATTCCGAAATGGTGAAAATGCATTCTACGATCCAAATACAGAAGATGGATTAAGCGAAACAGCTTTACAATTCATTGCAGGTGTCATCAAACATGCAACAAGCTTTACAGCTGTGACAAACCCAACTGTCAACTCTTACAAACGTTTAGTGCCTGGCTACGAAGCTCCTTGCTATGTTGCATGGTCCGGCCGCAACAGAAGTCCGTTAATCCGGATTCCTGCATCTCGCGGCATGAGCACTCGTATTGAAGTGCGCAGCGTTGACCCATCTGCAAACCCATACCTTGCCATGGCTGTACTCTTGAAAGCTGGTCTCGATGGCATTAAAAACAAATTAACTCCGCCAAAACCAGTAGATCGCAACATTTATGTGATGACAAAAGAAGAACGCATCGAAAACGGCATTGTCGACCTTCCAGCAACATTATATGAGGCACTTGAAAACTTAAAACAAAACGAAGTCATTGTCAGTGCTTTAGGATCCCATTTATTCGAACATTTCGTCGAAGCAAAAGAGATCGAATGGGATATGTTTAGAACTCAAGTGCACCCATGGGAGCGCGAACAATACATCACCCAATATTAATTCCTGAAACCCCTTGACGCTCAAGCGTTGGAGGGGTTTTATATTTGTGGGTGAAAACAATAAATCTAACTTTCAATAAAAAGCACCCACAAAAATTGAAAAAAATTACTCCATAATTGATGAGGTGTATTCTTCATATTTACGCATCGAATCTTGATCGACCGTGAAAGCAGATTTACGGCAAATTCAATTATTCCACACAGACAGAGGCAATGAATTCAAGAACAAGACAATTGATGAAGTTCTAGATACTTTTCAGATTAATCGGTCGTTAAGCATGAAGGGGTGTCCCTATGACTACGCAGTATTATCAAAACAGAATTTGTTAAAGGTAAATATTTCGAAAATTTTGACCAATTGAAACTGAAATTAGATGATTATGTTCATTGGTTTAATATATTAGAATTCATGGAACACTTGGGTATTTAAGCCCGCTGGAGTACAAAGAGAAACACCTCAAACAGAAAAAAGGAATTTTAAGTAAAAACTACCAATCATTTATCAGATCATGTTCTTATTTTAGATCGTAGGAACCGATCGAATAGACCTAAACCAATTTTCCTGAATGAAATGTTAAATATGGTCTCACTCTTCCTTCAATTGAATGAGAAGGGAATGAGCCGGATGTTTACTTTATTAAAACAGATGGGTCAGGTAAAATGGTTGATACAACATGGATTTCATTGTCGGCAGGCAAACTTTGAAATCTGTTTTAAACGGAAATAAAAAAGAGTCGTCGACCCCCAATCGTGCAAAAATCCCGGGGGATCGACGACTCTTTTAAATCTTCATTGAGCCCAAGCAAATCAAAGATTTGATAAAAATTCCACTTTTCGCTAAAATAAAAATAACCAGTCAAGCATTAAAAATGAAATGCTTATTTAACAACTTTTTTTAGGGTTTTTATCTTAACTATGAGGAATTGAAACATAGAACAAAATAAAAATATTGATAATCTGATTCAGTTTTTATCTTAACTATGAGGAATTGAAACCTGTTCAACGCGTTGTCCACTTCGGTTTTTGTATACGTTTTTATCTTAACTATGAGGAATTGAAACTCAATCCTTCTTTAAAATTGTTGAATTCTTTCATAAAGTTTTTATCTTAACTATGAGGAATTGAAACATCGCTAAGCGCCTTGTAGTAGCCCGTCTTCTGATAGTTTTTATCTTAACTATGAGGAATTGAAACCGAGACATATAACAAGATTACCAAAAATGCGCTAGATGTTTTTATCTTAACTATGAGGAATTGAAACGTGATTGTATTTTCTTCCCCTTGAAGCAGGTATTTTTGTTTTTATCTTAACTATGAGGAATTGAAACAATAAAAGAAGGTCAGACCGCCATCTGACCTTCCAGTTTTTATCTTAACTATGAGGAATTGAAACCCATGCCAGCCAACGCTGTAGTTGTTGCTGCCGAAACAGTTTTTATCTTAACTATGAGGAATTGAAACTTTTAAGGATCATAGCAATTTATTTATCATGCTGTTATGTTTTTATCTTAACTATGAGGAATTGAAACCAGGTTGCGCCCGGTGCGATGTGGAACTTACAAGGTGCGTTTTTATCTTAACTATGAGGAATTGAAACAAGTCAGAAAATAAACTTCCTGTTTCTTTGCAAAATCGTTTTTATCTTAACTATGAGGAATTGAAACAAAAGTAACAAAAATTATAAAAGGAATGTATATGCAAAGCGTCATTGCTTTTGATGTCGGTATGGGAATAACCCCTCAATATCATAAATAACCATAACTTGCTTATTGTTGTATTCTTTAAATGTAGGAGTAATGTCTCTTTGCTGTTTTGAAGGTTCTTTATCATGTATTTCTGGAAAAAATGACAATTGCATGGTATCATTCATTATAGTAGTCTTTTGATTACTCATAAAAAATCGCCCTCTTTCTAAAATGTTTGTTTGGTCACTTACCTTTTACTAGAAAGGGTGATTTTTTTGTATTTTTAAGCATGAATTAACAGAAAGAGGCTGCCAAAAAGTGAAAATTAGTCACTTTTTGGACAGCCCCTTACTTGTTATGAGTTGACCGTCATTAATTCGTAGAATTCGATCCCCTAGCTTAGCCACCTTATCATCATGGGTCGCAACAAGCACTGCAGCACCTTTTTCTTTGAAAGAAAGAATATGAGACATTACTGTTTGCGCTGTCTCGCTATCAAGGGCTGCTGTCGGCTCATCGGCGAGTATCACATCAGGATTGTTCACCAGAGCACGAGCAATAGCAACTCGCTGTCGTTCACCTCCAGAAAGTTCTGATGGTTTCTTCTTTAATGCCCAATCCAGACCGACTTTCTCTAATGCCTCTAATACTCTATTTTTTCTCTCCTTACGTCCTGGTAAGGGTCTTGCATATTGCAATGGTATCATGACATTACTTTCAACAGTTTCATTCTCAATTATTGCGTAATCCTGATGGATATATCCAAAATACTCATTTCGTAGACGAGCCCTATTACGATCGCGTTCTGATACTTCTCTTCCTTGAATGAGGATATGGCCCCGCGTTGGCTTACTAATTAATCCTAATATATTTAATAATGTAGATTTACCGCTACCTGACGCCCCCATCAAAATAACACATTCACCAGCATTCAGTCGTAAAGAAACTTTTTCAAGAGCCGTTACTTGTGTGCGATCCCTACCATAAACCTTCGAAATGTTTCGAGCTTCAAGGATTGGTTTCATTTTCAGCCTCCTATCTTTTTTGTGCTGCGCATGGACCATAACCATAATATAAAAAATGTCACTAAGATTCCTAACATAACCCATAACGGTACATTTGGTGATGGTGCACCCGCAAGATGTAAGTAACATAAGAGCAGTGTAAGTATCGTAATCGGTGGGATCAGCACCACCGCTGCCAAAAATCCCCCAATGCGAAGACTAATATGAAAAGGCGTTGCTCCATACATAACCCTGATTTTAAAAGCCCGATGCTCTTGACGAATCGTCAAACGTGCAGAGGACACGAAAGCAATAAAAACTAGTAACAGAAAACTTAACATACCTACAATATATATAGCGGAACGTCCCATTATTTCACGAAATCGTTGAGGTTGATCCACAGCTATGTCATGGGGAATAAGAAACAAGTCACTATTTGCACTCATCTTAACAAACGTACCTACCGCTTTAGCTTCCGGATCAAGCAAGACCGTTCGAGCTATAGCTTCTTCTTGCTCAATAGGACTGAGTAGTGGAAGAAGGTTAGATGGTGCTCTAATCACGATGCGATTGTCTAAGGGTAAACCTGCCGCCGAAGGATCAAAAAAGGTAGCTCCTGCAGGAAGTGTGCCGACTACTGGTATGTTTTCTCCTGCTATATTTACAGAGTCCATATTTTCACCAGCAAGTTTTGACCCTTGCATAGCACATGGTACGGATTCGCACAGCTGAAGCTCAGGAAATAAATCTGAAATAACATCACCGAACAGTATTAGTGTAAGATGTCCATCTGCAAATTCAGGATCATCAAGTCCCATGTTATTAATGATTGCAGTATAGCCCTTTTGATCGTTGATTTGGTCTATCACAAATTGTATAGTATCCGTCCCTACTTGACTCGGTTCACCATCGGATGGATAGTAAGGGGTAAAAGTGACAGCGTGCTGTTCCCGTAATTGCTGGCCTCCTTTTAATACAGCAACCTGGGATACAACATCCTCTAAGGCCAGTGCAAAAACAACGCAGGCTGCGGTAATCATCAATGAAATTCCTAACATGGCCTGCCAACGTCGGCAAGCCATAATAACCCCTGCCCACAACTCACGCATCAACATTTACCTCCTTGTTTGTCTTTATAACCACATAAAGTATCAAAGACCATGTCAAGATGACAATAATGAATGAGATAGCAATACTAGCGAATGTTTGTAAATTGAATAATGGGATATCAGTATGGCTAACTTCTGCTATTAGAAGTTTTGACATAATTCCACCTATAGCACTCCCTATTAGAAGACCAGCTATCCCAAATAATAGATTTTCTCGCACGAGGGTAGTGGGCAAGGCTCCATAACGTCTTCGAATGCCAAACTCTCGAGTACGTTCTTGATTGTATAAAAACCAGTCCAAAACAACACATAAAAGACCCATAACTAGAAAAATGACAGTGATTACAACAAATGGATTATTAATGAAATATGTAAATAATGGGATTTCCTTACTTACCTGAGGGACAAACCCCATCTGATAGAACAAGTTTAATATATGTTTTACTTGATCCGGATCCGAAGTATTTATCGTGTAATTTCCAGGAGGTAGTGGATCTAGATTAATCGTACGTGCATATTGATAATCATCTGTTGCAGATGGCGAATCAATCACTCCGGAAATTTCAACTTCCTTTGGTAAAAGAGATGCTGTACCAGAATTCGACCACTGTTTTTCAGTGTATGTACCTCGGAAAAGATAGGCATGAGAAGTTGTTAAGTCCGTACTTTCATCTGAATCTTTTGGAAACCAAGGCAGGGATCCATGTGGGTCGTAAACAATGATTTCAGGTCGACCATCGCCTAACGAAGAATAAACAAGAGATAGTGACTGTTTATCAATATAGTCAATTAACATACTTTGTGCAGAAGATGCTTCAGTTTTTGTAACCTCTTGTGGACCATTAATCATGGTCAAGACAGTTATTTCTCCTGTTAAGCCGAATGTGATTTCTTGGCGGCTTTCAAGCGTCCATTGAAATGCTTGCACCATGAAAGATGTTAGCATGCTGAGAAGGACGCAACTAAGTGCAAGTCTTAAATTTAATAGAAACCATTTATTTGTATTCATGTCAACGCCCTCCTCAATTTACGTGCTTTGATCCAAATTCTAGAAAGTAAAACTTAATTAGGTTATAATTTTAGAAGTAAATAAAGTTATAGTTATAGCGAGTTACATATTTGTCACCCCAAAGTGGTGAGTCCCAAACAGAGTCTTGGCGGGAATGAACTCTTGTATCACTTTTCGAACTTGCTTTTGAAGTGTAAAGACGTCCTGTATCAAGAGAAGGTCCCGCCTGACGAGTAAACCGGTGATATCCCTGTTTCGCGTGTTTGCCATTATCATTATACGAGGCTTTGATTTGGACATAGCCATTCCATTTTGCCCCCATTAGTGTTTCCCATGCTTTAGCATAGTTCTGACCGGCTGCTTGTGTTTGAGTAAAAGAGAGACATAAGGTAATTAAAAGCCCCGCAATGATTAAGACAAATACATTTCGCACATAGCGAGAAACTCCAAGACTACTATTCATTTTTTATCCCCCCTTTCCAAGTTTTTCACAGTAATCTTTTCAACAATTTACAATAATATCCTCTCTATTTTGACAAAATGAAACAATATTACTAGCATCAATTAAGGTTTAGTATTTTTGCACGAAAATATATAGGTAAAAATGGTGGAGTAAAATTTATGAAGGATTGGATAATCCAAACATGTCTTTGTTTTTACTACAATAGGATCGCATAAAGGGGACATCACACTTTATTTTTTGCTTCGACAAGTATATAAAATTCCATTAAAATAAAAAGAACCATAAAACTTCCAAACGGAAATTTTATGGTTCCTGTCACATTTCGTATGACGTAAAGCATATATTTCCACAACCATAGAGCCACAAGGCATTTTCAACTTAATAGGATTTATCCCTCAGTAAAGTGTATGTTGCATATCAAATAGAATTGTTCAATACACTCATTCTAAAATAAAAAGGTTGTAAGAATAATTATATAGAAATAGAAACTTTTCCTTTTAAAGGTACCATCAAGAATTTTGTGTAAGGTTCTATAGAGTATCCTCAGATTATGCTTTATTCGATAATAAATTCATTTATCTGTTCCCACTAGGAGACTCGGGGAAACGGATATAAGTTAAGTTCGGAACATCAATGAGCCAGCCGATGTTTTTTGTGAAAGTGATGCCGGGGCGTGGGTGCATGGAACATCAAAATAAACGAGAGAATATTTTATGGTTCTCGTCAGATTAGGCAGTGCTTATTTCATAAGGTCAACTGCTTCGAAATAGTTGAATTTATTTGAGCTTCTTCAAATTTCAAAAGCAAACTCATTCTCCGGTCAATCGCAATTCTTTTTTGGCTTCTTTGTCGACTACAATTTTCTCATGGATATATCCGAATTTGCCTTTTGAAGTTCCGCAAACAGGACATTTTTGAAGTGAAAGAGGTAATTCCAAGCCACAGCTATTCAGCAGATCTTCATTGGATAAAATGTCCACTGCGGTTCCATCTGCAGCTATTTCTCCTTTTTTTATCACAATAATCCTTTTACAGGTTTCAAGTACCATGTCCAAGTCGTGGCTGGTAATTATTTTTGTATGTTCAAAGCTTTTTAACAAATCAATTACTCTCCGTCTTGATTTTGGGTCCAGGCCAGAAGTTGGCTCATCCATGATCAATACATCAGGTTGCATGGATAAAACGGATGCAATTGCGGCAGAGCGCTTTTCTCCTCCTGATAGTTTATAGGGGGCTCGGTCTCTCAAATGAGGTATTCCAACCTTCTCCAGTGCCTGCATCACCCGTCTCTCCACGTCTTCCTCTTCCAGCTTATAATTTCGTGGTCCAAAGGCAACGTCTTCATAAACAGTAGTCATGAACAATTGGTCGTCAGGGTCCTGAAAAACCATTCCCAATCTTTGGCGAATCATCGGTAATGTCTTTTTGGTTACACGCACATCTCCTACCAGCACTTCTCCGCCATCCGGAAAATAAACTCCCATCAACAGCATTAGCAGCGTAGACTTCCCAGCACCATTTGCACCAATGATTCCGACTGATTCACCATGATAAATGGAAAAAGACATATTTTTAATTGCTTCATGTCCATCCGGATACGAAAAATGCAGATTCCTCACTTCAATTTTATGATGACTCATCCTATCAAATCACTCCTGTAAACAATGACCCTATCAATACAGGTATGTTGTAAATTCTTGCAATAATAAAAAATAGACTCCATCCGGCAAAATAGGCAAGGTCTTTAAAGCTTAGTTTTGCAATATCTCCTGTATAATACTCTCCTGTAAAGCCTCTTAAATTCATTGCTTGATATACCCGCTCTGCTCTTTCAAAAGTCCTGAGCAATATTTGTCCGGCAAAAGAGCCCCAAGCGCTCCACTTTAATCCCTTTTGTCCTGGCGCCCTAAGTGAATACGCCCTTATCATCCTGGAAATCTCTTCGATCAGCACCGATATATATCGATATGTTAATAGAAGCTGTAAGACAAAAATCTTAGGGATTTTGACCATCCGCAAAGCTGCGGCAAACCGATCCATCCCTGTGGTTGCAATGAGTAAAATGCTGGCTGTCACTGTTAAACTGCATTTTATTAAAATGGATAAAAAAGTAACCCAACCTTTTGAAATGGCAATTCCACCAAACAGCACTTTAGAATGATCAAACAATGGATTTAATATTCCGATTCCGATAATGAAAGGTTCAATAAGCAATATCATTTTTAAAATTGGCGCAACTGGTAGCTCTGCAAAAGCAAAAATTAGTATAGGATAAAAAATAAAAGGCAAAAGACCAATTATTTCATACCTTTCAAATGATACAACCACAGTCAAATAGACGACTGTGGTTAACAGCTTTATTAGTGGATGAATTCTGTGTATAAAGGTCTCTTTTCGCGCCAGATCATCCAGAAGCCTCATATTAGACAGCGAATTTATCATGTTCGACATTTACATCCATTCCTATTATATATTTTTAATAAACTAAAGGGAGGACCCCACCATAAAAATGATCAAGCGGTCGTTTTTATTTTTCTCCTTTTAATCAACATGATGACCCACCCTGTAAATACGGCTAATGCAAGAGTCAATGCTCCTCCTACTATACCCGAAACGCTTGTCCCAGCATTAACAGCAGGCCACGCATTTTCAGCTTGTCCAGCTGTTTTTTCATTTTCACTTGCTTTAAAATCATAATCAGGCAATAATGCTGTTTTGCTTTGAATTTCAGAGAGTGTTTCATGAATGCCGTCAGGAGCTTCCAATTCTGCCGTACCTGCTGTTTTTTCGATAGACCATTCCAGTCCGTCAGGATTAGCGGATGCAAACCAAGAAAACAAACCGCCAACCACAACTACAGCGATTGAAAGGGCTGTCAATACTTTCTTCATAGATATATTGCCAAAGGCTTCCTCGTTTGCTGCTTTTTCCAAAATGTCAGGTCTAGCCCTCCATACGAAGGTAATGATTGCTGCGGTCACCAGCCCTTCAACTATTCCGATCGCAAGGTGAATCGGCTGCATTAACAATACGAATTTCTCAAAGGGTAATTCGGTTTTTCCTGATAAAAGAGTCTCAAGGACAACGCTAAAAGCACCCAATTGGAGAGCAACCAGTGCTGAAGCCATCGAACCAGCAAAAATCCTATTGGAAGTAATCCCTTTACGTGTAAACCATTTATATATGAATGGATATGCTATAAAGCACGTATAAAAACCAAGGTTAAATACGTTGCAGCCAAAAGCAAGCAATCCGCCGTCACCAAAGAACAATGCCTGTATCAACAAAATCGAAGCCATTGTTAAAAATCCCGCATAAGGACCTAATAATATTGCCAGCAGCATTCCTCCTCCGAGGTGTCCGCTTGAACCAGTGCCTGGTATTGAAAAATTAATCATTTGTGCTGCAAAAACAAATGCTCCCATCACTCCCATTAAAGGAATTTTCTTTTCATCCAGCTCATTCTGGAGTTTTTTGATTGAATAAGCTGCAACTCCAGCAGTAGTTGCCAGCATGGTTCCACCAACAGCTGGTGAAATCAAGGCATCCGCCATGTGCATCATATTCACCCCTTTGTAACATTATTTTTAGAATTTTTAAAATAATTTGTAAGACGAGCGTATCACGGTTTGACAAGAATGGTCAAGAGAATGTTAAGTTACACGACTTTCAATGGTCAGAAATGTTCAGCTTTGTTGAACGCGATTTGTTTTTATTCAGCAATTACAATCTTTTGCTATCCAGCCATTTCTCACTATCCGGTTTCTGGATTTGAAACGGGGGAGGAGATGGATTTTTACTGGTACCTCATGTTGTTTTCGGCTTATCGTAAAGGGGCAACTAGTATCGCAGATTTTTTGTGCCGGGTCATAGATGTCGAAAATTACATCTTTATGATCGCTGTTGCGCACAGCCGGAAATTCCGTCAATGTTTTGCTAAGATTTTTTCTTATCGGCGATTAATGAATCTATCCATATAAACGGGCAGTTTTTTAAAATTGGATTTGTCCGCATTTAACTGGTTCACAAAAATATCGATTTATTTACAACGTTTGGCAGCCAGATATGTTGATTTTTAAAGAAAAATTTTTAACAAATTAATTGTAAAACGATTTCATTTTGTTTTATAATTTTACTAAACCGGTTTATGAAAACGCTTATAAATACTAAATCGATTTAGTAATGAAAGAGGGATCCCTTTGAAAAAAGTTACGATGGCTGACGTCGCAAAGTTGGCGGATGTCTCGAAAAGCACAGTGTCGCAATATTTAAATAAACGCTATGAATATATGAGCGAGGAAACGAGAAAACGAATTGCCATGGCGATTAAGGAATTGGGATATCAACCGAATTTTATCGCCCGCAGCTTAAAACAGAAAACAACGATGACAATCGGAGTGGTCGTCTTCAACATTATGCATATGCTTACGACGCAAGTGCTGCATGCGATTGAGGAAGAGTGCCAAGAGCGGGGTTTCCATGTTATCGTCTCTAATTCCGATGATGATCCGGAGAAAGAAAAGAAATATATTGAGATGCTGCGGGCAAAACAAGTCGATGGTTTGATTATTTTTCCAACAGGAAAAAACGCTGATATATATCAAAAATTACTTGAAGAACGGTTTCCGCTTGTGTTTGTCGATCGGATGGTTCCGGAGGTCAAAGCGGACGCAGTTCTGCTTGATAATCAAAAGGCTGCTGAATTGGCGGTCGAATATTTTGCTGAGCGTGGTTACGAACACATCGGAATTGTCACTCCGCCGCTTGTTTCCCATATCGTTCCGAGGATGGAGCGCATTGAAGGATTTCGGCAAGCGTTAGTAAAAAAGGGACTTCCAGTTGTTGACGATTATTTTATCACAACGGAGATCCCGCGTATTCAAAAAGAATTGACAAGGTTGTATGAATCCGGCCGCTTGCCGGAAGCATTGTTTACGATCAATGATTTAACATTGATGGAAGTTTTGTATTTTATTAAAGGAAATCATATTAATACTCCTGACGAATTGGCGATTATCAGCATTGACGATGTGCCGTTTGCCCATGTTTATACGCCGACGTTGACGACGATCTCGCAGCCGACGTTTGCCATGGGGAAAAAAGCGGCAGAACGGCTTTTTTTGCAAATCGCCAAAAAAAGCGAGCATCAACCGCAAGTTTTTCGTTTTTCGCCTACGTTTATCGAACGAGGATCGGTAAAAGAAAAAACATCATAGAAAGAGGGAGCAGACATGGAAGCAAAACAACCAGTTGTAATTGGTGTCGATATCGGAACGACGAGCACAAAAGCGGTGGCGTTTGGCGAACAGGGGCGGACGCTAGCCTCCCACGCAATTGATTATCCAATAATACAGCAGCATCCAGGCTGGGCGGAGCAGGATCCGGAGGAGATTTTCGCAGCTGTTGTGAAAACTGTAAACGCTGTTATTTCTAAGTTAAAAATTCCTTCTAGCCAAGTGAAGGCGATCGGATTCAGCGCGGCGATGCATTCATTAATGGCGCTTGATGTATCAGGACGCCCGCTTACCCGCTGCATTATTTGGGCCGATAACCGCAGTGTCGAACAAGCGGAGCGGCTTTTGGATGAATTAAGCGGCATAAGCATTTACAAACGGACTGGAACCCCGATTCATCCGATGTCCCCGCTTCCGAAATTGCTTTGGCTGAAAGAGGAACAGCCTGATTTATTCCGTCAGACGCACAAATTTGTATCGATGAAAGAATATGTGCTGTATCAATTATATGGCCAATATGTTGTCGACTATTCGATCGCTTCAGCAACGGGTCTGTTCCGCTTAGATACGCTTGATTGGGATGAGGATGTTCTTAAACTTCTCGGAATGACAAGAGCGCAGTTATCGAGCTTGGTGCCAACGACGCACATATTGCGGGGGATGAGGAAAGAATGGGCTGAGCAAATGGGCTTGGATCCGAACGTCCCTGTCGTTGTCGGAGCTAGTGACGGGGTGCTCGCTAATGTCGGCGTCGGAGCGATTTTGCCCGGGGAGGCGGCGATTACGATTGGAACAAGCGGCGCGGTGCGGACGATTTCCCCAATTCAAAAAACAGATGAAAAAGGGCGGACGTTTTGTTATGCGCTTACACCAAATCATTGGGTCGTTGGCGGGCCGACGAACAATGGCGGTATTTTGCTGCGTTGGCTTCGTGACGAATTTGGCAGCCCAGAGCGCGAAGTGGCGAAAAGGCTCGGCATTGATCCATATGAACTGCTGACAAAGTACGCTGAAAGAGTTCCAGCAGGTTCAGAAGGATTGCTGTTTCTTCCGTTTTTGTCTGGCGAACGTGCACCGTACTGGAACGCGAACGCAAGAGGGACTTTTTTCGGCATCAGCCTCCGTCATAAGCGGGAGCATTTTATTCGCGCGGTGATGGAAGGGGTATGTATGAGCGTCTTTTCTGTCGCTCTGGCGATTCGCGATGTCACAGGGCCGCTGTCGGAAATCCGCGTATCTGGCGGTTTTGCGAAATCTCCGTTTTGGCGGCAAATGCTTGCCGATATGATGGGAAAAGAGCTGTTAGTACCGGAAACGCACGAGGCGTCTGCGTTAGGCGCTGCAGCATTGGCATTGTATGCGCTTGGCGATATTCCATCGCTTGATACGGTGAAAACGTGGATTCATATTTTATCACGCCATGTGCCAAATGAAGAAAATACGCTTATTTATTCCGAACTATTTGATATATATACACGATTATATGATCGCATAAAGGATGAGTTTGATGTGATTGCTTCTTTCCAGCGTAGAAATGGATAGCTACTAAATCGGTTTAGTTCACATCAAACAGAAAATAGGAGGAATGGAAATGGGAATCGCGATTGTTATTGCTGCGATTGTTGTGTTATTGCTGCTCATCACTGTTGCGAAAATGCATCCGTTTGTCGCTTTGATTTTGACATCCGTTGGTGTAGGGCTGGCAATGGGAATGCCGCTGATCGCACCGTCGCCGGAAACGCCGGGAATTATTGATTCGATTAAAGCAGGTCTTGGCAATACGCTTGGCTTTTTGGCGATCGTATTGGCGCTTGGAACGATGCTTGGAAAAATGATGGCGGAGTCCGGAGGCGCTGAACGCATTGCGAAAACATTGATTGACCGTTTTGGCCAAAAACGCGTCCATTGGGCAATGATGGTCGTCGCATTTTTAGTGGGGATCCCAGTATTTTTCCAAGTAGGATTCGTGCTATTAATTCCGCTTGTGTTTACCATTGCAATGGAAACAGGAATTTCGCTTGTGACAATTGGTATTCCGCTTGTTGCCGGATTATCTGTCGTGCATGGACTTGTTCCGCCGCATCCGGCTGCGATGGCTGCCGTCGGCATTTTTAAAGCTGATGTCGGGACAACAATTCTTTATTCGCTTATTGTCGGGCTGCCGACAGCCATTATCGCCGGACCGTTGTTTGGAAAATGGATCGGGTCGCGCATGTATAAACAAGTGCCTGGTGAAATCGCCGAGCAGCTTGTACAGCATAAAGAAAAGAAAGACCTCCCTGGCTTTGGCAACACGTTAATTACGATTCTGCTTCCGGTTATTTTAATGCTGGTTGCTTCCATAGCTAATGTTACGCTGGATCAAGCGTCGGAAGCATCGAAAGTGTTGCGCTTTATCGGGGATCCGATCATCGCGCTTTTGATCGCGACGATTTATTCGTTCTTTAGCCTTGGCTACGCTCGAGGATTCAATCGCGATAAAGTATTAAAATTTGCCAATGACTGCCTTGGTCCTGTCGCCAATATTTTGCTTGTCATCGGAGCTGGCGGGGCGTTCAATAAGGTGTTGCTTGATTCTGGCATTGGCGACCAAATCGCAGACTGGGCTACACATTCGCAAATGTCTCCGCTGCTGTTAGGTTGGGGAATTGCCGCGCTCATTCGGATTGCGACAGGTTCTGCGACGGTATCGATGATGACAGCGGCAGGCATTGTTGCCCCAATTGCCGCCAGCATTCCTGGCACGAACGCTGAATTGCTTGTATTAGCGACAGGAGCGGGATCACTCATTTTATCGCACGTCAACGACTCCGGCTTCTGGATGATCAAAGAGTATTTCGGCATGACCGTCAAAGAAACGTTGATGACATGGACCGCAATGGAGACAATTATTTCTGTCGTCGCTTTTGCGCTGATTGCGTTGCTGGATTTATTAGTGTAAGATATAAAAAATGTCAGGCGCTTTCGCAAAACCCTGTCAAGTGGGCATTTCCGACTGAGATCGAATAACAATGCTGTAATAGTCACTTGCACATAACTCTGTCAAGCAGATATTAAAAAAAGAGTATATGAAGCTGCGGCCTTTTCTCGATACTCAACCGGGGAAAGGCCGTTATTTTTTCTTGGAAACGACTGTAATGGTAAAAAATGAATATATTCTTCAATCGAATTACAAGCCTTAAAGAATCACACATTTATTTTTTTTGATCATCAAACTAACCCAGCAGGAAATTGCGTAAGGACTTCTAAAAGCGTGAGACTAATCGCTCGCTGAATCGTATAAAAAAGGAGATGCCGTCAAAACTATGTGTTTTTTGTTCATCTAAATGTAAAAAGCAGGTGAATATGCGAAATTAGAAGAACGGAACATTCGTTAAAAATTCGTCCAACGACATAAAATTTAGAAGTTGTATTTGATAGAGCATTTTTATTTAGGTTCAAAAAAGAAAAATCCTTGGGCTATTGTTTATTGCTATTATATTTTTCGAATAAATTCGTCCACAGAATAATAGAACACTGCACGAATAACTGCATAAATCAGTAATTCAGGAGGAGACTATAATGCAAATATAGATATAGAAAGACAGTATACAATTGCTTTGACTAATAGTCGATTTTCTTTTTTCATAATACTTTTACTTAAAATTTCAGAGAGGATTGATGCGGATACCCCATATAACAAAACAATGAAAGATACATAGAAGCAGCAGATAAAAATATAGGAAATATTTACATCCAGAATCTAGGGATTAGTCAGATCGTTATCAGTACTGATACCAACCAATATGTTGTGAGATTTCTAAATAAAAATGCTTTCATTCATACTACACGACCTTTTTCATGTTTATCCATCGATTTTAATACAATGTAAATTAGCAGTAAATGACAGTTTCATAGAGATTTTATGTTAAGCAGCGATGGATAAATGAATGCAGAGTTGAAAAATCACTAGCATTGCAGTAATTAAATCTGATGATTCAAAATACTAAGAATGTTCAATTTTTTATTGATTTCGAAACAAAAAAATCCTTTACAATGGAAGTACAGGTGGTTCCTGTCCAAATCCAATCGTAAAGGATAACTATTATGGACAAGAATACACTAATTTCATCATTTGGTAAATGGGTTTCACCCATAAATATTCAAAAACTTAGCGAACAAGTCAAAGAATTGAAACAGGACTATTACACAAAAAAGCTGACAACAGAAGCCTATATTAAACTTTTATTGGTAGCCCAGCTGCTCGAATTTAAGAGCTTAGAGGAAATGAGTGATGCACTTGTAGACGAAGATCTTCAAAAAGCACTCGGATTTGAATCGATAAGTGCCTCTCAGCTATCCCGAAAAAACAATCAGATCCACCCACTAATTCTTGCAAATTTGTTCTTGGATCTTGTTTGGAAAATTCAACGGCACCATTATCAAAACGGAAAGAATATGCCACTGAAAATCATTGATTCAAGTACACTCCCGTTGAATTTGACCCATTATAAATGGGCAAAATTCCGTAAAACAAAAGCTGGTGTAAAGCTACACTTACGGCTCGTTTTCATGGATAAAGACACCGTCTATCCTGAAAAAGCAGTGATTACGACAGCAAAAGAACATGACCGAAATCAACTCGAAGTCCTAGTGGATGATCAAGAAGCCATGTATGTGTTTGACCGCGGTTATGTGGACTATGAACGTTTTGACCGGATGACAGATGATGGCTATTTCTTCGTTTCAAGACTGAAGAAAAACGCAGTCATTCGTGAAGTCTATACATTTTCACTTCCTGATGATTGTCACGTTCTATCCGATAAAATGGTCTACATTGGTACCACACAAAATCGTACTGAAAATGTCTATCGTCTACTAGAAGTTATGGACACAAAAGGGAACTTACTTCGTTTCATCACCAACCGATTTGATTTAAAACCAGAAGAGATAAGTGATATTTACCGATCTCGCTGGGCTATTGAACTCTTTTTCAAATGGCTCAAGCAACACGTAGAAATTAAGCACTTTTATGGAATGAGTGAAACAGCTATTCAAAATCAAATTTTCTTAGCCCTTATCACGTATTGCTTACATGTTCTCATTCAATTGGAGATGAAAAGTAAGAAATCCCTACTTCGAATTACTCGTTGGTTAAAGAGAGCTCTGTGGAAACCAGCTTATGTTTGGTTGCGAAAATTTGATGGGCGAGCCAGTCCATAATCTCCCTTTTGTCGTTGTCGCTCTGGTTTAACTGTATATATTTACCAAATGGGCAGTGCCACCTTTCTTTAGGTTTTGTCTTTTTGGCACAAATTCACAAAAATTAATTAACAGAAAATTCTAACTATATTTATGCAATGCTAATGTTGAAAAATATTAAAATATATAGTCCTGTTTGTTTGGACAACTCTTTTTGTATGTATACGATATGATTATGCCGAAAAATTTTTTATACATCTTGATAGGAATACCTGTTTTATTAGTAAGTTCATTTTTTCTTTTGAAAATTTTTAATGAGAATCGAGCAAACGATTGAGTTTTAAATATCGACATTTGAAATTCAAAGGATAAGAATGTAATTTAATTACGGTTCTATGTCAATTGTTTTGGCGATCATTATTGGACGAAAAGAAGCCGGACGTAAAACTCCTGCCTTCTTGACCACAAGGCGACTACAAAAATTTAATGACATTCGATCTATTAAGGACGATACAAAGTGGCTACGGCTAACGATCACAAGCGCAATTATTGTGTCAGTGATCGGAGGAGTCGTAGCTATTATTTTTGCTGCATTGAAGTAAGTGTTCAGTGACGGAAAAAATCGTGCGGTAGACAAGTAACTCATTTGTTGAATTGCTATGCTTCTGCTGTTTCTCTTGCCCTAGGTCTTGAATACACTAATGTTGGAGCAATGACAATTAGAAAGGAGATGTTCAATTGGAAGCTATTCTATCAATTGAATTCACTGCATATGTGGCATTAGCCGTTTTGCTGTACGCAATCCGTCAAGCAACCAATCTTTCGAATCGCTACATTCCGATTGTCGCAGTTGTACTTGGCATTGCTTTCTCTATTTTTGAAGCCAGCGCTTTCTCATTTGAGGTTTTAGTAAACGGATTAAAATATGCCTTGTATGGGATCGGATCCGTCGCTGCAATCAAATATGCTCTTGAAAAGACAACGGAGAAATAATGGCAGACAAATCCGGGGCGATAGCTGGTTGGAAAAGTATAAAGTGTTTCCTTTCTTGACAGCTGCATAAGCGTACTTGAATCAGTTCGAGGAACAAGCGGTTTGGCCGGAAATGGTAACAACCAGATGGTTCGTTTTTCGGGCAACACCATCACAATGCATGAAAGGTTGTTGTCAATGTGAAGTTAAAAAGTACGAAATCTGGGCAGGAAGCGTCGAACATCAAAACGCTTTTTTGTTGATAATAAACGTTGCAAAGCTGAACTTGGTGAAAAAGATTATGTTTAAACCGTAAAGAAGTTAACGCTGCCGGATATGTATGCGCCGGAGCGGACGAGTTGACCCAAAAATGCTTGAGAAATATTGTTCATATAATTTTTGGATTTCACAATCAATTCTTCTATAAATTTACATCTGGTGTATAATCAATTTGAGATTCAAAGGCAATCACCATATTACAAAATCAATAGATCAAAATGTTCCAAAGAAAGAAGAGATCGAGAAAAAGCTGGTGGAATATTGTCTATGATACAGAAGCAGCAGTAAAAAGCATTCTGGAAAAAACACGGATTCAAACAAAATTGAATTGTCGATCTGCAGACAAACGTTATGTTTTAAAAATAATGAAATTTGTCGTCGACCTCCAATCGTGCAAAAAACCTGGGGGATCGACGACTCTTTCAACTCTTTATTGAGCGCAAGCAAATCAAAGGATTGATAAATTTTTACTCATTGGCTAAAATGAAATTAACCAATCAACCATTTAAATCGGAATGCTTATTTAACAACATTTTCTGGAGTTTTTATCTTAACTATGAGGAATTGAAACTACTGTCAATGTCGCCTGCAAGAGTGGCGTAATAAGTTTTTATCTTAACTATGAGGAATTGAAACATTTTACATTGACAGTGTTTTCTGACTTCAGCACAACATGTTGATTCTTCTATTTTAATGACTAGGATGATGATGAAATTTTGCTTGACATCCTCTAGGAAAGTACTAATAGTCGAAAAATTGGAGTGCAATATCACTTGGCTATATGGGGTATTCCCTCATTACAATCACGTAGTGGGGTAAAGGCCCCATAATCATTTCATCATAAATAAGTGGTATGTCAAAACTAGACAATTTTTTGAGGTGTTTCTCTTTGTACTCCACCGGGCTTAAATACCCAATTGACGGTGGAGAAGGAGAAAGCGTACATGGTGAATTTGGTCATAAAGATGTTTTTCCAGACATGTTTTCTAAAATACTATCGTATTCATCCTTAAGGTTTCCCGCGCCTTTTCGCTTTTGTAAAATCATACGGATATGTGAAAATAATTCATTAAACTGTTCACGACCAAGCGCACTTTCAATATCTTCCCATTTTTCTGTGTAGATTTCTTGCTCGCTTTCAGGAATTTTACCGATAATTTTAGCTTTTAAAATATCAGTAACCATTAAATCAAGTCCACAGTCGTTTAAAACAGTAAAGATACGAAAGGCAGAGTCAAAAATTCGGTGTGGACACAATAACCATATAGCATAGCGTAGCAATGACACTCGGTAACGTTGTTAAAGTAGATTCATCAAGGTCGTTAAAACGCTCTAAATAATATAGCGCATTATCCCTAATTAATGCTTGACTGTCTGTTTTTACAGGGGTTTGTTTTGTTAGTTTTGTAATTCCATCGCGCTCTTGAATGTATTTTTTAAAAAAGTCATTGTCTTTCTTACGTAAACGAAGACGATATGTATCTTCAATTTTACGAATTCGGCTACCGCGCTGAACAATGAGTTCGTCAATTTCATTCGCATATTCTTCTGGTAAATAACTGCGAAGAGCAGATAATAAGATAGTTAAAGTCGTTAAACGCTGCTGCCCATCCAATACTTCTGCCTCTGGTTTCTCCCCTTTTACAAGGACAATGCTTCCAAGAAAATAAGGTTCCGGGATTTGCTCAATATTTTTTTCAGTGATTCCGTGATGTTCAATGAACTCAAGTAAATCATCTAATAACTCTCCTGCTTGCTCGGTAATCCAAGAGTAAGGTCTTTGAACAGAAGGAATGGTAAATAAAAAATCATCACTAAATACTTTATGTAGCGGCATTTCTTGAGCGTTCAGAGGGGTGTGCATCTATTTTCATCCTTTCTTTTCGTTCATAAATTTTAATGAGAGTTAATTAGTTTTTCGCCTCCTAATATATTGTAATATTTTCTTAGCTGTTGATGCGAGAAAAAATCACTCATTGCTCCCATATTATAAATAACATGGAATGGATTGAAACGAACATGTAACTTTCTTCTTGTCAACAATCGAGAATAATAGCGAGAAGAATTTGAGACTAAAAAACATTGCCATAGTTTGTCGAATGTCTGTTGTTGTAAAATGATGTCGAGTATAATGGAAGTATATACTATGTTCGGTAGCGTAAGTAATAGTGGGATTTACATTTGGGAGGTCTAATGAGTGACAACACCATATCAAAGCAAATACTTTGCTTATGAATTAACAAAACAAAATTCATCACATTCGATAGGACGCTTAAGTCAATCGCTCATTAATGCTACGGTCGATTTAAACCCACATCAGGTGGAAGCAGCTTTATTCGCCTTTCGTGCTCCATTAGAGAGGGGAGCTATCTTAGCTGATGAAGTAGGATTAGGAAAAACAATTGAAGCGGGACTTATTATTAGTCAATTGTGGGCAGAAAGAAAGCGGAATATTCTTATTATCGTGCCACCTCCACTAAGAAAACAATGGAATCAAGAGCTTTGGGAAAAATTTTATATCCCCTCGATTATTCTAGAAAGTAAAAACTTCAACGAGATGGTACGTTCTGGTCATCGGAATCCTTTCTTACAACAAGATCAAATTGTTATCACTTCGTATCAATACGCTCGAAATAAAGCGGATATGCTACAAAAAGTAAATTGGGATTTAATTGTCTTTGACGAAGCGCATCGTATGCGGAATGTGTATAAAAAATCAAATAAAATCGGACGTACATTACGAGCAGCAACAGCTGGCTATCCGAAAATCTTATTGACGGCAACACCATTACAAAACTCTTTAATGGAATTGTACGGGCTTATTAGTTTTATCGATCCTCATATTTTTGGAGATGAAACAACGTTTAGACGTCAGTTTGCCCGCGGTACGAAAGAAATGTCGGAAATAGATTTTATTGATTTAAAACAACGTATTAAACCTGTTTGTCATCGTACGTTAAGACGGCAAGTTACCGAGTATGTGAATTATACACAGCGTATTCCGATTACTCAGGAGTTTATGCCAACGAAAGCCGAATGGGAACTGTACGAAAAAGTCTCCGCATACTTACAGAGAGACAGACTCTTTGCTTTACCAACAAGCCAAAGGGCATTAATGACATTAGTTGTCCGGAAATTGCTGGCATCTTCTTCCTTTGCTATTTCTGACACATTGCTTTCTTTAATTAAACGACTTGAGCAGTTGTTAGTGGAACTAGAGCGAGGAAAAACAGAAATAGCCGCAGAGCATTCGGACGTTTACGCAGATGTTGATGAATTTGACGATACAATGGAAGAGTGGGGAGAAGAGCTACAGCCATCATACATACGTGAATTATCGTTAGCTGAAATGAAACATCTTGTCCAAAAAGAAAAACAAGAATTAGAAGAATATTATTCACTAGCGAAGTCGATTAAAGAAAATTCAAAAGCGGAAGCATTGTTAATTGCACTTGAAAAAGGATTTGAAAAATTAAGAATGTTAGGTGCAAACGAAAAGGCGGTCATCTTTACCGAATCACGGCGAACGCAAGCTTATTTGCGTGAATTTCTCGAGCGTAACGGTTACGCTGGCAAGATTGTATTATTTAATGGAGAAAACCAGGATGAACAGGCGAAGCAAATTTATGAACAATGGCTGGAAAAACATCAACACGATGATAAAATTACCGGCTCAAAAACAGCCGATATGCGTGCAGCCCTTGTTAAATATTTCAAAGAACAAGCATCGATTATGATTGCGACAGAGTCGGCATCAGAAGGGATTAACCTGCAATTTTGCAGTTTAGTCGTTAACTATGATTTGCCTTGGAATCCACAGCGGATTGAACAGCGGATCGGACGTTGTCACCGTTACGGTCAAAAGCATGATGTCGTTGTGATTAACTTCTTAAACCATAAAAATGAAGCTGATAAAAAAGTGTATGAAATTCTCTCAGAAAAATTCCGCTTGTTTGAAGGAGTGTTTGGTTCTTCAGATGAGGTACTAGGGTCGTTAGAGTCTGGTGTAGATTTTGAAAAACGAATTCAACAAATCTATCAAACTTGCCGCACCGCAGAAGAAATTGAACAAGCATTTAAAAGTTTACAAGCGGAGCTAGATGAGCAAATACAATTAAAAATGAAAGAAACGCGTATGCATTTATTGGAAAATTTTGATGATGAGGTCAGAGAGAAGTTACGAGACCATTATCATCAAACAAGCTTACATCTCAATCGTATGGAACGCTACCTTTGGAATTTATCGAAATATGAAGGTGCGAGGGAAGCAACGTTTGATGATAAAACATTAAGTTTTGTCAAAGATCATGAAACATATCAAATGATCTCGCAAGCGAAAAAGCAAGAAAGAGAGAACGTCCATCACTATCGTTTTTCTCATCCGCTTGCACAAAAATGGATTGAGCAAGCAAAGAAGAGAAAACTCATACCAAAAGAAATTACATTCCGTTATTCTGATTATGAAGGAAAAGTTAGTATTTTAGAGCGATTGATCGGAAAAGAAGGGTGGCTATCTTTAGAATTACTTCATGTACAATCGCTAGAAAATGAACAGCACCTTATTTTTTCAGCAATTGATTTAGAAGGAGAGCAACTCGATCAAGAAATGTGCGAAAAAATGTTTGAACTACCTGCCGTTGAAGGGGAAGAGATTGAGCTTTCCGAGTCGATTTGCAATACGCTTCGCCGGATTAGCGAAGGGCAACAAGAAGCAATTTTAAATGAAATTATGGAGAGAGCATCTGCTTATCTTGATTCTGAATTAGAAAAGCTGGAAAAATGGTCGCAAGACTTGAAAAATAAGCTCGAAAAAGATATAGATGAGATGACAGTTGAAATTGAACATTTAAAAAGAGAAGCAAAACTGACGCGCAATCTAGCAGAAAAGCTTGAAATGAACAAGCAAATTAAGGAACTCGAAAAGAAGCGAAACGAGATGCGGCGAAATCTCTATGATCAGCAAGATGAAATTGATGAACAAAAAGATCGATTGTTCGAGGAAGTAGAGAAACGACTAGAACAGCGTACCTCAACAGAACATCTCTTTACGATAAAATGGAGAATCGTGTAACAATAGGAGGGAGTACATTGGCTCAAAAACAAAAACTAGAACTAACGTGGATTGGCAAAGACGAACAACCAAAGCTTGAACCGCGCATTCTTCTCGAAGATCTGGAACTTTCTTATCACGCGAAGGAACGAGTGACGGAAAATGATATTTTTGATAACCGGCTTATTTTCGGGGATAACCTATTAGCATTGAAGGCATTGGAACAGGAGTTTGCAGGGAGAATAAAATGTATTTTTATCGATCCTCCATATAATACAGGAAATGCATTTGAGCATTATGATGATGGATTGGAGCATTCTATCTGGTTAAATATGATGTTTGCTAGATTAAAGATACTTCATAAATTGTTAAGAGAAGACGGTTTTATTTTTGTGCAAATAGATAATAATGAGCAAGCATATTTAAAGGTAATAATGGATGAAATATTTGGTAGAAACAACTTTTTAAATATGATTGCTTATGAACGTTCCGGAAGTGCTGGTATAGGACAAGGAGCAACTTTCTTATTAAACAATACTGAGTATATTCTAGTTTATGCAAAAGATAAAAAACAAATTGAAAAGATAGAAGCAAAGAGCTATAAGCCTTTGGATAAAGAGATTATGAAGAGATATAACAAAATCTTAATTGATCAAGGTTCAAAAGAACTAATTAAGGAATTTAATTCTAAATCAAACGGACAACCAGTAAAAATTTACAGACATAGAAATTATAAAATTGAAACCATCTCTTTGGCTAACTTTAATAATCGAAAAGATGAAATTGAGAAATTATACTTTAAGTATTTTGATTCCATTTTCCGAACAACTAATCCGCAAGCTGAAAATTCATTTCAGAATGAATTAATTAGTTACATGGATAAGGATTGCTTATACTCAGTTGAATATATTCCAAGTCGCGGAAAAGAGAAAGGAATATTAACTAATAAATACTATCTTAATAAGGAGATATTTGCTTGGTTAAAAGATTCTGCAGAAATAAAAGATAATCAGGTTGTTAAAACTAATAAAATGGGTGATTTCTGGCGAAACGAGGATATTCCTAAAGCTAATTTAGCTAATGAAGGAGGAGTTAATTTTAAGAGAGGGAAGAAGCCCGAAGCCTTAATTAAGACAATATTAGATATGGTTACTGAAGAAGGTGACTGGGTCCTTGATTCGTTTGCTGGCTCTGGTACAACTGGAGCAGTAGCTCATAAAATGAGACGGCGTTGGATAATGATTGAACTTGGTGAGCATTGCCATACGCATATTATTCCGCGAATGAAGAAAGTGATCGATGGGACCGATCAAGGAGGAATTAGTAAAGCGGTGAATTGGCAAGGCGGAGGCGGATTCCGCTATTACAAGTTGGCGCCAAGCCTGTTAAAGAAAGATAAATTTGGTAATTGGATTATCAATCCGGAATACAATGCCGAAATGTTAGCGGAAGCAATGTGCAAACATGAAGGATTTACGTACAATCCTGATCCAGAAGTGTTTTGGAAGCAAGGTCAATCGACGGAGAATGATTTTATTTATACAACAACACAGCTTGTTACGCAGCAAATGGTTGAGGGAATCGTTGAACAAATGAAAGAAAATGAAACATTATTAATTTGCTGCAAAGCATTTAATGTTAATATCGATGATTTCCCGCAAGTAACGATTAAAAAAATCCCACAGGCAATTTTAAACAAGTGTGAATTTGGTCGCGACGATTACAGTTTAAAAATTAATGAATTACCAATGAAAGAAAAAGAACCTGAACAATTAGAGCTATTTTAGGGGGAAGAGAGATGAATCGTATCGTTAGTGCTATTTCATCCCGGCTTAGTCTTCGAAAACCACAAAAAGAATCACTTGAAATTCTTGCCGAAGTGATTGAACACTTCGGCTTAAATAAACATAATGATCCCGAATCTTTGAAAGAAAAGCTAGAGGCTGTTAATGGGTTATTCCCGTCAGTGACTGATTTTGAACGAGAGTTTCCTTCGCTCTGTTTTGCGTTGGCAACCGGTGTCGGAAAAACACGTTTAATGGGAGCGTTTATCGCTTACTTACATATTGCAAAAGGAATTCGTAATTTTTTTGTTTTAGCCCCTAACTTAACAATTTATGAAAAATTAATCCAAGATTTTACGCCAAATACACCGAAATATGTATTTAAAGGGCTTTCCGAGTTTGCTAATAAACAACCGAACATTATTACAGGGGATAACTATGATCAGCAAGCCATCTTTTTAGCTGATCCGGTAGCTATAAACATTAACATCTTCAACATATCTAAGATTAATAGCGAAGTTAGAGGAGGAAAATCGCCAAAAATTAAACGGTTAAGTGAATATTTAGGGGAGAGTTACTTCGATTATTTGAAATCCCTTCCTGATCTTGTTCTATTAATGGATGAATCGCATCGGTATCGGGCATCAGCTGGAGTCAAAGCAATTAATGAATTAAACCCGATTCTCGGTTTAGAATTAACGGCTACACCGCAAGTGGAAAGCGGAAATAAAACGATTCCATTTAAGAATGTGATTTATAGCTATCCTTTATATAAAGCGATGGAAGACGGATATGTGAAAGAGCCGGCTGTAGCGACGAGGGAAAATTTTAATCCAGCAAAATTCGACAACGAACGAGAGTTAGAACGTTTAAAATTAGAAGACGGTATCCGTGTCCATGAAGAAACAAAAGTGGAACTAGAGTTATATACGATGGAAAATAATGTAAAATTAGTGAAACCATTTATTCTTGTCGTTGCCCAAGATACGGATCACGCCGAAGAACTTATGAATATCATTGAAAGCGATGACTTTTTTGAAGGACGTTATAAAGGAAAAGTCATTACGGTTCATTCCAATCAGCGTGGCGAAGAAAAGGACGAAACAATTAAGCAATTGCTTGCTCTTGAAGATCCAAATTCAAAAGTTGAAATTGTCATTCATGTGAACATGTTAAAAGAGGGATGGGACGTAACGAATTTGTATACGATTATTCCACTCCGTGCCGCAAACTCAAAGACGTTAGTGGAACAGTCCATTGGTCGCGGTCTCCGTCTTCCATACGGAAAACGCACAGGGGTGCCGGCAGTCGATCGTTTAACAATTATTGCTCATGATAAATTCCAAGAAATTATTGATGAGGCGAATAATCCGAATTCCATTATTCGTCGCGGGGTTGTCATTGGCCGTGATGTGGCACAGACAGAAAAGAAATTAATCACAATCGAGTCGAACTTAGAAACATCACTAATCGATGAGTTAGTGGGAATGAAGGAATCTGCCACTCCTGAAGAGGAAAAGAAACTAGAAATCAAGAAAAATATTGCGGAAACCGTTGTAAGAGCCATTGCCAAGCAACAAACGTTATATAGTTCTAAACAATTAAAAGATCCTGCCGTCCAACAACAAATTATTAGTGATGTTAAGGAAACTTATACGGTATCCCAGTTGTCTTTATTTGAGGAAGAACCCGAAAAAGTGATTGAGGAAATGGTTGCAAAAGCAGTTGATTTACTTCCTGATCTGTCCATCGAAATCCCGAGAATTATCTTGCAGCCGACCGGAGAAATCTCATGGGGCTATCACGATTTTGATTTAGATTGCAGCTTAATTCCGAAACTGCAACCAGTTGCTGAAAATATTTTGATTGAGCATTTGCGTACTCATCAAAGAGAAGTGTTACAAATTAAAAAAGATGTAAATACAACAGAAGAGAGTTTAGAAGATTATCTTGTCTTTCACCTAATGGATTATCCGGCTGTTTCTTATGAAGATCATGCTGAATTGTTGTATAAGCTGTCAGGACAGTTGATATCTTATCTTCGCAGTTATTTAAAAACAGAAGACGATGTAAAAAATGTCGTTATTTACAATCAAAAACGTTTAGCACAGTTGATTTATGCGCAGATGAAAGAACATTATTATGAAGAGCCGACAAATTATGAGGTCATCGTTCGAGTTGGTTTTGATACATTAAAAAGCAGCAGCGTAGCCGTGGATGCGAATGAGGAAGTACGTGATTTTCGACAACCAGTAGCAAATAAAGCGGCAATTCGTAGCATGTGTTTTGGTGGCTTTAAGAAATGCCTGTACCGAACACAAAAATTTGAATCTGACGCTGAACGAAAATTTTCCGTAATTTGTGAAAGCGATCCGTCCGTTTTAAAATGGCTGAAACCAACGCAAAATCATATCAAAATTTACTATAATCAAACACAAGCATACATACCGGATTTCATTGTTGAAACAGATGAAAAAATGTATTTATGCGAAATCAAGGCAACAAACAGAATCGAAGAAGACCAGGAAGTAGCACTGAAAGCCCAAGCTGCCATCACCTGGTGCCAAAACGCTTCTAAACACGCCCGCGAAAACAGCGGCAAAGAATGGGTATACTTATTAATCCCACACGATGATGTCGATTCGAATAAGACGATTAAAGGGTTAGGAGCGGTTTATAGGCAGAATTAAGCTTGCAAGGATTCCAGAGAAGATAAATGGTTAATTATTCATTTCCGGCAGAAGTTGTCATAGCTTCTGTCTTTTTTGTTTTTTACGACAGAATTCGACAAATATTTTTGATGACTTTTGATATTGTTTTGGGTGTATATATAGGCCTACTTTATCCAAAAATAAGGGACATGCCGTTTCATTCGGTTATAAGTTAAAACTTTTAGTTTATGTAGTTAATAAATCTACTTGACAAATAGTTATCAAAGAAAGGCTGTAGAGCATAAGATATCAACACTTCTATAGAGAGGAATCTTAAATGTCGGAGGGCAAAGTGATTTTTTTTTCTAAATATGAAGGGTGGTGTATGTAAAACAACCCTATGTAAAGAGATAGCGTACTATCTACAAAAACGAGGCAAAAAAATTCTTGTAATAGATATCGATCCACAATCTAATTGTACTCAGTCATTCTTTGAAAAATTTGGAGTAGATGTTCTAGATCAAAACGGTAATATCAGGAGAGGCATACCTTCAATTCAAAAACTTTATGACCACAACTTGTAGATGGAAAAGAAAAAGATGTGATTTTAACGGTAACAATATGATGAAGAAACGCGTTTTCGAAGAATGCAACATTTAGCTTCAATTACTATATTTCTTGTCAAATCTCCAGGATATGGAATTATGAATTGTTTCGTATGGCGTCGATCCTTACGTAACTGTCACTCCACGTAAAGCTACGTATCGAATTTTGTGAGCGATCATATTCTAAGTTGAGATAAAGCCAATGGAGTGATAATTTACAGCTTAGGAAGGAGATAACTATTGAAGAAAAAGGTTCATAAGAATAAAATTGTTGCCTATGTATTAGCTTTCTTTTTAGGTGGATTAGGTGTCCATTTATTTTATCTCAAAAAGCCGTTTCGAGCAATTCTTTATCTTTTGTTCAGTTGGACGGGTTATACTTTTATTCTTGGTTGGTTAGATATGTTTTTTATTTCATCCTGGGTGAACAAACTCAACGAAAAGAGGGTAGAATCTTCTTTGGATGTGGAGGGTGTTACCTATGAACATGTGTTAGAACTTTCTGAATCAGTGGCTTCTAATGAAAATACCGAAGTTCATACATTAAGAAAAGAGAAAGGTACTTCCGCAATAGCGATCCCGACCCACTCGGATGAGAAAAAATCTACAGATAAAATACATGTGATACCTAATAAAACAGATAACAAAAAACGTACGGACGAACCAGGTGGTAGAATTTTTCAAAAAATCCCTTTTTCTACAGAACCAGTAAAACGTTTAACCATCTTTGTTAACAAAGATCTTGAACAAGAGCAACAAAGATCAAATAAACAGATTCCAACAGAGTCAGTGCTAAAAGAAAAAGAACAGCTTGCTAATAGTGAAATGGAGAAACAACAACAAAATAACCTTAAAGAATTTTTATCAGTTGTTTCAACAGTAAAGAATGAACATTTACGTCGTTTACAAGCAGCGTTATTAGAATTGATACGATTTAAACAGGAATTAGAAATAAAAGAAAAAATCGATCATTCACATCAACAAGAAGAAGTGATAAAAACACCACAAAAAGAAAATCAGGAGCTCCAACGTCA
Organism: Aeribacillus sp. FSL K6-1305; assembly: GCF_038050115.1. Classification (NCBI taxonomy): domain Bacteria; kingdom Bacillati; phylum Bacillota; class Bacilli; order Caryophanales; family Bacillaceae; genus Aeribacillus; species Aeribacillus sp. FSL K6-1305. Next base: position 935,672 of record NZ_JBBOQV010000001.1, on the reverse strand, counting down.
GATTGAATTGGATATATTGGTTGATAAAGAGGAAAAATCTGCTCCTGTAGCAAAATCACAACTTAAAGATGTAAAGAATACTTTCATCAAAGGGATTAAAAATTTCTTATCAGGTACGTTTTACGATGAAGAGACCATTATATTGCCTGAATTTGCACATGTAAAAACTCCTTCATTTGTAAAAGAAATGATTCATAACATAAAAGGGAAGGAACAACGAAAGACATTAAAAAATTCATATATCTATATTAGCGTACACACTAGGGAATCAGATTTTTTAAATGACTCCCTTCGTTACTCACAGAAAACAGGAGATCCAAAGGCGAAGTTTGTGCCTTTTATGCAATACTATCCCACTTTTAGGTCCTTAGATGATAACCAAAAGAATTGGTATTTTTACTGGAGAGAGGAAGTTTTAAAGGGGCGTTACATAGATACGGATTTGAGCTATATTTATTTATTTGCTTACGAGTTAATTAATTATACCTTTAACCAAAAAACGTCTTTTAATGTAAGCATGTTAGTTCGTCTTTACAATAATTATAAAGAACGGTTTCCGAGTTTATCACGTTATTTACCTGAATGGATAGGTCACATGCTCCTAGAAGCAGGAGAGAAAGAATTAGCAAGTAATTGGATTAGGGAACGAACAAGTAATCGTTATTACGAGGAATTTAAGAAAACACTTATAGAAACAGAGGACTGGAGCAAAATTTCAATCTCCATTTGGAAAAAGTATCTGCGTAATCATCGAGAAACTGCATTTTTTACTCAGAACAAAAACCGAATTTACAATATCTTCAAATCAGGAATTCAATTACTACGAGAGTACTACGAAGAACAAGGGATTTCAATAGTGGATGAATGGTTAGTTGAAAATATTAAGCAGCAGCCAATGTTCTTGTTTCAAGGGGCAGTAGTCCATAGAGAAGAGAGAAACACTGAAATTACAATGAATGTATTAGTGCCTTCTGAAAAATTATTTGATCAAGTAACTGCGTTATTCAAATACTCAGAAAACATTATGCGGCTGTTAAAAGAGAATAAAAGAATGGTGAAAGTGGATGAAGAAGTGTTGCCTGAAGAATTTCGTGAAAATATGAAACAAATATTTTTAAATAAAGATGGTATTGGTTCACGGTTTAAAGTTGTTCAAAAAGGTATCATGAATAGCGGTTCTAAGATACCAGATCCACCTAAAGATATCAGTCAAAAACAAGATATTGTATCATCAGAAGAACAAATACAAGACTTAGAGGCTGTTATTGAATTTGACGATGATAAAATCAAACAACTTGAAGAGGAAAATCGCTTATTACTACAACATTTTGAACAATATGAAGACGGAGATGAACACTCAATCTCTACAACTGTTGAAAATAATGTATCTGTAGTATTAGCTGATGAAAATGTTAATGATAACATACCTAATTCTGAAAAGAGTGATAAAGAGCATGAATCAGATGTATTTTTTGGGAGCAGTGACAGTTTTTCATTGGATTTTTTATCTTCGTCTGATGGAGAAGCAAGTGAATTCATTCATTCTCTATCTGAATTGGAAAAGTTTTTATTGAAGCATTTTACGGGAGACAGTATTCAAGTGTCTGAAGCTAAGCAATTGATGAAGTCAAAAGGTGTCATGATTAATGTTGTGATAGATAACATCAACGAAAAGTCAATGGATATTTTAGGAGACAAATTCATTGAACTTGAAGGAGAACAATATGTCATTTATGAAGAGTACATTGAGGTATTAAATGAACTAAAGGAGAGTGTATAAAATGAATATTAAAAAACGAGATTCCAGTGCTATTTTGAATGCATTATCAGGTGGAGTTGTTCCAAGCAGAGGTCTTCAATATATCATGGTAGGTCGTGCGGAAGAAGCAAAACAAATTTTATCCGACTTAAAGAATATTAAAGAAGGTGCTTCCATTATAAAATTATTTATTGGTCCTTTTGGAAGTGGAAAAAGTTTTATTCAATCGTTGATTAAACAAATCGCATTTAATGAAAAATTTGTTGTGGCTAATGCTGACTTTACTCCAGAAAGACGATTATATGGTAGTGAAGGAAAGGCAGTTGCTACCTATACGGAATTGATGAAAAACTTGTCTACTGCTACTTCTCCAGAAGGGAATGCATTACCCGCTATTTTAGATAAATGGATAAGTGATGTTCAATCAAAAATAGCAGAGGATAAATATAACGGAATGGTGGAGTTTGATAACGAAGAATTTGTGAAAGATGTTCAGACAGAGATCACTAAAATTGTTTCTAAGATGGATGAGTTAACTGGTGGTTACGATTTTTCCCGAATCCTAAATCTTTATTTTAAAGGCTTTGTTGAAGATGACAATGAACTGCAACGACAGGCCATCCGATGGTTAAGAGGAGAATATAGCACTAAAACAGAGGCCAGAGCCGATTTAGGAGTAAGGACTATTATAGATGACAACAATTATTACGATTACTTGAAAGTTATGTCTCAGTTTGTAAAACAGATTGGTTATTCTGGTCTTGTTATCAACTTAGATGAAGCCGTTAACTTATATAAGATTACCCATCCACAAACGAGAGAAAAGAACTATGAAACTATCTTGAAGATTTATAATGATACATTACAAGGAAACGTAGAAGGCCTGTATATTACTATTGGTGGAACACCAGAGTTTTTGGAAGATGAACGAAAAGGTTTGTTTTCATACGGAGCATTAAAAAGACGATTGCAAACCAATCCGTTTGAAACCAAAGAACATCGTGATTTAAGTCAACCAGTGATTAAATTAACACCGTTAACACATGATGAAACATATGTTCTTTTACAGAAACTAAGAGATATTCATGCTGTACATCATGGATATGAAACCACGGTAACAAACGAAGAAATTAAATCGTTCATTCGTAAGGAATACTCTAAGCCAGGTGCAGAAGGTAATCTCACAGTAGGGGAGGTTATTCGTACATTTTTAGGTGCATTAAACATTCTTCAACAACATCCCGACTATAATCGTTCGGAATTGTTTGGAGTCGCTTTAACGAAGCAGGAATCAATCAACAATAGCAGAGTTACAAATATCACTTCTCGATTCTCAAGAACAGGAGGATGAGAATGAGTTCGTTTGATTTGTTATCACCAAATATGCAGAAAAAAATATGGGAGATGAGATGGGAAGAATTTACTCCGATTCAAGATAAAGCAATACCCGCAATTATCGAAACAGATGATGATATTATCATTTTATCGGGGACTGCTTCTGGAAAAACAGAAGCAGCCTTTTTACCTATTCTTACACTAATTGAGGATACAGCTAAACAATCATTGAAGGTGTTATATGTTTCTCCGTTAAAAGCACTGATAAATAACCAATTCGAACGGATTGAAAGCCTTTGTAAGGATATTGGAATTCCTATACATAAATGGCATGGTGATGTTTTACAAAGCAAAAAGAAAAAGTTCATTCAGAATCCAGCTGGTATATTACAAATCACACCGGAGTCGATTGAAAGTTTATTTATTAATAGAACATCTATGATTCCGCATATTTTCAATAAGTTAGATTTTATTGTTATAGATGAAATACATTCGTTTTTAGACGTTGAGAGGGGAATACAATTACGTTCTTTATTAGCAAGGATAGAAAAAGTAATAAACAAACGCCCCCGATATATCGGTCTATCCGCTACTATTGATAATTTTGAGTTTGTGAAACAATGGGTTAATTTTAGAAATACAGATAGAGTTCGAATTATTCACGAAAAAGGCTACGATAAAGAGTTACTCTACCATCTAATGCATTTTCAACGAATTGAAGCTAATAAAAAGCCAATCGAGTTATACGAAGATATAAGGGAATTAACAAGAGAAGCTAAAGCTATTATTTTTTGCAACTCTAGGGAAGAGGTTGAATATTCTACTGTTCTTCTTAACCGTTTAGCACAAAAAGAGGGAGAAGGAGAAACATATTATCCACATCATTCATCTATTGATAAAAAAGAGCGTAAGTTTGTAGAAAAAACAATTGCCGAATCTACATCTCCTAAGAGTGTGATTGCAACTAGTTCTTTAGAGTTAGGCATAGATATCGGAAGTATTGATATTGTCATACAGGTAGACAGTACCTATACAGTATCATCATTACGCCAGAGGCTAGGACGATCGGGGCGAAAACAAGGCTCTAGCAGCATGCTTCAACTATATAGCACAATGGAAGATAGTTTAGTCCAATCATTAGCAGTTATGGAATTGGTGTTAGAAAAATGGGTAGAGCCATCCCAAGGATACAAACAACCATTTGATATCTTATTCCATCAAATTATATCTATGTGCCAACAATATAATGGGATAAAACGCTCCCAGCTTATTCAAGAGATCAAGTCCAATGATGCATTTCATGATTTAGATATAAAAGACATTAATGAATTATTAAACTACATGATAGAAAGAGAAATTCTTGAACAATTACCTGTTGTTCAGGAATTAATTATAGGGGTAGAAGGAGAGCGAATCTTAAGAAGTAGAGAATTTTATTCTGTTTTCATGACACGTGAACAGTATGATGTCTTTAGTGGAACAAAACAAATAGGTACAATAGACAAAAGTCCATTTATTAACATTAAAGATAGAATTATTTTGGCAGGAAAGTTATGGGAAATTTATGATATTGATTCAAAGCGAAATAAAATATATGTCTCCAAGGCTTCACAAGGAGACCCACCTAAATATTCTGGTGATGGCGGTAAAATTCACCAAAGAATAGGTGATAAAATGATGGAAATTATTTGTTCAGACAATTCTTTTGAATATATTGACGAGAAGGCTGCAGATTGTCTAAAGGAGATAAGAATACCTTATCATTATTATGAAGTTACACCTCAACAACGGGTAATATGGAGAAAAAAAGATGAATTAGTATTTGAAACTTATACTGGCACAACCATTTTTCAAACATTAATGTGGATGCTTAGAACAAAAGGTGTTGATGTAAAAACAGTTGATGGAGTAGGGAGAATTAAAATTACAATGCCTCCTGAAGAAGATATTCTAAAGGTTCTTGATGATATTAAAAATTCGAATTGGTGTCCTGAAGATGTGATGAAAGGTGTATTAGAAAGGGAAAAATTTGTGTCTAAGTATTCCTTTTATTTACCGGAAAGATTAAGAGACAAAATGCATATTGCCAATGAAGTTGATATTGAAAATACGATTTCTTATCTTGATTCATATACATTTAGGTTAATTGTCTTGTGATTTTTTCATGAAACTCGTTCAATCCAAATGTACACAACGGTCAGAAAAATTGACACGATCATTTTGATTAATCAAGAGGGGTCAGAGCGGTTTTAACTCTGACTCCTTTTCTGTTTTCTTTTCTCATCTTTTTGTAAATAGTTATCGAAAATGAGAAATCACATAATCTCTATATGCTTTTTTATTCAAATTGCTAGAAAAAGCCATTTTAGACTATGTACAGTCCGCATCTATGATCTCAGCTAGCAATCTTAGTAGATACTTAGTAAACGAATGCGGTGCTTCAAGTGAAACCTTTTCAACAGGTAGATTTAAAATATACCCTGATGTTTGTAAGTTTCTTGACTATTTAGCTGAGCAAGGATTATACGAAAAGATGGGGTCAATGATCGGATTTATGATAAGTTACAATAATTCATGGTTCAAGATTTTAGAAAAGTCATCTTGAACTTAAACATATTGATGGCCATGACAATACATTCAATTGAGTCTCTTAATCCATTAATAGTGCAAGATTTGGGTTTAGAGTTTGTGACCAATTCCATTAAAATAGAAGGAGATGAAAAGAGTATATACCTCAAACCAAACCTAGCATTATCGAAAACTAAAGATATGTTTGATTTTTATAATGAAAATTATAAGTTCATTATGGATTTAAAAGAATTTTTCGACACTACAACTACTTATCCTTTATACTTTAATAAGTATATAGATTCAGACTCATTTTCCGACATAACCACCTGTCCGATGCGCTGGAGTAGTCTTTCTGGAAATTCAGAAAGGTACTCCAAAAACGAAACAATCGATTCTCGCAACTCTTTTCGATTGGGATGAAATCGATTGGCAATGACACTTTCTTTCAGCCAGCCCCAAATTCGTTCAACGAAGTTTAAATTCGGTGAATACGGGGGTAAGAATACAAAAGTTAATTGTTCTCCGTGCTCCTGTAAAAAAGGCTGAAGAACTTTAGCATGATGAATGTTTGCGTTATCCAAGTAAGCGTCAAATCTTGCACACCTTCTTGATGTGCTAATTTCATGAGATAATCTCCTCAAGATGAAATTGAAGGAGGTTTTTTTATGCCTAAGAATCCTGAATTACGAAAGGTTTGGGAACAACGAATCGCTGACTATCGTAAAAGCGGTCAAACTCAAGTAAACTGGTGCAAGGAAAATCAATGGAGTATTCACCAGTTTAAATACTGGTTAAGAAAAATTGAAAATCCAATAAAAAATCAAGGAAAGTCTACAAAATGGGCATCCGTTACCCTAGAAGATCATTCACAAACAGTTGAAAATTCATTACGGATTGAAATTAGTGGGATTTCAATTGAAGTAAAACCTGGTTTCGATCCGGCCTTTCTTTCAGAAGTGGTTAGGACGTTGAAATCAACATGTTAGTTGGTACAAGAGCTGAACGAGTTTACTTGGCAAAAGGAAGTACTGATTTGAGAAAATCCATTGATGGATTAGCTGCTTTGGTGAAAGAGGGATTTGATTTAGATCCCTTTTCATCAAGCTATTTTGTGTTCTGTAATCGAAAGCGAGATAAATTAAAAATTCTTCACTGGGACTATAATGGTTTTTGGCTTTATTATCGTCGATTGGAAAAAGGAAAATTTCAATGGCCAAATGAAAATGACACTGGAACGATACAAATTAGTTATCGGCAATTACGCTGGTTATTGGATGGTCTTGCAATGGAGCAAAAGAAAGCACACCCAGAAGTAAAGGCTAGAACAGTTATATGAATTTTTTACTTTTAACAAAAACCTTGGAGGAAAATAGCTAAAACCGTCGAATTATTACTACATGATGAAAAATTTAAAGAATCCTAACCAAAACCCATTTGAATTAATTGAAAAACTTCAACAGCAAATCGTTGAATTGACGGCGAAATTACAATGGTATGAAGAACAGTATCGTCTTAGTCAAAAACGAAAATTTGGCTCTTCAAGCGAAAAAACAAATCCTAATCAATTAGAACTACCTTTATTCAATGAAGCAGAGGTAGAGTCTAATGTAAAAGCCGAAGAGCCAACTGTTGAAACAATTACATATCGTCGTAAAAAGAAACGTGGTCAACGTCAAGCTACGTTTGAAAACCTGCCTATGGAAACGATTGAATATCGTTTACCCGAAGAAGAGCAGGTCTGTTCGTGTTGCGGTGAAAAAACACACGAAATGAGCACAGAAGTACGACAAGAATTAGTGATTATTCCGGCTCAAGTCAAAGTTTTAAAACACGTTCGATATGTCTATGGATGCCGTCATTGTGAGCGTAATGAAATAGAGACACCAATCGTTACAGCACCTGCCCCAAAATCTGTGTATCCAAAAAGTTTAGCTTCACCGTCAAGCATGGCATATATTATGAATCAAAAATATGTAGAGGGGCTACCTCTATATCGCCAAGAACAACAGTTCAAACGATTAGGTGTGATCTTATCCAGGCAAACCATGGCCAATTGGATGCTTTATGGTGCCGAAAAATGGCTTGCGCCAATTTATCAACGAATGAAAGAGCATCTCCTCTCTAAAGACATTCTACATGCGGATGAAACAACTGTTCAGGTTTTACATGAACCTGGAAGGTCAAGTACATCGAAATCTTACATGTGGCTTTATCGGACTGGAAGAGAGGATCCACCACTTGTCCTTTATGACTATCAGGAAACTAGAGCAGGAGAACATGCCAAAGAATTCCTAAAAGGGTTTAAAGGATACCTGCATGTCGATGGATATGCAGGATACCATAAGGTATCCGGCGTAACATTAGTTGGATGTTGGGCTCATGCCCGCAGAAAGTTCGATGAGGCTTTAAACGTACTTCCTGAATCCAAACGTCATTCAGCAGTCACAGCTCGGGAAGGACTCAATTTCTGTAATCAGCTATTTGCCATCGAGCGTGATTTGAAAGAATGTACACCAGAAGAACGATATAAAAAACGACTTAAACACAGCCAACCATTGTTGGAGGCTTTTTCAGCATGGCTAAAAACAGAGAAAAGCAATGTTTTACCAAAGAGTCTATTAGGTCAAGCCATTACATACTGCCTCAACCAATGGGAAAAACTCGTGGCATTTTTAGAGGATGGACGATTAGAAATCGATAATAATCGAAGTGAACGATCCATTAAACCATTTGTGATCGGAAGGAAGAACTGGATTTTTAGCAATACTCCGAAAGGAGCTAAGGCCAGCTCAATCATTTACAGTATTGTGGAGACAGCAAAAGAGAATAAATTAAATCCATTTTATTATCTTCGCTACTTATTTGAAAGGCTTCCCAATATGGATATAAGCAATATGGATGAGCTTGATCAACTACTTCCTTGGTCCAAAACAATTCCTTTGAATTGTCGGGTTTTTAATAACTTATCACAATAATAGTATTTAATCCCTATCATTAAAAGGTGGGGATTATTTTACGCTTACCTATCCAAGACCATCACGACATGTTTATCTGGATACTGATCCAATGTGTATTGGAGAAACTGCAGAAAAGCCTGTGCATGACATTGGGCCGTTTCTATACAGAGAAATTCACTGACCGCCTAATAAGCTAACCATCGCGTGGTGTCCATATGTAGGGATTTGTTTTTGACGTCCTTTGACATTCCATGTGGTACGAAGAGCTTGGTAATCGCGAATATGACTTTCATCTTCATAGATTATGACTGTGTTGTCGGACAAGTTTTTTTTATCAGTTCGATTTCTTGTTGAAACTCTTTTTGTTTTTGAGGATTCGCATAGGGCGTGTATAGCGAAATCCCCATCGATGGAGCATATCACAAATCCCACCGCAAGACATGGTGACAGAAAATTTATCTTCTAACACATGTTGAATGATTTGTGTATTCCAGCTGGTTTCGATGCCGTATCCTTCATCGGTAGGGGTGCTTTCTTCCAAGATTTTTCTCAATTCACGTTCTTCGTCTGGAGACACATACGGTTTTCTACCGGGTGCATAATGGCGTTCAAATAGCGCATCCATGCCACCTCGATTAAACCTTTTTTACACACGGTTTCACGAAAAGCTCAGTGACTTGGATTCCTAAGTAGCCTTGCATAATGAGACGAATCACCGCAATTCGTTTCGCCATGTTCGCACTTTTCACTCTGCGTTCCTATTCTTGAAGACGTTCGATGGTCCAACCATAGTCGTTTGTAAAATGAAAGTGCGACTAAACATCAAAAGGAGAGTTTACATGCAAGAACGCTTTCATTTTACAACAGATCGAGCTAAACTTCAAAAACGATATGCAGTGATTTTGTTTTTTGTATTGGCTCAACTATCGAGTATCCAAGTTTATCTTCAATGCCGAAACCGTTATTTGTTGAAACAGGAAGACGAGGTCATCATCGCTGTCCATGTCATTGGAAAGTTGTTGGGCTTTACTTCCGAATGGGCTTGGCACCGATTTGTGATCGTAAACTTATTTTCGAAAGAGTGGTTTCCAAAACTTTCTCGATATAACCGTGTTGTCGAGATCTTGGCTTCGCAATCAAATGGATACGACATCAACTAGCCAAGTGTGGGCAATATCACGCTTATGCGGTAGTGGATAGCTTCCCCATTGAACTCTGCTACCATGCACGAATGTATCGCGTCAAACGGTTTCAAGGAATCGCCGATATTGGGTATTGTGCATCCAAAAAGATGGCTTTCTATGGGTTTAAGCTTTATCTTCAGATCACCGACCAAGCGCTTCCGATGGGATATGTTACCAAAGCATCCTGCCACGACCGGACAGCTGCGGAAACCGTGATGGCCCAACTTCCTCATACGTGTACACTTGGTGACAAAGGATATGTGAGCCAAGACTTGCAAAAGAAGCTGTATGAGGAATACTAGATCACTTTTTTGACGCCCGTTAGGAAAAACCAGAAAATCAATCAATCGAAAGCATGGAAACGATGGATGGAACGAAAGCGCAAAGTCATTGAAACCGTGTTTTCAGTTCTCATTGATCATTACCGGATCATAGAGATTCGAGCCAACTCTGTTTCTGGATTTGAATCAGCTTTGGATGGCATTTTACTCGCTTATTCACTCGTGATTCTTAGGCTAGTTGAGCGTTAAAGTTCAACTAGAACCACAGATTGGTATGGATTATTTGTAAACAATTACGCGTAAGGGCACGAAAAGTATTTAAACGAACTCTAATTATATGGAGTTAAAATTCAATCTGGAAGATCATTTTCAAAAGCCGGTAGATTTAGTCATTTTAGATGATATCAAACCAGCATTAAAGACGAGTATTTTAAGGAGTGCTAAGTATGCAGAGAGAGCCTAAAGTCTTTTTACAAGATATTCTCGCTGCTGCAGAAAAAATTGAGAAATATACCAAGGGCTTATCTTATGATGATTTTCTAAACAAAGACTTAGTATCGGACGCGGTAATTAAAAATATATTAGTGATTGTCGAAGCAACGAAAAACATTCCAAATGAAATCCGAGAAACACACCCGCATATTGAATGGAGAAAGATGGCTGGCATGAGAGATATGATGATTCACGGCTATTTCTCCATTAATTATCGAATTGTCTGGGATGTTGTTCAGAATAAGATTCCTAAGTTAAAACTACATGTTGAGCAGTTACTAATTGAAAATTAGAGTGGATATTTTTAAAGACCAAATCTTTTTGAGTTAGCATAGAAGATGATAATTGATAATAATTTACTGTCGTTAAAAATCCATACTATCTATTTTCAACCGGCGTTCTCTTAAAATCTCTAGTTGCTCATCAAATGTAGTTGGACGTTTAACATTTGCTGTATTTTCTAACCCCCATAAATAAATGAAAAAGCCCCACCTTGGTACACATTGTTAAGAGTCGAGGTGGGTTCTGCTAATTTAATCGTAATCTTGTGTAAGTGAAGTGAAATGAAACATACACACATTTCTATAACTAAGATTAAAACAACTTCATCTGTTCGTTGTACAAAGTGTTTTTTTCATCTAACACATAGCCCATGGCGCGGTATCCCGCCAATCTTTTTTCAAACATCTTTTGCATCATCGGGATGTTTTTATCCACGTAGTCATATACACGTACTTCTTGTTTATTTGCATGAATTCGATGCAAGCGTCCGACATATTGTTGCAGGGTGCCTTTCCATGAAATCGGCATGGCTAAAAATAGAGTATCTAACCTCGCATCGTCAAATCCTTCACCGATATATTTTCCTGTTGCAATCACTAATCTTTCCATGTCATCAGGAATGGAAGAAAGTCGATGCAATTGTTCCATCCGTTCTTTTTTCGTCATATTCCCGGAGAGTACAATAATATTTTTAGCAAATCCTTTAAATAATTGCTTTAAAATTTCAACATGTTCAATTCGTTCTGTTAAGATTAGCGGACAACGACCTTCTTCAAGCGCAGATAACACATCATCAAATAATTGCTGATTTCTCTGTTCATTGAGTGCTGTTTCTTTATAAAGTTGCTGAATGTCGTTGTGTGAGGACGTAAAGTTCGTATACCTCGGAATTAAACGATGAATAAATGGCCTTACTTTTGCTTGGGTTTTCCCGTCAATTTTATAACGAATAGGACCACATTGCATGTGAATAATAGGGTGTAAACCATCTTTACGAATCGGTGTAGCCGTTAGCCCATACACATACTTGGCGCGAACTTGTTTTAACACTTTCTCAAAGCTAAAGGCAGAAATATGATGGCATTCATCGACAATGATTTGGCCATATCGGGTAATAAATGACTTCAACTGACCTTTGTAATTTAAGCTTTGAATGGTTGCTATATCAATTTTTCCTGTTATTTTGTTTTTTCCGCCGCCAATTTGTCCGATTTCTTTTGATGAAATATTAAGAAACGTTGATAATTGCTCCAACCACTGTTGCATCAACTGTGTCCGATGAACGATGACTAGCGTATTAACTTTTCGTTCCGCAATAAGAGCGGACGCTATAACTGTTTTACCAAAACCAGTGGCTGCTGAAAAAACACCTGTATTGTGTTTCAATAATTGCGATATGGCATCGTGTTGCTGAGAAGTTAACTCACCTTGAAATTCCACCTCAATCGTCTGGCCATCGAATTGATCATCAATGATTTCAGTTTGAATGGATAATGACGATAAAAGGTTAATAACCTCCTCCAAACAGCCGCGCGGTAAGACTAAATATCCTTCCTCATCCCAAGAGCAATTAATCACTCGTGGTATTCCGTATGTAGACATGCGATTTTTCTGAGCTTTATAAAATTCAGGATTCGCTAATGTTGCTAGTTTCGTCAACTTAGTTAAAAGAGAAGAGGGGACTCTATCATTTGGAATGTATAGACCATTCTTTAATTCAATAGTAATTTTCTCTGGATAAACTTCGTTTACAGTAATAGATTTATTTTCGTAAAGCTGTACCACATCTTGTACTTCTTTTTTTGTCATCGTTTGAACAGAAGATAGATACAGCCATTGGTCTGGATAAGGAGTAAAGGATTCATCGACAAATACACTATTGCCGTTTATCCTTGGCTTTCGCTGAAGCGGCAATGCGATTAAATTTCCGAATCCGCCTTTTGGAAGCGTATCTTGATTCGGGAATAATCGATCATAGGAGTCTAAACCTATTTCATATCGTTTTTCCATTGTTTTAGTGAGCAATGTCATTCCCATTTTGCGAGCTAATGAAGCAGGAATCTCTTCGGAGAAGAAAATCCATACGTGTGCACCATTCCCAGATCTTGATCGTTCAATGCTATACGGTACGGAAAACTCTTTACATACACAAACAAACGCCAACACATCTTCTTGCCAATTCTTTTTGTCAAAATCAATCGCCAAAAAGAAACACGTTTCATCTTTTTGCATCGGATAAATTCCAACAGTATGCTTTCCGCTTAAATGATCGTACAGTACTTGATCATTTAGCGGTAGCAATGTTCGATGCGGACACTCACTGCATTTGATCTCCGGTTTTCGACAAAGAGGTGGTTGCCACTCATAGGCACAGGCAGGTGTATATCCCGCACGGCCGTTTTTTGACTCCCAGCGAACCGCATATACATCAGTCCGTCCTCGAAAAAGCCGCTTGAATAATCGTATCTTTTCTTCAGGGGACGATTGGTTGTTGACTATAGAACTAGCCGTAGTTACAGAATTACTTTTTTCTTTCTTTTGCATCATCGTTGAAAGAATGTGTTTTAAATATTCATTTTCTTTCCTTAAACGTTCGCATTCCGCAAGAGCTTCTTGCAACTGAATCCGGATATCCATGACTTTACCTCGTTCGTTAAGTACCTTTGTAATTTTAGGACTACCATATAGGCCTCTTGATTCTAAATGTGCACGTTTAATCTTAGCTGTTAGCTTTTCTTTTCGTTTCTTTTGTTGACTCTTTTCACGCTTTTTCCAAGCATAATATCCACTTTTTGCAACACCTAATACTTGGCACATCTTCGCTACACGAAACTCGTGTTGGTGTTTTTCAATGAAATCATATATTACTTCTGGTTTTTGGCGAAGATGCCCATAGCCTTTTTTAAGATTGCGTTCTCTTCCTCTAAATCCTTTATACGCTTATTTAATTCACGCATAGCTGCATCCTCAGGTTTTAAGTTGCCACTCCCAACAAAACTATTTACTGGATCCTTTTATAATCACTCACCCATCTATGCAAGGTTTTTGGTGAAATATCTAGTTGTCTAGCCGTTGCTGTAATTTGTTTTCCACCTTCTAAAACTAATTTTACTGCTCCTTCTTTAAACTGGCAATTTTAGTGATATAGAAAGCATTTACGAAACCTCCTTATGTTTGTGTGGTAGCTAACATTATTGCCAGGTTTTCGTAAGTGTTTTCTTCTTTTTTGCCAAAATCACAAAAAGTAGTGATGAATCTTTTTTTTAAAACGAGAGAAGTGATTACCGAATCTCATTCCTAACCTATGAAGCAGGGATGAGTTTTTTAATTTAAAAATTGGAATAAAATAGCTTCCAATAGCATTTTTTTGCTATAATTTATGTAAAATTTGTAAGCGATCTAGTTTGGTGGTGAGCTTTTTGAAAGACTTGCAGCAAAAAATAATCGCATTTCGAGATGCTCGTAATTGGAGACAGTTTCATACTCCAAAAGATTTAGCGATTTCCCTAACGTTAGAGGCGGGGGAATTGCTGGAAAATTTCCAATGGAAAACAAGCGAAGAAGCAGTTCAAGCTAATTTTGAAAATATTAAGGATGAACTAGCTGATGTTGTTATTTACGCACTTTTATTGTCACATGAATTAGGCATTGATTTAGAAGAAGCAATCATCAATAAAATGGAGAAAAATGAAAAAAAGTATCCGATTGAAAAAGCGTTTGGTTCAAAGAAAAAATATGATGAGCTGAAGTAGTACACTGGTCAAATGCCTGTCTCCTCGAAGTTTAATGACAGAAGCTGTATTGGCTTCTGTTTTTGTTTTTATGACATGTTTTGAAGTGGTTTTTACCAAAATTAGTTAAGGTGAACATAAACGTCCTTTATTTTAAAGTAGCATTGATTTTTTTACAAATTGTAAAATTTATTTTTGCAAAAAAGATATTTAGGGTATAATTATTAACAGCAAGTATATTTTGAAACAAGTTGATACTGCGGCACAAGGAGGGAGGAAAAATGAACTTCTTTCAACATCGTAAGAAAATTGGCGAGAATATTGCCACTTTTATTAGGTTAAAAGGATTTTCAAAATCATCTTTTTCTAAGTTAACAAACATTTCTCGTCCAACATTAAATTTAATTCTTGCCGGGGAAATTTCAAGCCCAGTTACATTTGAAACCCATCTAAAAAAAATTACGGCAGCTTTCAATTTGCCTGAGGATTACTTTCTGCATCCTCCTGTGATCATTCCTGAATCATGGCAGAGACCGGCTATGCAATATTCTGATCGTTTACAGGAAGAAAACAGGCCGGAACATATTCAAAAGATTTTAAACGATCTTGATGACTTATTAGATATTGCCGCCATCTATCTATAAACGAAAGGCATGGGAAAATGATGCGAATTACTAGTGAAAATCTGGATCAGACGGTCAAGCTGAACAAAGAAATCAAAGAGGAAATTGAACGACTTATTACGGTTGTGGAGACAAGATATAAAAAAATCCGCATCCTTTCACCTGAAAAGCAGGCCCTGCAAATACTAAAAGAACACTATCTTATTCAAGTTCCTATACCTGACGAAAATTGGGGTGGCGCCATCAGGGAATTGCCTAATGGTAAGAAAGTGTTTGTCATTAACACGGCACAACCGAGGGTGTATCAGTATTTTATCTGTTGGCATGAAATCTACCACTTAATCAAAGGGATTGAAGAAAGTTCGTCCCACATAATTTCAACAGAATTTGATCTTTCTGAGAGAAAAGCAGATTATTTTGCCAGCCAAATGCTTTTAGGTCATGATGTGTATGGGTATTTTTATCAGGTGGGCCATCACTTGCCATTTGTTGAGCGAATTATGCACTGCATCGATACCTTCAAAGCACCCTACAAAGCCATCCTCATCCAACTATATGAATCAGCAGGAGAATATAAAAACGAAGAACTGCGCCAGCAAATAAAAAAGAACTTTGATATTAGAATCAGCCAGCAAGAATTCGAGAAGATGTTCCGCAAGTTGGCCCTAGATGTATCATTGGTTCAGCCGAGCAATATTATCGACTTAGGAGCATTAGAAACAAAAATCAAAGAAAAGCGCGCAGAACATGAAGAAGTCGAAATGTATAAGGAACATGAAGAGTTTCTCAACCAATTTGTCCGGACATTAGAGGGATTGAATCATGTATGAGATGGTTAGCGATAGTTTTAAAGAGTTAAACAGTTTTATTACAAAAGAACATGATTTGCGGATTTGTATACTTGACAATAATAATGTACAATTTTGCACCCAACACGAAAAATATTTTCCAGTTGACAAAATCTATGGATATTACGACCTTATTTTAGTTCCAGGCTGGGTGTATGCTGAAATTGCACAAAGTGAACATCGGCTTCAATATATTTCTTCTATCCCTCAACAGTTGCTTTATTTGGATGAAGAAACGGATTACCTCCCTTTGGTAGATTATCATGACTTGAAACTCATGAAAGTGTTTGCCAATGCTTCTTCTCCCGGATCAAAGCCGCATCGATATTTAAAAAAACAGATTCAAGAAGCGGAATCAGGCAGAGTAGATATTGATGATGAGTGGATTGGGAATTATTATAAAAACGGCTTTGACAGCAAGGAAGAAGGGATAATAAAGAAAAACGCTGGAGAAACTTCTATTCTTGCATTGGCTTTCTTGCTTGTTCACCATTATGGAAATAAAATTAAACAAATTTCCATTAGCACAAGTGATTTTGCGGTTGTGGAAATAAAGAAAAAAATTATGGATTATTCATCTAAACATAACTTGTTAAACGTGCCCACTATCAATCCAATCAGCTTTTTAAGTACAGATGTCCTTTTGGCGAGAGCTTTTCGGATGGGAATGATTGGAGAAACAGAACTTATTTATCTGCGAAAAAGTACGCATCGAAAAAGAGTCATCTGCATTGTTAGAAATAATGATAGTACCGTTGTTCCGGTCGATACCGTGATGGAGACGGAAGATTTTTTACAGCTGTTAAAAGGCAATGAATCTTACGATATTATTTTTTAAGCTGAGCAATGATTAAAACAGCCACCAAATTTTACGCAAACGTGAACGGACGAGAAGTCGAAGTTCTTACTGGCGATGAAGGACTAAAAGCATACGAACTCGCTAAAAGTTACTAGGAGAGATGATTGGATGAAGATTTACAAAGAATCTCTTAATATTTCAGTTCGCCAATGGCTTGAATTATTAAGAAATAAAGAGATTTTTCAAGAAGAAGATGTCGAGCTCATGATGATGCTTTATTATCAAACGAATTGCAAAGCGACGGGAAAACAACTTGCAAATCTTCTAAATAAAAAGAGTCATTCTGTCCTAAACCTTCAAATCGGAAGACTTGGAAAAAGAATTGTAAGTAAGCTTCAAGATGTGCAATTTCCAAGAGCAAAAGATGACACCATTAGATATTGGCATATTCCCTTTTTAGGAGAAAAAGATCGAAACACGTTTATTTGGCAATTGAGACCTGAATTAAAAGAGGCTATACGCATCTATGAAAAGGTAGACTTGAACGATAAAAGTCAAGAAACTCTTTTACCGCAAGAATTAGAAAATATCGAATTATACGAAGGCAGCAAAAAGCTGGTGGCTGTAAATCGATATGAGCGGAATCCTAAAGCAAGACAGTTATGCTTATTAAAATATGGGTACCAATGCTCTGTTTGTGAATTTGATTTTGAACAATTTTATGGCGAAATCGGTAAAAAATTCATCGAAATCCATCACATAAAACCATTAAGTGAAATAAATGAAGAATATCGAGTAAATCCTTTCGATGATTTAAGGCCCGTATGTCCTAATTGCCACGCCATGTTACATAAAGCCAATGTTTCTATCGAGGAACTGAGACGGATTATTCAAAAAAATCATCAACAACGGTAGCTATATAAGTTGAAATTTTGTTTTACATCCAGCTGATCACTCGCCACGTTATATCATATCAGCTTGTATTTAGATGAAAACCGAAACGAAAAAACGGAAATTCTTTATTGCAACTTATATATTAAACTCAACTTTCGCACACAGAAATATGCAGACAGTCCTTGATATAACGAGGTAAAGAAGTAATCCAATTGGACAGTTGACACTGAAAAATGTCCATACTCAAATAAACCTTAGCTTCAGCCAAAGTTTGGAAAAGAGAAATCAATTGTAGTAAAGCCGTTTTAAAGTCCATCTCCTTTACTTCGTCACATAGAAACAAGAATAAGTTGCCCATGGTCGTCGGATCCTCTTCTTTTCGAAGTTGCCAAGCAATCAAGATATACCGAGTGAAGACAATGGCAGTATGGCTAATCATCATGTCATAGGAACGACCTTGAAACTCTTTGGCTAAATGTAAAAACGATTTACTGAATTTAAAAAAGGTTTCGATGTCCCAACGCATCCCATAGATTCGAACGATTTCTTCATTAGACAGAGTAGTATCTGTACTCAAAATGGCCAGCCATTCACTTTGGTTGTTTCGATTCCGCACAAACACGATTTTCACTGGTAAACCCGTATGAAGGGTTGCGTGAATCGAGCCGAGTGTTTCTTTTTTGCCAATGTCTCGTTTCGCTTTTCGATACAGTTGTTCCAAGGTTAAACGTTCTCCGTTAAAAAGATACCGTTGTTTCAGCTGTTTGACCATGCCAATGACAAAAAGGCCTTTGGAGTGAATCTCCACCAACGGGGCATGAGTAAACCATGTATCCATGAGCACATAATCAGCGAAAATCCCTTTATCCAATGCATGTTCTACTAATGTCAACACCATGTTTGGTTTTGCTTCCAATGCCTCGAGCCGTCGTTTGTAGCCTGTGGTTCGTTTATCAATGGACGAATGGATTTCGTTCAAGCGATTCTTTTGGTTCGCTGAACTCAAAAGAGCGAAATCGATAGGTACAAATGTAAAGCCATCGGACCATCCGAGCGTTAATAGTTGAAAACCATTGACAAACTGACGAGTGGAATGATCGAATACTTTAGCTAGAAGCTCAACCGATTTACTACGGTTACGAGAATAAATCGAATCGTCTACAATAAACACGGTAACACGGCGCTTCGAAATCGTTTGTTTCACACGACGAATCACTTCGGAGCTCAGAGATAGTAAAAAGGTTCACCAGTTATACGTAGACGAGTTCAAAAAACGATAAATGGTATCTTTTCCTGGTAAATCGGCAGCCTTTTTGCTTTGTAAGGAGTGGTACCAGTTTCTGTATTGAAAAACAAGAAGAAATAATAGTTGAAAAATCGATAAACAAGAATAACCACAAGCCTTGATAATTCCTGCTTTTCTTAAATGATTACCAATTTGTCATTCAGAAAATCCGTCTTTTATTTCTTTTAGTAATTGCGCAAAATACTCTTTTTTCGTTATCATAATGGTGACACTTTTCTTTCTTTGGTTTTTGGTTTGGTCACCAATCGTTTACCAAAAGAAAGAGGTGTCTTCTTGTTTTTTAGACGAATTTTTTCAGTGTCAAGTGAATATGAGATACCCAAAGAAACCTATCGAATCAAGGATTATTCATAAATTTTTCACTGCGAAAGTTGAGTTATTTATTTTGTGTAAAAGTGTTCTAAAATATATTGAAGAGCTTTTGAATCCAGATAAAAACTCCCTACAATTAACCCTGTCAAATAAACAATGAAAAAAGAGCATTTCTGTTATATATAAATGTAACTGTAATTCAATATTTCGACTTCTCAAGAAACGTCTTAAGCGTTGTAGAACTTCTTCCAGACGATGTTCAATGTACTCTAAAAAACCGTTCACTCACATTTCGTAATCTTTGATTCCGAAAAAGTAGATTTTTTTTGAACGATGCCGAATGAGTAAGTATAAGTAGGAAAAAACAAAGAAGTCGCAAAGAATGAACATTCATATTCGCGTCATTTTTTACCAAGCTACGTATCTCAACATGCTCAGTGAATTTTTCGAGGATGAAATATGTGTCAATTTCAACTTTTTGAAAAAATGCTTTAAAGGCTAGGAGGAGGCTTTTTTTCTTAATTATGTTTTCGAGATTGATACTCATGACGCAAAAAATGCATCATTATTACAAGAGTGAAAATCTATTTTGTCGAATGTTTTAAATTTATACAATTTGGAATTTGAGTATGTCCATGGAAGATGTATTCATTATATTAGCAACCATATCAAGTTGTTGAACTTATGTCTTGTTTGTTTGAAAGTCATCAGAAGAAGCCATACATAGTTTTAGCCTTTTTGTGTTATTATGTAAGAGAAAGGCGGTAGATTGGGAATGGACGATTTGTTTGACAAATACAAAGAATCGATCATGTTGTCGTATCAATATGCATTTCGTTTATTGTTGCACTTAAAAAATGTGATTTCAGCATCGCAACAAATAACAAATGAAGACGAATTGATGAAAGAAGTGTATAGAGATTCGATTGTGAAAAAATATGAGATTTTAGAAGATCAACTTTGGAAGCTTTTATCAAAAATTTTTAAGTCATCCGGGCTTGAACTAAACAGTCCGCGGGCATGTTATCGTCAAGCTTTTAAGGAAGGATGGATTGAAAATATTGATGTATGGAACGATATACTGAGTTCGCGAAACGCAACTGCCCATGTGTATAACGAAGAAGATTATGAGCGAATAAAAAATAAAATCGTAAATGAATATGTTCACCAAATCGAAGCGTTGCTTCAAAAAATAAAAGAAGAAGTGATTGATAGCGATGTATGGAATTAATAAAAATGTATTTGAGCGGTTGCTTACGTATTTTGAAGGTGACAAAGAGATTCAAAAAGTTATTTTGTTTGGATCACGCGCAAAAAACACGGCACGCTATAATTCTGATATTGATTTGTGTCTTGATTATACCGGAAATAAAAAGGGGAAAATAATGGACGACATTGACGAGATTGTCGGCATTTATTCGTGTGATGTGCTGTTTTTTGACTCGCTGAATGAGGAAATAAAACGGCAAATTATGCGTGATGGAAAGGTCATTTATGCAAAGCCTCTGTCGTGAACTCAGTGTTCGAGAGTATGTGTCGAACATGATGGGACCCAAAAGTGTTCGCTAGGCGTTCTCTTTTCGGGTGTCCTCCCTTTTTCCGCAAAAAACATCCATGAGTAAATTTTACTCCCCACCCATACATGAAAATCAACTATTCCTTCCCATAATGGATGATGAACGCAAACAGTTTTGAAAGACGTTCTTGGCGAACAGTGACAGGCATTGTTTGTCAATATTGTAAAAAAGCTGCAGAAAGAGAATCCTTCCTCTGGAAGTTTTGTATGATTAGTGAAGTATGCTGAGGAGCGTCCGCATGAGGTTGCTATGTTGTTAAATCAGTTCATTTATTCATCTTTATTTCCTGCCTCAAACTTTGCGTAAAACTATAGTTTAATGAAAAATTCTCCTCAAGTTTTTTAGCTTAAAAGTGAAAGATGCTTAGCCCGGTGTTTCATCATCTTCCCTTGTTTTGCAATCCTCCTCAAGTTTGGGAACAATCATTCATACCCTCTTCTCTTGTTTTCTTATATAATAAGAGAAAATCCAGTTTGTAGGAGTGGAGCGAGATTGGAACCAATTGAAAGATTGCTAGCCGTTTTTCCGAAGCGGACGATTTCGTTAGGGGAGCTGGAACAGCTCATTCAGCCTTTTGTACGTACGTATGATGAGTTTTCCGAAATAATTTTGCGTCTGGAGGCGGAGCGGGTGCTTGACATGGTGAAGTCGAAAGGGCGGACAACGAGAACACCGTCTCTCGCTTTTCAATATCGCATTTATAAAAGCAGATTTATAGAAGACTATCATCATGAGCTGCAGCGCTATCAAAATCGGCTTCATCCGGCGATTCAGCTCGATGCCTATTACGGCATAGATCCGTCCGTTTGGAACAATGATGTGCCGTTCATTTTAAAAATTGACGAATATTTAAAGACGCATTCGTTACCGAGCGAACCCGTTCCCGCACCGGAGCACAGCATGGAGTTGGTCGGCGATGAGAAATGGATCACCGAAGGCGACGGGAAAAAGCTGCTTGAGCGAATCGGTCTTTTTGACCACCTTCTCATCATCCCCGTGTCCGAACCGTTAATGTTAGCCGTCCATCCGGCAAAAATAGCGGAAGTGGTCCAGCTCCACCTCATTGTTGAAAATAAAACGACGTATCAAGCGCTGCTTCCCGCGCTTCCAGACACCGCATTTTCGACGCTGATTTACGGGGAAGGCAAAGCCATAATTAGCAGCATCGAACAATTTTCGCTGCAATATCCGGTGAAAGCGGACCATCGTTTTTATTACTTTGGCGACATTGACCGCGAAGGTATTGCGATTTGGCATTCGCTTGCGAAAAAGCAGCCCGTTTCACCGGCGCTTCCGTTTTATCGGGCGTGTTTGCAGAAAGATCCGGCCAGCGGCAAGGACTATCAGATGGAGCGGGCGGACGCGCTTGACGCGTTTCTCGCTTATTTTTCAGCGGATGAAAAAAAGCAGCTTCAAGAGCTGTTGGCTTCCGGCCAGTACTATCCGCAAGAAATGTTGAAAACGAGGGAACTGCAACAAATTTGGAGGGAATGGCAGTGGACAAGCTAGAATTGGCAGGGGTGACGGACGGCTATCGCGAACGTATCAGAAGGCTTGCGCTGTTTGATCCGCTTTTTGATCTTGAGCGGAAGCGTTCAACTGACCTCAATGGGCAGCCGATTGATATGAAAGGGCTCGGGCTATTGGCGCTTTTATTTTTCTTTGAGCAAAAGCTGATGCGGCAGTATAAAACTGGGGTAAAACAGCTCGCGTCTTTTTTAAAAAAGCTAACGGAAAATGTGTACGTGTTAGATGACGAGATGTACGAAGACTTGGCGCGGACGATTATTCAAACGTGTTCGCCCGACGACGGGGAAAAAACGGAGTTATTCGTTTTACGATTGGGAAAAACGGGAAGAGAGCGCGATTGAATATTCCCTTTTAAAAGCGAACGATTTCAATGTGAAAACGAATACGCAATATTACACGCTCGATGAAGATGGGCTTGAGCTCGTCTTTGCGACGAAGGAGTTTTATAGCGAATTCCAGTTAGCGATTAACCAGTTGATGTTGCGGAAACGGTTGGAAAAAGGCGAATTTGCCGCGGCACTCAAGCAAATCAACGAAATGCGAATTGACGTCGAAACATTGGAAGAACGCATGACTCGGCTGAAGCATGAAATTCAGCGCAGCATTATTTCCGAAGAGACGTTTGAACGGTATAAACAGCTACTCGACGACATCTACAGTCGGCTTTCGCGAGAGGATGAGGAGTTCAAGGAACTGCGCGAATTCGTCAATGAAACAAGGGAACGCCTGTACGCGCGCGATGTTCATCAAAAAGAAGCGAAGACGTATGAACTTGTCTTAAAAATCGCCCGGGAATTAGAGTCGGTGCATTATGCGCATTCTGCTTTGCTTGACAAGGCTCTTTCATTAAAAAATACAACGCTCGTCACGGCGCAGGAGTCGCTTTATTATACGGGTCTGCATTCGTTCAATTTCGACCAAGACATCGTGTCATACATCGTTTCCACCCCGTTCCCCCCTCGAAGCGATGAAAGGGTTGCTCCACCCGTTTTTAAAAGTCGAAGAAAATCAATTTTGGTCGCCGCTTGCGATTTTTGCGGAGCAAAACATTACGGAAGAGATGGATAGAGCGGAAGGGATTCATACGCAAACGATGAGAGAACGGCTGGAAGTTTACGTAACCGCTCATCATACATTGAAGGATGTGATTACGGAATTGCAATATCGCACAAACTTAACGTGGAAAACGATTGGGGAAATTTTGACTGGCTGCAAACGCCTTGACGATTTTAAAAACAACCCGTAAAAGTTTATTGAAGAAGTGACGAAAATTATTCAGAGGGAAATGAGAATACTTTTAAAAGACGGCGTGAAATATTACAAATCGGTGATGATACTTATTACGCAGTTGAGCTGTTCCAAAACGAAGAGCTGCTTGCCTACTTGAACGATAACGCTATCCGAAGTGAAAAGTCACCTGATCATGTCGTTTACGATTCGGATATTGAAGCAAGCTCCGTCCGGCGCTTTGAAAACGACGAAAACGTCAAAGTATACGTCAAACTGCCAAGATGGTTCAAAATTGACACTCCAATCGGTTCCTATAACCCTGACGGGGCGCTTGTCATTGACAACGATGGTGAAGAAAAACTATATTTCGTTCTTGAAACAAAAGGCGCGGAAATTGAAGAATTTTTACGTCCCGAAGAAAGAGCGAAAATCGACTTCGCCCGCAAACACTCTGAAGCCGTCGGCACCAACATCGAATTCATCGGACCGGAGAAAGATGTGAATCAGCTTATGCTGCGGGCACTTAGCCGTTAATTATGACTTACGACAGAAGCTGTCAGGGCTTCTGTCTTTTTTGTTTTTGTGACAAGGTTCGACAGCCTTCTTTCTGAATGTAGATATAATCAAAATTAGAATTAAAGCTAGAAGAAGTGATAAACGATCGTTTATGTGATCGGTAGGAAAGGTGGAGATTATTTTTATACATTGCTTCTATTATGTCTGTTTGTCTTGCTAGTGAGATGGATTAAATCAAAAGAAACCGTGTGGGGGATCGTATGGGGAATATAAAGTTTGTAAAGGTATTGAAAAGATAGAAACGATTTCGTCGAGAAAATACAAAAGTTTTCACAACTTATATATTCCTAAGCACGATGGCACCACTTCACAGATTGATCATCGTTTCTGACAAAGCTTCAAAGGCTGTAGCAACTATCCGAAATGTAAGTTTACGCAAGCGGTTCATTAACTATAAAGGAGTCTTTTTATGAACTAAAATGGGAGTAGAAAATGGGGTTTTCTATTCACGAGGAAATGAAAAGATGATCACAAAAATATCCATTTTTTCTGCGCAAGCGGCATTTAAACAGTCATTTAAAATTCATCTTCAAGAAAGGTTTCTTGTGACAGAGAATAAGCATTTGCATGGGTATACAGCAGATCTTTGGGTGAAAAAACGAGAAGGTGGGCCATAATATGCCATATATTTAATGAATCGGCTTGCCAAGCTGTCCATTAAGACCAAATTGTCCGACTAAAACATCACGGTGCTGAAGACCAAGGACGCTAAGATTTTCTTAAACAAGTGGAGAAATTGGAAAAACTCGTTGCTGCGAAGGAGAATGTCCAAGGAATAGAAGTTTTGTTAATGAATGACCATTTGTATTGGTTAGAGCCAGTACGATCGAATACAGTAGACAGTGAGTTTCGCATTCACGAAAATCGCCTATTAACTGAGGAATTGAAATGGTTGGAACATGCTTCGAGGGGAACGAAAGAAAACCGTGAAGATCCGATCTTCTTAAAAGGGATGTATAAAATGCAATGGCATCATTACTGTACTGTAAACAATGAAAAGCACGGGGAGTTTCGGTATTTGGCGGTTCATGTAGGAAATCAGCAAACGATATGTAGCGAAAGGGGAGAGGCGAAATGTTAAGCTTTGAACATAAAAAATCGATTTTCCGTTCGTTTTCACAGCTGCAAGAGAAACCGATCAGCAAAGGCCGAATCAATTACGTTTATCCGGAAAGCCGGCAAAGAGGAAAAATATTGATCACACAGTTGAGTTCGAGCGGAAACGGGTACGTCAATGGCAAATATATGGATGGTAAAATAATAAAGGAAAAGGGCTATCAAGTTGATCCGAGAGGGTGGATCTGCATTAAAGATTTTTCAGAAGAACAGTTAAGGGAAGTCGTTGAGATCGCTATGATGTCCATGTCGGGGAAAGAAGAAACGGAAAGAGCGCATTCGGATGATAGCGGCAACGAAACGGAGTGGCAAGAGATAAGCGATCAAACGTATTTTGAACAATTAGTGCGCTCCTGCTTGTATAATTGGCTCGGTTATGGAAATATAAATGCCCCAGTTTGGTTTCTTGGCATTGAAGAAGGAGGTGCGGAAATATGGAGGAATAAAAAGAAAACGCTGGAAGAAAGTTTACGCATTCGCTCCACGTTTCGTCTGCAAATGGATTTTCGTCATGTGTGGGAAGATTTGTACAACATCTCTCTATCGTCATTTACAGGTCCTAACGTTTGGCATTATATGGCCGCATTTCTTTTGCAATTAGAAAGGGGAAATGTGGATGTTCAACATATTAATGATTATATCTTTTATTCCAAACGATTAGGCCGTGAGGATTCCAACCATTTTCTTGGGGAAATGATGCCGTTACCTAAACAATCAAAGAAAAGCATTGAACCTTATCAATCCATTTGGAAATCTGTAAATGATTATTATAATGAAGTAGCGAACCGGAGGCTTTCTTTAATCCAACAAACAATCATTCAACATCAAAATATAAAGCTTATTGTATTGTATGATCAAGAACTTACCAAAAAATTGCTGGAATACTTTGCGACGATTGAAATGATTAATAGCTGGCATTTTCGGAATGAGTCGTACAAGCTTTATAAAGTTTGGTTAGAGAATGAAAGGGATGTTTGGGTGCTTTCCACTCCTTTTTTTGGTAACGGAAGAGTTAGTTATGATGGAATAAGGGATGCGGCGAGACGAGTGTTAGATGTGTTATGAAATTACGATTAACACCGCTTCATCTCCTATCTTGATTGAATCGGTGCCTGACACAACCCGAAGTATATCGAAGATTGTTAAAATATCAGAAAAAGAGAGTCTGTCTGTAATATTCCAAAAAATCACCCGGCTCTCTTTCATTTTTTATTGTTCAAACTCTTGATTTCCCTTCTCATTCCGCTTTAATAAAATCGTATCTATATCCTCTAAAAAATTTCCTCAATGACAAAAGATACCTCGATTTGAAAATGGATTTTATGTTTAAGCAATTGTTCGGCCACCCAAGCCGAAAGTGAATTACGATCGCGTTTTTGAACGGGATTTTAAACCACACGGGCCGCGATCGGATTGTCGATGTGCAATATGAAAACACCGAGCTTCCAAAAGGACGGTATTGATTTGTACATTAATTGTACGGGAAACAAAAAGGAAAAATCATGAATAAGATTGACAACATTGTCGGCATTTATTCGTGTGATGTGCTGTCTTTCGATTCGCTGAATGAGGAAATCTAACGGCAAATTGAGCGCGATGGAATAATGATTTATGAGAAGTCTCTATCTTGAATTATGTCTTTGCTTAAATAATATGCTCGGACGGCGCGCATCTGCACCGCCCGCTTCACTGTTCATAAAAAAGAATCGCTTTCGTGAACTCGGTAAAGTCGATTAGATGGTGATCAAGTATTTTTTGCAAAATTGTCAAATTAATTTCCTGGTAGTCGTGAACGGCGATGTTTCTAAATCCGACCATCGCTTTCATTTTTTGTGAAAGAAAAGGAGTGATGATGTCGTGCTGTTCTAAAAGAGAAAAAGCGTCTCGACTGTTTTGGGGGAGGCCTAGCTTTTTCTGTGCGACCATGTGCATCGCCAGGTCGATGCTTGCTTCACATGCTCGTTGGAGATTTAAGATAATGGAGTCTTGCTTCGTGTAGTTTTCTAAATTTTTCGGGTTGTTCTCATATTCTTCGTGAATGCGCTTTATGCACCGCTCGATCACGCTAATTTTATTTAAAATGACATCATTTTTCATAAACCGACCCGCTTTCATTAATGTTTCGCAAGATTTCCGTGCGTTCTTCATTCAATTTTGCGTACATCTTCAAGGCTCTCCATTCATATTCGGCTTTTTTCTGTTCATTTGTACAATAGATGACTTTGCCGTTACTGACCACTTGCGCCTGAAACACGGTGCTTGCTTGTTTGAGGTCCACAAGATCGACGTCCCGGTGCAGCCTGGATGCCAATTCTTGCGCAACCATAAATCGCTCATAATGATCCAATTGTTTTTGGTCGCTGAGAAAAGCGATATCAATGTCGCTGTCTTGATGAACATGTCCTGCAACCGTTGATCCAAACAAATAAATCAAATATGGGGACACCGTTTCGGTCAACACTTCAATAATGATTGGCTCGATCTGTTCAGTCAACACTGCCCCTCCTTTTCTTCGCCCCAATCCGGGCCATTTTCTTTCATTATATTACTTTTTATTTCCTGCCTCAAACTTTGCGTAAAAGCTAAGGTGGTTCTTGAGCCCACGCAAATCAAAGGATTGATAAAATTTGACTCCTTCGTTAAAATGAAAATAACCAATCAACCATTTAAAACGAAATGCTTATTTAACAACATTTTCTGGGGTTTTTATCTTAACTATGAGGAATTGAAACATCGTTTTAATACTTACATGTTTTGTTAAATCCATTGTTTTTATCTTAACTATAAGGAATTAAAACAGTCTGGAAGGAAACACTTGACACAAGTCACCTTGTGTTTTTATCTTACCTACAAGGAATTGCAACACCAAACTAAAGGTCTTTATGTTTGATGCCTACCAATTGCTCCCATTATACCGCTGTTAAAAATAAGAAATAAAAAACTTTGAGGCGGTCATAAGATACAGTTGAGCGTCAACGCTCAACTAGCCCAAGAACAACGAGCGAATAGGCCAATAAAATGGCATCAAGCGCCGTTTCAAATCCAGAGATCGAATTGGCGCGAATTTTCGTGATCCGAAATGAATCCACTAAAACCGAGAACGCGGTTTCGACGATTTTGCGTTTTCGTTTCATCCATTGTTTCCATTCTTTTGATTGCACCACACGTTGATTTTTTCGGGCAGGCGTCCAAAAAGCGATCTTGTATTCATCGTACAGCTTCTTTTGCAGGGCTTGGCTCACATATCCTTTGTCGCCAAGTGTATACGGATGAGGAAGTTGAGTCATCACTGTTTCCGCAGCTGTCCGATCGTGGCAGGATGCCTTGGTCAGGACATATCCCATCGGAAGCGCTTGGTCGGTAATCTGAAGATGAAGCTTAAACCCATAGTAAACCATCTTTTTGGAGCACAATACCCAATATCTGCGATTCCTTGAAATCGTTTGACGCGATACATTCGTGCGTGGTGGCAGAGTTCAATGGGTAAGCTGTCCACTACCGCATAAGCGTGATGTTGTCCACGTTTGGCGAGTTGGTGACGAATCCATTTGATCGCCCAACGCAAAGAACGGCATCGACGGTTGTATCGAGAGCGCTCTAGGAACTTTTCCTTGGTGAACAGGTTTCCAATGACAAATCGATGCCAAGCCCGTTCCGAAGTAAAACCCAGCAATTTTCCAAGAACGTGAATGGCGATGATAACCTCATCCTCTTGCTTCAACAAATGACGATTTCGACGTTGCAAATACATCTGAATACAAGACAGTTGTGCTGATACAACGAATAAGATCGCGGTATATTGCTTTTGAATTTTTGCTTGGTTTATTGTAAAATGAAAGTGCTCTTGCATGGAACTTCTCCTTTTGAATGTTTGTTCGCACTTTCATTTTAAAGGAGATCCTCATGCAAGGGCTGTTTTTATGTCTCGAGATTTTATCTAGCACCACGGGTATTTGAGATATAAAAATATTGTGCCGATATGATGTTCAAAACAGTAAAATTGATGCAGGTATTTGCTTATGAAAGATGATCAAGGTGTTTCCTTGTCTTCTAGATACAGGCATGGCATCACGATCCCCATAATTGTAGATGTAAATCCTGCTGGGAAGTTTGAAAATTGGTCATTTCCTTCATGATTAGACGGATACCCCCATTTCAATGATGAAAGAGCTGTTTAAGACGCCACACCCTGTTCCAGTGAAAGAGGATGACGGTACGGTTGCCGCTTTGACAGAAAAAGATTGTTCAAAAGAATGCTACTGGATGTACTTGTTAGCCAATGGCGATTCAGCTCCAACCTTCTTGTTCTGGCCTCTCTAGATTAAAAAGCTCGCATCCATCCTGCTGAGAGCTTTGTGGTGTGCATTTCATTTGTGAAACGATTTCATTGAATGGTGACCCATATTTTTTGAAGCTTTTATTCGCCTTTTTCCTGCAAAAAATTTGTTAATCGCTATTGTTTAAAGAAGGAAAAATTACCCCTTTGTCGAATGGAGTAAAAGAAGAGAGGTAAATGCCGAAACTTAAGCAAATTTGTTGCGTTTACGGTTCAAGACTTATGAAAAACCGAATCAACAGCAGGTTAGAAATTGTTGTGCCTCATTCCCAAATGTAAACGGTGAAGGAAAATATTTTCAGCATTATGAGTGGCAACAAGGCTGTTCAAAAACTAAGCTATATAGGGGGGTGTTGAAAGTCGAAAAAGATGAAAAATATTTAAGGGCGAAAAAAAGAGTGGAAAATTTGAAAGCCTTTTATTTGCATTTCATTTCTTATGTTTTAGTGAATTCTATGCTTTTTGTTTTTAATTTAATTTCGGATCCCGGTAATTGGTGGTTTCAATATCCGCTTTTTGGCTGGGGGATTGGGCTTTTAGTACACGGCGCCTCAACGTTTGCATTTGGCATATTCGGGGAAGAATGGGAAGAAAAAAAGATAAAAAAATATATGGAAAAAGACAGGTAGAACATTTTAAAAGCGTTCGGAATCGAACGTTTTTTTGTGGAGAGTATTAAAATGGAACATCTAAAAGATGCACCCTGTGAGGTGCATTTCAAACATTACAGTATGGAGAGTTGAATTATGTTTCGTCTATTTCATAAGCGGTGCTTTTTGTGTAAGCGAAAAACAAAAACTTACTATCATTATGTAGACCATAACGGAAATAGTATGAAAGTTTGTCCGGAATGTGCAGTATATGCGGAAAGAAGGGCATTTAGAAAAAAAGTGTAGGCACCTTTTGAAAGGTGCTTTTTCTTTTCCTTCAAAACTCAACTTCAAAGGAGGGAGCTTTTTGTTAAATACTGCACAAGCAACGGGTAAGAGCAAGAGCCAAAAGCGCTGCTAAAATCGATTGGAAACCGCTGCAGAATCAATTTTGAAGCGAACAGCAGCTGATAAATTAGCCAAAATTAAGTTTAGTAACCCATAAAATAATTATGTGAACTAATATAAAAAAAGTGTCGACTCATTCATCATATGGATATAAATGGATGTATTGCAACTGATGGGGATTAACTCAAAGTATGGATATTGTTGGGCAAACAGGTTGGAATGGGTTGATAAAAAGAAAGCTTTCTGATCTTGGAGGATGGCCGCAGACAACATCCGAGAGGATGGCGAATCAGAAGACGAAAAATTCCTTTTGTATACATTGAAACATCCAGAGGGCACAAAAATCCTTTGTTCACAATAAACGCATCGGCATTTTGCAAAGGAATAGTTGCTTGGTCTGTATCGGCTTAATTTATGGTGTCTCCAATGAAAATCTGAACATTAGTGTACTTTTGAATGCGAAATAATGATGGAACCTCTTGAGGTTATGGCGTTAAGGGAATTTAAACAGAACAACGCCCCCCTTAATAAAAGAGGGCGCATTGTAATGTCATTTAGCAGCATTTAGAAGGGTATCCTGGATCAACAATTACGTTTCTTGTAATTGGTCTATAAATATGTCTAGGAACATTGACAATATTGAAACGATTAATCCTTACAATTGGATGAATATAAGGAACTACACGTGGAATGAAACGGTCGCGAACCACATGTTTAGGCGGACAGATAATAGGTCTATTATGACCAAACATTGGAAACTCACCTCCTAGAATATCTATATACATTAAATGTATTAGCAGGACTTTTTGAAACGGACAAATATCACAAGTTATATAAAAAATTCATCTAGTTGTAAAAGATTGGGGATCTTTAGTATTAGAAGGGCATTCAATGTACACATTTTGAAGAAAAATTTTTGTTCGATGTGTTGACGTTAAAAGACGTCCAGCTATCCCGCTTCATGAAGAAAGCTAAATTTGGAATGATCGGGATCAAATCCATTTGCCAGATGCTGGAACAAAAAAGAGTTCAGCAACAGAAGAGAAAATGAACTGTTATTATGTTTACTAGGGGCAGGAGAAACCCATTAAGTGAGGGGCTATAAGTTTTCGTGTAACCGATTTATCAGCTCCATCAGAGCGGGGTATTATGATTTAAACGGCAAATTGCTAAATGTGAACGGCTCATTTCTTTGTTCTACAAAAGCACGGATCCAACGCTTTTATGCCATATTATGCAAAAAATTGCTATGGTGACTTCCCAACATTTTAACAGCAGCATTGGAATTCCACTTCTTTCAAATAATTGCTTAGAGAAAAAAGCTATCGTCTAAAACAGCATTTCTTCTGTTAAGAAAAACGGTAAGCTGCTTTATTTTTGGCCTGCTGAAACAACCTAACAAGTTGTGAAATAGGGTTTTAACATGTTACCGTACATTCGTCAGGATGGCAACCCTTAACCCTTCACATTTTAACATGTTACTGCACATTCAAAAGGGACTGTTTCCCGGGGTGGATCGGGACTGTATAATTGAAATCAATCTGTAATTAACAAATCAACGACCGGTGAGGCAGAATTTTTTTGCCTAAATTCATAAAAACATAAATTTCTACTTGACAGGTAGGATTAATATGTTTTAATATAATGTTAAATTTACTGGAAAATTAAAAACGCCGACTGGTTCACTAGAGGCTCCATTCAAGATGGATTTTCTTGATTTGGGAGCCTCTTAGTTTTTAAATTCGCAGCAGGAATATAAATGATCCGTATAAGGCACAGAGGATGAAATAGTCTTAACAAGATCAGACTTGCACTAAGAAAGCTGGTGCAGCGAAATCGGATAACCATTTAAAAAAACGTAAAAATTTTATGATAAGGAGAGGATCACATGAGTAACCTTCTTCGTCAGGCTGTAGAAATCAGAAGAAAAAAATTGATCAACAAACTGATTGTCTTAAATGCATTTAAGAATGAGGAGCAGCTTTGCAAATTAACGTTATCAGAATTAGAATATGAATATAAAAAAACCCAAAGGGATTCCCATCCGCATAGTGAAACAGGGTTGATTCGTTGGACGAGCAAAAAATTATAATTTTCATCAAAAAATACGCATGATTCTTTTAAACCCGTACGTTGGAAAGGGAAGGACAGTGAATTCTCCTCAAAGCATGGGTAAGTGAACTGAATTTTCCAAAAGGTCTTCAACCCTTCTCAATTATTCTGCTAGTGATTAGCAGATCAAAACGCTATGGCAAATTCCAAAAATTTTGAATGAGGATTTATCGAAAACGAAATTTTACGCAATGGCTTTTAGTAAAAATTTCTATCTGCTTTTGCACTCTGAAATACTACTATATAGATAGTATTAGTATGATTTAATAAACTACCAGCTGAATTATTTGAGGCTCTTGATTCGAGATAGGAGGAAATCTTGATTTAAGAGCCTCTTAGCTTTTCATTTTAGTGTAAGGATTATAGATGCCGATTGAAACAGCGTTCTTCATTTTCGCTAAATCCGCCTTTAAATATTTAACATGAGCATTTTGCAAAATTAGATTTTTTGGATAAAAGTATAAAAAATAAAGCACTCGACAAATAGCTACCAGCATGTTATTTTACAAAATATTACAATAATCTTGTTTTCGGGCATACCTACAGAATTTTTCACATTGAATTTTTTTAAGCGGCTTTCTTCCCTTTATTTTCCTTTGCCATCGCTAGCGCTGAAACAAGTAATACAATAGCGTTCAGGTAAATATGGGTCTTTACTTTTTCAATTCCCCATACATGTAGGGAGTTCGCCGTAAGGTAGCTTTTCATTCTTGAATTACAGCGTTCTACACTTGTCCTCTCGTTGTAAAGCTCTTTCCAACGTTTTGTATCACGGTGCGGATTGGAATATCGGCGCACATCCTTTTTGATGTCGACTTTTACCACCATTCCATAGTTGGAAGATGAACAGGCTGCCATTCCTAATGGGCAATCCACTTTGCCGGTTGCGTGAGGACATCTGAACTTGAGCTGGTCCTTATCAGCTCCCCAATAAGTCATTTCATAACCCATGGAACAACGCGGAGTTCCATTGGAAGAAATCCCTTCAGGAGGCTCTTTTTCGTTGCGCAAATTGAGCGGGATAATGGCTTGCGCTCCAATGTTTTTGGCTGATTCATAGTTTTTTAGTTGGTCATATCCGCCATCCATGATCAGAAATTCAATTTTGGATTTGGTACGCTCTGCCACTTGCTCTATTAATTCTGGTGCGACTTCTCCATCGTTCACATGGGCAGGGGTTACTTTTATGGCTATTGGCAGTTCGCTTGCGGTATCGACTGAAAGATGCATCTTATAGCCAAACCAGGTAATTTTATTGCCGAAGGAATCATATTTTGCGCCCCAATTGGCATTACCCGTTTGTTCACTACGCTTTTTGGGCTGTTTCTTTTCATAGGCATCAATGGCGGCACTGTCGATGGCCTGGTGGCTGCCGTCAATTATTCCTTCCTCCTGAGCTAACTGTACCAAGTCAAGGAAGATCTTTTCAGCCAGCTTTTTTTTGGTAAGTGCCGCAAAAACCCGGCTGAGAGTGGAGATAGACGGTGCGGGGCGATCAATCGATAAACCGCATTGATAACGGAAACGAAGGTCTTTATCCAATCGATGATGAAGGGCGGTAAAGGTGTCGATGCCTTCGAGTGGGGCAGCGATGAGAGCCCTTAGAATCCCTTCTCTGGAATGACCGTCAGCCCCTCGGGGTGAAGAACTTCTCAACTGTTTAGCATAAGGGCGTAAATCAAGCGAGCTAAAAAAGATAGGTAATTTCTCTTTTGACTCTAATTTTTGCAGTTCTTCAAAGGAAAATAGGCTTTCTTGTAGAATATACAAAGTGACTTCCTCCCTCTATAAATGTTGATATATCAACGGTTGTAGCCGTTTCAGGGGTGTCAAAAAAATATTTTTCGACAAAGTTCCTAACATTATTTCTTAAATATGTGTATATCTTACATTGACTGGGTGCGCTTCGCTGCCACTACTGGTTTAATTTGGTTGTAATGGTGGTAAATGTATGTGATGCACCTTGGATCTCTGCATCGCTGATGATGACGAACCCTCCCATGCCTCTTGGCATCCTTGTGCCTACATTCCTTCGTTCGGTCTAGTCATCAGGCAGAGGCTGGCGAAGCTCCTTTAGGGACTCAAGGTCGAATGGATGATATCGTGCCAGCTTCTCCGTGTCATCCTTGTTGTCTAGGGAATCGTAAGGCATGCAGGCATCAAGCCGCCGTTTCGAGACCAAAGATGTCCTGCATCATTCGCTTCGCATCGAACGCCTGGTGCTTCGTACACACAGCGTGCAGTACCTTCAGTAATTTCCCACATAACACCACAATGGATTGCTTCTTGCGCAACGGATGATCGGGCCGTGTCGTGTAATATTCATGTAACTGTCGAAACGCTTCGTTGTGGCGGATCATCGGCATCATCACGCGGAAGAGGAGGGCGCGCAACCGCCTTCTTCCACGCTTGGAGATCCGTTTTTGCCCTTTGTGTTGGCCGGAGGAGTTTTCCCGTAAGGTCAGTCCCGCAAGTTTCAATAATTGGCGCGGATCCTGATAGTGGGAAAAACTCCCGATTTCCGATAACAGTTCCACGATCGTCGCATCCCCTAAGCCCGGAACAGTTTTGAGCCATTCGTATTCCACGGATGTTTGCACAAGTTCTGTCAGTTGCTCATTCAGTGCCTCGATTTCTTTCTCCAATTGGCGGTACCGGCGGACAAGTGTGGCGATTTCGATACGGGCCATCTGTTGTCCTTCCGTTACGCCAATGGAGTGTTGGGCCAGTTCCATCAGCTTCTTCGCTTTCGGCTTTTGTGGCGATTGTAATCCCTCGCTTTGCCGATAAAGGGTGAGAACCTCTTCGATCTCTTTCTCTGCTAAATCCGACGGAAACGGCGTCTGTTCCAGCGCAGCGAGCGCCATTTTCCCAAACGACGGAAAGACTTGCGTAAATTCCGGAAAATACCGATCGAGCCAGCGAATCATCTGATTTCGAACCGCCCCCTGCTCTTCCACGAGTTTGGATCGAAACGTCGCCCCTGTGCGCAGTTCGGCCTCCATCCCTTTCAGAATACGCGGATAGCTGAATCGGCCGTCTTTCACTAACCGGGCAATGACGAGCGCGTCTTTCGCATCATGTTTGGTTGGAAGATTGTCGTCTAGCTCTTTGGAGCGCTTCACGTGCATCGGGTTTGTCATCACGAGAGGAATGCCCTTCTCGTCAAGAAAGTAAGCGAGATTGAGCCAATAATGTCCCGTTGGCTCGATGCCAACGATCACTTCCGTTTTTTCAAATTCCTCCATCGCTTTCACGATGCACTGGTACAACCATTCCAACCCTTCTCTGGATTGCGGAACGGGAAACGATTTTTTTAGCACCCTCCCTCGCTCATCCACAAAGCAGGCATAATGCTTCTTTTTCGCGATATCCATGCCAACGACGAGCGTTTGATCGGTGACTTGATTAATCTTCTTGTTTGAGATAGAATTCATGTATAGTCCTCCTTGGTATCCAAATTAGGGGTCAATTCATCCGATTGACACCCCCGAATCATACCAAGAGGGCTTTTTTTATTCAAGTCCCCGAAAAAACTTCTAACAGGAATGCTCCTTTTCTCCGTTTTTCATTCATCACAGATTGTTTACAGCTATTTATTCATTTACAAAAATGTTTACGAAAGCAAAATGAAAAATATGCATCTTTGTCAATTGTCGACAGGATGTACGAAGCGATGAAATATTCGTAATAAAAATTTGAATATTCTTATTTATGAAGTCATTTATAATGAAAGGGATCACATTAATTTTTATATATGGAGGAAGGAGAACTTCTATAAATTTCGAATAAATTAGAACAGTGCAGCAAACGAAAGATTTGCGGAAAATCTTCCAATACAATGCCGACTTTACAGAATTTTTCGATTTGTATTTATAAACAAGTTATAATAGGATTATAAAAAATAGACAGTCGACATTATAGAGAGGAAGAGCGGGAATGAAAAATAATCAATTATTTTACAATCATTCGTTGTCCCACAAAATAGCGGAAAAAATAACAAACCAAATTATGGCGGGGGAGCTGAAGCCCGGAGAAAAAATTATTGAATCCACTTACGCAGAAGAGTTTGGAACGAGCAGGGCGCCTATTCGAGAGTCGCTCTATTTGCTGGAAAATGAAGGGCTAATAGAGCGAATTCCTAGAAAAGGCGCTGTTGTGAAAGGCTATACGGAAGATGAAGTTTATGATCTTCTTGAAATGAGAATCGTATTGGAAAGCCTTGCGATGAAAAGAATTAAAGTCCGCGGGATAAATGAAGAAATTCTTAAGAAAATGGAGCAATTGGTACAAAAGATGTCAGAGGTTGATGACGAAAAACAGTATGCCAATCTGAACCAAGAGTTTCATATGCTCATCATTGAAATGAGCAAAAGCGAAATTATTAAAGAAATGTATTGGAGATTAGGACGTCCTTTGCTTGTACTTCAAAGAATATCGTTTCTTGAAGAGGAGCATATAAAAAAGTCTTTGAAGGAACACCGCATTATTTTAGATTTGTTAAAGGAAAACCTGATCGATGAAGCGCTTGTTTTGCTTGAAAATCATAATCATAGCGTAATTAAAAGGGTCGAAAACAAAACGAAAAATAAACAATCGTACTAGCAGCAAAAAAGGGAAAACAACGAGCGCTGTAAATGTCTTGAAACGAACAACATATACATGATTTTAGGGAGTTCATATGAAGGAGTGAAGCCCTTTTCATATAAGCTCCTTTTTTTATTTTTCAGCTTATTGACTGGGTCATAATCAAAACATGACATAAGTAGGTTTTCCTCAGCAAATACAAAATGAAAATTTAAAATTTTTAGAATTTTTATTGACTTTTATAACATGAGGGGATATCATGGTTGTAACAAGATAATTGTCGACAGTCGTCCATCTTCTAGGAAGAGCATTTTTTGAATCCTGATGGTTTTGTTAAAAAATATAAAGACAAGAGATAGGTGATTTTTAATGAGGGTAACGATTAGTCAGGTCGAGGCGGATGGGAAAATTATACTTCAGGAAAGTGCAGGGCTTGCCATTGTAACGATCCAACGTCCACGCCTAAAAAATGCTATAACATCGGGGATGTGGAGGGAGCTCGCGGAAATCGGAAGGCTGATTCCTGAAAACCCGAAAACACGAGTGGTGATCCTGCGCGGAAGCAAGGATCAATTTTGTTCAGGTTCTGATTTGAAAGAATTTAACCAAATGTCGATTAACGAAGCGCACGAAGCTTTCCGCTTAATGGAACAAGCCATTTCGACGTTTGAAAAACTTCCGTTGCCAACCATTGCCGCTATAAATGGTCCGGCATTAGGTGCAGGATTTGTTCTATCTTTAGCATGTGATCTTCGGGTTGGGACCTCTAAAGCTAAAATGGGAATCCCAGTCGGACGGCTGGGAATTACGTTAAACCAAATGTTTGTAAAACGGATTGCAGATCTGATCGGAGGGAGCCGGACGATGGATTTAGTTTATACAGGTCGACTGCTAGACGCTTCAGAATGCTGTCAATTGGGATTAGTTAATTACATGGTTCCGGATGATGAGGATGTGGATCATTTTACATTACGTTTGGCGAAAAAAGTTATGGAGCAGTCACCGGCGTCTCTTCTTGCTGTTAAAAGATCTGTCGCCTACAATAAGCCGGCACTTTCATTTCCGTGGGATACAGGTACGGCGTCCAGTATTGACGCAAATGATTTTCCTGAAGGTGTTCGTTCCTTTGTAGAAAAAAGAAAACCGAATTTTAAAGGGAGAGGTTGACATGCTGCCACTTGCAGGAATTAAAATTATTGACTTAACGAGAATATTGAGCGGCCCTTTTTGCACAATGACATTAGCTGATTTAGGCGCCGAGGTGATAAAAATTGAAAGTCCACAAGGGGATGATACAAGGCAATGGGGTCCTCCGTTCATTAAAAATGAAAGCGCGTACTTTCTAAGTGTCAACCGCAATAAGAAAAGTGTTGTTTTAAATTTAAAAGATCCAAAAGGAAAAGGAATTTTACTGAAAATGGTAGAAGAAGCGGATGTTGTTGTTGAAAACTTTCGACCCGGCACATTAAAAAAGCTCGGAATTGATTATGACATCTTAAAGCAGCATAACCGCGGAGTCATTCTTGCTTCGATTTCCGGCTTCGGTCAAACAGGACCGTATTCAAAAAAGCCTGGCTATGATGTCCTGGCTCAAGGAATGGGCGGGTTAATGTCCGTTACAGGCGAACCAGACGGTACACCAGTTAAAGCTGGATATTCTTTGGCAGACATCGGAGCAGGAATGTGGGCAACAATCGGCATTCTGTCAGCACTTTGGGAAAGAGAGCGTTCAGGTCAAGGACAATGGATCGATGTCTCCTTGCTCGACACGATGGTTTCTTGGCAAACGTACCTTGCCGGCAACTATTTTGCGACAAACAATGATCCAAAGCCGCTGGGAGGAGCCCATCCGAATATTGTGCCTTACCAGGTTTTTGAAGCTTCGGACGGCCACTTTATTCTTGCAGTAGGAAATGACAGCCTTTGGAATTCGCTGGTTGACGTATTGGATGTGGAAGCTCTTAGAGACCGGAAATTTAAAACGAATCCGGACCGGGTTCAAAATAGAGATGAACTGATTTCCATACTTGAAGAAATATTTAAAAGAAAAGCGAGAGATGAATGGGTTGACATGTTGGAATCTGCGAAAATTCCATGCGGACCGGTTAATAAGCTTTCGGACATTTTAAATGATGCCCATATCAAGGAAAGGGAAATGGTCGTTGAAATGGAGCATCCTTCCCTCGGAATCTTAAAAATGCTTGGTGTTCCTGTAAAATTATCGCGCACACCGGGCAGGATCAAAACGGTCCCTCCAGCTCAGGGGGAGCATAGTGAAACCGTTCTAAAGCAAATGGGCTACAGTAAAGAAGAGATAGAAACATTTATAAAAGAGGGGATTATTATTCCTCAACAAAAATGTGTATAATTCGATAAAATTCAGTCGACAATCGACTAAAAATATTTTAATAATTTGCTAGTTTTTTCAAGTAAAAAAACTTCCTCTGTTTTATTGTGTATGATGCTCGATCCAAAGCCTATTTTTTTGAAATTCATGAATATTAATATCCCACATAACAATCGGAGTCCCGAAACAAACATTTGCTGTCATACGAACTGAATTTTCCTGTAAATAGACAGAATAGAGTTTCCGGTTTGCCGGATCCGGTCCGCCTTTAAGTTTTACGGGCATTTTCCTTCAGGTTGAAAGATTTTTAAGAAAGGGGTATTCACCCAATGCGCGTATTCGCTCTTGTTGGCCGCAGCGGCACGGGAAAAAGCACCAGCGCACTTTCTTTTGCACATAGTAAAAACATACCGGCTATGATTGATGATGGATTGTTAATTTATAAAGGGCGAAAAGCTGCAGGGAGTTCAGCGAAATATGAAAAGAACTATATAACCGCTATTAAACGGGCTGTCTTTTTTTATGAGGATCACCGAAAAGAAGTCCAAAATGCTATTAAAGCACTTGATATTCATTCGCTTCTCATCATTGGTACGTCTACGAAAATGGTTGATCAAATTGCGGAAACATTGCAATTAGGAAAAATCACCAAATATTACAAAATTGAAGAAATTAGATCGTCAAAGGAAATCAACATGGCATTATATGTGAGAAAAACAGAGGGGAAACATATTATTCCGATTCCATATGTACAAGTTGAACAAAATATTTTAAAGAAGATCATTATGAAGGGAAAGAAAATTTTTTCTACCCAAAAAGAAGAGATTGGTGAAACAACGATTATCAGACCACGGTTTCATCAAGGAACCATCCACATTTCTGAATACGTTTTAAAACAAATCATTTCCCATGCCTGCACTTCGGTAGAAGCAGTGAAAAAATGCCATCGGATAGATATTGCATTAAACGAACTGCCGAATATAAAAATCAACCTCACCATATTTTATCCATTGGATGAAGCATTACCCGTCATCGCAGAAAAGATTCAACAAAAAGTTGCTGAAGATTTTTTAAAATTTTTAAATATAGAGTTAAATAGTATTACTATTCATATCAGTAAATTATCGATGGAACACTCTTATTCTGCACATCAATGATCCGGACTGCGCGTATATGATTTGGGCTGATAAGTTATGCAAAATTAGGTAATCGTAGCTGAGCAAAGGGGTGCCATATGATCAAAAAGTCAGTCATTATTATAAAAATGGCAAATGTAAAAGAACGGATTATACAGTAAAAGGCATATTGAAAAAATAAATTCATATAGAGCAAGTATTATATTTTTAATGCTGACAGCACAAATGCAAATGCTCCAGATAAACCTAGCATCATTTTGAATTCAGGATGCTCCTGAAGCTTCTTTTTAATAGAGAGTAAGCCTATAATTAAAGAAGGTAAAGTAACCCCCCACCAAAATAAAGCCCATTCAATCGGCAGAAAACCTTCCATAATATGCATGGCGATGGCCTGTTCCGGGATAAAAACGAATAGAAATGATTGGGAGCTTCCTTTTCGGCCCAACAGCGATGAGTGTTGTTGGATTTATTGTTCTCTTTTTCCAATCATTATTTACACAAATTTATCTCTTGTTAATCCGCCATTTTCAAACATTTTTAGCTGATTGAAAACGCCAGTTTATTCATCGTGAAGAATACTCAAAGTTTTCAATAAATAGGGAAATATACAATTAACAACAGATGATGTGTCTAGTACGATTCTTGGTTTTGCACTTTTTGTTATTTTGGAAAATGAAAAAAATTGACTTTGTCCTCAGGGATAGAAAGAATATAAAACGCCTCAAACTAATTCGTGGGCACAAATAAATCTTTGAGTATCTTCGGGACAGATAGAATATAAAACTCCTCAAACAGCAGGAAGCTAAATGGAAGCGATCTTTCACACTTACCATATGAAGCTGTTTATTTACTTTAAAAAGATTAGGAAAACCGGGCGTTCAATTTTTACGCCCGGTTTTCCTTAATGCCCACCATGCCCGTGTCCGTCTTCCTGAGCAATTTCAAGCTTGTCATCTAGAATTCCTTGTGTTTGAAAGGAAATTTGTTTTTGATCTCCGATGATAAAACCATGATTGTAAGGACCTGTTGTCGGGTCATCTTGAAAGGTTGGCTTGATGCTTGCCAAGAAATCATATGTTTCTTGTTGAAGCTGTCCTTTGTTTAACCAAATCATCGGTGCATGTTTGCCGAGATGTGAAAACGGCGCGGCAGCTAAAGCAAGCTCTGGTGAATCTGTTGAAATAAAAGAAACACCATGGCCCGGTTCCGTTATACCCCATCCGAATTGAGTGTCTTTATCTTTAAATTTGGCAAATTCAATCGAAGTGGTTACAGGGTCATTTCCAGCTATTCGATGAACAGTCCCGTATTCTTTCAATTGATTTTCTACATCTTTAGAAATAACCTTCTCTGGTCCTAAAATATAAATGTTTGCTTTCTTGTTCCGTTTCTTAAGCGCATCTTTCGTTTCTTTAGGAAGCTCGTGTTCAGATGCAAACAGTATAGGCTCAGGCATATGGGAAATCCAATTAACGGCTGGTATGGAATATAGTTTATGTTGATCCTCTGAAGAAACGATGATCACGCTTTCTGGATAGCCTTCGGATACTTCTGCATAAGCTTGATCGACATTCCTTGCGAATTCTGCGGGATTTTTTCCTTTGATCTGTTCTATTTTATAACCTGACAACTGGTTGATGACATTGTTTGAAACATCTCCTAACACAACAATTTGAGTGCCGTTCCGGTTCCCAGTTGGATTTAACCGTTTGATTTCACTCAACACTTTATCGGGAATGTTATCTTGATGAATCAGTAAGATCGGGCCGTTATTTGGATGATGGATTAAGTCAGCTCCGGCTAATGTTGTTTGCCATTGACCAACAGGAGACAGAATAGCGGCTCCGGGTTGATTTTCTTTATGTGTGGCAGGCCAAATGGTTTGGGATACGTAAATGGATGCACGAATTGGATCGGCAACAGGAATTCTCGT
Source organism: Aeribacillus sp. FSL K6-1305 (assembly GCF_038050115.1). Taxonomy (NCBI): domain Bacteria; kingdom Bacillati; phylum Bacillota; class Bacilli; order Caryophanales; family Bacillaceae; genus Aeribacillus; species Aeribacillus sp. FSL K6-1305. The sequence continues at coordinate 892,820 of NZ_JBBOQV010000001.1, read as the reverse complement.
TATATTTTTCGTGTTTTGAACAATTAAGCTTTCCTCAGCATTTGGATTGAATTGTGCAGGCGCTTTGGAAAAGGCTTGATTTTTTGTGCTCTGAGTGTCTTTTCCGTTATGTTTGGCATGATCATTCATATTTTTGTGGTCCATTTTTTCATGATTCATGCCTTCCGTATGTTCTCCTGTATGGCCGTTGCTGCTTCCGTTGGAACATGATGCAGAAAAGAGCATGAAAGCTGTTAAAACGGTAAGAAAAATCAGCAGCTTACTATTTTTTTTCATTCTGATTCCTCCTCCTAACATTTTCTTTGCATCTGTTTTAACAAAAAAATGTGCAAAAATGATGGAGACGGTCCCTTTTTGATCCTGTAAATTTTTTTATGCGAAAATTATTTACTCGCCAAAAGGTGTGCCCGCATTTGGCATCCGCTCGCTGTTTTAAAGTTCGGACGGGGGAGAACAGATAAGCGTTGGATGAAAATGATATAATGAAAAAATGAGAACAGAACGTTCGGTTAAAGGCGGCGAAGAGCTTTCCTTTTTGAAGAGGAAGCTAGTTGGCTGATAAGGAAGGGACAAAAAGTGAAAAAAATTTCGTTTAAATTAGGACTGCTATTTTTCGTGTTTGTTTTGGGAGTCGAAATCATTTTATTTGTCTCATTGTACATAACTTTGGTCAATTCAAGAATTGAGGAGGAGTTTGAGCATCTATTGGCGAGAGGGAATAACCATCGCGATGTGCTGGAAAAAAACTTTGACCATTCCACGCTGGAGCATGTGACGATGATGGAATCGGAAGCGGTGACGGATGTAGTGATTACAAATGAGAAAGGCGATATATTGTATTATTCCGATGACATATTGCCTTTTGCCAAAAAAATTGTAAATACAATGGACAGAACGATTCCGCATGACGGAATAATCGTGCAAAGAAATTGGCAAAAAGAGTCGCATATAGCGACAGTAAGCCCGATACGTATTGACGGCAAGATCAAAGGGTATGTCTATATGTTTCAAAATACCGATGCTATTCAAAAAATGATCTATAAGTTAAAGCATCATTTCGTTTTGGTTGGATTTCTTTCGGTATTTTTAACCATTTTGACGATCGCTTTTTTATCAAAAGTGATAACAAATCCTCTTATTCGTATGAAACAGGCAACCGAAAAATTGAGCAAAGGCGATTTTTCTGTTCGCTTGCAAGTGAAAGGTGAGGACGAATTGGCGGAGCTGGGGGAAGCGATTCAAACATTGGCGAGAGATTTGGAATATTTAAAAAAAGAAAGAAAAGAATTTCTTGCCAGCATTTCTCATGAGCTCCGAACCCCTCTTACATATGTAAAAGGGTATGCAGATATCGCAAGAAGGCCAAATCTAAAAGAAGAGGAGAGAAACCGCTATTTGTCCATTATTTATGAAGAAGCGGAGAATATGCAAAAGCTTGTAAAGGAACTGTTTGAATTAGCAAAGATGGATCAACATTCATTTCAAATCCATAAGGAACCGGCCAACTTGTGTGATTTCTTAAAGAAATTACATGACAAAATGCTACCTGCGTTTCATGAGAAAACCATGTCACTTATCTATAAATGTGAAAAAAACATTACCGTCCAAATTGACCAAAAGCGATTTGAGCAGGTGATGATCAATTTGTTGGACAATGCTTTAAAATATTCCGATGAAGGCTCAGTTGTATCGATTGAAGCAAGAGCGGAGAAAAACAGCATAGTGATCATTGTTTCAGACGATGGAATCGGAATTCCAGAGGAAGATTTGCATCATATTTTTGAACGATTTTACCGAGTGGATAAATCAAGATCAAGAACAAGCGGCGGTACTGGTCTCGGATTGGCCATTGTTAAGGAGATCGTCGAAGCGCACGGAGGAACGGTTTACGCCGCCAGTGAATACGGAAAAGGAACAAACGTTGTTATCACGCTGCCGGAGGTATAAGGATGTACACGATTTTGCTCGTTGATGATGAAAGAAAAATGTTGGACTTGCTGGAGCTTTATCTTTCCCCTCAAGGATATCATTGCGTCAAGTGCGAATCAGGATTATCAGCCATCCGATATTTAGAAAACAACAAAGCTGAACTTGTCCTTCTCGATATTATGATGGCGGAAATGGATGGCTGGGAAACCTGCCGGAAAATAAGAGAATTTTCAAACGTTCCTATTATAATGGTAACAGCAAGAGACCAAACATTCGACATTGTTAAAGGCCTCAAACTCGGTGCGGACGACTATATAACAAAACCGTTTGACGAAGCTGAACTGCTTGCTCGCATCGAAGCGGTGCTGCGTCGTTCCGCAGGAAAGCGTTCAATTATTGATGTTCAAGGATTGGTGTGGGATCAAGAAGAACATAAAGTCCATTTTCAAAACGAAGACATATTATTAACGCCGAAAGAATTCGATATTTTAGGGCTGCTTTTAAAGCACCCGAACAGAGCGTTCAGCAGGGAAGAAATCATTTTATCCTTATGGGGATACGATGCTGAAACTGAGGAGCGCACCATCGACTCTCATGTAAAAAATATCCGCGAAAAACTGAGACAAGCCGGTTTTCCGATCGATCAATTCCTTCGCACTGTTTGGGGAGTAGGGTATAGATGGGGAAAATAGCTGTATTGCCGGATTAGCTTTTTTTAATGCTGATACGGCAAGAGTGCATACATCTTTTATATTTGTTAATAGGCAGATGAGAGCCAGCTTATGTCTGGCTCTTTTTTATGTTTTGGAACCAATTTACAGATCATCTGTCATTTGCTTTCCGACCTTTAGCAAGAATAATTTTGTTCGAACTGTAAAAAACTACCCACAAATAAATGAATTAAAAAAGGGGTAAGTTATATGGAGCGCTTTGAGGAATTGAACAAAAATTATATAAATGGTGAATGGGTCGAAGGATTAAGTGAAAGAAAATATGAAAATTTGAATCCATATGATGGAACTGTCATTCAAACGATTCAACTGGCGACTTCACAACAACTTGAACAGGCATTTTTAAACGCAAAGGAAGCTCAAAAAGAATGGGGAAAAACATCGTCAGAAGAACGAGAAGAAGTGCTGCGGAAAACCGCGGAATTTTTTAAAAAAAATCGTGACGAAATCATAAAAGTGATCTCTCGTGAAACAGGCGGAAGCTTCATAAAGGCTAACGTTGAACTTGACTTGACGGTAGGGCTTGTGGAAGAAGCTGTGAAAATGGCCAAGAAATTAGATGAAGTGAGGGAAATTGAAGCCGATATAAAGGGGAAAGTGAATCGTGTTTATCGTCTTCCTTTAGGAGTTATAACATCCATCTCGCCTTTTAATTTTCCGATGAATTTATCCATTCGGACAATTGCTCCTGCTATTGCACTTGGAAACAGTGTCGTTCATAAACCTGATATTCAAACAGCCTTGACAGGAGGATCAATCATTGCGAGGGCATTTGAATATGCAGGACTGCCAAAAGGTGTTTTTCAATGTATTTTAACGGATATTGATGAAATTGGCGATGACATGCTCACTTCTCCGCATTCACAGCTTATTAGCTTTACTGGTTCAACGCCAGTTGGCAAGCATATCGGAAAAATTGCCGGCAGCATGCTGAAAAGGGTTGCCCTTGAACTAGGCGGAAATAACCCGTTCATTGTTCTGGCAGATGCAAATGTAGACCGTGCTGTTGATGCAGCTATTTTTGGAAAGTTTATACATCAAGGTCAAATTTGTATGATTGTAAACAGAATTATTGTCCATAAAAATAAATATGATGAATTTGTACAAAAATTTGTGGAAAAAGCCAAATCGTTGCCTTACGGAGACCCGTCTGACCCGAAAACAATTATTGGACCGCTTATAAACGAAACACAAATTGAAAAAGCTTTAAATATTATAAATGAAGCAAAAAAAGAAGGAGCAAAAATTGCGTTGGAAGGGAAGCGTATCGGAAATATTTTAACTCCGACTGTATTTGTGGATGTTGATAACAACAGCAAGCTTGCTCAAACTGAGTTATTTTCACCAATTGCTACGATCATGAAAGCGGAATCAGACGATCATGCCATTGAAATGGCGAATAATACAGAATATGGTTTAAGCTCTGCGATTTTTACAGAGGATTTAAGTGAAGGTGAACAACTAGGACTTCAAATTGAAAGCGGAATGACTCATATCAATGATCAAACAGTCAACGACAGCCCGACAATTCCGTTTGGCGGAACAAAGTCGAGCGGAATGGGTAGATTCGGAAATCCTTGGGTAGTAGAAGAATTTACGATGACAAAATGGATTTCGATTCAAAAAGAATATCGAAAATATCCTTTTTAACAACATCCCGACCTGCCAAACAATAAGGGATTTTTGAACGAACAGTTAATGGTTAACTGAAAATGAATTTGTGTATCATTTTTGCTTGGCAAATAATCATGACGTTTCCAAACTCTTTCCCGCGATTTTTGGGAAAGTTTTTTTATGTTGTGCATTTTTAAAAATCTAGAAATGAGCAGGATGATCTTTTCTAATCTCGTGATATGAGCATAGATAGTTTTACTGTCACTATTTCTGCATCTTTTTAATATTCAATCCGGCTTCAAAAAACGATGAAGCGTGTGTCTCGTTATCTTAGGCAGCGATGGATTACGACTCAAGAAGCTTTCCAGCTTGTCGTTAAATATTTTCATTTATACTCTATTGGATAATAACGGGTGAATACTAGCTGCTTATTATCCGATTTCACTTTCAATCCGGCTTTAGCGTATTGTTCCAATTATTTTAATTATCATTGTTTAGGATAGACAAGCGAGAATCCTCCCCTTTTTAAAGGGGAGATGAATCGCTTTTTTTATATTTTATAAAGACTATATGTGGTTTATTAAAGATTGAAATAATTGGTTTTTTTGTATATTTTTGATATACTATATGTATGAAGAAAACAAATTTAATTCACGCAAGAACTTGTGTTTATAATGTCAATTATCATATTGTATGGTCTGTGAAATATCGAAAGAAGGTTTTGACACAAGAGGTTGAGTTATATCTCAAGAAAATTTTTAAAGAGATTGCAGAAGAAAAAGGTTTTCTGTTGCAGATGGTAGAGGTGGGTGAACAAGATCATATTCATGTATTTGTATCAGCTCATCCAAAAATAGCACCTTCTTATATTGTCAAAATGTTAAAAGGGATTTCAGGGAGAAAAATTTTTCTGCAATTTCCTGAAATCAAACAAAAATTATGGAAAGGAGTATTATGGAACTCTAGTTATTATATTGAAACCGTTGGCTCTATTAGTGAGGATGTCATAAAACGCTATATTGCTAACCAAAAGAAAGGTGGTGACTAAATGAAAAAGGTATCGTATTTCACCTATAAAGCGAATCGAACCAATCAAATCATCTTATATCACTTGTGTTATGCCAGTCGTAAGTTATGGAATGTGGGGAACTATGAAAAACGGAATTGGTCGAAAGAACAAGGTGTACCGTTCCCGAATTGGTATGAACAGAAAAAACGATTAAAAACACATTTTTGGTATAAACAATTACCTGCTCAATCAGCACAAGAGGTCTTAAAAGTCTTGCAAGAAGCGTGGGTGTCTTTTTTCAAACTAAAGGAAAGCAATGGAATAGATAATCCACAACCACCACGATTCAAACATCAAAACTTTAATGTCCGTTTTCTAAATAACAGTTTCAAATTGGTGGAGAACAATACCAAAATTCGTTTACCCATTCCAAAGGCTCAAAAAGCCTTTTTAAAAGAAACGTATGGATTGGAAGAAAGTTATCTTTATATCCCGATTCCGAAACATATCGAAATCGAAAAGATAAAACTGATTGAAGTGAAACCCATCAGTCGAAAAGAATATACGATTTATCTGATTCAAGAATACAAAGATGTACCATTGAAACAAAAGAATAGCACGAAATTTTTATCGATTGACTTAGGGATTGCCAATGCGATGACTTGTTATGATTATCAAGGAAAAGCACACATCATTTCAGGAAGGCAATGGCTATCCGTTGAACGCTACTTTCATAAACAAATCGCCCATTTTCAAGCGATTGGTTTCGCTCAACAATGTGCTAAAGGAATACAATACCCGAAACCTTCCAGACGTGTGTTACAACTTTATCAAAAGAAAAGAAAACAAGTGCATCACATGTTGCATTGTATGACAAGAAAAGTGATTGATATTGCTCTGCAACAAGGAGTCGAAACGATTGTGATTGGTGACATTACAGGTATACGAGAACAAGCGAAATTCAACAAGAAAACGAATCAAAAATTGCATGGTTTTCCGTATGCGAAAATCATTCAAATGATACGGTATAAAGCGCAGGAGCAAGGAATAGATGTTCGTTTATCAACCGAAGAATACACCTCTCAAGCATGTTCAGTATGCCAAATGTTCCCTTGTGAAGAAAACGCAAAGCCGAGTAATCGGATTCATCGAGGGTTATATGTATGTAACGACTGTCATACAACCATCAATGCGGATGTGAATGGTGCTATCAATATCAGCAAAAAGTATCTGAAAGAGATTAAGGCTTTATCTCAATCAGTAGTGGTGTTGGACACGCCGACTGTGTATACGTTTAACGGACAACAGTTCGTTGCGTAGAACAGGAAGCTCGTCATTTCAATGACGAGTAGTTCACAAATCTCTAATGTTCCAGTACCAACAAAAAAATGTTATTATTGGGTAAAAAGGAGAAACATGTATGTCAAAAGAATCTGTTTCAGCTTTAGGGTATATACTTATTTCTATTGTTTTGATAATTTCAATTTATTTGTTAATTGAACCCAATTCACTAGTGCCTGAAGCATATAAGCTGGCTGTTGATGGTTATGTAATTGCTAGAACTTTAGTAATTCTTTTTATCTTGTATTTAGTGTCAAAACTAGGATTTTTATTTATAAATAAAAAAAATTAACTTCAAACTGTGAAATAATTAAAAAGTAAAGTGAATGGCTCTGTCGGTATCATAAAGCTGCCATTATAGACAGCAGCATCTAAATAATAACGCTGTTCGTCCATTCCTATATTTTAATTTTTCGGAATGAAACTTCCTAAGTTTTGGCTAAAATGATTCTTTTGTGGATCCATATGAATCGATATAATGATTCCATATCATGTATTGAACAGGAGAGGGAAAAAATCGTTTATGAAAAGGTACATTCATACGAAATCAAAATAGGCGAAAAAATAGAAAGAAGGATGAAGGTGCATGAACGTTTTTGAAGCTATACAGAAAAGACGTGAAATGACAAAGTTTCTAGATCAGCCTATACCAAATGAACGGTTGGAGCAAATTTTAGAAGCAGCTTATTTAGCCCCTTCTGGGAACAATCTGCCTTCCAGGGAGTTTATACTTATAACAAATCGTGAAAAGCTTGATGAATTGGCAAACGCCACGCCTTTTGTTTCTTGGTTGAAAGAGGCGAAAGCGGCCATAGCCGTTACAGGCTGCCCGGAAGTGAGCAAATATTGGCTGCAGGACGCCTCGATCGCATGCGGTTTTATATGGCTGACTGCAACTGAATTAGGTTTAGGGGCTGCTTTTGGTGCGATATATCACTCACAGGATCAAGCAGAATCAAAAAAACGGGAAGACTTTGTCCGGACAGCCTTAAACATTCCATCAGACCGCCGCGTAGTTGCAATATTAGGTTTAGGTTATCCTGAAAAGGAACCGCCCGCAAAAGAAATGGTTCGGAAGGAATCTATTATTCATTATGAACGGTTTCAAACGTAATTACGTTTGCGGAAATTTTGAAAAACCTTTTTCCAAGCAACATATGTAAGGAAAAAGGTTATACGAGTGTCATAGCATTTTATGGAATTTTTTGAAAATCGAGCTTTTCCATAAACTCGACAAACGCTTTCACAAATTTCAGTTGGATCGATTCCTTGTGATAAAACATCCAAGTTTTTCTTAAAATGGGCTTCCCATTTTTCGATTTCAGATCGATTTTATAAATATCGTCGGCATCATCTAAAATCAAGCTTGGCAAAATAGCGTAACCTAATCCGTTCAACACCATTTTTTTGCACGTATCTGCTTTATCGACTTCGATGCTGATCAATGGTGGTTGGGAGTAATTCTCAAACCACCAATTGTCCACTGCCGTTTTTAGCAAGGGATCCATCCGGTAATCAATTCTCGGCAAATTTGGAAGCTCCCGGAGATCTATTTTGTCTTTAGAAGCAATACAAATGGATTCCTCAAATAGTAATCGTTTTTGATCGTTCCAGCTGTAAGCTCCTTTTACGAAAGCGACATGGACTTCGTGGCTGTGGATCAAATGGGCTATCTCGCTGCTCGAGCCTGTCAGGACCTTAAATTCAATGTCGGGATACTCGTTTTTAAAAAGCTTTAAAAGACCGGGGAGTTTATAATCTGTAAAGTAATTGGAAACCCCTAATCTTAATGTGCCGGTTACTCGGTTCTCCATGTTCACAACATTTTCTTTTATTTTTTGTATTTTCAGCAGCATTTGATTCGCACATTTCGCTAAATATTCTCCTTGCGGGGTAAATTCAACTCCCCGCCTTCCTCGATGAACAATCTGTACACCGAATTCCTTTTCAATTTGCTGAAGCCGGTTTGTTAAAGCTGGTTGAGAAATATATAAATTTTTTGCAGCTTTTGTAATGTTTTTTTCGTTGTAGAGAACTTTCAAAATAAGCCAGTCTCGATCATCCATCGTCATCACCTCTCTTTTTCCATCAATAATTTTTATAATCATGCATAGATTATTGATATTTTATTTATATCTAAAAAAAGTATACAATATGTTTGTAGCAAGTTCGAATGCCGCAAGATATTTTGTTTAGAAAGAAGGATTGAAATGATACGAACGAAAGGTTTCTTGCGCAATGTTTCGTTTATTTTATTCAGCAGTATTGGAGGATTGCTTTTATCTCTAACAGGCCTTTCCATCGGCTGGATGCTCGGAACATTGGTGATGGCAGGGGCTTTTTCATTTTGGAGCCATACCAATTCAACATCGTCCGATGACAAGTATGTTTTGCCCCGATTTTGGATGAATGCTGGGCAATTTATTTTGGCGATTGAATTAGGGCAAAAAATCAATTTAACGGTTATAGATATTTTTAGAGATCATTGGATGTCCATCATGACAATGCTTCTCTTGTCCATTGTTTTCTCGCTGCTGTCTGGACTCGTTTTGTGGAAGTTCAGTCATACAGATTTATTGACTAGTTTGTTCGGAACGGTGCCCGGGGGCTTGTCTGTTATACCAGGCATAGCAGAAGAAGTCGGGGGCAACATTGGTGTCGTCAGCATTATACAAACGATGCGGGTATTTTTAGTAGTGCTTGTGATCCCGTTTCTTGTTTCTTCATTTGCGGTCCATTCTGAGAAGCTTGAAGTTTCGAACAACCAATCAGCGTTCATTTTTCCTAGCTTGGAAATGGACGAAATGATTTGGACGGCAGTATTGGCACTAGGGGCATTGGCAGGGTATTACATTGGAAAGCGGCTGAAGTTCCCTGCACCTTGGCTCGTTGGCGGAATGCTTGGTGCTGCTAGTATTCAAGCAGCCGGCTCATCATTTGCAGGCCACAACTTGACTCCATGGTGGCCGAACATTTTGATCATAGCGGCGCAAGTTTTCATCGCTGCAAGCATCGGCTCGAAATTTCATAAAAAGATGTTTACAGGGCTAGGGAAAACAATGGCGGTTGCTTTATTCAGCACGATTGGTTTAATTCTTTCCTTGTTTATTTGCGCTTTTATTGTTTCAAAGCTGACTGGAATAACCTTTGTCACAGCAGTTCTTGCATTTGCGCCGGGCGGTATTACGGAGATGGCTACAACAGCCGCTGTACTTCATGAAGATTCAACATTTGTTGTGGTCGTTCAAGTACTGCGCATTGTGTTAGTATGCATCGCAGTACCTCCATTGATCAAACTGCTCCATCAAAGAAGATTGCGCAATAGAGCACATTCGCATGCAGCAAGAAATATTTGATTGACATTAGGAACTTAAGACATGAAGCTTTTCAAGACTGACAGCTTCAAGTAAAATGGTAAGCGATGAATCTAATAGAAAGAGTGGTTGAGATGAAATATTTTGTCGTATTATTGCCGATGAAAGATGAAGAAAAAAGCAAAGCGTTTCGGAATGATCACTTGAATTATTTAGAGCAGAAAGGAAAAGAAGGAAAAATATTTGCAAAAGGCAGATTTACCGACGGCACAGGCGGTATGGTGATTTATCGCGCCGGCTCTTTTGAAGAGGCCGAAAAGCTTGCGAAAGAAGATCCATATGTTGTGACTGGCGCTAGAGGGTATGAGATTCACGAATGGGAAATGGTCAGCGACGCAGTGCTCCCAAATTAAGATTTTGATAGGAAAGCCGTTGTAGAATGATAGAACATTTGCATCGGTGCTGTCCGTTAGTCTCTAAAATAAATCCCTTAGAGAAAAAGAGCTGTTTTTCTCTAAGGGCTTTTGTATGTTTACGATTTTTCTCAAAAAAACAGTTCGCAGATGCCGGCTGCTTTCAATATGCTGTGGGCTGAAGGCACAATTCTGATAACATTTATATGCAAAAAACAATCATCAGAATTTTCTTGACTTATTTGTTATTATTATCGATAATGATAATAATAACATAAATAAAGGAGAAATTAACATGATTGAACAATTTATCAGCTTTCAAAGCTGCGGATATGAGTTAAAAGGAACGTTATCCGTGTTACAGAACAGCCAAAAAAAGCCGGCTATTCTCATTCTTTCCGGTTCTGGTCCGTTGAATCGCGACGGCAATGATGCAAAAGGAAAATTCCAGTTGAATATATATAAGCAATTGGCATCATTTCTTACTTCTTTAGGATTTATCGTGTTGCGATATGATAAAAGGGGAGTTGGTGAAAGCGGCGGCGATTATTTATCTGCAGGAATGTGGGATTTCGTCCGGGATGCAGCTAGCGCTGTACAATTTTTAAAACAACATCCGCTTGTTGATGAAAATCGGATCATTGCCTTGGGGCACAGTGAAGGAACAACATTGGCAGTTGCTTTAAACACCTTGGAGAAAATGGATGGGCTCATTCTTCTCTCAGGGGCAGGGGAGCGGCTGGAAGAAGCTTTAACGAGACAGAGAAAGCTTGTGTATGAAGCTTTAAACAATGTAACAGGTTTAAAAGGAAAAATGATCCGCATGTTTAACATCGAGCAAAAAAACGAAAAAAAGGCGAATGCCCTTTTTGAAAAAATCATGCAATCTGATCAAGATGTGATCAAAGTTGGTTTTCAAAAAATAAATGCTAAATGGTTTCGGGAGCATTTGCAATACGATGTGCTCGAAGATTTGAAAAAAATAGAATGCCCTGTTTTGGCCATTACCGGTGACAAGGACGTTCAAGCTGATCCGGAAAAGCTCAACCGCCTCCCCGCTATAGTGAAAGGGGAGTTGGAATATTATATGATTCAAAATATGGATCATTTATTGAAAAAACAAGAAGATGAGATTAATATGTTGAAAATGAAAAAAAATTATATCAAAAATGCGGATCAACCGCTTCACGAAGAGCTTTGCGACCATTTGCAAAAATGGTTGAACAAACGGTACAATGAGGTGTTTTCATGATTGAATCAAAAGCTGCTTTAATCTTGCATCCGGTACGGATTCGGATCATTCAAACATTGATCGGAAAACGCTTGACTGTGCAGGAAATAATGGAGTTTCTGCCGGAAGTTCCGCAAGCATCCTTGTACAGACATTTAAAAAAACTTGAAGAAGCAAAGCTGATTGAAATCGTTGAGAAAAGAAAGATAAGGGGAACAATAGAAAAAGTTTATGCCTTGCCGGATGAAACGATTGGGCTCGAAGACAGCGATTTGCAGCATATAAGCAGAGATGAACATTTGAACATATTTATGAGATTTATCGCCAATATTTTAGCGGATTATGAGAGATATTTACGACAAGAACAAATCGATCTCCTAAAAGATGGAGTGGGATTTCGGCAGGTTCGCTTTTATGCAAGCGACGAAGAGTTTTTTCAATTTGCTGAAACTGTCAACCGAGCGATGAAAAAGCTAATGGGAAACCAGCCTGCTCATAACCGAAAAAAAAGAATTTTTACATCTATCATCATGCCGGAAGCAGAAGAAAAATTAAAATAGTGCGGTCTTTTTTATCCGCTTTGATTGGAAATGAAAAGCTAATCAATATGGATCAAAACAGGAGGATTATGTTCTGAATGAGCTATAACTAGAAAAATTGGGGAAGCGATCTGATTGTTGCTTCGGAATTGTCATGGGGCTGTCCAGAAAGTCAAAATCCACTGAAAACGAAACATCATAAGCATTGATATATCAACGTATCAACGTTTCTAAAACATTAAAGGGGCGTCTATAAGCCGGAAAATCGACTTATTAGACTGCCCCATAAAGTTTCAAAATTAATGCATGTGGAGGAATTTATGTGGCGAGCTGGAAGAAAGTTCGGCTTGGTGAGATTGTTCAAATAAATCCTGAATCATTAACGAAACAATTTCCCTTTCAAATGATCGATTACATCGATATTTCGTCTGTTGGAACAGGCGAACTGAGGGAGACATCGCAATATTTGATTCATGAAGCGCCCAGCAGAGCAAAAAGGCTGGTTCGAGCAGGCGATACAATTCTTTCGACCGTCCGTCCGAATCGAAGATCCTTTTTGTTTTTAAAAAATCCGAAAGAAAATCAAGTTGTATCGACCGGTTTTGCGGTTCTTCGGCCTACGGAGCATATTCATCCGAGGTATGTGTATTACCTTATTTCCAATCAATCTTTTACAGATTATTTAGTTTCTCAGGAACAGGGAGCTGCGTATCCGGCTGTCAGCATGGATTCTATTAAAAATGCGCTCGTATTGCTGCCGGACATGCGGACGCAAGAGAAGATTGCGGACATATTAGGAACAATTGATGATAAAATTGAACTGAATATCAAGATAAATAAAACGATCGATGAAACGATCATGACACTTTACAAATACTGGTTCATAGAGTTTGGGCCTTTTAAAGATAGAGGGTTCGAAATTTCTGAATTGGGAATGATTCCGAAAGGATGGAAGGCAGGAACATTAGGTGAAGTTATAGACTTACAAAATGGATATGCTTTTAAAAGCAAGGAATGGAAATGTGAAGGCATACCAGTAATAAAAATAAAAAATATTGTCCCGCCTTTCATCAACAAAGAAGATGCAGCATATGTAGATCCATCTTTATTCCATCGATTAGATCGTTTCAAAATTACACAAGGAGATCTGCTCATTGGGCTAACAGGCGCTGAAATCGGGAAATGCGGCATTTACTATTTTGAAGAACCCGCATTATTAAATCAACGTGTCGGCAAATTTTATTCTAGCGTGCATGAAATGAACACATTGCCATTTGTCTATGCCATAACTAAATTGCCGGATTTCCGCCAAAAAATTTTAGATCGGTCTACTGGATCTGCACAGCCGAATGTCAGCGCGGATGAGATAAAAAAAATGAAAATTGTGCTTCCGCCGGATGATATTTTAAAAAAATTTATACGTTTCACCAGCAATTATTATACGATGATGATACAAAATGCCAATGAAAATGACCGGCTCAAAAAATTGCAAAACGCTTTGCTGCCCCGTCTTTTATCAGGGGAGATGGATGTATTAGATGCTGAAAAGCATGTTGCTAACATGCTGTAAAATGATAAATAAGTTCCAAAAGAGGGGCTGTCTAAAAAGTCCATTTTAGTGTTTATGTTCTCTAATTAGAAACCCGAGAATGTTGATATGACAGCATTCTTGGGTTTTAATTTTGACTGAAAAACCACTTTTCGGTCAGCCCCTTTTGGAATGCTGCTACTTATCTTTCCAGTTCAATAGGAGATCAAGCATATTTAGTATGAATTTTTGATCTTCAACCGGCCTTGCCTGAAGTTTTGTAATAATTTGCGACAAAGTATAATCTGGTTTTTTTGAATTTGGTTGAATAGATTTAAATAATTCCTCTAAAGAAACCTCAAGCGCCGTTGCGATTTTGTTAATGCTTTCCAATGTTGCGTTTTTTTCACCTCTTTCTAATTGTCCAATATAAGTAGCATGTAGATTTGCTATATCTGCTAATTCTTCTTGACTCCACCCTTTCTGCTTGCGAAAATTTCGGATTCTTTCTCCGATTATTTGCTGTATTTTAGTCATGAACCGTCACTCCTTGGGGATAATAGTGATTCCTTTTTACAATCTACTATGAGAGTTAAGCCCCCAAGAGACTATTGATATTAAAAGTATTAAAATATATACTAAAAATATGAAATATAACATTAGACATTATCCGAAATAGGTCTATAGATAGACGTCTAGGAGGTTCTTCCATTGGTTAAATGGGAAATTAGAAGGATAAAAGAAATTATAGATAACAAATCATTTTGTCATTTTTTTCAACCTATTTATGAATTAAAAGAATCAAAAATATATGGATACGAAGCTTTGCTTCGCTGCAAATATTTTTCCGATCCGGAAATTTTGTTTCAAATCGCCCGTGAATGCGGTTTTTTATATGAACTGGATACTTGCTCCATTCACAATGCAATAACATCGATGGGAGACCTGCAGCAAAAGCTGTTTATTAACGTATTTCCATCGACGATTGTTCATCATTCTTTTACCCAATTTATAAAAAAAATAAACCTTTTTTTTCAGTCGACCGAAAAAGTAGTTTTTGAAATAAATGAAAGTGAAAAAATCGAAAATATTGAATTGTTGAAAAAAAATATTCAATTTTTAAAAGATGAAGGGTATAAAGTTGCCGTTGATGATTTCGGAAAAGGTGAAATATCGTTAGAAACCATTGTCGATTTAAACCCGCATTATATTAAAGTCGATCGTTCTTTAGGCCAAAATTTATATAATTCGGGCAAAAATCAAGATGTTATTAAAAAGCTTTTATTTCTTTGCGAACGTACCAATATGAAACTAGTTTTAGAAGGAATTGAGAAAAAAGAAGATTTAGACACGGCTAAAGCATTGGGGGTTCATTACGCTCAAGGATATTTATTAGGCGAGCCGAAGCCGATGAGGGAAAATACAAAAAAATAATTGCTGCTTATTCATAGTAAATGAATTAGAAAAATAAATTTTATCGGATCGAACATATAGACTATTTTCAGATTATTTTTGCTTCATTGACGTAAAAGAACCGCACTAAATGAACGATAAAATTAATGAAAACGCTTAAATAAAGGATTATCGGTTCATTATATTTTTGACCATATACGTTCGATGTTAGCTAAAAAAATACATATTTGACAATAAATGGCTCTTCACCACAAAATGTACTTGACAATCAGGTTGTTTTCTGATCAAGGGTACAAAAAATGCGAAATTTCCTGTATGGTAAAGGTGACCAAACCATCAACCATGGAGGAAATTTCGCATGCAATCTCAGTTTATCAAAGATTTGATCACTTTACCAGGCTTTCTTATTCATGGAGAACGAAAAGAGGGAGAACGATGGATTTTTGAACTTTCCCTCCCTCCTCATTGTCCGATCTGCCCGACTTGCTTCGGACGGACAACCAAAATATCATCGAAACGAAAACAATGGATTCATGGCTATACAAATACGGTCGGTTTATTTTGGATTGAACTTCCCATAGAAAGACGGCGTTGCCAAGCCTGTTTTCTGACGTTCACCGTTTCTTATCCGGGACTTCCGTCTCACAGTATCGCGACGGAATCGTTTCAACATTGGGTCGCCCAGTTATGCATCGGAAAAACGATTCAAGAAGTCGCTCGCTTGTTACAACTCGCCTATACGACAGTAGAACGCTGGTTTTATCAATATGCCCCGGCTCTTTTACCAACATCGAATCCTACAGTAGTATGTGTGGATGAATTCGCTTTCCGAAAGGGACATGATTACGGAGTAGCGGTGATGGATACACAGACTCGGAATGTCCTTTCCATTGCTTCTGGAAAAAATGAAGAAGCCATTGTGGAGGCGCTTCAACCCGTCGCCTCCAAAGTGAAGTATGTTGTCAGCGACTTGGCTCCTGCCATGAGAAAAGCCATTGAAAAGGTATGTCCAAAAGCCATCCATGTTCTTGACCACTTCCATGTGATTCAGTTATTCACCGATGCACTGGAACGTTGTCGCAAATACCTTGCCAAAGGCGGAACCAAACATGGAAGCGTTCGCCGCGTGTGCCGATTGTTAAGCCAACGTCCAGAAAAATTAACAGAAGAAGAGAGACAGGAAGTTCGACAATGGTGCCAAGAAAGTGCTTATTTACGTGATGTCTATCAAGCACTTCAACATTTCCGTTACGTATCCAAAAGCCAAACAAGAAAGCAAGCCGAAACTCGTTTGACCCAATGGTTTGACCGGTACCTTTTTAGCGACTGTGCCGCCGTACGTAGTATTGCCAAGGCACTCATCACCCGAAGAGACGCAGTGCTTTCTTGCATCGTTTTTTCTTACTCAAATGGTCCAATGGAAGGAATCAACAACAAAATAAAATTGATCAAAAGGCGAGGATATGGGTATCGAAATATCCAGCGTTTTACTTTGCGTGTCCGTCTAGAGACCTCTATCACATTTTAACGTAAAAATCAAGTACATCTTTTGGTGATGAACCCAATAAATGATTAATTAACTAAAAAAAGTATGTTTAGAGGCCGATAATTAAAATGTCAAGCAACCAATTTCGGATTTGGGGAGTGAAAATGGATGGAAATGAGTTCGTAACGCTTTTCTAAGAGGAAAGAACTAAGTCTTTAAAAAAATTATGGCATAACAAAGGGGTAATGATTTTCATGAAAAAGAAATTTCAATTCACGATACGTATGAAGCTAATGACCATTTCATTTCTATTATTAACGATTCCGTTAGTCATTTTAGGCTTGTTAAGCTATCAGAAAACAACTTCCAGTTTAAACAAGCTGGGGGAAAAGAACTTAAAAAATAGCGTCGAAATGACCATTGAGTTAATCGATGCGTTAAATAAAGAGGTTGAAAAGGGAACATTGTCTTTAGAAGAAGCGCAGGAACAGGTAAAAGTTGCGATATTGGGGGAAAAGAATGCTGACGGCAAACGGCCAATTAATAAAAATTTTGATTTAGGCGAAAACGGATACATGTATATTATCGATCAAAAAGGAACTCTTATTGCACATCCAGTTATAGAAGGCAGACAAGGCTGGAATGACGAAGATTCCAAAGGCGTAAAATTCAATCAAAAAATGATTAAAACCGGAAATGAAGGCGGCGGTTTAACTTATTACGAATGGGCTTTGCCTGACAACGAAAATCGAATTGAAAAAAAAGTCGCCTATTCAAAAACTGATCCTCATTGGGGATGGGTTGTATGTGCGGGCACGTATTTAATGGATTTCAATCAGCCGGCTAATGATCTTCTCGTTTTTTTAATGATTGTCATTGGCGCAACGATTGTGATTGGATTTTTCATCGTATGGCTGTTTTCAAACAGCATTTCCAAACCAATACACGCCGTATCTGAGCGCATGCATTTGCTGGCTAATGGAGATTTAACACAAGGTGAAATAAAAATCCGTTCGAAAGATGAAACACAAAATCTGGCACATGCCATAAATCAGCTACAAAATAAACTGAAAGAAATGATTACAAACATTTCGAATGCTTCTGAAGTACTGACAAGCCACAGCGAGGAGATGACCCACTCTGCAAATGAAGTGAAGGCCGGATCAGAGCAGGTTTCAACCACCATGCAGGAATTGGCATCAGGCGCTGAAACGCAAGCAAGCAGCGCGAGCGACATGGCAGCAAAGATGGAGGTATTTGTCGAAAAAGTTCAAGATGCCAGCGAAAAAGGGGAGCATATTGAATCAGTCTCCAGAGAGGTGCTTGAAATTGCCGGCAAAGGAAATAAACTAATGATGTCTTCTACCGAACAAATGTCGAAAATTGACGAAATTTTTCAACAATCTGTTGATAAAGTGCTCGGTTTAAACGGACATTTGCAAAAAATTACAAAACTCGTATCAGTCATACAAGGAATTGCGGACCAAACGAATCTTCTAGCATTAAACGCAGCGATTGAAGCGGCAAGAGCAGGCGAAAACGGAAAAGGCTTTGCAGTAGTTGCAGATGAAGTAAGAAAGCTCGCTGAACAAGTTTCCGTCTCAATCTCAGACATAACAAGCATTGTCGACAATATCCAAAATGAATCAAAGAATGTAGTTGATGCTTTAAAGAGCGGCTATCAGGAGGTTGAACAAGGAACAGAGCAAATTAAAAATACAGGCGCAACATTTCAAACGATCAACAAAGCTGTTACGGACATGGTTCATCATATTCAAACAATTGCGAACAACTTGACGGAAATCGCTTCCAACAGCCGGGAAATGAACCGTTCCATCGAGGAAATAGCCTCGATCTCCGAGCAATCAGCAGCAGGTATTGAGCAAACCTCTGCGGCAGCCGAACAAACAAGCAGTTCTATGGAAGAAGTGGCGAACAGCTCCGAACAACTAGCGAAGCTAGCCGAAGAGCTGAATGAATTTGTACGGCAATTTAAGCTTTAGAAAATAGAAGAATGTGTTTGATTTTTTTGATATCAGAAGATGTATTTGGGTGGGGATAAATGTCCTCACCTTAAACTTTTGAGCGATACATAGACCAGCTCCCTGCAAAAAGGGGGATAAATGTTCAGTATTGCTGGCATTTAGAGGGGGAAGACAACTTGCATAAATGTCAGATCAAATACAGACCTTTCTTTATTAGAAAGGAGATCAGTCGTAAAAGCATACATTTGATTAGAGATTAGTTCTTAGTGTGCACGAATTGCACAGTCTTTTTGAAAAAACTTTTGTCTTATTGCTCAAATTCCCAATATTCCACATCACATTTTCTCCATTTAAACCGCCTTTTTGCTGCGTGAACGATAAATCTATTATAATCATATGTAGAAGTGGAAATAAAGAGAGAAGATTCTCCTCATACAAGCTCATGCAAACTTTCAAGCAAGGCAAATCGTTTTATTGAAACATCTTTTGGTTTGACAGCAAAAAAACTTCTAAAAGTTTTGCGCCAGTTTAAGAAATGGTTCATTGAGAGAACGATTGTTTTAACACGAGTTAGTTTTGAGGTACTTTAAATAAGTTCAAATCTTTTCGAGAAAACGATCACTTTAACTTAAATTAGCTTGCTGATGAGGAGTTTTTTTCAATCAGTTTGGTTCATGCGAAAATGGTTCACTAAGGAAGGATGATTTCATGATCATAGATGAATTTGACGTGTTTTTATTTGACCTAGACGGAGTGATTTACATAGGAGAAAATCCGCTTCCTGGGGCAGTTGAATCTTTGCGGCGCTTGCGTCAAGAAAAGAAAATGATTCGGTTTCTTACAAATGATCCTTGTACTACGAGAGAAAAAATTGCCGGACGGCTCAAGCGAATGGAGATTACAGCAAGTCCAGAGGAAATCATTACATCCGCTTGGTTGACAGCTCAATATTTGCGAAAACAAAATATTCGCAGTGCCTACGTGCTGGGGGACGATCATTTACAGCACGAGTGCAGTCAAGCAGGAGTAATGGTTGTAAAGGGTGAAGAGGAGGCAGAAGCCGTTGTTGTCGGCTGGAGCGGAAATGTATCTTTGTACGATATTCAGGAAGCGGTAAAACAAATACATAATGGTGCGAAGTTTATTGCAACGAATGCCGATATGAGTTTCCCTACTTCGAAAGGTCCTTTGCCTGCAACAGGAGCTGTTGCTGAAATGATACGAGCATCAACCGGGAAAAAACCGTACATTGTCGGCAAACCGAATCCATTTATGTTCCAGAAAGCGATTGAATCGATTTCGTCTAAAGCAAAAGTGGTTATGATCGGCGATAACCCGTTAACTGATATATTAGGTGCTCATCAAGCAGGGATTCAAGCGATTTTAATTTCCAACGGGAAGAATGCACCGTTTCCATCTCCCGGGGATTACCGCAATCCGGATGCGGTGATCGGAAATTTGCAGTCTTTATTTGATGATCGTGTCAAAATCATACAATGGCATCCGCGTGATTTTGCATGGCCGGAGCGGATCGAAGCAGGAGTGGCGGGAATTATTTTTAACGAACAGCAGCAAGTTCTCCTATTAAAACGGTCGGATAACGGACTATGGGGCATTCCATCAGGGCATGTAGAGCCGGGAGAAAAGGTGGAAGAAGCAATTATAAGAGAAATTTACGAAGAAACTGGTCTTGAAGTGGAGGTAACCCGGCTGATCGGCATTTACTCAGATCCGGATTCGCAAATTTTTTTATACCCAAACGGCGAAATCAGCCACTTTATTACAACTTGCTTTGAGTGCAAGATCATTGGGGGAAAGCTGCGCCAAAAAACAGATGAAACCCTTGATGCACGATTTTTCGATCCAAACAATCTGCCGGAAAACCTTTTAACGATGCATCCGAGATGGCTGCAAGATGCATTGGAAAAAGAGCATGCTCCATATATACGATAAAAGCCGGAATACTGTTGGGGGAAGTTGCGTCTTGTTCAAGTGTTGCGCTATGAAGATTATGAATCTTATTTTGCCCCCATCCTAAGCCTGGAAACCAAAAGGCTTATTGGATGTGCTATCTGCAAGGGAAGGCTGCTTTTTTTGCCTGTTGCATAAATGATCATAATAGGACTTTTGTTCACCTATTGTTTTTTTAAGAGAAAACTAGTTTTTGGCGGAAAACGAATAGGAGGATTTCTGATTTCTTTTATCGATTATTTCGATTTCCGCCATCGTTTCGCTTGAGATTTTTGAATTATTTTTAGCCGATTTTATCAAGCGTTAACATGTTTATTTTTGCTTTTGTCGACGAATATGCATTCATTTGGTAGATGAATAACATCGCTTACGTATGTGATCTTCTATTAGGTTGGGAAAACTAGCAATTTTTTTGTTTTGATTATATGTAAAATGATAAATAAATTTCGAATGAAATTTCCTGTATTTGTGCTTCGGTGAAAAACCATTCCACTTTCTCTTTTCTTCGCTTATTGCCAATTTTACTTGATTAGCGAATGCTTGAACGCATAAATGACGGCTTGGGTGCGGTCTTGAACGCCCAGTTTGCTTAAAATGTTGCTGACGTGAACTTTGACGGTTTTTAATGAAATGAACAACTCATCTGCAATTTCTTGATTTGATTTCCCTTGAGCCATTAAAAGCAGCACTTCCATTTCTCGGTTTGTTAATTCTTCATGAGGATGGCGGTTTTGTTTTTTATTCATTCTTGCCATCATTTTCGTTGTCACTTCAGGCTCTAAGACAGATTGTCCCTGATATGTTGAACGGATCGCATCGGCGATTTCGTCTGCTTTTGAAGTTTTTAACATATAGCTGACAGCACCGGCTTCAAGGGCAGGGTAGACTTTTTCATCATCGAGAAAGCTTGTGACAATAATGATTTTTGCCTCTGGCCATTGATGAAGTATTTCTTTTGTCGCTTCAATCCCGTCCATTTCCGGCATGACGAGGTCCATTAAAATAATATCAGGCTTTAATTGTAAAGCTAGTTCAATGCATTTTTTGCCATTATCAGCCTCGCCGACGATTTCTATGTCAGGCTGGGACGATAAAAAAGCCGAAACGCCGATTCTTACCATTTCATGATCATCAACTAGTAATACTTTAATCATTTTTATCACCTTCATCTGTTAACAACGGTACTTTTATTTCCAATCTAGTTCCTTCATGAGGGACACTGACAATTTGCAATGTTCCGCCGATTTCGGCTGCACGTTCATACATGTTTTGCAAACCATATGCTCCTGATTTTGCCGATTGAACGTCAAATCCTACACCATCGTCGACAATCCGTAAAATGGCCATATTTTTCCGTTTGATCAGCAATACTTCAAGTGTATTCGCTTTGGCGTGGCGAAGAGTGTTTGACACCGATTCTTGCAAAATGCGGAATAAATGGTCTTCAATCCCTTTATCTAGAGGAAATTGCTCTGTCTTCCATTGGATGTTCATCGGCACCTTTTGCCGCAGCTCTGTGAGCAGTTCTTCAATTCCAGTTTGCAAAGATTTACCTTTTAAAGGGACAGGCCGCAAATGCAAAAGAAGAGCGCGCATTTCAAGCTGGGACTGCTGAATAATTTCTTCAACTAAATGGATTTGTTTGCTCGTTCCTTCATCGATTTTTTCCTTGTTTCCTTTAACAGCAGAAATGAGCATCGAGGCCGCAAACAAGTTTTGACTGACAGAGTCATGCAGCTCGCGTGCCAGCCTTTGCCTTTCTTGTGAAATGATTTCTTCCAATCTTTTTTCTTGTTCTTTTGCGTTTTCACCTGCAAGTTTTTGCGTTAATTTCGTCTGTTCAATGAGATGATGCTGCACTTGGTCAATTCGAAGGTTGATTTCATCTAATTCTTTAATGTTTATATGTTCATTTTGTTCAACCGTTTCTCCTTTTGTTATTTTTTTTAGTTTGTCTTCAATCTTGTGTAGTTTATCTTTAAAAGGAAGTCCGAATAGAATGCCGAAAAGCAAGCCGATGGCGCTGCTGATTACGAACGTGAAGAGGATAAACGGAATATCAAGAATTTTTTGTTTCCATAGTAATGTCCAATTAGGAAACAGGAACGTAAGCAAAAGCGAAACAGTGAAAAATAAAAAAGTGACTACTGATGTTACTAAGCAGATAATAATTTGTCTTTGCAATACATTCATGTTCTTTTCACCTCTATTCTGCCAAAGGTTATAGAGGTGATGATTTTCACTTTTTGGGCAGATTCATGATAGTTTTTGGACTCATATCGAATTGTTTCGTTCCATACATTCGGTTCACTATAATCAAAAATGGAGTAGGAGCCGATGAAACCGGAATGGTGGACGGACACTTCCAGCTCGTAAGGAACAATTATTTCGATATTGCCGATAAGCTTTCGGATGACAATCACCGCTTCACCTTTCGGAAGAATCGTATAGTTTAAATCTATTACTGTATCGCCGATGCCTGTTTGAATGTTGACATCGTTCCATCTGTATATTTGTTCTTCGGTTCGCTGCGTTCCGAACAATCTGTTTTGAAAAAGAGGCGTTTTGGAAAATGTCTCTTCTTGCGAGAGGATTGGATCTGCTTCTTCAATTTTAGGAGACTTTTTAGCAGCTACCTGCTTGTTTTGAACATAGTGAAAAATAAAGTAAATGAAAACAGCAAATAGAAGCAGTCGGAATGTAAACATATTGAAAAAAGATAGAACGCCGCCGATTATTCCGATCCAAAATAACAATAATCCTGATTTTTTCGGCATTCTTTTTCTTCCAATATATACGCAAAAAATCATCATCATTAGGAAGAAAAGGGCCTCACCATTGAAAAATAAAAGCTCTGCGATGAATAAGATGATGCCAATGACGAAAATCCATTTTGTAAAATCTATTTTCGATTGATGAAACACGAGGCTCCTCTCCTTCCTATTAGTGTGAACATAAATATGGAAAGGCGTAGAGAACTACGCCCTTATAGCATAACAATTTACGTTAAGAATTTGAATCCGTTTCTTGATTTTTTAATTCTTTTTCAAGCTTTGCGATTCTTGCATCAAATGTTAATGTATCGTATCTGTTGTTGATTCGATTTTCCAGTTCATCAAGGTAATTCTCTATTTCAGCAAAGCGAACAAAATGGTTCTTTTCGGAATTATGCTGCTCAAGAACTTGGTTGATCCGAGAGTAGGCGCGTGCAATATTTTCTCGTCCCATCAGCTCCATGCGCTTTATATGCATATCTTTCAATTTATGTTTCATTTCTTCATATTTATGTTCTAAGTCAATGAGCTGTTTCGTTGCTTGTTCAAGTGCTTGTTTTAATTTTGATGCACGCTCCTCATACTGCTGCTGCTCGTTGATGGCAAATTGATGCAATTCTTCTTCTTGCGCTTTCAACGCAATTTCGGCTTGATATTTTCTTTTTTCTTTTAAGTGTTCAGCATGGTTGTATTCTCTTAACAGCTCTTGTTTTAATAATCGTTGGCGTTCGATTAATTTTTGAACCTTTTCAACTTCCTTTTCACATTGGCGCAAATATTCATTTAATAGCGCAATTGGATTCCTTTGTTCCTGTTCATTCAATAAATCATGTAAATCGGCCATAATCACATTTTTTAATCTCGTAAATATGCTCATTTTTTTCCCCTCCATTTATTGTCGTTTTAGCGATTCCCATTGTTTTTCAAAATTGGTGAATGGATCGTCTGACACATACGGATCATTCGATTTTTTCCAATTATTAAAAATGAGATAAAGCACATATGCGGCGATTAAACCGAGAATAGCTGGGACATTTGCAGCTGAAACAGATAGTGCAATCAGCCCGACAATCCCCCAAAACCATTTTTTTGATTTTTTGTCGGATTTCACAAATTGTTTAAACGAAAAGTATAGAACAAGCAAACTGATAAGAAGTCCGACGATTGAGCCGAGATTGGCGATTAAAACTATTGCGGCTATTGCACCTGCGATGAACAAACCAATTTTTTTCATAATTTGAATGACCTCCTTTCAATTTTCATCTTACCTTTTGTGGTCGCTGCTCATAACGAACCTGAGGCATATTTTGAACTACGACTTGAGGCGTATTTCGATTTCCTTTCAATGATTATGTTCTGCTTAGGATCATGGTTAGAAGGGAGGACGGGGCATGGGAAACATTGATCAATCTGTATAAAAAGCACGCCATTATTGATTTAATGCGATATTACACCGTGATGAATTTGTTAATGATCTTGTTGTTTTTCTTCCGTAATCTAGCGGATGTGCCTTGGCATTTAATTTTATTCGCCTTGCTGCTCGGGTTGAATTTTTTGCTGATTGGTGCGTTATTGATTTTATTGGTCAAAAATGTAGAAATGGCGTTCGGATTCATTGCCATTTATACGGTTGTCGAATACGTGACAAACGGCGAACTTATACCATGGCCGCACTTTTTTTACAAATTCAACTCGATGGCTGACGGAAATGAAGCGTTTGTTTATGCAGCAAATATTTTGAGCATCGTGATCGCAAGCTTGCTGATAAGAAGAAAATTAACGGAGTAGGAAAATTGTTTTAAAAAGCGGTTTGGGGAAATAACGCTCCAATTTTAAGGATTTTCATTGCTATGCAATTGAAAACATCTGTAAGGCCATTTGTGATTGACGTACACTTTGCTGTCGGCCAAAAAGGGGAGTAAGTATGCAGACAAGCTGTTAACCAGCTTTGAGTAGTAATCGATGAATTTCACACTGAACGTCAAAAGAAAACGGAATATGGAAAAAGACGCATGCAAATCGTCAAAATGATTACAAAATCAAATGAAAAATCCTGCCAAGCTGCTTCGGTTTTTGCAGATGATCGTTTGGCAGGAATGATTTGAACTCTAAAGAGGGGGCATCCTTCTTCATGGGTTACACAGTTTTCCGCTCAATTAACCGAAAGGGGAGAGTCATCTTCTTATTTGTTTGCTCCCGTTTTTCTTTACAATGAATAATCGATTGCACCGCAAGCTTCCCCATTTTTCTTATTGGGATTTCAATAGTAGTGATTCCCATGATGTCGGCAATAGGCTGATTATCAAAGCTTAAGATGGCAATGTCTTGAGGAATCTTTATTTTATATTGTTCGGCACTTAATAAGATACCTGCTGCCACTTGATCGTTTGTAACAAAAAAGGCAGTCGGTTTTTTCTCTAAATGCTGAAGCTTTTCCATAAGCTGTTTGCCGTCAGTGATCGATAGGCATTTGTCGAAGATCCACTCGCTTCGAATCGGTTCGCCTAATTCCTTCATTTTTGTTTTATAGGCTTTTCTTCTTTTTTTACTGTTTGGCCCTTCCATTCGTCCTAAAGTAAATGCAATTTTCGTATGACCTTTCGAAATTAAATAGTCCAAACCAAACTGAAATGCCTGTTCATGCGGAATGCTCAAAGAAGGGAAATGGCTTTGGTCTGAATCTTCGCAAAGAACGATCGGTCCAGCATTTTTATATTCTTTCAATACATCAAAGGAAATGGCTCTTGAACAAAAAATGACACCATCCAATAAGGTTCCCCGCAACAATTCCAATGCTTCAAGCTCTTTTGCTGGTTCATAATTCGTTTGAAAGAGAACAAGCTGCAAATGATGCTTGATCGCTTCCTCCGAAATCCCTTCCACAATGCTGCTAAAATAAGGATGATCGATTTTAGGCAGGACGACGCCGATCAAATTTGAAAAGCCTCTAGACAAGTGGACTGCATGAATGTTCCGTTTATAGTTGATTTCTTCTATCACTTTTAAAACCGCTTCTTTTTTTTCGTCACTGACATATGGATGATTATTTAAAACTCTCGAAACCGTTGTAACAGAAACACCTGCAAGCTTTGCAATATCACGAATCGTTGCCATGAAATATCCCTTTCTTTTAAAAATCCTTGACCTGAAACGCGTTTCATACATTATGTTGATGTTGACAAAGAGATGAGTTTGAGGGGGGAGGAATATGATGAAAGGATTACTTATTTTAATTGGCTTATGTCTTCTCGAAATCATCTTAGCAAAATTGGCGTTAAAAGACAAAGATGCTTCGCTGATGGATTTTGCTGAGTTCTTTGAATTAGATGATAAAAAAGAAGATCAGAAATGATACCTGTCCGGTTACGGTATTCAACTTCATTTGTCTACATTTGCTAAAGCCATACGGATTTACTAATATTAAATTGCAACGGTCATTCCGATCAGTCTGCAAAAAGCAATTTGCTTTTGCATGTTTTCGGTTTATCTGAAAGCAGCTGGCGGATGCCGGCTACTTTCAGGATGTTGCGTGTTCATCACCAATCTTAAATTCGACTGTGTTTGCCGAGCCATCACAAAAAAAATTTATGGAACGGCCGATAGCCCTTGCTGCGGCAAGAACAACAATTTCTGTAACGATTTTGCGCGCAAGAGGAGAGGGAGGTTTCTCTTCGCATTCAAACGCTGCTCTTGCGATTGCTTTCATTTTGGTAAGGATGGTATTTTAGTGAATACGGAACGAAAAGAGATGAAAAATTCAACAGATCAGCTTTTTGACAATAAATGAAAGATTTGATAAAATTATTTCGAATTAAAAATAATTTAATTCGAGATATTTTAATTCGAAATAATGACCCGTTAAAATGATTGATTTACAAAAACGAATCGCGTAAAGAAAATAATAAAGGAGAATCAAAGATGAAAAAGAAAACAGCTGGAATTCATCATATTACTGCTATTGTCGGCCATCCGCAGGAAAATATTGATTTTTATGCCGGAGTTTTAGGGCTGAGGTTAGTTAAAAAAACTGTGAATTTCGATGATCCCGGCACGTACCATTTTTATTTCGGGGATAAAGAAGGAAAGCCAGGGACACTGATTACTTTCTTTCCTTGGCCTGATGCGTATCAAGGAAAAATCGGCAATGGTCAGGTGGGTGTAACTTCTTATGTGATACCAGAAGGTTCCATGAGCTTTTGGCAAGAAAGACTAGATAAATTTAGAATTCCGTTTACAATGACAGAACGGTTTGGTGAGTCACTGCTTGTATTTCAAGACCCGCACGGTTTGAACATTGAGCTAGTGGAACGAAAAGAAGGAGAATTAAATCAATGGGAATTTGGCCATGTCACCTCTGATGTTGCCATTAAAGGATTTGGCGGCGCCGTATTATATTCATCATTTCCTGAAAAAACGTCAGAGTTGTTGGAGAATATTTTTGGACTTCAACGAATTGGAAGGGAAGGAGATTTTATTCGTTTTCAGTCTCCAAGTGAAATCGGCAATGTCGTTGATGTAAAAATTACTTCTTCCGGACGCGGCATCATGGGGGTTGGAACAGTCCATCATATCGCGCTTCGGGCAAAAGACGACAACGATCAACTAGAATGGAAAACATCTTTAGAATCAAATGAATACAGGGTAACGCCAGTTCAGGATCGAAAGTATTTTCATTCTATTTATTTCAGAGAGCATGGTGAAATTTTGTTCGAAATTGCAACAGATCCTCCGGGTTTTGCAATTGATGAATCTTTAGAGGCACTTGGAAAAGAATTAAAGCTTCCGGAGCGTTACGAAAAGTATCGGGAACGGTTGGAAAATAAGTTGATGCCAGTGGAAGTCCGTAACCTTGACGAATAAGAAAAGTAATGCTTAATAAACGCTGAGAAGGAGAAAAAACGATGAAACATATTTTTCAAAAAGGAAGCAATCCGGCAAAACCGACTCTCCTATTGCTGCATGGAACCGGCGGAAATGAATTTGATCTTCTTCCCATTGCAGAAATTATTGATCCAGAAGCATCGATTTTAGCTGTGCGCGGAAATGTAATTGAAAATGGAATGCCGCGTTTTTTTAAAAGACTTGCCGAAGGAGTTTTTGATGAAGAAGATCTTGTTTTCCGTACAAAGGAATTAAACTCTTTTTTAGATGAAGCAGCACAAACATATCGATTTGATCGAAATTCTGTAATCGCAATCGGTTATTCCAACGGAGCAAATATAGCAGCCAGCCTTTTATTCCATTTTCGGGATGCGCTAAATGGAGCCATCTTGCATCACCCGATGGTGCCGAGAAGAGGGATGGATCTGCCGGATCTTTCAGGAAAAAACGTTTTTATTGCAGCTGGAAAGCGTGATCAAATTTGCTCTCCTGAAGAATCAATAGAGCTTAAAACATTTTTAGAAAATAACAACGCAAATGTGCACTTGCATTGGGAAAACGGAGGACATGAGCTGACTTTATCAGAAGTTCAGGCAACATCCAATTGGTACCGGCAGCTTTATCAAAAATAAGCTGTGAAAGATACCAATAAAAGCAAGTAAATTGGATCAAAATGTTGCCAGCAATCAATTGGCCGTCATTCCAAAATGTTTATAACAAAATGCGGAAGGAAATTGGGCGTGCTCTTCCATTTGTAAATGTTTGTCATTCTCAAGGCTCGTACATCATATATCAAAAGAGCTGCTTAATTCCACGCAAAGCGGATCAAAAATGATCCGTAATGCAAAAAGTTTCGTCAAAGTGCGGGAGTTCTTATATTTGAAAAAATGTTTATCAACTTTGAACCTTGTGCATCAAATATATTAACAGAGCTGCCGAATTCCACAAGATTTACAATAGAAAATCGTGAGCGTTCGGTGGATTTTATGAAATCAAGATAAGTATTCGCAAAATAAATGTTTTGACAGAGGCATTAATTTGCAATTTTTCAGTAATGCTTTATTCTGTTTTAATTAATTCCTGAATCCGTGACAAAACATCTTTACAATGGTCGCAAACCGTTGATACGATAAGGGAAAACGACGTTGACGATTCTTCATCAAGTAGGTGATGTGATGAAAGATTTCCCGATTCGGTTTGTATTGACAGATGAAGCGATTACCCCAAGTGCTGGGCTTGCTCTCGTTGGCTACTTACTCCATCGAACGAAACTGGATAAACGGGTAAACGCACTTCGGCTTCCAACGGTTCGTCGAGAAGTGCACATTTCCCATAGCGATGTCATTCGCTCGATGATTGGCTTGCTTGCCACAGGAAAAACGGATTTCGATCATATCGAAGCGTATCGTCAGGACGATATCTTTTCGGCATCGATGGGGATTCAGCACGTGCCTTCCTCTC
The DNA here is from genome assembly GCF_038050115.1 of Aeribacillus sp. FSL K6-1305. NCBI lineage: Bacteria > Bacillati > Bacillota > Bacilli > Caryophanales > Bacillaceae > Aeribacillus > Aeribacillus sp. FSL K6-1305. Next base: position 863,200 of record NZ_JBBOQV010000001.1, on the reverse strand, counting down.
CAACCTTGCGACAACGACTCGATCAGCTCGCTTGTCTTCCGATGACCGAAACGATTCTTTGGGAGGAGTCCATACGTCTGTTGATTCAACGACATGCCACTTTGTCCCCTTGTTGGACCAAAGGAAAGACGACATGGCTTCCCCTTGATATAGATGGTTCCCCATTTGACAACTCCGATACGAAAAAAGAAGGAGTCAGTCGAACGTATAAAGGATTTGACGGTTTTACACCGTTGTTTGCGTATGCAGGGAAGGAAGGGTATCTCGTTCATGCCGAGTTGCGTCCAGGGAAACAACATGTGCAAGACAACATGCCCTCGTTTTTAGTCACCGCTATCCGTCGAGCTCGTCAACTGACTTCATCTCGTCTGCTTGTTCGCATGGATGCAGGAAACGATGCAGAAGCGAATGTGCACGTATGCCTAAAGGAAGACGTGGACTTTGTCATCAAGCGAAACTTACGCCGAGAATCGACAGCGCTTTGGTTCCAGATCGCTTCGCAAAAGGGCAAACGTGTCGATGATGGACAAAGCGAAGGAGTACAAACCTATGAGCTATGCCTTCCACAGAAGGCAGCGATCGATGGAAACACGTATACGTACGTTCAAGTCACCCAAGTGACGGAACGGACGATGGAACGCAATGGACAGCTGATGCTCGTTCCTGATTATGAAGTGGAAAGCTATTGGGTGCGGCTCAAAGGATACGAGCATGTTCGAATGAGCGATGTGCTCGCGTTGTATCATGACCATGCGACATGCGAACAGTTTCATAGCGAACTGAAGAGCGACTTAGATTTAGAGCGGCTTCCATCTGGGAAGATGAAAACGAATGCGCTCGTGTTGGTCATGGGAGCCTTCGTTTACAATCTTCTTCGTCTGATTGGACAAGATCTATTAAGCGATCCGAGACATCCGTTGCACCACAAAGTGAAACGCCGCCGCATCAAGACGATTATTCAGACGGTGATCACGATGGCAGGGCGACTCGTCCGTCGATCACGACAGATCTGGATGAAACTGACGCGAAGGAGTGGCTATAGCGAGCCCCTACTGAACGTCTATCAGAAATGGAGAGAGGTAAGATAACGAACTAATGTTCGATCACTGATGTCCAACGTCACTCCCTGGGCTTTTTTGTCTATTTTTTTGGTTCGTATACCTAAAACAGAGATTTGTTCCATTTTCGGAAATAGAGATGACATAGGTCATAAGCATAAAAGGGGTTTATGGATTATCAATCCATCAAAATTACAACAAAATCAAAGTCGATTTCAATTCATCACGGATTCAGGTAATTGATATAATTGCCGAAAAAAAGAATATCGTTCTAAATAAAAAGATTGAAAGTAAAGGACGGAATTGCTTTCAAGCAAACAGTGGGGCTGTCCGACGAGTTGCTAAAATGAAAGATTTTGAGAAATACAACTGTGAAGGACAAACATAATGAAATAAAATTTATAAATGTTCTTTATAGAGGCAATGAAGTCCAACAAGAAGCGATTGTATGTGCTGAATGACCGTCATAAAACTTTTGAAGAACCTAATGAAGAAAGAGAGCAAAAGAAAAGTCCTTCATAAGACTTCTGAAGGATATAAACAAGATTGAAAAAAATTGTATGTCCGATAAGTCTCTAAAATAATGCTCCCAAAAGTCAGTTAACCCTACTTTTGGGGGCCTCTTTATTTTGTTATTGCAGCAGGCTGCAATCTCTTAAGATATTTTTATGGTGCTTTAGACAACTTCAAGAATTTGAACATAATGGAACAAACAATAAACAGTCGAGCAACTGCTGCTTGAAAATGAATAAAAGAATCCTTTCATAATTTCATTTATAAAGCCATAATAATATTTAATAGCTTATTAGTTAAAAAACTGATTTTTCTGATAGAATTTGTTATAATGTTAATGAAAGGAGTTGAAATATTGTGACAAAAAAGACTAGATTAGGCAAGACCGATATATATGTGAACCCAATCGGGCTTGGAACAAATGCTGTTGGCGGGCACAACATTTTTCCAAACCTTGACGATGAAACTGGGAAAGAAATCGTTCGTACAGCTTTGGATCATGGAATAAATTTTTTGGATACGGCATTTTATTACGGTCCTGAGCGTTCGGAAGAAATTATCGGTGAAGTCGTCAAGGAGTTTGGCCGTCGTGATGAAGTAGTCATTGCTACTAAAGGTGCTCACAAATTTGTAGACGGAAAAGTTGTTCTTGATAACTCTCCCGATTTCCTTGGCGAGTCGGTCGAGGGCAGCCTGAAACGCTTAAAAACGGATTACATAGATTTATATTACATTCATTTTCCGGACGAAACGACACCGAAGGATGAAGCTGTCGGTGAATTGAAGAAGCTTAAGGATGAAGGGAAAATTCGTGCGATCGGTGTATCGAATTTCTCGCTCGAACAATTAAAAGAAGCGAACAAAGATGGGTATGTCGATGTAATTCAGTCCGAATATAACTTATTTAAACGACAAGCAGAAAAAGATTTGCTTCCTTACACGGCGGAAAATGGAATATCGTTTATACCATATTTTCCACTTGCCTCAGGTCTATTAAGCGGAAAATATTCGAAAGATGAGAAGTTCAATGATTCACGTGCACAAAATCCTTTGTTTCAAGGGGAAGCATTTGCGCGTAATCTCGAAAAAGTCGAGCAATTGCGTCCAATCGCAGAAGCGAAAAATGCTGAAATTGCTCACGTTGTGCTAGCATGGTATTTAACGGTCGATTCCATCGATGCGATCATCCCTGGTGCGAAGAAGCCGGAACAGGTACTTGACAATTTAAAAACGTTAGATGTCCAGTTAACAAAGGAAGAAATAGAGAAAATCAGTCAGATTTTTCAATAATTTTGTAAAAAAGCTGTGATGGAAATATCCCATTCACAGCTTTTAATAGGACTTTCTCATTCGTCAGAACGTTTAGAGAAGAAGCAGGAGTGGTAATATGAGACGTGTTTGTGTTTTTGCAGGATCGAATCCGGGAACAAATCCTAAGTATAAAGAAGCAGCTATCAAACTGGGAGAAGAATTGGTAAAAAACAGGCTTGAGCTCGTATATGGAGGCTCCAGCATTGGTCTGATGGGAGTGATTGCAAACACCGTATTAGAGTTAGGAGGCACCGTATTGGGCGTTATGCCGACGAATTTATTTCAAGGAGAGGTTGTCCACAAGCATCTCACTCAGCTTTATGAAGTCAATGATATGCATGAGCGGAAAGCAAAAATGGGAGAGCTTTCAGATGCGTTCATTGCTCTTCCCGGAGGCTATGGTACTTTTGAGGAAATATTTGAAGCGGTTAGCTGGGGGCAGCTTGGGATTCATGAAAAGCCTGTGGCGTTGTTAAATATCGATGACTATTACACGCCGGTAAAACAGATGATTGAGAATGCGGTAGAGGGAGGCTTCATGCCTGAAACGCATAAACAGTTTATGATTTTTGCAGACAATCCCTCTATATTAATAGATAAACTTCGTGCGTACAAACCGCCTTTGAAGACAAATAAGTGGATCGAACTAGATCGATAAATGAAAATATCAGAACTTTACTTCGCCTTTAGCTTTCTGATCAGTTTGTCTAAAAATGACAAGCTGATCAGAAACGTCAATGTTTAGTCGTTTATGCTTTTTTCAAGAGCTTTCAGCTTATGTTCAAGCTGTTGAAGCGCATCATCAATTTGATTTGCATTTTTCTCTAAATAGATTGGTTCGCCAAATGCAACGACAGCTTTTTTCCCGGCAAAAAAATCTTTTAAACTTTTTGGACCATGATAGGTTGCAGGCAATATGGGAACGCCGGCTTTCATCGCAATTGTAACCGCGCCTCTTTTTAAAGGAACTTCCTCGTCTGTTCTTGTGCCGCTCGGGAAAATTCCAACAACTTTATTTTCTTTTAACAGTTTCAAAGGAATTTTTAGTGCGCTCGGTCCAGGATTTTCACGATTAACTGGAAAAGCATGCATCTTTTTCAAAAACCAACCTATGAGCGTGTTCTGAAACAATTCTTTTTTGGCCATATAATGGACATGAATTGGAAAAAGTGCTGCGGCGAGCAAGACTACATCTACCCAGCTGCGATGAGAGCATGTAACAATAAAACGATGGTCTGCCGGAATATGCTGCTTGCCTTTGACTTCTAGCAAACTAAAAATTTTAATGATCAATATTGCAAGTTTTCCTGCTAAATGATAAATCATTTTGTTCCCCCCCCCCGAATGACTTCCAGAAATATGTTTGCGTTGCAAAAGATCTGTATTTTCGGTTAGGGCGCATGTCGATTTTGTCTGCGTTCAGTTTAGCATTTTTACGTGATGCATGTAAAGTCGGTAGTACATCGTCAACGAATCGTCTTATCCAAAGTCAGTCAGTGAAAATACCGCCGTTTCATTTGGAGGAAGGGCGGGTCGTATTCGGTGTTTTTTAGATGAACAAGTATTTGTGCTGAAGGTTGTTGGCGCTGGATAAAAGGGGCAACCACATCAATAATAAAATGTTTTAATTGGAAAAATCAATTTTAATAGCAGTTACTTTGTTTCTATAAATTTTATACTTAATGATACAAAATATTGAGAGTAAAGAAGAGAAGAAGCAGAAAAACGAACATCAGCGCAATCTGTCTTTTTTAATTAAAAAGCAAGAGACAATCAGTCCAGGCATCAGCGTAAAAAAATATGTAAGATAATCTGACATAAAACTTCAATTCTCTCATTGAATGGGATACACTGATAGAGAAAAATTTGATCCAATCGTGGAAATAAAGAAGAGTGAATTTGGATCGGTGTGATGTCAATTTCTATTCACTCAAGTTAAGATGGGGTATTATAGTGAGCATGATGAATCGCCAAAGCAGGTTAGGTAAAGCTTTAGCGATTATCATATATGTTTACTCACTATAAAGAATAAATGATGGAAATGACCATTTTTCTATCTTTTAAATGACTCCTTGTTCTACCATTGCATCAGCGACTTTTTTAAATCCTGCAATGTTAGCGCCGACGACAAGATTTCCGGAGCAGCCGTATTCATTTGCAGCGTTGACGCAATTTCGGTAAATGTTCTTCATGATATCACGTAATTTTGCGTCGACATCTTCAAAGCTCCAAGACAATCTTGCGCTGTTTTGAGCCATTTCTAATGCTGAAACAGCAACTCCGCCTGCGTTAGCAGCTTTTGCAGGTCCAAAAAGAATATTGTTTGATAAAAACACGTCGATCGCTTCTAATGTAGACGGCATGTTGGCGCCTTCTCCAACAGCTTTGAGTCCGTTGGAAACAAGGAGTTCAGCTGCTTTTTTATCGATTTCATTTTGAGTAGCGCATGGGAGGGCAATATCGCATGGAATGGACCAAATTCCGGAACAGCCTTCATAATATTCTGCATGAGGATGTTCATTTACATATTCTTTAATTCTTTTTCTTTCAACTTCTTTTAACCTTCTAACCGTTTCAAGATTAATTCCATTTTTATCAAAAATGTAGCCATCAGAGTCGCTGCATGCGACAACTTTTGCACCTAATTGTGTTGCTTTTTCAATCGCATATATGGCAACGTTCCCAGAACCAGAGACAACAACTGTGCTTCCTTTGAAGCTTAATCCATGGTCATTAAGCATTTCTTCAACAAAATAAACAGTTCCATAACCTGTCGCTTCGGTTCTCGCTAAGCTTCCGCCGTACCCAATGCCTTTTCCGGTTAACACCCCAGCTTCAAATCCGCCGCGTATTCTTTTATATTGGCCAAACAAGTATCCGATCTCTCTTGCGCCAACTCCAATATCACCGGCAGGAACGTCAATATCTGGTCCAATATGTTTGTAAAGCTCTGTCATAAAGCTTTGTGTAAATCTCATAATTTCCCCATCTGATTTACCTTTCGGATCAAAATCAGATCCGCCTTTTCCTCCGCCGATCGGCTGCCCAGTCAATGAATTTTTGAAGATTTGTTCAAATCCTAAAAATTTAATAATGCTGGCGTTGACGGTCGGGTGAAAGCGCAAGCCTCCTTTATATGGCCCAATTGCACTATTATATTGCACTCTAAATCCGCGGTTTACACGCACTTTTCCTTCGTCATCCACCCATGGAACGCGAAAAATGATCAATCTTTCCGGCTCAACAATTCTTTCAAGTATTCCGTGCTTTATATATGTAGGATGTTGAGCAAATACAGGCACAAGCGAGTCAAATATTTCTTTTACAGCTTGAAGAAACTCAGGCTCATTCGGATTTTTTTCTTGCACGGATTGAAATACTTCATTGACATATTGCTTTGCATTTTCCAGTTCACTTTGTTTCATAAGTAATTGATTCATAGCACCTCTCCTATACCTAAAATTTAAGCAGTTAGAAGAATTCAAACAATTCAGTAAATCATCCCGGCACTGGCTAAGGAAGCGAAATCTACAATAAAAAATTCTACAACAAAATAAATCAAAAAACAATGACTGTTGAGAATTGTTGCATAATAGCTTTGCATGCAGGCGCGGAGAAGGCGCCTGAAATTTGTTTCATTGAATCTAGCTTGTCTGCATACATATTGATTAGAAAACATTTTTAAAAATTTAACATCGCTAAGAGAGGGAATGTTGAAAATTTTATAAAAAGAAAAAGGATGCCTCACCTGTTTTGAGACATCGAATATTCAGTGTATGGAACGGTATAGCCCGATCACTTTTCCGAGTATTGTCACATTTTTTAAAATAATCGGTTCCATTGTTGGGTTTTCCGGCTGAAGCCGTATAAAGTCTTTTTCTTTGAAAAACCTTTTTACGGTCGCTTCATTGTCGTCTGTGAGCGCGACAACGATGTCGCCGTTATTGGCTGTTTGCTGTTGTCTGACAATAACTAAATCTCCGTCCAGAATGCCTGCTTCGATCATGCTTTCTCCGACTACTTCAAGCATGAAAAGTTGATCATCACCTGATGCAATATGATTCGGAAGCGGAAAATATTCTTCGATGTTTTCAACGGCAGTGATCGGAATACCAGCCGTCACTTTTCCGATGACCGGCACGTTGATCACATTGTTTGTTAGAAGGTGGCTGCCATCATCGTCCAAAATTTCAATGGCTCTCGGCTTTGTGGGGTCTCTTCTAATCAGTCCTTTGCTCTCAAGCTTTGCTAAATGCCCGTGAACAGTTGAACTGGAGGCAAGACCGACCGCTTCGCCGATTTCTCTTACAGAGGGAGGGTATCCTTTCTTTTTTACTTCCTCCTTAATGAAGTTCAAAATATCTTGTTGTCTCTTAGATAATTTTGTTGACATGTCAAGCACCTCAGTCATATCAATTTGTGTCGATTATAGCATGATTTTTCCAAAAAAGCAAACGTAAGTTCGAATATTTGCTTGACAGAAACATGTGTTCCCTTTTATACTTAAAAACAAAAACCGAACAAATATTCTGTTTCAGGGGGCGGTTCTTAATGGATAAATTATCATGGTCTTACATCGTTTCTTTTTTCCTTGTCATCATGGCGGCAGTTTTGGCGATTTCGTATACTGGAGAAAGGGAAGAGCTCGATCATTATATGGAGGTTCAAGTGAAGGAAGGGGACAGTTTGTGGAAAATCGCTGATGAATATAAAGAATATGACAATATGTCTCATTCAGAGTTTGTAAAATGGGTTCAGGAGCGAAACAATCTCCAAAGCCTTGTTGTAAAACCGGGGGAAACAATCGTCATTCCGATTGAAAAAAATAAATACTACAATGCTGAATATTTGGCAAACAAAGAATAACCGCAAGGAGCATTTAACATGAGAGCAGTCGTTTATGCAAGAGTCAGCACTGAAAAGGCAGAGCAGGAAACATCTTTGAAAAGACAAAAAGACGAGCTGTTAAAGCTCGCAGCTGAAAACGGTATGGAAGTTGTTGAAGTGATAGAAGAAAAAGCGAGCGGGTATGATGTTGATCGTGAAGGGGTTTTTCAACTGCTGGAATTGATTGAGGAGAAAGAAATTGAAGCGGTATTAATACAGGATGAAACAAGAATTGGCAGAGGAAATGCCAAAATCGCCATTGTCCATTCCATTTTGAAACAAGGCGTGAAAATTTTCACCGCTGCCCATCGCGGGGAGATGGAACTGTCTGAATCAGACACGATGGTGCTTGAAATTATAGGAATTGTGGAAGAATATCAACGAAAAATTCATAATTTGAAAATAAAGCGGGGAATGTTGAGAGCTATACAAAATGGGTACAGGCCTGAAAAAAATTTAAAGAATAGAAATTCTTCCTATAAAAGAGAGCGAAAAGAAGTTCCGATCGAGGAGATTGACCGATTGCGGAAAAACGGCCTGACATTTTCAGAAATAGCGGCAACATTAAGAGGATTCGGCTATGATGTTTCAAAAGCTACTGTTCATCGCAGATATCAACAATTTTTGTCAGAAAAAGGCGAATCATAGCAATAATTGTTGTCATTAGTGGTTGCATTTAGTATGATAAAAGAGCGCGGCAAAAATATACAAGGGGTTCAGCTTATGATTTCAAAAGAAAAACTTAACCGTATTAATGAACTATCTAAAAAGTCTAAGTCAGAAGGATTGACGCAAGTGGAAAAGCTAGTGCAGCAGCAATTAAGGCAGGAATATTTAGAGTCGTTTCGTCGGGATTTTCAAAACACCTTAAAAAATGTTACAGTGATTGATCCGAAAGGTAATGATGTTACACCGGAAAAATTGAAAAAATTTAAAAATAAAAGGCTGCATTAACGGATGGGTGTTGCCTTATTGCAACAATAAAGATAAGATTATAAACTGAAAATACAGATGAGAGGATGATAATGGTGACTCATTCCATTCAAGATTTATCCATCATGACGATTCGAACATTATCCATTGACGCGATTGAAAAGGCGAATTCCGGACATCCTGGAATGCCAATGGGCGCCGCACCAATGGCTTATGCGCTGTGGACGAAATTTATGAACATTAACCCTGAAAACCCTAATTGGTTTAATCGAGATCGCTTTGTTTTATCTGCCGGACATGGTTCGATGCTGCTTTACAGCTTGCTTCATTTATCGGGTTATGATCTTTCCATGGATGATATTAAATCGTTTCGTCAATGGGGAAGCAAAACACCTGGACATCCTGAATACGGACATACACCTGGCGTTGACGCAACAACTGGACCATTAGGCCAAGGAATAGCAATGGCCGTTGGAATGGCGATGGCAGAACGTCATTTAGCAGCTACATACAATAAAGAAGGATACAATATTGTTGATCATTACACATACGTCATATGCGGTGACGGTGACTTAATGGAAGGGATTTCCTCTGAAGCAGCTTCCTTAGCTGGTCACTTGAAGCTTGGACGATTAATTGTTCTTTATGATTCGAATGATATTTCCCTAGATGGGGATTTAAATAAATCATTCTCAGAAAATGTAGAAGAGCGCTTTAAATCTATGGGCTGGCAAGTGCTGCGCGTTGAGGACGGCAACAACATTGAAGAGATTTCGAAAGCCATTGAAGAAGCCAAATTGGATGAACAACGACCGACATTAATTGAAGTAAAAACAACAATCGGATATGGTTCGCCGAATAAAGCAGGCACTTCTTCCGTTCATGGTTCGCCGTTAGGTCCAGAAGAGGCAAAATTGACAAAAGAAGCCTATGCATGGACATTTGAAGAAGATTTCTATGTTCCAGCAGAAGTTTATGAGCATTTTGAGAAAAATGTAAAAGAACGTGGAAAGCAGAAAGAAATTGAATGGAATAATTTGTTTGAAAAGTATGAGAAAGAATATCCTGAACTTGCAAAAGAGTTAAAGGCAGCAATCAATGGTGAATTGCCAGAAAATTGGGATCAATCTTTACCTTTTTATGAAGAAGGAAAAAGCGTTGCAACCCGTTCTTCTTCTGGAGAAGTATTAAATGCAATAGCTGAAAAAGTTCCTTATTTCTTTGGGGGATCTGCAGACTTAGCTGGATCAAACAAAACGACAATAAAAGGTTCAGGAGACTTTTCTGCGGAAGATTACAGCGGACGAAACATTTGGTTTGGTGTCAGAGAGTTTGCCATGGGAGCAGCATTGAACGGTATGGCTCTGCATGGAGGTTTACGTGTTTTTGGCGGAACGTTCTTTGTTTTCTCTGACTATTTGCGGCCAGCGATTCGTTTAGCAGCATTAATGAATCTCCCTGTAACTTACGTGTTCACTCATGACAGCATAGCGGTTGGAGAAGACGGACCAACACATGAGCCGATTGAACAATTAGCTTCTTTGAGAGCAATGCCGAATCTTTCTGTCATTCGTCCAGCTGATGGAAATGAAACAAGAGCTGCGTGGAAGGCTGCGCTGGAATCTAAATCAACACCGACTGCATTAGTATTAACGCGCCAAAATTTAGAAACTATTAAAGGTACGAAAGAAAATGCTGAAGAAGGTGTTGCAAAAGGCGCTTATGTCATTTCACCGGCGAAATCGGATCAACCGGATGCTCTTCTACTTGCATCAGGTTCAGAAGTAGCATTAGCTATTAAAGCTCAACAAATTCTTGCATCTGATGGAATTGATGTGCAAGTCGTCAGCATGCCGTCATGGGACCGTTTTGAAAAGCAATCAAAAGATTATAAAGAATCAGTTCTTCCTAGCAGCGTAACGAAGCGTCTTGCGATCGAAATGGCATCTTCGCTTGGCTGGGAGCGCTATGTCGGATCTGAAGGTGAAATCTTAGCTATCGACAAGTTTGGAGCATCTGCACCTGGGGAAAAAATTATAAGCGAGTACGGTTTTACTGTTGAAAATGTTGTCGAAAAAGTAAAAGAATTAGTTCGGAAATAATCGCCAAAATTAGTGCCTCTATCCGCCACCATAAGACAAACCTTTTACATTCCTTGCTTTATAATAGCAAAAAAGGAATGTAACAATGAGGTGAGCGCATGAGGCACTTTTATTTGTATTTGATAAAAAAGGAATTTGCTGAGCATTTTTATCATAGGGAATCGAAAATTTTTCAGTTATATCAAGAATTTTTTTGGACAAGGAAAACGCATCCTATTTTTGAACAATTGGAAAGGCAAGTCAATTATATTTCAAGAGCCATTCCCATTTCAGAAATAGATTTGCTGCTTCAGTCATTCTTGTCTCACCGAAACCATTATCAAAAGGTATCATCGATTCACGCCATCCAAATGGAAAATCAAAAAGGACAAGCTACTATGGTTTTAAAGGAACGGTATATTGAAATGATTTGTACCGGCAGCTTTGACGGTGAGTTATTGTTTTTTGATATATTGGGAAAATTTGATCCTTATTTTTTTGCCATGGATTTTACAAATGAACGATACGGGTGGCTGAGTCCAATTAAAGAAAGAAAATTTGTCTAAAGTTGCGGAAATTTGCTAATGAAATATTGTATAATGTCATATGGTTTAGTACACTGTATGATAGACAACATGAAGGAGGAAATAAGATGGAACTTTGGCTGGCGATATTAATCGCTGTTCTGGCATTACTTGCCGGCGTAGCGCTAGGCTTTTTTATCGCTCGAAAGTATATGATGAATTATTTGAAGAAAAATCCACCTATTAACGAACAAATGTTGAAAATGATGATGATGCAAATGGGAATGAAACCGTCCCAGAAGAAAATCAATCAAATGATGAAAGCGATGCAAAATCAATTAAAATAATGAAATGTGTCAGAAACCTTGATATGATTGGTTTTTTAGCAGGTTTATCCTTCATTTTTTAAGCAAAAAATCAAAAAATTGCCATTATTTTGGTTTATTTTTCTTCACGATTTTTTGCTTAAAATTGCTTTATCTTTCATATTTAAAAAAACAAACCACTTTTTCTGATGGAAACTTCAGCAGAAAGGGTGGTTTTTTTGTGTTGTTAGAGGATGTTTTAGCGGAATATGACTATTATTGTTTAGCCAGAGGGTTTACAGAAAAGACGATAAAAAATAAACAGCAAGAACTCAAACAATTAAAAAATTTTTTATTGGAAAAACGTGGCATTACAGAGTTAGAAAGTATTACAACGTATGATTTAAAATCATATGTGAGATTAAAACAAAAATCAGGGTTACAACCACAAAGTATTGTTTCCATGTTTAAGATAATCCGGGCATTCTTTTCTTGGTGCGAGAAGGAAGAGTATTTAAAAGAAAATATAGCAAAAAAAGTGGAAACTCCTAAACTGCCAAAAAAGGTATTAAAGGGCTTCACAGCAGAAGAAGTTGATAAAATGATTAATTCTTTTACTTATAAGAGTTATTTTGAAGCACGCAACAAGGCAATTATTGCTATGCTTGCCGACTGTGGACTGCGTGCCATGGAACTAAGAGAATTAGAAACAAAGAATGTAAAAGAAACCACAATTCTCGTCAATGGAAAAGGTAACAAAGAACGTTATATATTTATCAGCCCTGCGTTAAAGAAAATTCTTATAAAATATGAGCGGATCAAAAAGGAATATTTCAGGGATAAATATTTTAATCCAAACTACTACTTTTTGTCATACAAAGGCGATTTAATTTCGCATGTTGGCTTAGACAACATCATTAAAGAAGCTGCTAGACGTGCAGGAATTAAAGATAAAAGAGTAAGTCCGCATACATTTAGACATTTTTTTGCAGTTCAATGTATTTTAAATGGGATAGACATTTATACACTTTCTAAGTTGTTGGGTCATTCTGATATATCCACCACACAGAGATATTTGCAATCGCTTGAGGATTTTCAACTTATTGAAAAAGCAATGCCATCGAGTCCGTTGATGCATCTAAAAAGGAGCATTCCTGTTAGAAGTTTTTTCGGGGACTTGAATAAAAAAAGCCCTCTTGGTATGATTCGGGGGTGTCAATCGGATGAATTGACCCCTAATTTGGATACCAAGGAGGACTATACATGAATTCTATCTCAAACAAGAAGATTAATCAAGTCACCGATCAAACGCTCGTCGTTGGCATGGATATCGCGAAAAAGAAGCATTATGCCTGCTTTGTGGATGAGCGAGGGAGGGTGCTAAAAAAATCGTTTCCCGTTCCGCAATCCAGAGAAGGGTTGGAATGGTTGTACCAGTGCATCGTGAAAGCGATGGAGGAATTTGAAAAAACGGAAGTGATCGTTGGCATCGAGCCAACGGGACATTATTGGCTCAATCTCGCTTACTTTCTTGACGAGAAGGGCATTCCTCTCGTGATGACAAACCCGATGCACGTGAAGCGCTCCAAAGAGCTAGACGACAATCTTCCAACCAAACATGATGCGAAAGACGCGCTCGTCATTGCCCGGTTAGTGAAAGACGGCCGATTCAGCTATCCGCGTATTCTGAAAGGGATGGAGGCCGAACTGCGCACAGGGGCGACGTTTCGATCCAAACTCGTGGAAGAGCAGGGGGCGGTTCGAAATCAGATGATTCGCTGGCTCGATCGGTATTTTCCGGAATTTACGCAAGTCTTTCCGTCGTTTGGGAAAATGGCGCTCGCTGTGCTGGAACAGACGCCGTTTCCGTCGGATTTAGCAGGGAAAGAGATCGAAGAGGTTCTCACCCTTTACCGGCAAAGCGAGGGATTACAATCGCCACAAAAGCCGAAAGCGAAGAAGCTGATGGAACTGGCCCAACACTCCATTGGCGTAACGGAAGGACAACAGATGGCCCGTATCGAAATCGCCACACTTGTCCGCCGGTACCGCCAATTGGAGGAGGAAATCGAGGCACTGACCCAGCAACTAACGGAACTTGTGCAAACATCCGTGGAATACGAATGGCTCAAAACGGTTCCGGGCTTAGGGGATGCGACTATCGTGGAACTGTTATCGGAAATCGGGAGTTTTTCCCACTATCAGGATCCGCGCCAATTATTGAAACTTGCGGGCCTGACACTGCGGGAGCATTCCTCCGGCCAACACAAAGGGCAAAAACGGATCTCGAAGCGTGGAAGAAGGCGGTTGCGCGCCCTCCTCTTCCGCGTGATGATGCCGATGATCCGCCACAACGAAGCGTTTCGACAGTTACATGAATATTACACGACACGGCCCGATAATCCGTTGCGCAAGAAGCAATCCATTGTGGTGTTATGCGGGAAATTACTGAAGGTACTGCACGCTGTGTGTACGAAGCACCAGGCGTTCGATGCGAAGCGAATGATGCAGGACATCTTTGGTCTCGAAACGGCGGCTTGATGCCTGCATGCCTTGTGATTCCCTAGACAACAAGGATGACACGGAGAAGCTGGCACGATATCATCCATTCGACCTTGAGTCCCTAAAGGAGCTTCGCCAGCCTCTGCCTGATGACTAGACCGAACGAAGGAATGTAGGCACAAGGATGCCAAGAGACATGGGAGGGTTCGTCATCATCAGCGATGCAGAGATCCAAGGTGCATCACATACATTTACCACCATTACAACCAAATTAAACCAGTAGTGGCAGCGAAGCGCACCCATCCAATGTCATATATATACAGATTTGAGAAACAAAGTTAGAAAACGTGTCGAAAAAAATTTTTTTGACACCCCTGAAATGGCTACAACCATTGATATATCAACATTTATAGAGGGAGGATATTCAAATGAAAAAAACCAAGTCAGTCTTACCGCAATAATGACCGCCTACTTACGTGCCTACCATGCCATGAATGATACCCCAAAAATTTTTGATGACTTTCTAGCCTATCGTTTGATTCCAGAGGAAAGACGTGCACTCATTGAACAAGGATTTTCTAGGGCTCTCCAGATTAATGTTCCTGAAAGTATCTTGGCATGCTCCGACCAGGCGACAAATACCTTGCCGTCTTTATTGCAAGCCATGGGGTTACCTAATGTCCTTAGCCGTTCAAGATATACGGAAGATAACCTTGATCAGGCTGTAAAACAAGGGGTGGAGCAGTATGTGATACTCGGAGCTGGGTTGGATACTTTTGCTTTTCGTCGTCCAGATCTCCTAAGTCAGGTTCAGGTATTTGAAGTTGACCACCCGGCCACACAAGCCTTCAAACTTAATCGACTGGCTGAATTAGAATGGGAAATCCCATCAAATCTTCATTTTGTACCTGTAGATTTCACAAAGGAGAGTTTGGCTGATGCACTCAAGGGAACTTCGTATGACTTGCAGACTAAAAGTTTTTTTAGTTGGCTAGGTGTCACAATGTACTTAACTCAAAACGAAGTGTTCGCAACGCTGCGTTCCATTACCGATATTGCCCCCGTGGGCAGTGCGGTTATTTTCGATTACTTTGTACCAGAAGAAGCTACTCCATATATGAAAAAGATACAGGAGAATTTACGAAAGATAGGAGAGCCGATTAAAACGACCTTTGACCCGTCAACACTGGCTTTTGAACTGGAAAGTTTAGGGCTCCGTCTTCATGAGAACTTAAGCCCATCCGATATTCAAGAACGCTATTTTCAGAGTCGAACGGACGGCTATTATGCGAGTAAACATGTGCGCTTCGCGAGGGCAGTAGTAGAGTAATTCATTGGGCATGATGAACACGGAGACCTGCCTATTCCAAAAGAGATGTCCCTTTTCTCTCGAGGGCGCAGAGGGAAGCCGTTAATACCCATGTCGCACAATAAAAGAGTCTTATCTTTTCAAATTGATCTCACTTTGGAGGGAAACTCATGGAAAATCGAACGATGGATGTCAGACTGATCCCCAGCAGTTATTTGCGTGGGAAAATAGACCCCTATGATCCTTTCCTGTGGTATGAAGAAATGAGGAAACAAACCCCCGTTTATTACAATGACAAGGCAGGCATGTGGAATGTTTTCCTCTATAAAGATGTCAAAAGGGTATTGGAGGATAAGGAATTTTTCTCAAATGTCATTCCGCGAAGAGGGCAGAGTTTACTTTCACAAAGCATCATTGCCATGGACCCGCCCAAGCACACCGATATCCGCTCCATAGTAAGTCGCTCCTTTACTCCCAAAGTAATGAGAGAGTGGGAACCCCGTATTCATGAGATTGCAGTGGAACTGCTCAATTCGGTCCAAGGGCAATCGGAATTTGATATTGTAAATGATTTCTCTTATCCTTTGCCCGTGATTGTCATTGCCGAGATGTTGGGTGTTCCATCGTCCGAAATGAAACGGTTCAAAGACTGGTCGGATACGCTGGTCAGTTCCCCCGAGAACGATCACCCCGAACACTTGGCCAAATTCAAAGAGATCCGCAACAGAACCGAAGCGGAATTAAGCGCCTTTTTTTGAGCAAATCATTGAAGAAAAACGGGCACATCCAGGAAATGACCTCATCTCGATCCTCATCAAAGCGAAGGAAGAGGAAGCGAAACTGTCCAGCCAAGAACTAATTGCCTTTTGCAACTTATTGCTTGTGGCGGGAAATGAGACTACAACCAATTTAATTTCCAATGCGGTATACAGCCTCATCGAGCATAAGCTGGTGTTTGAACAGGTCAAACATGATCCGGCCCTGGTTTCCCAACTGGTCGAGGAGACGCTACGTTACCGTTCACCCGCCCAAGTCATCATCCGCAGAGTGAAACAAGACACGGAATTAGGGAACAACAAGTTGAAAAAAGGCGAAATCGTAATGGCTTGGATTGGTTCCGCCAATCGTGACGAAAACCAATTCGAAAACGCCCATGTGTTTGACATTCATCGCAAGCCCAACCACCACCTTGCGTTTGGGCAAGGCATCCACTTTTGCCTAGGTGCCCCCCTGGCGCGTTTGGAAGCTAACATCGCTTTAACCAGTCTCCTGCAAAGAGTGGATCGCCTTTCTTGGCAATCGGATCGCCGCCCTGTTCCAATCGGCAACAGCACAGCGATTTATGGATTGAAAAAGCTTCCTGTTTCCGTGAAATAAACGGTTTCCGCAAAAGCATGACAAGCGCCCCGGCAGCTTCACCAATGGGGCGCTTGTATCAAATGGAGAAGTTGGCTGCAACCATCGGTCGGGAAACGCGTGCGCAATCTCTGGTCGTGCTCTTCGATCACTTGTGCAAAGCCTTCTCCCTCAAATAGATTAATGCATGTTCATATGACGTAAGAGCTGCTTCTTTTAATCCATAATCAACAAAAGGTTTTATGACTATTAATGTTTCATTTTTTAGATTTTGATTCCCTGAAAATGTTTTTTTTGGTTTTATATTTACACTTTCTCACGAAGGTAGAATCACTCAACAACACTGTCGATCACTTCATTGGAGGATATCTTGATCTCATTTTCTTTTCTTCTTACTTTGTCAGTAGCTTTGATCGATTTAGTACGAATTAAATAGATACAAAACCCCATTGATAGCCATATCAATCCTGAAAAAAAGCCAGACCCTCCAACTGGAATTAGTAAACAAAGGCTGATGATTAAGGCTAAAGCTGGAAGAAAGGGATAAAAAGGAGTTAAAAACTGCGTTGATTTTTTTTCAAGAGTCGCTTTTCTTCTCGAGATAAAAAAGGCAATCATCGTAAAAATAAAAGTGATTAAATATAAAAAACCTGTTGCATTAACTGCAATATTAATTGAACTTACCAATGTAAAAAGAATTTGAATACTAACTCCTAGTAATATAGCGTAAACCGGAGTTTGGAAGCGAGGATGTATAAAGCCAATTTTTTTCGGCAAAAATCCATTGCGGCCCATGGCAAAGGCAGTTCTCGAAATCGAGATAATAAAAGCATTAGCTGTGGCTGGTAAAGCAATAACAATCACAATGCTAACTAAGGTCGGCCCGAAGTCTCCTAAAAATTGCTGACTTGCGAAAGCGACCGGTACTTTTGATGATCCAAGTTCCTGCCAAGGGACGACTCCTGTCGAAACGAATAAAAGACCACAGTATAGAAAAAGTACGATGATAATGGATGAAAAAATAGCCTTTGGAATGGTTTTACTCGGATTTTTCATTTCTTCTCCTGCATCCACAATCACATCCCATCCAACCATCGAAAGAAAACCAACTAATGCTGCGGCAAGAATTCCTTCAAAGCCGTTAGGAGCAAAAGGTGTATATAGCGAATAATCCACATGACTAAAACCTAGAGCAAAAAATAAAAGGAGTACGATGATTTCAACAACTACAATTCCTACTTGAACAACGCCGCTGAACTTGATACCCAAAATATTTAGAAATCCTAAAACCAGAAGGAGTACCACTGCACTTAGCAACGGAGGAGCACCCGTTAAGGAGTTAAGGTAGTTACCAAACCCTTGTGAAACGAAACTGCTTGCTGCAAGCCATGCTCCCCAATATGACCATCCAATTAACGTCCCAACAAATGAACCCATTGTTTGCCTCACATATTCATAAGCACCACCTGCTCTAGGGTATCTCGATGCTAATTCTGCGTAACATAGTCCTAGTAAAATTTCTAAGATTGCTGCGATTACAAAAGCAAGCATCACAGCCGGCCCTGCTTTACCAGCTGCTACACCACTAAGAATAAAAATACCCGCACCGACCATAGCGCCAGTGCCAAGAGAGGTAGCTTCTTTCCATCCTAAATCTCTTTTTAAGTTCATGAAATTCCCCTTTCATCAATTGAGCTAAAATTCCGTGACTTCACCTGGCTTTTCTACAAAACGCCATTTTTTCAAATCAACGATCCAGTACTTTTTAGGACGGACAATCCCATTTATGTCATATCCTGCACGGCGTTCCCATTCCCCAATTTGATATTCTTCGCTCACTTCTAATTGAGCCAACCCTTTGACGTTTTTGTAGCCGTATAAACCGAAATCAAATAATCGAACAGGATACCCTTGTTCCATGGGTAAAGGTTCCCCATCAACTGAGTGAACAATCAATGCCCGTCTGGAAAGAGCATCACCCAAAGGAATCGTAGATTCATAAACTCCTTTTTCCTTAGTTCCTATACTTGTTTGCTTTAAATAATACTTCTCAGGATGGGATACTCCAGCCATTTCTATAATGTTCGATAATAAAACACCTTTCCACGTCCGACGAATACTCCAATTACAGACACAAACCATTCTTCTGCTTTCTTCTATTTGTGGCATCTCTAATAAATCTTGATAGGTAAAACTCAATTTTTTGTCTACTAATCCAGTAACTGATAGACGCCAGGTATTTAAATCAACCGATTTTGGTGGCCCTTCCTGATAATAACGAAGTGAAGATGGCTTTCGATCTAAATTTGGAGTTTTAACTATTGGATTCATAGTCCTCTCTCCTTAAATAAGATTGATAACACAACGAAAACTAATTAGATTATCCCTGACTGAAACGGGATAGTAATCTCTTGCTGTACATCTCATGAAATCTTCATTATGTAGTCCGCATCCACCTCTAACTATGTGATAATCTTCTTCTTGCGTAAGATATAATGGATTTACTCCGGTTTCATCCCATTCGTAATTAAGAGAAACATTATCCAAACACCATTCTGCAAAATTCCCCGCCATATCTAAACATCCGAAAAAGGACTTATTCTTTGGAAAAGCATAAACAGAGGTTGAGCTACGGTTCAATTCTTCGGGATCGCAGTCAACAGCAAAGTTTGCATGATCAGAAGTTGGTTCTTCATTTCCCCACGGATATTTTCGTTGATCCGTTCCTTTGCATGCGTACTCCCATTGCGCTTCGGTCGGTAAGGTCTTGCCTACAAACGTAGCAAAGGCCATTGCCTCCCACCAACTGACTCCTGTGACAGGATGGTCGTCTTGATTAAAATGATCATCGTACCAATAATTTGGATATTTAATGTTGTTAGTTTTGATATACTCCCATCCTTTCGGAAGCCAGAAAACAGGGTTTTCATATCCGCCTGCTTCTACAAATACTCGAAATTGTTTATTTGTTACTGGTGTTTTATCAATGGCAAAAGGG
The DNA here is from genome assembly GCF_038050115.1 of Aeribacillus sp. FSL K6-1305. Classification (NCBI taxonomy): domain Bacteria; kingdom Bacillati; phylum Bacillota; class Bacilli; order Caryophanales; family Bacillaceae; genus Aeribacillus; species Aeribacillus sp. FSL K6-1305. The sequence goes on along the minus strand of NZ_JBBOQV010000001.1, from coordinate 843,423 downwards.
TGTAATGTTACGGATTTAACTGGTTGTTCATCCGGCGATTCATTGCTGCCACGAAGAAAAGTCCCCCCTGGAATCACAATCATATTGTCTAACTGATTTTTCACTTGATTCCCCATCTTGGATTCCCCCTATTATCTGAGAAGCCCCATACTTCCGGTTAGTTTATTCACTTTTTTCTTGTCTCCATATAAAGCCAATCCTAAATACTCAAGATCGTTTGTTGATAAGGTCGAAATTTTTTCGATATATTCCTCATAACTTTTTGTTGTCTGTGCCGCATTGGTGAAATCTACAACAAATAAATCAGAAAATTCCTCTGCGTATAACTTGTTCCTTAACTCTTTAATTTTTAGGGAATCACCTTTTAAAATAGGAATAGGTGTAGTAGTTATCCCTACATGAGGATGACCGCTTCCATCCTTTACCGTTGGACCAATAATTCCCTCAATTTCCTTTCCCAAAGTCAGGGCTAATACCGCAGCAGTATTTGAGATTAATCCAGTAGGTAAATCTGCATCAATAACCATTACACATTTCATTTCCATGATTTTTTCCTCCATTGTTAAAGTTTGAACGATACGATTGTTGACTTTTTACCAAAAACGGACCATAACATTAAAATGGTACAGGTCGGCGAAATGAATTCTACGTTATATTTTTGGGCTGCATTGACAGTTGTTAAACAAAGGTCCACTTCACCTTTCTGTAATTTGATAGCAGCTTCGCTTGTTGAATTGACAAATAACACCTCATATTTCATGTCGAAATCGGCTAAGAACCAAGGAAGAAGACAAGAAGGAGCATGATGAGTAGCAATAACCAATGAACGGTTCCTATTCAATTCTTCACAAGGTCTTTTTGCAACTCCGTATAAAGGTGTTTCAAAGACAAATGGAAATAAAAATTGGATATCTTTTGACATGTAAAACTTATCTATTCCCTTGTAGGCATTAGCTACAAGAAGAATATTAGATGTCCCTGAAACTAAGTTTTCATAAGCTTCTTCATAAGTAGGAAAAAGTGAATACTTTCCATGACTGTTTTTTAAGGATGAAAGCAAGTATTGAGCTGATGCCTCACTACTTGTTCCAGAAGGGCCTAGAGTAGCAATTTCAAGTTGTTCTAAAAATACCAGGGATGATAAAAAGTGTTGATTCCAATTTAATAAGGGATGATTTTGCTCCTTTGCTTGGGTTTCAACGATCATTTTGCCCCCGCCCCCGTAACGATTAGGATTATTTATCTTGTACCCCAATTTATGTATATTATCTTTTTTAAATAATTTAGCATGATAAAATGGTAGTGATAAGGACCAATTATTATTGATTTTTATAGTACCAATTTAAACAAAAGGGGAATAAGCATGCTCTGGATCACGATTGATCGAACATTAGACATACCTTTAACACGACAAGTTTATGAACAAATTCGCACACAAATATTGAAAGGAGAACTTGTAGCTGGAGAGCGTCTTCCACCTACCCGTGAACTAGCCTCCAATTTAGGCATATCACGGAATGTGGTTGTAGAAGTTTATGAACAATTGCTAGCAGAAGGATACATTGAAGCAAGGCAAGGTTCCGGAACATATGTTGCGGAAGGAGCCTACTTAAGTCAACAAGAGAGAACGGATTATTTATCTTTTTTTGAAATTCAGCACTTGAAAGATGAAAGAAATGATTTTATAGATTTTCGTTCCGGTATCCCCGCTTTAGACATGTTTCCAAGGCATAATTGGGGACAAATCGCTAAACGAGTGTGTATAGAAACTCCACATTCCGTATTTGGCTATGGATACCCTGAAGGTAGAATTGAACTGCGTCATATCCTGTCTCGGTATCTAAAGAGAACAAGGGGGGTACATTGTTATCCTGATCAGCTAGTTATTACATCTGGAGCAACACAAGCCTTATCCCTTATAGCAAAACTACTTCTTTCACCAGGGGATGAAGTAATGATTGAAGATCCTATTACACACGAAATTCAAACCATTTTTTCTTCTACTGGGGCAATGCTCCACCCTATACCTGTAGATGAACACGGTATGAAAACGGATTTAATCCCCCCAAATAAAAAACCAAGATTTATTTTTGTTACTCCATCTCATCAGTTTCCGCTTGGGGGAACGTTGCCTATTCAGCGTCGAATTCAGTTAATCCAATTTGCCAGAAAAGTTGATTGTTTTATTGTAGAAGACGATTATGACAGTGAATTTCGTTATCAAGGAGCGCCAATTAATTCACTTCAGGGGCTTGATCCAAACAGGGTGATTTATATTGGAACTTTCAGCAAGATCTTATCACCTGCCCTAAGGTTGGGGTATTTAGTTCTCCCTCATTCTTTAACAAAACGTTGTAAAGATTTAAAATGGTTCACGGATCTTCACACCCCTTCATTAGAACAACTCACCCTTGCGCGTTTCATAGATGAAAGACATCTGGAACGCCATATTAGAAAAATGAAAAAAATATATAAAACACGTCGTGATCATTTAAAAAAATGTTTAGTAGAACAGTTTGGTACTAAGGTTAAAATTTCAGGTGATTCAACAGGTCTGCATTTGATTGTTGAATTTCAAAATATAGAGTTCTCAAATGAAAAGGTACAGGAAATAATGGTAGAACATAAAGTTAAAATTTACCCAGTAGAACTTCATACGATTCATAAAGGAATACATCAAAATAAAATAATTTTAGGCTATGGTAATCTAGCAATAGAGGAAATAGAAGAAGGTATACATAGACTAAAATCTGCTTTGATCTAAGAGATGGTGAATCATTGGGTGCTGGTCACAGCAATATCGTCACGACATCACGGTATTTGAAAGAAAGATACAGTGATCTTGCCGATGCCGTGGAGGTGTTGCCGAAATTCTAACAAAGTTTGTTAGCGTGCTGGGCAGAAGCTTAGGAATATATCTTACGTTTACCTTTTTTAATGAGTTTATATATATCGGATATAAAGTTCTGGTGCAAAAAATCTGCAAACTTGGACATACTTACGTTATTTTCGTACCAGATCCTAAAACGCCCCTATATAAAAAAATAAGTGTTCGGGTGTGAAGAATTTGCACAACAGTAAGAAGGGAAGCTTTATGCTCCCTTTATGGTTTTGGTTTAAAAAGGTGTTTTACTTATCATGTCGAATTCATTTAATTAGTGATGTTAAGAATGAACAAAAGAACCAAGAAAAGAAGAAAAGAACGTTGGAAGAAGGAAGATGTAAAGGGATCACTTATCATAAAGAAAAATGATTCAAAACTTGATTCCATCATGTCAACGTTCGGAAGATTAACCTTTTGTCATGAAAGTACTTATGCGGAAAAATGATAAATTGTTATGATTTCATCCTTTTTAATTTCCGATACGTGAATTCCATTTTAACCGAAACGGAAAGTGAAGTTCCGAAGGTGGTTCACTTTCTGTTTCGGCTTCGCCGATAGGCGATTAATTGTTTCATTGCATTACATGTATATTACTCTGTAATGTTTTTAGAGTAAGAAGGGGAGCTTTTTGCTTCCTTTATTGTTTTGGTTTAAAAAGGTGTTTTACTGATCTTGTCGAATTCAATTAAATAGTGATGATAAGAACGAACAAAAGAAACAAGAAAAAAAGAAAAGAACCTTGGAAGAAAGGAGGATGTAAAGGATGGCAATCACTATTACAATGGGGATTCAAAAAGGTGGATGTGGCAAATCCACAACAACAGGGATTTTATCGTATTTGTTAAATCAAGACGGATACAAGGTACTTGCAATAGATATGGACTCACAAGGAAACCTGACAGAGTTATTATCTAAAAAACCTTCAAATGAATTTATAGGGAAGTCTGTATTGGAAGCGATGCAGCAGGGTGATGTAAAAGAATACATTGTGCCGATTGGGGAAAATTTAGACTTACTTCCTGCCAATAACTTTTTAGCAACCTTTCCTCGTTGGATTTATACAGGAAAAACATATCGAGGGGAAACCGTTCCGTTTCGTGGAAATCCTAGCTTAATTTTAGATCATGTATTGGATCAAGTAAGAGGGGAATATGATTTCATTGTCATCGATACTCCACCATCATTAAGTGAACAGACAACGAATGCATTATGTGCCAGTGAATATGTCGTTGTTTTATTTGAATGCTCCAACTGGTGTTACTCTGCTATTCCTAATTTCATGGACTCTGTAAATGGTGCAAGAGATTTTGGAAAGCGGGGAACAAAGGTAATCGGTATTTTACGGACGATGAATGATGTCAGACGCAGTGATGCAAAGGCTTTTAATGAAATGATTGAGGAAGATTATCCGGATGAAGTATTCAAAACCATTATCACACGAAAAGCACCGATAGGTAGACTATCTCTATATGGATTCTACCAAAATGCAGAGCTAAAACAGGCATTAGAACAATATGAGAATTTCTATAAGGAGTTGATGAAACGTGTCAAAGGTGAATGACATTAAAAACATGAAACGCCAACAGAAACAAATAACTCCTACCCATATATTAACAGAAGTAGTTGGGGAAGAAAGTAACGTTGATACGAACGAAGAAAACAACCAAAGAAGAAAGGAAGAAAGAAAGGTGGAAAGAAAACGGGTATCTTTTGACTTACGCACGGATTTACATAAAGAACTGAAAATGCAGTCGATCTTACAGGAGAAGAATGTTTATTTGCTTATTGAGGAAGCTGTAGAAAAATATTTATCTGAGTTAAAAGGAAAGGATCAGATTTAGATCTTTCTCTGATTCAATAATAAATAGTTTTAAGTTTTTTGCAAAAATTGTAAAAGTATATTTTGCGGAAATCCGGATAATTCCGGTTCCGCCTAGTAAAATGAAGACGGGTGATCTTGTGTTCTTTGACACTTATAAAAAAGATGGACATGTCGGCATTTATGTCGGTGATGGAAAATTTATCGGAACGCAAACAAGCACAGGTGTAGCGATTGCGGACATGTCTAAAGGCTACTGGAAAGAAAATTCAATGGTCGCGTGAAGCGAATTTAAAGCAGGGATTGACCCTGCCTTTTGGTGAATACATTAATTTTACACCTGTTATACCTCTATTTTACTCATGATATTATACTGGAAATCTTATATAAGAGACAACGAGGATTCTAACACGCCACCTTAAACGAAAAATGTTTAACAGGTACTAATTTATATGTTGTTATAAAAATCAGGGTTTTTTCTTTTGTGTTAAAGTGCAATTTATACATTGGGTTTTCGAATTCTTCATGTTTTTTAGCTTTCTTTGTAAAACTAGGTGCTAGTTATACAGGAAAACCTTTGCTATTTCTTTTCTTCAGAGGGATAATTTGCTTTAATAATAAAAAATAATGTCAGATTTTTTAACCAAAGATGATGTATAAAATTTTGTGTAAAGCATTTTGCTAGACCAAAAGAAAAAAGGTAGGGTATTCTCTGATTTGGACAAAAACACATTCCAGAGAAAGGAGAACCCTACCTATGTCTAAAAGTATACCGAATGTAGACTGGGCAAATCAACTGGAAAGTGTTATTCGTCAGTTTGTAAAGGAAAAATTAGAACTGATCATGCGAGAAGAAATGAAAAGTTTCCTCGAAATTGAACAGGCTGGAACGTCGAATATGAGAAACGGTTATTATCAACGAAATCTAGATACGCAATATGGCCGGATTGAAGGTCTTTTGGTCCCAAGAGATCGAAATGGGGAATTTCAAACGCAGCTGTTTGCCCCTTACCAACGTCATACTGGCTGGCTCAAGGAAGCCGTCATCAAAATGTATCAAAGTGGCATGAGTACGCGGGAAATTGGTAAGTTTATTGAACGAATTTTAGGAAATGCCTACTCACCAACAACGATTAGTCATATTACCGATGTCGTGAAGGAAGACATCGAGAAATGGCACACTCGTCCTCTACATAAGCGTTATTCCGTCTTATATTTGGATGGTTTATACGTAAAACTTCGTCGTGAAACCGTTGAGAAAGAAGTCATTTATGTGGTGTTAGGTGTGAATGAAGAAGGATATCGTGAAATTCTTGATTTCTTTGTAGGAGGACAAGAAAGTGCCTATGTATGGCAGGAAATTCTTCAAAATCTCTACCAAAGAGGCGTCAAGGAAGTGCTTCTGGGCGTATTCGATGGACTACCGGGTTTAGAGGAAGCCTTTAAGGCGGTTTATCCGAAAGCCGATGTGCAGCGTTGTGTCGTTCACAAAGTCCGTAACACACTTAGTCGTGTTCGGAAAAAAGACCAATTCGAAATGGCGGAAGATTTGAAACTCATTTATCGATCTCCGAATAAAAAAATTGCACTGGAGATGTTTCAACAGTTTGAATCAAAATGGTCCAGCAAATATCCAAGAGAAGTTCAATCTTGGGCAAATGAGTTGGATGTCCTCCTTACATTTATGGATTATCCAAACAGTATTCGAAGTGTGATTTACACGACCAATGCCATCGAACGAACGATCAAGGAGATTCGGAAACGCCTAAAGCCGATGAACAGTTTGAACAGTTTAGAAGCCGCGGAAAAAGTCGTGTATTTGACTGTTCAAGATTTTAATGAGAAATGGGCAGGGCGAAAGTTGCGAGGATTTGCCGAAGCGCATGAAGCCCTTCAACGAATGTTTGAAGAACGTTATTGTTAACCAAATATTGTAAATAAACAAAATAAGGGAATTCTCCCTTTCCACACAGGAGACTGAATATTCAGTCTCCTGTGTGGAGGAAATATCCCTCTCTATTCTAAATCCATTTCAGAGATACCCTATCTATCTTACATTACACAAAATTCTTGACAGTACCTTACTACGGTAAATAACAAACATTCTTTTTCATCTGGGAACAATGTTACATTTTTATTAAATTAAATAGATATTCGGTATCTTCATCTTTGTGAATCTTTAAGTGTAAGTCCAAAGTAGTAATACTCCCACTTTTTACATTAAATGTGTAGTCTTTGTTGGTTTCTCCATTAATCTTTAATTCAGGTTTAAAACTCATTGTAGTATTGTTAGCTGTTGCGTCAATCATTAAATCTTTAATAGCAGTATCGGATTTTCCAATATTATAAACGTCAATTTTTATTTTTAATTCTAAAAATGAAGCTTCATCGGGAGTTGCTATCTTTTCTACGTCAAAACCATTTTCATTTACAAAATTTTTATAGTAATTAAATTTTCCAGATGACTCATTGATCCCAGTTCTGATTTTAGGCTTATTTTGAATATAATCTTTGATTAAATTTAAACAAAAACCTAATACAACACCAATTAATGTCATGAAGGGTAATAATAACTTCATATTAATTAAATTTATTAAACAAAAGCCTAGTACAACGCCTATCAGTATCATGAATGGCAAAAGTAACTTCATATACTTACTCCTTTATTATTGTACTGTACAACATTAGGATTGAAGTCTACTCATAAAAGTTTATTCTTCCTCTTCTACCTCAACCAGCTCCGCAAGATCGTCCACTTTACACCCTACAATTTTCGCTAAAATAAAGGCTTTCTCCAAAGGCGGGAAACTTACTCCATTTTTTCAATTCCAAAGCTGTTTTTGTTGCACATTTACGTGTTTTCGTATGTAATCATTCCGCAATCCACTCTTTTCAATTAGTTCCCAAATATTGCTTTTCAGTTTGTATTTTTTCATCACTCATCACCATTTAAAATAATTCCACTCGTTTCATTTTTTTCTTCGTCCAAAATAAAAAATACAGTTATAAATAAAAAGAGTTAATGTAAAAAGATTATCCATTTCGTATTGTCCAAGTAAATGGACTAAAATTACGCTCATAAGGGACGGTAAGTTACCGTTCCTTTTTTGGTTCACATAGTAATGTTATAATTAGTGAGCATTTTGCACATTTTTCAACCCAAGAGCCATAAGGTTTTCTAAAGCATAAAAAAGGACTTCACCCCTTATTTGTAGAATTTTGAAGTGACCAAACCACAAAAATCCACAAGGAGGAAGTCACTTTGTATATTCTACAAGAAAGTCTATTTTCCTTTGAAGAATTGCAAATTTTAGAGTCAAAAGAGAAATTACCGATCTTTTTTAGTGCTCTAGATTTGCGTCCTTATGCTAAACAATTGAAAAGGGCTTGTCTAAAAAGTCCATAAAAACAGAGCGAATGGAGAAAACAATGAGTTTTTCCATTCGCTCTGTTTCCTTATTTTTGAAATTGGTTTGGGAATTTGCGGCCCATTTCAGTATGTTGTGGGCCATTGCCACAATCCCGAATTCTGTTCGGACTTTATGAAGCCCCCGTAACAGAAATCGAGTGAAACGCAAATTGCCCTTGATGTTACCGAACACACTTTCGACATCCACTTTACGCTTCGCATAAAGAGCTGCCTTTTGTTCGTCACCAAGAGCTGCTTTGGCTTTCGCTTTCATTTCTTCATAAATCGTGTTCCAATATACTCGACGATTTCCTTTGGCTTTCGTACACCCATTCTTCAACGGGCAATCCGTACAATCTTCACACTCGTACACTTTCAAATCTTGTATGTATCCAGATGCATTTTTTCTTTTTTGATAATACTTGAATACGACTTTCCGATTGTTCGGACAGATAAAGCAATCGTCTTCTTCGATGTATTTCCAGTTTTGTACTTTTGATAAATCCTTTTTAAACTTTTTACTTTGTTCCTTCAAATAGGTTTGGTATGGGGCTAATAATTCAAAACGAGGTTCTTTTTCTTCGCCAATCGCATATAAATAGTTTTCTTCACTCGCATATCCTGCATCGGCAATGACATACTTGAGTTTCTTTTCCTTCGGCATCGATTCCAATAACTTTTCCATAAATGGTTGGAAACAGCGAGTATCTCCTGGATTTTGATAAATTTCAAATCCCACGATAAATTGATGTTGTGTGGCGAGTTGAACATTATAACCCGCCTTGAGTTGGCCGTTTTTCATATGGTCCTCTTTCATTCGCATAAAAGTGGCCTCATGGTCGGTTTTCGAGTAGCTATTTCGTTCACCTAGAATCTGTTTTTGTACTTTGTATTTTCGTAATCGTGGAAGATAATCCGTTTGAATCGTTTTCAGTTGTTTGGTGAGTTGGGATTTTTTAGAGCGAAGTTCTTTTTTTCTTTCTTTGTCTTCTTCCTGTTTATAATCTTTTTCCAAAGCTTCTATTCTCTCAGAAAGTTGTGCCGATGATTTTTCTAATTCTTCTTCTAATTGTTCTTCTTTTAATTCCTCCAAGGCGATTTGGTGCGCTTCTTGTAGAAACGATTGAATTTTGGCTCGTAGTTTCTGATCATATTTTTCTACGGATTTTCGCCATACAAACGTATATTTGTTGGCATTCGCTTCTATTTTCGTACCATCCACAAAAATATGGTCGAGGTCGATAAGTCCTTGTTCTACTAGTTGAAGGACAAATTGTTCAAATACAGAATCCATCATGTTTGACATACGAACACTACGAAAATCATTTATTGTGCGATGGTCAGGGGTTTGCAATCCCGCCAACCACATCATCGGAAGATTTTCTTTCACCATTTGCGCTATTTTCCGACTTGAATAAACATTTTGAGTGTACGCATATAAAATCACTTTCAATAACATTTTAGGGTGATAGGGTGCACGACCCCCACCAACATAATGAGTATACAACACTTCATCCGGAATCGATTCCACCATTTCATCCACTAAACGGGCGACATGATTTTCAGGAATATACATTTCGATATCTAAAATGCTCATGACTTGACGATTGCAATAAGGTTGGAAAACTAGTTTTTTGCGTTTCTTATTCTTTTGAACCTCTATTTTTTGAATACCCTCTAGAGTCATTTCTAATTGCGTGTTATAATTTTCTTGAATAGTCATTTGATTATTCATAAGAAATCGTCCTTTCTGTAGAATGTTTTTTGGTCAATTTCATTCTATAAAAAAGGACGATTTTTTTGTACCCTAAAAACAGAAAAAAGGGCTGAGCCCAAGGTCGATTCAATCGACTTTTCGGACAGCCCCATTCCAAAGAAGGGATATTAAGGGCTCTTATCGCTGCCCCATTAGAAGGTATTGATACTTTTACTTCTCTTCACAATCGATTGAAAAATGACCTGCGTTTTCGTTACCAATGTGGTTTAGATATTAGCAGGCCTGCACCATCCATCTCTACTCTTAGCCGAGTATTTTCTTCACTAACCAAAACTGGACTCGTGAAAAGAATCTTTCAAGATCTCGTCCAGTTAGCTCAAGAGGAAGGAGTAATTGATGGAAAACATCAGGCTATCGACAGTGCCGCCATTGATGCTTACGAAAAGAAGCAGCCTAAGAAGCGAAGTGAACAAACAGGCAACGCCAATTGGGGGGCAAAGTTTGATTCCTTCGGTAATAAAATTACTTGGTTTGGCTATAAGATGCATCTTTCCGTTGACACCAAAAGTGAATTACCAATGGCGATTGAAGTAACCCCTGCTCATATCAACGATGGGGATGTCGCACCACAATTAATTGAACAAGTAAAGAGTTGTACAAACTCTAAAATTGATTTCCTGATAATGGATGGTGGGTACGACCAGCTTAAAAACTACGAATCCGCCAAGAACATTGGGGCTCAAGCTATTATTCCACTCAATTTGCGTAATGAAAATGACTCCCGAAGGAATTGCCTCCAATGGAACCCCACGCTGTTCTATGGGGTACGAAATGACTTATTGGGGAGCCAATAAGGACCAGCTCAAATTCAGATGTCCACACGCAACCGGAAAAGTGGATTGCCCATTAGGAATGGCAGCCTGTTCATCCTCCAACTATGGAATGGTAGTAAAAATTAACGTGAATAAGGATCTTCGCCGGTACTCTAATCCACACCGCGATTCCAAACGTTGGAAAGAACTTTACAATGAGCGAACCAGTGTAGAACGGTGCAATTCAAGAATGAAAAGTTATCTTACAGCGAACTCCCTGCATGTGTGGGGAATCGATAAAGTAAAAACTCATATTTACTTGAACGCCATCGTATTACTGGTTTCAGCTCTCGCAATGGCAAAAGAGAGTAAAAAGCAACAAACCGCTTAAAAAATTTTTAAAGCGAAAAATTCTGCAAGTACGCCCAAAAAAGGACAAACAGAATATTTGTAAACCAAAGATACAAAATACCCCAATTTATTTGGGTTTCTTTTAAAACTCTTTTTAATAAAAATCTAATTTTGCAAAATGCTCAATTAGTAGGAAAATTTCGTAAAGAGGTGATTAAGTTTGAAAAAAAATTTGCTTTTAACAATATTTTGTTTGGTATTTATAAGTATGATAGGTTGCAGTTCAGAAAAAACTGTTGAAGAAAATAAAACAAAGGAAGAGCAACAAGTGCAAAGTAAAATTGAAAACAAGGCAAAGTACGATATAGATAAAATTATTGTTCCCGTTCAGACAGAATGGACAAACGATTTAAAAGTATATCGAGACTTTAATATCGCAGTAATAAAAGAAATGGCTCAATCAAATAATATTCCAGTTGAACTAAGAGAATTTCCTACATTTGACGATGTGATTATTGCTTTAAAACGTGGAGATGTTGATGTTGTGCCTGGTATTGATAACCTCGTAGAAACAGATTTAACTAAGACGTATACATATTTTACGGGAGCTATATATCTCCCTAATGGAGAAGAGTTTGTACCGAAGAAAAGCTATGCAATGGCAGTAAGAAAAAAAGATACAGAACTTTTAAAATTTTTCAATGATACGATCTTAAAGTTTAAAGAAACAGGTAAATTAGAAAAAATCCAACAGGAATATCTAGGAGATCGAAATTAAAAAGAATTTCGTTCAAAAAGGTAACCGTTTATGAATATTAACATGGACAATAGCATTAATAATTAAGACCACTCATTTCGAGTGGTCTTTTTCATCATCAATATATTCAATAAGATCCTCAACTTTGCAATCCAAAGTTTTACATAACTTGTCTAAAGTATCAAACTTTATTCCATCAGTTTCCTCATTGTATAGCTTTGCAATTCCATTCCGATGCAACCCTGTCATTCTTGCCACATCAGCTATTTTCAGTTTTTTTTCTCCCATGATCCGTGATAAATGTACTTTTATCATAATTAATCCTCCTTGCTAGTGAAAATTATATATTAAATTGTTTATTTTGGCAATTATAGTGTTGACAATGCACATTACAGTGTGCAATATTTAATTAACACTACAATATGCAAAATGAACACTATATAGTACATTTTTTGATAAGGAGGGTAATGAATGATCATAGCAAGCAAAGATTGGTTACGATTAACAAAACAACAACGTTATTTATTGTTGGTCGGATTGGTTACAGTTCAGAAGAAATTAGGTATGGTAAAAAAGTAATGTTTCTTTAGTTATAACAGAAAGAAAAAATTTAAGTTCGGTAAAATAAAAAATTTAACATCTATTTGAGAGGAGAATGTAAAATGATTAAAGTTAATGAGAAATTAAAAAAATATTTGGCTCAAGGCACTTTATCGTTTGCTGTTTCAAAATTGATTAATGCTGGATCAGAAAACGAAGCAATTGCGGAAATCATAACAAAGCTTAATTCGTTTAATATTGAGATAGATGAAATATCAATTAAAACAAGCAATGGGGAAGTAGTAACTTTAAAAGTTCATGATGTTGATATGGATTGGGAAAGTATTGTTGAGGATGATGAATAGGTGGGCTGTACTAAACAAGTGCAACTTTTTATTTACTTGAAAAATTACAGTTAATGATGAATATGAGGTTGCAGGTTATACTTATAGAGTTGTGAATGTCAATTATACAAAAGCGGGATTGATTATTTTGACATGTGAGATAGGATAAACCACATTTTTTCTATTTCTCAAAATATTTGATAGACAAATAACAGAAAATATGGTATATTTTTCTTTACAGAAAAAGTGGTTTGAAAAATGCTTAAAACCCTGAAATATCAAGGTTTTTGATGCAAATGGGAATGAAACCGTCCCAGAAGAAAATCAATCAAATGATGAAAGCGATGCAAAATCAATTAAAATAATTTCGTTTCAGGCATTATTGAATGATTTTTCATTAAATTAGTTCATGATGACCAATCATATTTTTTGACATCATGTAATTTTTATCTATACTACTTAATATATGCGTTGTTTTATAACGGAATTGTGAAGTAAGAATTAGTCTTTCCTTTCTCAAGGTAAGATTAATTCTTTTTTCGTTGTAAGAAGTTGTAAAAATAGTCATTCATGGCGGGAGAAGGTTCATTGTAATAATGTGCGGAAAATGTCAAACGTTCTTTTAAACATTTATTCAATGATCTGTTAGAATGGATGGAGGTAAATCTTTTGGAAGGAGCAGCAAAATGTCGGAAATTAATGTGTTTTTAGCATTTGGAGCAGGTTTTTTATCGTTTATTTCTCCGTGCAGCTTGCCTTTATATCCTGCTTTTTTATCGTATATAACTGGGGTATCGGTTAATGAGTTAAAAACTGAAAACGCTATGCTGCAAAAAAGAAGCTTATTACATACTTTCTTTTTTTTAGTTGGTTTTTCTGCCATTTTTATCGCAATGGGGTTCGGCACATCCTTGATTGGAAACTTTTTCTTGAACTATCAAGATCTGATAAGACAAATAGGAGCGATCCTCATTATCTTTTTTGGACTCGTTATTCTCGGTGTTTTTCAACCTGATGTTTTAATGAAGGAAAGAAGGATTGAATTCAAAAATCGTCCAGCCGGATTTCTTGGATCTGTTCTGATTGGTATGGCGTTTGCAGCTGGATGGACTCCCTGTACGGGCCCAATTCTTATGGTAGTAATCGGTTTAGCGGCAACCAATCCTAGTTCTGGAGTTCTGTATATGACAGCATATGTGCTAGGCTTTGCAGTACCGTTCTTTATTTTATCATTCTTCATCGGGCGGATGAATTGGATCAAAAAACATAATGTGAAAATCATGAAAATTGGAGGCATATTCATGATTTTCATGGGAATTCTGCTGTTTTTTGATTGGATGACTAAAATTATTAATTGGATGAACAAAATTCTTATATTTTTACCAACCGGGTTTTAATTTTTAGTCATTTAAGAGAAAAACGAGATTTTTGACAATATTTTAAACCTCTCGGTACTTTTTTGTGACAGAAAGTAGTATAATATCAAAGGATTTAGTTTGCGAGGATAATTGAGGTGGAATTAATTTGAAAGCATTGATCGTTGACGATGCGAAATTTTTAAGGGAAACATTAAAGGACATTTTGAAAAAGCATAGTATTGAGGTTGTTGCAGAAGGGGAAAACGGCATCGAAGCGGTACAATTATACAAGCAATTACAACCAGATGTATTAATCACAGATATCACAATGCCGAAAATGAACGGCATTGAGGCTATTACAAAAATTAAACAGGAATTTCCGGATGCGAAAATCATTATATGTTCGGCAATGGGACAGCAAAAAATGGTTATCGAAGCGATAGAAGCAGGAGCACTCGATTTTATTACAAAGCCTTTTGATGAAGATCGTGTGATGGAAGCCATCAAAAGAGTTATGAATTAGCCTTTTCATTTTGCTTTTTTTTCTATAATATTATTAAAGAAAGAAGCTGAAAATAAAAGGATGGTTCTGCATGGTCATTTGGTCTTCTATTACGGCTGTATTAATGGGCATTTTCGTAATTATGATGAGAACAAAGGCTGCTAAAAAGCCGGCGACAGCGAAAAAAATTATTTTGCCTCCGATCTTTATGAGCACTGGAGCCCTTATGTATTTATTTCCGCAATTCCGCATAACGCCGATGGAAATTTTAGAGGCGTTGACAGTCGGGCTGATTTTTTCGATTTTTTTAATAAAAACCTCTACTTTTGAAGTTCGGGGAGAAGAAATCTATTTAAAAAGGTCAAAAGCTTTTGTTTACATTTTGATTGGTCTGTTAGTTGTACGAATTCTGCTAAAATCTTATTTAAGCGCGTCTATCGATGTTGGCGAATTAAGCGGTATGTTCTGGCTGCTGGCTTTTGGAATGATTGTGCCTTGGAGAATTGCGATGTTCATTTCGTATAAAAAACTGAAAAATCAACTGAACGGAACGTAAAAAATACATATAGCTGCCGGCTGTTTAAAGCAGGTTACCGTTTATTCCATATAAATAAGCCTTTCGGGACAAATCCCCGAAAGGCTTATGTTTTTGTTTAAAAGAGTGCTTCATATTTGGAATAGTCGATATTTTTTTCTTTTAGTCTTTTAATTAAAAATTTATGGTCCCGTTTTGGAGTTGCGATAATATAGCCTCGAATGACCAAATCTTGCGTAATAGATGGAGCTTTTTCTTCTAATGCCAGTTGACCGATTTTTGCTGCGATTTTTTGTCTGGCAACATCGCGGAAAAGCTCTGGAACCGGTGCAACCAATTCTTCTAACAACGCCTTTTGTTCCTCTGACCATAAATGCCGAGTCTGTTGAATATAATACTCTTCCCAATCAAGTTCAGATTTTCCGTCTTCTTTCGGCAGCCGTTTCAAAAATTTGCGAAACATGAAGAAGCCGCCAATCGATAACATAGTTATAAGAAACACAACCCATATGAGAATAAACCATAAAAACCAGCCTTCAAGCATGAAATCACCCCCATCGCCTTAACATTTCCATTAATTCGTGCACTTCGGCGAAGTTGATGAAAACCGTTAAGGATTAATCGACTCATATGCATCTATCAATTCTTTTACAGCACGTCTCACAGCTTCTAATTTCTTTTTATGACGGCCGACAGAAAAGCAGTCATTAATTTCCGCGAAAACTTGGTATTCAACTGCATCACGGTAAATACTAATTTTAATATCGCCTGATTTGGAAGGATAAATTAACATTTCATATAAACGCCCGTTCATGACAGCCTCCAGACTTAAAAATTTTATATTATCAATATCTGTCATTTGCTGAAAAAAAGCTTCCATTTTCACCTTACTATATTTTATGATAGATTCCACTTTCATTTCAATCATTTGTCATCAACTTTTTATTATTAATAAAAACATTGTTCTAAATGAAAAATAGATATAACTTTAAAATTCGTCGTTAAAGAAAAACCATAAACGAAGGATTTCCGCAAGACATAATATGTAGAAAAGACGTGTATAAAAATCGAAACGGCGGCAGTCCAGAAAGTCAAATTCTCATTGAAAACATAAACATCATTTCAACATTTCTATAAGATGAAAGGGGACGTCTATAAGCCGAAGAAAGACTTATGATATGCTTAAAAGCCATAGTATGACAAGAGTTGGACGTTGCATTGATAACGGCCCAATGGAATCTTTTTGTCGAACCTTATAATGTGAAAGAGGGATATGAAACGTTTGAAGCGTTACAACAGACCATTAAGGAATATTCAGTTTTATAATAACGAACGTTATCAAAAAAATTAAACGGCTTAAGCCCATTAGAATGTAGAGCTCAAGCCGCTTAAAGCATTTTTATTATTTCCGCTGTCTACTTGGGGACATTTCAATTAAACATCCCCATTTTTTTATAAATCATGCTCCGAGTTATGTTTTTGGCGGCTATGATTTCGATTTTTTATTTTTTTCGATCCAGATAACGGCTCTGGCTGTCCCTTCCGATTTTGAACGTTTTGTTTTTGATCATTTTGTACTTGATCTTTTGCCATATACATCGCTCCTTAATATTTAATAGTAAAGAATAGCATTGTTATCTTTCGTCGTTTAGTTTGAATAGTTTTGAAATCATTCATTCATTTTAGAATAAATTGATTTCATGAAAAAAACACTATAGAAGATAAAAAAAACGAAAGGAGTGCTATATTTGCCGTACCATAAAAATAAAAAACAAGCATTTGATGCAGTACAACAAGGAATGGTGGAAGTTCATAAAGCACATGTCAATCTAACGAAAAACAGTTCTGATTATGGACATCAGCTAAAGCATCTTCGCCAAGAAATTAATGAGGCGTATGAACAAATTCAAAATGCATTGGAAGTTGCATCGGAAACGCAGAGAAAGCATTTAGAACAGTACAAGAGCGATTTAGATCGAATTGTGCAGGAAGTGAATTTGGATGACATTTGAAAGCGGCGGAGGTTCCGTCGTTTTTCACTATTTTTTTCTCATGCCAACACTTCCATTTAACAAGAAAAAATTATACTGAATATATTAATTTTTTTAGTGAAATAAGCATTTCTTATAATAATTGATAACATCATTGATATTTACTTATCATAAAAAGTATATTAAGATTTAAATGTGTGATGTTTAAAGTGGGGAGATATTCGGCATTTTTGTCGAAATTACGTTTAAAGGGGGATAAAATGACATGTCACAGCAACAGTTAGAGAAAAATGACGTTTTCCGTGCAAGAAAAAGCTTTTCAATTAACGGAAAAACGTACAACTACTATTCATTAAAAGCGCTAGAAGATGCAGGAATTGGTCAAGTTTCCCGTTTGCCTTATTCAATCAAAGTTCTTTTGGAATCAGTCCTGCGCCAAGTGGATGGACGAGTTATTACAAAAGAACATGTTGAAAACCTTGCGAAATGGGGAACAGATGAAATTAAAAATTTGGATGTTCCATTTAAACCATCTCGTGTCATTTTGCAAGACTTCACCGGCGTTCCTGCTGTCGTTGATTTAGCTTCATTAAGAAAAGCGATGGCTGACATGGGCGGAGATCCACAAAAAATCAATCCGGAAAAGCCTGTTGATCTTGTTATCGACCATTCTGTTCAAGTGGATCGTGCCGGAACAGATGATGCGCTGCAATATAACATGAATCTTGAATTCGAACGAAATGCTGAAAGATATAAATTTTTAAATTGGGCTCAAAAAGCATTTGACAACTACCGTGCTGTTCCGCCAGCAACAGGTATTGTCCACCAAGTAAACTTGGAATATTTAGCAAGCGTTGTCCATGCGGTTGAAGGTGAAAATGGAGAATACGAAACATATCCTGATACGTTAGTTGGAACAGACTCCCATACAACCATGATTAACGGACTCGGTGTTTTAGGTTGGGGTGTCGGCGGAATCGAAGCTGAAGCTGGAATGCTTGGACAGCCTTCCTATTTCCCTGTACCTGAAGTCATCGGAGTAAGACTTGTTGGCGAGCTGCCTAACGGAACAACAGCAACAGATTTAGCCCTTAAAGTAACTCAAGTACTGCGTCAAAAAGGCGTGGTAGGAAAATTTGTGGAGTTTTTCGGCCCTGGTGTTGCAAAGCTTCCGCTTGCTGACCGTGCTACTATTGCGAATATGGCGCCTGAATACGGAGCAACATGCGGATTTTTCCCTGTTGATAATGAATCGCTTGAATATTTGCGTTTAACTGGTCGAGATGAAGAGCATGTAAAAGTAGTGGAAACATATTGTAAAGAAAACGGTTTATTCTTCACGCCTGAAGCAGAAGATCCTATTTTTACGGATGTAGTTGAAATCGATCTTTCTCAAATTGAAGCAAATCTTTCCGGTCCGAAGCGTCCTCAAGATTTAATTCCTCTTTCAAAAATGAAAGAAGAATTTCATAGAGCTCTTACAGCTCCGCAAGGAAACCAAGGATTTGGCTTGCAGCCGGACGAACTTAATAAGGAAGTAACGGTTGAATTTGCAAATGGCGAAAAAACAACAATGAAAACGGGTGCAGTCGTTATTGCGGCGATTACAAGCTGTACGAATACGTCAAACCCATATGTTTTAGTAGGCGCCGGTCTCGTTGCAAAAAAAGCTGTTGAAAAAGGATTGACTGTTCCAAAATATGTAAAAACATCATTGGCACCTGGTTCAAAAGTTGTAACCGGTTATCTTCAAAATTCTGGCTTAATGCCTTATCTTGAAAAATTAGGGTTTAACCTTGTCGGTTACGGATGTACAACTTGTATCGGGAACTCTGGACCGCTTGCAGATGAAATTGAAAAAGCGATCGCTGAAAATGATTTGCTCGTCACATCTGTTCTTTCCGGAAACCGGAACTTTGAAGGCCGTATTCATCCGCTCGTGAAAGGTAACTATTTAGCTTCACCGCCTCTAGTTGTTGCTTATGCATTAGCAGGGACTGTTGACATTGATTTACTGAATGATCCAATCGGAAAGGATCAAAACGGAAGCGATGTTTACTTTAAAGATATTTGGCCTTCAATGGAAGAAATTAATGAAGTTGTGAAACAAACTGTTACACCAGAATTATTCCGTAAAGAATATGAACGTGTATTTGATGATAACGAACGCTGGAATGCCATTGAAACAACAGATGAGCCATTATATCAATGGGACGAAGAGTCTACTTATATCCAAAATCCGCCATTCTTTGAAGGATTGTCTCCTGAGCCTGGTAAAGTAGAACCGTTGAAAGGGCTTCGCGTTGTTGGAAAATTCGGCGATTCTGTCACAACAGACCACATTTCTCCAGCAGGTGCGATTGGCAAAGATACTCCTGCAGGCCAATACTTGCTGTCTAAAGGTGTATCGCCAAGAGATTTCAACTCTTACGGTTCAAGACGCGGAAACCACGAAGTAATGATGAGAGGTACGTTTGCAAACATCCGCATTCGCAACCAAATTGCACCGGGAACTGAAGGCGGATATACAACGTACTGGCCGACAGGCGAAGTAATGTCTATTTATGACGCTTGCATGAAATATAAACAGGACGGAACAGGACTTGTTGTACTGGCAGGAAAAGATTACGGAATGGGAAGCTCTCGCGACTGGGCTGCTAAAGGAACGAACTTATTGGGAATCAAAACGGTTATCGCTGAAAGCTTCGAACGTATTCACCGTTCTAATCTTGTTCTTATGGGTGTTCTTCCGCTTCAGTTTAAAGAAGGCGAAAATGCGGAAACACTTGGTTTAACCGGTAAAGAAGTATTGGATGTTCACATTGATGAATCGGTAAAACCGCGCGATTACATCAAAGTAACGGCAACTGATGAGAACGGAAACAAAAAAGAGTTTGAAGTATTAGTTCGCTTTGACAGTGAAGTTGAAATTGATTACTACCGACATGGCGGAATTTTACAAATGGTATTAAGAGAAAGATTAAAAGGATAATAATTGAAAAAAAGCGGGAACTGTTCATAGTTCCCGTTATTTTTTGGCTAAAATTAGACAATTGATATGAAATACTGTTTTTTTTACAAAAATAATATATGATGAAGTTGGGCATCATTTCGAAATGCTATCGTATTGAATCAGAGGTGTTATGGTTTATGAAACAAAAGCTTGCTGTTTTTTTATTAATCGCATTAGCAGCGATTGCAGTATGGCAATGGATCAATTCCCAGAAGGAAACAGTCGGTTTAGAAATAGGAAACAAAGCTCCGAATTTTGAAGTGACGACTTTGGATGGAGAAAAGAAATCGCTTTCCGATTTTTATGGAAAAAAAGTACTTTTAAACTTTTGGGCCACTTGGTGTCCACCATGTAAAAAAGAAATGCCGATCATGCAAAAAATATATGAAAAGCATCAAGATGAAGTAACGATTGTCGCGGTTAACTTTACTGCCAGTGAGAAAAGTGCAAAAGATGTTGAAAATTTTGTTCAACAGGCTGGATTTACGTTTCCGATATTACTTGATCCAAAAAATAAAATGAACAGTGGATATAAAATTCTTACATATCCGACGTCATTTTTTCTTGATGAAAATGGAGTCATACAAGATAAAGTAGTGGGAGAATTAAATGAAAAAACGATAAAAGAAAAACTAAACCTGAAATAAAAAGACGCTGATTTCCTTTCGGGAATCAAAAAGAATCGGCTGACTTTGCCGATTTTTTCTTTTTACAAAAGAAGAGTTTTTTGAAACGTATGAAATTTTGCATTATTGGTTATATTGTCATTAAACATTCAAATTTTCAACGGGAAAGTGTCGGAATATTTTGTACAATAAAAGTAACAGAGAAAAGAAGTGAGGGATAAAAAATGAAAAAAACGAAAATTTCGTTTAAACAGCTTGTGTTGGAAAATAAGCAAAACTTGCTAAAAGACCGTGAAGCATTGAATGAAATTGAAGAAAGACTTGAAAAAAGGCTGGAAAAACGGCAATTGGAAAAATCGAGCTGATAGCAAACAGTCGTGTTTGACAGCATGTTTTCTGCTTTATTGGTAAACAATAAAAGCAGGAGGCGATTATTTGATGACAAATTCAAATGATATCCAGTCTCATTTTAATCCGAATCATATCGGAACAAAACCGAGAGGATTCGGTGGAAACAAAGGGAAAAAAATGCAAAATAAGACGAATGAGCATCCTCAAGTGATTCAGACAAAAGGCGAGTAGGACATATGTCCACCGCCTTTTAATTTACATAATATAATTATGGTTCCATCATTTTTCTCCTTTTCATTGAGGAAACAGGTTCGTTTCATAATTTAACATCAAATGCACAAACTATATTTGAAATGGCGATAAAACAATTTTTCCCAGAAAGGAGAATATTTGATGCAAAATCGAACAAATCGTGATGACCGTTCCGACAATGTTGAAAAATTGCAGGAAATGGTACAAAATACGATTGAAAACATCGAAAGAGCAGAAGAAACATTAGAGTTTGCCAACGACAGAGAGCGTGAACAGATTGAGGCAAAAAATCGCCGCAGAGAAGAAAGCATTGAGGCGATGCGACAAGAAATTAAAGATGAAGCCCGTGAACGAAACTCCTAGCTTTCAATTTAGGTTGATAATTCCATTTTAGTTTTCGATTGCAAATAGAAATGTTATAATAAAATTGTTCATTGAAAATTTTTGCCTTCTAAATTCATTTGATGAACGGCCAACAATGGGACAAACTTTGTTGGACCGGCTTGAATAAAAAACAGACTCCGAAAAAAATTTAAGTAAGAAAGTTGAAAAGGCCTAAAATAGAAAGCCTGTATCACAGACGCTGATGCAGGCTTTTTCGATCGATTTCATTTTTTGCAAGGGAGAGAAGCTTATGTTTGTTTCATCAAAAGAAATAGAAGTTCGTTATGCGGAAACCGATCAAATGGGTGTCGTGTACCATGCCAATTATATTATATGGATGGAAGTTGGACGGACGAAGCTGATCCAAGATCTTGGCTTTTCGTATGCAGCGATGGAGAAAGACGGAATAATTTCCCCAGTCGTGGATATTCAAATCGAATATAAAAAACCGATTACATACGGTGAAAAAGCAATAATACATACGTGGATTGAGAAATATAACGGAATTAAAACAGTATATGGATACGAAATTTTCAATTCTCATGGCGAATTGGCAGCAAAAGGTTTTTCCAGCCATGTTTGCGTAAAAAAAGAAACGTTTCGCCCAGTTGTATTTAAGAAATTATATCCTGAATGGCACGAAGCATATGTAAAAGCGATGAAAGAGGAGAGATAAAGATTGGCCTTTGGAATCAAGAAAGAGGAGCTTGCTGAGTGGAAGAAAAAAGTGCGGAAAGGGGAAATCGCCTTTTTAACGCATTATTGGTATGATGAACGGTTTCCGGATTATCATTCTGTAACAAAGGTTGGATGCAGCAATATAAAGCATTTAATAGAATGGGGAAATAAGAACGGTTTGAAAATGGAGTGGATCCATCATCATAAAGATTTTCCGCATTTTGACCTGCTGGGGGAAAAACAAGTAGAAATCCTGCAAAAATATCAGCTAACCGATCATTTAAGAAGATTTAAATTGCTGAAAAAATAAAAGATTTGACGGGCATTTTGTGGAAGTCAGATTTGAGTAAAAAATGATGAGATGAAACAAGAAACCCAATCGGCAAATTAAATTTGCGGTTGGGTTTCTTTACTGACTATAGCATGCTTCGTCTACTAGAACAGCTCTTTGACAAAGACTTGTTTTTCGACCTATAGCATGCTTTTAATCGATTTGCTAATTTATAAGACGAACAACAGGTTCATGAATTTTTTCATCCAATTGAATGGTCACGTCATGATTGTCGAAATACCATAAATCATCATGTTCAACATAAAATGTGACCCCTAGTTTTTCGGCTTTTATTCCGATTTGATTTGGAGCTTCTTTTGCAATTCCAAGGGAAAATCCGCTTTGCACATGGCCGCATCCGCCATATCGGACAAAGAAGCGGACTGCATCTCCCTCGTTTAACTCCAATTCTTCCTTGTACCATTTTGCTGCATCATCGGTAATATTTAGTTTCATTTTTGTCACTCCTAATATCAGCTTCCTGTTTACATTATATTACATGAAAAGCTTTCTTTCCATGAATAAACTCTACTGGATAGAGTTCGTCACTTCTTTCGTTTCCAACCATTGATGCATATGCTTCATCACTTTTTCATAGGCGTTTTTGTCGATGCGGTCCAGCAATTCAACATAGTAATGATGATTTTTATTTTTGGTAACGTAGGTAGGGAGTAAACGCGGATTTTTCAAAGTCAGTGTCGTACCGTTAGCATCAGTCCGCTTAATTACATCAATCGAAAAAATCCCTCCGATGTCTTTTCCATCTCCCTTTTGGCCAGACAAGAAGTTGCCTAACGAATACACAACGATACTCTTGTTTCCATTTTTTCCTTCCAGCCATTCGATCGGCTGCAATACATGAGGATGGTGACCGATGATAATTTCTGCACCATGATCGACTAGCAGCTGCGCCCACTGTTTTTGAGCGTCGCTTGGAAAGGATTGATATTCTTCTCCCCAGTGCATGTTAACAATAGTTACATCAACTTGTCCATTTAGTGTGTCTAAATCCCTTTTCATTTTTTCTTCATCAATAAGGTTTACTAAATAGGGTTTATTTTTCGGAACTGGAATACCGTTTGTCCCATATGTATACGAAAGAAAGCCGATTTTCACCCCGTTGACCTGTTGAATTCTCCATGTATTGGCGTCCGCTTCGTTTTTAAAGCTCCCTACATACGGTAGCCCGATTTGTTCATAATGCTGAATCGCATTTAAAATACCTTTTTCTCCTTTATCTAAACTATGATTGTTTGCCGTTGAGACGATATCAATGCCAGCATCTTTTAGCGCATCTGCCACTTCGAATGGGCTATTAAACAACGGATAACTGGAGATTCCAAGTTCTGTTCCCCCAATGATCGATTCTTGGTTGGCGATGGCTAAGTCGCTTTTCGAGAGCAAAGGTTTTACTGTTGCAAACATTGGCTTAAAATTGTATGATTCGCTCCCGGTCCTCGCATCTTTAAAAAGCTGGCTATGTATGAGAACATCACCTATTGCAGAAACAGTGACGAGCGATTCGGTCGGCTCCACTTTTTTGGGAGCAGCTTGTATAGATTGTGGCGAATCATCCACATTTTCTTTTTTGACCGTGTTTTGCTCATTTGCCTGACCTTTGCTGCCGCATCCTGAAAAAAGCATCAAACAAATAATTGCGAATATTAAGAAAACCTTTCTCATAAAACCCTCCTTAAATACTGTTTTTATTATCATAAACGTTTTGTCGGAAAAAATAAACTATTGTCTAATTTTGTTTTTATGTTAGATTTTCTAACATACTTTTTCGAAAAATTATGGAAAATGAATTGACATTAAAATAAAACAGGTGTAAAAATAGAGATATACTTCTTATGTTATTTTTTATAACATGATTAAGAAGAAATAATTACATGGGAGGTTGTGCTATGGACTCATTAACGTTAATGAACAGTTTATGGGTGATGCTGGGAGCTATTTTGGTCATCTTTATGCAAGCAGGATTTATATTGCTCGAAGCGGGTTCTACACGAATGAAAAATGCCGGACATATTGCCGGAAAAACTGTTTTTACATTCGGAATTGCCTCCATTGTTTTCTGGGCAGTCGGCTATGGATTTATTTTTGGGAAGAACGGCAACTTTTTTGTAGGAATGTCTGACTTTTTTTATTCAGGATATGAAATAGATGGATTATCTCTTTCAACATCCGTCTTTTTTGTATTCCAGTTAGCCTTTGCCGGAGTTTCTCTAGCCATTGCTTTTGCTGGATTTGCGGAACGGGCGAAACTTTCAGTTTATTTAATTTTTTCTGTATTGTTTACCGCACTTGTTTATCCAGTTGTTGCTCATTGGATTTGGGGCGGAGGATGGCTGTCAGAACATGGAAAACAAGATTTTGCAGGTTCTACCGTTGTTCATTTGACAGGTGCAATGGCAGCTTTGGCTGCAACGATCTTGTTGAAGCCTCGGATCGGTAAATATAACAAGGATGGTTCTGTTAATAATATTTATGGACATAACCAAGTTTATACAGCTCTAGGCGTACTTATTTTATGGGTTGGCTGGTTCGGTTTCAATGCAGGAAGCACGATTACAGTTGAGGATGGATTTTTTGGATTTGTTGCTTTGAACACGAATTTAGCTGCCGGAGCAGGAGCCGTAAGCGCCTTGATCATTTCATGGATCGCTGGCGGAAAAGCTGATATACCGACAATGTTAAACGGAGCGCTTGCAGGATTGGTCGCCATTACCGCATCTTGTGCATTTGTCGACACATGGGCTGCTGTCGTAATCGGACTAATAGCTGGAATTCTTGTATATTTTAGTATGAAGTTTTTTGATAAAGTTAAAATTGATGATCCGATTTATTGTTTGTCTGTTCACGGAGTAGCTGGTGTTTGGGGCACTTTATCAACTGGATTTTTTGCAACCCCTGAATTAGCAACTATTGGTAACCCTGGATTGTTTTACGGCGGAGGCTTTACGCAGCTCGGCATTCAAGCGTTGGGAGTGTTTACTTCAGGTTTATACGCCTTTGTTGTTTCATTCGTCATCTTAGCTGTGATGAAAAAATTGCTCAATGGCTTGCGGGTGACAGAAGAAGAAGAAATGATCGGTTTGGACTTAAGCGAGCACGGAGTTTATGGGTATCCGGAAGCATTTGAATCTAATGAACAAAAGCTTGGAAGCTAACCGCAAGAGCGTATGGATGATGTATCATCTGTACGCTTATTTATAAAAAAGGGGATTTTTACACACATGGGGAATCCTTACAAACAATTGAAGGAATGGCGCAACAGCCATTTGCAAAAAGCGAAAACAGTGACGGAATTAAACAGTATACACGATCAGGTTATGAAACAATCCTTCCATCTTTCTTTCGAGATTGTAAAAAAGAAATACGGCCCTGCGCCTTGTGAATTTACTTGGTTTTTAGTCGGAAGCGGCGGAAGAGGCGAGCAGGCGAAAATAAGCGATCAAGACCACGGACTCATTTTTCATTCCAATGAGAAAGAAGCTCTCGACTACTTTTTGCTGCTTGGAAAAGAAGTTTCATTCGGCTTGAACGTCATCGGTTATCCTTACTGCGAAGGAAATGTCATGTGTTCAACTTCTTTATGGTGCCGATCGGAACAAAGCTGGAGCAAGCAGATCAATAAATGGCTCCAGGATGAAACATTTGATTCTATCCGCTATTTATTAATCTTTTTTGATGCGCGTATGATCATCGGACAATCCGAATCGATTCATCGACTGAAAAACCAGATTTTCCAATATATTCAATATAATCCTGATTTTCTCGGTCGATTGTTAAACAACACAATGCATGTCAAAAAAGGGGTGGGTATTTTTCATCAGCTGCTTCCTGAAACATACGGCCCTCATTCAGGCGCTATTGATTTAAAACAGGCCGGGTTATTGCCTTACATTAATTCTGTCCGCTTATTGGCGATCAAAGAACGATTGTTGGATACGTCTACGCTGTCGAGGTTTCAGCTTCTGATGAAGCAGGAGTATTTTCGTCATGTATTATCTCCATATCACACATATTTTCAAGAATTAGTAACGATTCATTTTAAAAATTCATTAAAAGCGAACACATATGATGAAGTTCATTACCTCTCTTTAAAGGATTTATCAAAAGAAGAAAAAGGAAGGCTAAAAAAAATCATTTTAGGCGGAAAAAAATTGATGAATGAAACGAAATCCATCATTGAAAAGGGCGTTAATCCATGAAACTTCCATCTTTTTTTCACTTGATGAAGCAATTTCAGGGGAAAATGCAATCTTCAGCATTTACAGGTCTTGAAACGAATCTTCAGCATGCAGCGTTTTTGCGGAAAATGGAACAAGACTTAAAGCGGGAGGAAAGCTTGTCAACTCCTCTTCAGGAGCTGGACGTTGTTGTGCTTGATTTGGAAACAACAGGTTTTTTTCCGGAAAAAGGGGATCAAATTCTTTCGATTGGAGCAGTTAAAGTTCACGGCATGCAGATTGAAGAAAAGCATACATTTTACTCTTTTGTTCAGTATGAAGGGGAAATTCCCGTTGATGTAAAAAAATTGACAGGAATTGTTGAAGAAGACGTAAGAGCTGCTCCCCCTATATCGGAAGTATTGATTCGTTTCTATCAATTTGCAGAAAATCGGACGCTTGTCGCCCATCATGCCAATCATGAAAAAAATTTTCTTACAGAAGCTAATAAGGAGCATTTCCGCATTCCATTTAAACATCGGATTGTGGATACAGCCATGCTGTTCCAGCTCGTTCAGCGAGAACAAATTGCCGTAAGTTTAGATGAATGCTGCCGGTTTTTTTCCATCCCGGTCCAAAAGCGTCATCACGCCTTAGAAGATGCAAAAATGACAGCCGCGATCTGGTGTGAATATGTAAAAATGTTTGTTGAATCAGGCTATAAAACGTTGATGGATGTGTTTATCAAACTATCGCAATTAAAACAAGGAGCGAGAAGATGAGTTCCCGCTCCTTTCTATTTTACAGCCATTTCACTTTTGGCTCTGTTTTATTTATGATCCTTTTAATATTGGCTCTGTGCCGATAGAAAACAAAGGTTGCGAGGATCGCGACAATGATCATTAAAGCCGCATCACCGGTAAAAATGGTATAAACTAACGTATACAGTGCTGTAACCATAGAGGATAAAGAAACATATTTTGATACATATAAAACAAGAAAAAATACAGCAAGCATAGATAAAAAGAGTAATGGGCTATAAAAAAGCAGCACCCCTCCGCTTGTCGCCACGGCTTTTCCGCCCCGAAAGCCTGCGAAAATTGGATACATATGTCCTACAGCAGCCACCATTCCTGCAATGAGCGTCCATGCTTGGTGAAGGTCGCCACTAAGCAATACGGGGAGGCTTGCTGCGAGAGTACCTTTTAAAATGTCTGCAACCGTAACAAACAGCCCGGCTTTTTTTCCAAGCACTCGAAAAGTGTTGGTTGCACCTAAATTTCCGCTTCCATGTTCGCGAATATCAATGCCGTATCCAATTTTGCCAACGATAAGTCCAAAGGGGATGGAACCAATTAAATAAGCTAAGATAAGGACTAAGATTAATAGAAAAGACATAATGAAACTCCTTTATATTCATGATTCTATTATTATTATTATTGTACACAATTGATTCGATCAGGACTATATTTTGTTGATAAAAGCCGTTTTAAAACTTTGGTGTTCGACGCTTTTACAGTTATAATAAAAGAAACATTGGAAGGAGTGAACAAATTTTCATGCAAAATCCAAGTCTGGACGAAATCCGTGATATTTTAAAAAAAAGCAAACGAATCGCTGTTGTCGGCTTGTCCAACAATCCTGAAAGAGAATCTTACCAAGTTTCACAAGCGATGCAAAATGCGGGGTATGAGATTATTCCTGTCAATCCGATGATCGATGAAGCCTTGGGTGTCAAAGCGGTCTCATCCTTAAAAGAAATTGAAGGACATGTGGATATTGTAAACGTTTTTAGACGTTCCGAGCATTTATTAGATGTTGCGAAAGAATTTTTAGAAATTGATGCCGATGTTTTTTGGGCTCAATTAGGCTGCGTTAACGAGGAAGCTTATCAATTATTAAAAGAAAAAGGTTATCCCGTTATCATGGATATGTGTATAAAAGTGGCGCATGCGTTAACAAAATAACAAATGTTTCCCCCATCATCTTGATGGGTTCTTTTTTTGAAGAAAGGTTTGAAACATACGACATTTGAGTAATACAATAATATACGTTGCCGTGTAAGATTGCCAAACGCAGGGAAACCATGTAAAATACAGTTTACAAACATCTGTTCTTGTTTTTTGAAAGGAGTTATTTGTTTGTGGGAAAAGCAAAGATAATGGAATACAATGACGATGCGATTCAAGTATTGGAAGGATTGGAAGCAGTAAGGAAGCGGCCGGGGATGTATATCGGCAGCACGGATGCTAGAGGATTGCATCATCTTGTATATGAAATTGTTGACAATTCTGTAGATGAAGCATTAGCAGGCTTCGGAGACCATATCATTGTCAAAATACATAAAGATGAAAGCATTTCTGTTGCTGATAAAGGAAGAGGAATGCCGACTGGCATGCATAAGCTTGGTAAGCCGACTCCGGAAGTAATTTTAACCGTGCTTCATGCAGGAGGAAAATTCGGGCAAGGCGGTTACAAAACAAGCGGCGGCTTGCACGGAGTAGGCGCTTCAGTCGTCAATGCTTTATCTGAGTGGCTTGAAGTGACGATTAAACGGGACGGATTTATTTACAAGCAAAGGTTCGAAAAGGGCGGGAAACCCGTTACGACATTAGAAAAGATAGGAGAAACAAAAGAAACCGGTACGACAGTCCATTTTAAACCAGATCCTCTCATCTTCAGCACTACGACTTTTCAATTTGACATATTGAGTGAACGATTGCGGGAGTCTGCATTCCTCCTAAAAGGATTAACAATTGATTTGATTGATGAACGGAACAATGTTCAAGAATCTTATTGTTATGAAAATGGGATCGAATCATTTGTCGCATATTTAAATGAAGGAAAAGAAACTCTTCATCCTGTTGTCTTTTTCGAAGGTGAGCAGCAAGGAATTGAAGTCGAATTTTCTTTCCAATTTAATGACGGCTACAGCGAAAACATTTTGTCGTTTGTCAACCATGTGAGAACAAAAGACGGCGGCACACATGAAGCGGGCGCCAAAACTGCCATGACAAGAGTGTTTAATGAATACGCACGAAAGACCGGTTTATTAAAAGAGAAAGACAAAAACTTGGAAGGAACAGATATTCGTGAAGGGCTATCGGCAATTATCTCCGTCCGAATCCCTGAAGGACTTTTGCAGTTTGAAGGACAAACGAAAGGAAAACTCGGTACAACAGAGGCGAGATCTGCTGTTGACACAGTCATTTCGGAAAAATTATCTTATTTTTTAGAAGAGAATGCGGAGATCAGCACCCTCCTGATTAAAAAGGCGATAAAAGCGCAAGAAGCAAGAGAGGCGGCAAGAAAAGCGCGCGAAGAAGCAAGATCAGGAAAAAAACGAAAAAAATCTGAAATGTCTTTAAGCGGAAAGCTTACGCCTGCTCAATCACGGAATCCAAAGAAAAATGAATTGTTTCTTGTGGAGGGGGATTCTGCGGGAGGATCAGCGAAACAAGGCCGGGATAGAAGATTTCAGGCTGTTCTGCCTCTGCGCGGAAAAGTGATCAATACGGAGAAGGCGAAGCTGCAGGATATTTTTAAAAACGAAGAAATCAATACAATTATTCATGCAATCGGAGCTGGCGTCGGTGCTGATTTTAACATTGAAGATTGCAACTACGACAAAGTGATCATTATGACGGATGCTGATACGGATGGCGCCCACATCCAAGTGCTTTTATTGACTTTCTTCTATCGATATATGAAGCCGCTCATTCAGGCAGGGAAAGTCTATATTGCGCTTCCGCCTTTATATAAAGTAAGCAAAGGCAGCGGCAAATCCGAAGTCATCGAATACGCATGGAATGAGAAGGAGCTGTCCGCTGCCATTAAGAAGGTCGGCAAAGGCTACACAATTCAACGATACAAAGGGCTTGGAGAAATGAATGCGCCGCAGCTATGGGAGACGACGATGAATCCTGAAACACGCACTCTCATCCGCGTCCGGATTGATGATGCAGCAAGAGCGGAAAGAAGAGTGACAACCTTAATGGGTGACAAGGTTGAACCGCGTCGACAATGGATCGAAAAAAATGTGTCTTTTGGTATTGACGAAAATGACAACATGTTCGAAATTTAAAACAATGTGCTAGAGGAGGAGCAGCATGGAAGCTCAACAACGTTATGTCGATTTACCCCTTGAAGATGTGCTGGGCGACCGTTTTGGACGGTACAGCAAATACATTATTCAAGACCGCGCGCTTCCGGATGTTCGCGACGGGCTGAAGCCGGTGCAGCGGAGAATTTTATACGCGATGCTGATGGACGGAAATACGCATGATAAAGGATTTCGAAAAGCGGCCAAAACAGTCGGGAATGTTATCGGGAACTTCCATCCGCATGGAGATTCTTCTGTATATGAAGCGATGGTTCGGATGAGCCAGGAGTGGAAGGTTCGCAATGTTTTAGTGGAAATGCACGGAAACAACGGAAGCCTTGACGGCGATCCTCCTGCCGCCATGCGTTATACGGAAGCACGGCTGTCCAAACTTGCTTCCGAGCTTTTAAAAGATATTGAGAAAAATACAGTCGAGTTTGTACCGAATTTTGATGACACAACGAAAGAACCCGTCGTTCTCCCCGCGATGTTCCCAAACTTGCTTGTCAATGGTTCAACAGGGATTTCAGCCGGCTATGCAACTGATATTCCTCCGCACAATCTTGGCGAAGTCATTGATGCTGTGATTATGCGAATGAATCATCCGGATTGCACAGTTGAGGAATTAATGGAAGTGTTAAAAGGCCCTGATTTCCCGACTGGAGGAATCATTCAAGGAATCGACGAGATTAAAAAAGCATATAAAACAGGAAAAGGAAAAATTGTTGTTCGCGGCAAAGCGGAAATTGAAAAAATCCGAGGCGGAAAAGAGCAAATTGTCATTACAGAAATTCCGTATGAGGTCAATAAAGCAAATTTAGTTAAAAAAATAGATGACCTTAAGTACGAAAGAAAAGTGGATGGAATTGCCGAGGTGCGCGATGAAACGGACCGGACAGGTCTTCGCATCGTCATTGAACTGAAAAAAGATGCCGATGCTGAAGGAGTTTTAAATTACTTATATAAAAACACAGATTTGCAAGTTCCATATAACTTTAATATGGTTGCAATTTACCGTCGGCATCCGAAATTATTAAGCCTGCCTGAATTGTTGGATGCTTACATCGAACACCGAAAGGAAGTCGTGATCAACCGATCGACTTTTGAGCTCCAAAAAGCTCAAGAAAGGGAGCATGTCGTAAAGGGATTAATCAAAGCTCTATCCATCTTGGATGAAGTGATCGCTGTTATTCGTGCTTCAAAAGATAAACGGGATGCGAAAGATAATTTAATTAGTGAATTTGCATTTACTGAACCGCAGGCAGAGGCGATTGTCTCGTTGCAGCTGTACCGTCTGACAAACACTGATATTACAGCGTTGAAAGCGGAAGAAGAAGAGCTTGAGAAAAAAATCAAGGGGTTAACAAGCATTTTGGAGGATGAAAAAAAGCTTTCCAAAGTCATTCAATCCGAATTAAAACAATTGAAAAAAACATTTGCCGATGAGCGGCGGACGAAGATTGAGGCGGAAATTGAATCCATTACTATCAATATGGAATCCCTCATCGCAAGCGAGGATACAATTGTTACTGTGACAAAAGACGGCTATGTGAAACGTACGAGCTTGCGGTCGTATACAGCATCAAACGGAAAAGATTTCGGCATGAAGGATTCGGATCGACTGTTATGCCAGTATGAAATGAACACAACAGATGTTCTTCTCTTATTCACAAACAAAGGAAATTATTTATATTGTCCTGTTCACGAGCTTCCGGATATTCGCTGGAAGGATATTGGACAGCATATTTCAAGGACCATTCCGATTGATCAAGATGAACGGATTGTACAAGGAATTCCTTTAAAAAGTTTTGACGACGAGAAATTTTTCTTGTTTGTTACGAAAAAAGGCATGGTGAAGAAAACGGAAATTCGCCAATATAAAGCTCAGCGATACTCCAAGCCGCTTGTTGCGATCAATTTAAAAGACGACGATGAAGTGGTTGCGGTTCATATAACTGATGGAACAGGATTGATTTTGTTATCCACCCGTTTTGGATACGGTCTTTTATTTCACGAAGAAGAAGTGAATATTGTCGGCTCCCGTGCAGCAGGAGTCAAAGGCATCCAATTAAAGGAAGGAGATGCAGTCGTTTCTGGACTTGTGTTTGCTGAGAAACATGTTAACGATCAAAAGCTCGCCATTGTCACGCACAGAGGCGCTGTGAAAATGATCAATATCGGGGAAATCGAACGAACACAACGAGCCAGAAGAGGATCAATGCTGTACAGAGAGCTGAAAACAAACCCGCATCGGACAGCGGCCGTCTTACTCGTCAACGGAAATGAGAATTTGGTATTGGAAACGGAGAAAGGCATCAGGGAAATAGTGCCTCTTTCCAATGTGAAGGTGACTGATCGATACAGCAACGGTTCCTTTTACATAGATAAAGAGGAGGCGGGAGAAGTGCTCGACAGCTGGATCGAACGAGAGCAATAAACAGTTCTTAGGGGCTGTCCAGAAAGTCAAAATCCACTGAAAACGAAACATCATAAGCATTGATATATCAACGTTTCTAAAACATTGAAGGGGCGTCTATAAGCCGGAAAATCGACTTATTAGACAGCCCCTTTAAAATGTTTTTTTAAGCTGACCTTGTTTTATTATTGATCAGTATTCTGAGTAAAAATCCCTGCTGCAAAACAAAGCTGAAATACAGCCCAAGGTAGGGAAGAAACGATGCACATGACCGATGAGTGAAAATTGCATTGGCGATCATGAAATATGATTTGTTGAATGCCTAGCGAATTTAAGATTAAACAGGTTTTAAAAAAGGAATTTAGTTTTTTATAGGCTCTGATCATGAAAAGTAGAAGCATTAGATAAATGATAACATCGAGCAAACATCAGGGAAAAAGTATATGTTTTTCATTGAAAACTAAATATGATGTCCAAAAAAATTTTTTTCAATTAGTCTGCTCAGTAGCTGACCAGCCTTTGTAAACCATGGTAGAAAATCATGACGACAATTTTCATTAACCGGCGCTATGAAAAATTTTGTTGTTAACTAAGCAGGAATGTTGAGCGGAATTGAGAGGTAATGAAATAGTTTAAGTCGTTTCATCCTTTAACCTATTCCGTATTTTGATATTGTCCACTTCTCCGTCTATAGTACCTTCCGTAAAAGTGTCGCTCACTTGCTCATGAGTGACGGCCAATCCTTGCGAGCTTTCAGAATGGCTTTTATAGTCATTCGGTGTATATATTTTTCCCGCAATATTTTTACCATCCGTTTCGTTCTTTTTATCGTTTTCTTCGGTCATCTCTTTTCGCCTCCAAAATACTGAGTACTTTAAAATTAGTATGGTTCTTTCAGTAAAAAAAATTCATTTATTTCAAATGAGTATACTTGAACCTCCGATATAACTGTTAAACACTTTCATTGGATGAAATACTAGATGACTAATGGCGCTGAAAATTTTTACAAAAAAAATCACAAGCGAAGAGCTTGTGAAGATCATTTATAGCCTTTTCGTCTTCAAATTTGTTGTTCATCGTTTATAATGGCCTTTGGATCATTGTTGTTATAGCATGTAAAACAATGCAATGTTCCATTTTCTTTATTATCAACCCCATTTAAAAAACTATTCAAACAATGAATTGGTTTGCCGCATTCAGAACAAAACCCAACGAATTCTTCCAAACGCTTAACTCTCCCTTCGAAAACGTGGTGAAGCTCCATCGTTCGTAAAACCATTTAAAATGGGTATATCATTTATTATAACAAATTTTGTGCAGGAAATTATAAAATCATTAATGAAAATTATGAAAGCGTTACATTCATGGAATCTTAATTGACAATAGAATTGAATATTTTCAAAACATCCTTTAAAATGTAAGGAACATTATTTTTTATTACAATTTTTTTAAATATCACATAAAGGTAGCCTTTCTGACGGAAAGATGGGATGTACAATGTTGCGTGACCAATTCAATAGTCCATTATTAGACTTGCGCATTTCGGTGACAGACCGATGTAATTTTCGTTGTGTATACTGTATGCTGAAATGGAAGGAAGACAGTATTCTTTTATGAAACGGGAATAACTAATGACGTTTGAAGAAATATATCGTTTGGCCAGCCCCTTTACGTTTAGGCATTCGAAAAATTCGTCTGACCGGGGGGAAACCGCTCCTCCGAAAGGACATTGATGTACTAATATCGATGTTAAAAAATATTCAAGATCTTCAAGACGTTTCATTGACCATTAACGGATATTTTTAATATCATATGCCAAGCGTTTAAAAAAGCGGGCATGAACCGGATCAATGTCAGTTTAGATGCTTTAAATAACGAAATTTTTTCTAAAATGAACGGAGGTAAAGCAAAGTCTGAGGAAATTGTTAGAGGAATTGAAGAAGCGGTTGCACAAGGTCTGGCGGTAAAGGTGAACATGGTTGTAAAAGGAATAAATGAGAGCGAAATTTTACCGATGGCTCGTTTTTTTGAAGAAAAAGGAATGACGATCCGCTTCATCGAATATATGGATGTCGAAACCTTAAACGGTTGGAAAATGGACGAAGTTTTGACGAGCAAAGAAGTTCATGATATGATTCACCAAGAAATACCTCTTAAACCAGTTCAGTCAACGTTTTTGGCGAGGTTCCTAAAAGGTATCGATACCGAGGTACGGATGTGGAAGGCGGTTTTATTTCTTCCTTATCAGGAGCTTTTTGTTCTGATTGCACGCGAATGCGCCTATCAGCTGACGGTAAAAAGTATACATGCTATTTGCCTCAAACGGCGTTGATTTATTAGTTAAAATGCGAAAGGGAGCAAGCGGTGAAGAAATATTGGATGAGATCATCCGTGTTTGGCAGGCTCGGGACGATCGTTATTCCGAAGAAAGAGGAAGGATCAATGCTCTTTCTGCAAAAAGACGTGTGGAAATGTCTTATATTGGCGGGTGAGGTGTGATTGATGAGTGTATCTGAACATCGCAGCAAGGCAAATGGCCCTGTTCGCTGCAAAGTGATCACCGTTTCTGATACGAGAACGAAGGATACGGATAAAAGCGGTGCATTAATCATCGAATTATTAACGAGAGAACAAATGGAAATAATAGATTACGAGATTGTGAAAGATGAACGGGAAGCCATTCAATCTGCTGTGAAAGAGGCTTCTGAGGAAATTGATGTTTTTTTATTGAACGGCGGGACTGGTTTTACAAAACGGGATGTGACGGTAGAAGCGGTAAAAGAATTGCTTGACAAAGAAATGGTTGGTTTTGGGGAATTGTTTCGTTATTTAAGCTATAAAGAAATTGGAAGCGCATCCATGCTTAGCCGAGCACTTGCCGGTTCAATTGGACAAAAAGTCATTTTTTGCATGCCGGGATCTACAAATGCGGTTCGTCTTGCCATGGAAAAGCTGATTTTGCCGGAACTTCGCCATCTTGTTTGGGAGATGAATCGTCAGTGAACAAGATGATCGGGATTGTGCTGGCAGGAGGACAGTCGAAACGGTTTGGGCAACCGAAAGCATTTGCGAAAAGAAATGGAAAGGAATTTATTTTATATAGTATCGAAGCGCTGCAATGTATCACAAAAGACGTGGTTGTTGTCATACATCCTGAAATAGATACGAAATGGCTGCAAAGGAACCAGCTGACATATATTCAAGATCTCGAATTGTATCAAGGAAAAGGACCTCTTGCCGGCATTTATTCCGTTATGTCCCAATTCAAATCCGAATGGTAT
The DNA here is from genome assembly GCF_038050115.1 of Aeribacillus sp. FSL K6-1305. Lineage (NCBI taxonomy): Bacteria > Bacillati > Bacillota > Bacilli > Caryophanales > Bacillaceae > Aeribacillus > Aeribacillus sp. FSL K6-1305. Next base: position 806,795 of record NZ_JBBOQV010000001.1, on the reverse strand, counting down.
ATCGTTTTACCTTGTGATACTCCTTTTATCAATGCGCATTTGTTGAAAAAATTGCAATTATACAGAAATGACGGTTGTGAAGCGATTGTTCCTAGTGTTCACGGAAATATTCAGCCATTGATCGCCATGTACCATCATCGAGTGAAGGAAAAAATACGATGGCACCTTGAACAAAATAAGTTAAGCATGAAGCATTTTCTTCCAAGTATTCATACTAGATATGTTGAGATTAATGATGATGATGCTTTCATCAATATTAATACAAAGGATGAATATGACCAGTATATTGTTCATAATAACCTTTTTCCTCAAGCCTCCTTTTCCAAAACAAAATAAATGTTCCTTGGTAGTATCGGGTGGGGGAAAGAATGGTGGAAAGGAATGGGAGCGTTGCGAAAGCCAATTCAAGTAGAGGAAGCAATCGACCGGGTGTTGGAAAAAAGCTATGAAGGTGAAATAGAGTATGTATCAATCGAAAACAGCTTTCATCGTGTGCTTGGTCAAGATATAACTGCTACAACGGATGTACCTGGATTTGATCGATCCCCTTATGACGGCTATGCTGTTTGGGCAGCATCGACCGAGGCCGCTTCAGCTTCCAATCCAGCAGTTTTGGAAGTCGTCGGGACTCAAGGAGCAGATTCTGTTTGGAAAGAATCTTTAAAACCTTTTCAAGCCGTTAAAATTATGACTGGCGCTGCCATTCCAGAAGGTGCAAATGCCGTCATCATGAAGGAATTAACACAGGAATTCAGAAAAGACGGAAAAACATATGTGCAAATAAAAAGAAAAGTTGAGGCAGGAGAAAACATCTCCCGCATCGGAGAAGATATGAAAAAGGGCAGTTTGCTTATCGAAAAAGGAACCGTGATCACTCCGGGAATATCCGCTGTTCTGGCAACGTTCGGGTATCATTACGTTCCGGTTATGAAGAGCCCAAAGGTTGTCGTCATAGCAACCGGGAGCGAATTGCTTGAAGTGTATAAACCGCTGGAAAAAGGAAAAATTCACAACAGCAATACTTATATGCTGCAGGCACAAATTTTCAGAGCTCACGGTGAACCGATTTTATACGGAATTGTGAAAGACACATTTCAAAATGTATTTCAAGCTGTTACAAAAGCAATGCAAATGGCCGACATTATCATCACAACAGGCGGAGTGTCAGTGGGCGATTTTGATTATATCCCAAAGGTGTACGAGCATCTTCAAGCCCAAGTTTTATTCAATAAAATCGGCATGCGCCCAGGGAGTGTTACCTCTGCAGCAGTTGTCGGCAACAAAATTTTGTTCGGCCTCTCAGGCAACCCTTCCGCTTGTTATGTCGGTTTTGAGCTGTTTGTCCGTCCGTATATAAGGGCGATGCTCGGACAAAAAAATTGTTATTTAAAACGAGCCCGGGCGATTTTAACGAAAGATTTTTTAAAGCCGAATCCGTTCACGCGCTTTGTGAGAGCAAAATTGTCCTTTCATGATGGAAAGCTAGTAGCTGATCCGATTGGAAGGGACAAATCAAATATTGTTTCATCCTTAATTCATACTAATAGTTTAATTGTTTTGCCTGGCGGAAGCAGAGGATTTCAAGCAGGCAGTGAAGTTAACGTGCTGTTAATCGAAGATGAAGAAGGAGCCTCCAGTTGGCTATGATGATTTTACAAGTGGTAGGGCATCAAAACAGCGGAAAAACTACGCTAATTGAAAAATGCATCAAAGAGCTGACCAATCATGGGATAAAAGTCGGTACTTTTAAACATCACGGTCATGGTGGAAAACCGGATATTCCAAAAAAAGATACGTATCGGCATTGGGAAGCTGGTGCTGTTGTTTCAGCGGTTCTAGGGGAAGAAACTTTGCTGTTGCAAGCTGAAATAAAAGCGAATGAACATTTTTCGAACATTATGGAACTTTACCGGCATTTTTCAATTGATGTATTGATTATCGAAGGATTGAAAAAAGCTCCATACCCGAAAATTGTCTGTATCCGTGATGAGAAAGATCTTCATCTGCTTGATTTATCAAATGTGATCGCATCGATTAGCTCGATCCCTTTGAAAGAAAAACATTCATTTTTTATTAAAGATGAAGATTTGTATATCAGCTGGATCGTGAACTATGTAAAGGAGAAGCTGTTGGAAATGAGACAATAATGCCATTTTATATTATATTTGGAGGGATAATTATGTTTCAAATTGTGAAAGAACCGATAGATGTTTCACGTGTCATCGAAGCTGTTGTGGATCGAAATGCCGGAGCTATCGTTACATTTATCGGAACTGTAAGGGAATTGACAAAAGGAAAAAAAACATTGTATTTAGAATATGAAGCATATGAATCGATGGCTCAAAAAAAACTGGAACAAATCGGAGCTGAAATTAAACAGCAGTTTCCGAATGCTAAGGTTGCCATTGTCCATCGTATCGGACGATTAGAAATTACGGATGCCGCGGTCGTCATCGCCGTATCTACTCCTCACCGCGCTGATGCTTATGAAGCAAACCGTTATGCAATCGAGCGGATTAAAGAAATGGTACCGATATGGAAGAAAGAGCATTGGGAGGATGGCTCATTGTGGATCGGCAATCAGCAAGAAACGATTTCTTATGAAAAAGGCATTCCAAAGGAGATGAAGTCATGATCCGAATTTTATTTTTCGCCCAACTAAAAGAGCAGCTGAATAAAAAGGAGATGACATTGCCATATCAAGAAATAACTGTTAAACAACTCCGCGAACGGTTGGAAAAAGAATATTCACTGCCCGCCCTATCCTCCGTCCTTTTTGCCATCAATGAAGAATTTGCTGCAGAAGATGACATCATTCGGGATGGGGATGTTGTCGCCCTTATTCCGCCGATGAGTGGAGGTTAAAAACATGAAGAAGCTGACTCACTTAAATGAGCAAGGAAGGGCAAAAATGGTAGATATTTCAGAGAAACAGGAAACAGTCCGTACTGCACATGCCATCTCAAGTATTCTTGTTTCAAAAGAAGTGTATGAAAAAATCACAAGCTCACAGGTCAAAAAAGGAGATGTTCTGTCAGTAGCGCAAGTAGCTGGAATTATGGCCGCCAAACGCACGGCTGACATCATTCCAATGTGCCATCCGATTGCTTTAAAAGCGGTGGATATTCAATTTGAATGGAAATGCGACGAAAACAAATATGAATTAATGATCCATTCATTTGTGAAAACAAAAGGAAGCACAGGGGTTGAAATGGAAGCATTAACTGCTGCGAGCGTCTGCGCCTTAACCGTGTATGATATGTGCAAAGCAATCGATAAAGGAATGGTCATCGGCCAAACATATTTAATGGAGAAAACAGGCGGCAAAAGCGGTGACTTCCGCCGTGAACTATAACTTTTATAGGTAATTGATCATTATAGAAAAGAATTTTTAGCTGCAGAAAGAAACTAGTTACCATGAAACCAATCAACTTACTCTGTCTTTAAATAAAAGGACGCCAAGCTGAAAACTACAAGGAAAGAGACACTTTTGAAAAAAGCATGATCATATCAAATGTTTCGCAATCCGGGCTCTTGGAACTGGAAAAATTTCTAAGGAGCCCTGTACATATTTTTCATTCGGCATATAAGAGCTTCTTCATTATCATCGATGAAGGGCTGCATAAGCGTTATGGGCAACGAGCTTGTCGGGGTGTTCTCGTGCCGTCCTATAACCGCCTCGTTGCCGTCTGTTTTGATTTATGTCATTCTTTCTGAACGATTCAATCAGCTCTATTTCACAAGTTATTCTATTGTTTTAAAAAAAAAATTTTATCATATCGCGTTGAATGCTTTTGCATCCCGTTTTGCAAAAAAAGGCCAGGGGCTTATGAAGTGTCTAGTGCCCCAAAATTGTTGGATTGCTGAGGCAGCATGGATAAAACGAAAGGTTAAGGACAAATTTTTTTAAGCTCCTCTGATCATTTCTCCAAAGCAGGGAAGAAAACTGCTTCAAGACGCAAAATGTCGATCTTCATTAAGCCCTCATGATCAAAAGGCGTTTTCCTTTCAATAACATTGATTTTCCGCTTCGCAAAAAATTTTACAAAATGCTCCAAATACGTTAAAATTTCATTCAAAAAGCTTTTTTTATTTAAAACAAGAGGTATAAAATTCAAATTTTTTATCTTTTTTCCATTCCTTTGTTCCGACATTAAATGAAATAAAAAATTTTCAGTGGTTTGCTGCACGAAATAAAATAAATAAGAGTGCCAAGCTTTTTATAAAGAGAGAAGTGTTTAATAAGTATAATGGTTTGAATCATTTGCAACTTTATTCATAATCAAAACAGGGGATTTCGCTTTTTATGAAGAAAGGGCTGTTTTACATGTTTCACATCAAAAATTTACGATACAAAGATATTCTTTACATTGACGAGTTGAAAATTGGAGAAAAACAAGTAACGTGCATCATTGGCCAAAGCGGGGGAGGAAAGACAACACTTTTAAAAATGCTCAATCACATGCTGTCGCCAGATCAAGGAGAAATTGTTTATAAAGGCCTGTCATTGTTTGAATGGAATCCAATCGCTTTAAGACGGGAAGTTGTGATGCTTTCACAGCAGCCAGTAATGTTTGAAGGAAATATTCGAGAGAATTTGAATTTCGGCAGAATTTTATCTGAAAAAGAGCCTATTGACGATGAAAAGTTGAAAGAAGCACTAAAATTTGTGTGCTTGCAAAAAAAATTAGAGGATGACGTAGAACAATTGTCCGGCGGAGAAAAACAAAGACTTGCACTAGCCAGAATTTTTCTAATGGATCCAGAAGTTTTTTTATTAGACGAGCCAACCTCTGCGCTAGATAAAGGAACTGAAGAGAAAATCATGGATGCATTCATTCGTTATTCAAAGGAAAAAGAAAAAACGGTTATTATGGTAACACACTCAGATACAATACCAAAAACATATGCAGATAAAGTTATTACGATAAATAAACCAACAGGTGATAATCAATGAAGCAAGAAGTTATCAACATCGAATTTTGGAGGCTCTCGGCAGCATATTTATTTGTTCTTATTTTAATATTGCTTGTAAAAAAACGAGAAATTAAACGTGAAAAATTAATTGTCCTTTCAACTGCCAGGATGACGATTCAACTTGTGCTAGTCGGATACATATTGATGTATATTTTTAAAAATCCTTCACCTTGGATTGTTTTATTGGTGCTTTGTTTCATGGAATCGTTTGCCGTTTATAATATATTTAAACAGCTTCATAAGCCTTTATCGAAAAATGGTTATCGGCTCTCTCGTCAGCCTGTTGTATTTTAATCTAATCGTCATTCATTTTAAGCCTTGGTATGAACCTCAATACTTTATCCCGATTGCCGGAATGTTTATTGGAAATTCAATGATCGGTATAACGCTAGGCATGAAAGAAATGATCGAAAATTTTGCTACCCAAAAGAATCTGATTGAAGGGGCGCTCATGTTAGGTGCTAAACCCGATGCAGCAACAAAACCAATCGTAAACTCTGCATTTGATTCAGCTATTTTGCCGACTATCAATAACATGGTCGGTATGGGGATAGTGTTTTTGCCGGGAATGATGACAGGTCAAATCCTTGCAGGTACAAGCCCTTTAGTTGCAATCGAATATCAAATTGTGATTTTGATCGGTATTGCCGGAAGTGTAGGGATTTCATCTTTTTTATCACTGCAATTCGGCTACAAAACATTTTTTAATGATCGCTTCCAATTTATACCACAAAATGGAAAAGAGAAGTAAAAGAACGGCAAAGAGCGGCAATAATTCATTGATTTTGCCGCTCAAATCATGAGGATGAGGGTATGAGTGGAGTTTTTTAAAAACATAAATATATTATGTAAACTTAGAAGAAGATGAATGAACGGACTTCGGGATATAGAACAAACAAAAATGAAGCGTTAATAAAAATAAATAAATCATAATCCAAAATTAATCATGGAATGAATTTAAACACGCAGCAAATCATAACGAATTTTTAAGATCAATTAATTAAATTGCAATGTAAATTTACAATTTAAAAAGAAATTCATTAAATGCAATTAAAATACAATTTGTTTCATTTTTTTATTTCGTCTCATCACAACAAGTAATCTCTTTAGTGAAACAAGATCCATTTATAACTTCCTATAATATATATTATGTAAACTAAAATTCGAAAAATATAAAGCAGCTATTGACTACTTAACTGCCCTTTCGTTAATTTTATAAAATTCTTCGCTAAATGATTTGTCATGTTTTAACAACCATGTATAATACGTTCCTAATGTAATTCAAGCAGTTCCACATGCTCGATGAATGCAATAATTTTTTTTTTCGATATTCATCGATAAAAGCTTTTTACTTTCTGCAACAGCATGTTTTGTCTTTAATTTTGCGTTTTGCAATGTTTCTGTATCCAAATTTTGATCCGGGAACACTTCAAATTTGCGTTTTAAGTACAATCCTTTGTCATGAGTCGTAAAATTCCTTAATGGTTTTTCGGCTGCTCATATATAAACGAATATGATTTTCTTTTTTAGTTAAGTTTACTTCAAATCCACATGCTTTTAAATGATTCTCCAATGCAGTTACAATAACTTTTCTATAAATCTCTATCACCAATGCAACAAGCATTTCAAAGGAATCTGAACTAGAAAAAAATTAATTTAAGTTATTATTGTTGATGTATTCACAATATTTATTTAATTATCTGGTTAAGAAAGTGAACATCGTTAAAAAGCAGTTAATTTAACAAACCGATCGACTTGATTTTCTTAGATTTCATGCATTAATATTCAACCCGCAAATTATAACACCGCGTTTTCCTATTAGAAAATCCGATTAGATGAATTATTATTCTAAATCATCGTATTCATGAGGAGTACTTACAGCTAATTTATAACGATAATTTAAATTTCCTGGTTCTTTTTGATACAGTTCTTCATATAAGCGCAATGCTTCCACGTACTTTTTCATGTATAAGAAAATTCTTACTTTTTACTGCTGTTGCAAAGCTTTCATGGTGTGTATCCTTAATGGTTACTCCTTCAAATTCGAGGATTTCTTCAGGGGGGGTTCATTTGTGTCGTGAATTTATGAAGTTAGAATCTATTTGATTAATGCAATAGTGTTGCCTTAACCTTTTTTTCTTTTATTCGCAGGATGGTTGAGGTTCTTAACGAAAATTCCTTTCTGCATCTGGTTAGATAATTTATCTAACTTCTCCAACTTTTCGAATACAGATATGTCCCCTCCAATTGCTTTTCCAAACAACTCTTTTATGATATCCGTTTGGGCATTCTTTTCATAAAGTTCTGCTGACCTTCTTCTTGAATACTTTGGTGATAGATGGGCTTCTTCTGCTATCTTGAACATATTGAAATTGTAGAGCGTGCAAATTTGAAACATTCGAAGAAATGGATTTTATTCCTTCTATCAGTAGAGCATTTTTTACATCATGAGCGTTTATTTTGAACGACGAAATGAACTTTTTATTTGGGAAAGTTTATTTTGTAAGTTTGCGTGATCACGTTTCATTTGACTAAGACGATTCGTTACAACTTTTTTTCCATATCCATGTGGTGCGGAGGCGATTAATATTACATTTTCTTTATAATTGTTCATTTGAGAGACCTCCTAACAGCATTTTGATAAAGTAACAATAAGAATATCCTTTTGATTCAAGTATAGCATTAAATATATTCTCTTGGTAAGCCTTCAGTTTATAATAATCCCACTCTCCTAGCAGGGGCAGATGAAAGCAAAATACATAAGTCTTTACCTTAAACAAGAAATAGCATATTCTTTTTTCCAGTGAATAGTATAGCTTTTCATTATGATTATGATCATTATATGTTTGCACAACGTAAGAAGAAGCATCATCTAATGAAAAGTTCTCAGGAGTTGTTAATCCATCATATTCTTTGCAAATCATCTGGTTATCTCTTTTTTCGTAAAGAGTTACGGCTTTACAGTCCATTAATGCTCCTATAGCTTCTTGTTGGTACTTTGTATTTGTAGAGTAAATATTGCAGCCGACCATCTTAGATCGTAAAAGCGCTAATAGCCTTCTCCAATTTGTAATTTGCCCATTCTGCAATAAACTTATGAATTCAAGTGATAGTTCATAAAAATCCCCGTATAATTCTACATGTTCTAAGCTCCGTTCTATTTCAGAACGAATATTTAAGTATTGAAGGCTTTCTTTGAAAAGAGCTGAAAGATAGCTTTTTATGTTTGAAAGAATTTCGACACCTAATGAGCATTTTTCGAAATATATCCCTTTTTGTTCTGCATCATAAAGAAAGTACCATACGTAATTTTCGGCAATATGAGGCTCCTCTTTAATATTTTCGCTTATAAAATTCAACATTGAATCCGGTTCTTTACCGTGTTCCCTTAAATACTGTACTAACGATTGTTTTATTTGAGGTCTGATCGTCCGAAAATAGGTATCAAGAACTATATCGTGAACATACACAATAAGACGTTTATTTTCGTGATATGCACGTAAAAATTCAAGGTGAGTAACAGTTTTCCCTTCATCCTCTAAGAATGTTCCTGCTTTATCCGTGATAAATAGTAGAAAGATATCACTTCTTGATACGTACTCCAAACAAGTTCGGATGGCATCTTGATGAATATATCGCATACTATCTTCAAAGCGAATAGGTTCATGCCCCATATTTTTTAATTCTTCAAAATCCGTTGTTCTTCTGTGAATTCAAAATTCATCTTAAAAACTCCTCCCGCGATTAAATAATGTTATTCTCTTTAAAATAGGTAGTCTCCTTAAATGAAAATCCAGCTTCCTGCAGGATTTCCCATGTATGCTCTCCGGCCATCGGCGGATGACGTTCTATCTTTGTATTCGTTCTTGATAGTTTAACAGGCGAACCAACGAGTTTTACCATTCCTGCTTCCGGGTGTTCGACTTGGACAACCATATCACGGGCCAAAACTTGTGGATGTTCAAATACTTGATCTATAGTATGGATGGGACCGCATGGAATATTTTTTTCTGAAAACAGTTTTATCCACTCATTGACCGTTTTGAGCTGGAGCTGGTATTCTAAAATCCTCGTCAGCTCCAGCTTATTTTCCATTCTTGCCACATTCGTACAGAAGCGAGCATCCATTGCCATTTCGCTCAGCCCCATTACTTCACATAGTGTGGCAAACTGCCGGTTATTCCCGACTGCGATAATTATGTCCCCATCTAACGCTTTGAATTTCGAATAAGGGACTATATTCGGATGGTCATTCCCGAGTCTACGCGGTACCTTCCCGGAAATTAGATAATTGCTGGCGACATTGGCAAGCGAGCTGACCGCTGTATCCATCAGTGATAGATCAATTTTTTGCCCCTTGCCGGATCTTCCCCTTTCCAACAAAGCCGCTTCAATGGAAATGACCGAATATAATCCTGTTAAAATATCCACCATGGCAACACCGATTTTCATTGGACCGCTCTCTTCGCTTCCGGTTATACTCATCAGGCCGCTCATCCCTTGAATAATAAAGTCATAACCCGGCAGATACCGGTACGGGCCCGTTTCCCCGAATCCCGTGATGGAACAATAGACGAGCCGCGAATTTATTTTTTGTAAGGCGTCGTAGTCGAGCTGCCATTTTTCCATCGATCCAGTTTTAAAATTATGAATGAGCACGTCCGCTTCTTTTGCCAGAATTCGAATGATTTCCCTGCCCTCTTCTGATTTCAGATTTACGGTAATGCTTCGCTTATTGCGATTTGTACATAAATAGTAAGCACTGACACCGTTTTGAAACGGCGGTCCCCAGAACCTCGTTTCGTCGCTGCCGCCCGGGGCTTCTACCTTAATAACATCTGCTCCGAGGTCTGCCAAAATCATTGTACAATATGGGCCGGCAAGCACCCTAGTCAAATCTAATACCTTTACACCCTCTAGTGCGCCTCCGATGTTCACCGCCTCCTATTGAAAAAGGTTTCTTAAATCGAGTAGGAGGGGGTGACTAACCCCCGACCTCTCACACCACCGTACGTACCGTTCGGTATACGGCGGTTCAATTAAGTATGACGTAGTGCTTGATATCTTTCGAATAGACTTCTTAACCCTCGACGCTTCCAATAGGAGTTGTCGAGGGTTTTGTGTAGGATGGGACTGCAGGCAATCCGCCAATATTTCTTGCGTGTATTGCCCCATTCGAATGCTTTATGGCTTGGAACTTCTAATCCTCTGAGTTTCCGAATTCTTGTTTTCGGGGTTTTCCATTCTTTCCACAAACACATCCGAAGCCTTCGTCTAATCCATTCATCAAATTCTTTGAACTTACTTGGTGTTTCTGCCAAGGCAAAATATCCGCACCATCCCATTAAATACTTATTCAGTTTCTCAATCCTTTTCTCCATTGGATACGGTTTCGACCTTGATGTAATTTCACGGATCTTGTTCTTCAAACGTTTCACACTTTCGTTCGCAATCCGTACCTTTGGAGTCTTATTGAGTGTGAAGCTGAAACCGAGAAACTTCCGTTTCCAAGGACGGTCTACCGCCGATTTCTCTTTATTTACCTTGAGCTTTAACTCCTTCTCTATAAAGTTCGTAATGGAGTTCATGACACGAATTCCTGCTTTCTTTGTTTTCACATAGATGTTACAGTCATCCGCATACCGAACAAACTTATGTCCACGTTTCTCAAGCTCTTTATCCAATTCATGAAGCATGATGTTTGATAAAAGTGGACTAAGCGGGCCGCCTTGAGGCGTTCCCATGTCCGTTTCCATTACCACTCCATTGATCATCACGCCTGATTGAAGATACCGGCGAATTACCTTCAGTAGAATTCGATCTTTGATCGTTTTCGCCAAGATCCCCATCAGTTTGTCGTGATTCACCTTGTCAAAGAATTTCTCTAGGTCTATATCGACTACCCAACGATATCCTTCTTTGATATAACCCTTTGCTTCCCTAACCGCATCATGTCCCCTTCTACCTGGTCGGAAACCATAGCTATGGTTCGAGAAGGTCGGATCAAAGATTTTCGTCAACACTTGGGCAATCGCTTGTTGGATGAAACGATCCGTCACGGTAGGGATCCCTAGAAGTCTTACTCCACCGTTCGGTTTCGGGATTTCGACTCGACGGACGGGTAAGGGCTTGTAGGTTCCTTCTCTCAACGACTGTCGAATGGAGTCCCAATTTTCGTAGAGGTGTCTTCGTAGGTCTTTTACGGACATGCCATCTACTCCGTGACCTCCTTTATTCTGTTCGACTCGTTTCAGTGCCGCCAGGAGATTTTCCCGTGACAAAATCATTTCCATCAACATTGATATCCTCTCCACGTGAACGAATTCTTCTATTTGTGCCATCTTCTGCTCCACCCTCTTGAAGTCCCCCGTGGGATTCACCACTTCCTCCTTCAAGTAAGTCCTATCGGATTGTCTGCTTCCACACAGAAGGTGAACGCCTAGCGATTCGTTCTCCTTAATTGTTCAGTCCTTCCTCTTCCATCTCGAGCTTGAAAGAGTACTATGACTTCTGCTGACTTCTGACTGTTCAGTTATCTATCACTAGATAGGTTACCAAGGTTACTTGGCGTGCCAGCCAGATCTCCCCGGGTAAGTACATGCACTTTCACACCATCTATCCGCCTCATTTACTCGATATGACCTTCGACAGAAAGAGCTTTGTTTTGTTTTGCAAACTCACTCAATCATACCTAGCCTTATATGAGGTTCGTGTTCCTCGGACCGGTGTTTTGCCTCCAGCTTCCTTCAGATTCCGCGTCACCACGGACACCCTTGCTCTTGGCTAACCTCTACTTCTGTCTTCGGGGTTCGGGACTTACACCCTATAGTTCATGTACATGCCGGGCGCACAAACAATAAAGCCAGCCCAAACACACTTTAGTGATATGGACTGGCTTTACGAACCATTTGAACCAGCCGGCTAAGGCTGGAAATGGAATCTTATCAGTCAACTGTTAAATTAAGATAAGAAGAGATATCTTCATTACCTTCACCTGTAAAAGGTAGATAGGATGAAGTTTACACTTATTTTAAAAGAATTTTCTGAATATTTCAAGAGGATTTTACCAAAAATATATAAACATTTCGCGCCTGTTTTGCTTATCGTTCATTACCTGTTATTTTTTGCTTAACCCCTAGATGCAATGATGTCAACCGTTCCGTTCCCAATATGTGAAGGCAGGAAAAACTGTTGTTCCCAATCATTGTTTTGAACATGTCCATGCACAAGTTGACTGAAATGATCAAAATAATCGTGAATATCCCTAATCAATAAATGTGAAGTCAACATAATACCCCCTTCCACAATCCATTAATGATAATGATTATCATTTTTATTATATTTAATTTCTTTATCCATTCCAATATATAAAGAAAATTTTGATAAATTGCTGTTTTCCCTTTTACCTAACAAATTCCATCACTTCCTGTTCAATTGAAATGTTTATCATTTTTTTAAAGCAACGATTAATCTATACCCACAATTTTGCTGCGGCGTTCAAGGAATACAACATCACGCCATACGCCATTTAACTTTCCTAAACGTTGTCGTATACCAACTTCACGAAATCCAACACTTTGATGTAAACGTAAGCTTGGTATGTTTTCAGGGAAAATCCCTGCATTTAATGTCCAAAATCCTTTTGCTTCCGATTCTTTGATCATGGCTTGCAGAAGTTGTTTTCCAACACCATTTCCTCGGCTCACATCTCGAACATATACACTCACCTCTCCCACTCCTGCATATACGCAGCGATCTGATACTTTACTGATCTTACACCAGCCTTGAATACCTTTTTCATCTTCAGCAACCAGACACAAGTTTTCAGCAATTGTCGATTCCCATTTTTCGAATTGTGGCACTGTCGTTTCAAACGTTGCTTGTCCTGTCGCAATTCCTTGCTCGTAAATTTCCTTCACTTGCAGCCAATCCTCTTTGTAAAAGCTGCGAATGTTCATATTTAATCTCTCCTTATTTTTTATATAGAAAAGGCAAAAGGCACTAGGAATCGCCCTACTGCCTTTTCTATGTCACAATAACAACACTTACGATTAAATGTAGATGGGCAACATCCATAACGGTTTTGTATGCAATATCTTCACTTTTTTCATGAGATCGGAATCATCATGGAAAACAAGTTGCTCATTTTGTCTTACCTAACAGTTTCTAATCTGTTACACCACGTTTTTTAAGGTTTCATTGCTTTTATGACCGCAGAAGCAATGTAATCTTCGATGTTCGCTCCAGGCACCCAGTCTTTGATAAACTCCTTCGATTCATCTTTCGGTTCAATGGTGATCTGTATGAATCCACTCTGTTGCAACAATGATTCCAGTTCTCTAATTGATGCTGCTCCTGATACGCAGCTCGAATACAAGACATCCATATTGTTTTTGATTTCCGATGGAAGCTCTGCTGTCGCTACAACGTCGGAAATGACAAGGCGACCACCTGTTTTCAGCACACGATAGGCTTCCTTGAACACTTGGGGCTTATCTGGAGAAAGATTAATGACACAATTGGAAATAATAACATCAACCGTACGATCTGCAACCGGTAAATGTTCAATCTCTCCTAATCGAAATTCAGTGTTGGTATAACCATTCTTGGCAGCATTATTCCGAGCTTTGCTGATCATTTCTGGCGTCATATCTACACCAATGATGCGGCCGGTTTCTCCAACCTGTTGTGCCGCCAGAAAGCAATCAAATCCAGCACCGCTACCAAGATCCAACACTACTTCTCCAGGTTTCAATTCCGTAATTGCCAGCGGGTTGCCGCAGCCAAGTCCAAGATTGGCTCCTTCTGGTACGGCAGATAATTCCTCATCCGAATAACCTAGTTTTGCCGATACCTCCTTAGGTGTACCACAACCTCCGGAACTGACTGAACAACAACCCCCAGAATTCACTTCCTGCAGCGCAATTTTCTTATAGCGGTTTCGGACATTTTGCCGGATTTGATCGTTATTCATGTGATTCATAAGTGATCACTCCTTAAATAAGATAGAATAAAAATCCTAATAACCCTGCCATCGTCATGACAGAGTCTACAAACGCAAAGACTAGTTTCTTTTTAAAGATACTGTGCAATATTGATATCCCGGTAAGCTTGCAGCTTCTCAGTTAATCATCAATGCAATGTCATGCTCATTGTAATCAACATTGGCGAGATAGGAATCACGAAAAGACGGACATTCCAAGGATTTTCGATGATTGCAGCAATACACCCCCATTTAGATTGAAATTCATTCTGTCGGTACAGCGCCATGAATAGCGGCTCCAACGCCTGAACCCAAAAGCAAATAGTAAAAGGTGTCCTGTAAATCTTCTCTCATGTTTCCTTTTTAATCTTTATCTCTCCTTTCGCCATTACTTTGCATAGCTTGACTTTCAACTTGACTTTCAATCCGTATTTTTCAAACCTGAATATATCTATCTAAAAAGTGAATAACAATTAAAATACTAAAAATAAAAGAGTTCATTCCAACGAAACAGAAAGAAATTTTCGAATAATCTTATCTCTTTTATTTTATTTGCAAAATGCAAATATAAGTTTAACGAATTGGCAAGCCAAGATAGCTTGCCTTAAAATAATGGTTTGCAACATACGCTCGATTTTGCCATGCACTCATTCAACAATTTAATCGAACGAATTACTGTTTCTTTCTCGAATTCCGTCATGTGTGAAAATACCTCTTCTAAATATTGTCTGATTTCTCGATCGATAGTTGTTGCTATAAATTTTCCCTCGTTGGTTAGAGATAACGTGTATACTCTTCGATCTTCAGGGAGCGGCGTTTTTTTTACTAAACCCATTTTGACCAAATTTTGAATCTGTCTGCTGAATGTCGTAATATCCATTCCCAATACTTCGGCCACTTGTTGCATAGAAGGGTATTCTCTTTTATCAATTTCATATAGAATATGGCTTTGAACGAGAGAAATATCAACACCATCAATAGAACAGCAATTTTTATTCAGCAATCCAAAACGACGTGTCATCACTTGAAAAAGCTCTCTAACGTTTTCCATTTTTTCACCTCTATATTTATTTATACTATATTATTTGCAATTTGCAAATAATCATTTTTAATAATAAACTGAAGCTCCATCAGATCGTTGAATGGAGCCGAAAAAAACTGTTAAGACATTAGTTGTGAAACTAGCTGAATTTTGCACTATAAAGTTAAAAATAGACTATTCACACAAATCTTTTGTCCGCTTTAAACCACTCATATATTGTTATTGGAACCATGCAAAAGTTTCGAGTCTTTCAGTACCTAGACCTGTGCTGCTTATTTATTCGCTGTTAAAACAGTTGTTAGCTCGTCAATTGCTTGCCGAATATCATCCTGCGTATTGTAAAAATGAGGAGCGATTCGGATGACGTCGTTTCTAGCAGAAACAATGATATTTCTCTCTTTCAAGATCGATTCTATTTGCCCAGCATTTTTTACATAAAAAGCAGTTATGCCGCCTCTTTTGTGAGCCGATAAAGGAGTAACAGTGTGTAATCCTTTTTCTTGTCCATAATCTAATGCGAATTGAGCTAATAGGTTTAAATAAGAAGATATATTCTCCACTCCTATTTCAAGAAGTAAACGAATAGCGGCAGCTGCTGCATAAGCGCTTATAAAAGAAGGCGTTCCAGTCTCAAAACGACGTGTTCCAGCTGCTGGTATAATTTGATGAACATTGAATTTCGAATGATCCTCCTGACCAAACCATCCTGTGACACGCGGTTTCCATTTCTCTGCCAATTCAGCTTTTATGTATAGGAAGGATATTCCCGGAATACCTAACATGTATTTCCTTGTTCCTGCTGCCAATATGTCGATATCCATTTTCTTTACATCAATAGGCACCTGTCCAGCAGATTGATATGCATCAACAAAAAGAAGTGAACCTTTACGATGAACAATGTCTGCAATCGCTTTGAGATCTTGTTTAAAACCGTTGTAATAACAGACATGGGAAATGGATGTGACAAGTGTGTCAGACGTTACATAACGTTCATAATATTCTAAAGGAATGACTCCTTGTTGAGAAGGAATAAATCTGACCTTTGCTCCAAATTTCTCCTGAGCGAGCCATACATGACCGGCGGTTGGAAAGTCCATATCTGTCGTCACAATGATATTTTTCCCTTTTTCAAAAGAAAGTGAAGAGGCGATAGCAGAAAAAATGTCAGAGACCGAGCATAATACAGCAATTTCATTAGGTTCAGCACCGATTAATTTTGCAAAACTGTATTTTGCCTGTTCAACTACTTTTATTGCTTGATTCCAATTAACCCCCGCCGTTAGCAAACTATTCATATACGCTTCAATCGATTCGGAAACAGTTTTTGAAATGGCTCCTTGCGAACAGCTCGCCAGATGGATTTTCGATGCTAAAACAGGAAATAAAGGACGATAATGAGCATACGGGTGTTTCAATCCTATCTCCTCCTTTTAACTCCGCAAAAAAAAATTTTCTCCTAGTTATTGGTCTCCTGATTATTATAGTAATCAGCAACTGGATTTTTTCTTTTAGTTTATTATCCTGTTTCATAGACTTACAAGAGTTTACTATTTGGAGTAATGAAACCTCTACTGCAAACTCCTGTTTTTATTTTGCCAGTGTGAATCCAATATAAATCGCTGCTCCCCACATGACGAGCGCGGAAATTTTGTTGAAAGCACTCATCAAGTGTCCAGATTTATCTAGATCCCCTATTCTCCGTCCTGCCAAAGCCAGCCCCGCAAACCAGATCCAAGAAACTAGAATACAGGCAAGTGCAAAAGCTGCTTTTTCCCCTCCATTGTATTGAAGTGAACTCGTTCCGATCACGCCAATCGTATCCATGATCGCATGTGGATTGAGCAGCGAGACCGATGCTGAAAAGAGAACTTGTTTGAATGGTGTAAAAGTTTCCTTGGCTGTTTTTTCGTTATTCTCTTTATCAGTAGAAGAGGTACTTTTCCAAGTGCTCCACCCCATATATAACAAAAATAAAATTCCTAAGCACAGCATAATCGTTTTGATCAAAAAAGAACCCAAGACCATAATAGATACTCCGAAAACAGCAAGGATGATTAAAAGTGTATCACATAGTGAAGCAGTTAAAACGGCTGGGAGCGCATGAATGAAGTGTTTCTGAAGAGCTCCTTGATTAAAAATAAAAACGTTTTGGACGCCAAGAGGAAGAATAAGTCCAAATGCAAGAATAAGTCCGTGAATAAAGGCTTCCTCCATTCCAATCCCTCCTATTGTATAGCATATGAATACAATTTTACTCGGAAATCGATTATTGTCTCCAACCAATTGGATGGATTCAATACCAACCAAGTTGTATAATCGACTCATATGATTGTAAAGGGAGAGTATTTTTTCATGAATGAATTAGATTGGAAGCCAGACAAATCGACTCCAGTTCCCCTTTATATCCAGATCAAAGAATATATTAAAGAAAAGATTGAAACAGGAGAATGGACTTTAGGGACAAAAATCCCTCCTCAACGCACATTGGCCCAAGCATTCGGAGTGAACCGCAGTACGATCGTGGCGGCTATGGAAGAATTGATTGCTGATGGATTGCTGAAAGGAAAAAGAGGGAGCGGTACCAAGATTATTAACAATTCATGGTCTTTGATGACCTCTACCCCTCCCCCAGACTGGAATTCCTATGTGCAAGCGGGGAGTTATTATCCTAATTTGCCTACGATACAGGAAATCAATAAAGCAGAGTTTGATTCAAATATCATCCGGCTAGGAACAGGAGAGCTTTCTCCAGATTTATTTCCACGTGAGATGATGAAACAAGTATTTGAAAAGCTGACGGGGCACATTGATTCACTTGGCTACGAGGAACCGAAAGGGCTGCTTTTTCTCAGGGAACAGCTCAGTAGATATTTGAAAACCATCGGGATTGAAGCTTCCCCTTCTTCCATTTTGATTGTGTCAGGAGCTCTGCAGGCATTGCAATTGATATCAATAGGTCTATTGCGGCGAGGTGCTACGATCTTTCTGGAAAAACCATCGTACCTGTATTCCCTGCATGTATTTCAATCTGTCGAAATGCGATTATTTGGACTTCCTTTAGATGAGCATGGAATTCAAGCAAATAAGATTTCGGAACAAAAAAAGCGGCAAAATGCTTCATTGCTTTATACAATTCCGTCCTTTCATAATCCAACAGGAATTTTGATGTCCGAAGCAAGACGGAGAAAACTGATCGATGTATGCGAAAAGGAGCGGCTGCCGATTATTGAAGATGACGTATACCGAGAACTCTGGCTCGATTCACCGCCTCCCCCACCATTGAAAGCCATCGATAAAAATGGGCTTGTTTTATATCTTGGGAGCATGTCGAAAACATTGAGTCCCGGTCTGAGAATCGGCTGGATAGTCGGACCGAAGCCTGTTATTGAGCGATTGGCGGATATTAAAATGCAAACCGATTACGGATCCAGTTCCTTGTCTCAATGGGCAGTTGCGGAATGGCTAGCAAGCGGGCTCTATCATCAACATTTGGAAGAGGTCAGAAAAGAATTGAAGGTTCGAAGAGAGATCATGATTGATTTATTACAGAGGTATTTTTCCGATATTGCGACCTGGACTGTTCCTAGAGGCGGTTTTTATATATGGCTGCGCATATTGCCTTCAATCTCCATACGGGAACTTTTTGAAAAATCATTAGAGCATGGAATTCTATTAAATCCAGGAAATGTCTATGATAAGCATGCAGCCCAGTACCTTCGCCTTTCTTATTCCTACGCTTCTTTAGCTGACCTGGAGAAAGGAATGTTCCGTCTTTCGAAAGTCATCCGACAACTAATCACCTAACTCTTTAACGTGCGTTCCATAGCGGTAGTTGAATCCATCGCATACATCAACATCTCGTATAAAACAGCCAATATCGAAACTTGAATAGGTCCCACATTCAGGCGATTGTGAATCGATGCTTGCATCGGAAGCTTTCTCGATTTTATTCTTTCAAGCCCCACTTAAACTACACATAACCAAAATAAAATAATGTTAGAAATCGGGCGGTGTTTCAAAAATGTAATAATTGAAGCCTCAAATCGTACTATAAATCCCTTAAAACTTTTACCTAAATTAAATATCTATTTTTCTCCCTAAAATCTGCCCCATTGCAGCAAATCTATTAATCTTAATGTTGATATTGTCTTGCAACAGCCAATGCTATATGACTTTTTCGTTAATTGTCTAATTCTTCTCCTAAAAAACACGAAGAGCCCGAGAAAGTTCTCCAGGCTCTTTTTGTTATTGATATGGAGGGACTGAAGGAAGTTATTCACCAGTCTCAGCAAAACGTTTAATTCTTTCACCAATCTCATCGCGAACACGCATGAAAACAGCCCATTTTTCTTCTTCTGTCCCCTCTGCCTTCGCAGGATCATCGAATCCCCAATGTACGCGTTTCACGTGCGGAGGTGTTACCGGGCAATGGTCTGCGGCGTGACCGCATAATGTTACGACCAAATCCGCTTTATTTAAAATTTCCGGATCAATGATATCCGATGTTTGGTTCGAAATATCAATTCCTACTTCTTTCATGACTTTTACCGCGTTTGGATTTAATCCGCGAGCTTCGATACCGGCGCTGTACACTTCCCACTCGTCGCCAAGATATTTTTTTGCCCATCCTTCTGCCATTTGGCTGCGGCAAGAGTTGCCAGTGCATAAGAAGTAAATCGTCTTTTTGTCTTTCATGTTCATTCCACCTTTGTTGTTAGTATGATACTGATTCGGTTTTAAAGTATTTTCGTTTAAACCATAATGCTACGTTGACCAATGCAATCATGACAGGCACTTCCACAAGTGGTCCAATGACAGCTGCAAATGCTGCACCAGAATGGATCCCAAACACGCCAACAGCTACAGCAATCGCTAACTCAAAGTTATTGCTGCCGGCTGTAAAGGCAAGTGTGGTGGTGACAGGGTAGCTCGCTCCAAATTTCTTCCCCAAGAAGAAGGAAACGAAAAACATCAATACAAAGTAAATGAACAATGGAATGGCGACTCTCACTACATCCAACGGCAAACTTACGATAGCGTCTCCTTTTAAAGAGAACATGACGATAATCGTAAACAATAAAGAAATCAATGTAATCGGGCTGATTTTTGGAATGAATACTTTTTCATACCATTGTCTGCCCTTTGCTTTTACCAACAAAAAGCGCGTCACCATTCCGCCAAGAAACGGAATTCCTAAGTAAATGAACACCGACTTGGCGACTTCCGTCATTGTAATATGAACGACAGCACCTTCTAGTCCTAACCATTCTGGAATGATTGTTACAAACACATACGCATAAACAGAGTAAAATAGCACTTGGAATACAGAGTTAAACGCTACAAGCCCAGCTGCGTACTCTCTGTCTCCTTTCGCTAAATCATTCCAGACGATCACCATCGCAATACAACGTGCCAGACCGATTAGGATGAGTCCGACCATGTATTCCGGCTTATCCGGCAAAAATACAATCGCCAATACAAACATCAATATTGGTCCAATAATCCAATTTTGTACAAGGGACAAAACCAATACTTTTATGTCTTTAAAGACGCGTCCCATCTCCTCGTAGCGAACTTTTGCTAACGGAGGATACATCATGAAAATTAAACCAATGGCAATTGGAATCGATGTGGTTCCTGCCTGTAAACTGTTTATTGCGTCTACAAAGCCCGGAAAGACAGATCCAAAGCCAATTCCTGCTGCCATAGCTAGGAAAATCCAAAGCGTTAGATATCGATCCAAGAACGATAGGCGTTTTTTCCCCGTATTATTCATTTTCCCTCCCAATTAAATTAAAATTAATAGGTTAACAACCACAACGGAGTGTAGGGTTGGTTTCCTCAATCTTACGAATATTCTCTGTTTGATCTGGAATGTGCTGCAGAATTTCTTGAATGAAATCATATAACTCATTTTCTAGATTGAGAGAATAATAAATCCATTGCCCCCTTCTATCTTCTTTTACTAATCCTGCATCTTTTAACTTGCGTAAATGCTGACTAATAGCCGGCTGACTCATATCAAATACTTCTAGAAGCTCACAGACGCAACACTCGCGTTTCTTTAAAATGGCCATAATCGTTAAACGTGTTTTATCACCGAGTAGCTTTAAAACGTGTGCTGCTTTTTCTATTTCCACCACTACTTTTTGCATTTGGAACACCCCCTATACATATATAGTTATATAAATATTTACTTATATATCAATCTACTTTATGGTTCATCGCACACTAAAAAATGTCTTTTCATATCCACGACATGAATACTGTTTAGTATTATCATTTCCTTAACTTCAATAAACATATAACAATATACTTATATAAATCAACGGAAAATACGATTTTTAACATAATCTTTATAATTGACCCGAAAGTATGAAAGAAATTTTTAAAATCAGTGCAAATAACTTTACGCGAAACAGAAATTTTCGCTGTTTCGCCTGCATGAAAATCAAGTTACAGTCAAGTGATGCTCAACTTTACTAAAACTTCCGACCAGCTCCCCCAATATTTTCAGACCAGTATGGATATTCTTCTGTAGCTGCTGTTGTACGTGCTACTGTTTCTCCCAGTAATTTTGCTACAATGTATAAAGACATATCGATTCCAGCTGACACTCCAGCAGAAGTTAGAATATTGCCTTCATCCAAAAATCGGACATTTGAACTACTTCAATGTCCATATAATTAGATTTCATGTATTCAATCGCAAATGAATGTGTAGTTGCCTTTTTGCCGGATAATAGACCTGCTTCTGCCAACAATAGTGCACCTGAACATACCGATGCGACCATGCCGCCAGACTTGTAAAAATTTAAAATCCATTCAAGCAGCTGTTGATTTTTGAAACTGGATCTGATAGCAAATAATGTCCCGCCCTGGACAACTTAGTTTACACGGCTTGAATTGCAAAAATCTGCACTTTCATATCGATTGTCCTCGACCATCTTTTGTTCCGTACGTACATATGCTTCAACATGCTTTCGATCTCGCAGAACTATTTTGATGATTTGATTTACTGATATCACCTCTTGACTACATTTTTATACATTATACTGGTAATGGATATAAATACAATTGATTATGAGGAAAAATAAAACGTTAAAATTCCCCAATTTTTTCATAGTTTAATAACGACACTTGAGTAAAAGCGATTAACAGTTTTACTTTTTTCTTCTTTGGTGTTGCAATTTGCAACATGATTTCCTTTCTTGCAAAGGGTAATAAACATTTCATGTAGTTAATAATCAAGCAGTCTTTGTAATGAATGTATTGATTGGTTTCTCTAGTATTTCCAAGAGCCAAAATAATTTTGCAAACATATTTCCGAACGAGTGGAACATTATTAAAATTGAATTGGAGTCTTTTGTTACGTTCTTCCGTATTCTTTACATAGATTGACTAATATGTCTCATAAATATCAACGCTTATTGTATACTATCATTATTCATTTATTGTAATCGTAGTTTTAGATGCACAATAAAAGAAGGAGTAGTTTCATGGGTGATATTAAATTATTTCGTATAAATGGAGAACATGTAAGTGAATTGGAAGGCACATCTCTGACAATTGAAAAATCGCTGCAAACCCTTATTGAGCGTAATCTTGAAACATTTTTAGGTGTACGGTTTTTAGCATCAGAATATTCTACTGGTAAGACACATGGCGGCAGAATCGATACATTAGGTATTGATGAAAATAACTCTCCAGTTATTATCGAATATAAACGAGCTGTCAATGAAAATGTCATTAACCAAGGATTATATTATCTGGACTGGCTGTTGGATCATAAAGCAGAATTCACTCTTATGGTAATGCGCAAATACGGTAATGACTTGGCTGACGCAATTGATTGGACGAATCCGCGCTTATTATGTATTGCGGGTGGATTCACAAAATATGACGAACATGCTGTTCAACAAATAAATCGGAACATTGAGTTGTACCAGTATAAGTTTTATAAAGATGGATTTCTTTTGCTCGATTTAGTAAATGCAACAACTGCACAACCATTACTGGAAGTTGAAAACCATATTAACTCATCGAAGCCCGGATATAAGACAGTCTCCGAATATCTGGAACAATCCAGTACAGAATTAAAAGACCGGTTTGAAGCAATAAAAGCATATATTATGGCACTAGGCGATGATGTACAAATGGCTGTATTAAAATACTACATAGCCTTTAAGCGCATTAAAAATTTTGTCTGCTTAGAAGTGCATCCTCAGACAGAAAAAATCGTCTTATTTTTAAAAGTGAATCCAGATGAAATTGAACTCGAGCTAGGATTTAGCCGTGATGTTCGAAATATCGGTCATATCGGAACAGGGGATTTAGAAGTCAGTATTTATAATGATGAAGATTTTGAAAAGGCAAAGCGACTTATTCATATGAGCTATGATAGAAGTTAAAAATCGCCGGTAATTATTATACTTGGCGATTTTTAATAATTAAATATTTTTAACCAATCCTCTGTAAAGAAGGCAGGATTTATTTTATCTCATTATTTCCATGATACAATTCCAATAAAAAGTGTTTATTAAGAAGAGACAGGAATTGTCAAAACATCTAGGTGGAGCAGATTTTTGAAGGAATTTGCGAACGAAAGCAGTGATGATGCTCTACATATATTTGACAAAAAGGCAGTGTTAGAATATGAATAGCTGGAGGGAATCTTGTGAATCAAACTTTAAAGAAACAACCTGTTGCGTTTGTTACAGGAGCTTCAAGCGGCTTTGGATTGCTAACAAGTGTAGCGCTTGCCCGCGAAGGCTACCGCGTGCTGGCTTCAATGAGAGATTTGGATAAGAGAGGACGACTGGAAGCGGCAGCCAAAGAAGCAGGTGTAACAGACCGGATTGAGATTATCCAACTAGATGTAACCGATTTTTCAGCAGCGGAAACTGTAATTCAGAATGTGATTGAAGATTACGGCCAAATTGATCTGTTGGTAAACAACGCGGGGTATGCAGCGGGAGGGTTTACGGAGGAGCTTGCTGTTGAAGAATGGCAGAGGCAATTTGAAACGAATTTTTTCGGTTTGGTGGCAGTAACAAAAGCTGTTTTGCCGTCGATGAGGGCACGCAGAAGCGGCAAGGTTGTGAATATAAGCAGTATTAGCGGACGAATCGGATTCCCTTCTATGGGACCTTATGTGGCATCCAAGTTTGCGGTGGAAGGATTCAGCGAGTCTTTGCGTTTAGAGATGCTGCCGTACGGTGTTCATGTCGTTTTAATTGAACCGGGATCCTATAAAACGGAAATCTGGTCAAAAGGGCTGGATGCGGTATCGGTCAATCCGGATTCTCCTTATGTTAAAGAGATGGAGAAAATTTTGAAATATGTCAACCATGTTGCTGACACGGCACCCTCTCCGTATGAAGTGATCCAACAGATTGTACACGTGGCAAAGTCTCCTTATCCGAAATTGCGGTATCCGGTTGGCAAAGGCGTGAAATTAGGAATGGTCTTGAAAAATATATTGCCGTGGAAGTGGTGGGAGCGGATGGTGATGAAGCGGCTGTGGGAGAGTTAGAATCGTGATGCTGGGACATTAGTTCAAAAATATAGAGGTGAAGAGTCAGAGTTTACGGTTCAGTAAAATTATAGTTTGATGATATTTTTTGTCACTTCACTAATGGAAAGGGATTGAATTTGTTGAACAGTTTAAGATTAATTAAAGGTGAACCGTATCACAAGTGGAAATAGTTGTAGATAAAAAATTGCTAGGGAAGCTTATATGAATGACATGACTTTTAGATTTATCATTTATGGTGAGAAGACTGCTTACTCAAGGGGAATGAGGATGACACATTCCCCTTGAGTAAGGAGGGAATTCACCGTTTAAGGGCTTAGTTCAGTTTTATTTCAGACCATTGTAGGGATCAGGATCATAACTTATCAAGAGCTTCGTTAAATGTTCTGCATGGAATTTCTCATCACGGCTAATGACAGAGAAAACATGACTAACATCCGGGATAGAGATTTCAGCTGCATATTGATCATAAAGTACGGCTGTCTCTAGTTCTCCTTTAAGATCACTTCTGACAAGATTTAATATCAATTGTTTATCATAATTGGGTCTATAGGTCTGCATTGGTTCCTTTACATCCAAATGAGTGTTTTGATAGTAGAGATAGGTTTGATATTGTACAGGATCGTATTTGCGCAAGAGGGTTAGAAACATTCCGTAATGTTTTTTTTCATCCAGCATGATCATTCTCCAAACCCTATTGACTTCTTCCATGTTGGAATTTGCAATATGGTAATTATAATCATTAATTGCGGTTAACTCAGCGACCATCGCTTCCCTGATTTTACTTGTGATAAAGATGGGCTTCCCCTGCGGTTGACCTCCCGGAAATGTATAACTCAATATAGATTCCTCCCGATTATCCATTAGAATGATAATATACTTTATGGGCTGCTTTCATGAGTTGTGCATGGTTATTTTTTTGAAAGTCGATTAGCAGGGGCCCTTTACTAAAAGTTTTTGACAAACCATAATCAATTACCTAATAACGATGTAAGGTCTTATCATCTCATAGTCCTCGTGCTCCAAAATATGACAGTGTTGTTCTTGAGGAGCTTTGGGGGTGTCTTATAAGTCGTTTATACGGCTTATTGACGCCCCCATTAATGTTTTAGAAACGTTGATATATCGATGTTTATGATTTTTTGTTTTTAAAGTAATGAAGCCCGCTTATTTCAAAATCTTAAATCCGAATTTTTCAAAAATTTGAAACGAATCTTCTGTCTGCAGGTACTGATAGAAATCGGCAGCCTCTTTTTTATGCTTTGTGTCCTTAATGATGCCAACTGGATAAATAATAGGATCATGCATATTTGCGTCTGCAATTTCGACAATTTTTACCTTATCAGATATTTGAGCATCAGTTTTGAATACAATTCCTGCGTCCACTGTATTTGCTTCTACATATGATAATACTTGGCGCACATCCTTTGTGTATACGACTTTCTCTTTTACTTTTGGCCAAAGATTTAGCTTGGTCAGAGTTTGCTGCCCGTATTGACCTGCTGGAGTAGTTTCAGGATTTCCTAATGCAAATTGCTTAATACCGCTGTCTGCCAAAGACTGAAATCCTTTTACTGTGTCTGCTTTATCTTTCGGAACGATTAAAACGATTTCATTTCCTAGCAAGTTTTTACTCTCTTCTATGTTAATCAATCCTTTGTCTACGAGTGGACGAAACTTATTTTCAGCAGCCGAGAAAAATAGGTCTACCGGCGCTCCTTGTTCGATTTGCTGTTGCAATGCACCAGAACTTCCAAAGTTAAATGTAATTTTTATATTTTCATGTTCTTTTTCATACTTTTTCTGAATTTCCGTTAAGGCATCTTGTAAGCTTGCGGCTGCTGAGATGGTTAATTGTACTGTCTGTTTATCCTCTGTCTTCTTTGATTCCTGTTTTTCTCCCTCGTTTGTACAACCAAAAATAAAA
The DNA here is from genome assembly GCF_038050115.1 of Aeribacillus sp. FSL K6-1305. Classification (NCBI taxonomy): domain Bacteria; kingdom Bacillati; phylum Bacillota; class Bacilli; order Caryophanales; family Bacillaceae; genus Aeribacillus; species Aeribacillus sp. FSL K6-1305. The sequence goes on along the minus strand of NZ_JBBOQV010000001.1, from coordinate 780,332 downwards.
AAGATTGAAGCACACAAAAACATGATCATGCGAATAGAATGCTTCATGCTTTCTCTCCCCCTTCTATTTTTAATCTAATATAAAACTTATTATAATTTCTTATAACTATTTTGTATAGCATATAATTAATTTATATAAAATATAATTATATAGAATAGTAAAGTGTCTCCGTTCATGGATAGAAAAAACACATTTGTTCAGTGCAATGAAAAAAGAGCCATAAGGTGCTTTTTAATCGGCCTTGCCAATACCGCCTTTTCAATAAATGCTTTTATCAGCTTTTACTTTATCTATGTTTTCGATTCTTTTTTCAAACCATCCAATCTTAGATGTTTCTATTGCATCAAACATCGGAACGTAAGGCTTTATATCGAGTAAAGGTGTTTCGTTCAATACATCGACATCTAAGACATGGATATGGTTCCCCTCAATACTTTTCAATCGAACGACTGAAAAGCCGATTGGGTTCGGTCTTTTCGGGAATCTTGTTGCAAAAATACCATGGGGTTGATCATCTAAGAAAGGAACTACCTGCAATGAATATTCATGAACCTTATGAAAATAATAAATAAGAATAAGATGAGAAAAGCCGTCCAGATCTTTCATCCCTTCTACATACAATGGGTTAAGCTCTATTGTTCCTTCTACATTTTTCGCCGCCGCCGATTGAATCGGCATTCCTTCCAAGGTGTTAAAAGGGGTTAGAATTTTTCCTATCGCTTTAAAATGAATGTTCATCTTTACAACATCCTATTTTCTTTTATTTATAATTAATTATATTTAATTATAAATAAATATAATAGAAAAAGATATACTTATGTTTCTCTTTTTAGTTTTTCATTTCCAGTGCTCACGAATCAAGAAAACCAGATATTCCAGTGCCAAAAAGTGATAAAACAAAGCCAGGGGTTTTTAAGAGAACCCCTGGCTTTTAGCTGGATCCATTTCAGCTTTCATAAACGACTTGTCCGGTTTGTGACAAATCATAGCCTCCTAGTGCTTTTAAATCGTTTTGAAAGTGAACCGATCTTAAAATTTGCAGGACTTGACTAATTAACTCTCTATTTTCATCGTTCTTTAAAATAACCAAATCGTACTTTTCATTAACTAACGGAATGAAATCGACATCTTTAACTAGGTTAGCCCCTCTTTCAATTCCTACCCCGACATCTGCATCCCCTTTAGCGATAGCACTTGCGACACTTACGTGATTGGTTACCTCATTGTCATAGCCGTTAATTTCAGAAACAGGTATGCGATACTTTCTCAAACATTCATCTAGTAAAACACGAGCACCCGCACCTTTTTCCCGGTTCACAATTTTTATATTTTTTCTTCTTAAATCTTCCCAATGCTTAATATTCAACGGGTTTCCCTTTTTGACGTAAAAGCCTGCCTTCCTTGTTAGTAAATGAATCACGATATACTGAAAATTCACTAGTATCTTATTGATATACGGAACATTATATTCACCTGAAATTCCTTCGATTAAGTGTGTACTGACAATGTCTGAATATCCTTGATACATTGAAATTAGGCTTTCTAAGCTTCCAACATAAGAACGAAGTGGCCGAAACCTTTTCGAGGATTTTTCTAAGTAGTTCGCCAAAATATCTAAGCTCATATCCTGGCCGCTTATAATTAATTGTCTAGGTTGCAAATACCCTTGAGTTTCAATCGATGCTTCTTTTTTTGATGACTGTACGGAGCTTGGCTGCAGTTCTTCTTTTGACTTTTTTATATACTCTTCTAGATCGGAAGGATCAATTCGCATTTGTCGTCCGACACGATAAGCAGGTAATAACCCTTTTTTCACTAAATCATATACGGTTAATTTTGAAACCTTTAATATGTTTGCCACTTCCTCGGTTGTATAAGAAAGATTTTTTTCCATACCTACTTGCTCCTTCATAAAAAAATTCGTTATAAGTAATTAAATGTAATTTGATATATTGTATTGATAACTTCTGTATCAATGATTTATATTTAAATATAAATAAAATTAATTATTTTCTTAACAAGAAGATGGCTATGTAGTTTATATCTAATCTTGATTATATCATGTTTTGTTTCGCTCTTTTTCAATGGAAATAACTCAACTTCTTGTTTTACCATTTCCTTTACTCCAAAGTTCAAAATAATTATAACCATTTATAACGAAAAATGATGAAACTTTATGAAAAGGTGAACGACAAATATGAATTACTCGCCGCTTATACTCTCTTTAAAAACGGCAACTATCGCCACGTTTATCGTATTTGTTACTGGGGTTGTGTTGGCACGATTGATTAGTCGTAACTCCTTTCGAGGGAAAAGTGTTATAGAAGCGATTATTTTGCTGCCACTCGTGCTTCCGCCTACAGTTGTAGGCTTTGGTTTATTATATATATTTGGTAAAAACGGTTTTATTGGTCGATTACTGCTCGATTGGTTTGATTTCCAAATTGTTTTCACCTGGTATGCTGTTGTGATCGCAGCAGTCGTCGTATCTTTTCCTTTAATGTATCAAAGTGCATCTGCAGCGTTTCGGCAGTATGACCCAAATATTGAAAATGCTGCTTATACAATGGGAGCATCGAAATGGAGAGTGTTTTGGACGATATCTTTTCCACTGGCATGGCCAGGACTGTTAGCTGGCTTAGTTTTATCCTTTGCACGAGCGTTAGGAGAGTTTGGTGCCACTCTCATGCTCGCCGGCTATATTCCGAATGTCACCGACACTATTCCTCTAGCCATTTATTTTGCGGTGGAGTCAGGTAATTTGGAAGCGGCAAAATTTTGGGTAATCATTATCGTTGCCCTCGGCTTTAGCGCTATTTTATGGCTTAATTGGTGGAGCAAAAGAAATATGATGAGACATGTACAAAAATAGTAAGTTCAAATTGTCGTTTACTTAAAGGAGTTTTTTCTTATGCTTATCGTTGAAATCCAAAAAAGACTATCCCATTTTGAATTAGATGTAAAATTTTCAGTGGCCAATGAGATTGTTGTCCTTTTTGGCCCCTCCGGCTCCGGAAAAACGACAATCTTAAATTGTATTGCTGGGATAAGCAAACCTGCTGCTGGCATCATCCGATTAAACGACACCATTTTATTTGAAAATAAGAAAGTATTTGTTCCTATTCAAAAAAGAAACATCGGCTATGTATTTCAAGATTATGCGCTTTTTCCCCATATGACTGTTTGGAAAAACATTGCTTATGGCATGCAAAATGAAAGCTTTGTCAAAGATTTAATGAAAGAGCTGCGAATTGAACACCTTAGAGATAAATATCCGTCTGAAATTTCAGGCGGCGAAAAACAACGGGTCGCCATTGCACGAGCCATTGCAACCGAGCCGGATGCCTTGCTTTTAGATGAACCTTTTTCTGCATTAGATAATCAAACACGTGTAAAAGGTCATGAAGAGCTATTACGTATCCATAAGCTTTGGCGCATTCCCATTATATTAGTCACCCATCATCTTGAGGAAGCAAAAAAATTGGGGAATCGAATTTTATATTTACACGAAGGAAAAATTTGTGACAGTGAAATGAATGTGAATCTTATTCAGAGTTAATTGACAGACTTACTCTTTAAGCTAACATCAATTATAGCAAATTATGAGGAAAAAGGGGGTTTATAGCATTCCCCTTTTTCAGATTTTGTGTTTACTTCCTTAAAAACAGTAAATTAAATTTATTTTTTATATTGTTCATTTAGCACATAGTTCTATTTTTACTGGATACGTCTCTCGCTTGAAACAGCATAATTCTTTGGTCGTGAAATTTATAAAATTTTCCCTTATGATGCTTTTTATTGATAAAATCTATTAATTTTTAATGCAAAAGGATCAATGACGGACAGTTGAAGAAAGAATTCTTGGGACAAATTACAGCGCTCGTCTCATTCATTTGTCGCCGGCAGTGGTTGCATTGGACTCGGCTTATGGTGCATTAGAATTAAGCTCAGACGTTTCCGGAAAAGACTGGCTTTCAGGTTGAGAGCTTGGCACAGGGGAAAAATTATTCTGCAGCGCCCTCGACCCATTGGATATCGTCACTGGCGTTAGTTCGTTTTCTAAATTCAGCAGCGCGGCCCGGTTACGCCCTCTTCGAGAAGCAATGGATCCAAAGCTATTTAAGCTGGATTGAATCAAAAATCACAACATGCCTGCGACATGGTTGTCCGTATAGAAGAAAGGCTTATCTTCCCTCATCAAATGCGACAAGACAAAGCAAGTGATCAACAATTTAACGGAGGTATGAAAGCGAAATGCCTATTGATATAAGAATTTTACCCGTTTTCGTTCAAAAATACTATGAATCCACAAGTTTAAAAGAATTGAGGGACATATAGGCTAGCACTACCTTTTCTTTTAGAAAGGGAGGTACCCCCTTTCCAGAAGAAAAGGCCACCAAGCGAAGCGCGGCAGCCTGAACCCCAATATTTGACAAAGAACCTTTTTTATTACACCGGATATACTCCATGCTTTCTTTCCGAAAAGACGATATATTTCGACATATAGGCATCAAAGCGACGAATCAATTCTTCGCGAAGCTGGTTTGGAGCGATAATTCCATCTATCACCATCTCTGAGGCTAAACGATAAATATCAATATCGCGGCGATACTCCTCCCGTTTTTGTTCAATAAAGGCTGCCTGTTCTTCTTTAGGAAGCTCAGCAATTTTATTGGCATAGACTGCATTAACCGCTGCTTCTGGTCCCATCACAGCAATTTGTGCATTAGGAAACGCTAAGCAGCAATCCGGTTCAAAGGCCGGGCCAGCCATCGCATAAAGACCTGCCCCATACGCTTTTCGCACGATAATAGAAATTTTCGGAACCGTTGCTTCTGACATCGCTGAAATCATTTTCGCTCCATGGCGGATAATTCCTGCCCTTTCCACTTTTGTGCCGATCATAAATCCTGGAATATCGGCTAAAAATAAAAGCGGAATATGGAAGGCATCACATAAAGTAATAAATTTGGCTGCTTTATCAGCCGAATCATGGAATAGGACACCGCCTTTGATGCGCGGCTGGTTAGCGAGTATACCGATTGGCTGTCCATTCAAGCGAGCAAGTCCTGTAATCAATTCAGGTGCAAACAGCTTTTTGATTTCGCAAAAAGAGCCTTCATCAATAAAACGCTCGATCAAGTCATACATATTAAACGGCGCATTTTGATTCAGGGGTAAAATGTCCTCAATCGTTTTTTCAAAGCTCTTCGCTGGCTTTGCTTCGACAATCGGCGGTTTTTCAGCGAAATTGGCTGGAAAATAAGATAAGTACTTGCGGGCAAACTGAATGGCTTCTTCTTCTGTTTTCACAAGTACATCTCCACATCCAGAGACACTGCAATGCATTTGCGCTCCACCCATCTCTTCAAGCGTCACTTTTTCGCCAATCACCATCTCCGCCATTCGCGGCGATCCTAAATACATCGAAGCGTTTCCTTCGACCATAATGACGATATCGCAAAAAGCTGGAATATAAGCACCGCCGGCCGCCGATGGTCCAAATAATAAGCATATTTGCGGCACTTTTCCAGAAAGCTTTACTTGATTGTAAAAAATGCGCCCTGCCCCGCGGCGACCAGGAAACATTTCGACTTGATCCGTAATCCGAGCCCCAGCCGAGTCTACTAAATAAAGCATCGGACACCGAAGCTTTTCTGCGGTTTCTTGGATACGAATGATTTTTTCTACGGTTCGTGATCCCCACGATCCCGCCTTTACCGTTGAATCATTGGCCATTACACATACGGTTTGCCCGTTGATTTTTCCGATCCCTGTTACCACGCCATCAGCTGGCAGACCGTCAGCAAGACAATTGGCAAATAAAGCATCCTCAAATTGCATTCCCTCATCAAATAACAGCTTTAGACGATCTCGTACGAATAGCTTGCCTTTCTCCGCATTTTTTTGATGGTACTTTAATGCGCCGCCTTGTTCAATTTTTTCGACTTGTTCCGCCAATTTCTCGGTCAATGTTTTTGCTTGCTCGTTGATCACTTGCACTTCCTCCTTTACTCTCCTTTATAAACAGGCTTCCGCTTTTCTTTAAAGGCTTGCAGCCCTTCTAAACGATCCTTCGTTGGAATTGTCATCTCATAAGCCATCTGCTCCAGCTTCAAACCTGTATATAAATCGACTTCCAGACCTCGATTAATGGCTATTTTAGCTTGGGCAACAGCAATCGGCGCATTTTGAATTATTTGTCCGGCAAGTTCGTTTGCCTTTTCCATTAACTGCTCATACGGCACAACATATTCTACTATTCCGATGCTGGCTGCTTCCGCTGCCGTTAGCCGTTTAGCCGTAAAAATGAGCTCCTTTGCTTTGCCTTTTCCGATTAAACGCGGGAGACGCTGAGTTCCGCCAGCACCTGGAATAATCCCAAGCGCCGTTTCGGTTAATCCAAGCTGAGCATGATCAGAGGCAATACGGATATCGCAAGCTAACGCCAATTCGAGGCCTCCGCCAAATGCAACGCCATTAATCGCGCAAATAGTTGGTGCTGGAAGCTGTTCAAATTCATTGATCGTCTCGCGAATCAGCGCAACGGTTTTTCTCACTTCTGTTTCAGTCATACTGGCACGTTCTTTTAAGTCAGCACCAGCACAAAATGCTTTTTTTCCACTTCCTGTTACGATCACACAACGGATCGAGCGATCAAACCTTAATTGCCCAAGCTTTTGCTTCAGCTCCATTAACAGCGCTGTAGACAAAGCGTTGACTGCTTGCGGGCGATGCAAAGTCAGCACTGCCACTCCATTCGCCGCCTCATAGAGAATAGAAGATTCCATTTAATCACTCTCCTTTATTAGGACAAACAAGGATCAACGGTTTGCAAATAATGGCTATTGAGCGCTCGACCGATTTTATTTTGAATAAATAGCGCTGCCTCCGTTAACCGCCCAGCATCAATGCCTGTAGCAATATCCATGCCATGAAGCATATATAATAAATCATCAGTCGCTACGTTTCCGGAAGCTCCCGGTGCATACGGACAGCCGCCCAGTCCACCAAGCGAGCTGTCAAAAGTCGTAATCCCCATTTCTAATGAAAGCAGCACATTGGCTAAGGCTGTTCCCCTTGTATCGTGAAAATGCATGGATAGCTTTTCTTTCGGGAATCTCTTTAGAAGCGAGTTGAGCACAGCTTCCACTTGGCGAGGGGTAGCAACACCGATCGTATCACCTAAAGAAAGCTCATCCACTCCCATTTCAAACAACCGCTCTGATATAGCAGCTACCTGCTCAATGGAAACTTCCCCCTCATAAGGGCAACCAAAAACCGTTGAAAGATAGCCGCGAACAGTTTTCTTAGCACGCTTTGCCTCCTGAACAACAGCTGTTAAGACAGGATAGGTATCTGAGATTGATTTATTAATATTTTTTTGATTATGCGTCTCGCTTGCAGACATAAATACAGAGATTTCATCAACTTGAGTCGTCAAAGCATTTTCAAGCCCTTTTTGATTCGGAACAAGCGCTGCATAAGTAACACCAGGAGCTCGTTCAATTCCTGCTGCAACATCTAGCGCATCGGCTAGCTGCGGAATCCATTTTGGATGAACAAATGATGTTATTTCAATGTACGTCAACCCTGTTTTGGAAAGCTGATTGATCCAAGCAATTTTATCTTCAGTCGCAATGGCTGTCTTTTCATTTTGCAGCCCATCACGAGGCCCTACCTCTTTAATCGTAACGTGTTTAGGCCAGTTGCCCACGCGCCTCACCTCTTATTCAAATTCAAGCAAAATATCGCCTTCATTGACAAAATCGCCTTCCCTCACATGAATTTCTTTAACGATTCCGCTTGCTTCTGCAGCAATAGGAATTTCCATTTTCATTGATTCTAAAATCACGACATCTTGCCCTTTCTCAATGTTTTCTCCGACAGAAACAACAATTTTCCATACATTCCCTGCCATTATTGCAACAATCTGATTCATCTTTTTACTCCTCCATTTCCTGAACTTGCAGATTGAAGGTCTTCCACTCTCTAATCAAGAAAAGTGGAAGACTTGATCAACATCTTATTTTTTGATAGAAACGCTGCTTAAATGCCGATTTACAAAATCGGTTGTTGTATGTCCCGCTTGAAATTCTGGGTGTGCCAACACTTCTTTTAGCATTGGAATGTTTGTTTTAATTCCTTCAATTTGATAGCTGCCAAGCGCTTGCAGCATGCGATTAATCGCTTCCTTTCGGTTTTCGCCTTTTACAATTAATTTAGCAATCATTGGATCATAAAACGGCGTTACGACCATTCCGCTTTGAACAGCTGTTTCATTGCGAATACGCTCTCCCTCCGGTAATTGAAGCGCAGAAATGGTTCCGGGGGATGGAAAAAATGTTTTTGGATCCTCTGCGTAAATCCGCGCCTCGATGGCATGCCCTTGACGCTGGATGTGATCTTGGCTATAGCCGAGCTTTTCCCCGGCAGCGATGCGCAGCTGCTCTTCGACAAGATCCAGACCGGTGATCTCCTCAGTTACTGGATGCTCTACCTGAAGACGCGTATTCATTTCAAGAAAGTAGAAGTTTTTCTGTTCATCAACAAGAAATTCAATCGTTCCTGCATTTGTATAACCAATATATTGGGCAGCTTGAATGGCTGTCTCCCCCATTCTTTTTCTTGTTTGCTCATCTAAAAACAGAGAAGGAGCTTCTTCAATCACCTTTTGGTGACGCCGCTGAATCGAACATTCACGTTCCCATAAATACACATAATTCCCGTAGTGGTCAGCAAGAAGCTGAACTTCAATATGGCGCGGATTCTGAATATACTTTTCCAAATACATCGCCCCATCGCCGAAGAAGGAAGTCGCCCGCTTTTGGTTGCCTTCAAACACTTTGTGCAATTCCTCTTCATTATGGACGATTTGCATTCCGATACCGCCACCGCCGCTAGACGCCTTTAACATAATAGGATAACCGATCGTCGCTGCTGTGCTTGCTGCTTCCTCAACACTTTGAAGCGGAAAGGAGATGCCGGGGACGATCGGCACACCTGCTTCTGACATTGTTTTCCGAGACTCAATCTTACTTCCCATTTTCGCAATAACATCAGCATTTGGTCCGATAAATACAATTCCTTCCTCTTCACAACGGTGCGCAAATGTCGGGTTTTCCGACAAGAGACCATACCCTGGATGAATCGCTTCCGCTTTTGTCGCTTTTGCAACCTCAATGATTTTGTCAATATTCAAATAACTTTCACTGACATGCGGCTTTCCAATTAAATAAGCTTCGTTTGCCCATTTTACATGGAGCGAATCAGCATCTGCTTCTGAGTATATGGCTACTGTCTGAATTCCTAACCGCCGGCACGTTCGAATGACTCGAGCTGCAATTTCTCCCCGATTGGCCACTAACACTTTTTTAAACATGCAACTCCTCCTATTCATGTGTTGTCTTTGTACTAAGAATTTGTTTAGCCTGCTCGCGCAATTTAAATTTTTGAATTTTTCCGGATGCTGTCATCGGATACGAATCGGTAAATTCAATATAACGGGGGATTTTATGACGCGATATTTTTCCGCGGCAAAATTCTTGAACTTCTTCAGCCGTCGCAGTTTGCCCTGATTTTAAAATAATCCACGCCATTACTTCTTCTCCGTATTTTTCATCAGGTACACCGACCACTTGAACATCTAGAATTTTCGGATGCTGATATAAAAATTCTTCAATTTCCCGTGGATAAATGTTTTCTCCGCCGCGGATGATCATATCCTTTAGTCTTCCAGTAATGCGGCAATATCCATTTTCATCCATTATTGCTAAGTCGCCTGTACGGAGCCATCCTTCCTCATCAATCGCTTCTTTCGTCGCTTCCGGATTGTTATAATATCCTTTCATGACATGATAGCCTCGCGTACATAGCTCTCCTTGCACACCGCACGGTACTTCCTTGTTTGTGCCTGGTTCGACTATTTTGACTTCAACGTTTGGAAGAGCACGCCCGACTGTCTCGACGCGCAAATGAATAGGATCATCCGTTCTCGTCTGAGTAATGACAGGCGAAGATTCAGTTTGTCCATAAGCAATCGTAATTTCTTTGGCTCCCATTTTTTCGATGACCGCCTTCATTACTTCAATTGGACAATTTGATCCCGCCATAATTCCTGTCCGCAATGAAGACAGATCGTATTTTTCGAAATCAGGATCGTTCAACTCAGCAATAAACATGGTCGGCACACCATGTAAAGCGGTGCATTTTTCATCTTGAACCGTTTGAAGCACTTGGGTAGCATTGAATTCTTGAATTGGTACGATCGTAGCGCCGACAGAGACGCATGCTAAGACGCCAAGCACGCAGCCAAAGCAGTGAAAAAATGGCACAGGAATACATAAACGATCATCTTTCGTGAGTTTCATGCATTGAGCAATATTGTAGGCGTTGTTGATAATGTTGTAGTGGCTGAGCATAACTCCTTTTGGAAATCCTGTCGTTCCTGAAGTGTATTGCATGTTGATGACATCATGCGGGTCAAGGGAGTTCATTCGTTGATCGAGTTCATCTTCAGCGGTATCTTGAGCCATCGCCAAAAGATCATTCCATGTATATGTGCCAGGGTAACGCTTATCACCAAGAACGATGACATTTTTTAGACGTGGAAGACGCTTCGCCTTCAGCTGTCCTGGCTGACATTCGTACAGCTCCGGGGCAATCTCATAGATCGTGTCAATGTAAGAGGTATCGCGATATTGTTCGATTAAAAGAAGGGTCGTGGAATCTGATTGCTTCAATAAGTATTCTAATTCAGCTGTACGGTAGTTCGTGTTGACCGTCACAAGTACAGCCCCCATTTTGCCTGTAGCAAACTGGCATGCCAGCCATTCAGGAGTGTTGGTTGCCCAAATTGCAATATGCTCTCCTGACTGAATGCCCAGTTTCATTAAGCTTCGAGCAACAAGACGACAATATTCATCAAACTGCCTGTATGTCATTCTAAGTCCGCGATCTGCATACACAACAGCCTCATGCTCTGGATAAGCATTCGCTTTTTCTTCTAATAGTTTGCCAACCGTAACCTCTAACATCTCCGCCATAACATGCGCCTCCTTTGTTTAAATAAATTTTCATCCTCTCCATTTTTCTGTCCTTTAACATCCAAGCTGACGGGCAATAACGATCCGCTGAATTTCTGATGTGCCTTCACCAATTTCCATGAGCTTAATATCGCGCAAATGGCGCTCGACCCCATATTCTTTCATATACCCGTATCCTCCATGAATTTGAATTGCCTGATTACATATGCGGAAGCCAGCTTCAGAAGCGAACAGTTTAGCGAAAGAGGCTTCTTTTGTAAACGGTTTCCCTTGATCTTTTAGCCAGGCCGCTTTATACACCATGCTGCGGGCTAATTCGATTTCCATCGCCATATCGGCAAGCTTAAATTGAATCGCTTGGAATTTAGAAATGGATTGACCAAATTGTTTCCGTTCCTTCGCATATTGAAGCGCTTTCTCAAACGCGGCTTGAGCGATGCCAACGGCAAGAGCAGCAATCGAAATGCGACCGCCATCTAGAGTATATAAAAATTGCTTAAATCCCTTTGCCGGATCCCCTAATATGTTCTCTTTCGGCACGCGTACATTTTCAAGCACAAGCTCGCACGTATTCGAGGCACGGACACCCATTTTGTCGTAATTGCATTGAATCGTAAATCCCGGAGCGTTTGTTGGAACAATGAAAGCAGAGATGATGTTTTTATCCTTGTCATCCTTTCCGGTCACTGCGGTGACAATCACTTGTCTTGCATGCCCTGCATTCGTAATCCAGCATTTTTCTCCATTAATCACATATTCACCTCCGTCAAGCACCGCTCTCGTTCGGGTTCCGCCAGCATCTGAACCGGCATTCGGTTCAGTTAACCCAAACGCTCCCAACGCCTCTCCTTTGGCCATTGGAACAAGCCACTTTTGCTTTTGCTCTTCTGTACCAAAATAGTAAATAGGGCTTGCACCTAATGAGACAGCAGCAGCATAGCTAAGACCTGTTCCGCCACAGGCGCGGCCAATTTCCTCTACAGCAACAGCATATGAAATCGTATCGCCACCAGCTCCGCCATATTCTTCTGGGAACGGGATTCCCAATAGCCCTAGCTCTCCCATCTTTTTGAATATTTCGATGGAAAAATAGGCTTCTTCATCCCATTTCGCTGCGTTTGGTGCAATTTCCTTCTCAGCAAACTCCCTTACCATTTCTTTAATCATCTGTTGCTCTTTTGTAAGTTCAAAATTCATGCTCTCTCCCCCATTTCTAACATATTATTCTAAAACCGACTAGTCGGTTTTTTACGAAAAATTTACGTTAACTAAAAATCATTTTTTAAATTTTAAAATGATTGAAGCGAAGTCTGCTTGCTTTTGATGAAATAAATGATATTTTCCGCCTTTTGCTTAGCCTTTTCTGTAAGGACAGAATGCAGAATAAAATCAATAAAATAGTCGGCAATTTGCTCGATTGTCATCGGTCCTTCCGGCTTATACCATTTATACGTCCAGTTCACCATGCCAATAATCGTCATGCCTGTAATTTCCACTGAAAGCTCTGGGCGAAACTCGCCTGCGTCAATTCCTTCGCGAATGACCCGAAAAATCACCTGCTTAAACTCATCACGCTTTTCATTAATTTTTTGTGCATACTCCGGCTTTAAATAATTGCTTTCTTGATAAAACACCGTTATATGCGGCTTATATAAATGAAATACTTTCACAAATGATTGGATAATAGCACATAAACGCTCTGTAGGGGTTTTGTAGTTTTCATAGGCCGCCTGTGCCTTGTTGAGCACATAGGTGATAAACACATCGTGAATGTGATAAAGAAGTTCATCTTTTGATTTAAAATTATGATAAAAGCCGCCTTTTGATGCGTTGATTTCTGTGACAATCCGATCGACAGTAACCCCATGATAGCCGTATTGTTCAAAAAGATGCAGAGCCGTATCGATAATTCTTTCTTTTAAAGTTTTATTTGCCATAGAAAATCTCCTTCATCAGCTTATATTAACACAATTTTCAGAAAAGTTAAATATTTTATAGCTGTTATTTATAAAATACGTAATAAATGCCCCAAATGTCAATCCTCGTTTAATAAGATTGAGTCAAAATTTTGTGGGTATTTTCTTTTTTGTACAGAAGAATTTTTTATTCGAAAGCGTTTACTGAACTCCTTAGTTTGCTTGTGCAGTACCGTTTAGGATTTTTTAAATCTAACCATCGCTATCAAGGCATGATACATCGGGCTGCCAGATGAGTGTTGTAGATAAGGAACTGATCATGAAGACACAGATATTGCTTTGATTTGTTTGTTTTTCTCTCTTATAAAACAATCGTTTGATATCTTCGCACAAGAGTTAATAGTTGTTTTTTTCTTTCCTGACTTAAAAAAATTCCGGAATAGTATGTATTAATCTAAGTTCGCATGTTTCATAAATTCTCATTCCATCTTCATCCATTGGTACAGATACAATGTTCGTGCCGCAGGATCGGCATACATTTGAGTGCCGTTGGATAAATAGGTACTTCTTGAAATCTCCCTGAAGGCAATCGTTCCCCCTCAGACACAATGTTTTTAGGTTAGTTTTTGTCTAATTCTATGTTGTAAAACGGCCTCCTTAAACCGTCTAAAAGAATAGGTTATCCTTTGCTTTGTTTCTCTAACAGTTCAATGATTCTATCCAGCTTCTTATCAATTTGTGCTGAACTTTTCTCATGACTAATGATTTGACTACAAATAACACTGCACGTGCAAAAGCAATAAGAAAAGCAAACATGACCAATGGAAAAATGAATGATTCCCAATCACCCATCCTCTTTTTTCTAACTGTATCACAAAGAAACAAAGGGCTGGAATCTTTGGTTGTATCCCGACTCACCATACAGTTAACATAACATTTTTATTAAAAACTTTAACAATCAGTAAATAGCAAATTTATTTTGATTGTTTGATCTAGAGTGAAAAGCATCCATTATGCTTCTGTTTGATGCCCTTTAAAGAATTCTCTGTTTTTAATCCTTTTTCTTCTCCTTAAACTTCCATTTTTCCTTTACCTTCTTGTTTAATTATTTTCATTATTTTATTTCAATGTTCATTTAGCACATAGTTCTATTTTTGAAAAATAAGCGTTCACACTATACAATTTCTTATTAAAAAATCACCCGCCTAAAAAGGATTCTTATAAAAAAAGAAGCAGGAACGTCTTCCCTGCTTCAGTTTCTTAGCTTCAATTGTTGGTTTTCCATGACATATATATGATCTGCGACACGATCAATAAACATGCGATCATGCGATACGAGGATAACAGTTCCTTCATATCCTTTTAAAAAACGCTCTAACGCTTCAATACAAAAAACATCCAAAAAATTGGTCGGTTCATCTAAAATCAGTATATTGTATCTTCCTAAAAATAGTTGACACAAAACTAGACGGATAGCTTCGCCACCGCTTAAATTGCGGACGTTCTTTTCTAAATCATTTCCTGTAAAATTCATTGCGTGCAGAACTGCACGAATCTTACTTTCATGATAGTCGCTTCGTTCTTTCATAAATGAAACTACTGTTTCGTTCTTTTCAAATTGATAGCCCATTTGTTTATATGATCCGATGACAGCTTTCGGAGAAAGAATAATTCCTTCCCCTTGCTGGATGATATGACGAAGGAGTGTTGTTTTCCCTGAACCATTTTTTCCCGTGATAGCGACCGTGCTCCCTAATGGGAATTGGAAACTGGCTTCTTTAAGCAGAATTTTATTTCCTGCCTTAAGCGTCAATCGATCCGCCATAATGGGAAACTTATTGTGCAGTTTGAGAGCAGCTGGCTGAGGAAAATAAAGGGTTTGTTCCTTTTTTGGCGCCTCTACTGCTTCGAGTTGCTCCGCACGCTGCTCAATCGCTTTTGCTGCACGTTGAATCGCCTTTTGGCTTGTATCCTTTGATTTCGTCATAAACATTTTATTTGCCTTTGCTTTTGTTTCCTTTTTTGACATACGTTTATTTGGCTGAGTAATTTTTTCAGCCTTTTTCATTTTCTCCTCAGCTGCTTTTAAAAGACGCGTTTTTTCTTTCACGTATTTTTCGTACTCTTTAAGCTGTCTATTCCGAGTGAGCTTTTTTTGTTCTGCGTAGTCTGAATAATTCCCCGTATATTCCGTTACACGCCCGTCTTCTACCTCCCAAATTTTTGTAACGAGTTCATCCAGCACATGGCGATCATGGCTTACAAGAACAAGCGCGCCATAGTAATAACTTAGCTCATCAATGAAAAACTGCACACCGTCCTCATCTAAGTGTGTTGTCGGCTCGTCTATTAATAAACCTTCATGATAGGTGGAGAAAATTTCCGCTAATTTCAAACGAGTTTGTTCTCCGCCGCTTAAATTTTTCACTTCTGTTTGCGGGATTGACAATCTTCCTAGAAATTTATAATCGATTTCACGTTTAACCGGTCTTGACAGCTGATCAAAATAAGCAAAATCGGCAAAACGATGTACTTGACCTTTATCAGGCGTAATTTGGCCTGCCAAAAGCTTCAACAACGTACTCTTTCCGGCCCCGTTTTTTCCGACAATCCCGATACGATCAAATTGGTGTACGGCCAGTCGAGGAATATTTAAAACAAGTTGGCCGGAAAATGAAACTTCAATATTATTTAACAATACTTTTTCCATGATTCGCAGCCCCCATTCTTGTTGCAAATGTTTTCTTTACGCCTACTAAAATTTCCAAATCCACCATGATCTCAGCCGAATCCCGATTTATAAACGCATCAATACGCCCTTTATCCGCAGACCATGCTAGCGGGGTCATTTGCACCAAGTGTTTAAGATCAGCTTTATTAAGGTTCTTTGTGTAACATAAATGCTGCACATCCAGCAGATGGAGATGTTTTTTGAAAAGCGACACTGTTTGATCATTTTTATAGACCTTTTTTTCGTTGTGATCAAATAGTTCATCTCTCAGCTCTTTCAAATAATGAGGACGAGGAATAACTTTAATGACAAGTCCATCTTCAACTAATATCCTCTTGAATTCTTTGTAATTGGCAGGAGATAAGATATTTAGAATTACATGAAACGATTGATCCGCAAGCGGTGATGTTGCCAAGTCACCTACTAACCAAATTTGGTTTTCGTATCTCTTCGCAGCCATGGCAATGCCTTCCTTTGAAATATCAAGACCAATCCCAGTCATTGCCGAAACCTTACATTCGTCCAAAATCCTTTGTAAATGGGAGCCCTCTCCGCACCCTACATCTGCAACCATTAAAGGTTTAAAAGAAACGTCCATATACTCCTTTATCGACCTTGCAATCGCTTCATGCACGAATGTGTATAAGTCGCTTTCCATAATGATTTTGCGTCTTGCTTCAAACAATTCCTTCTTGTAATGACTAGTAGAGGAACGAGTCATCAAGTTTACATATCCTTGTTTAGTGAAATCAAAAGTATGATTTTTAGAGCATATTAGGCTTTTCAAATCAACAACCCTCATCGAACTTTTACAGAGTGGACATCTGAATACCGCTACAAATTCACTAACAAGTTCTGCACTTTTGATTTTTTTGGTCATGTGATCTCTCCCTTTCCAAATAAAAAAACACAGGCGATCTGCCTGTGATTCAGAGTAAAGGGAAGAAGACCCATCCTTATTTAAATTACGGGGCTATTTGAAGCCGTCACCAAATAAAGTGAAACTTCCATCAGTGGGCGACATGTGCTAGTGCCGATGAAGAAATGATGACGCTGCGTTTTTAATCGGCCTTCATCCCCACTGATGGTTAGCTAAACCAATCGGGCTTTTACGGGCAGTTATTCCCCACTTAGACTTATTATATTTAGTCTTGAAGCGGGGACTTATTGCCCGTTAAAGCGGGATAAACCTTCCTTTTGCTAAATAAAAGAAGGATAATTGATAATTATACATATATAAAAAAGACAGACGAGACCCGTCTGTCTTCATATTACATATTTTCTATATGAAATGAAGATTATTAAAAAAGGACAGACTGCTCCCATTACTCTGCATTCACAAGCAGAGCCTTTGAACGTATTTAATTACTTAGTTCAAAGCTGGGAAACGCAATCTGACAGAATACACTTTTTAATAATCCTCCTTTAAATTTTCAGTACACCGATTATTATAGAGATCTTATCTGAAAAAGTCAAAGAAAACTAGCAATTATTCCGCTTTTATACAACATTTTCTTGAAGAAGCTGTCCATTAATCTCCCTGATTCTCCACCATCTGATCCCTTTAGAAAACAATAATACCTGAAGTTTGTGACAGCATTTTGTGCTTAACACATACACGTGATCATTTTATAAGCTTTAAATGATCGTGATCCAAGCAGTTTCATCACTTCCTGTAAAATCTTTTCTGTATTTTTTGCTCAACTGTCCAAGACGATATTGGTATTGCTCTTTAAATAAAAGCTATACATCGAAATTACCTTTGGTTCAAAAAAGAATTCTTCGCAATTATTCAAACTTGTCCAATTCCCTTTTTTCTCGTAAAAGTTTTTGAAATTCCATTTCTAATTCTTTAGATGGTTCGATACTTAAGCGACTTAGTACTTCTGATATTTTTGTTTCGAGTAAGAGACGTTTTTCTTTTGCAGTGTCTCGAGTTTTTTGCAGTTGAGCATGTTTATATTGCTGATAGGTTCCTTCAAAAAGTGCAATCTTTTGATTACGTATTGCCAAAATTCGTGTAGCGATATTTTCAATGAATCGGCGATCGTGGGAGACGAAGATCACGCTTCCTTCATACTCTTTTAGAAGAGACTCTAATGCTTCAACAGATTCCGTATCAAGAAAATTCGTCGGTTCATCTAAAATTAACGTATTGATATCACTTAAAAATAGTTTTGCCAGCGCAACTTTTACCCGCTCACCGCCGCTCAAAACCTCTACTGGCTTATATACATCATCTCTGAAGAAATGCATTCTCGCAAGAACCGTCCGAATAAGTGTTTCATTCTGTTTAGAAGAAGACTGGACATTCTCAATAATAGATTTTTCCACATCTAATATATTTAAATTTTGGCTAAAGTAACCCATTTTCACAGCCGGGGAAAGTGTAATGCCAGGCTCTTCGTTGATGATCTTTTTTACAAGCGTCGTTTTTCCACTTCCATTTGGACCGATAATCGCTAATTTATCACCACCGCGTACATGGAAGCTTGCATTGCTCCAAAGTACACGTTCGCTAATCCTGCCTGTTACATCCTCTACACGCAAGATAATTCGATTTTTAAACGCTTCTGCATTCGGCAAGTTCATCTTAAGCGGCGGGAATTCTTTCACTTTTTCTACCTTTTCAAGTTTTTCTAATCTCGTTTCAATGGCTTTCGCTGTTTTTTGCAGCTTCTTTTGCTTTTTGGCAAAGTACGGCTTCGCTCCAGTAATTTTCGCCTCTGATTTACTTACCTTTTTAGGAGTCTTTGTTGCTCTTTCCGCTTTTTTCTCTTTTAATTTTAATGCTTCTTCTAACTGCTTTCTCTTTTTCTCGTATTTTTCATACGCTAACTGTTCTTGACGTCTCTCTACTTCTTTTTGTTTTACATAATCGCTGTAATTGCCTGTATATTCCTTAATCTTTCCTTCATTGATTTCCCATATGGTCGTACAAAGAGCATCCAAAAATTCGCGATCATGTGAAACAATGATAAATGCCCCCTGCCACTCTTTCAGTTTCTTTTCTAACCATTCAATATGGTCTGTATCGAGATTTGTCGTTGGTTCGTCTGCAAGTAAAAGCTCTGGATCTTTCACAAAAGCTTTTTGAATATATTCTTGCGTCACTTCACCACCGCTTTTTGTTGTATCTGTTCGTTTAAACTGCGGCAAAAGTTCACATTGAGTATGTTGAATAACGCTCCCTTCCTCTGAAGAAATTTTTTTAGCTAAAATATGAAGTAACGTCGTTTTCCCGCTTCCATTTCGACCAACTAATCCAATTCGATCTTTTTGATGGATTTCCAATCGATCCACATCTAGTAATAAACGATCCTGTACATAGTGCTTTATATGATGAGCTTCTAATAAGAGCATATGAACATCTCCTTTGTACTAACTTAGGAGACAAAAAAATGCCTCCTATATACATTCAGAATAGGAGGCATAAATATTTAGGGGCACACCAAAAAGAAACTATTCTTTTAGATCCACCTATAGAAGACCAATCCTATTCTGAAAAAACGACAATTGAAGTCATTGCAAACACAGCAGAGATTGTCTGCTAAACATAGCCTTCAATTGTAACCTTTCATAAATAGGATTAGTACTTCATTAGGTCAGTTCACCCTTCCGATCTTAAGTTTAAATTTACTATAAACGATTTACTAAGAATTGTCAAATGTTATTTGTAAATAAAAAACATTTTTGTTAATGGAACAAATTTTTTACATTCAACTCATACATAAATAGCATTCGAGGAGTTTCGTCACGTTTACACATCGACAGCCTGACAAAAATATTACGAAACAATAATAAAGCGTATCAAGGTATTTTGGGGATTAGAAAACGTCCCAACTGCATTTGATGAACAACAAAAGATTTATGATCGCGCCTGCAGAGGATTGAATATATGGATGCAGCAAGGGCAGCTTTACGAGAGTAAATGATTAAATGGTAGTTCTTATGTTAATAACATGTAACTTTTTTGCTCCTTGCAAAAAATTGTTTCGTTAGCCAACCATAAAACGAGTTCACACACAGAAGTTGGAATTTAACTCATATTTCATGGGAGTACAATTGCTCCCACAATTATTCTACAACAGAGAAAATTAGCGAATCTTTTGTGTAAACCTGCATTTGGGATAGGTGCTGCAGCATTTAAATTTTCCATATTTTCCATTTTTGATTACTAGAGCGCTGCCGCATTTCGGACAGCGGTTTTGCTGAATATATCGATCCTCCTGCTTTCTATTTGTTTGAATCGTTTGTACATGCCGCTTTTTTATTTCGTTTTGTTGCTGCTTGTTCTTGACAATGACAGTTTCTAATTTTCGAATCAACTGTTGTTTTGTTTCTCCGTCGATCTCGCTTGTTCTATGCTGCTCAAGCACTTGTTTCAGCTGTTTTGGATAAATAACGTATGCATTGGAAAAATGAATTTCTGATTTGAACTTTGCCCGCGGCAGAAGCACGACGACCGAGTGAATTGGTATATGTGCAAACTCCTCCCTAAGCCAGTTTCTTAACGCCTTGATATGACCTTTATTTTGAAAAATTGGATTAAGAAATTTTTCTTTTCGTTTGTAAATGACTTGTGTCCAATATTTTGACGTTTCATCACCAAAAATCCAACCGCTGTAATTTTTGGTTTCAATCACATACAACCCATGATCAGAAAGAATAATATGATCTATTTGCGAAGTGGAGCCATCTTTTTTCGTAATATACAAGTCATGAAAAGATTTGTATTTTTCAGACGATTCTTCTATCTTATTTATTTCTTTTCGGACTTTATATTCTCCAAGCGATCCAAGCCATTCCGCTTCTTTCGATTTGAACCATCTTGCTAACAAGGCAGACAAGAATAAAAGAAGGAATGTATAGAAAAGATTCGTATTCATTGTATTCCCCTTCCTTGCTGCATCTACTGTATACTGTTGCAGACTGCTTTATTGATTTCTTTCAATTCTTATCGTATTGTTTTTTTCAGCATAAATTGTTGAAACAATATAAAGGAGTGCATAATCCTTCTTTTAAAAACAAGCAATTAAGAATATCAGCAATACTAGTACTGCTAAAATTGATACAAAAGCCGTTGTTATTAGCAAAATATATCTAAACGGGGATTTAATTTTAAAGGACTGATAACAAAAGACTATTCCTAAAACTAATGTAATCAGAGAACCCATTTGCCCAAGCCTAGTATCTAATTTGTCTGTCATAAAAACGAACGAATAGAGAATAAGCAAGTGAATTGTTACAAGGAAAAGACAAAAAGCATTGACTGTTTTTGATTGAACATCTCCCATATTAACCTCCCAAGCTATTGAAATTTATATTTTTAAGCTCCCTCTTTGTCACAATTAATCACTAAATACGAATGAATATTTAATCAGTTACCTTGAAGCGATTCCCAATGCCAAAAAACATTTATAAAGGGTATCGTCTTACCTATTAACGCTTTTTTTACTCATATAAACCTAAAATTATTTCTAAAAGCCCTGATAATGCCGAATACACTCCTGATAATGTTAGTTTTAGCTCAAAAAGACAAATGTTAAAAATATAACTCTAATCAAGCTTTCATTTAGCCGAAAACATTAATTCTTATAATTTGCCAACTAGTAATTCGTCGGTGATCGCAACAAAAAGCTTTCTCATCATTTTAAGTTAAGCGATGAAAGATCTTTTTTAAAACTTCCCACTCCCTTTTTTTGAAAACGAACACTGTATCCATGATGATCGTTAATGTAATAGATAATAAGTCAATTTACTAATACAGTTTTGAATGATCTGCTCGAAAAAAATTTTGTAGCTGCACATTTTTAAATTGCACCCTCCAGAAATTTACTGATTAAATGTTTATAAACGTTTCTTCATTAGCTTTCCCAGCTTTTCTCATGCGTTCAAATTTGTAGTAATGCATTTTGAATTTCAAAGCTTAAAATCAAGTAGGACTTTTCTCCCTCATTCTATTGACTCTTTCTAGTCCAAAATATACATAATAGACACAAAAAATGCTGTCGAATATTGTCATAAAACTAAAAAAAGCAGAAACTTACCTGCTTCTGTCTTAATGGATTGACTTTTACACACTGCCGTAATTCGCCAACGCCGTTTTGGAACAATCATGTGGAATGATTCGGCAAATTGAAAACGCCACCTTATAAAAATGTCATAAGCTGCGCCCATATTTCAAACTGTGTGTGATTATGGAAAATTTCACAGCTGAATTGACAAAAAATTTTTTCCATTCTAACTACGAATGCCATTACACTTTGCCAATTATTCATTCCTCTTCAATGATTTGTAGAAATCTTCACATAACCTTATCGATTCTCTTTTCTTATACACGATCTCATGGTTCCAATATTTTAAAACAGATTCTGATAAGGACAGTGAAGTTGGCCAGTTTTTAATACGAACTCTCATAGTTCTGGCTCTGTCACGACCACTTTTTACTACAAAAAATAACAGCACAGACCTTTGCCCTTGGTCTGTGTTGCTAATCTTTATATTTTTTTCTATGTTATGTTGTAATCGTTGATTGATTGTTTTCCTTCTTTTCGCTTTTTTTACGGAAATAGGTCGCCACAATCGGTCCAGAGATGTTATGCCAAACGCTGAAAATTGCGCTCGGAACAGCGGCAAGAGGCGAAAAATGAGCAGTCGCCAGCGCAGCTCCAAGTCCGGAATTTTGCATGCCGACCTCAATCGAAATCGCTTTTTGTTTCGGCTCTGACATTTTAAGCAGCTTCGCAAACCAGTAGCCGAGCAGCAATCCAAGCCCATTATGAGCAACGACGATAAGGAAAATAAGAAGCCCGCTTTTTGCGATAGCCTGCTGGTTTTGAGCGACGACAGCAGCCACGATAGCCACGATAGCGATAACGGAAACGAGCGGAAGAATTTGAACGGCTGCTTTTACTTGTTTTTTAAACAACATTTGTACAATCAGTCCGAGAATAATAGGAATAAGTACAACTTTCACGATTGACCAAAAAAGATCGCCGGCTGAAACGGACAGCCATTTCCCTGCAAGCAGCAAAATTAAGGACGGTGTTAAAATGGGAGCAAGCAGGGTTGACACGGACGTAACAGCGACCGAAAGCGCTGTATCACCTTTTGCTAAGTACGTCATGACATTGGAAGCCGTTCCGCCAGGACAGCAGCCAACAAGAATGATGCCGATCGCTACTTCAGGTGAAACAGGCAATAAGGTAGCGAGCAAAAAGGCCAAAAGCGGCATAATAAAAAATTGGGCGATTACCCCAATCAGCACATCTATCGGACGAGTGAATACTTCCTTAAAATCGTTGGCTGACAAGGTCAATCCCATTCCAAACATGACGATACCTAGCAGCGGCACAATATATGGGGCGACCCATGTAAATGCTTTTGGCTCAAAAAAAGCTAATGCTGCGAATATTAATACCCAAATTGCAAAAGTATTGCTGACAAAATTGCTTAGTTTGACAAGAGTCCCCATTATTTCTTCCCCTTCCAATTTATGAATACAAAAGCTATTATACATTTAATATTCAAAAAGTTTCAACTATAAAAATAATAGGTTACTATATAACGAAAACCTGTAAAGAGTATGGTTTTCCTTTTTTATTTATATTTTGTGGGCACTCTTTTTTGTTTTGAAACTTTTGATGTACAAGGATTTAGAGTGATGAAATTCATTCATATTGTTGATTTATAAGGATTAACGCTCTTAATGGCATCTGGAATACCCAGAAGAATTATAATGTACTATTCATTAATTATTGGGAGAGGAAAACGATGCAAACAAACGTTGACCAGTGTACCCGTGTATATACGACGATCTATCCAATATTAATTGCAATCAGTATCGGTCAATTGACATGAAGCCATGCAGTCGGTTGTTCCTGAGTGTTTTCGATTTTGGGAACATCAATGCATTTATCGTATTCGCAAATTGGCTGGATCGCCTTTAATTAAATATAGTATTTTCATTTTGCACGCTGATCGTCGGTTTACTTGCAGATTGGTTTCCTTGACTGTGGAAAAATAAAAAACGGGAGAGACCAGAGTCATTGATTATCCTCGAGACATTTTTTTACATTATACTACATTTAATTTCCTTATCCAATTTTTTGTTAAATCTCGTTATTAAAATTGACTGGATAGTCAATGTGTTTTTTTAAACTGCAGGTTGAAAACAGTTTCATACGAAGAACATGACATAATCTATTTTCTCCAAAACAAAAAAAGAGGATGCCATCTAAATAGACATCCCATTTTGTCGTATATGCTTTGTTTGAATAAAATATAAATATGCAATAAAAAGGCGTGAAATGTTTCCTTTGCTTAATTTTTTTGAAAACTTTCGCTTTATATTTCCCTTTTTCGTACTTAATTCCACTTTACTTTATTTACAATACCATTCCATTGCATTTTGATAAAGGATTTTTTTAACTGCTTTATCATCAAAATGCTCTTGGATTAATTCGATATCTGAAAACCGGAATGGTCTTTTTGCCCTTGTAGAAGGCAGGTCCGTTCCAAACATGAGGGCATCTGGATTCACCTTATAGATATCTTTCATCGCTTCAACCGGGTCAAAATCAATTCGTCCAAATCCTGTTGCTTTTACACGTACACCCATTTCAACTAATGCAAGCAAATGTGGAAATCCTTCCTTCGACAAGCCTAAATGGTCAATGGATACTGCTGGAAGTTGGGCGATAATTGGCTTGATAGCCGGCAGCTCTTTTGAATTAATATACAATTCTGTATGCCAATTAGCTAGCTCATAAACTCTTTTAGCAAAATAATCTAATCGACGAATGTCCTCAGAGCCCCCGCGATTCACATTAAAACGCAGTCCTCGGACACCGTGTTTATTTAGCTCAATAATTTCTTCGTCGGACGTATCGTATGGAAGCTGTGTTATACCAACAAAATTCTTTCCTAGTTTTTGTAATGCATCCAACAAATATGTTTGGTCAAACTTTTGAAAAGAGCCTGAAACAATTGCTCCACCTACTAAATCAACTGTATTTACATGTTGTAAATAATCCTCTGTTGTAAATGGCTCGGGCAAGAAGCCTTGATTTGCGTATAATGGAAACTTTGGATCAATAATATGTAAATGCGCATCAAATATTTTCATCAGATTACCCCATTCAATTGAATGTATATATTTTAAGATTCATCTTGGCTGAACCAACATTTAATCTTAATTACAAATTTCAATATTATAATAATGCCTATAATTATTACTGTATTTTTTCAATTAATATCGGAATATTCTTGCTTTTATTATATCGGTTAAAAAAAGATGCATAAATATGGCTCTTTATCATCTTCTATAATAGAGTTTCTACCAAACTTTATATCAAATCTGCAAAAAACGTCAGTATAAACTGACTGTAAAACTTTCTCTTTATTATGATTTTTTAAAAGTACATAAAAAATCAATATCGTATCGTTATTCCTATTCATGATAAACAGAAAGAAAAAGACGGGATCTTTTTTGTAAATATTATACAAAATTCATACTTAAAAAATAGAAGACTGTTGTTCCTGAATCGAACATACTATTCTTTCATTTTGCTCACTTACCGCAAACCATTCCGTTGTTCTTCCTGGAAATATAGGTAGGATTTAACAAACAAATATACAACCCCGCTCAATGTAACGGCTAAAAACAAGATAAAACCCCATATTCCTTCAATAAATACCGTCAACATTAATGCTAATCCCATGAACACAAACACTTTTCCGCCTATACGATGCGTCTTGTTCCAAACTGTTTCATTCGCTATCGTCCAAGGTGTACGAATCCCAACGAAGTAGTTATGTTTGAGTTTAGGCATGTAGTTTCCTAATACAATGAATAAAACTCCGATTCCGATTGGCACAAATAAATCCACATCTACAGGAAACCCTAGGTTATAGGCTAATGTCACGATATGAAGAGCGATAAAAAAGATCACTAATACGTTGATTATTATGTTATAGCTCCCTTTAAATTTTTCATAGTTTGCTTTTTTCGGATCCATTTTTGGTAAAAGTGTCATTAACAATACGATTGAAGTCATAATGAAAGGGAGACTAAACGCCCCAAACCATTTGCTACTGTACCCATCCGCTTCACCAGCCGTATTCCAATGAGTGGCCACTTCATCAGGTAGATATGGGATCGCAATCAAACTTAACAAATAACTAAAAACCGTCAACATGACCACGAAGCGATTTGTTCTCATCATTTATCCCCTTCCTTTTGTAAAAAATCATAAAACCAACTCATTAAATCTTGAAAGACGGTTGTGTTTAATGAATAATAAATATGCTGTCCGACGCGTTGATCTTGAATCAAATCCGCTTGCTTTAAAATTTTTAAATGATGCGACACGCTCGGTTTCTGCATATCAAAATGGGAAGCGATTTCACCAGCGGTTAAATCCCCATTTTTCAGCAAGGAAAGAATCTTTCTTCTAGTGGGATCAGCAATGGCTTTAAACGCTTCGTTAAATAACAAAGAACGCACCACCTTTTAAAAAAATAAGTAATATTCTATTTAGATATTTAGAAAATCATCTAATTATAAAACAAAAAAATTAGATATTTAGATATTTTTCTAATTATAGAATATTCTATTTGCAGATAATTGTCAATGAGTTCGTAAAACAGATTAAGTAACGAAGCCGTTGAAAAATCGAACCGTCTGCTTTTGCCTACACTCTATACCATAATAAACCACACCATTCATATTTTCATTTCTCCAGTTCAATTTGTTTTTTCTTCTTCTCTGAAAGAAAAAAAGCCGCTGCGGCGGCTTTTCTATATTAGCAATTCATATTTTTAGCGGGTGGCAGCCGCTACTTCCTCTAAATTTTTGGTGGAATTTGTCATGTTATTCAACAAATCCCTCAATCTCTTCAACGCTCCCGTCACCTCTTCCACCATGGCCAGCAACTGCTCGCTGTTTGCGGCATTGGATTGAATGTTGCCGTGCATATTCTCAAATACATCAATCACGCATTGGCCGTTTTGAAACATAGTTTCAACCGAATCTCCCAGCTGGGCAATCTTTCGTGACGACTCTTTCGTAGCATCAATCAAATGCTGAATAGAATCGTTCGCATGCTGAATTCCCTGTCTGCTGCTTATAATAACTGACAATTGATTGTCATTTCCTTCTTTCGTACTGGCAATTTCTCGCTGAATATCCAATAAGATTTGAGCAATCTTATCAGTTGCCCTTCTGCTTTCCTCCGCCAGTTTTCGGACTTCTTCGGCCACGACAGCGAATCCTTTCCCCTGTTCTCCAGCTCGAGCGGCTTCAATGGCTGCGTTCAACGCCAGCAAGTTTGTCTGTTCCGCAATACCTTTAATTAGTGAAATAATTCCTCCAATTTCCTCTGAACTTTTGGCTAGCTTTTCGATTCGGCTGCCGCTTTCTTCTACTCCTTTGTAGATATTTTCTATTACATTCGTAATATTTTCCAACCCCCGAATACTGCTTTCCGCCAGACCCTTGGCATTGTTTGAGAAGTCTTCGAGCTCGGATGTCATGCTGGAAACATTCGTCAAGGTACGGGACATATTTTCCACGATTTCCCCGGCTTCATTCAGCTGCTCAGCTTGCTGTTGATTGTTGTGTGCATTATCTGTCACAGCCTTGGTAACCTGTTCCAATGTCTCCAGCGTTGTATCCATCTCTGAACGATATTCCTTCTGGGTCTTTGTGACAGCAACTAAATTGCCTTGGATAGCCGACAGCATTTCCCGGTACTTTTGTACCACTTCTGTAATTGCTTCTTGAATCTCTTTTAACTCTTTCGCTTTTACTTGCTCCCATTTTACTTCCTGCCCGTCCCCTGCTTCCCGCAGGACTCTAGAGAAAAATTTCAACGGTTTTAACACCGAGCGGATCACACCAAAAAGGACAAAGAGGAACAACAGTGAAAAGATAAAAATCGCCAGCATGATTTTATATCCAACCCCATTAATCAACTGCTGAAACTCCTGCAATACTTGGTTAGTGGATTCGGCATGCTGGAAATACGGGGCAGCATCTAACAAGGTATATAATACATAACGCACATTTCCATCCGCTTTTACCGGAACATAAGCCTCCACATGATTGTCCTTCAGGAAAATCCGAGCTTTTCCGGAAGAAAAGACCGACTGAACATTTTCGTTTTTTGCAGCTTTTCCTTTTTCCCACAGGGATGGCTGTTCTTTCTTTAATGTTTCCATCAATACGACTTGTTTGGGATCAAACAAATAAATTGCTTTCACTTCTTCCTTCTCTTGGATGTGACGGGCGAGCGACGATTCAAAATTGCTTACATCTAACGCCGATTCGACAATTCCCTTTCCATCAGCGCGGGGAATGGCCATAAACTTGAAAATCTCTCCGGTCTCTGCTTTGATCGTTAAGGTTGAAGGCAGCATCTGCTCTTCACCCGTCAGCAATTTGCGATATCCGTCCCAAATATCAAATAAATTACTCCCTAGTGCCGCTTTCTCTGTAGATGCGACAAAAATTCCATCTCGATTTGTCAGATAAAAATCTGTCATCCCTGTTTGCTCTGCCAAACGCTTCAAATCTTCGTTATGTAACGTTCTCACCCGATCCTGCTCCTGCAATAAATAGGCTGCATTCAGCATATTTTTCTCCATCGACTGCTCGAGTTCAACTAAATTTCTGGAAATTTGATTCGCAAACGCCTCCACTTCCACCTCTAATTTTGTTTCCGCTTCCTTCCATACTTCATCAGTTATTTCATTCCCTTTTTTCTCTAAAGTGTTTCTTTCCAACCATAATACTAGAAACGTGCTGGACAATAACAAAAAAACAAAACCTGCCATTAAAGCAAAAAGCTTAGCTTTCATAGTCATTCCGTCATATCCCCCTTTTAAATCGACAAATGTAAAAAAACGGCTGTAGGTTTGTTTTTTAGGAAAATTTAAATCTCATATCTAGTTTTTTATTTATTATCATCAGTGGAAAATAAATCAAACGGCTCATCTTGCCGTATCCAATTCCTTTTCGATAATTCCGAATTTTCGCTCTTTATATCAGTAAAGCGGTTACAACCTGACCGATTGCCTATCGTTCAACTGCACGATCTCCCCTCGCTTTCGTTTTTAATAAACGGACATTTATTTAGATTTTTTAAATAATTTTTAAATTAAGGTATTATTTTACATATGTTTCAAAAAATGTTTCAGGAAAATGATGGATACATTTTTATTAAAGCGAAATGAGGAGGAGAAATCAAGATGATAAATAGAAAATTCCGACAAAAAAAACAGAAAAAGGTACAAATATTTTTTTGAAGTATGAGCAGCTCTCTTCTCTGACAAATAAACATAGGATTGGAGAAAAGAAGTTTTTTGGAATTAAAATAACATATTATTCCAAACAATTTTTTAAACTTCCATTTAAGACCATTCAAATGTTGATTTTAAAAAGTTTAATGTGATCTACGTTAAAATTTCTGGAGCATGTTACGATGAATATAAAAGAAAAGGCACATCTATGTCCAAAATGAGTGGAAATGATTTTGTAAGCAATAAATGTTTTATTTATATCTTTATTTAGTAACTCAACTTTCGCAGCTCAATTTTGGTAAATAAGCCTTGATATAATTAGGCAAAACTACAATCCATTTACGTAATTGACTTTCGATGAATTTTTTAATCTTTTGATTTACATTTTGAAGTGCATCTTCAAGAATTTCAATGAGTAGTTGAAGTGCAAAGGCCCAATCTAGTTCATCGATTTCATCACAAAGTTCATAAAAAATGCCGCCTAATGTTCGATAATCTGTACTTACTCGGTTTTGCCAAGACAAAACAATGTACCTTGTAAACACAATAGTGGTATGGCTGATCATGGAATCATAAGATCTTCCTTGGAACTCTTTTTGGAGTTTCAATAAGGATTTGACTGTTTTGAAGAATACTTCAATATCCCAACGTATCCCATAAATACGAATGATTTCTTGATCCGATAAAGTACAGTCTGTACTCAAAATAGCTAGCCACTGTCTCTTTTTATTACGATTACGGACAAATACCACTTTAACAGGTACGCCATTTGCCATCGTTGTGTGAATAGAGCGCAAAATACCCTTTTGATGTTGTGATGGTTTAGCTGTTTGGTATAGTTTTTTTAGGCTCACCCATTCACCGTTCACTTGATATCTTTGTTTTGTATCCTTCACCATTCCAATAACATCCAACCCTTGATCCACAATGGACTTGATCAAAGGCTGTTGGGTAAACCATGTATCCATTAAAACGTATGAGGCATCGATTCCTTGAGAAAGTGCCCGTTTAATCATATTGGGAATAACTTCCGGCGCTTTTTGTAAAGCTTCGACACGCCGCTTATAACCGGATGTACGCTTATCGATTCGGTTATCAATCCCATTGATTTGGGAATTCGTAGAGCTTAATAAAGCAAAATCAATAGGCAAAAATGTAGCACCATCTGACCAGCCGAGTGTAAGCATACGAAATCCTTTGTAATAACGCATTTTTTGAGAAGAATGATCGAAACAGCGAGCAAGCAGTTCAACCTTTTTACTGCGATTTCGTTCATAAGATGAGTCGTCCACGATCAGCACTTTCGGACGGTCGTGTCTCGTTAAACTACTTACCTTCATAATGGTGAAAGTACTCAAAACAAGTAAAAACCTGCGCCAATTGTATTGAGGGTTATTTAAGAAGCGATAAATAGCGTTTTTTTCCGGCAAATCTTTAGCTTTTTTACTTTGAAGAAGTCGAAACAAATTTTTGCCTTCAAAAACTAAACTAAAAACTAGCTGGAATAAATAGGCGCAGGAATAACCGAAACCCTTGTTAATTCCCACTTTCCTTAAATATTTTAAGATTTCAAGTTCATCAAATATAGCTTTTACTTCTTTTGGTAGTTGATTGTTCAGTCTGTTATTCGTTATCATAATAAGAGACACCTCACCTGCTTTTGGTAATGTTTTTTCTGGACAATTAAACTATACCAAAAGTTGAGGTGTTTTTTTTGCAAATTTTTATGTCAAGAAGTATTCGAAACAACCAACAAACCCATTAACCGTAAGGCTTAGAAATCCAATTTACTGTGAGAAAGTTGAGTTAGTAATATATTTAAATCACCTTAATGCTACTTTACGGTTACATACTGCAACTATAAGATTCTTTAAAAATACTTAAAACATTTTTAAAATATTTTAACAAGGAGTGTAATAACAATGGATTTTCATAAAATACTAAAAAAGAAAAGAATAGAAGCCCATTTATCACAAGAAGAATTAGCAGAACAATTAAACATAAGCCGACAATCAATTTCGAAATGGGAAAATGAGAAAGGATATCCAAATATTGAAACGCTCCTAAAAATAAGTTAAATATTCAACGTCACAGTAGATGAGCTTTTAAAAGGAGATGATTACTTGAAAAATAAAATAATTCAAGACAGTAAAAAGTTAAAATACCCAAAATGGAAATCTTTCTTCGATATTTTAACTTTCATAGGTTTGATATTCATAATTGCAAAAATAATTGTATTTATAATTACTAAAGTAACTGGCAACGAAATTGGTTTCTTATCAGGATCCATAATTTATTCATTCCTACCGCTACTTTTAATGATTATTGGAGCTATTGGTACTGATATATTAAGCAAAAAATATAAATGATGCTTTATTCCAATTGCTTTATTGACGTTGAGCCTCGGAACCCTTAACAATCCCAAAACTTGTCGAATGGTCGGCTTAATAGCTCACGCTATGCCGACATTCGTCTACAAGTTTAGTTAAGGGTTCTTCTCAACATCAATAAATTTTCTCGGCATAAATGCGTTTATTTGCTTTGTCTACTCAGTAGACCTAGTAGACCCGACATAAATAAATTTCAACATCCAAGAGCGCACTTACATACCAAAAATGGTATCGTGCTAAAACCAAAATTTACGTGTGATAATCTAATAGCCTTATTTTACATTTTAAAAGGCTATTTAAAGCAAACTTTAAAGAGGGCTTGTCTAAAAAGTCCATAAAAACAGAGCGAATGGAGAAAACAATGAGTTTTTCCATTCGCTCTGTTTCCTTATTTTTGAAATTGGTTTGGGAATTTGCGGCCCATTTCAGTATGTTGTGGGCCATTGCCACAATCCCGAATTCTGTTCGGACTTTATGAAGCCCCCGTAACAGAAATCGAGTGAAACGCAAATTGCCCTTGATGTTACCGAACACACTTTCGACATCCACTTTACGCTTCGCATAAAGAGCTGCCTTTTGTTCGTCACCAAGAGCTGCTTTGGCTTTCGCTTTCATTTCTTCATAAATCGTGTTCCAATATACTCGACGATTTCCTTTGGCTTTCGTACACCCATTCTTCAACGGGCAATCCGTACAATCTTCACACTCGTACACTTTCAAATCTTGTATGTATCCAGATGCATTTTTTCTTTTTTGATAATACTTGAATACGACTTTCCGATTGTTCGGACAGATAAAGCAATCGTCTTCTTCGATGTATTTCCAGTTTTGTACTTTTGATAAATCCTTTTTAAACTTTTTACTTTGTTCCTTCAAATAGGTTTGGTATGGGGCTAATAATTCAAAACGAGGTTCTTTTTCTTCGCCAATCGCATATAAATAGTTTTCTTCACTCGCATATCCTGCATCGGCAATGACATACTTGAGTTTCTTTTCCTTCGGCATCGATTCCAATAACTTTTCCATAAATGGTTGGAAACAGCGAGTATCTCCTGGATTTTGATAAATTTCAAATCCCACGATAAATTGATGTTGTGTGGCGAGTTGAACATTATAACCCGCCTTGAGTTGGCCGTTTTTCATATGGTCCTCTTTCATTCGCATAAAAGTGGCCTCATGGTCGGTTTTCGAGTAGCTATTTCGTTCACCTAGAATCTGTTTTTGTACTTTGTATTTTCGTAATCGTGGAAGATAATCCGTTTGAATCGTTTTCAGTTGTTTGGTGAGTTGGGATTTTTTAGAGCGAAGTTCTTTTTTTCTTTCTTTGTCTTCTTCCTGTTTATAATCTTTTTCCAAAGCTTCTATTCTCTCAGAAAGTTGTGCCGATGATTTTTCTAATTCTTCTTCTAATTGTTCTTCTTTTAATTCCTCCAAGGCGATTTGGTGCGCTTCTTGTAGAAACGATTGAATTTTGGCTCGTAGTTTCTGATCATATTTTTCTACGGATTTTCGCCATACAAACGTATATTTGTTGGCATTCGCTTCTATTTTCGTACCATCCACAAAAATATGGTCGAGGTCGATAAGTCCTTGTTCTACTAGTTGAAGGACAAATTGTTCAAATACAGAATCCATCATGTTTGACATACGAACACTACGAAAATCATTTATTGTGCGATGGTCAGGGGTTTGCAATCCCGCCAACCACATCATCGGAAGATTTTCTTTCACCATTTGCGCTATTTTCCGACTTGAATAAACATTTTGAGTGTACGCATATAAAATCACTTTCAATAACATTTTAGGGTGATAGGGTGCACGACCCCCACCAACATAATGAGTATACAACACTTCATCCGGAATCGATTCCACCATTTCATCCACTAAACGGGCGACATGATTTTCAGGAATATACATTTCGATATCTAAAATGCTCATGACTTGACGATTGCAATAAGGTTGGAAAACTAGTTTTTTGCGTTTCTTATTCTTTTGAACCTCTATTTTTTGAATACCCTCTAGAGTCATTTCTAATTGCGTGTTATAATTTTCTTGAATAGTCATTTGATTATTCATAAGAAATCGTCCTTTCTGTAGAATGTTTTTTGGTCAATTTCATTCTATAAAAAAGGACGATTTTTTTGTACCCTAAAAACAGAAAAAAGGGCTGAGCCCAAGGTCGATTCAATCGACTTTTCGGACAGCCCCCTAGTAAGTGAATTATCCTTTTTAATTCGAAAATGATCGATCATGTTCTTTTTTTCATCATCGTATGCCTATTGCTTGATGCCCAAGGCGATAAATGAATTTTCGTCCCAATGCAATGAACCATCGATTAATTCACAATAAGGGACAATTCAATATTGAGAAATTTTGCCTTTCATTTTCCAATTGCAAAATAGTTCGCATGTATACTATAAAAATGTTTTTTTGTTGTTTAAAGATTTTTTGTACCTTTATCATATATTTGTATATTGATAACCAACTGTTCAATCATTGTTCAAGCGATCCATTCCATTCTGACATACCGGGGACAATATTCCATACGTTTGAAAACCCTTTTTCTGCTAATTTCTGGGCTGCCAAACTACTGCGCGTTCCCGTGCGGCAGACGACATAAATGGTCTTATCTTGCGGGAGTTCCTTGATCCGTTCCTCCAATTCTCCAAGAGGAATTGACAAGGCACCAGGAATATGCCCAAATGCAAACTCTGCCGGTTCACGGACATCTAAAATGATAATTGACGGATCATTTATTTTGTCTGCTAATTCTTCATTGCGAATAACATGGGGGAATTTC
The DNA here is from genome assembly GCF_038050115.1 of Aeribacillus sp. FSL K6-1305. Classification (NCBI taxonomy): domain Bacteria; kingdom Bacillati; phylum Bacillota; class Bacilli; order Caryophanales; family Bacillaceae; genus Aeribacillus; species Aeribacillus sp. FSL K6-1305. The sequence continues at coordinate 746,145 of NZ_JBBOQV010000001.1, read as the reverse complement.
GCTTCATTCTTTGCCTCGCTCTCACTTGCTCTACGAATATAGTGCTTTAATATCCCCTCTTCTTCAATTGTACCGAGATAGTGATGTCCAGTGCTTTCTGCCCATGCTTTCATATCCGCTTTCGATCCTTTGTCTGTTGCTTGTACCTCCAGTACTTGTCCAGGCTGCAACTTATGAATCGCTTTTTTCGCTTTGACAATCGGCAGCGGACAAGACAACCCTTTAGCGTCTATTGTCATATCTACTTGAATCATGACTTTCTCCTCCTTAAATGGGAACTATTCTACAGGATCTTCTTATTTATGCATCAATTTCCGCAACTTTCCGATAGTTTTCGGCTCGTCTGCTTTTTCCTTCAAACAGCAGGCGAGAGTATTTTCTTTTTCTGTATCTAGTTCATTCTCCGAAACTTGAACAGTCAGGGCGTAATATTTATGGAACTAGAAATTTTCCTAAATCGACTTCTTCTAGTTCATGAACATCAATAACATTGAATGTTTTCCTTTTATGGAACAACGCCTCAAATTTCTTTAGCAGAATAGTTGTTTCATAGCAACCTTTATGACCAAGAGTTCATGCCGCCTTTTACATTGGTTACACGCTGAAATCCTAATTTCTTTAATAATTTGCTTGCTTTGGCGCTTCTCATTCCACTTTGACAAATCACAATAACTTCTTTATCTTTTGATAGTTCATGAACTCGTTTTGGAAGCTCGTGAAGCGGAATATTTTTAAAACCAGGAATATGATTCGTATGAAACTCAATAGGTGTGCGTACGTCAATGTAATGAACATCTTTTTTCGTAATTCCTTCTTTAATTGCACTACAGATATGATTCGCACTCCTTTTATGGGCAGAAACCGATTGACAACGAACCATATCACCAATAGAACTAGACCAATATTAATAATGGTTTGAACCATAGGCCCCACCTTAAATAAACAAATTGACATTTCCTTCAGAAGCATCTGCTAAATACGCAGCAACCCCTGCAAATTCGATGCCGTCTATTAATTCATCCTGTTGGAGTCCTAAAAGATCGACTGTCATTTGGCAAGCAACCAGCTTTATTCCTTGTTCCTTTGCCATATCGATTAATTGCGGCAGCGGCACAGCATTATGTTTTTTTATCACCCGCTTAATTAACTTCGCTCCTATTCCGCCAAAGTTCATCCGCGACAGTCCCATGCGGTCAGCACCACGCGGCATCATTTTCGCAAACATTTTTTCTAATAATCCTTTTTTCACCGGAACTGTCGAATCTTTACGCAATGCGTTAAGCCCCCAGAACGTATGAAAAATTGTAACCTCATGGTCATAGGCAGCAGCGCCGTTCGCGATAATATACGCTGCCATCGCCTTATCATAGTCACCGCTAAACAAGATGATCGTTGTTTTTTTCTTTTGCTCCGACACTTTGTTTCCACCTTCTTCCCAAAATACTCATAGGGGTATAAAGATAGCAAAAATTATCCCTTTTTGATCCAAAACGTAAAAACGCCATTTTCTTCTTTCATATTAACAACCGTATGTCCACTTGCCTTTGCCCAAGCGGTCAAATCGTTTTTGGAACCTTTATCCGTTGTATGCACCTCTAAAACTTGACCAGCTTCTAACTCATCAATTGCTTTTTTTGCTCTTACGACTGGCATTGGGCATGCAAAACCCTTTGCATCTAATACTTTATCTGCATTCATTGTCAATGACCTCCTTTAATATTACCATTACCCCTATATGTATATTAATAGGGATGAAAAAATCTGTCAACTTTTCAAAGAAAAGTTGACGTTCTTTTATCTGCTTTTTACTAACAGCTCTACAGCTTCTTTTACAAGGTGTTCCGTTTTTTCTCCATTTTCTAAGCTTTCACGGATACATTGCTCTAAATTGGAACTTACAATAACAGCAATAGTGCGATCAATAGCGTTTCGTGCAGCAGAAAGTTGAGAAATCACGCTTTTGCAGTCCTTTTCTTGTTCCATCATACCAATAATCCCTTTTACTTGTCCTTCAATTCGTTTTAGGCGGTTTTTGATTTCTTTGCTGTATTCCATTTGGCATTTCTCCTTTCTTTGCAAGGACAATCGGCCATTGAATAGCTCTTCACTTTAAAACCGCGGCTGCGCAAAAAGCGAATGCCTAAATTTTTTCCTACTTCATCACTTGCAATCACATGGATTGGTTTATCAGGAATTTCATAAACATGCCGTTTTAAATAAGCAAACGGTATGTGAAAGGAATTCGCAATGGGATAATGATTTGTTTTTTCGTTGTAATCACGAAGATCTAGAATCGTTAAAGAATTTATACTTTCATCGCGGTAGTCAACACACGGAACTCCTCTTATTGGATAATACCGCCGATAGACAGATATTGATAACAAAATAAATAAAGCCAAAAGCAGTATTCCTTCCAATTCTTCTTTCCACCTCATTCATTGTTTTTATTTATGAACAATTATATACATGTATAAGTATATAATCAACCGATTTATTTTTCTAAACAAATTTTTGGAACAGAGGCATTTTCTTTATTTGTTAGTTATCAATATAGCTTTCCCTTTACTTAATTTAAAAAATATTTGCGGAGGGAGAAAAAGGAGACTCGGCATGAATGACTCAAGTCTCCTTTTTTTAATCATTACCGGACTGCCCAACGGTTTGGACCGATTTCCATCTCGCGTTGCTGCTCTTCATCTGGATGAAGCTTTCCCATATTTGTTTGCCGAATTTCCTGATAAGCATTCGGTTGCGGAGGCAAGTTTTCCGTCACCGTTTTTCGAAACTCTTCTTCGCTCGCGATATTGAGACCATGATTTTTTGCGTACAACATACCTAATGTAGTACCAACACTACCATCGTCATTCATTTCACCCGGTACCATAAAATGTGCAGGCAAAACCAACAGGTCATCTGCTAATTGTTTATAGCGCTCATATAATGTCTTGCGCAAATCCCCACCCAATCCTGCGCTTTTCCAGCCAAATCCGGACGACCGATCGAATCGATAAATAAAACATCTCCCGTTAGTAAATATTGGTCATCTATAATAAACGAAGTGCTGCCAATTGTATGTCCCGGTGAGTAAACAGCTTCGATCACTGCATGACCGACCTGAATGCGGTCCTCATCTTGAATCGATGCATAGGAAAAGGTCACTTCTGTCGCATCTTTTGGAGGCAAATAGTACGTCGCTCCCAATTGTTCAGCTAACTTGCGGCCGCCGGAAATATGGTCTGCGTGCAAATGGGTATCAATGACATATTTAATAGAAATCTCGCGTTCCTTCGCAAACTCAACGTATACATCCGTCATGCGATTTGTATCAATAAGCGCACCTTCTCCGTTTGATTCGATCAAATAGGACAGGCAGCCTTTCCCGAGACGGACAAATTGATAAATCGCACCGCCGTTTTTCAGCTCAGCGATTTTGACCGGTTGTAAATGCTCGCTCCACGCTTTCATACCGCCTTCAATGGAATAAACATGTGAAAAACCTTCTTGTTCAAGCTGTTCGGCAACAAATAGCGATGATCCTTATAGAGCAGCTAGTCACATTTTATTTCCAATCCGGATAAAGATCCGTGCGTCGATCACGCCACGTGGTGACAGAACCGCTTTCGCGAACCTGATATAACAGCTCTAAATCGAGATCAGCGGTTACAATCATATCATGATTGATTTCTCCTTCTACCAAGATGCCGCGCGGAGGAAATGGGATATCGTTCGGTGTAATCACCGCCGCTTGCCCAAAATTTGCCCTCATGAAATCAACCGTAGGAAGGGAACCTACCGTACCAGTGGTGACGACATAAACTTGATTTTCGATTGCTCTCGCATGGCTGGTGTAACGAACACGATAAAATCCGTGACGATCATCGGTGCATGAAGGGCAGAAAATGACATCAGCCCCTTTCGCCTTTGCCATTCGAACGATTTCTGGAAATTCGATGTCATAGCAAGTCAACATCGCAATGGTTCCCTTGTCTGTTTCGAACACCTGCAAGCTTTCTCCAGGAGACATATTCCATTCCTTTACTTCCGTCGGAGTGATATGAAGCTTTGGCTGTTCGGCAACTCTTCCGTCTGGATAGAATAAATAAGCAACGTTGTATAATCGTCCGCCTTTACGGATGACATGGGTTCCTCCAATAATATGCATCTTTGTTTGCTTAGCCAAATTAATAAATAAAGACCGATATTGTTCTGTAAAATCAGGAAGATCTTGAATGGTCAAAGGTTGCCCTTGCTGGTTGCCAATAGACATTAGCTGGGTGGTGAAAAATTCCGGAAACAAGACAAAATCCGCCCCAAACTCTTCGGCTGTTTTAATATAATGTTCTACTTGTTTGGCAAATTCCTCAAACGATTGGATGGTATGAAGATGATATTGAACTGCTGAAACTCTCAGTTTCATAGTCTCCCCCTCTCTTGTTATCCATCTAGTAACGTTTCGCCCCAGTCAGTGGCGATACTGATATTATTAGACACATCATTCAATTTAACAAGTACACACTTTTGTGTTACATAGTGTGGAAAAGTATACTAAAAGAGGATAAACGAAAAAAAGGAGAATAAAAAAGAAGTCTGTAGAAACGATGAGGGATCTGATGATAGAGGCGATGCTTTGTGATCTGCAACCACATACATACAAAAAAACCAACGGACAGTGGATCTTTCATAAAGATGGTTGTCCGCTGGTTTTTTAACGTCTAATATAAACTTATTGCTTTCTTCATCTCTATATCGATAAGTGTGCATTTTCTATGAAAATTGCCTGCCTATAAAAGTATATTAAGGAGTACGAGCAGGGAGTTTTCGAAGCTTTAAAGGAGGAAAGTTTTTTCTACTTGGCGGCCTCATTGATTTTTACTTGACCTTTGACAACAGTCTCCATATAGTTTCTGCCCCATTCATACATAGCATCAAGAATTGGCATCAGACTTTTTCCATGCTCGGTCAGTGAATATTCTACTTTTGGTGGAACAACAGGATAGACTTCGCGATGAACAATTTGATCTTCCTCCAGCTCTCGCAACTGGTTAACAAGCATTCTTTGGGTGATCCCCGGCATGAGAGCTTTTAGTTCACTAAACCGCTTCTTTCCCCCTTTTCCTAGATGCCATAAAATAAGCATTTTCCATTTACCGCCTATAACAGAGAGTGTTAATTCTTTTTCACAGTTATACGTCTTGCCGCAAACGTGTCCCATCGTTTCACCTCCCATGTTTATTACAGCCCATGGTATACTCATTTTCACTTTATAATAATAAAACACATACTGTCAAATAAATGTATAAAGTGCGTACTTCTCAATAAATTTTATACGCATTATACTAGCATCTGTAAACCAATTACGAGCACTGGAGGGAGCAGCATGAATCGTTTTACTATTCCGCGCGATATTTATTTCGGAGAGAATGCTCTCGATGTTTTAAAAACGCTGGAAGGAACAAAAGCTGCCCTCGTCTTTGTTGAACTTTCATGAACGAAAAAATACAAGAACAAGACCTTCTTCCTGTTCACAAAAATACCAATTCTTGCAATGTAGTAAACCTTGTTACATCTGCTCTATCAGCTTTATTCTTTTTGAAAAATGTTTCAAAAAGACAGGGGGGATAACATTGGATTCGATGACCTTTGTCTTGTTTGGGGCAACAGGTGATTTAGCTAAACGAAAAATTTTCCCTGCATTATATAATTTATTTCTCGACCAAAAAATGCCTCAGTCGTTTTCCGTTATTGGGGTGAGCAAAAGAGAATTATCCGATGTTGAATTTCAAGCATATGTGGAAAATTCATTAAGAACATTTTCTAGACGTTTGACAAATGACCGTTCCAAAATGGAAGAGTTTCTCCATGCGTTTCGTTATACTTCTTTAGATGTAACGAATGCCCAAGGGTATAAAAAGTTGCTTGAAATGGTTCAACGACGTGAAAAAGAATTGAATATTCCTGAAAACCGCATGTTTTATTTATCTGTTGCGCCGGAATTTTTTGAGGTGATTGCAGCAAACATCAAGGAAAGTGGACTAGGATCCGCCAAAGGTTGGAAACGCCTGATTATCGAAAAACCGTTTGGTCACGATGTAAAATCAGCGCAAGATTTAAATAAAAAGTTAAGTCAAGCTTTTGAAGAAGACGAAATTTATCGAGTAGATCATTACCTTGGGAAGCCGATGGTCCAGAACTTGGAAGCTATAAAATTTGCCAACTCTGTATTTCAAGCAATCTGGAACAATCAGTATATAGCCAATGTACAAATTACAGCTAGCGAAACGGTTGGAGTTGAAGAAAGAGCAGGTTATTATGACCAGGCAGGGGCCATTCGCGATATGGTTCAAAATCATATGTTACAATTGTTGATGATGACCGCTATGCACCTTCCAAAACGGATCAGCGCAAAAGACATCCGGAATGAGAAAAGAAAAATCATGGAATCTCTTCGGCCAATACAGAAAGAAGAAGTAAGTTTACACGTTGTTCGCGGTCAATATGGTCCTGGAGAAATCGATGGAAAACCAGTTGTCGGATATAAAGAAGAACCCGGAATAACTGCTTCTTCAACAACGGATACGTTTGTTGCGGCTCGTTTGTGGATTGATGATGAGGTTTGGAGAGGGGTACCATTCTATATCCGCACAGGTAAAAGAATGAAGGAAAAGTCCACACGTATTGTGATTGAATTCAAAATCCATTAAAGGAATGGTATTTACCGAAAAATGAGAAAACAGCTCCTAATCTTTTAGTGATTCAAATCAATCCGAACGAAGGAGTTTCATTGCAATTAAATAATAAAAATGTATTAAACGATGGAAGGATTGAACCCGTCCATATGCACTTTACGACTAATCAGAAAGATGTACCCGAAGCCTATGAGCTCTTGATTTTCGACTCTTTATGCGGTGATTCGACTTTCTTTGCTCATTGGAACGAAGTTGAACTATCTTGGAAGTGGGTTCAACCCATTTTGGATGCATTTGAGGAGAATCTCCTTCCTCTTCACTCATATCTTGCAGGTTCGATGGGACCAGAAGCTTCTCATCAATTATTGGAGGAGGCCGGATTTCATTGGTGGTAGTTAAGCATGACTATAGGTTGTCAATATAAGAAATAGAAGCCACATTTAACAACAAATTTTCCTTACCTTATAAGATTAAAGACGTTTTTAGGAGGTCATTAACATGAAAATCGGGTTAATCGGTTTAGGAAAAATGGGATTCAACTTAGGTAAAAATCTCATCGACCATAAGCACGAAGTAGTAGCGTTCGATGTAAATGCAAATGCGGTTGAAGAAATAAAAAAATATGGAGCCAAAGGCGTATCTAATTTAGAGGAGCTCGCTCTATCATTAGAAAAACCAAGAATTATTTGGATCATGGTTCCACACACAGTGGTTGATTCGGTAATTGGCGAAATTACACCATTTTTAAGCAAAGGAGACATTGTCATTGATGGCGGCAATTCTCACTATAAGGAATCGATTCGTCGTTATAACGAACTAAAGGAGATTGGAATTCACTTTATGGATGCCGGAACCTCTGGTGGAGTGGAAGGTGCTCGTAACGGAGCGTGTTACATGGTTGGAGGGGATTCTGAAGCTTGGAACGTTGTCGAGCCTCTTTTCCGAGATACCGCTGTGGAAAATGGGTATTTATATACAGGAAAAGCAGGTAGCGGCCACTTCTTAAAAATGGTCCACAATGGGATTGAATACGGGATGATGGCGGCCATTGGTGAAGGATTCGAAATATTGGAGAAAAGTGAATTCGATTATGACTACGAAAAAGTGGCAAGAGTGTGGAATCACGGTTCTGTTATTCGTTCATGGCTCATGGAATTAACAGAACGCGCCTTTTCTAAGGATGCAAAATTAGAGGAAATCAAAGGGATTATGCATTCTTCCGGTGAAGGAAAATGGACAGTCGAAACGGCTTTAGATCTACAAACCGCTACTCCTGTCATCGCTATGTCTTTATTGATGCGGTATCGTTCATTAGAAACCGATACATTTACAGGCAAAGTGGTAGCCGCTTTACGCAACGAATTTGGTGGACATGCTGTAGAAAAAAATGAGGAGGAATAAGCCGTTATAATCATTTGAAGCATCTCCAGAAAAAACTTTTAAGGAAACAGCATAAAACTCCTCTATTTTCGATCAGAGAAATACAACTATCCATTCATGATAAATGAACTTCTCAATTTGAAAAAGCTGACTCTAAACGATCACGTGTAGGGTGACCGTTTGTGCCAGCTTTTTATTTCCGATAATAATCGCACGAAAACCGTCTGACAAGCCGATGCGGGATAATAATGCGCTTAATCGGTTCGTTCGGGTTAGCGATTTTTTCGATTAAGTTTTTCGTTGCTTCGTAGCCGAGTTGGAAGATATGAATGTCGACCGAGGTTAACGGCGGGCGTGACATTTCCGCCAGCAGCGTGTTGTTGAAGCTGACGATCGAAATGTCATCGGGAACGCGCAGTCCCATTTCATCCAATGTCTTCAGCACGCCTAAGGCCATTAAATCATCGGCAACGACGAGCGCTGTCGGCGGCTCAGCGAGCGAAAGCAGCTCTTTCATCGCTTCTTGGCCGCCTTCCTGCAAAAATTCTTCGTGCATGATATAGTCTTCGCGATAAGGAAGGCCCGCTTCTCTCAAAGCCTCCTCGTAACCATGCAATCGGTCGACAGTCACTAAATATTGCTTATTGCCGCCGACAAAAGCGATTCGTTCATGGCCGCGCGCGATCAAATGCTCCGTCGCTTCTTTGCCCGCCCGGTAATTGTCATTATCGACATGGGTGATTTGTTCTTCCTTTTGATGCGGCTTCCCGATGACGACAAATGGGAATTGATGTTTTTGCAAATATTTCATCAGTCTATCATTGATGCGCGAATATAATAAAATCACTCCGTCGACGCGGCGGCCTTGAAGCATGTCCACAACCCCTTCGTAAATTTCTTTTTCTTTTTCGCCTGTGGACATTTGCAAAGCGTATTTTTTTTCATGTGCTACTTTGCTGATGCCGCGGATGACTTCTGGAAAGAACGGGTTTTGCAGCGCCTGTTCCGCTGCGCTTGGCATGACAATGCCGATCACCTGTGTTGCTTGATTGGCCAAACTGCGCGCAATAAAATTCGGATGATAGCCAAGTTCTTTCATTGCCTGTCGCACTTTTCGCTTCGTCTTCTCACTAATTCGCGGACTGTCGGCAATAACGCGGGAAACCGTGGAGGGAGCCACGTTTGCTCGTTTTGCAACATCTTTTATCGTAACGTTCATCATTTACTCCCCCATTCGATGCTCATTCACTTTGGATGAGTAGGATACGCTGATGAGGATCAAATATCGCATTTTGTTCGTTTCCATCGATCGTGACTTTCGTCTGTTCCGTCGCGTGATGAATTGCAAAAGAGAGCTTCCAACTTGGTTGATACGTTCCTTCGCTTTTCGTTACGATATGCACGGAATTTTCGCCATATTCGACCTCAATATACATGCGTAAATAATCTCCCTTTTCGTAAGAGAACGTTTGTCCATCATCATCATACAGTACATACGTCGCTTTGCCACCATTGGCCTTATAAATATGAACAGTCCGATGTTCGTCCGGCATTTCTGTCGAACGCTTAACGTCACCTAAGGCAATAGCCGATCCTTGTTTAATGAAAATTGGCAATGTCTCTAAATCCGCAGAAATTAAATGGTATTGGCCGCCTTCTAGCACTTCGCCTGTCCAATAATCCACCCAGTTTCCTTTCGGGAAATAAGCGACGCGACGGGTCGTGCTCGGCGTCATGATCGGCGCAATTAATACATTGGCACCAACGAGAAATTCGTCATACAGATTATACGTGTTTTCATCATCCGGGTACTCGAAAAACAATGGTCTCATGACAGGTGCCCCTGTTTCATGTGCCTCCGCAAACAATGTATATAAATGTGGAAGCCACTGATAGCGCAATCGAATATATTTTTTTATGATGCGCTCATATTTTTCCCCAAACGCCCACGGTTCTTGACGGCGGAACCCAATCGCGCAATGATTGCGAAAATATGGCGTAAACGCCCCTACTTGCATCCATCGCGTCAACAGCTCTCCATTCGTGTTATGGGCAAAACCGCCAACATCCGGACCGCAAAACGCAACTCCAGATAATCCTAAGTTCATACACATCGGCAGTGACATTTGCAAGTGTTCCCAGAAGCTGCGATTATCCCCCGTCCATACCGCGGCATAGCGCTGAATGCCGGAAAAGCCAGCGCGTGTTAATAAGAACGGGCGCTTTCCGTTTAATAATTTTTTCATTCCTTTATACGTTGCTTCTCCCATCATAAAGCCATACACGTTATGAAGCTCGCGATGCGTTTTCGGATCGCCGTCGTTGTCGTGTATCACTTTGACGTCCATCGTTTTCGTTTCGTTAAAAACGGATGGTTCGTTCATGTCGTTCCAAATGCCTTCAATGCCTAAATCCGTATAAAATTGGTGCTTTTCTCCCCACCATTTTCGCACCTTTTTATTTGTAAAATCCGGAAACGCGCTCTTGCCCGGCCAGACTTCTCCAAAATAAACGTTTCCTTCGATATATTTGCAAAAATAATCATGGCGAATGCCTTCCTGGTAAATGACGTATTCTGGGTCTTCTTTCACTCCGGGGTCGACAATCGGAACAACACGAATTCCTTTTTGTTTTAAATCGGCAATGAGCTGCTTCAGATTCGGAAAACGGTTACGGTCAAACGTAAACACGCGATAGCCATTCATGTAATGAATATCTAAATAAATGACATCAAGCGGAATGTCTTTTTCGATAAACGTTTGTGCGATCTCTCTTACTTCTTGTTCGGTTTCATAGCTATAGCGGGATTGATGATACCCGAGTGCCCATTTTGGCGGAAGCGGCATTCGGCCGGTAAGATCCGTATATTGTTCTAACACGTCCTTTGGCGTTGGACCAGCAAAAACGTAATAATCAATGGCCCCTCCTTCTGCGGAAAAACAATACTCATCGGTCGCTGTTTGAAAATCAAATGTTGTTTTGTACGTATTGTCAAAGAAAATGCCATGCGCACTTCCATTTCGCACCGTCATAAAATACGGATGGGATTGGTATAACGGGTCCGTTTCCGGATTGTGTGGCGCATACACATCCGTATTCCACATCGTCATTGTTTCGCCACGCTTATCGAGGAACCCTGTTTTTTCACCAAATCCGTAAAAATGGTCAGCTTCATCCATCATTTTAAAACAGCATACTTCTCCTTGGTAGGTAAACGCCATCCCCTTTTTTCCTTCCGCAACAAGCAGTCGTCCATGATTGTCGTAAATGCGGGCGCGAAACGGTCGTTTTTGCAAAACAACCGTCAGTTTTGCCGATGTTAACGTCACCTCTTCCTCGGTTTCATGTACGGAGGCATCTACTTTTTCCGGCTCTTTTACGACAGCGACACTTGTGGACAAACTTGTTTCGCCAAAAGGGTTGAAGGCGATACGGACAATATCTTCACGGTAAAATCGAATTTTGACGATTCCTGTGTCGCAATGGAATGAAAATACGTGTTCCGTATGAGAAAATGTATGCATATTCCCGATGTCGATCCGGTGCGTTTCTTGCGTTTTGTCATCTTGTTCCGGCTGAATGGCGAAGCTTGTATCCTCGAGCATCTTTTTTCCCTCCTAGATTGTCTGTTTTGACCTTTTCTTTACATAATATAAAAACAACCCAAATAGCACATAAATGGCAATTAACGTTGCAATAAATGGAATATTGAGCCCCGTCTTTTTCGCAAGCACATAAATTTCCGCTGTCTCGCGATTTAAAATGAGATCATATCCGTCGCGATCGCTTCGGACTAAATCTCCTGCCAGCAGTCCGCGTAGTTCTTTTCCCGGGGCAAGTTGATTGTTTGTCAAATGAACCTTTCGTGTTTTTCCGGTATTGTTAATGGCAATGACCGCTGTTTCGTCTTTATACGTCCGCTTAAAGACAGCCATACCGTTTTTTTCATATAACAATGTAAAATCGCCGCGCCGTAGCGATGGTAGCTGTTGGCGCAGTTCCCCTAATTTTTTAATATAATCAATGATTTCCTTGTCAGTACGGAAATTCATTAAGCGACGATTATCCGGATCGTTCCCGCCGTCCATTGCAATTTCTGTTCCATAATACATAATCGGAATGCCCGGTGCAGAGAACAAATACGTTAAACCGAGCTTAATTCTCGTTATTGGATTTTGCTTATTTTCTATCGCAAGTCTTGTAAAACGTACCGTATCATGATTGTCTAAAAATGTTCCAAGCAAATACGGGCGATCGTAAAATGTTTTGTCATACTCCCATACGTCGTAAAGCGGCCGCAACGATTGATCGCGCTTGCTGAACACTTTCGTGATTTCGTTGTAAAGCGGATAATCGACAAACCCGTCGATGCCGTATTTTCCATAGTCGGCAATATAACGCGGGTCATCATTCCATACTTCTCCAAGCAGGAAAAAGTCTTTTTTCACCGATTTCACTTCTTTGGCAAACTCTTGCCAAAACGATTTCGGGACGTGTTTGACTGTATCAAGGCGATAACCGTCAATGTCCGTTTCTTTAATCCACCATTTGGCCATATTGATTAAATAGCGCTTTACTTGTGGATTTTCTTGCGCTAAATCAGGCAGTCCGAACACCCAGCCGTTTTCCACTTGTTGTTGGTCATCCCAGTTAAAAATGTCGTTTTTCTCATGAAACCAATCTTTCTTCGCTGGGTCGTTCAGCCATGGATGGTGGTAGCCGGTATGGTTGGCGACAAAATCCAGAATCACCTTCATGTTGCGTTTATGCGCTTCTTTCACTAACGTTTTTAAATCTTCCATCGTGCCAAAATGCGGATCGACTTTGTAAAAGTCTTGAATCCAATACCCATGATAGCCGCCCGGTTCATTTTTAAAAATCGGTGTCAGCCAAATCGCCGTAAATCCCATATCTTTAATGTAGTCTAGTTTGGCGGTCACTCCTTTTAAATCACCGCCGTGATATCCTTTTGGATCATTGACATTAACGTCTTGGTCATTCGTCGGATCCATGTTGTTAAAGCGGTCGACCATAATAAAATAAATTGCCTCATCTTGCCATGTCCGTTCTTCTTTTTCAGCAGCTTGTACCGGAACCGCACAAAAAAGAAGAAACGGAAGCATAAATAAAGCGAATACTCGATTCCCTATTTCCGCTTCCCCCCTTTATCTCTAGTATCGTTTGACTCATCGGAAAGGGGTAATACCAATTCTATCATAACGGTTATTACCCTTTTGTTCCACCTGCTGTTAAGCCAGAAATTAAATAACGTTGCAAGAATAAGAATACGATGGCAATCGGCGCAGCAATTAAAATAGAACCAGCGGCAAAACGAGTAAAGTTATTGGCAAATCGGTCGCTAATAAAGTTAAACAATCCGACTGCAAGCGTATATTTTTCTGGATCGCGTAAAACGATTGATGGCAATAAGAAATCCGTAAACGGTGCCATAAAATTGAACAGCGCCACAACCGCTAAAATCGGTTTCGCAAGTGGAAGCATAATTCGGAAAAACACAGCCAAATGTCCTGCACCATCAATGCGTGCCGCCTCATCAAGCTCACGTGGAATCGTGTCAAAATACCCTTTAACAAGCCAGGCGTTAAACGGAATTTGCCCACCGACATAAATGAGAATAAGTCCCCATAGAGAGTCTAAAAGCCCAAGCATATTTAGTAAAATATAAAGTGCGACCATCGCCATCAATGACGGAAACATTTGTAGCACAAGAAATAAATATAATCCCATTTTCCGTCCAACAAATTGGTAGCGGGAAAACGCATAAGCAATTAATGCTGTAAAAAAGACAGATAAAATAGAATTGGCAAATGCAACGAATAAGCTATTTTTATACCATAGCAAATAATCACTCTGCGGGCTTGTAAATAACCATTTATAATGTTCCAAAGACGGCTTTTCTGGAATTAACGATGCAGAATATAAGCTCGTTCCCGGATTGAATGACATGCTAATGGTCCAAAGAAGCGGATATGCGATAATAACAAACATAAATGCAATAAATAAATAAATCAACGTGACTTCGATTCGTGATTTTGTTTTTCGACTCATTAAATGTTCCCCTCCTCTTTAAAGGAACGTGTACGTCTAAATTGGTATAAAGCAAAGCCGCCCACAATCAATCCGATAATAATGGAAATCGCTGCAGCCATATTGTAGTTGTTTGTCGTAAACGTTAAATCATATACCCAAGAAATTAAAATATCGGTTCCTCCGGCATTTTGACCACGCACTGCCGGACCGCCATCGTTGAATAAATAAATAATATTAAAGTTATTAAAGTTGCCGGCATACTGCATAATCAATAGCGGAGCCGTCGCATAGAGCACATGCGGCAATGTAATCGAGCGAAACTTTTGCCAGCGAGAAGCTCCGTCGATGTCCGCCGCTTCGTACCAATCGCGGGAAATGCTTTGCAGCACGCCAGTAAATAAGGCAAATACGAACGGGAAGCCTAACCATGTTTGAATCAAAATTAAGGCGACTTTTGTCCAAAACGGGTCGTTCATCCATGGAATCATCACGCCAAATGCGCTTAAAATATCGCGGTTAATCGCTCCGAATTTATCGTTAAACATCGCTGCAAACACGAGAATCGTCACGAACGCTGGAACCGCCCACGGCAAAATTAATACAGTCCGAATGAACCGTTTAAATTTAATGCGCGGGTCATTGACTAAAAGGGCTAAAAATAATCCTAGCGCAATTTGCGAAGTGGTAGCGACAATTGTCCACACAATCGTCCAAGAAAATACGCTGAAAAATGTATTTTGCCAAATTGGCACGGATACTAAGTTTTTAAAGTTTTCAAACCCAACCCAATGCAACAAATGGCGCGGTGGAGAATTATATAAGTTATAATCAGTAAACGCTAGGGATACCATAAAAAGTAGAGGTAGCACGACAATAAATACCAGCATGACAAGACCAGGAGTGACAAATACATATGGGAATCCTTTATCCCAAGCGTTTTTGCAAGATTCGATCAGCGACGGAAACGGTTCTCCACGTTGAAGGCGAAGCGCATCTTTCCGCGCGTCCATAATATTAAAATAGTAAAGAGCGGCCGCAAATGCGATGATAATGACAGAAACTAGACCTTGAATTAACAAGAAAATCGAATGATCGACTTTCGGAATTTCCCCTAATGTAATGAGTCCCCATAATCCAATGTTTAAAAAGTTATAAAACGTCATCAAAAAAGCTGCTTCAATGATAATAAATAAAATCCCTTTGACATAGCGCCGATTGTATAATTGCCCTAAGCCAGCAAAAAGGACCGATAACACAACGGCAACAACCGGATTATGCCGCACCCTTTTTTCAGGCATGTTGTATCCCCCCTATACGTGATAAGAATGGTGGATAGAGAGCTCTATCCACCAAATTATTACGTCATTTTCCACCGCTTGCTGCGATTTTATCTTGAATCGTTTTTACTGCTTCCGTTAATACTGCTTTTGGATCATCACCTTTTGCGATGAATTGTAACGCATTGCCCATTGGATCCCATACTTGTGACATTTGCGGTACGTTTGGCATTGGCTCTCCGTATTGAATTTGCTCTGCAAATCCGGAAATTAATGGGTTATTTTTAATTTTTTCATTTGTTAACGCTTTTTCATTTGCTGGCATTTCACCCGCAACTTCATAGTAATGAAGTGAATTTTCTTCGTTAGTCACAAATTTCATAAAGTCCGTCGCCCATTCTTTGTTCTTCGAATAAGCAGATAACATCCAAGTTTTCACACCGACAAACGATTTTGGATGTTCGCCGTTTTCTAATACTGGAAGTGGAGCAGTCGCTAATTTATCCCCTAACGCATCACGATATGTGGCAATGTTCCATGGGCCACTAATAACCGTCGCTACATTTCCTTTTGTAAATAAGCCGTTCATAATATCTTCGTTAATTTCTTTTGGAATGTATCCATTTTTAAACCAAGATTGAACAAGTTCGGCCCCTTTTACAGCTCCATCATTTGCCAACCCGATATCGCTTGTGTCCACTTTGCCATCTTTGTTATGGAACACGTAGCCTCCATACCCTGCAAAGAATGGATAGACAAAATAGAAGTTTGCTGCTTCCATCAAGAAACCATATTGGTCTTTTGCAGCATTTGTTTTTTCTTTCGCGATTTTCATAAGATCTTCCATCGTTTTCGGAGCTTCAGGTACTAAATCTTTGTTGTAGAATAGACCGTATGTTTCCACGACAAAAGGTACACCATAAGTTTGACCGTCATAAGTAACCGCATCAATTGCTGTTTTGTTATATTCGCTTTTTGCATCGCCAAGATCAACTGGATCAGCTAAACCTTGGAGAACAATGTCACCAATGCGGTCATGCGGCTGGAAAAACACGTCTGGACCTTTTCCTGCCGGACCGTCCAGCGCTATTTTTTTCGCTTGATCAAGCATGTTCACAGCGACCATTTCAATTTTGATTCCTGTTTTCTCTGTGTATTTTTTAAAGATATCGCTTAATGCCTGTTTTTGCTTTTCTTCATCATTTACCCAAACAACTAATTTTTCTGGTTTTTTTACATTTTCTGTTGTAGTTTCCTTTTTGTTTTCTTTCACTTGTTCGGTATCACGCTTTGGACCACACGCAGCCAAAACGCCGATCAGAAGAATCATCACCATAAACAATGAAACAACTTTTTTCATATATCCCCCTCCTAAAAGTTAATTCACTTATAGCGCAATCGCTTGTATTAGGAAATCGTTTGCACAAAACTACAAAAAAAGAGTAAGTTATCCATGAAAACGATTGCACCGCTCACTTTCATTATATCGTCTATTTTTTATTTGACAAGTTTTTTTCAATAAAAATTTGACTTTTTTGTTCAATTATCCTACTCTTTAAGTACAAAAACATATTTATGTGCAAACGATTGCTCTTGTTAAAGGAGTGGCAAAGAAAATGTTGAAAGAAGCCATTTATCATCGTCCAAAAGATAACTTTGCTTATGCGTACAATGAAAAAACGTTACATATTCGCCTTCGTACGAAAAAAAATGATATCGAAACCGTTTACCTTCTTTATGCTGATCCGTATGAATGGGTAAACGGCGTTTGGCAGCTGAACCGTGCTCCCATGGTGAAAAGCGGGTCAGACGATTTGTTTGACTACTGGTTTATTGAAGTTGTTCCTCCATACCGCCGCCTTCGTTACGGGTTTGAATTAACAGCAGGCAGTGAAACGATAGTATATACGGAAAAAGGTTTTTACAACGAGGCACCAACAGATGATACCGCTTACTATTTTTGCTTTCCTTTTTTAAATAAAATCGATGTATTTCATGCGCCCGAATGGGCAAAAGATACGATTTGGTATCAAATTTTCCCGGAGCGCTTTGCAAATGGAAATCCGTCTTTGAATCCAGAGGGAACGCTACCTTGGGGAAGCGAAGAACCGACACCAACAAGTTTTTTCGGCGGCGATTTTGAAGGGATTATACAACACCTTGATTATCTTGTTGAGCTCGGTATTAACGGCATTTATTTTACTCCTATTTTCTATGCGCCATCTAATCATAAATATGATACGATAGATTATTTTGAAATCGATCCACATTTTGGAGATAAACAAACATTTAAAAAACTTGTTGATCTTTGCCATCAAAAAGGAATAAGAGTGATGCTAGATGCAGTATTTAATCATTGCGGTTACTATTTTGCACCGTTTCAAGATGTACTAAAAAATGGTAATAATTCAAAATATAAGGATTGGTTTCATATTCACGAATTTCCGTTACGGACAGTCCCAAGACCAAACTATGATACGTTCGCATTTGTTGAGCAAATGCCAAAGTTAAATACGGAAAATCCTGAGGTAAAGCAGTATTTATTAGATGTAGCAACATATTGGATTCGCGAGTTTGATATCGATGGATGGCGATTAGATGTAGCAAACGAAGTAGACCACCAATTTTGGCGAGAATTCCGTCAAGCGGTGAAAGCAATCAAACCGGATGTTTATATTCTCGGAGAAATTTGGCACGATGCAATGCCATGGCTTCGAGGCGATCAATTTGATGCTGTCATGAATTATCCATTTACGAATGGCGTTATCCGCTTTTTCGCCAAAGACGAAATCCGTGCTGAACAATTTGCTAATATAATTATGAACGTTCTGCATTCTTACCCAGCAAACGTCAATGAAGTCGCTTTTAACTTGCTTGGCAGTCACGATACACCAAGGATTTTAACGACATGTAACAATGACGTACGAAAAGTCAAACTGCTATTTTTATTCCAACTCTCTTTTACCGGTTCTCCATGCATATACTATGGTGACGAAATTGGTATGACAGGTGGGCAAGATCCAGGATGCCGCAAATGTATGATTTGGGATGAAAGTAAACAAAACCGCGATATATTAGAACATGTGAAAAAACTCATTTCGCTTCGCAAGACTCATCCTGCTCTTGGAAGTCGAGGAAATATTACATTTATTGATGCAAATAATGAAACAAATCATTTAATATATACGAAAACATACAAGCACGAAACGATTTTAGTTATGATCAACAATAACAACAAAAATATTGAAGTCACGGTCCCATTGTCTCTTAAAGGAAAACGGCTAACGAACTTATGGACAAACGAGCAATTTGCTGTAGAAGCAAAAACATTGCGTGCAAACATTCCTCCATACGGTTTTCTCCTCTATCAAGTAGAAAATTGATAAAAGGCGAGAAGGAAGTATCCTCTCGCTTTTTTTACATCCGATGCACAGTACGGCGATATTCTGTCGGTGTAACTCCTTCTATTTTTTTGAATAGCCTTGAAAAATAGGCGCCATCTTCAATTCCTGCTCTCTTGGCAATCGCTTCAATCGTTTCATTCGTTTCTGCCAACCATTTTTTTGCTTTTGACAAGCGATAATAATTCAAATATTGCACAAAACTCATGCCAATTGTTTTTTGCATGCAACGGGTAATGTAGTCAGGATGAAATCGTAATGATTGGGCGAGCTGCTGAATCGTAATCGGTTCAGCATAATGCCGTTCGATGTAAGCAACCGCTTCGGCACACACTTTTTCAGAAGCGCTTGGAATATGCAGCTCCTGTTTTTGCAATTGCCAAATGAATTCAACAAAATAGAGTAATTGCTTTAATGAACGATCTGGATCTCTTTCCTCATTCAGCTCGACTAATTGTTGAAGCAATTGTTCGATGCGTTCCCTTTGCTTTACTTTCGCATATTGCCGTATCCAAAAACGATATTGAACCGACTCGACATATGTTGCTTCCCTCTCAATGACATTTTGCCAGCTTAACGACTGTTTTGGAACAATGTCATATCCTCCTTCGATCGTAAAATGAAGCCAAACTAGTTGTGTTTCTTCCGTGCAAGGATAATGCCCGTAATGCTCTCTTCCCGGAATAAGAATAAGATATTCTCCTTCTTTTACAGCAAATTCCTTGTTTTCTTCTGTCATATATAAGCATCCCTTTTTCACATATAACAAATCAAACACAGAAAACGTCCGTCGAAAATGTTTTTGTCCTTTTGGAAATACGCTTTCTGCCCCTTTAATAAAAATCGGAAACGGCGGAAAAGAAAATGTTATGTATTCCATTCCAAACATCCTTTCACATGTCGGAAATATACAAATCAAATCGCTCTTTTCTCTTCTTATTATGCAATAAACTAGATAAACTTGATATAGTTTTAAAGTCGGAATGATTAAAGGAGTTGTCTTGATGAACACCGATCAGAAAAAACTTTCCTTATTTGCGCTGACATGGCCGATTTTTATTGAAACGCTATTATATATGGTCATGGGAAATGCCGATACATTGATGCTAAGCCAGTATTCGGATCACTCTGTTGCCGCTGTCGGCGTAGCGAATCAAATTATTGCTGTGATTATTGTCATGTTTAATTTTATTGCCTTAGCCACTGCCGTCTTAGTGGCGCAATATTTGGGGGCTGAAAGAAAGCAGCATGCAGTGGAAGTTTCGCTCATCTCTATCGCTGTTAACTTTTTGTTCAGCCTTGTACTTAGCAGTGTGCTATTCTTTTTCGGAAAGCCAATTTTATATACGATGAAACTATCGAACCATTTGCTTACAGAGGCGAACGACTATTTAATGATCGTCGGCGGATTTTTATTTATTCAAGCGCTCATTATGACCATTGGAGCTATATTAAAAAGCTATGGTTTTACCCGTGAAACGATGTACGTAACCATCGGCATGAACATACTGAATGTGATTGGCAACTACTTATTTATTTTTGGACCGTTCGATTTTCCAGTATTAGGAGTAAAAGGGGTGGCAATCTCGACAACCGTCAGCCGTCTCATCGGATTGATCGTTATCTTTTCTTTATTATTGAAACGGACAAAAATGCCATTTTCATTATCTGTTCTTCGTTCTTTGCCATTTCATCATATCCGGGATCTATTGAAAATCGGAATTCCATCCGCTGGAGAACACTTGGCGTACAATACGGCGCAAATGCTTATTACGTATTTTATTACTTGGCTTGGAGCAGAAGCGTTGACAACGAGAGTATATACGCAAAATATTATGATGTTTGTTTTTTTATTTGGCATTGCGATAAGTCAAGGGTCGCAAATTCTTGTCGGCCATCTCGTCGGGGCCGGACGCTATACAGAAGCATATACACGTTGTTTAAAAAGTTTGCGCAGCGCCATCGTCATCTCGATCACGATGGCATCGATTAGTTTCATTTTCTCAAGACAGCTGCTTTCATTGTTTACAGATAATGAACAAATTATCGAAACAGGCCGATTGCTTCTCTTATTGACAATAGTATTAGAGCCCGGACGTTCGTTTAATCTCGTTATCATTAGTTCACTGCGAGCAGCTGGAGATGTTAAATTTCCAGTATATATGGGGATATTGTCCATGTGGGGCGTTAGTGTTGCCATTTCCTATTTTCTCGGTATTGAGGCTGGTTTAGGACTGATTGGGGTATGGATTTCCTTTATTGCTGATGAATGGCTGCGTGGATTGCTGATGTTATGGCGTTGGCGTTCGAAAGTGTGGATGAGAAAATCACTTATACCAAGCATAGAAACTGCATAGACAAAAAGAGCTGCGACAAAGGCAGCTCTTATTCTTGTGCGCCCGGCATGGGTGTAATCTATAGGGTGAAAGTCCCGAGCTGCGAAGGCAGAAGTAGCAGTTAGCTTAACGCAAGGGTGTCCGTGGTGACGCGGAATCTGAAGGAAGCGAGCGGCAAACTTTGGGTCTCTCGGAACACGAACTTCATATGAGGCTAGGTATCACTGGGTGAGTTTGCAAGACAAAACAAAGCCCTTTCTGCCGAAGGTGATACAGAGTAAATGAAGCAGATGGATGGAAGGAAAGATTACACTCTTACCCGGGGAGGTCTGGCGGATATGTGAAGTACGCTTCATAACCTACTTAGTGATAAGTAGCTGAACCGTCAGAAGTCAGCAGAGGTCATAGTATTAGTTGGTCTAGAACAACTAAGAAGGACCGAACAATTAAGAGAGAATAGCCCTTGGCATTCAGTGAGTCATGATGAACACAGAAAACGTAGTACCTCACTTGAGGGAGGAAGCGGTGAATCCCGTGGGAGATCTCTTGGAGGGTGGAGTGACCACTGGCATAAAGAGAACAGCTATTCACGGAAGTTATAAAGACTTGCGTCAATTATCTTAATTGAACCGCCGTATACGGAACCGTACGTACGGTGGTGTGAGAGGACGGGAGTTAATCGCTCCCTCCTACTCGATTTATGGTAATGCCGTATTTTTGGAACCAAACATGCACTTGGCCAAGATACGCCAATAGTTGTGGTCCTGTCATTAACTGTCCAAACCAAGGCGCTTGGAATGATTTTCCTTCTGTTTCCACTAACTCTTCTATTTTTTTCGCATCAAAAAATTCATAAAGAATCGATGAGCGGTCGTGCAATAATTCTTTTACCCAATTTTTTACTAGCTTCGTATAAAGCGGATGGTGGGTTTTCGGATACGGGCTTTTTTTGCGATATAACACTTCCTCTGGTAAAATTCCTTCCAATGCCTTGCGCAAAATGCCTTTTTCGCGGTTGCCGTACATTTTCATCTCCCAAGGAATATTCCAAACATATTCTACTAACCGATGATCGGCAAACGGCACGCGAACTTCCAAACTCGCGCCCATACTCATGCGGTCTTTTCGATCCAAAAGCGTTGTCATAAACCAAATCATGTTCAAATAAAACAATTCGCGCCGCTTCGCATCTTCCGCACTTTCCCCTTCCAGTCTTGGAACCTCCGCGATCGTTTCACCAAAGCGCTTTTGTACATATTCATCCAGCTGCAATTTCTTTCTCCAATCTTCTTTTAATAAATCCATCCGTGCCTCTGTCGAACGCATCCAAGGGAATCCGTTCCGCGCTAAATCGTCAGGACGGTGAAACCATGGGTAGCCGCCAAAAATTTCGTCCGCACATTCCCCGGATAAACTAACGACAAAATCTTTTCTTATTTCTTTGCAAAACCATAGCAACGAAGAGTCCACATCCGCCATGCCTGGGACATCACGGACGATCACCGCTTCCTGTAAATGATGAAACAAATCTTCCTGACTAATGACACAATGATGATGGACGGTTTGGAATGTTTTTGACATTAGTTCAATCCAAGGCGCATCGGCATTTGGCTGAAAATCATTTGCTTTGAAATATTGGTCGTTCCCTTCGTAATCAATAGAATACGTATGAAGCTGTCCTTTTCCTTCTTTCGCAAACACCGTTGCGGCAATGGCGGTAATGGAACTCGAATCAATCCCGCCGGATAAAAAAGTGCAGACAGGAACATCGGAAACAAGCTGGCGCGTAACAGCATCAATAAGAAGAAAACGCAATTTTTCCACCGTCTCATCCAGCGAGTCTCTATGCACATCGCTTTGCACATTCCAGTAGCGCCATACTCTTATCCCTTCGCGGGAAAACTTTAACGCGTGCGCCGGGCGCAATTCTTTCATTCCGCGAAACACGCCATGCCCTGGTGTCCGTGACGGACCTAATCCAAACACTTCTGCTAGTCCTTCATAGTCCACTTCTGCTTTTACTTCCGGATGTGCCAAAATTGCTTTCATTTCTGAGCCAAATAAAAGACTATCATGGACATGCCGATAAAAAAGCGGCTTCACGCCAAGTCGGTCCCGCGCTAAAAATAGCTGTTCGCGCTGTTCATCCCAAATCGCAAAAGCAAAAATTCCGTTAAAATAATCAACACAGTGCTCTTTCCACTCTATATAAGCGTTTAATAATACTTCCGTATCCGAATGCCCTTGGAATGTATACCCCTTTTTTAATAGTTCTTTACGAATGTCTTCTGTATTATATAATTCTCCGTTATAACAAACGGTATAACGATACCCATTTTTCATTCTTGTCATCGGCTGTTTGCCGCCTGCTGGGTCGACCACGATAAGCCGCTTATGTCCAAATGCGGCATGTTCGCTAAACCAAGCATTTGTATCGTCAGGTCCACGTTTCGCTAATGTTTCTGTCATTTTAGAGATAATCTCTTTTTCCATTCGCAAGTCGCGCTGAAAATCAACCCAACCGGTGATACCACACATACGAACCAATCCTTTCTTGATAGATAACAAAAAAGCTATTTTTAACATAACACGTCTCGAACGCCATACCTTTTCTTTTCCTTAGCTAAGCCAAGCTATCTCGCGCTTGAGGGATTTTATCATAGTTCTTCCCGCCTTCGCTTTCTTTTTAACCTTCGCTTTCTTTTTAATTTGGCATTCTCCGTATTGGCATGATTCCATTTTATGCAGCACCTCTCATTTCGATGAATTGTCCGATTGTAAGAACGATGTGAATAAATGGAAGACAATTTGGCAAAACAGGAAATAAAGGAGGAGGAGGAAAAGTGAACATCGAACATCGTCTTCAATGCATAAATGAACAAAAACGAGCTTATATACAAGGAACGATTGAATTCGTAAACGACGAGTGGATCTTTTTTGATGAAGAAGATGAGGAAGCATCATTACTTGAGGAAATGACAGAAGGAAATATAGAGATTTTCCGCCATGGTCATTGGATGTGCGGCCAATTACAAAAAGACGGGATGGTCGATATAGGGATCGAAGTTTTCCCTCTTCAAAGCGGCGAACACGTCCGTTTTCGAAAGCGGCTTCCATACGCTTATCAACAATGGCTCGAATCGCTTTCGGATAAAACGTTTTTTCATTTTGTACAGTGGCTAAATGAACTCGGCTTTTCTTTATACGATTGTTTATACTGCTATAATGGATTGTTATTTAAAAAATATTCTGGTGTTAATTTTATTATTTATGATAATACTGAATTCATTAGCAACGTCCAACATTACTATGAGCGTGGAGATACATATAAAGACCGCTTTGAAATCACATTTAATACCGGAAAACGGTTTATTTGCGCGCACATCGGATAATGGGGAAAGAGTTGTTTTCTTTCCCCAATTCTCTATTTGTGGCTTACCGTCATATATGTTGACAATTCTTCTGCGGTTACCGGACGATACAATGCATATCCTTGTGCGTGATGGCAATGCAGCATTTTTAACAATTCCAGCTGCTCGACCGTTTCCACCCCTTCGGCTACTGTTTTTAGCCCTAATCCGTGCCCCATCGTAATAATTGCCTTTACGATCGCGATATCCGAAGAATTTGTATGCATTTTCTCAACAAATGAACGATCAATTTTTAATATGTTTACTGGTAAATTTTTTAAATAACTAAAAGAAGCGTATCCACTTCCAAAATCATCAATAGCAATACCGACACCGAGCTGCTGTAATTCTTTCATTACTTGAATACTGTAATGAAGATTACGAAGCATAGAGTTCTCCGTTAATTCTAAATGTAAGCAATTTGGGGAGAGCTGCGATTGCTCTAGCGCCTGTTTTACATCATCAATAAAGCCTTCATGCTGAAATTGTCTCGCCGACACATTCACAGAAACGAAGAGTTGTTGATTCCATAATTGCTGCCATTTTTTTGTTTGTTTGCAAGCCGTTACTAATACCCATCTTCCAATTTCATGAATGAGCCCCGTCTCTTCTGCTAGTGAAATAAATTCATTCGGTCTAACAAGTCCTAGCTTTGGATGGCGCCAACGAATTAATGCTTCGTTTCCGACAATAACACCTTTATGTATATCAATAATCGGCTGATAGCATAGAAAAAATTCTTGATTTTCCAGTGCTTTTCGCAAATATCTTTCCATCTCTAAACGGTATAACGTTTCTTCATTCATTTTTGCAGAATAAAATTGTATTCGATTTCCCCCACTCTGTTTTGCTCTATTTAGGGCGATATCAGCACTTTTGAGCAATGAATGTTTATCCACACCATCGTTTGGATAGAAGCTGATTCCAATACTTATAGTGATAAAAAATTCTTTGTTTTCATATACAATCGGCTTCATCACTTCTTTTGAAATGTGCGCTGCTGTTTTAAACACTCCTTCTGAATCGGTGCGCTCTGTTAAAAGTAAACAAAACTTATCCCCATGAAACCTTCCTAAATACGCTCCAGCTGGCAAAACATGCTGAATGCGCTGAACGACTTGTTTTAAAATTTCATCTCCCGCATAATGCCCTATACTATCGTTAACTAGCTTAAAACGGTCTAAATCGATGAATACGACTGCTAGCTTCCTATTTTTTTGCTTCGCCTTTTCTAACTGTTCATCGATGATTTCCATAAACTTTGTCCGGTTTGGAAGATGGGTATCCGGGTCATAATACGCTAAATATGAAATTTTTTCTTCCGCTTTTTTTGTTCGGTAATATCTCTTCCAATCCCGTAAATGCCTACTTTTTTCCCATCAACGATAATTGGAACGTTTTTAATTTGGAATAATAATGTTTCCCCTGATTTTGTAGGAATCTCCAAATTATAATATTGAATTTTTCCACGCAAAGCTCGATAAAAATGTCTGCTAACACGAGGTACATCATTCGGATGCATGTATTTTAAAGCGTTCGTATGTAAAATTTCCTCTTTTGTGTAACCTAGAATTTTCTCGAAAGCGGGATTCACGTTCGTAAAATTCCCATGTAAATCAGTAGAATATACAATATCTGTATTATGTTCAAAAAGTGATTGTGATATTTGTACATGAACGCGAAGCCTCTCCATTTCTCGAGAGGAGGTGGACATTAAATTCGCTAGCGTCATCACCCCTTGAAACATCTCAGGAATAGATAAAGAAACGGAAGCACTGCTATTCTCTCCGTTCTGATTTCCCTCCGATAACGCAAGCATGCTAAAAGTGGCTGAACGTATATCTCTATCCTTGATCACCAGTTCTACAAATATAAATGGCGTAAAAGTAGGAGCAACTTGCTCCAGCGTTGTCGTTATTTGCTCTAGCACTGGATATGCATAGCCTTGTACGGCGATGCTACGATAGAAAAAAATCGCTTCCGTGTATTTTTTCGTCAATTTGTTTAATTCATCGGATATAGTCCAAACCAATGACGTTAAATGAACGTAGCTAAACTTAACCTTCTCCCCTTGATGGACGTAACCGTTTAGTTCAATAGAACCATCCTCATTTACTTTAACGATGGATAAACATTCTTTATGGCCATTTTTCTCAATAATGAACGGAAATTCCGCTCCGGAAAAAGGCAATCGATCGATAAATTCCTTTCCTAAATAACGTTGCAGCAATTTTATTGCTTTTTTTCCATCAAGCTCGTATAACTTATTTCCGCTGCATTTCGTTATTCGAAAAGCAGTGCCAACTGGTTCCCATAAAAACGGATGTGATGATTGAACACGAAAAGAAGAACCGTTAAAACTAATTGCCAGCATACCGCCAGTGACAAATCCTTCATGCGAAAACAAACGCTCTCCTTCATTAATTCGCCCGGCAATCACAACCGTTTTTTCATTTGCTAGTGGTATATGGCGAATAAGGGAATGAAGATTGCTATTCTGGTCAGTAAATAAAAGAAGAAGATTTGTTTCTTCCGTTATAAGCGTATCCGAAATATATGTTACAAGCTCAAGTTCATTTGCAAATTCTTCGTATGATAATAAAACAGAGTGAACGCTAACTTTTTCGAACACAGTAAAACATATAAAAAATTTGTCATCGAAACCAAAATGTTCGCCGTATGTGACGCCAAATAGCTGCGCTTGTGGAAGATAACGCTGAAGCAACCCAATCATTTTCCGAAGTTCAAGCTGATCGACTTTATTGGCTGCAACTTGTACAAAAATATGTTCATATTGGGCAAGGTGGTGCTGTGCGATAAAGTCATACAATTCTTCTGTATTATGACAATGTAGACGGTACATGTCGTTTTATTGGCGAGTTTTCCGCGGATATTGGCCTTAGCAAAGATGGACAATTGTACATGTACGAACTGAACGCCAAACCGATGATTTTCGACGAACCGGACATTCAACATCATGGTGCCAAACAGCTTATCTCCCTATTTGATGAATTAGCTGGTTTTTTATCATCGTAAAAAATAGCTGGCTATATTGAATGGCCTGCTGTAATGAGTGATCTGCCGCTTTTTGTGCAGCTCCCGATAACATCTCACTTGCTTTTCGACACAACATTCCTTTTTTTAATTCATTGGAACAAAGCGCATACAACAGTTCGGAAACCGAAGCTGTTACGATCTTTTCACTGTCGCTTTCTTCATATGCCCCGGCAAGTAAATAGTGAATATATTGCCATAGCTTATATTGACGTGTTATATCCTCTAAATACAGAATAAATTGTTGTTTCCACGTTTCATCGCTCACTATTTCTGCCATCTGTTCTGCTAGTTGCGTTGATGTTCTTGTTATGTACAGCAGTTGTTTCACCGTGCGTATCATTGTGTTCCCTCCTTGCTTGTCCTGCTTTTTGACATATATATGATGAATACGAATAATCTATGCTTTTATAATACAAACTACAAAAAACAAGGAGGGACGCATTATGACGGAACGAAACAAACGGAATTATCAAGATTCCCAATATGAAGGACGCGATGAACACTATATGGATATCGACCGTATGATCAATGAGGGATTGGCAGGGGGCTATGTCCATGGCCACGGTGATGCCGTAAACATCGAGGAAGCGCGCGACTTAGCAAAAGAAGAACCTCCTCATGAAACAACGTAGCCATTCAAAAACCGATTTTCCTTTTTATTGGGAAAATCGGTTTTTCTTTTTGTATAATAAGTGAAAGGAATCATTCAGATGTAGAAAGGAAACATCGCCATGCTCAAACAGCTAAAATCCTACTATAAGGATGCAATCGTCATTAATGAACAAGTAGCCGACACTGATGCATATGAATGGTTTTATACAAAAGATGGAGATAAAATTGGAATTTGCAAACAACGTCTATCGAAACAGGAAAAACAGCTATTATCGATTTTTCTCACGCCGATTCCCGATGTCAGCCGTACGATTAGCGATGAAGAAATGGCGTGGCATCGTTGGGTCACGCATGGAGATTCAACGTTGCTGCAGCATTTTTCCTCCCACTCCCCGTATTATCGCTTTATTCATTTTTTCATAAAAGGTTCTGTTGTCAACAAAGATGATTTTTTCGATGTCATCAGCGGGTTGTTTTCCGAACATATTATTATCGTTTGGGAACACGACTACCGAGGTGTCATTATTGAAAAAAAACAAAAACCAACCCTAGATCCTTTGCCGTTTGCTGAAATTATTGATACATTATCTACCGATTTTTATATCACCATTCATCTATTTATCGGGCACATCCATCCATATGGTGACCATCTTTATGAATTATTTTGCCACGAAAAACAATGTTTCCAGCTAGCACAAACGTATATGCCAACACAAACGGTATATCAGATGGAAGATGTGATTCCGCTATTGCTTATCCATGGTTCCTCGGAACTTGAAATGATCAAGAAGTCGCTTCCTTTTCTCGAAACATTGGATGACGAGTCACTTCATATCATCAAAACGTTTTTTCAATGCAATCTAAACGTTTCCTTAGCGGCAAAAAAGTTATATATGCACCGCAACAGTTTACAATATCGCATTGATAAATTTATTGAAAAAACAGGAATCGATATTAAACATTTTAAAGGAGCTGTCGCTGTGTATTTAGCAATATTATTACAGCAATATGCGGACAATTGAACTACAGTAAAGCCAGGATCACCATACGAGGCAAGCGCATAGTCCGTCTATTCGTCATCTTGCCTGAAATCTCCCTCTTTTTTTGTGCATGTTGTCCATTTACGAATTCTGCTATTTTCGGTACGCTTAAAGCAGTTGAAAACGTTTTCTAATAGGGGGAGTGAGAATATGGCAGAGCTTCGTTTAGAGCACATTTATAAAATTTACGATAACAACGTAATCGCTGTAAAAGATTTTAACCTACATATTAAAGATAAGGAATTTATCGTCTTTGTCGGTCCATCCGGCTGCGGCAAATCGACAACATTGCGAATGATTGCCGGTCTTGAGGAAATTTCAAAAGGCGACTTATATATTGACGGCAAGCGCATGAATGATGTCGCGCCAAAAGACCGCGATATTGCGATGGTATTCCAAAACTACGCGCTTTATCCGCATATGAGCGTTTACGATAACATGGCGTTTGGCTTAAAATTACGGAAATTCCCAAAAGCAGAAATCGAACGCCGCGTCCGCGAAGCAGCGCGCATTCTTGGCCTTGAGCAATACTTAGATCGCAAGCCAAAAGCGCTTTCTGGCGGCCAACGACAACGGGTGGCATTAGGACGCGCCATCGTCCGCGACGCAAAAGTATTTCTAATGGACGAACCGCTTTCGAACTTGGATGCAAAACTTCGTGTGCAAATGCGTTCCGAAATCGCTAAATTACATCAGCGTTTAGAAACAACAACGATTTACGTCACACATGATCAAACGGAAGCGATGACAATGGCAACACGGCTTGTTGTCATGAAAGATGGTGTCATCCAGCAAGTCGGCACACCGAGGGAAGTATATGAAAAACCAGAAAATATTTTCGTCGGTGGCTTTATCGGCTCTCCAGCGATGAACTTCTTAAAAGGAACATTGCAAGATGGCAAGTTTGTCATTGGTAATATTACTATTAGCGTTCCAGAAGGAAAAATGAAAGTGCTTCGTGACCAGGGCTATATTGGTAAAGAAGTCATTTTAGGCATTCGCCCAGAAGACATCCATGATGAACCACTCTTCCTTGAAGCATCGCCAAATACGAAAATTACCGCCCGCGTTGAGGTAGCCGAGCTGCTTGGTGCAGAATCGATGATTTATTCCAATATTAATGGACAAGAATTTGTCGCACGCATCGATGCCCGCACAGAAATCAAGCCAGGCCACCAATTAGACCTTGCCTTAGATATGAACAAAGCACACTTTTTCGATATCGAAACGGAAAAACGAATCCTTTCTGCGGATGAAAAATAACGATATCGTTCCCCAAAATATTGCACAGGCTCTAGCGATGATGCTAGAGCCTATTCTTTAATAAACCGCACTTCTTCGTGACAGCAATGCAGACAATAAAAAAGATGCACACATTCGTGCCGAATCAATGTCTTCGGATACCCATCGACCAATTTCATCATATCAATATCCATATACGGGCTGTAATCATCAAAATAATCCGTAATTTTTCCTTGATCCACCATTTGCTTCTGACAGCGCGAACAATGCACTGCCACATTACGTAATCCGTTGCATAGCGGGCAAATGTTCATGATGTTTCCTCCTACTAAAACAATACCTTATTTTACATATTCCCTAATATCCTCAACCATAAAACGTCAAAAATTACCATAAAAAAATCCTGAATCCGTGATGAATTGAAATCGACTTTGATTTTGTTGTAATTTTGATGGATTGATAATCCATAAAACCCCTTTTATGCTTATGACCTATGTCATCTCTATTTCCGAAAATGGAACAAATCTCTTTTTTAGGTATACGAACCAAAAAAATAGACAAAAAAGCACAGGGAGTGACGTTGGACATCAGTTCCCGAACATTCGTTCGTTATCTTGCCTCTCTCCATTTCTGATAGACGTTCAGTAGGGGCTCGCTATAGCCACTCCTTCGCGTCAGTTTCATCCAGATCTGTCGTGATCGACGGACGAGTCGCCCTGCCATCGTGATCACCGTCTGAATAATCGTCTTGATGCGGCGGCGTTTCACTTTGTGGTGCAACGGATGTCTCGGATCGCTTAATAGATCTTGTCCAATCAGACGAAGAAGATTGTAAACGAAGGCTCCCATGACCAACACGAGCGCATTCGTTTTCATCTTCCCAGATGGAAGCCGCTCTAAATCTAAGTCGCTCTTCAGTTCGCTATGAAACTGTTCGCATGTCGCATGGTCATGATACAACGCGAGCACATCGCTCATTCGAACATGCTCGTATCCTTTGAGCCGCACCCAATAGCTTTCCACTTCATAATCAGGAACGAGCATCAGCTGTCCATTGCGTTCCATCGTCCGTTCCGTCACTTGGGTGACTTGAACGTACGTATACGTGTTCCCATCGATCGCTGCCTTCTGTGGAAGGCATAGCTCATAGGTTTGTACTCCTTCGCTTTGTCCATCATCGACACGTTTGCCCTTTTGCGAAGCGATCTGGAACCAAAGCGCTTTCGATTCTCGGCGTAAGTTTCGCTTGATGACAAAGTCCACGTCTTCCTTTAGGCATACGTGCACATTCGCTTCTGCATCGTTTCCTGCATCCATGCGAACAAGCAGACGAGATGAAGTCAGTTGACGAGCTCGACGGATAGCGGTGACTAAAAACGAGGGCATGTTGTCTTGCACATGTTGTTTCCCTGGACGCAACTCGGCATGAACGAGATACCCTTCCTTCCCTGCATACGCAAACAACGGTGTAAAACCGTCAAATCCTTTATACGTTCGACTGACTCCTTCTTTTTTCGTATCGGAGTTGTCAAATGGGGAACCATCTATATCAAGGGGAAGCCATGTCGTCTTTCCTTTGGTCCAACAAGGGGACAAAGTGGCATGTCGTTGAATCAACAGACGTATGGACTCCTCCCAAAGAATCGTTTCGGTCATCGGAAGACAAGCGAGCTGATCGAGTCGTTGTCGCAAGGTTGGAGAGGAAGGCACGTGCTGAATCCCCATCGATGCCGAAAAGATATCGTCCTGACGATACGCTTCGATATGATCGAAATCCGTTTTTCCTGTGGCAAGCAAGCCAATCATCGAGCGAATGACATCGCTATGGGAAATGTGCACTTCTCGACGAACCGTTGGAAGCCGAAGTGCGTTTACCCGTTTATCCAGTTTCGTTCGATGGAGTAAGTAGCCAACGAGAGCAAGCCCAGCACTTGGGGTAATCGCTTCATCTGTCAATACAAACCGAATCGGGAAATCTTTCATCACATCACCTACTTGATGAAGAATCGTCAACGTCGTTTTCCCTTATCGTATCAACGGTTTGCGACCATTGTAAAGATGTTTTGTCACGGATTCAGGTAAGATCTAAATTTTCCAAAAAATTAGGCTGGTTTGGTTCAAAAATGTTCATGCGTCGAACAGCAAACGTTAAAATTTCCGCACCTGACACTTCCACTGCTTGCTTTTGTACTTCCAAGTCTGGATATTTTCCTGTTCCTAGCAACAATCTTGATTGAAATTCATATGGCCCGATTTTTAACATATCAACCGCCTCCTACAAAATGAACGATTTCTACTTTATCGCCGTTGCATAACACCGCTGTTTCATATTGCTGTTTTGGGATAATCGTTAAATTTACTTCGACAATCGCAATTTTATTGTTTAACTGAAAATGGGCAAGCAAATCGCTAACCGTTTTCACTTCATCTGGAACATGAATCGATTCGCCGTTAATAATGAGTTCCATCACTTTCCCACCTTTGCTTGATGTCTTGTAAGTGAAAATGGAGCAAGGTCGACCTCGCTTCCTTTTCCTTCAATGAGATCGGCTAACAATACGCCGGTAATCGGACTTAACAAAATTCCGTTTCGGTAATGACCTGTCGCGATCCATACATTCGGATAGCACGGATGCTCCCCTATGTATGGCAAGCCATCGCTCGTTTGCGGGCGGATGCCGCTCCACGCTTTTTCCCATTCCGCATTTTTCATTTCTGGAAGAAGATGATGCGCACGTTCAAGCAAATTCATGATTCCATGAATCGATACTTTTCGGTCAAATGTGTGCGGTGTCGAAGTTGCCCCTATCAACAGGCGATTTCCTCGTTTTGGAACGATATAACAACCGTTTTTCGCAAATACGGTCGCTTGAATTAACGGTTTTTCTGTTTTTACAAGAAGACATTCCCCTTTGACTGGATACATCGGCAGCGATATGCCCGTTTTGGCAAGAACACGCGAAGACCATGCTCCTGCCGCAATAACCACAACATCGGCTGCGATCGTTCCATGATTGGTGTGAATCATGTATGAATAATCTGCTCGTTGTAAATCGATGACTTCCGTATACTCATGCCACTTTGCTCCATAGACAATCGAGGCATTCGCAAAAGCGATAGCGAAATCAGAAGCGCTCACTTGTCCGTCTGATGGGATGTACATCGCGCCCGCTAAATCACGGGAAACATTCGGCTCTATTTCCGCTGCCTCATCCACCGACAGCCATCGTACTGGATAATCGGTATGCTGCCAAAATTCGTAATGACGGCGAAGGGCGGCTGCTTCTTCCTCCGTTACTGCCACTTTCAACATGCCTTTCTGTACAAGCCCAATGTCGATTCCGGTGAGTTCCTTTAATTCCTCCGCAAGCTTAGGAGTCATGCCC
Organism: Aeribacillus sp. FSL K6-1305; assembly: GCF_038050115.1. Classification (NCBI taxonomy): domain Bacteria; kingdom Bacillati; phylum Bacillota; class Bacilli; order Caryophanales; family Bacillaceae; genus Aeribacillus; species Aeribacillus sp. FSL K6-1305. Next base: position 712,267 of record NZ_JBBOQV010000001.1, on the reverse strand, counting down.
CTGCTTTTGATCGCGAGAGGAATAAGCGGACTTTCTTCGAAAAATTCAGATTGCGCCCCAAGCATTCCTGCCGCCGCGCTTGACGATTGGCTCGCAATCCGCCCTTTTTCGAGCACACCGACGCGAAAATGACGTTTCGCCAACTGAAAAGCAATAGAAGCGCCAATAATTCCGCCGCCAACGATCACAACGTCATAATGATAACGTTCCATTTAAATCCCCTCTTCTCTTTTTCCTAACGATTTCCTCCACATTCATACCATTTTCTTCACAATTTTTGCGAGTTTCTTTGCTTCGCTAACAGGATCGTCGGCAAAAAATACCGCTGACATGACGGCAATCCCTTGCGCACCAGCTTTCAGTACTTGTTCTGCATTATTGGAATGGATGCCGCCAATCGCGATAACAGGAATATTCACGTGATTGACGACACTTCGCAATGATTCTATTCCGCGCGGCGGTACCCCTACTTTGCTTCCAGTAGCAAAAACGTGGCCGTATATACAATAATCAGCACCGCTTTCTTCCGCTTCCATCGCTTCCGCGATCGAATGAACCGAACAACCGATAGACAACGAAGGAAAATGATGTTTTACTTTCCGCACAGACAAACTATGGTGCGCAAGCTGGACTCCTTTTACTCCAAAAACCACCGCCACATCAGATAAGCTGCGCTCCATATTGCTTTGCAATATGTCTAGCGACGATTCCCGTTAAGAATCGTATGAAGCCACTTACGCATAATGGTGGAGCATTATTTACATTATTTTATCGATCATTTTGGATATATCGGCATTATTGTAGTCGTTCATAATGATTTGCCGCATTTGTGCTTCATTGGTTGCAGGTGCTGGTTGGTGTTCCAAACTACGAGAAATATGTAGAACATATGAAAACACATCATCCAGGAGAGCCGATAAAATCAAGAAAAGAGTTTTTCTGCGAAGTGCAGGAAGCGCGCTATAACGGCAAAGGCGGAAAAGTATCACGCTGTTGCTGACATAAAAAGGGGAAACTATTCCCCTTTTTTCCTTTTTCGTATTTATTTCAAGTTAAATGAGGACGAGCTTTTTCGTTTGTGTTTTCCTGTTCATTCACTGTTTTGTCATAAGAAAAATAACTTTCTTTTTGTTTTATAAGGGGGAATAAATATATGCGTATACTTGTAGTCGGTGCAGGCGCGGTTGGCGGTTATTTCGGCGGAAGATTGCTCGAAAAAGGAGTGGACGTGACATTTCTTGTTCGCAAGCGAAGAAAAAAGCAGCTGCAAGAGAAGGGACTAGTGATTCATAGCGTTCACGGCGATGCGGTGCTGTCTCCGAAGCTGCTTGTAACGGGTGAGCAAGCCGAGCCGTTTGATGTCGTCATTTTTTCCAACAAAGCATACCATTTGCCGGAAGCGATTCGCGATGTGAAACCGTATGTTGGAGAAAAAACGATGATTTTACCGCTGTTAAACGGCATGGCGCATATGGAAATACTTTGGAATGAGTTTGGAAAGGAAAACGTGTTAGGAGGGCTTTGTTTTATTGAAACAACGCTGAATGAGCATGGAGAAATCGCGCAAACAAGCGCTTCCCATGATGTTCGATTTGGGGAATGGTCCGGGGAGCGGACGGAGCGCGTTCTTGCGTTGGAACAATTATTTTCCGGCTGCAACGCCCGTTTTCGTTTAAGCGAGCATATTGCGACAGATATGTGGAATAAATATTTATTTATCGCGACAATGTCAGGGGTGACGACGCTGTTTCGAGCGCCGATTGGACCAATTCGTTCTGGAAAGTACGGACAAGAAATTATTTTCGGATTGCTAAAAGAGATTGCGGCCGTGATGCGGGCTCATGGAGCACCAATTGCCGCGATGATATCGAAGAAAAACAACTGGCGCAATTAAACCGAATAGAAGCGACGATGAAATCATCGATGCAGCGGGATATGGAAAAAGGACAACTCATTGAAGCGGATCATTTGCAAGGATATTTGCTTTCATTGGCGGAACAATACGAAATCGAAACGCCACTGTTAAAATTGGCGTACCATAATTTAAAAATTTACGAGGCGAATCGCTCCAAAACAGAGTAAGAATAGAAAAAGCGCAGCTTTCTATGTATACAAAAGAAGGCTGCCTTCTTTTTTGCAAAAAAGATTGTATATTGGCATCATGTAGTGTACAGTTAATAGTGAAAACGTATGCACAAAAAGAGGAGGATACAGCCGTGAAGAAAGCTTGGTGGAAAGAAGGAGTCGCGTATCAAATTTATCCGAGAAGCTTCATGGATTCAAATGGCGATGGAATTGGAGATCTTCGCGGAATTATCGAGAAGCTTGACTATTTAAAAGACCTTGGAATCGATATCATATGGATTTGTCCAATTTACAAGTCGCCAAATGCCGATAACGGATATGATATTAGCGATTATCATGCGATTATGGAAGAATTCGGGACAATGGAAGACTTTGATTTATTGCTCGAGGAAATTCACCGGCGCGGCATGAAAGTGATTTTAGATTTAGTCATTAACCATACAAGCGATGAACACCCATGGTTTATTGAATCGCGTTCATCAAGGGATAATCCGAAACGGGATTGGTACATTTGGCGTGATGGAAAAAATGGCAAAGAGCCGAACAACTGGGAAAGCATCTTTGGTGGATCGGCGTGGGAGTACGATCCGAAAACTGATCAATATTACTTGCACATATTTGATGTAAAGCAGCCGGATTTAAACTGGGAAAACGAAGAAGTGCGCCAAGCGTTGTATAAAATGATTAATTGGTGGCTGGATAAAGGAATTGATGGATTTCGAGTGGATGCCATTTCACATATTAAGAAAAAGCCGGGATTGCCGGATTTGCCGAATCCGAAAGGGCTAGATTATGTTCCGTCTTTTGCTGGCCATATGAACCAAGAGGGAATTATGGATTATTTAAGAGAGCTCAAAATGCAAACGTTTGCACGCTATGATATTATGACGGTTGGAGAAGCGAATGGCGTTACCGTCGAGGACGCGGAAGAATGGGTCGGTGAGGAAAACAGTATTTTCAATATGATCTTCCAGTTTGAACATTTAGGGTTATGGCAAAAAGGAACGAATGGCGGAGTGGATGTGCGCCAATTAAAGCGTACGTTGACAAAATGGCAAAAAGGGCTGGAAAACCGCGGCTGGAACGCATTGTTTTTAGAAAACCACGATCAGCCTCGTTCTGTCTCGACATGGGGAAATGATAAGGAGTACCTTACCGAAAGTGCGAAGGCGCTTGGTGCGATGTACTTTTTGATGCAAGGAACACCGTTTATTTATCAAGGACAGGAGATTGGGATGACGAACGTCCAATTTTCGAATATTGAAGACTACAATGATGTTGCTATTAAAAGAATGTATCAAATCGAACGGGAAAAGGGTCGCTCCCATGAAGAAATTATGAAAGTGATTTGGAAAACAGGGCGCGACAATTCGCGAACCCCAATGCAATGGTCCGACGCGCCAAACGCGGGGTTTACGACGGGAACGCCATGGATGAAAGTGAACGAAAACTATAAGACCATTAACGTCGAGGCGCAATTGCGCGACCCGAACTCCGTCCTTCAGTTTTACAAAAAAATGATTCGGCTTCGCAAGGAGAACGAAGTGTTTATTTATGGAACGTACGATTTGATTTTAGAAAAGCATCCGACGATTTATGCGTACACAAGAACGCTTGGAAACGAAAAAGCGGTGGTTATTGTCAATTTAAGCGATAAACCAGCGCTGTATCGATATGATGGCATTCGATTAAGCTCAGAAAATTTGGTGCTGCAAAACTATGATGTAAAACCGCATAAAAACGCAACACGCTTTAAGCTGAAACCGTATGAAGCACGCGTATATTTGCTGAAATAGACAAAAGCTGCCGTTCATTTCTCGGCAGCTTTATTTTGCTTCGGTGAGGAGAGATGGCTTTAGGCTGCCCGTCAGCGTCAAATCCCTCAAGAACCTTAATCTCGGCAATCTCAGGAACATACTTTTTGACTGGATCGTCGAGACTGACTTTTCCTTCCTCGACCAATTGCATCAATACTGTGCCGGTGATGGCTTTAGTGGTCGAGAAAAGAGCAAACACTGTGTCGGTGGTCATCGGCGTTTCCTTTCCGAGTTCGCGCACCCCGGCTGCACCTTCGTAGATGTTGCCCTCGCGATCAGTTATCATTGCAACCACTCCTGGTACGCCTCCAGCCCTGCCTACAGCTTTATCCAAAACTTTGTCAAGAACATCCTTGAGAGCATTCTTGATTGCTTGCCTCGTCATATTTTCGTCATCCCCCTCATAAGCTCTATTAACTTCCGTTCACTACAACGATATGCGTGGCATTTCTCTCCTTTTTTCCTTGTTTTTCTGATTATAGTGTAATCAAAGGAATGGCTTCTTTCACCGGCAAATCGGGGGAGCTGTACATACGAAAGTAGCCGAAGCCTCAAAATACAACTAAAGTCTGAGATGTTTTACAGCATAAAGAGCCGCTTGGGTGCGATCCGCAAGATTTAACTTAGCCAGTATATTGGATACATGCGTTTTGACCGTTTTTTCTGTAATCATTAATGCTGCGGCAATCTCTTTATTGCTTTTTCCTTTCGCAATTTCCGCAAGCACTTCTTTTTCCCTCTTCGTCAATACTTCAATAAGTTGTTCCTTACGATCCCCTCCCTTTGACACATGAGTCATTAAATGCGTGGTGACTTTCGGGTGAAGCTGATTTTCGCCTCGGTACACAGATATAATCACTTGTACTAACTGATCTGGTTCTACATCCTTCAATTGATACCCCGACGCGCCGGCACGAATGGCGGGAATAACATGATCCACATCAGAAAAGCTTGTTAAAATGAGAATTTTCGTATGAGGAGACAGCTCCTTTATTTTTTTCGTGGCTTCCACGCCATCCATAACCGGCATGACCAAATTCATTAACACGACATCTGGTTGCAGTTCTTTCACCCGTTCCACCGCTTCTTTTCCATTGGACGCTTCACCGACTACGTTAATTTCTTTTTGCGTGTTGAGGAAAAATGCTAATCCTCGCCGAACAACATGATGATCATCCACAATAAGTACATTGATCCCCATTATCCTCTCCCCTTTTTCAACGGAATGATGACATCAATCGCCGTTCCTTCTCCTGCGGCACTTTTAATATGAATTTCTCCATTTAACGATGCGACCCTCTCTTTCATACTATTTAAGCCGAGAGAAAAGTCCGTCAAGGAGAATGGCATGGCTCTGAAGCCTCTCTTTCATACTATTTAAGCCGAGAGAAAAAGGATGTCCATCCGTCTTGGAAAATCCGCATCCCTCATCATGTATTTTCATATGGACATAGTGCTTTTGGACGTGGATCGCCATATCAACCTCAGACACTCCCGCGTGTTTTTTGCAGTTATTCAATGCTTCTTGTCCCACGCGCCATAAACACTCTTCGACTTCATTAGATAAATCGATCAGTCCGTTAATATCCACGGTTACTTTTAACCCGAGCATATCTCCGTAATGCTGAAAGGCGTTGGCTAGCCCATGTTCTAACCCGTGCGGACGAAGCTGCCAAATAAGCGCCCGCATTTCCTGAAGGGCTTCTTGCGCTAATTGCTGAATGTAGGCGAACGTATCTTTTATTGTTTCGCCTTGAGTCATTTCTTTTGCGCCGCGGGCCGTCAACTGCAGCGAAAATAATAATTGGCTCACCGAATCGTGCAAATCTCGCGCTAAGCGGTTGCGTTCTGCTATTAACGCGAGATTTTGTTCATTTTCGGCGAGCTTGATTCGCTTTATTGCTGTCCCGATTTGATAAGCAACCGCTTCTAATAATGCCAGTTCCTCATTTGTAAAGCTCGTTTTATGCGGAGCAGCTACATTGAGCACTCCAAATTTCTCATCCCCTGCACGAAGAGGAATGCTCGCGTGGTGGGTAACGCCATTGGTATCTCCCCATTGCTCTTCGATTGCCTTTTCAAGCCGCTTGCATTCAATGACATTCGCTGCCCGCTGCAGCCGCCCATCTCTGTACCGTTCCAAACACCAACAGCCTCCTTCGCACATCGGCTTCTTATTTTCCCATGTCAGTGCAGGAGGTAATTGATAGTCAGCAATAAGAGAGTATCCTTCTTTTGGATGAACAAAAAAAATCCAGCCGCATTGCAGTTTCATCACTTGTATTAATTCCTTTAATACCGTCTGCAGCATTTCCTTTAAATCATTGCACTCATTCAATGTTTCGGCAATGGATTTTAATGTAAGCAATTCTTGAATATCCTGCTTGTCCTTGCTCATTTTTCTTCCCCCTTCGCTCCAATCGTATAGAAAAAAAGACAACGCCGCCATCGGCATTGTCTTTTTTGTCTTATGCAATAGGATATTGTTGAATGAGCGGATGAAGAATAATCTCATCAATAAGCATATGCTTTGGAGCGCTTGCCATATACACGACCGCTTTTGCGACATCTTCGGCTTTCAGCCAATCGCGTTTTTCCGGAACGCCTTGAATCGAATTAGCAAAGTACGTATCAACCATTCCCGGGTTAATCGTGCCAACGCGAATGCCGTACTTTCTTACTTCCTGCGCAAGCGAACCGGAAAATCCTTGAACGGCGTATTTGGTCGCGGTGTATGCCGCCCCGTTCGGAATCGTGTAGCGGCCGACATCGGAAGAAATGGTAATAATTGTTCCCGATTTTCTTTCTTTCATATGCGGAAGCACGGCTTTTACCCCAATAAACACACCTTGAACATTGACGGCAAAGATGCGCTCCCATTCTTCCACGGTCGTCTCTTCCACTTCTTTAAAAAATCCGATTCCTGCATTGTTGACGAGAATATCGATTTGTCCAAACTCTTCTAATACTTCTGTGACCATCTTTTGCATCTGCTGTTCATTGGCAACGTCCACTTGGAACGCCTTCACATAAGAGAATCCTTTTTCTTTCAGCTCTTTTTCCGTTTCATAAACCCCTTCAGAACTTCCCGCCAGCGCCAATTTTGCTCCTTGCTCCGCTAATTGAAATGCAACGGCTTTTCCGATTCCTCGAGAAGCCCCTGTAACAATCGCTACTTGATTTGTTAACATATAGCATGATCCTTTCTGTATGCGTTCGTTTATTTACGGTTAAGATAACGAAGCAGTGCGAAGAAAGTCATGAACTCGTTTCATCACTACATTGGAAAGTTGCTGCAGCTTTGCTTCACTGTCGGCCAATGACTGTCCCTTCACACCGAAATACACTTTGATTTTCGGCTCCGTTCCCGAAGGACGCAAGCAAAACCATGAATCGTCCTCCAATATATACTTTAATACGTTGGAAGTTGGAAGGGTAATCACTGTTTTTTCGCCCGTCAACGTATGGATCCGTTCTTTCGTTTTATAATCTTCGATCACGGTTACTTTTTTTCCTGCTGCTTCTGTCGGAGGCTCATTGCGGAACGATGTTAAAATCGCTTGAATCGTTTCTGCTCCTTCTTTTCCTTTTAACGTTAATGACTGCTGTCCTTCCCGGTAATAGCCGTATTGGTCAAACAATTGTATTAATCCTTCATACAAAGACATCCCTTGTTTTTTGTAAAATGCGCATACCTCCGCAGCCAATACCGCTGCTTGCACCGCATCTTTGTCGCGGGCAAAATCACCGATTAAATAGCCGTAGCTTTCCTCATAGCCAAATTGGAACGTATATTGCCCCGTTTGTTCATATTCTTTGATTTTTTCGCCGATAAATTTAAATCCTGTTAATGTATCCACCGTATCTAAGCCGAAAGATTGCGCAATCGCGCGGCCAAACTCGGAGGTTACAATCGTTTTTAGCACCACGCCATTTTGCAGCAATATCCCTTTTTCTTTCTTTTGGGATAGCAGGTAATGAAGCAATAAGCCTCCTGTTTGATTTCCGGTCAATACAACATAGTCGCCTTTTTCATTTTTTACGGCAATCCCTAATCGGTCGGCGTCAGGGTCTGTCGCAATTAACAAGTCAGCATTGACTTTTTTGCCGTACTCTATCGCTAACGCAAATGCCGCATGCTCCTCTGGGTTTGGCGATGCAACTGTGGAAAAGTTCGGATCTGGCTGCTCTTGTTCCTTAACAACAAATACATTTCGGTATCCAAGTTCCTTTAACGCGCGGCGAATCGGTTTGTTTGATGTGCCGTGAAGCGGTGTAAAAACGATGTGAATATCGACTTCTTCCGCAAGCTTCGGTTGAAGGGAGACCGTTTTTACAGCGTCAATATAAGCATTGTCCACTTCTTCGCCGATGATTTGAATGAGCCCTTTTTCTTTTAAAATTGCTTCGTCCTCAACATGGATATCAAGTTCATTTTCCACTTCATTGACGTATCGAATCACCGCATCTGCCGTGTCTGGAGGAAGCTGCCCCCCATCTTATCCATATACTTTATATCCATTATATTCTGGCGGATTATGGCTTGCGGTGATGACGATGCCGGAAAATGCTTGCAAATAACGAACAGCAAACGAAAGCTCCGGCGTTGGTCTCAGCTCATCAAATACATATGTTTGAATGCCGTGAGTAGCCAATGTTTTCGCTGCTTCCATCGCAAATTCCCGAGACTTATGCCGCGAATCATAGGCAATGACAACACCGCGTTTTTTTGCTTCTTCGCCAAAGGACTCTATGTATCGCGCCAAACCTTCTGATGCTTTCCGAATCGTGTATATGTTCATCCGGTTTGTCCCCGGACCAATTTCTCCCCGCATGCCGCCTGTGCCAAATTCTAAGTTTTTATAAAAACAATCTTCCAGCCATTTCAGGTCGTCTTGACGCTCTGTTAATAAACGCTTTAATTCTTTGTCTAATGACTTATGTGCTAACCATTGTTCATATTTATTTTTCCAATCCAACGGACATCCCTCCCTTTCTTTATATATTCGTTATCATCATACAATATCCTTCATAAATCGAGTAGGAGGGAGCGATTAACTCCCGTCCTCTCACACCACCGTACGTACGGTTCCGTATACGGCGGTTCAATTAAGATAATTGACGCAAGTCTTTATAACTTCCGTGAATAGCTGTTCTCTTTATGCCAGTGGTCACTCCACCCTCCAAGAGATCTCCCACGGGATTCACCGCTTCCTCCCTCAAGTGAGGTACTACGTTTTCTGTGTTCATCATGACTCACTGAATGCCAAGGGCTATTCTCTCTTAATTGTTCGGTCCTTCTTAGTTGTTCTAGACCAACTAATACTATGACCTCTGCTGACTTCTGACTGTTCAGCTATCTATCACTAGATAGGTTACCAAGGTTACTTGGCGTGCCAGCCAGACCTCCCCGGGTAAGAGTGTAATCTTTCCTTCCATCCATCTGCTTCATTTACTCTGTATCACCTTCGGCAGAAAGGGCTTTGTTTTGTCTTGCAAACTCACCCAGTGATACCTAGCCTCATATGAAGTTCGTGTTCCTCAGACCGGAAGTTTGCCGCTCGCTTCCTTCAGATTCCGCGTCACCACGGACACCCTTGCGTTAAGCTAACTGCTACTTCTGCCTTCGCAGCTCGGGACTTTCACCCTATAGATTACACCCATGCCGGGCGCACAAGAAAAAGGGCTTGTCTAAAAAGTCCATAAAAACAGAGCGAATGGAGAAAACAATGAGTTTTTCCATTCGCTCTGTTTCCTTATTTTTGAAATTGGTTTGGGAATTTGCGGCCCATTTCAGTATGTTGTGGGCCATTGCCACAATCCCGAATTCTGTTCGGACTTTATGAAGCCCCCGTAACAGAAATCGAGTGAAACGCAAATTGCCCTTGATGTTACCGAACACACTTTCGACATCCACTTTACGCTTCGCATAAAGAGCTGCCTTTTGTTCGTCACCAAGAGCTGCTTTGGCTTTCGCTTTCATTTCTTCATAAATCGTGTTCCAATATACTCGACGATTTCCTTTGGCTTTCGTACACCCATTCTTCAACGGGCAATCCGTACAATCTTCACACTCGTACACTTTCAAATCTTGTATGTATCCAGATGCATTTTTTCTTTTTTGATAATACTTGAATACGACTTTCCGATTGTTCGGACAGATAAAGCAATCGTCTTCTTCGATGTATTTCCAGTTTTGTACTTTTGATAAATCCTTTTTAAACTTTTTACTTTGTTCCTTCAAATAGGTTTGGTATGGGGCTAATAATTCAAAACGAGGTTCTTTTTCTTCGCCAATCGCATATAAATAGTTTTCTTCACTCGCATATCCTGCATCGGCAATGACATACTTGAGTTTCTTTTCCTTCGGCATCGATTCCAATAACTTTTCCATAAATGGTTGGAAACAGCGAGTATCTCCTGGATTTTGATAAATTTCAAATCCCACGATAAATTGATGTTGTGTGGCGAGTTGAACATTATAACCCGCCTTGAGTTGGCCGTTTTTCATATGGTCCTCTTTCATTCGCATAAAAGTGGCCTCATGGTCGGTTTTCGAGTAGCTATTTCGTTCACCTAGAATCTGTTTTTGTACTTTGTATTTTCGTAATCGTGGAAGATAATCCGTTTGAATCGTTTTCAGTTGTTTGGTGAGTTGGGATTTTTTAGAGCGAAGTTCTTTTTTTCTTTCTTTGTCTTCTTCCTGTTTATAATCTTTTTCCAAAGCTTCTATTCTCTCAGAAAGTTGTGCCGATGATTTTTCTAATTCTTCTTCTAATTGTTCTTCTTTTAATTCCTCCAAGGCGATTTGGTGCGCTTCTTGTAGAAACGATTGAATTTTGGCTCGTAGTTTCTGATCATATTTTTCTACGGATTTTCGCCATACAAACGTATATTTGTTGGCATTCGCTTCTATTTTCGTACCATCCACAAAAATATGGTCGAGGTCGATAAGTCCTTGTTCTACTAGTTGAAGGACAAATTGTTCAAATACAGAATCCATCATGTTTGACATACGAACACTACGAAAATCATTTATTGTGCGATGGTCAGGGGTTTGCAATCCCGCCAACCACATCATCGGAAGATTTTCTTTCACCATTTGCGCTATTTTCCGACTTGAATAAACATTTTGAGTGTACGCATATAAAATCACTTTCAATAACATTTTAGGGTGATAGGGTGCACGACCCCCACCAACATAATGAGTATACAACACTTCATCCGGAATCGATTCCACCATTTCATCCACTAAACGGGCGACATGATTTTCAGGAATATACATTTCGATATCTAAAATGCTCATGACTTGACGATTGCAATAAGGTTGGAAAACTAGTTTTTTGCGTTTCTTATTCTTTTGAACCTCTATTTTTTGAATACCCTCTAGAGTCATTTCTAATTGCGTGTTATAATTTTCTTGAATAGTCATTTGATTATTCATAAGAAATCGTCCTTTCTGTAGAATGTTTTTTGGTCAATTTCATTCTATAAAAAAGGACGATTTTTTTGTACCCTAAAAACAGAAAAAAGGGCTGAGCCCAAGGTCGATTCAATCGACTTTTCGGACAGCCCCTTCATTTTTTTATCCTTGTGGTTGCGACGGCTCAGAAATGTTTGTCAATGCTTGTCCCGCCGCTTGATCGGACGCGCTGTTTGTCGCGATATCGCCTAAAGCGACAATTCCTTGAATTTGGTTATTTTCGACAATTGGCAAACGACGAATTTGATGTTGCGCCATCACACTTGCCGCCTCTTGAACGCTCATATTAGGCGTACCAGTGACCACGCGATTCGTCATTATTTCCGATACAGGAGTGGAAGCTGGATCTTTTCCTTGCGCCGATGTACGAAGTGTAATATCACGGTCCGTGATCATTCCTTTTACTTGACCGTTTTCCACTACTGGAAGAGCCCCAATATTTTTTTGGCTCATGATTTGCGCAGCTTCTTGAACTGTTTGGTTAGGAGAAACTGTCGCTACATTTTTCGTCATAACGTCTTGAACTTTGTTGTTATTATTCATGTGATCCTCCCCTTTCACCGATTATTATGGGCGGATTGGCGGGAGGATATAGGTAGAAAATAATGTTTGTATCGCTTAGTATTGGCACCGGAAAAAGCAAATGTTTCATGACAAACGGATTTTATATACGCGCGCCTCCCATGGACGCAAGCGAATTTCTTTCAGTTCTTCCGTTTCATCAACATCGTAATTGCTGATAAGCAGTTCTTTTGTTTTGTAGGTGATATCATCCGGAAGCCGGAAAACAGGAGTTTTTTCAGAAAAATTAGTAATAACAATCAGCTTTTCATTTCCCAATGTGCGTGTGTATGCGTAAATATACGGATCGTCTTCCAAAATTAAGTCATATGTTCCATAGACAATAATGTCATGCTGCTTGCGAAGTTGAATTAATTTTTTATAATAATGAAACACCGAATTTGGATCCGCTAAAGCCTCTTTTACGTTGATTTCCTTATAATTTGGATTTACTGGAATCCATGGCGTCCCCGTTGTAAATCCTGCGTTTTCGCTGTCATCCCACTGCATCGGTGTGCGCGCGTTGTCACGCCCTTTATAATAAATTTTCTCCATCACTTTTTGCGGATCTTCACCATATTCTTCCACACGTTCTTTATACATGTTCAATGTTTCAATATCGCGGTAGTATTCAATCGACGGGAAGCGCACATTGGTCATTCCGATCTCTTCACCTTGGTAAATATACGGTGTTCCTTGCATCATATGGAGAAATGTTGCAAGCATTTTCGCCGATTCCACACGATACTTTCCATCATCGCCAAAGCGAGAAACAGCGCGTGGCTGATCATGATTGTTTAAGTAAAGACTGTTCCATCCTTTTCCTTCTAGCTCTTTTTGCCATTTTGTCATCGTTTTTTTCAAATCGGCCAACGACCATGGACGAATATCCCATTTTCCTCCAGGTCCGGAATCTAAACCAACATGCTCGAATTGAAACACCATGTTCAACTCATGACGCGATGGGTCGGTATATAAAATTCCCTCTTTTGGTGTGACTCCCGGCGTTTCTCCGACCGTCATAATGTCGTATTTTGACAATACTTCGCGGTTCATCTCTTGCAAAAACTCATGAACGCGCGGACCGTTCATAAAATACTTGCTTCCCGAAGCGTATTTCTTCCCTTCCTGCGGTTTTCCGTCCGGTAATTCTGGCACTTTCGAAATCATGTTGATGACATCCATTCGGAAGCCGTCGACGCCTTTATCAAGCCAAAACTTCATTATGTCATACACTTCGCGGCGCACTTTTGGATTTTCCCAGTTTAAATCTGGTTGTTTTTTTGAAAAAAGATGCAAATAATATTCTTCCGTCGTTTCGTCATATTCCCACGCTGAACCGCTAAAAATTGACTCCCAATTGTTCGGTTCCTTTCCATCTTTTCCAGGCCGCCATATATAGTAGTCGCGATACGGATTGTCCTTTGACTTTCTTGATTCGATAAACCACGGATGCTCATCTGATGTATGATTGACGACTAAATCCATCACTAGCTTAATCCCGCGTTTGTGCATTTCCTCAAGCATTTCTTCCCAATCTTCCATCGTACCAAATTCATCCATAATCTCCCGATAATCGCTTATATCATATCCGTTGTCATCATTTGGCGATTTATATACCGGAGATAGCCATACCACATCCACGCCAAGTTCTTTTAAATAATCAAGTTTCGCGATAATGCCGCGGATATCGCCAATGCCATCCCCGTTGGAATCGTAAAAACTGCGCGGATAAATTTGATACACAACCGCCTCTTTCCACCATGCTCGTTCCAAATTTCTCACCTCTATGTCCAGTTGTACACAAGCATTATACTATAAAATAAAAATAGCGGCTTATATATTTATTAAAATTTTACATTCTCCTTTTCGTCCAATATAATGAAAATGGCAATAAACATGAGAAATAAGGGGACTACAGTATGAATAACAATGCCAAAACATTGGAAAACGCGCTTATCGGCGCTTGGGGAATTTCATTGATCGCGACGCTTGGTAGCCTTTACTTTTCCGAAATTTTAAAATTTATCCCTTGTGATCTTTGCTGGTTTCAACGCATTTTTATGTATCCACAGGTGGTTTTGTTAGGGCTTGCGGCCATTCGGAAAGAATATGGCATCGCTCGCTATAGCCTTGCATTATCCATCATCGGTGGAGCGATTTCTCTTTACCATTATGCTCTGCAAAAAATTTCGTTTTTCCAAACCCATGCGATTTCGTGCGGCCGCGTCCCTTGCACGGGACAGTACATTAATTGGCTTGGCTTTATTACGATTCCATTTTTAGCGTTAGTTGCATTTTTTCTCATTAGTGTATTAAGCATCTTCATTATTCGTAAAGAGAAAGAAGGGAAAATAAGTTGAAAAAGCTCCTTATCTTCGGATCGATTATTGTAGCGCTGTTTGCGGCGATCTCCTTTATCACATCGTATCAGCAAAAACAAGCTGCCAAAAATAATCCTTATCATAAAGAAGAACTTGACCCTGCAACTGTTGCGCAGCTTGATGATCCAAATTATCAAAACATCATTTTGCCGAACGAATTAGAACAGAAGTTAAAAAACAAAGAAACGGTCACCGTCTATTTTTACAGCCCGACTTGTCCGCACTGTAAAAAAATAACTCCGATCGTCGTCCCTTTGGCAAAACAAATGGGCATTGACTTAAAAATGTTTAATTTGCTTGAATTTGAAGATGGATGGGATAAGTACCATATTGATGGAACACCAACCCTTGTTCATTATGAAAAAGGGAAAGAAGTAAAACGAATCGATGGCTATCATGAAAAAGCAGTTTTCCGTGACTGGTTTTCTTCGATTCAACATAGCAATAATCGAGTAGGAGGGAGCGATTAACTCCCGTCCTCTCACACCACCGTACGTACGGTTCCGTATACGGCGGTTCAATTAAGATAATTGACGCAAGTCTTTATAACTTCCGTGAATAGCTGTTCTCTTTATGCCAGTGGTCACTCCACCCTCCAAGAGATCTCCCACGGGATTCACCGCTTCCTCCCTCAAGTGAGGTACTACGTTTTCTGTGTTCATCATGACTCACTGAATGCCAAGGGCTATTCTCTCTTAATTGTTCGGTCCTTCTTAGTTGTTCTAGACCAACTAATACTATGACCTCTGCTGACTTCTGACTGTTCAGCTATCTATCACTAGATAGGTTACCAAGGTTACTTGGCGTGCCAGCCAGACCTCCCCGGGTAAGAGTGTAATCTTTCCTTCCATCCATCTGCTTCATTTACTCTGTATCACCTTCGGCAGAAAGGGCTTTGTTTTGTCTTGCAAACTCACCCAGTGATACCTAGCCTCATATGAAGTTCGTGTTCCTCAGACCGGAAGTTTGCCGCTCGCTTCCTTCAGATTCCGCGTCACCACGGACACCCTTGCGTTAAGCTAACTGCTACTTCTGCCTTCGCAGCTCGGGACTTTCACCCTATAGATTACACCCATGCCGGGCGCACAATAAGGAGCTCGCCCTGTGATGGACGAGCTCCATCTTACATTAACCAATCGCTTTGTGAAGGCAAATACATACTGCATGGGTAATGACGCTTGCTCATAAACTGCTCGATCATAAACGGAAACGTAATACCGTACCGCCTAAGTAATTTGACGTTCCGCTCAAATAGATCACGATACCGTTCGCAATCTCCGCTTTCTCCTACATATTCGATCACAGTAATTAACGATTGAAGTGATGAAATAATTTGAAACGCTTCTTTCATCGTTCCATTGTATGTAACGTATTCCCTTGGTAATGAAAGGATTTTCGAATTTTCAAACTTATTAATTTGTTCATCATCAAAATAATACGGAAAAATGTTTGTGTAAAAATAATTGACTAAATAATTCATATATTCCTCTTGTTCTTTCGTGGCTGCATAAACCATTTTCATGTTCTTACCACCTTTTCGCACTTGCATAACATACTATAAAACGCTACTATGAGTGTATCATATCTGATACATATATTGAGGTAGAAAGTGTTTCCACTGTTTTGAAATTTTGGAGTGAAATAATGATGTGGTCCAAAAAAGGAGACTGGCTTGAATGTGTCATTCCTTCTTTTTGGGAAGGACGTACGATTGAATCGTTGCTAAAAGAAGTATGGTGCGCCTCTAAAAAGTTAGCTCATCAACTGCGAATGGAAAAAGGAATCAAGCTCAACGGAAAAGAAGTATCATGGCAAACGCCATTAAAAGAAAAAGACCGCCTGCAGTTGTATCTTTATAAACCTGAACCTTCCATCATTATTCCTGAATATCGAGAGCTTTCCGTTTTATGGGAGGACGAGCATCTCCTTATTATTAATAAAGGCGCTGGAATCGATATCCATCCTTCTGAACCTTCTCAAATAGGGACTTTAGCGAACGCGGTCGCTTTTTATTTACAATCACAAGGGATTTTGACGAAAGTACGGCATATTCACCGGCTTGATCGTGACACATCGGGAACGATTTTGTTTGCCAAACATACGCTTGCAGGAGCCACGCTTGATCGGATGTTGGAAAGACGGCTCATCAAACGGACGTATGTAGCGCTCGTCCATGGCATCCTAAAAAATAAATCAGGAACGATTTCTGCACCGATTGGACGCGATCGCCATCATCCGACGAGACGCAGAGTTTCGAAAACGGGTGCAAAAGCGGTAACACACTACCGCGTCTTACATACGTTTCCCGATGAACAAACATCGCTCGTAGAGCTTTCCCTCGATACCGGGCGCACTCATCAAATCCGCGTCCATATGAGTTACATCGGTCATCCGTTAGTCGGAGATGTTCTTTATGGCGGAAAAGACACATTTCATCGACAAGCACTTCACGCCGTTAAACTATCATTTTTGCATCCTTTTACGAACGAAATGATTTCATGCATCGCTCACGTTGATGATTTTCCTGTTGATATCGCTCGGTTTTACATGGATCCACCATAAAAGGCAGACGTCCTATAAACGTCTGCCTCATAAATGCAATTCCTCTTTTTCACCGAGTTCATTATCTGCTTCTCTCTCTTCTTTTTCCTGCTTCACGACTTCTAGCGTCTTCACGTGGTGACCATCCATCTCCTTCACCGTAAACAAGTAATTGTCGATTTCGACGCTATCGCCTACTTTAATATCATAATGCTTCGTTAAAATCCATCCTCCAATCGTATCGACATCCTCATCATCAATGGAAAGGCCAAACAAATCGTTCACTTCGCTAATCAGCACTTTCCCGTCGATAATCGTACGTGTTTCATCAATTTTTTGGATCAACGGAATTTCATCTACATCAAATTCATCTTGAATTTCTCCAACAATTTCTTCTAAAATATCCTCGACAGTAACAAGTCCCGACGTACCGCCATATTCATCGACTAAAATGGCCATGTGGATGCGTTCTTTCTGCATTTTCACAAGCAAATCATGGATCGCGATTGATTCAATCACTTGAATGATTGGGCGGATATAATCTTTCATTTGTTTTTCTTCGGATGGATTTGTCACAAGATCGGTAAACACTTCTTTCACATTAATAAGTCCAAGAACGTGATCTTTATCGCCATCAATAACTGGATAACGAGTATATTTTTCCTTTGGCACAGACCACATAAATTTCGTTTTCTTTCTCTTTAGGCAATTGCTCAAGAAATGGATCCACACCGTCAAGAACTTCAAAATAAGGAATATTTACAACTTGTACGTTCTTTCCTTCAATTCTCCAATCAGCATACTCCTCTTGATTGCGTACATCGACTATAAACAAGTCTTCCCCGCGAATGATTTTGTTTGCAATTTCTTTTACCGTGATAGTTTTTACCGTCATATTCCCTTCTTCCTCCTATCGAATGTTGTAAATTTGGTTTAAACTAATCATTTTACATATACATGTATGGGTATTTATGGTCTCAATATTACAAAACATTGCTCTAAAAGTCAACGCTTTTTATTTTTAGATGCAATTACTTCCTTCAGTTCGCCGTATTGTTCTATAAACGATAATGGAGGGATTGAAGATGTTTGCTTAAAATAAACGTATGATTCGAACGAGATTGGGAAGGTCGGAAAATTGAAACGATCAATGAAGAAGACACCGATTTTACATATTCGTAATAGAATTCAAGCTTATCCCTTTTTTAAATAGGAGAATTAGGTTTTGTCGCTATGATAGGGATTATCTCGTTTCCACCGCCATCGATGCAGCAACGTTTTGCCATGATGGCAAAAGAACGAGTTGCCGCAATCATCAGCGTAACTTTTATAACAAGCATTGCCAGCTTGGGACTCTATACGTATATTTCAACCATTTTGGATAACTTAAAAGACACCCCCAGCCTTGCACCTTATTTGTGGGCATGGGGCATTGGGGGCGTCATCGGGAGCTTTTCCGTTGGGTATTTCATTGACCGGACAGCAAGACCGAAAATGCTTATGGCCGGCATTTTAACCATCATGGCTTTCGCTATGTTCTGCATACCATTTGCACTCCCTTTTCCGATGCGATCCTTTTTACCTTTTGTTCTATGGGGGGCGATGGGCTGGGCTTCGCAAGCCCCGCAACAACATGAACGGCTTCGTTACCAGCCTGAGCATGACGCTGCTGTTGTAGCTTTAAACAGTTCCGCTAATTATTTAGGAAGTGCAGTAGGTTCTTCTCTTGGAGGGATTGTATTGCGTGCAGGATTGGCGCCTTCCTCCCTTCCGTTTGCTGCCAGTTGTCTAGTTTTGGCGGCTTTACTAGTACAATGTTTGATTATGTTCAGTAAAAAAGTAAGCGCATATCAGAACTTAAGAAATAAACTTATCTATGAAAAACAATTCTTTCTATAATTCGTATACCGAGAAGCATGACGCACACAGGCTCTCACAAAGCGATTGTTTGGCCCGCGATGCTTGAAAACTCATAAATGGTATAACGAGAATCATATAATAATCATTTTTTCTAGAAAAATATAAATTCAAACAAACAGGGTGCCGTTATCGGCTTAACCAGAATGAATATGATACGTGAATTTATTGGCAGGCGGAACCTGAATCTCATCGTTCCACGAAATATATTGAGGAACTTATCGTGTTTTTGGGAAAGGTATTAATAACTGTTCATTTTGTTCGCTTGCAAGATTTCGGTTCCGTCTCTTATCATGTTTTGATTTAGTTGCGAAAAAACAATTTTTCTTATGTCTATAGTTGACGCTTAAAGTCTTCCTCGTACCGCCTTTGTTTTTTTGTCATGTAGACACTTCATTTTTCAGTCTATTATTACTATAATAATCTGTGTCTACTTTTTAGTCTAACATCACTATTTAAACCATCCCCTTTCTTTAGATTGTTTAATCGCTTCGATCCGGTTCGTTACCTCAAGCTTATCCAAAATCGTTGAAATATAGTTTCGGACCGTTCCGGTTTTTAGTTTCAGTTCGTCCGCGATTTTTTTTGTGTTTTTCCCATCGGCTACAAGTTCTAATATTTCTTTTTCCCGTTCCGTGAGAGGATTTTCTTCACTGTATACATCATCCATTAGTTCTGGTGCATAGATTCGCCTGCCTGCCATGATGCTTCGAATCGAGCTTGCCAGCTCCTCGCTGGGGCTGTCTTTCAATAAATAGCCGCTGACACGAGCTTTTAAAGCCCGTTGGAAATAACCAGTACGGGCAAACGTTGTTAAAATGATCACTTTACATTCCAGGTCTTTCAGCTCTTCAGCTGCCTCGAGGCCACTTTTTTTGGGCATTTCGATATCCATGATGCAAACATCAGGCTGATATTGCTTCACAAGTGAAACAGCTTCTTCTCCGTTAGTCGCCTGCCCCACCACTTCCATATCCTCTTCCAAATTAAGCAAAGTCCCTAAAGCGCCCAGCATCATACGCTGGTCTTCAGCTATGACAATTCGAATCATGATTTCAGTCCCTCCTTAACGGTCTGCTTTACTACATTCGGTATTTTCATGATTAATGTAGTCCCTTTTTCCGAATAAATATCCAGACTGCCGTTTACAAACTCCAAACGTTCTTTTATTCCGATCAGTCCATTTCCTTTTGCAAGATCCCGTTCCTCCTTAATGCCAATTCCGTCGTCTTGCACCGTCATACATATTTCGTTCCAAGATTGCTGAATGGCAATCCGGCAAGTGAAAGCTTTGCTATGCTTGACGACATTTGTTACTGCTTCTTTCAAACACATACTTAAAATGTTCTCAATAAACGGGGATACGTTTGATAGTGTGAATTCTTCTTCATTACTGACTAACATGATTTCAGCTGCTTGGAGTAGTTGTTTTATATGTATGATTTCCTCTTTCAATCGAACCCCGCGCATTTGCGAAACTATTTTCCTTACTTCATTCAATGCAGTTCTGGCAGTTTGCTGAACGTCTTTCAATTCGCTCCGGGCTTGTTCAGGGTCTTTGTAAATTAATTTCCTTGCCAAATCACTTTTTAGACCGATGAGGGACAGCTTTTGGCCTAACGCATCATGAAGATCTCGGGCAATTCGTTGACGCTCCTCCTGTTTAACGAGCTCGGAAATTCTTTTGTTGGCGTCTTCGAGCTGTTCTTCAAGCTGCCCTTGCTTTTTTCGATTGTAAATATTGAATGGGAGAAGGATGACGCTAATCCAAATAATGATGACGAATGGCAATTGCTTTAAAAATAACTTTTCCTGCAGAACCACGTTATAGTTGATTGAGATGGTCGTTGCCGCTAAGTGAATGATGTACAATGTTAAAAAAGCAATTCGGTTTTTGATATGGCCGTTATAATAAGCGATATAAAAGGCAAAATAGATAAATTGAAAAAGAATCGTCATCGCGATGGAAATCCCAATCAAGATAGACGTCCACAAGTAGACGGGCCACTTTTTGGAAATAAAAGCTAAACGATATACAAAGAAAAAGATAATTGTCAGCACGATCCCTGCAATGATTTCCTTAGTGGAGGAAGATTGAAAAATAAAATAAAACGGCAAAATGCTAAAAACGCTCCATATATAAGGAGAAATTCCCGAGAATTTCTCTAAGATCATATACTTTTTTGTCATGGTCAAATCCTCTTAAATAAATTTGTTTTACATGTTATCTTATCATAAAAAGGTACACTGCGTCTTCAAAACTTTGCCGCTATTCTCTAAAGATTTTACAATTCAGGTTCAATATGGACTTTCGGCTTTTTTTCCTTCTTTTTCGATAAGTCTTTAAACCCGACAAACTTTTTCGCTTGCTCATCCCATAAGCGGAATCGGAGTGATTTTAAGCTTGTCGCTAGAGTGATGGTTGGTACATTCTGTAAAAGATACGTTTGATTGTGTGCCTCTTCCAGCTTATAATTGGGTATCCTTGGGCTCAAATGATGCACATGGTGAAATCCGATGTTTCCGGTAAACCATTGCAGCGGTTTCGGAAGCTTATAGAATGAACTCCCTTCAACAGCTGCCTTCACATACTCCCAGTTTTCATCTTCTTCAAAATAAGAATCTTCAAATGTGTGCTGTACGTAAAAAAGCCAAATGCCTAAAGTGCCTGAAATGAAAAAGATTGTGCCTTGAACGATAAGAAACGGCCCCCATCCGATCGTCCAACCAAGCAGCCCAACTAAGGCAACGATTGATATGTTTGTTATATATGTGTTGATGCGTTCCTTTAACCTCGCATTTTTTCTGTTAAACCGATTTTTAATAAGGAAAACGTAAATCGGTCCTAGCCCAAACATCACGAACGGATTTCGATACATCCTGTAGGCGAATTTAGTTAAAGGCGGTGCTGACAAATATTCATCAACTGTCAAAACCCATATATCCCCTGTTCCGCGCTTATCTAAATTTGAGCTGGTTGCGTGGTGGACTGAATGGTTGTGCTGCCATTTGCTGTACGGAAACAACGTTAAAATACCAGCTATTGTTCCAAAAATTTTATTGGCAAGGCGGTTTTTAAAAAAGGAATAGTGACAGCAATCATGGAAAATGATGAAAAGTCGAACTAAAAATCCAGCTGCGATCATGCAAATAGCGAAAGTAAGAACATAAGAAATGGATAAGCTTTGATAAGCTAAAAACCATAACAGAAAAAACGGCACAGTTGTATTGACTAACTGCCAAACACTATTCATAGTGTGAGGTTTTTCATAAGGAGCCATTTGCTTTCTCAAATTTTTTTGCATTTGTTTCGTCATTTTTTGATTCCCTTCTTTATTTGATATTTCTAATCATATAAGAGGGAAATCGATCTGTGAAGTCATATATGTCATATTCAGAATATGATAAATGTCATATATCGTTTTCTATCATATTCGTAATTGCTGACGGACATTCAAATTTTGGGAAAATGTTTTTTAACAAAACACATCTTGTAACAAGGTATTTTGCAAAGGATGGGCCAACAAGCAAGAGACGAAAAGCAAATTGTGATGATAACGGCATTTGCGGAACTTTGTGGATATTTTCTGAAGAGACTTTTGCAACGAGGAAAAGGCCGGACATTGAGTTTGAATGAAAACTTGAAGTATTCTCCATTTCATGTCTACTCGACATAATGCCGTTAGTTAACGGGTTCTTTTTAAAAGCTCCTTAAAAAATATGAAACCACAGAACTCTTCAATGAATTTCTGTGGTTTTTTACAGTAATAGGAGCATTTCCCTTCCATCTTTAGGAAGTTGTGAGCCTTGCCGTTTTAGATAAAACACAATATCGCTTTTTCCAGAATCTTAGCGAAAAACGGCTGAAGCACCGATGCCTTTAATATAACTGAACACTCCTTCTGCCTAGACTTTGAGTTTGTTCCCTTTGTCTCACATAAGGCCCTTTTTATTTCTTTATAAAAGGGATTATAGCGTAAATGGGGTTGTCCATTGCATTTGTAATAGCCAGCCCAAACAATTGAACAATTTTCAAATTCATGAAGTCACTCGTATTTACGTGTGAATAAGTGCATATTAGGCATTTTTCACGATCCATCTCCTGTCATTCGATCAAAACGTACATAACTATTTACTAAATGAACAGTACCACCATTTCTTGGCTTTTAGTCATATGCTTTATGTAATTTCATTTATTAGAATAATACGTTCTGTATTATCATCTTGTTGAAAGTAGTGATTTAAATTGACAGTTAAAAATATTCATGGATGCATACTCTAGTTTATTTTAATTATTTTGTAGATATATCTTTTTTCATCCAATATTTATAAAATTCACTGTTATGTAAAAAATGAAGAATTTCATCAGCTGTTAATCCGAGTTTTTTAGCTTCTAATATAAGCTCAACCCATTCTATATCCAATATTTGTTGTTCTTCCAATTCTTTATTGTTCATGTTTATATCCATTCCTTTCGCTTCGCTCAAGGCACAAAACGTAATGAAACAATTGTGCCGCCGGCGTTATTTTTATTATTCTAAAGTCATAGGGATAACAATCAACTACAAATCACGCGGAGGTGAGTGGGCCACTCTGGTTGCAGGGTGACCGCATGTTTATATGTGTAGATTGCCTTTCCAAGCACAAATAAGTGTGACTTCGAGCACGCAGACTTATCTTTGTATAAACAACTACTCGTTTATTGCTGGGCAATCAGTCAATGCTGTCTATCCCTATAATTCTCTGAAAGGATCATTCCCTATGGCCTTAAAAATTGTATACCCTATCTGTTGTGGAATCGATGTCCACAAAACCTTTGTTGTTGCCTGTATTGCCTCAACAATCAAAGGAGTTACAACTTACAAACGCCATCGCTTTTCTACCTATACAAAAGGATTGAATGAGCTGTCACAATGGCTTTGTGAAAATAACTGTAAGGATGTCTGTATGGAATCTACCGGGAAATACTGGATTCCTGTGTTTAATGTACTTGAAGCTTCCTGCAACATCACTCTTGCACACCCTAAGTACGTCAAGGCGATCCGTGGCAAGAAAACAGATAAAAAAGACGCCAAATGGATTGCTGATTTATTTAAGCATGACCTTGTGGCTGGAAGCTTTATGCCACCACTTGAGATTAGACAGCTGCGTGACCTTATGCGCTATCGTTTTAAACTGACTAATTTTATGTCAAGTGAGAAGAACCGTCTTCAAAACAGTTTAACCGTGTCTAACATCCAGCTTGGAAATGTTGTTTCAGATACCTTCGGCAAAAGCTCTATGAACATCATTGAAAAGCTCCTTAAGAACCCTTTAGACACTTCTTTTGATATTGAACCTTTAATCCACGGCTCCATGAAGAGTAAACTGCCTGAATTGGAGTTAGCCATTGACGGATTTATTACACCGGAGCAGGCTGAAAAATTAAAGGTGATGAAACAGCACTATGAAGACCTTCAATCTCGTAAAGCTGACCTTGAAAAAATCATTCTTTCCCTTGCCGCGTCCTACACAGAGGAAATGAACTTGATCTTAACTGTTCCGTCCTTTAAGAACATCTTTTCCGCCATTGCCGTGGTTTCAGAAATAGGTGTCAATATGAACGTGTTTCCGACAGCTAAGCATTTATGTTCCTGGGCAGGACTTACACCCACAAATAACGAGAGTGCCGGCAAGAAAAAGTCAGTAAGAATTTCGAGAGCAGGCTGCTACATCAAGCCTCTTTTGGTACAGTGTGCCACCGCTGTAGTCAAAAGTGAAAAACATCCCGAAATTCGAAACCGCTATTTGAAACTCAAAAAGCGCAGGGGTCACAAACGAGCAATTATTGCCATTGCACGTATGCTTTTAACAGCTATCTACAACATTCTCAAAAAGAAAGAACCATATAATCCGAATTTATATAAAAAAGCTGATGTTCTTCCAGTAAACCGTGAAATCACGGTAGAACAAGCTCTTTTATTAGCTAAATCCCAAGGGTTTCGTATAATTACTGTTGCAACCTAACCTTTATATCCAAATATTTCCATCAAGGTCATCGATCGATGGCTTATTTTACTATGCCCTCTATTTCAGTGGTCGCCCGTAAGAGATATTTCAGACTTCCATCCTCCTTTCCATCTGTCACTGAAAACACAATACATTGATTTCTTGAAATTGTCATATATCAAAAGTTATAGATGGGCAAATTTCGCAAAAAAAAATGAGCCACTTTTGCTCATTTCTTACAACAAGTTTAACTCCTTTGCTTGGACCACTGCTTTTGTTCTGCGATTTACTTGCAATTTGCTGAAAATATTGTTTAAGTGGACTTTTACCGTTCCGACAGCCAAACCAAGTCTTTCTGCAATTTCTTTATTCGTTAAGCCGATTGAAACAAGGTTTAACACTTCCAATTCGCGTTCTGTCAACGGATCAACCAACTCATTCTTGATCGTCTCTGCTTTTTTCTCGACTGCGATTTTTGTTTCTTTTCCAAATGAATACAGCAGTTCAAGTACATAGACAGCCTGTGATGCGATGGTTGTCAACACTTCCATATTCTCGGATTCAAAGGCGTTTTTTAACTGATTATTTTCTAAATAAAAGATCCCCTTGACCGTTTTTTGTTGGACGACAGGAAAACATAACACTGACCTGACTTTGTTTTTTTGAATATAGTGATCTTTTGAAAAAGTAAAATCATTTACTGCATCCTGGAGCTTTATCGTTTCTTTTATACGGTGCACATACTGGATAACAGAAATCGGAATGTTTTCGCCAACGTTTTGATCCATTTCGTTTGTTTCGCCATGTGTGGAAATGACTTTTTCAATCGAAAAAACGGTTTCTTTTCCATTTGGCCTGATGAAGCATACCTTTTCAGCCCCTTTAAATCTGGCAATGAGCATTAATAATTTCCCGAGCAATTGCTCTAAGTTCATGTCCTCAGACAAAGAGGCTGCTGCTTGAATGATGGCGGACAAGCCCCGTTCCTCACCTTTTGTTCGTTTGGTCCCTTCCCACGTTATCATGCTTTTATGATCGTTTTTTGTTTGATTTGTTTCCTCAATCAAAGTAAATTCAGGATAATCGTGCTGCAGCTGTTCCGCTTTGTTGTGCGCCCCCCACAGCCGATAACATCGATGCGCTTCACGTAAGTATGTTTGCGCAATGCGATGCATGCCTTTTTTGGCATAGAAGTCCCCTGCCAATTCATTAGCGAGTGCTTCAATCTGAATGTCAGAAGAAGTTTTTGCGGAATGAATTGCCTCATCATACCATTTCATGGCTTCTGTCTCTTTTTTTTGCAATCTGTCCCATTCCGCCAAAAGTAATTGCTGTTTATGTCGAAAATTGTCAGGGCAATGCTCAGACCATTTTTTAAATTGATTCAAAGCCCGTTTCAGCTGTTTTTTAACTATTTTCATGTTTTTCCTGTCTTTCTGTTCGCAACGCCTGATTAACAATAAACTATGATAAAAGTAAAATTCAGGCGAAATGATGAGCAACAGTGATTTTTTGACAAGTTTTTCAAGACGGACCGCCAGTTGATATGCCAGCTCATCTTCTTTTAACAAAAATGCGATTTTCAATTGAATGGTATCATAAACGATAACCGATGATTCATCTAGATTTTCTCTTTCTTCATACATAGTAAATTTCGCATTAAGATGAACGAGACATTGCAGCCAAGATTTCACCGCTTTTAAAAACTTAATGGAATGTTCCAATTTAATTTGCAAGACAAACTCTAGCTGCTTCTCAATTTCTACTAACAACTGATTGAGCGGTTCCCCCTTAATCAACATTGTAATGATCAGAAATGAGCTCGATTCCCCGGCCAGATGAAGGTTGCCGGATTCAACGCAATGTTTTTGTGAACGTTTAATATAAAAAAGATTGTCCTCCATCGTTTTTTTCCAGTGGTTCACAAATGTGCCAAAAACGAAATCGACCCGCCCCATTAGGTGTTTTGATTGAAATCGGGTAGCTGTGTGTAAAGCAAGCTGTCCAAATTGAAAGCTTCCCTCATAATCTTGAAACCCGGCGCTTAAAAATAATGCATAATTGTTGTAAGCAAGAGCGGACACATCAGTCATTCCATGTCGTAATGTAAGCCGGAGCGCCCGAAGCATGAGAATGCTGACTAGATATTGATCATACTGGTAGCTGGCTCTGTTCAAATTAATTAAAATCTCCATTAGTAAACGTTTGTTCCTATCTGTCATCGTCGGCAAAGCGGTGAGATCAGCAGCCGAACGTCCTCTAAGCGCTGTTTTTGTTAAAATCATCTCGAGCAGCACTTTAAACTTGCCCGGATGCTGCGGGAGCTTCCATCCGAACAATCGAAGGCCTTTTAACCCTGCCTCAACCGCTTTTTCAAACTGCTGTTGATGAGAAAACAGCAAAGATTTCATATTGTAGACTTTTAATTGATCTTCCTTTGTTTTGGCATATGTTAACATTTCGTTAAATGTCCTTTCCGAATCCCGAAAAAGTCCATTTAAATATTCGCTTTCCCCTTTGCCTAAAAAAAGCTTGTAACTTAATTCATAACAGGATTCCCAATAATTTTCGGGTAGCAATTCAATCCCTGTTTGAAAATAATTCAATGCTTGATCAAATAACGCTGCGTTTTTCGCTTTTTCACCCGCCGACCAATTGAGCTCAGCCAAATCTGCTTTTCTTTCGGGATGTTGAATGAACCTCCGGCCCAAGTTAAGATGGTTGATCATTTCAAAAAACTTTTCATGTTCTTCTTTACTTGTTCTTTTGAAGAGGAATTGACCTGCTTTATAATGAATTTCTTGTTTTTTCCTTTGATCAAGCAATGAATAGGCAGCTTGCTGGACACGGTCATGAATGAACTGATACCTTCCTTGATCTGAAACCTGGATTATCATCCCTTCCTGGACTGCTTCGGACAATGCGTCGGTCATTTTCTCCGTATTGATTCCATCATGAAGAAAAGACAAAAACTGAAAATCGAAGCGATGTCCAAGACAGGAAGCTGTCAAGATAAGTTTTCGGGTTAACGGCGACAGTTTTTCAATTTTGCTGACAATGAATCCGATCATTTCATCGTATTCGGGCTGCTCCTTCACTTTGTTGAGATTCCATTCCCATTTTCCTCTTTTTAAGTTGCACCATAGAAACTTTTCATCGTATATTGTTTGGAAAAGCTGTTTAAAAAATAATGGGTTTCCCGCTGTTTTCTCATATAGTACAATGGCAAGCTCGCGAACATCGTCCGGGCTGCATCCCAACGTTTCCGCAATGATTTGGTTAATATGATCAACATTCAGCATGCCGAGTGGAAATTCCCTAATATTTTCTTTGCTTCTTTTCATTTCTTTTAATTTCGTTAAGAAAGGATGTCCTTCTTTCATTTCATCATCGCGATAAGCCCCAATGATGAGCAAACTTTCAAACTCTGGATCGTTCAGTATGGATTGCAGCAATTCTAGCGATGCTGTATCACACCATTGAAGATCATCTAAAAAGAATAACAATGGATGGCTTTTTTTCGCAAATGTTTGCATAAAACGCCTGAATGCCCAATGAAAACGAAGCTTCGATTGGGAAGAAGGCAATAAAGGTACAGCGTCTTGTTTGCCGATCAACAGTTCCAGTTCAGGAATGACCTCCGTGATAACCGCCGCTCCTGAACCTAAATGTTCAAGAAGCTCTCTTTTCCAACGTTGAAGTTCTTCTCTGCTTTCCGCCAATAATTGATTAATCAGCTGACGAAATCCGCGAATAAACGGTTCATATGGAATATCCCGCTGAAATTGATCAAATTTTGCGGAAACAAAATAACCATTTTCTTTTGCGCATAACTTTTCAATTTCATTCACAAGCGCTGTTTTTCCTGTTCCGGCGCTTCCTGAAATAAGCACCATTTTCGTCAAACCAAATCGAACCATTTTCAGTTCTTCCATTAAGCTTTGTATTTCTTTCTCCCTTCCGTATAACTTGCTTGTAATTTGAAATTGTGAAGAAAAGTCGTATCGGGCAATCTGAAATGATTGGACTGTTCCGTTTTGTTCCAGCATCTTTAAGCAATGGAAAATATCTTCTTTCAGTCCGAAAACCGACTGATAACGATCTTCAGGTGCTTTTGCAAGCATTTTCAAAACGATGTCGGAAACCACATTCGGCACATCTTGACGTCTTTCAGACGGATGAATGACCTTTTTTGTCATATGAGCATGCATCCATTCAAAATCAGAGTCAACGTCAAAAGGCAGACGGCCAGTTAATAGTTCATAGAAAATGACACCAAGCGAATAAATATCGCTGAGATGGCTGGAGGATGGATTGATTTGTGCGCTCTGTTCCGGCGAATGATAAATATCGTAAATTTCATCATCCTCTTCGGCTCCTCCAATATCAAAAAATTGCACATCTAGTTTTTCAGGATGAATGAAAATGTGAGCTGGACTTAGTATAGTGATGGAAATGTTTTGTTCGTGAAGGACGATTAATTTTTCTGCAAGTTGTAAAGAAATTTGAAGAAATTCGCTAATTCGTGGACGATGAATTTTGATATATTCTTTTAATAACATTCCCCCAGGATCTCGGTAAACAAGTGCATACGTGTTCCCCAATTGCTCAACTTCTATAGGCGTCACAATTTCCTTCATCTTCAGCTGCGAGTAGAAGTCATATTGGTGCAAAAAAGATGCATGATCAATTATCGATGGGGATTGTGATGTTAAAACTTTCAGCAAAACGCATTGATGATCACGATCGCGTATCCCCCGATAAACAGAAGCTTTTTTTCCTTTTCTCAGCAATGATATATAACTGTAGCCTGAAATATCTGACATTGACTTTTTCCCTCTTGGCAAATGCCGTAATATTTCGTTTTCCTTCTCCATACAGACAGGCACATCCTTTCATAAAAAAATTTCTCTTCCAGTATTCGCAAAATTTTCCGAAAACCCTTCTTTTTTCATTGAAAGAAGCGGTATTTCGTCTATAACTGCAACTTTTCCCTTCAATATTCTCGTATATAAGATGACATATGAAAAGAGGAATGATTCTGCTTGAATACAAATGGAGTTCGGTGTTTTTCAGGAAAACTGAAGAAAAATTATGAGGAAATAATCAGGATTTACTAAATAATGGGTGGCGGTTACAGACATTTGCACCGTTCTCTTCCGGCGCCTTTGTGCAGCCGCAATCCATTCAGATTATTTTTAAAAAAGTTCTGAAGAAATCATACACGTATGACAAAGAAGCAAAGCTTTTATCTTTTGGAATTTTCTTTGTAACGATGATGGGAGAAGCTGTTTCTTTTCCAAATACAACTCATCCCCCGCTTATTTGTGGAGCTGCTAAAAAAAGGGTCTTATTGTCTTTACAATATCGCTTCCGTTTAGTTTTACAAATGTTCGTTAATTCATATAAAACGCTTGGCGCCGTTTCGAAATCTCCATTACTTCTGAGATGACGGTGTTTAAAATGATGTAAAAAGTCTTGTAGAAAAAAATTACAGGACACTTACTCGGTCTAAAAGTACATTCGAGCCATTTTTCCGATTTTCAAATTCATTTCCTCAACTTTCTAATTCATTCCAAATGATAAATAATTTAATAGACTAAAACCATTTCTTACACATGCGGTTCAAAAACTTTTTGTGATAGGATAACCGGAACTTGCTCGATCATTGAATCGGTGCCGTAAAAAGGGCAAATGGCAGTCTTTTCATCATCGCACCATTTTAGAAGGATGAAATATTTTTAAACAATAAAAACAACCGCAAATTTCATCGTTTTTCAATTCTTTTCGATTAAAACTGATGAATCGGTGTGCTGTTCTGCACAGACTTCCCTTCAATTTATCGCCTTCCTAATTTTTGCAAAAAAATTCTCTTGCTATAATATCTGAACGGCCATACCAAGGGGTAAAATCTTCTATTGTATACAAATGCATCATACATGCTATTATTGAACAAAATTCTCATCAGCTCCACTTCATTCACAAGAACAACCTGTACCTTCTTTTCGTTATTTTTTTCACGTCATAAATTGCCTTTCTTATAATGTATTTTTTTAAAAGTGGTTATCCAGAAAGTCAAATCCCTATCGAAAACAAAAAATCATAAACGTCGATATATCAACGTCTCTAAAACATTAAGGGGCGTCTATAAGCCGGAAAATCGACTTATTAGACAGCCCCTGTCCATCACTTTTTATTGTGCTATTTTTTTAGGATGATCTGGCAATTCATTGACTGAAACAACTTGGTCTGTTTTCTTTTTTGGTTTTTTCCAATACTTTTCGTTGCCAGGCAGATCATCAAACCATGTTGCATCATCAGGGCAATCAAGCACCATAAATTGTCCATAATTGCCATCTCTAGATTGGTGATATTTCAAATACGCTTTTCCGTTTTCGATAGCTAAAATCTCGATTTTCCCAGAGGTATGGCTCATTGACAGGCGGACGCGCTTGCCTAGACCTGACGTTCTTGCTTTTGCTTGTTCAACGATATCGTAAACTTCTTTCAATGTTAATACAAAGTCACTGTTGCCAGCAACAGGTCGATTCACAAAGAAATAATAAGGTGTTACTCCCGCCCATGATAACTTATCTAATAATTCGCCTAAAACAACAGGATCGTCATTAATTCCTTTTAATACTGGAGTTTGGTTGACCACTATTGCTCCGGCATCATGGAGCGCTTCAAAAGCTTTTTTTGCTTCTTTCGTAATTTCTCTCGGATGGTTGACGTGAGCCATAATGTAGATTCGTTTTTCAGGAGATGAAAACTCTCTAATGAGTTGGAGTAAAGATTCATCTTCATAAATTCTCATAGGGTTAAAGACAGGCATTTTGGAGCCGATGCGGATAATTTTTACATGCTCGATTTCTCGTAAGCTTTCAATGATCATGCGCAATTTTTTCGTAGCAAGGATTAAAGGATCCCCTCCAGTTAGAAGAACATTGTTGATTTCAGGAGTTTTGCGAATATAGTCAATACCAGGCTGTACGTCTGCCATCGCTTCTTTTACATCACTTCTAAATAATCTTTTTCGAAAGCAATAGCGGCAATATGCTCCGCAAACCTCAGAAACTAGCAGCAATGCTGTTGTTTTGTACTTATGCTGGCAGCCAGGAACGACATAGTTTGTATCTTCATCTGATGCGTCCCACCTCCCATACTCTCGCATTTCTCCTTCATTTGGAATAACTAATTTTCTGATAGGGTCGTTTGGATCATTCCAGTCGATCAGGCTTAAATAATAATCATTGACCCGAAACACATATTTTTCTGTGATCGGCTTCAGCTTTTCCCGTTCCTCTTTTGGGATTTGTTCAATTTTGTCGATGTTTGTTATATATTTTGGCATCGCCACATGTATCACTCCCCCATCATTTGTTAACAGTTCTATGATAACATATAGTAACAAATTATTTAGCAATATGTCCAAAACGTTCATTATTTTTTTGCAAATTTCGATAATATTTTTCAAAAAAATTTGCCTTCCAGCAAGGAAAACTATTAAGCTAGTTTTCCAATGCGGACTTTTCTCTAATACAAGTCAAAATAGAAGGCAGATTCCACTACATTTGCTAAAACAAGGAATAAACATCTGACATATCTTGATAAGCTTTCACTAAATTTAGAATCCTTTTTTGCGAGTCTTTATCCCCGCTCAAACAATATATTGACTTAAGCCAAAAATGGAAAAAAAATCGTTTTCTATATTTTATATAAATAACTCAACTTTCGCAGCTCAATTTTGGTAAATAAGCCTTGATATAATTAGGCAAAACTACAATCCATTTACGTAATTGACTTTCGATGAATTTTTTAATCTTTTGATTTACATTTTGAAGTGCATCTTCAAGAATTTCAATGAGTAGTTGAAGTGCAAAGGCCCAATCTAGTTCATCGATTTCATCACAAAGTTCATAAAAAATGCCGCCTAATGTTCGATAATCTGTACTTACTCGGTTTTGCCAAGACAAAACAATGTACCTTGTAAACACAATAGTGGTATGGCTGATCATGGAATCATAAGATCTTCCTTGGAACTCTTTTTGGAGTTTCAATAAGGATTTGACTGTTTTGAAGAATACTTCAATATCCCAACGTATCCCATAAATACGAATGATTTCTTGATCCGATAAAGTACAGTCTGTACTCAAAATAGCTAGCCACTGTCTCTTTTTATGACGATTACGGACAAATACCACTTTAACAGGTACGCCATTTGCCATCGTTGTGTGAATAGAGCGCAAAATACCCTTTTGATGTTGTGATGGTTTAGCTGTTTGGTATAGTTTTTTTAGGCTCACCCATTCACCGTTCACTTGATATCTTTGTTTTGTATCCTTCACCATTCCAATAACATCCAACCCTTGATCCACAATGGACTTGATCAAAGGCTGTTGGGTAAACCATGTATCCATTAAAACGTATGAGGCATCGATTCCTTGAGAAAGTGCCCGTTTAATCATATTGGGAATAACTTCCGGCGCTTTTTGTAAAGCTTCGACACGCCGCTTATAACCGGATGTACGCTTATCGATTCGGTTATCAATCCCATTGATTTGGGAATTCGTAGAGCTTAATAAAGCAAAATCAATAGGCAAAAATGTAGCACCATCTGACCAGCCGAGTGTAAGCATACGAAATCCTTTGTAATAACGCATTTTTTGAGAAGAATGATCGAAACAGCGAGCAAGCAGTTCAACCTTTTTACTGCGATTTCGTTCATAAGATGAGTCGTCCACGATCAGCACTTTCGGACGGTCGTGTCTCGTTAAACTACTTACCTTCATAATGGTGAAAGTACTCAAAACAAGTAAAAACCTGCGCCAATTGTATTGAGGGTTATTTAAGAAGCGATAAATAGCGTTTTTTTCCGGCAAATCTTTAGCTTTTTTACTTTGAAGAAGTCGAAACAAATTTTTGCCTTCAAAAACTAAACTAAAAACTAGCTGGAATAAATAGGCGCAGGAATAACCGAAACCCTTGTTAATTCCCACTTTCCTTAAATATTTTAAGATTTCAAGTTCATCAAATATAGCTTTTACTTCTTTTGGTAGTTGATTGTTCAGTCTGTTATTCGTTATCATAATAAGAGACACCTCACCTGCTTTTGGTAATGTTTTTTCTGGACAATTAAACTATACCAAAAGTTGAGGTGTTTTTTTTGCAAATTTTTATGTCAAGAAGTATTCGAAACAACCAACAAACCCATTAACCGTAAGGCTTAGAAATCCAATTTACTGTGAGAAAGTTGAGTAAATAAGTAAAATAAGCGGCTTCCTGCTTTACATGAATTCTTTCGGGCAGCATGAAGCATTGCTTAAACTGATACAGCCTTCAACAGTTCTTTTACCGCATAGGCAAAGCCGTTCTCATCGTTCGTTTTCGTGACAAAATCGGCTTTTTCTTTCACTTCCTTTGGAGCATTTCCCATTGCAACCGATGTGGTCGCGATCTCGAATTGGGAAATGTCGTTGCCTCCGTCGCCAAACGCATAAATTTCTTCAAATGTCAGCTGCTTCATTTTTTGATAGCGTAAAATCGCTTTTCCTTTATGTGCTTCGCTGGAGGTAATTTCAATATTATTCGGAAATGATGAGGCAATGGAGAGGTCGCTTCTTTCGCTTAAAGCTTCCTTCACTCGATCGATTTTTTCCGTTTCATCATGATTCACTAATCCAATCAGCTTATAGATTTTTACATTTTCCAGCTTGAAAATAGAGTCATAATCAAATTGGCGAAACATCTCTTCGATCTCTTTCCAGCTCAGCTTATGCAAAGGCGGTAAAGTGGATGGAAAGCCACCCTGATTGGTGTAAACGAGAATTCCGACATCCAGAGCATTTACTGCTGCAAAAATTTCTTTAAACGTTTTTTCATCTATTGTTGCTTCATACATCAGCTCTCTTTTATCGGAATATAATACAGCCCCATTAACACAAAAAATCGGCACTTGGAGCTCTTCAACCGCTTTAATCTTGATGACGTCCGGAAATGCACGTCCCGTATTTAAAATGACTTCATGTCCTTGCTTTTTCAATTCATGTAAAACTGATAAATTTTCATGTGAAATTTCATGCTGCGAATTTAATAGTGTGCCATCTAAATCAATTGAAAAACATTTCATATCCTCATCCCAATTCCTTTCTTTTTTTAAAATAATAAAGAAACTTCTTATTTTTCTCTTACCTATTTTATCAAAATCGTCCTGATCGCTGTAAAGATTTCCTGTTTACAAGAAAATCACTGCATTATCGGTCAAAGAGCTTGATTTGCCAGAAAGTCACTTTCCGCTCGGTTGATGGCTGCCCAAAAGATTGAAGAGGTTTAGAAAATTAAAAAGAAAGCTTCAGTACAAAATGGACAGTGACATCTATGCAAAAATAGCTGGATTCGAAGCATCGGCTGGGTATACAACAAATGACAAGAAGATGGCAAATAGATACACGCACAACTAGGCTATAGATGCAAATTGTCTGGCTTTTTTACCTTCAACTG
Organism: Aeribacillus sp. FSL K6-1305; assembly: GCF_038050115.1. Taxonomy (NCBI): domain Bacteria; kingdom Bacillati; phylum Bacillota; class Bacilli; order Caryophanales; family Bacillaceae; genus Aeribacillus; species Aeribacillus sp. FSL K6-1305. Next base: position 676,991 of record NZ_JBBOQV010000001.1, on the reverse strand, counting down.
GAAAAATTTTTTCATAGTGATTCACTCTTCAATGTTATAAGTTTTTATTAGGGAGTGAATATCAAATGATCTATCGAAGTGTCAAACAACTGGAAAAAGAATATAAACTAAAAGAAGCCCTTCGTTCTGTCAGAGATTTATGGTATCAACTAACGGAAGGGTATGTAACGATCCCTGAATCGACTGAAAAGCTTCAATCTTTCATTGAATATTTTGAAGGAGAATTGCCTGCAGGATGGATCCTCACAATGGATGAACAAGGAACGATACAAGCACGTACAAATTATTCTAATAGATTTAGTCAGATGTTAGTATGTAAAAGCTTTTCTGGAAAAGAGCGTGTAAAAATAATTTCTTAAATGTTTTCCCTCAGTATCGCAGACTGAGGGGTTTTTTGTATAAAATTAAAAATTTCAAACATAATACTAACTGTTAAAAAATTACTTAGGAGGGATTGAAGGTATGAATCAATTAGGTGCTCATGAATTAATGGAAGTACATGAAGTTTTAACAAACACAATTGATGGAATTAACCAATTTCAACTTTATCAGCCCCATTGCAAAGATCCAGAGCTGCAAAACATTTTGCAAAATCAAATCATTTTTATGACAAATGAATACAATTCAATCGTTCAAATAGTAAGAAACAAGAGCAGTCAGCAAAATTTCAGCACTTACCGCCCATTGAAAAATGCAAGCCCTTCCTTTGGCACCTCAGGCGGAACACCGGAAGCTCCCAACAGCTCAATAAACGAGATGAACGACCATGATGTTGCGTCAGGAATGTTAGGATGTTTAAAAGCGTCAGCAGCATTAAGGATGCATGCTGCATTGGAATGCTCAGATCCGGAATTAAGAAATGTCGTGCTCCAAGGGGCGAAAAATTGCGCAGAGCAAGCTTATGAAGTTTGGCAATATATGAACCAAAAAGGTTATTATCAAGTGCCGGTCTTTCAGCAAAATACTGCTCAAGCGATCATCAATCATTATCAACCGGCTGGCAATCAAATGAACAATCAGCAGACATAAAACGATAAAGCAGCAGGGCTTACCCTGCTTCTGCTTTATTTTTTAGCTATTGCGAAGAAAAAAATTTAGCTTTCGCTCATAATTTGCTTGTTTTCTTTTTCCTCTAGACTTCCGTCTTTTACTTCTTGCGAATTTTTCATAAAAAACGATAAGACGAGAGCGATCGCAGAGAATATCCCTGCCACTACAAAAGATATATTTACTCCATGTATCATTCCTTCCATACCTTTTTCAGGCAAGGCTGTATTTGTCATGACTGTCACAAGCAAGGCTGTTCCAACTGCACCAGCTACTTGCCGCATTGTGTTGTTCATCGCAGTTCCGTGTGAAATTAAATATGTAGGCAGTTGATTTAAACCGGCGGTTGTCACCGGCATCATGACCATCGCAACACCGACCATCCTGAAAGCATTTACTGCCGCTAAATAGGTAAACGTTGTATGTAAGGTGAGGTGCGACAGCATAAACGTCGTGATCGTTAAGGTAAAAAATCCAATAATCGCCAGCCATTTGGCACCGAATTTATCAAATAATCTGCCTGTTATCGGGTTGGCCACCCCTTGGACAAGTGCGCCTGGCAAGAGCACCAGTCCGGACTCAAATGCTGAAAATCCCAGCATATTTTGCATAAACATCGGCAAAATAACTGCTCCGCCAATCATAGACATAAACACAATCATGCCTAAAACAGTTGTGATCGAAAATGTCTTGCTTTTAAATACTTTGAATTCCAGGATCGGCTCATCCAATTGCAGCTGTCTAATTATAAACCAAGTAAGAGTGGTCAAACCGATGAAGAGCGATAAAATAACTTGACCGCTCCCCCAGCCGCTGCTTCCAGCTGCGCTGAATCCATACAATAAACCGCCGAAGCCTAACGTTGAAAGGATGATGGATAAAATATCGATTTTTGGGTAAGTTTGCCGCGTAACGTTTTTTAGGATGAAAAAAGCTAAGATAAGATCAATGACTACAATAGGTAAGAGCACATAAAACAAGCTTCTCCATGCAAAATGCTCTACAAGGTAACCGGATAAAGTCGGACCAATTGCCGGCGCAAATGCAATAACGAGTCCAAACATCCCCATTGCCGTTCCTCTTTTTTCAACGGGAAAAATTAAAAACAAGATTGTCTGCATCAGCGGCATGATAATTCCGGCACCAGCAGCCTGCGCCACTCTCCCTGCCATTAAAACAGAAAAATTGGGAGCAATTGCACAAATTGCAGTTCCAACAGCAAAAATTCCGATGGCTGTAAGAAACAGTCCTCTTGTCGTAAAACGACCAATCAAAAACGCGGTGATCGGTATCATAATCCCATTAACAAGCATAAAAATCGATTGCAGCCATTGAACTGTATTGGCATCAACTTTGAAATCCATCATTAAATGCGGCAAAGCAGTTCCAAGCAACGTTTGGTTTAAAATGGCAACAAAAGCACCGGACATTAACACAATCATGAGCGGCACTTTATTAAAGGTTTCCTGTGCCAGGTCTCGTTCTTCTCCCATATAAATCCTTCTTTCTAACAATTTTTCTATATTATTTAGCGATACAAATAGACTGCTTAATACATGTTATTGTAATATTTTTTCTTTGTAAAATCGAGTAGGAGGGAGCGATTAACTCCCGTCCTCTCACACCACCGTACGTACGGTTCCGTATACGGCGGTTCAATTAAGATAATTGACGCAAGTCTTTATAACTTCCGTGAATAGCTGTTCTCTTTATGCCAGTGGTCACTCCACCCTCCAAGAGATCTCCCACGGGATTCACCGCTTCCTCCCTCAAGTGAGGTACTACGTTTTCTGTGTTCATCATGACTCACTGAATGCCAAGGGCTATTCTCTCTTAATTGTTCGGTCCTTCTTAGTTGTTCTAGACCAACTAATACTATGACCTCTGCTGACTTCTGACGGTTCAGCTATCTATCACTAGATAGGTTACCAAGGTTACTTGGCGTGCCAGCCAGACCTCCCCGGGTAAGAGTGTAATCTTTCCTTCCATCCATCTGCTTCATTTACTCTGTATCACCTTCGGCAGAAAGGGCTTTGTTTTGTCTTGCAAACTCACCCAGTGATACCTAGCCTCATATGAAGTTCGTGTTCCTCAGACCGGAAGTTTGCCGCTCGCTTCCTTCAGATTCCGCGTCACCACGGACACCCTTGCGTTAAGCTAACTGCTACTTCTGCCTTCGCAGCTCGGGACTTTCACCCTATAGATTACACCCATGCCGGGCGCACTAGGAAGAATATACACTTGATGGGGATGAAACTTGAAGAGCGTTTTCCATAAATGAAGCAATTGTTGTCTTTATATTTATATTAGCGTACATTACCATAGTGAAGGAAGATGAAGAAAAAAGCAATTGTTTCGCTCACCTTTATTTTCTTTTTTGATAATAAGTAGGAAACGTTTGAAAAAATTTTTACATCATAAGTGTTAAAGAAAAAATATCACTCCTTCCAATATAAAAAAAGAACAGCCGTTTTTTCTCTTTCGGTTTGAATTGCTTCAAATGCAAAACCCCTTTTCAGCTTTACTTTTTGAAAAGGGGTGACAACAATTTGAAAACAAAAGCATCTTATTTAAATATTTTCAATCGCTCTTCTATTGGTTTTATTTCTTTATCACCGGGCTCAGCTGTCGGTTTTCCGAACGGCATTTGAGCAATTAGTTTCCATTCATTTGGTATATTCCATTCTTTCTTCACTTCATCATCGATGAGCGGATTATAGTGCTGCAGCGAGGCGCCCAATCCTTCAATTTCCAACGAAGTCCAAATCACAAATTGCAGCATTCCAGAAGACTGTTGTGACCAAATCGGGAAATTGTCCGCATATAATGGGAATTGTTCCTGCAACCCTTGAACAACGCGGTCATCTTCAAAGAACAATACAGTACCGTATCCATTTCGGAATGAATTTATTTTTTCATCTGTTGAAGCAAATTGATCCGCTGGAACAATTTTTCGCAACGTTTCTTTCGTTATATCCCACAATTTGTTATGATGCTCGCCAAGCAAAAGAACGACTCGGGCGCTTTGGGAATTAAAAGCGGATGGTGTATATAGAACTGCGTGGCTGATCACTTCTTGAATACGCTCATCAGAAACAGTTGATTCTTTACTGATTCCGTAATAAGTGCGTCGATGTTTGACTGCTGAATAAAAGTCATTTGACACGTTCATCTCTCCTTTTCTGAATTTCAATATTTTTATATCATTCCTTTTAAACGCTTTGCCTATTACACTTCTTAGTAACGTTTTGAATAAAATTTTTTCTTGTAAGAGCCGTATTTTGAGGGATATAATTTACATGAAATCAATAATATTAGAAAAGGCGGTAAAAACTTGAAACAGCGGAACTTATTTTTCTACATTTTGATTTTTGCCATGATGTTTCTGTTCGGATGTACATCAAAAGAATATAAATCCAACATGGAATCTGGTATTGAAGCGCTAAAAAAAGAACAATACAGCGACGCCATCTCGTTTTTTAACAAAGCTCTTCATGAAAAAAACACTGAAGAAGTTCAATTGGCGCTGGATTTGTCAAAACAAATTAAAGACAGCGTTGCTGCCCTTGAAAAAGGAGAATTTGAAACCGCCATATCATTGGCAGAAAAAATCAAAAATTCAAATGAAACCTCCAAGGTTCTTGATATTCTCAAACCGAAAGCTGAAAAAATAATCGAAGAGGCGGAAAAAACGAGCGCCGCTTTAAAAGAAATGGAATCTGAACTTGTGTCAGGGAAAGCATTGTTGGAAGAAAACAAGTTTGACGAAGCATTCGCCATATTTAAGAAAATTGCGGAAACAACATCAAATAACGAGAAGATCGTCAGCGTTACCAAAAATGCAGAACAATTCATGAATCAAGCGGCTGCGGCGAAAAATCAATACTTGCAGGAGCAGGAGAAAAAACTTCAAGAAGAGCGGCAAAAAGCTGAAGAAGAAGCAAAAAAGAGAAAGGAAGAGCAAAAAAAGGCTGAGGAATCAAAGAAAAGCCGTCCTATAAGCCATACAGAAGCTGAACAGCTAGTTCGGGAGTATTTAAAAATTGAAAATACTTCTAACGTTTACGTTGAATATGATCATGATAATGAAAAAGGCGAATATATTATTCACGTTTATGAAATCGTGATCAGTGATCCGGAGACAAAAGAGGGACATACTTCTACATGGGGCTGGTATGCAGTCGACCCGGTCAAAAAAGTTGTGCGTGATGCGTTTGAATAACAAATTTTAAGGATTTTCCGGTGGATACATTCGGAAAATCCTTTTTCTTTAGTTATTTCATCAGAATGATATTAATTCAACTGATAAGGCTTACAAAATTGCCTTGCTCATTAAACAGCTACTAAGTATTGTTCAAGGATCGAACGCATTTCAGGAGTTAAAGGCTCAGAACGCTGCAACTTAAAATTGTAATGAACGATAACTCCTTCCCCTTTTGCGATCAATTTCCCCGTTTCTGCATTTTTTATTTCATGCTCCATCGAAAAGCTTTTCGTTCCAATCCGCGTAATTTTTGAAGTTACCGTTAATGTATCATGGGCATACGCTTGGGCAAGGTAATCACATTTTGTGGATGCTAAAATAAATTTCCAGTCTTGGTTCCCTACTTGTTTTGACATGTGTTTTAAAAATTTAGTCCGAGCTTCCTCCATATACAAATAATAGCTTGTATTGTTAACATGGCCTGACGCATCCGTTTCGCAATATCTTACATAAATTTCTGTATCTGGAATGGTCTTCATGCTAAATCGTCCTTTCTTTTATGTCTTATTTTTCTGTTTTTATCAATCGATCGATATTTATGTATGAATGGAATTGAATCCTACATGTGTATAGGAATTGTCCATCGGATCATCGATGTGTTTCAAGAAAAAGCAAATTGCTGTACAACGTTTGAAGAACAGGCGTTTCAACACCAATCTGCCGCCCCTTTTTCACGATAAACCCGCACAATGATTCGATTTCCATCCTTTTTCCTTTCAATCGATCTTGCAGCATGGACGGCTTATGCTTCAGAGCTGCTCCTGAATTGGCAAAAGTGCGATGAAACATTTCTTCATCTAATGGAATCCCGATTTTATTGGCTACTCGCATCACTTCTCGGCAAGCATTTTCAGCTGTTTTCCTCAATTCTTTATGCTCCATAATTTCACCGACAGTCGCTTTGGATAAAGCAGCAAGCGGATTGAAGGTTGCATTCCACAACAGCTTTTTCCACTTATCCAGCATGATATCATCTGTTGTTTTTACAAAAATTTCAGCTTGACGAAAAAGATCTGCCACTTTATCGCGGAACGAAATGAGAGATTCATCCAGAGCACCGATTACTAGTTTTGCTCTTCCGCTATGCTTTATGACCCCAGGCTCTTCCACATGTGACGACAGATAGGTTGCAGCTGACAAGAGCCTTTTTCCACCTAAAATTTGAGCGAGCTTTTCTTCATTGTCGACTCCATTTTGCAGCGTCAAAACAACTGCGCGATCATTCTGCAAAGAGGCAATCTGTTCTGCTGTACTTTCCGTGTCTGTTGATTTCACACAAAACAGTATCAGCTCACAATCAGCAAAATCCTCTATTTTATCTGTAAAAACACCGTCTATTGTGAGGAGTTGATCATTCGTTTTAACCACTAAACCTGATTTTTTCATTGCCTCTAAATGCTTGCCCCTTGCAAGAAAAACAACATCATGTCCGGCTTTCTTTAACAAAGCTCCAAAATAGCCGCCGACCGCGCCAGCTCCAGCAACAGCGATTTTCATAACATTCCCCCTTCAATTGAATCAAAAAGCTTATGAATGACAGAATAAACAGAAAATAATGAAATGCAAGTTTTGCACCTCAATTATTAACCTAATCTTTTCATTAATCAAGTGAAAGCATTCGGGACTGAAAAGTCTTGAGTGTTTAAAACCAATAGTAAAAACGAGCCTCCAAAACAGATAATAATCTTGAAATCAATATCAGACTCTAGACTATTATGATTTATTCTATGTTCCATGAGGATTCGCAAAGCGCGCAGATCACAAACACTCATAACTTAAAATGACGGCAATGCTATAAAAAAAGAAGCAGAAGTTGAAAAAAGCCTTTCCAAAATGAACGAACTCCGTGAAATAGCTTCTCTCCCCCACCGAATCGTTGACTTAGCTTTCGAATAAAATACGCCTAATTTATTTTCAAGTCTTGTAAACATACAGCAGCTGGCACGTTTTTGCTTTCTTAAATTTTACAGTTTATATGAAAAATGAACAGATAGGTTTAAGCATCCATCCAACACACATAACCCCGTTCTAAGTTTAGGACGGGGTTACAATAAAATGGTTTACTTTTTAAGAACAATGCTTCACTTACATCAAGATTTTTAAAGGTTAATCATTGGATAAAATGACTTTCATCGCTTTTTCTTTAGCCGCATTGCGAAATACTTCGTATGCCTGCAAAATCTGGTCCAGCGAAAAACGATGAGTGACTAACTGTTCCGGTTTAATTTTTCCTGACTGCACCGTCTTTAGCAGCAACTGAAAAATTCTTTTTATATATTACTGCCATTAAAAGCGGAACAACGATTGCCAAGTCTATTAAAGTGCCAAGGATGACCCATCCCATTTCCTCAGGCAATACCATAATCGACAAAGGCGACCTATATATTAGAAAATTGGAACAAAGTACCAGCACCAATAAGGACAACCATATATACCTTTTTTTATCAAATTGCCAAGCTTCCACAAATCCACCCCTTTTTACCTATATTGTAACAGATTTTAAAATATTTCGTTTTTTATTTTTGTTAATTTTCAAAATTGCCAGCTTTCTCCTTGTCTCTGCTGATTTTAAGAAACGAACATGTTCCTAAATGGAGTGTGATTGATTTCTTGAGGTAATACGAAAGAACTAAATTTGAACATGCATCCTCTGTATGTGAACAGTCAATCATCCCATAGTACAACCTTTACAAGAATTCATTGCCTTAAGAGATATAAAACTGAAACATATTATGCTTTTTCATTCAACTAATGCAAACCTCCCTCCATTCCGTTATACTTAAAACGTTGTTGATTGAAAGAAAGGAGCATTATATGAAATCTCTCGTTTTAGCTGAAAAGCCGAGCGTTGCACGTGAGATAGCCCGTGTGCTTGGCTGCAAAAAAGAGCATAAATTTCACTTTGAAGGAAGCAAGTATATCGTAACGTGGGCGCTCGGTCATTTAATTGAATTGAAGATGCCGGAACATTACGATCCAAAATATAAAACATGGCGGCTGGAAGATTTGCCAATTATCCCAGAAAAAATGGGGTTAAAAGTAATTAGACAAACGAGCCGGCATTATAAAGGCATAGAACTGTTGGCGAAACGAACGGACATTAAAGATTGCATTATCGCAACAGACGCCGGACGTGAAGGCGAACTTGTTGCAAGATGGATTTTAAAAAAGCTGAACTGGAAAAAGCCGATTTTGCGCCTATGGATTTCATCTCAGACCGATAAAGCCATTCGTGACGGTTTCAAGCATTTAAAACCTGGGAAACAATTTGAAGCATTATATCAGTCTGCTGTTTGCCGTGCAGAGGCAGATTGGCTCATCGGCTTAAATGTGACAAGAGCTTTGACGACGAAATATAATGACCCGCTTTCGGCAGGGCGCGTGCAGACCCCAACCCTTGCCATGATCATGAAAAGGGAAACAGAAATTCAAAAATTTGTACCGAAGCCGTATTGGACGATTCATGCAAAAATCGGTTCCATTCATACCATCTGGGAGCGAAACGGCGAAAAAAGAATTTTTTCCAAAGAAACGGCTGAACATCTATTGGCAAACCTGAATGGTAAAAAAGGTACAGTCATCAAAGTGGAGCGCAAGCAAAAGAAAGAACATCAGCCGCTGCCATACGACCTAACCGAGCTGCAGCGGGATGCCAACAAGCGTTTCGGCTTTTCCGCAAAGAAAACGTTAACGATACTGCAAAAGCTTTATGAGCATTATAAGCTTGTCACATACCCGCGGACAGACTCCCGTTATTTAACTGCGGATATGGAATCGACAATGTTTGACAGGCTTCAGGCAATGGCTTCCGGCTATAAAGACGAAATCCGCCCTCTCCTTTCCAACAAAGGAAAAATTTTATTAAAACGGGTGTTCAATAATGAAAAAGTGACCGATCATCATGCCATTATCCCGACGGAGGAACCGCTAAATATGAGCCAGCTTTCCAATGATGAAAGGAAGCTGTATGATTTGATTGCCCGCCGGTTTTTGGCGCTGTTTTATCCTGCTTACGAATATGAAACCGTCCATGCGGTTTTTGATGTGAACGGAGAAACACTCACTGCAAAAGAGACAATTGTATTGAATAATGGATTTAAAGCCGTTTTAGGGAAGCAGCAGGATGAGCCGGAAAACAGAAACATCCCTGCTTTGGTTAAAGGACAATCTTTTGCTGTTCATCAAGTAGAAATAGAAGAAAAATTGGAAGAACCTCCTCTTCGCTATTCAGAGGCGGACATTCTTACGCAGATGGAAAAGTTCGGACTCGGCACTCCTGCAACTAGGGCGGATATTATTGAAAGACTTATCGAAACAGAAGCGGTTGAGCGAAAAAACGGAAGGTTCTACCCAACGAAAAAAGGTAAACAACTGATTGAACTTGTCAATGATGAACTAAAATCACCTGAGCTGACAGCGCGCTGGGAAAAAGAGCTTGAAGCGATCGCACGGGGAAAAGGAAATCCTGAATTTTTCCTAAACAACATTCGCAAGCAAACGAAACGGCTCGTTAATGAAATAAAAAATAGCGACCGAAGCTACAAAGCACACAATTTAACCGGCTCCATGTGCCCGGAATGCGGCTCCTTTTTAAAAATACGTTCTACAAAAGAAGGACGTTTATTAGTATGTTCGAACATGGAATGCCGCTATAGCAAACGAAAAGATCCGAAGCTGTCCAACCGGCGCTGTCCACAATGCAAAAAACGAATGGAAATCCATAACGGCAAAGCCGGTGTTTACTTCCAATGCCGCCGCTGCAATGTGGTTGAAAAAGCGGAAGAAAAGAAAACAGCAGTCAATAACCGCAAAGATCGGGCTTTAATTCAAAAATACAGCCCGAAAAGCGATTCTTTTGGCACAAGTTTAGGTGATTTGTTAAAACAGGTGTTGGAAGAAAAACAGCAATAAATAAAAAAGCTTCCGGATGCTGCGTTTACGACAAAAAGTTAGCTTGTTTCTATTTAAAAAACGGTGTCACGACGAATCTGGAATGGTATGCAGTTTGTTTCAAATTTTAAAAGGGATTTGTCAAATAAGTCATTTTTTCGGCTTATAGACAAACCCCTTTAATATTTAGAAACGTTCATATCGATGTTTATGATTATAATGGACTCCACTTTCTGGACAGCTCCTTATCATTCGTTAACTACACGCGAATTAAAACGTTATGTACTATTTGTTCCCCCCTGCATTTCTAAAAAGCTCAAAACAGTCAACCACATATATTCGAAAATGGTCTCCCCTCTTTCGACCTCCCCAATATATTTAAAAATCAAGAATGTTTATACACATGCTGCAGGGTCTTTATCGAACAGTAATCCTCAAGTCGAGATGTTTATAAATTTCTAAAAAAAAGCGGCACCTAAATAAGGCGCCACTTTGAAAGGATTAGTTTTTTTGTACGTTTGCCGCTTGAGGTCCGCGTTGGCCTTCGACAATTTCAAATTTAACAGTTTGCCCTTCTTCTAACGTTTTAAAACCATCGCTTTGAATCGCCGAAAAATGAACAAACACATCGTCTCCACCATCGACTTCAATAAATCCAAACCCTTTTTCACTGTTAAACCATTTTACCTTACCTGTGTTCATGCTTTTTCCTCCAAAAAAAGATTTTACCATTCATTGTTTGTTTTTCATAAGAAAAAAAGCCGTACACTCATGAGAAATGCAGACCATATAAGATCGCCTGCATTTCAATATGAGGTACGACTTATAATGGATCCATGATAAAACGAACTAAATGGCTAATTCATTATAACCAATCAAACATTAAGAGTCAAGAAAATGTAAGAATGTTCTTGACTCTTTAAGGGTGATACTTTACGTTATACGCTGCTTTCCCCTTAAAACAAATCTCATTCACTGCCGCGGTAAAGAAAGAACAGAGCTGTCAGCATTAGCCCGATCCCAATCAGGCGGTTTATGTCTATTCGATTTTTCGGCATTCCAAATAATCCAAAATGATCAATGATGACGCTGATGGCCATTTGACCGATGATTCCTGCAAGGAGCGTTACGGCCACCCCAACCTTCGGAACAGAAATAATGGTAAACGTGACGAACATCGCGCCTAAAAATCCCCCAAGCAAATTCCATTTTGGAACTTGAAACAAATCGGTAATGTGGCCCTTTCCAAAAAATAAAACAAGGAACGCTAAAACCATTGTTCCAACAAAAAAAGAGACAAATGCTCCTTCAACAGCACCGATTTTTTTGCCTAGACTTCCGTTAACCGGCGACTGTATTCCTATCATCATCCCACCCAGTATCGCTAAAAAAATGTAAATCCATTTCATCCTGAACCCTCCCCAGAAATATAATTTCTCTTCTACCCGCTTGAACTCCTTTACGTAAAAACGTTCTTAAGTAAAAAAGTTGATTTTCTAAAATTTTCATTTTGTAAAAAAAGAAGAGACTTAAAAAAACGGCGCTTTCGTAAAAGCTCTTAAAATGATGAAAGACAACAGAATTTTTCAATAAATTTCTGTTGTCTGAAAGTGCAAACCTGCCGTTCAGATGAGAATCAAACCCGTTAAATAATTTTCTAGCACCCACACAGAAAATGACGCTGTAAAGGAGGAGATTAAGACCGATCTATTTGTTTGATGAAGAGCACAACGTTTACAAGTATATTCGGCCTGATGATTAGTTCAATTATCCATTAACGACAATTTACTACACTTGTTATATGTAAAGACCTTAAAAAATTATATTCAGCAAACTATTTTCTCTCATGTCATTTTCTAGATCAACCATTTTCAACATATATATAAACAAAAAAAGGAGGCACTTATGATCATTCATATTATACAAAGAGGAGAGACTTTATGGAACATAGCTGAACGCTACGGTATCAGTCTTTCAGAAATTATTGCTGCAAACAGTCTGCCCGATCCTAATCGATTACTGATTGGCCAATCACTTGTGATTCCCATTGCTTTTCGTCAACATATCGTCCGAGCAGGGGAAACATTATGGCAAATTGCCCAAAAATATGGAGTTGCCGTCGGGTCTATTGTTCAGGCTAACCATATTAGTGATCCTTCAAAAATTAATCCGGGAATGATTTTAAACATTCCGCCTCGCATCCATACTGTGAAGCCTGGAGAGAATTTATCGCAAATTTCTCAAATTTACCGTATATCCGTACAGGAAATTGCCAAAGCCAATCGAATTCAAAATCCCGACCTTCTTTATCCGGGGACAAGATTAACGATTCCTTTTGTAAAACCAGTCATTGACGTAAATGCATATACGATCCATGCAGGTGAAGAAGGAGGCAAAGAAGTTCGAGAAGCTGGCAGCTTTTTAACATACGTTTCTCCATTTGCCTATATCATCCGGGAAGACGGCGGACTCGATGCAATAAACGACACAGCGATTCTTCAATCTGCTTTAGCAGAACAAGTGATACCAATGATGAGCATAACAAATTTTACGTTCAGGGACCCCGGGTCACGGCTGGCTCATGTCATCCTTTCAAATACGGAACTGCAAGATCGATTATTGACCACCATTATAAACACTATGAAAGAAAAAGGTTATCGTGGATTAAATATTGATTTTGAAAATGTATATCCTGACGATCGTGAGTTATATAATCAATTTTTACAGCGCGCCGTTGACCGATTGCACAAAGAAGGATATTTTGTTTCGACCGCGCTCGCCCCTAAAACGAGCCCAGAACAAAAAGGAATATTATATGAGGCGCACGACTATGCCGCACACGGCAGGATTGCAGATTTCGTTATTTTAATGACATACGAATGGGGTTATAGGCTTGGACCTCCTCAGGCGATCTCTCCGCTTAATCAAATCAAACAAGTGCTAGATTATGCTGTAACCGTCATTCCAAGAAATAAAATCTTTATGGGCTTCCAAGTATATGCTCGTGACTGGCTCCTTCCCCATGTTCAAGGTCAGGAAGCAGAAACATTTGATATGCAAGAAGCGATTCGTCGAGCAGTTCAACACGGTGCTGTGATACAGTATGATCGAACATCTCAATCTCCGTTTTATCGGTATGTGGATGAACAAGGCCGTACGCATGAGGTCTGGTTTGAAGACGCGCGCAGCACCCGGGCAAAATTTGATGCGGTAAAGGATTACGGTTTACGGGGATTTAGTTATTGGGTACTTGGCTATCCGTTCCCGCAAAATTGGGTATTACTTGAAGACAATTTTCAAGTGCGGAAATTCCGTTCAATTCATTGATAGCAGAAGTCTCTCATAGCACAAATGAAAATAAGGGAACCTACGCACAAAGCGTATGTTCCCTTCTCGCTTATTCCTCTTTCATAAACGGCCACCAGTTCGCTTTACCAAACATTTTGACCATCACCGGTACAAATAGCGGCAGTACAACAAGAGCATATAAAAATAATCCTGTTAAAACAATTGTGGCAATTTCGAGCAGCGACAGCACACCGGACGGAAGCATCGCCGCAAATGTTCCGCCTAAAATGACCGCGGCGGAAATAATGACCGTTCCCATATGACTCATAGCTGAAAGCATCGCTTCTGTGACAGGCAAATCTCTGTATTCGTTGAAGCGGTTCATAAGGAAGATGCTGTAATCTATGCCAAGCGCAATTAAAATGACAAATGAGAAAAATGGAACTGCCCAGTTCAAACCGTCGTATCCAAGAAGGCGAACGAAAATGGCTTCTGACACTGCCATTGATGTGTAATACGTTAGAATAAGCGATAAAATTAAATAAATCGGCATGACAAACGAGCGCAGCAATGCAATTAATATAAGAGCAATCCCTATCAGCATCAATACAACTGTGCGGGAGTAGTCGTTTGCTGAAATCTCGTTCAAGTCGGAGTAAATGCTAGTAACCCCGTCATAGGCAATTTTCGCATTTTCAAGCTTCGTGTCTTTTACGGCAAACTCCACCGCTTGTTTGACCTCAGTAAGCTGATCCATCGCTGAAGTTGAATATGGATTTTTCTCGAAAACAACATCAATGGTTGTCACTTTGCCGTCATTCGATAAGTAAGCTTCTTTCGCATCCGCAAATTCTTTGCTTTCAAGCACTTCCTTCGGCATGTACCAGCCTGCCATTTCCTGATTTGAAGAAGAAAGACCAGATAAGTAATTTTCAGCAGAACCGAGACCATCGGCTACTTGATTTAGACCATCCACGCTTTTGTCAAGGCCTGAAATCAGCTGATTCATTTGTCCATCCAGCTGAGAAAAACCTTGCAGCAATTCCTCCTGTCCATTGTTGACTTGGCTTAAGCCGTTAGACAGCTCCGGCAATTTTGAAATGATGGTTTGCTGTCCAACCGCTGCCTTATCCAACCCTTTTTGCAGCTGATCAAGCCCGTTGATGAGCTCTCCCATTCCATTAACAAGCGCTTTTTGACCTGAAAGTAATTCAGAATATGAACGGTTCGCCTGCTCTATTCCATTTGTCACTCGCTGAAGCGCTCCGTTAATTTGCTGAAATCCGCTTCTCATTTGTTTTGCTTGTTCACTAAGCTGGGAAGCTGCCATTTTCACCTGTTGATACTCAGCATCCTGCTGAAGCTGCTGATGTCGTTGTTCGATGCGGTTTAAAGAATCACTCATACCGGATAAATGTGTTGACAATTGACCGAGATGTGATTCCATCTGTTGATATTGTTTCAGCAATGAATATAGACTGCTTCCGGCTGTTTCATATCCTTTCAAAAGCTGTTCTGCGCCGGATTGCAGCTTTTTCGCATTGTTTTGAACGGTCTCAAGCCCTTTCTTTATGTCACCGGCACCCATTGATCCGCTCTCGATCCCCTGTTTAACTTGCGAAAGCCCTTTTTCAAGATCACCGACGCCGGCTTTTAATTCATTTGTTCCGGAAACGAGCGCTTCAATACCGTCTGTTGCTTGTTTTAATTTCGGAGATGATGCAGAAAGCTCTTTGCTCGCTTCATTCAAACCGGAGCTGATTTGTTCAAGCCCTTCATTTCCCTGAACAATTCCGTCTTTCAGCGTTTTCGCCTGTTCTGTCACAAATAATTGGTCGATCTGTTCGCCTGTCGGTCTCGTTACTGAGCGGACCGTCTCGACACCTTCAACTTTTTCGATGCTTCTGCTTATTTTTTCAATTAAAGCAAAGTATTCCGTCCTATTCATGTTGTCATCATTTTTGATCACAATTTTTGTCGGCATCGCTTCGCCTGGGTTGAAGCTTTTCGAAATAATATTAAAAGCCTTGACAGAGTCGTAATCATCCCCGATTTCTTGAAGGGAATTAAACGACAGCTTGCCGTCATAGGAAAGCAGCACTGGGAGGGTAATGATTCCTACGATGATTAAAGAAACAAGCGGTCTGGTGAACGAAAAACGTCCTGCAAAGTCCCATAGCTTGCTCTGTTTATGTTCCAGATTTCCTTTAACTGGCCAAAACAACACCGGGCCAAGCACAGCCATGAAAAACGGAACAAGCGTCATAAGTGCTACCAGCAGGATGGCGACTCCGACAGCGACTGCCGCAGCCGATTGATAAAGCTTAAATGATGACAATCCGATCGCCGCAAAGCCGATCATAACGGCTAAACCGCTGAAAAACACTGTTTTTCCTGCCGTGCGATAGGTTGTTATAATCGCTTCAGTTCGGCTTTCTTGTTTGCCAAGCTCCTCTTTAAAGCGGCTTAGCAGTAAAATGCAATAGTCTGTACCGATCCCGAACAAAATGGCGACCAAAAATGTTTGCGTAAAAGTGGACAATGGAAAATTCACCATTTCAACTAAAAAGGCGACAATTGACTGTGATGCCAAATATGTAATACCGACTGTCAAGAGCGGCACAAATGGCGCTATAAGCGAGCGGAAAACGATCAGCAAGACGATCAAAATAAACACGACTGTTATGCCTTCTGTTTTTTTCACTCCTTCCTGCGAGCTGACAATAACGTCTTCATCGATGATCCAGCTGCCGGTATAATAATGCTCCAATGAAATATTATCGATCACTTTATAAAGAGCGGATGTCATTTCTTTTGCCGTTCTTCCGTCTCTTTCCATTTGTATTGACGTCAAGATGGTGGTTTTATCTTTTGAAACAAGCTGATCCTTTAACTCCTCTTGATGAAAAGGCGAAACAATTTCTGTAATCCGTAAATTCTTGCTGTTTTGTTCAAGCTGTTTTACAGCTTGTTCCGCTTCTTTCCAATCTTCCTTTGTCAGCCCGTCCTCATTATGCAGCACAAGGGCGACTGATATTAGATCTCCTGAATGCTCTTTGCTCTGAATTTCTTTTAAAATGTCATTCGCAATCGAAGAGGAATAACCTTCCGGAACCGTAATTTGCCCTTTTTCGCGCACAAGCTCCTCCATGTTTGGCGATGTAAAGAGCAAACCAATAACAGCAACAAGCCATAAAATGAGTACAAACCATTTTCCTTTCAGGATTGCCCTCATGACTCAACCTCCAGTTCAAGCAATACGTTTGCCAATTTTTCATAGGTTTGAATAAACGATTCGATCTCGTCCTCCGAAAATTTTGTTATGAACGATCCTACAACTTTATGAACTCTCTCTTCTGTGCTTGCAAACAAATTGCTCCCTTTTTCAGTCAAAGCCAAATAAATAACCCTCCTGTCTTTTTCATCGCGAATTCGCTGAACAAATCCTTTCTCAACAAGCCGATTAATCATCGCTGTGATCGCGCTTTTGTTCACTCGAAAAACATTAGCTAGTTCTGTTGAAGTGCACCTTTCCTTTTGATGGATATAGCGCAAAAGATAGTGTTGTTCGTTTGTGATATCTGGATCAATTTCACATTTCACAAGTTCTTCCGCTCTTTTCGTCACAATGAACGAAACCTTAATATACCGTTCGATCAATTCATCTATTTTTTTTCGATCCATTGTCTGCCCCCTATTTTAAATAGTTCAACTATTTAACTATTAAACTATTTAACTATCAACCTGTCAATCAATTTGTATGAAAATTGGCAAACTTCCTCTTCTTCAAACGCGTGAAAGGTGCATTCCAATAAATGAAGGCTTCCCTAACGTGCTGAACGCTAGTTTCCATTCTCTAAAATATGTTCTTAGCATAGAAAAAATGTTGTGTGAGCTAAGCTTTCATACTGTAAAAGATCCGGGTCACATAAGAGCAGATTCGCCGAGCAGCAGGCAGGACTGTCCGTTGCACTCTCAATGCTTTCGTTATCGAACTGAGAAGCTCCTGTTTCAAGTGAGTTAAACGGCGAGCAATTCATGGAAAAAGGGATCAACCTGCAAAGATGATCCCATCCATCGGTTCACAAAATCATCCAAACCGAAACAGCTAGCGAAGCAACAATTGGAATAACCTGAATACATACCATTCCTTTAAAGGTGATTCGTTCTTCAGGAATCGGAAATGAAGCCTTTTCACAAAGCCAATTAGCAAGCTTCTCCATTTTTGACTTTTTCATTGGAAAATCCGGTACTTCCACTGTATATTTTTTTAATAATTTATCAATTTCACGATCCTTTTCCATCAGATTCGATCCCCCATTCTTTCCTCATTTTTTGAACCGCTTGATGCAGCCTTGATTTCACCGTGCCCAAAGGTATGTTTAAGATGCGCGCAATATCCTTTTGTGACAGATCATGATAATAAAACAATACGATAACAGCCCGCTGTTCGTTTGAAAGCGATTGAAGCATCCGCTCGACCTCCATTTTTTCATCGGAACGGGATATGTTGACAGGCTCTTTATATAAAAACGGAAGAAGACGGTGCCACCTTGCTCTCATATTTATTTTGCTGATCATCGTATGATAAGCAATTTGAAAAAGATATGTCTTCAGCCTCCCTTTTTCAGGGGAAAAGTAATGCTTTTTTTGCTGCAGCTTCAAAAATGCATCTTGAACGACATCCATGCTAAGCTGGTCGTCCCGTGTACAACGGTAAATAAAGCGGAAAAGCGGTGCTCGATATCGTTCATAAAGCTCGTTCAAAGCTTCCGTATCACCGTTTTGAAATTTTTCCATCAGCTTTTCATCTGTTAAATTCATCTGACCACCGCTCTTTAATTCCTTTGAACACATACAGGATTCTTCCGATAAACCAAAGAAACGTCATTAAAGTAAACATAAACGATTGATGAAGGAAAAATTGAATGACAGGACTGTTAATGTTATCTCCCTTTATTAGAAAGATAAAGAGTCCTGTGAGGCAGCAAAATGAATAAATTGCGGATATAACCGTAATCGTATCCCAACGGGTCCAATAGAAATAAAGATCGGTTTTTTTAAAATCAATGTTTCCCCATCGATCCCGAACGACCTTTTTATTTAAAGAAGCGATCGAAACACCGAAAATCGTTCCGATGATTCCGCCTACAATTAAACTGATTACCCAGCCGGTTACAGGCATAATTGTCATCTCCTTTCCCATCATTCATTTGTTTATACAAATCGTGAAAGGAAAAAGTTCATTTTTTTCCGTAATTTTTTAATAAAAAGGCTTCAGGTTGATTTCATCTGTAATATTAACAAAATTGCTGTTAGTTCTAATGTTTCGCTGGCCGTTTTACATGAAACGCTCCGATTCCATTCCGTTGATCAACATTTTACATCTTCTTGTAGATAAATCTCACGTTTTTTTCGCAAACGTCATAGGTCCGAAACAGATTCAATCATTTTAATGTTTTATGAAAAATGAAGTTTTCCTGTTTCTTTCTGTCAAGTCGAAAAAGTTGAAGTTGTTTCTTTTCATTCGATACAATGGATGTGCGATTGATTCATAAAAGAAGGTGAAAACGTGAAAATTGAAATATGGTCTGATTATGTTTGCCCATTTTGCTATATCGGAAAACGGCGTATGGAAAAAGCGCTCGAGCTGTTTCAGCACAAGGAGCAAGCGGAAATCGTGTTCCGCAGCTTTGAGCTTGATCCAACCGCCAAAAAGGAATACGATCTTTCCATCCATGAAATCATTGCTCAAAAATACGGTATTTCCGTTGAGGAAGCGAAGCGGGCAAATAACGATGTTGCCAAACAGGCAGAGTCCGTCGGATTGACATTTCGCTTCGAGGAAATGAAGCCAACAAATACGTTCGATGCCCATCGATTAGCGAAATATGCAGATAAAAAAGGGAAAGGAAGAGAAATGCACGAACGGCTCTTTTATGCTTATTTCACTGAATCGAAATTAATCAGTGACCATCAAGTTTTAGTTGAACTCGCAGAAGAAATCGGCTTGGATGGCGACGAAGTCAAGCAAGTGCTTTCAAGCAGTCAATTGGAAGAGGAAGTTAGAAAGGATGAACAGGAAGCCTCACGTCTCGGTGTCAGAGGTGTGCCGTTTTTCGTCATCAACCGCAAATATGCCATTTCTGGGGCGCAGCCAACAGAAGTATTTTTGAAAAGCTTTCAAAAAATATGGGATAAAGAAAACTCTTCTTCGCCGCTCAAACCACTGGCAGCTGATGGCGGAGGACTATGCAACGATCAGAGCTGTAAAATGTAATTCGTCCTGACCGCAAATGGACAGGAGGAACAACGGTCATCAAAAACGACGTGTCCTCCTTTTGTATTTCTTTCAGTTCATGACGATCTGTCAATTGCTCACATCGCAAAGTTTGTTTAATTTATTTACTTAAATTCGTTTGTTAACACATATAAAAGAACCGAATCGTCAGGTTATCAATGTTTACATCCTTTGTTACATTGACTAACCTTCCCAAGTTTTCTTTAGAGGAACAATTCTTACTTTACTCCTCAAACTATGAAATTTAGGCGGTGCGGCTGCTCATTATGTCTTCATAACGGTGATGAATCGTTTAACTATTTTTCTTGTTGATCTGCTATTCCTTTTTTCTTGAATGATGCAAAGACCTTTCCATTTTATTACACTTGCACCCGAAATAAAAAATCCACGTCAAAGTCCTAGAGGTAAAATACTGGGATTTTGACGTGGATCTCTATTTTCCCTTCAAATTTATGAATTTTTCATCCATCGCAACATTGTAAATGATTTCAAAGAACGGACTTTTTTCCATTTAATGGGCTCTTCACCACAAAATGTACTTGACAATCAGGTTGTTTTCTGATCAAGGGTACAAAAAATGCGAAATTTCCTGTATGGTAAAGGTGACCAAACCATCAACCATGGAGGAAATTTCGCATGCAATCTCAGTTTATCAAAGATTTGATCACTTTACCAGGCTTTCTTATTCATGGAGAACGAAAAGAGGGAGAACGATGGATTTTTGAACTTTCCCTCCCTCCTCATTGTCCGATCTGCCCGACTTGCTTCGGACGGACAACCAAAATATCATCGAAACGAAAACAATGGATTCATGGCTATACAAATACGGTCGGTTTATTTTGGATTGAACTTCCCATAGAAAGACGGCGTTGCCAAGCCTGTTTTCTGACGTTCACCGTTTCTTATCCGGGACTTCCGTCTCACAGTATCGCGACGGAATCGTTTCAACATTGGGTCGCCCAGTTATGCATCGGAAAAACGATTCAAGAAGTCGCTCGCTTGTTACAACTCGCCTATACGACAGTAGAACGCTGGTTTTATCAATATGCCCCGGCTCTTTTACCAACATCGAATCCTACAGTAGTATGTGTGGATGAATTCGCTTTCCGAAAGGGACATGATTACGGAGTAGCGGTGATGGATACACAGACTCGGAATGTCCTTTCCATTGCTTCTGGAAAAAATGAAGAAGCCATTGTGGAGGCGCTTCAACCCGTCGCCTCCAAAGTGAAGTATGTTGTCAGCGACTTGGCTCCTGCCATGAGAAAAGCCATTGAAAAGGTATGTCCAAAAGCCATCCATGTTCTTGACCACTTCCATGTGATTCAGTTATTCACCGATGCACTGGAACGTTGTCGCAAATACCTTGCCAAAGGCGGAACCAAACATGGAAGCGTTCGCCGCGTGTGCCGATTGTTAAGCCAACGTCCAGAAAAATTAACAGAAGAAGAGAGACAGGAAGTTCGACAATGGTGCCAAGAAAGTGCTTATTTACGTGATGTCTATCAAGCACTTCAACATTTCCGTTACGTATCCAAAAGCCAAACAAGAAAGCAAGCCGAAACTCGTTTGACCCAATGGTTTGACCGGTACCTTTTTAGCGACTGTGCCGCCGTACGTAGTATTGCCAAGGCACTCATCACCCGAAGAGACGCAGTGCTTTCTTGCATCGTTTTTTCTTACTCAAATGGTCCAATGGAAGGAATCAACAACAAAATAAAATTGATCAAAAGGCGAGGATATGGGTATCGAAATATCCAGCGTTTTACTTTGCGTGTCCGTCTAGAGACCTCTATCACATTTTAACGTAAAAATCAAGTACATCTTTTGGTGATGAACCATTTAATGTTTGATTATCCATTTCTTCATAAATTAAATTCTCGCTTCAAAAATGACCGCCTCTTGATCAAATTTCATATCCAATAGACCCTCTGTTTTATTTATAAAAGAGTTCCAATTGTTGATAAGATTATTGTAAGTAAATGGATAATACGCATGATGCGCCGACCAATCATTTTGAAAAAACATGTCCCAGTCGTTTTTTGAGGAATGATAACGGACAAGATCATTCCAATTCGCATCATTTGTTTTTTGTTCATATGAAACGTAAGCAGACGGTATAATATGCAAAAAGACATGATCTATATTTTTTTCTTTTGCGTGCCTTCTCATGCTTGAAATAATGTCATCGATGATTTTCGAATCAAGTATGGAATAAGCCCTTTTGCTCCGTCCATATGCTTCTTCCCTCTTTTCCTCCTGGAAGCGGTTGTATGATTCAATCGTTTTTTGGATAAATGAATGGTATACATGCTCAAGGTTGCCGCGCATTTTTTCAGACAATGGTGTATGAAGCAATGCTTCCAGCTTCATCCCTAATAATCCGAGTTCAATCCCGATTTGTTCTTCGCTTTTTGCAGCCGTATAGCCATGTTCAGTTCGGACCGCTTCTTGATAAAAGGATCCAGCCGCTTCAAAATCATATATCGTATAATGATCGCCGGTTTCTAAAGCGTTTTCCTTCTGTAAAAATTGTTGGCGGAGCGCCTCCAACTTAAAAGTATGGCTGCCCCTTAACAGCTGTTCACCATCCGTTCTGTCGATTGGGGCATAATCCTCATGCTTGCGTAAAAAAGATGTATATTGTTCGATGCGCTGTTCATAAGCTTTTAAAATATCGTTATACATCTCCTCTTTCACGACTGGGAGACCATGCTTCACAAAAAAGCCGCCAACTGATTTTGAAAAAGAATCAGCTAACTGTTGGATGCTTTGTTGAAAAAAATGATCGAGTTTGTCGAGCCGCTCTTTTCGTTGTTCACCAAAAAAATTTTCTTCAATCCAGTTTTTTAAATAAACATATTCTGAAGCTAGATCATCAATTTTTTCACCGAGGCGGTCAAAACGCCCAAATCCTGCCCGCCCCCTTGCTTTCGCGTAGAACTTAGTTGATTTCCAAGGAACGATTAGAGCGTTTGACTTCCCCCTTTTTAACGTGATTGTTTTCAGAACAGATCCGTGTGCCAGCGCTTCCTTCCTCAAATCTTTTATGTTGTCCTTTTCTGATTGGGCCCCAAGATTGGATTCATATATTTTTTCGACAATAGACTGTTTTTTCTCATGTTCTTTCAATGATTGCTGCAGAGCAACAATAGGTGCAAAACTGAATTGATCTGTGTAATAAAGCTGAACCATTGTCCCACCTCCTTTTATATCAGAAGCTAGAAAGGATTCCTAAACTTTCATTTTTTTGCGGGTGCGAGTTTGTTTGATTTATATTCTTAGTTTCGACGGAAACCATTATAAAACCTCTTGTTTGCACAAAGATTTTAAGTGACTGTCCAAAATGGATTCGATCATCTCATTAGATAAATATTCCGGATGCATTAATCCATGAATGGCCAAGCCATCGATCAGCGCATACAGACGGTCCACCTCCAGCTCTACATTGATATTCGGCCGCGCAAGATCAAGTTTGACTAAAGTCTTGATGACCTGTTCAAATCCATAACGCATTTTAAGATATACTTCTTTGCTTAAAGGCTGAAGTTCCGGCTCCGAAAGAGCTTTCTGGGTAAAAGCAAACCATACCTCCATTTCTTTCTTTGTATCATCTTCAAGCGGCAAAACCTCCCGGATCATCCTTTTCATTGCATCAAGCGGCGGCATAGAAAAATCAATTTCGTTAATTCGTTGACTCACCCTTTCCGACACCAATTTCATTGCAAATGACAGCAATTCTGCTTGAGTTGAAAAATAATGTCTTAATGAACCAACGGAAACTCCTGCTTCTCTCGCAATATTGCGAACGGTTGCTTTTTCCATCCCGCCTTTCGCAATGACATTCCATGTCGCTACAGCAATTTTTTCTCTTTGTTTTACGTGATCCACTTTTTTCGGCATATTTTTATTATATCATGGTTGTTTTTTTAATACACTTGTGTTAAATTTTTATTTAATACGTGTGTTTTAAAAAGGAGTGGAATCATGATCGGTTGGCTCATTGTCATATGCGAAATTTTGTTTTGGATATTTGTCGGCGCCGGATTATTCGCCAGATATATTCTAGGCTGGAAAAAAATCGGGTCGCTCCTTCTATTGTGTACGCCTATTATCGATCTTGTTTTAATCATCGCAACGGTTTTCGATTTGAAAGACGGCGCAACAGCTCATTTTGTACACGGATTGTCTGCTGTATATATTGGGGTTTCGGTTGCATTTGGCAAACGGATGATTCAGTGGGCGGATGAACAGTTTGCTTACCGATTTGCTGGAGGAAAGCGGCCAAATAAACGGCCTCAATTCGGAAAACAGCATGCTGCTTATGAACGGAAAGGCTGGTACCGCCACCTTCTAGCATGGATTATTGGGAATGCCCTTCTCCTGTTCATGGTTATTTTTGTCAACGATTTCCAGAAAACAGAAGCACTTTTATCATTTTCGGCAAAATGGACGTTCATCCTGTTTATCGATTTTTTATGGAGCTTCAGCTATACAATATGGCCGAAAAAAGAGGCGAAAGGGCATTATGAAAGTTAAAAATGCAATCCTATAATTTGACCATTTTCCCCTAGATTAGCGCTACAGAGCTTGTAGAGAAGGACAATATTTTTCTCTACAAGTTTTATTTACAGCTTTTTATACCATGTTTGTAAACTCTTTACGTTAGTACCATCCCATCATAAACACTCCGAAACATGCTGTATTCACTAAAAACGTAATCCCAGCTGCGATCAGTATTCCTTGAGCAATCGCTGTTTTTCTTTTCATTAAGGCGATCACGACTGCTGGAATGATATAAATCACCTGAACAAAACCGATAAAAAAGATCGTAATCGGAAAAATCAACAATAGCCCATGTAAAAGAAGCACAATACCGATGCCTTTCCAAATGTCTTTTGTATGCTCATTCATGCACAGTCATCGCCATTTCTGTTTGAATTTCTTTCAGCCGGTTTTCAAGGCTGTCCCTGTAAAACAAGTTATACGTGTCAAACGGAATGATGCGGCCGTCGTGATGTACAATATGAACACAGGATTTTTTAACTGAACGAACATCAAAGTTGTAAGCATCTAAAAATTGCATAATAATTACACGAAACACATTGTTATAGCTGATATTTTCCGGTATCGCTACTTTCGGCAGACAGCATAATAAATCTTTTAGTGACATCGCGGAAGAGCCGGGAGAATGATTTAAACTGAATAGCTCAAAAACTTTATGTTTCAATTGTTCATCTTGTTCAAATACGATCGTATTTTGATCTCCTTCAAGGAGAATATGCGGATCGATCATACCCGTCAGAGGCTTTACTTCCCCGTTTAACTTCAGCGCATACCCCATTGCCAAACAGTCAGGATGGCAAGGGACGGGAATAATATCGTCTGCTTGAAAAACCTCCGATTGCTCGATAATCATGCTGCGAACTTCGCTCAACGTTAATCGGTCAGTTGCAGGGTTAAAATTTTTTGTTCTTCCGGCAATTTGCACCGGCTGAAAGGTGACTCCCCTGACTGCCTGCTGCGAAAGACCGTATTTAATGATTTTTCCGACCTCCTGATCGTTTACACCCTTTTTTAACGTGACAACTAATGTTGTGGAAATGTTGTATTCATTTAAATGTTCTATTGCCTTCTCTCGGACTGCTCGCAAATCTACTCCGCGCAGATCGATTAACGCCTCTTTTTCAAAACTGTCAAACTGCAAATAAATTTCAAATCCGGGCATGTAGCGAGCCAGCTTTTCAGCAAATTTTTTGTCCTGGGCAATTTTAATTCCGTTTGTATTCACCATTATATGCTTAATTGGCTTCGATTTCGCCATTTCTAATATCTCGAAAAACTGTGGATGGATCGTTGGTTCACCGCCGCTGATTTGAACGATATCCGGTTCCCGCTCATTTTTCACAATCGCATCAAACATCTTCTCAATTTCCTCTAGTGGGCGCCATTTCTGTTTTTTCGGGGAAGACTCCGCATAACAGATCGGGCATTGCAAATTGCACTGATCCGTAACTTCCACCAATGCCAAGCAGCTGTGCTGCTCGTGATCCGGACATAAGCCGCAATCATACGGGCACCCGTATTGAATGGAGGTATTCCAGCGATACGGCATTTCTGCACGCTTCAAAAATTCACGGCATTTTTTGTAATATTCGATATCGGTTGAGATCAATACTTTTTCTCTTCCATGATGACGGCAATGTTTTACTAAAAAAACTTGATCATTCTCAAATATGACTTTTGCTTCCGTTTTCCGCAAACATTTCGAACAAATGCTGTTCGTTAATTCATAGAAAATGTATGGTCTATTTGGCATACTGAAATTTCTCCCTTCTTTTTTTCCTTATAAGGAACAAATAGTACATCAATCCGACGAAAGCTGCTAACTGAATGTTGTTTAACCCAAAATACGGGTGAGGTGTCGGCTTGATAAAATCAATAAAAAAGCGAAACAGCAAATAGGAAACCATAAAAAACTGGAACAGAAACCCTTCCCACGGAGCTGTTCTCTTTTTTCTTATGTATAGAACGAAAAAACCGATCAGCCATAAATAGGCAATTTCATATATTTGAGTTGGATGTCTCGGCACGCCGTCTCCAAAATCAACACCCGTCACCCAAGTCGTTGGGGTGCCGTGCGTATGGTCTGAGAGGCCGGTGAAAAAACAGCCTATTCTGCCAATGCTCATGCCAATAATAAGCGGTAAGACAAAATCATCGCCTGTCGAGCGCTTCCAGCCGATTAGCTTTTTTGCGGTTTCAACTCCGATCAATCCTCCCAGCAATCCACCGACGATCGTTTTCCCGGCCATTAAATAGTTGAGATTCGTCACATTTTTCAGCGTTTCAACAGGATTTTCAAGCCAATACAGGAGCTTTGATCCTAACGCAGCCCCGGCTATCGCAC
Source organism: Aeribacillus sp. FSL K6-1305 (assembly GCF_038050115.1). Lineage (NCBI taxonomy): Bacteria > Bacillati > Bacillota > Bacilli > Caryophanales > Bacillaceae > Aeribacillus > Aeribacillus sp. FSL K6-1305. The sequence goes on along the minus strand of NZ_JBBOQV010000001.1, from coordinate 650,291 downwards.
CGATCACGACCCACATCGCCTTATCAAGCGGAATTCTTTCTTTATTTCTCGTATGCAAGTAAACTCTGAAACCGACAAAATAAGCCAAAGTCTCAAAAAATAAATGCGGATGAATCGAAACAGGACCCAAATGTATATAAACAGGAAAATCCATTTTACACCTCTTTTTGCAAAACCTTACTTTCATCATATCAAAAAATATGAATTGATTGTTTTAATATTTTAAACATTACAAAAAAATTTCGTTGCAGCAGTTATATTTTTTCCCCGTCTCAACTAAACTAATGGAAGCGCCGGCAAATATTTTCGAAAGCTGATTTTTGTTCAACAAGCTTAGCATCAATAAGTGATTCCAAACTGTCCGCATCAGCCCATTTACAGAAAAGCTATATTTTCTAATGTTTATAATCAAGGCAGATTGGATTTTTCCGGAAGCAAATCCCGAATTTCCTTTGAATCATGATGGCAATCGCTTTTGCATACAAATAAATAATTAAAAGTTATTTGTTAGGAATCGTTGTTTGAGCAGGTTTCCTAGATTTGATTCAACGATCATCCTGTCATTTCCTTGCTCTCATTCACGCAAATCTTTCAAACTTTTTTTACACTTGACAGAATCGGTTTTGAAAAATATACATCCTACTAATTGTGCAATTCAAAATTTACGAGACTATATTTTCGTTTATAATGAAGTTGTCAAATTCCATAACGTAAAGGGGGAAAACACCATGTCTGGCAAGATGAAGACTTACCGAGTGGGGATCGCAGGTGCGGGCGCTTTTGCCACTTTTTTGTCCGGTGCGCTTGCACGGCTGCCTGAATTTCAATTGACAGCTGTCGCAGGAAGGACGGATACAAAACGGGAGAGCGTGATGGCTGCTTTTCAAAAACAGAGACATAATGCGATAACGCCAAAAGAATATTATGAGGCAGCCGACCTTATAGCCGATCCTGAAATCGATATTGTCATTTTAGCAACACCGCCTCATCTTCACTCCTCACTTAGCCGACTGGCTTTAACACACGGAAAGCATGTCTTGTTAGAAAAACCTGGTGCCCTTTATGCCAAGGAACTTTTGGAAAATGCGAACTATGCAAAAAAACAAAAGCGTGCATTCGCCGTGAACCTTGTATTGCGTTACAATCCGCTAGTAGAAGCTGTTGAATGGATCGTCCGCCATCGGCTGCTTGGATTCGTGCATCATGCAAGTCTCACCAACTCGGCTCATCACGTCGCCAATGGCCATTGGTTTTGGAATGATCAACTAAGCGGAGGCATTTTTATTGAACATGGAGTTCATTTTTTTGAGGTCGGTCGCCACATACTCGGAGAAGCGGTCGATGCGAACGGTTTTGCTCTGACGGAGGAAAACGGTGAAAAACAGCGTGTTTGGGCAAGCGTTCTTCATAAACCAGTTTATCAACAAGACGAAAAGAGTTCGGAAAACAACATATATTCTTTAGTTCCTGTTCAATATTACCACGGCTTTACGATGGATCCTGACGCACCGGAATCGACAAAATGGGAAATTCATTGCACTCATGGACGGATTGTACTTGAAGGATGGATTCCCCAAAAATTATATTTAGAGGGCAAAATCTCAAAAGAACAGGGCGAGCTGATCGATCAAATACTAGACAGCATACCGAAAAAACCGGTAGAAAACGCTGTTGAAAAAGTACGCTCTTCAGCCTTTCATTGTTTCAAAAATAAATCGTTCCCGCTTGAAGCACTATCCAGCATTTCATACGAACGGACAATCAAATTGGAGCAGCGGCAATTGTGGTATGAGGCAATGGTACAAGACCGTTTCCTTGATTTTTGCCGAATCATTGAAGAAGAAGGATGGGAAGGATTTGTTACAGCTGAAGACGCCGTGAAAGACTTAGAACTGGCAAATCGTGTAACGTTTAATAAAACGGAGCAGCCGCTAACCGAATAAATTGGTTAGCGGCTTTAAATAGCATTTTATCCAATGGAAAACGACTGATCTAATCTCGTTTTTTTATTTCACATATACACTAATGCGAAATGATGTTAACGTCATTCCAGCACCTTTCATGTTCCCCTTTTAATTTTTATTCAAAATCCCCTCTAAGAACAAAAGGGACACTTGGTCCGCAAGTTCATTTTCTGTTTTTTCTCCTGTCATTACATATCGTTCAATAATGTGCTCGATCACTGAGAGAAATGCTTCACCGGCAAATTGAGTGTCAATTTCCGTTTTAACAATTCCAAGTCTTTGATTGTTGCTCATATTTGCTGCTATTTTTTCAACAATGATGCTTCGTAAACGATCATCTTTGTTCTCCCTGAGTGCAACTTTCGTTAAGTGAGGATTTTTTCCGAGAAACTTCAGAATGTCAGCGATTGTCTCACGGACATGGTCTTTCACATGCTCCGGTTGTATATCAGCCACTTTTTTTCCTGCATCACTAAAATGAATTAACTGCTTTTCAAAATCTTCAAGCATTTGTTCGAAAATTTCTTCCTTGCTGTTGAAATAAAGATAAAAAGCTGCCTGCGTGAGCCCTGCTTTTGCCACAATATCGCTGATCTTTGTAGCATGAAAACCTTTATGAGCGAACAGCTCCGCAGCAGCTTGAAATATTTTCTTTTTGCTCTCTTCTCCTTTATTTCTCGCCATAAAAATCACCCTTTTTTATACAACTAACTAATTAGTTAGTTGTTATTGTACATGATATTGCTTTTACGATCCATTACTTCCATTAAGTTTTTTTGCCATCGTTTGATCATTTCTCCTCCTCTGTCGCCACCGCTGTTGTGATGCTTAAACAAATAAAGAGCGGCATCAACAAATGAGCCGCCCAATTACCCTTGTGTCAGGCTGATTTAGCCTCCATTTGAAAGCCCGGATCATTCCATATTTCAATCCATTTTTTCAATGCCGTTGCCAAGATGACAATACCAAGAACGAGCATAATGATGGATAAAATTCCGTTTAATACGTTGTAGCCTGCAGCTTCCGGATTCAAATAAACATTTACGGTCATCCAGTAGCCAGCATAGTTTACTGTAGCAAATAAATAAGCTAACGGAATGAGGCAAGTAAGCATATATCTTCGTTTATCGGCAATTTTTAAAATGACTGTCGCACCGACAATCAGTCCGATGGATGCCATCAGCTGGTTCGATACGCCAAACAATGCCCAAACCGATCCAATATCTCCTGAGTAAAGCAGGTACCCCCACATAAAACAGGCTAAAGCGCTTGCAAATACGGAAGCCGGAACGGAGTCTACCTTTTTTAATGGTTTATACACTTCACCGAAGAAATCTTGAATTAAATAACGTGCTACACGTGTTCCTGCATCAATCGCAGTTAAAATGAAAACAGCCTCAAACATTATAACAAATTGGAAAAAATACGAAGCCAAATTCTCAAACCATGGAATCGCAGTAAAAATATAAGTCATTCCAACTGCAAGTGTAACCGCTCCACCTGTTCTTCCTTCCAAATTTAAACCTATTTCCTGGCTTAAAGCTGGTAAATTAATAACATCCATTCCAAGTGTCCGGAATACTTCCGGCGCGGAATTGATCGCAAAATAATCTGCCGGATGAAGAGCTGTTGCAGCGATCAGCGCCATGATGCCGACCAAACATTCCACCAACATGGCTCCAAAGCCGACAACTTTTATATCGCTCCACTTATTAAGCATTTTCGGCGTTGTACCCGATCCGACAAAAGCGTGAAATCCTGAAATCGCACCGCATGCAATTGTAATCGATATAAACGGCCAAACAGGTCCAGCTAAAATCGGCCCTCCGCCGTGGATAAATTCTGTAAAGGCCGGCATTTCAATAGAAGGATTAATGATAAAAACACCAATGATCAGCGCAATGAACACACCGATTTTCATAAAGCTGCTCAAATAATCACGAGGAGCAAGCAGCAGCCAAACCGGCAAAGCCGCAGCAAAAAATGCATAGATTGGTAAAATAAGCGCCAAAGTTTTAGTATCGAATGTCAACCAATCCCCAAGAGCTGTTTCTTGTATGGAAGGTCCTGCGAAAACACCTATCATTAATAAAATAAAGCCAACTGTTGAAGCTAATTTTAAATTGCCTGTTTTCTTATAGAAAATTCCGACTCCCATTGCAATAGGAATGGTGATTCCGACTGCAAACGTGCCCCAAGGGTTTTTTTCCAATGCATGAAGAACAACCATGGAAAGACCAGCCATTGTTATGGTAATAATGAACAGCATGGCAAGTCCTGTGCAAAAGCCGGCTACCGGACCTAATTCTTCTTTTGCTACTTCCGATAATGATTTCCCTTTTTGCCGCATGGAAGCAAATAACACGACTGCATCATGGACGGCTCCCCCAATTACGGCACCAATCAAAAGCCACAGCAGACTGGGCAAATATCCAAATTGTGCGGCCAGGATCGGTCCGACGAGCGGTCCTGCTGCAGCAATAGCGGCAAAGTGATGCCCGAAGCTTACCCATTTATTCGTCGGAACATAATCCTTTCCATCATTTAATTCGTGAGCTGGTGTCGGTTTTGAATCATCCAGCTTCAACACTTTTACAGCCATAAATGTTCCGTAAAGACGGTAGGCGATCATTAAAATACACATTGAGGCAATCACGATTGTAATCGCATTCATTTTTTTGCAACCTCCCCTTTGTTCTTGCTTTTTACATTCATTGTATTAAATAAACATCTTCATGATCGGTTTTCAAAACAAAATGCAAGAATCCGGGGATAAATCGTCAATTTCTTAAATTGAATTGCAACAATTTTGTCACAAATATTGCTTAAAGCTTTCAGCTTTTTTTAAATGCCCAATCGCTTTTTCAGTTCCTTCGTATAAGTTCTGCTGACCGGGATCGATTCGCCATTTTTCATGATTACATGATACGTGGAGTTGAACCACGGCTGAATTTCAACTATTTCATTCAAGTTGACTAAATAAGCTCTATGAACACGCATGATGTGCGTTTGCTGCAGCTTTCTTTCAAAAGTGACAAGCGATTCTTTAACTTCATATTTTTGATCGCGGCAAGTGATAATGGTTTTTCCGTCATTAAACTCAATATAAAGAATATCTTTCACGTTAATAAGCAGAATGCGGTCGTCTAATGACACAGGAATCTTTTCATCCTGCATTTGAAAATATTGCGGTCTTTTTTCTTGGCGAGCTTCCAGCCGCTTTGAAATTTTTTCAATTGTATGAAATATCCTTTCTTCATCAAACGGCTTCAAAATGTAATCAACCGCATTCAGCTCAAATGCTTTTAAAGCGTACTCATCATAAGCGGTTGCAAAAACAATCTCAGGTCTATGATCAATCTCCATTAGCTTTTCAGCAAGTCTAATCCCTTGTTCATGAGATGACAGCTGTATATCGAGAAAGATCACATCCATGTCGGTCTGGCGGATTTTTTCAATCGCTTCATCCATTTGTTCCGCTTCCCCAACAATCTCTACCTGCTTGCTCCTTTTAAGCAAGTAAATAAGTTCGTCTCTTGCCAACGGTTCATCCTCCACGATAAAAGCCTTGATCATACGGCTACTTCTCCTTTCATTTCTAATGGAAACTTAATCGTCACTTTCGTTCCATTTTCATCACTTTTAATATGGAAGGCTCCGGCGGAATCATAAATTTCTTCTATTCGTTTTTTTATATTCCAAAGAGCTGTTCCTGTTCCATCATTCGATTGAACGGTCTGATTTCCCAATTGGCGCAATAAATGATCAGGAATGCCGCTGCCATTATCTTCGGTGATTAAGATCATTTGATCATTTTCTGCATACGCCCGAATGGACACTTTCCCATGCTCCTTATTGGCAAAAGCGTGCTTGATGGCGTTTTCGACGAGAGGCTGAAGCGTAAACGGCGGAACCATTACTTTCTTTAAGCTTTGGTCAATATCAAAACTTACATGATATTTATCAGGGAATCTTGTCTGTTCAATAGATAAGTACGCTTCAACATGCTCAAGCTCTTTTTCAAGCGGAATGACAAATTGTCTAGCTCCCTGTAAATTACTTCGGAAGAACACGCTTAATTTTAAAAGAAGCTTTCTAGCTTTATCCGCATCAGTTCTGATCAAGCTGGAAATCGTGTTTAACGAATTGAACAGGAAATGCGGATTAATTTGCGCCTGCAAAGCTTTAATTTCTGCATCTTTCAGCAGTTTTCTCTGCAGTTCTGCATCAGCAAGCTCCAATTGGGTAGAAAACAGCTTGCTAAGTCCTTCCGCCAGCTCTTGCTCCACTTTATCCATAAGACTCGGGTCTAAAAAATAAAGCTTTAACGTGCCAACCGTTTGGTTGTGTACTTGAAGCGGCATAACAATCGCTGACTGAAGCGGACAATCAGAATTTGGGCATTGGATTTCCTCCTTCGATTTTGCTTTAATGATTTTACCCTGCTCTAAAACCTTTTTTGTCAGCTTTGTTACTAAAGTTTGCCCCTGCTTATGATGATCAGAACCGGCACCGATATGAGCGAGGACAATTTCCCGATTGGTAATGGAAATGGCATCTGCTTTCGTCCATTTTAAAATAATTTCCGCTACTTTTTTACACGAATGCTCATTTAAGCCTTTTCGGAAAAATGGCAAGGTCTGCTGCGCGATGTAAAAAGATTTATGTGTTTGAAGCGCCTTCGTCCGCTCTTCCTCCACTAGAATCGAATGAATAATTAAAATAAAAATAAGAGTCCCAAATCCGTTAATCGTAATCATCGGAAGAGCGATTAATTCTACAAGCTTAACTGCGGATTCAAACGGGCGGGCAAGTAAGAGAATAAGTCCCATTTGAGTACATTCCATAAAAATTCCGGTCAAAACAGCTTTCCAAGGTGAAAAATTGTCTTTTATTCTAAAACGCTTCCAAAGGAAACCGGTCACGAATCCAGCCAAAATAGTAGATGCTCCGCAAGCAAACGCGGTAAATCCTCCTAATGTCATCCGATGCAGTCCTGCTACTAGACCAGTGCCGATGCCGACGAATGGACCGCCAAGCAATCCCCCAATCACTACTCCCATAATTCTTGTATTGGCAATTGCGGCATCTCCATCCACTTCTATTTGCCATGTTTGTGAGCTGATATTGCCTTGAGCAATTTCGACACCAGTATAATTACTAATAATGCCAAAAGATCCAAATACGGCAATCAGCATTAGCTTTTCGCTTAATCCATGCTCATGATGAATCATTCGCCGAAATGCCTTCATCCTTGATAACAAAAAAGCTAAAATGACTAAAATTCCCACTCGCTCCAGCATTAAAGGCATTAAATCAAACAAGACAGACACACTCCTTTACACCGATATTCCAGCTTTTGTTCGCTCGCGGTGTCAATATTCATTGTACCTATTAAAGGGTGCTGAATAAAGTTTAATGTTCACAATGGTTATCATTACTATTACATTTTAAGCTTCTCAAAATGGATTTTTAGGCAGTACTCATTATAATATGGGTGTTCTAGTGAAAGTCGCACAGTTGCTTAGAGCGGGTGGAGATGCGGTATTTGATGCGGCAAGACATTTTAACATAATAGACGCAGCTACTGCCAGAACGTTTAAAAATAATAGTAAAAAATCGGAAATTGGTTAACGCAATTTGAAAATGCTGGTTCAGATGCAGCTGCTATGGTTAGAACAAGACTTCCAGTTTACTTAAAAAAGAATACTAGAATGAGTAAAACTACCGCTGAGAACATTGCAATAGCTGTAAGCTGAGCTATTCGTATGGCAGATGTCTTATTTTTTTAGGAGTGATACTTGTGGGGATTTTAGCTGTAAGTGAATGGATGAAAAAATGGTTTATATGAAGATGATATACATTTTATCGAAACAATTTTGACTTTTGCTTCAACATTATAAAACCCAGTGGCTGAGAGTGAAGAATCAATAACAAAGTCAATAATAAAATAAATAGCCTTTTCCCTGAAACAAAGGTGAAAATTAATAGAAAGGGCACTTATCAAGATTTTAAAAATATATTAAATGAAAATAAAATATTCATAAACCTAAGTGAATTATTGAGTAGATACCATTCTCAAGGAATTTGCAAGGATTTATGTGAAAAATTACTTAAAGAATACAATGATAATAAAAATGTGTCATTTTAGTTATTTCGGTTGTAGTCATATAATAACTATTCGAGTGCTCTTCGTAAAGAAACTTATGCTTTAATGTTTGTCCATTATAATTTATATTGTCTAATTAAGGAAAAAGCCTAATTTCTCATCATTTAAAATGAGAGAATTAGGCTTTTTATTTCGGAATTTACTTAGTGGTCTTAATCTGCATTTTCCTACAGCAACCCTAAGTAGAAGCAAGGAATGATTGGGATCAGCAACTTATTTCTTTGAAACGTAGCATATCTTAATTGAAATAAAAAGGCCGCTCAAAATTATCAGATGCACATAACAACCCAAATATTAGGCAAAGATAAAAGCATCATCAGATCTAATAGGAGGAACTTTTTTATGAAAGAAGCCGTTAGTAAAAATGAACTTCCTAAGCTTTCGAAACCGTTCTGGCCAGATTCTGTTCAGCTGCCCTCCTTCAACAAGCTTGACAAAGATATTTTTGTTGATGTAGCGATTGTAGGCGGCGGGATCACAGGCATCACAAGCGCCTATCTGCTTGCGAAAGAAGGAATCAAAACCGCGCTGATCGAATCGGATCGTATTTTAAATGGTACGACCGGGCATACAACCGCAAAAGTCACCGCACAACACGGGCTGATTTATGATGAATTTATACAGCACTTTGGGGAAAGCAATGCAAAGCTATATTATGAAGCAGCCAGCGATGCGATGGAGTTTATCAAACAAACGATACAGGAGCACAACATCGAATGCGATTGGAAAGAAGAGGATGCATATGTTTATACGAATTCAGAGCAATACATAAAAAAAATCGAAAACGAATATAAAGCATATGAAAAGCTTGGAATTCAAGGAGAGCTTGTGGAAAACATCCCTGTTCCCGTACAGGCAAAAACAGCAGTTGTGATGAAAAATCAAGCCCAATTTCATCCGTTAAAATATTTGCAAAAGCTTGTGGAAAACGCGTCGGAAAAAGGGATAGACATCTATGAGAATACAGCAGCTGTCGATATAAAACACGGCCCACACCCGAAAATTTTGACAAAAGACGGTTATCACATTTTGTGCAACTATGTATTCATTTGTTCGCATTTTCCTTTCTATGATGCCGCCTTTTATTTTTCAAGAATGTATGCGGAAAGATCGTATATTATTGCTGTCAAAACAAAAATTGAGTATCCCGGCGGCATGTACATCAGCGCCGAAAATCCGGTTCGGTCGCTTCGGTCCGTCACGATCAATGGAGAAAAGCTTGTGCTGATCGCAGGTGAAAATCATAAAACTGGACAAGGAATCCCGATGATTCAGCATTACGAGTCCCTTCAAGCTTTTGGCGATCAAGCATTCGGCATACAAAAAATTCCTTACCGATGGTCTACTCAAGACTTAACAACGTTGGATAAAATTCCTTATATTGGACATATAAACGAACAGAAAGCAAATATCCTGTTTGCGACAGGGTTTCGAAAATGGGGAATGACAAACGGCACAGCCGCCGCACGACTGCTTGTCGATATAATTAAAGGAAAGGAAAACCGATATCGCGAGCTTTTTACCCCAGCAAGATTTCAAGCAGATCCAAGCGTGAAGCAGTTTATTTCAATGAATACGGATGTTGCAAAGCATTTGATTGAAGGAAAGCTTGAGTTTGCTCTAAGAAAGCCGGAAGATTTAGCCCCTGATGAAGGAGCAGTCGTTTCCTATAACGGAAAAAGAGCCGGTGCCTACAAAGATGAAAATGGCAGCCTCCACATCGTAGATACTACCTGCACCCATTTAGGCTGTGAATTAGAATGGAACAGCGGCGAGAAAACATGGGATTGTCCATGCCATGGTTCGAGATTTTCAATAGACGGCGATGTTGTAGAAGGTCCGGCACTCAAATCAATTAAGAAATTAAAGGGGTGACTGCATCGCTTCCAAGTCCAAAAAATGAAAAATAAAAGGGAGAAAGACTTGTTGAACAAAAACAATCCTTTCTCCCCTTTTTTATTGAAACGTCTGTTCTTCAATCAAAATTCTGCCATAAGGAGAACTACGACAGGATTTGCTCAATTTCCTCGAGCACATCTTCCGTTAATTCCACATCAATTGCTTTGACGTTTTCTTCGACTTGCTCCGGCTTGGTGGATCCGATCAGAGCGCTGGCAACATTCGGCTGCCGCAATACCCAAGCAATCGCCAATTGGGAAAGTTTAATTCCTAATTTATCCGCCACTTTTCCTAATTTTTCTACCTTCAATAAATTTTCATCTGTCAGCAAATCATTGATATATTTATTTGCTTTTGGATCACTCGCACGGCTTCCTTCTGGGATGTCTCCATTGCGCTTATATTTCCCCGTCAGAACACCTTGTGCAAGCGGCGAAAAAACAATTTGGCTAATACCGTTATGTTCGCAGACTGGAATAATCTCCTTTTCAATATAACGGTTCAGCATATTATATTGCGGCTGGTTGACAACGATGCGGTCCAGCAAATATCGATCTGCTGTGCCAAGAGCTTCTTGTATTTGCTGAGCAGTCCATTCACTGACGCCGACATATAACACTTTTCCTTGCCGGACAAGATCATCAATTGTGCGCAGCGTTTCATCGATCGGTGTTTCCGGATCATAGCGGTGGCAGTAATAAATGTCAACGTAATCTAATTGAAGGCGTTTTAAACTGGCATGGAGCTGTTCAAACACATGCTTCCGCGATAAGCCTTTGTCATTGGGGCCATCTCCCATCGGCCAAAATACTTTCGTTGCCAAAACATATGATTCACGCGGATATTTCCGCAATGCTTCACCGACAACCTTTTCCGCTTCCCCAGTTGCATAAACGTTCGCTGTATCAAATGAATTGATGCCTAGCTCATACGCTTTGTCAATCGTCCGAATGGCCGTTTCTTTTTCGATGGAGTTTCCGTATGTAAGCCAGCTTCCCAAGCTGATTTCGCTAACCTTTAGCCCCGTTCTTCCCAATTTGCGATATTTCATTTATTCATCCCCTTTTTTCAAAAAATAGCAAAAAATTCATTCAAGACTCATTATAATACTAAACATTTCGAATCTGAAAGCAATTTGTTTGAAGGGGACAAAAATCTATCATTTTAATGGGATATGATCATTTCCGCATGTGAAAAAGTTCTCTAGTTTTCATAAAACTTGCGCTGCTGATCAGTCAGCGTCATGGTAGCGAACCACTTCTTCATAAAAAATTTTTTGCGAGTTAATGACTGGCTCGTTTTCCGGCCGTTCAACATAATGATAATCGCCGTTTGCATCCTGAAAACGCGCTTTGACGTTGTCCTTTAGTTGTATGTCCAAGATGTTTTTCAAACGCTCTTTTAAACGGACATCATAAATCGGAAAAAGAATTTCAACACGTTTAATCATGTTTCTTGTCATCCAGTCAGCAGAGGATAAGAAAATTTTCTCCTCCCCAAAATGGTGAAAGTAAAAAATACGGCTATGCTCCAAAAAGCGGCCGACGATGCTTCGCACTTGAATGTTTTCGCTCACGCCTTTTATTTGCGGTCGCAAACAGCAAATTCCCCTTACGATCAAGTCAATTTTGACTCCAGCCTGCGAAGCTTCATAAAGCTTCATGATGATCGTTTTATCTGTTAAAGAATTCATTTTGGCAATAATCCGGCCTTTGCCGCTTTTCTGGTGCCATTCGATTTCTTGATTGATGAGTTTGATAAAGGTCTCCCGCATATCATATGGCGATACAGAAAAATGATTCCAATCCGGTTTTTCCGCATAACCGCTCAAATAATTAAAAAAGTTGGTTGCATCGATCCCAAATGTTTCTTCGCTTGTAAAAAAGCCGATATCCGTATACAGTTTCGCCGTGACGTCATTGTAATTTCCCGTGCTCAGATGAACGAAGCGTTGAATTTTACCCGTTCCTTCTTCCTGCCGGACGACAAGGGTAATTTTGCTGTGCGTTTTTAAATGGTGAAAGCCGTAAATAACGTGAACTCCGTGCTGTTCAAGCATTTTTGCCCAATGGATGTTGTTCTCTTCATCAAATCTTGCCTTTAATTCAACTAAAACCGTCACCTGCTTCCCGTTTTCCGCCGCTTTTGCCAATGCTTGAACGATCGGCGAATTTCCGCTTACACGATACAGCGTCTGCTTGATTGCCAACACTTGAGGGTCATCCGCTGCACTTTCAATAAATTCAACAACAGGCTGAAAGGACTCGTACGGATGGTGTAATAATAAGTCCCGTTTTAATATAGCTTCGAACAAATTTCCGTTCGGCAAGTCGAGCGGGGGTGGTGGAATGAACGAATCATGAACAAGGTGCTCAAAATCGGTCAGCAAATGGGTATAAAATGGAAATAAAAACGTTAAATCGATCGGGCCGTCCACTTCATAAACATCCATTTTTTGAATTTCCAGCACATCCATTAAATAATTTAAAACACGTTCATCTATCGTTCCTTTTTGAATTTCAAGCCTGACCGCCGCACCCCACTTCCGCTTTTTCAGCTCCTTCTCAATCACTTCCAGCAAATCCCGCGCCCCTTCTTCATCAATGGTCAAATCTGCATTCCTCGTAATGCGAAACGGTGAGACCGAAATGATGTTGTAACCGAGAAACAGTTTGTAAATAAAACTGCTGATCAAATCCTCAAGAAATACAAACTGCCTCTTTCCATCTTGATTCGGCACTTCAATGAATCGAGGCAAAACAGCAGGAACTTGAACGATCGCAAAAAAAGGGTTTTTCCGCTCTTTTTTCTTATATTGAAGCAATACGGCCAAGTTCAACGATTTATTTAAAAGCATTGGAAACGGTCTGTACGCATCGATCGCAAGAGGCGTCAAAACCGGGAAAATTTGCTCATCAAACTTTTGTTCCAAAAAGCGGAATTGTTCGCCAGTTAATTCATTAAGCTTGAGAAATTCAATCCCTTCCTCTTTTAATTCCCCCTGTACATATTCATTAAATATTGCATATTGGCGTTTGACCAATGTGTGGCATTTCGCCGAAATGGCGTTAAGCTGCTGCTTTGGCGTCATGCCGGCTTTATTTTCCGGTAAATTAAAACCAGCTTTTTCTTGATCTTTTAAACCAGCAACCCTCACCATGAAGAACTCATCTAAGTTCGAGCTGAATATAGCTAAAAACTTCATCCGCTCAAGCAAAGGATTTTCAAAGTCAATGGCCTCTTGCATGACACGCTCATTAAATGCAAGCCAGCTTAATTCCCGGTTATTATAAAATTCTGGACGGCTTATATCTGGAATCAATTGTTCTTTCTTATCTTGCATAATTTCGCCCACCTTTTACCTTTCGTAAGTCCATTAGACGAGTGTAAATGATAATTCGACTTGGCAGTTAAAAGCGCGTTCCATATGCTTTTTTTGCTTATTTGCTTCCTGCTCTTCAAAAGTATAATCACTGTTGCTGGCTAAAGATATTTCCATCTTTTCCCCCTCCTTTTTGTTCACCTCCAGCTCGGAAATGATGCAACGGTGTGTCGTGTTGAGGGAATAAAGGAATTTCAAAATCGCGCCTAATCGCTCCAGCGATAAAATTTCTTCTTCCGTTAATAATGATTTGTAAGGAGAGATATATTTCATCAAAGTTTTTTTGGACTTAAAGGAAGCGACGCATGCGAGTTTCAACCGCATTTTATGACTGATTCCGTCAAGCGATCGATTTGTCAAAATATAAAACGTATGCTGACTGCTTGAATGATGATCGATAAATTCCCCGAATTGAACCAGCTTTGTGCTTTTAAACAAAATTTCTTTTTCCTCTTGAGTAAAAGATATAATTTTCTTTGCCTCACATTCACTGACAAATACGTAAGCAAGACGAAGGAGAAATGATGTATTCTTCAAGTTGATTTTATAATCACTTGCCAGCTTGGAAAATGTTTCGTCCGCTACTTGAGAAAAAGACCGGACGTTTAAGTTGGAAAACACCTCCTCAAAAAAGACCCCTTCCCTTAAGCCTTTGCTGCTCATTGTAAAAAATGGAGCTGATACGATTTCCGTCAGCGTATAAATTGCTTCAATTGCAGGAATGATGATATCCGCGCGTTCCTTCGACAGTCCATCTAATTTTTGACGCTCCGAGACAGTCATTCCGATCAGCCATTGATTTATTTTTTTAATTTCATTCGGTTCCATTTCATATTGATGAATACCAAATAACGGGTAATTGGTTTTATTTTGATGAAGCCGTATTAGATTTCTGGCGCTGCCGCCTATCCCGATTACCGGAACATTTTTGTTTTTAAGCCATTTTTGCGAAGAAAATTCATTTCGCAAAAACACTGTCAGCTCTTTCATTTCCGATTCTTTCGGTTCGCTGTTGGCAATAAACCTTTTCTTTAATGTGAGGGCCCCAAACGGAAAACTGTATGAATGGACGAGCTCCCGATTTTTAAAATACGCAACTTCCGTGCTTGCTCCGCCTATATCAATGGTTATGCCTTCAGTTAAATATACGGAATGTATAACAGCTAAGTAGCCGTAATAGGCTTCTTCTTGGCCGGAAAGGACGCGAAAATCGAAATTCGTCTCTCTTTTTATAGCCTCTAAGACCATTTTCCGGTTTTTGGCAGATCTAATAGCTGCCGTTGCAACCCCTTTCGTTTCTGCCACTTGATGAAATTGAACGATTGGAACAAATTTTTTTAAAGAATCGATGACAACCTCGATCCCCTCGTTGGACAAATTTCCTTCGGCGTCAATATACGTAGCTAAACGGGCATTGATCTTAAAATTGTAAAGCTCTTTATATTGTCCATTTTGATCAATATGAAAAATAACGAGGCGAATGGAGTTCGATCCTAAATCTATTATGCCGATTTTTTTCTCTGTCATTTTTCCCATCCTTTTATGAAATCCAATGAAGAAAGTATGTTATTTTTACTTATATCGTACTATTTTTCCAGTCTATTTAAAAGATTTGAATAGATATAAATAAGCAGTCAACATCCAAAAGACATTAAAACCGCAAAGCCTCCGATTGCTGGAAGCTGGCTTCCATTTTTAAAGTCAGTTCTTCAAATGAATTTTGTGAAAGCTGTCGTTTTACAAAAACGAAAATTCCGAAGATTCATTTTCTTTTTTTTAAAAATGTGCTATATTTGTTCCAGAAGTAAAAAAATGGTTTCCTAACCATTTAAGCTTCGACAAGTAGAGGCGGTCAATTATAGCAAGATCGCTTTGAGATTTGGGAGAAATGAATAGGCTTTAAGAAATGAACAATGTTATTGTCTCAGCAATTGCCCAATAACAAAATTTGTGAAAGCGATCGATCATCCCGATATTCATTTTTCCCTGTTTGCATCAAAAGTAAAGCGTTTTCGAAAACTTTTGAAGGAGGTATATTTGATGGAGTTTAGACCAGGATTAGAAAACGTAGTGGCAGCTGAGACAACGATTTCGTTTCTCGATGTAGAAAATGAAGAAATTGTCATTCGAGGATACGATTTAATTGAACTTGCCGAAACAAAATCATATGTCGAGGTTGCGTTTTTGCTGCTTGAAGGCAAGCTTCCGTCTGAACAAGAAAGAGCTAGATTTGAAAACGAGCTTCTAGCGAAAAGAGAGCTTCCAGACGTGCTTTACGACGTATTTTCCAAACTGCCGAAGACAACTCATCCAATGGACGCCCTGAGAACAGGCATTTCCATTTTAGCAGGATTTGACCCGCTCATTGATGACAGATCTGAACAGGCCAATAAAACGAAATCTATCAATCTTCTAGGACAGATGCCATCCATTCTTGCCAGCAGTTATCATCTACTCAATCAACAAGAAGTCATTCCACCAGATGAAAATCTCTCCTACAGTGCAAATTTTTTATATATGATTACAGGAAAAAAACCAACTGAACTTGAAACGAAAATATTCGACCGCTCGCTCATCGCTTATATCGAACATGAAATGCCAAACTCTACATTTGCCGCCCGCGTCATATCGTCTACACATGCAGATTTGTATGGCGCTCTCGCCGGTGCGGTTTCCTCTTTGAAAGGACACCTGCATGGCGGAGCCAATGAAGCGGTGATGTATTTAATTGAAGAAGCAGGTACAAAGGAAAATTTTGAACGATTGATTAAACAAAAATTAGCAAATAAAGAGCGGATCATGGGATTTGGCCATCGCGTCTATATGAAAAAAATGGATCCAAGAGCATTGCTTATGAAAAAAGCATTGCAGCAGCTGTCCGAACAACGGGGCGATTTTCGATTGCTTGAAATATGCGAAGCCGGGGAAACCATTATGAGAGAGGAAAAAGGATTGTATCCGAACCTCGATTATTATGCGGCTCCTGTCTATTACATGCTTGGCATTCCGATTGATTTATATACTCCTATTTTCTTCAGCGCTCGAACAGCAGGCCTGTGCGCCCATGTGATCGAACAGCATAATAACAACCGTTTGTTCCGTCCGCGCGTGAAATATACAGGAAAACGCTCTTTGAAAGTACAACAGTAATGGATAGCTTAGGAGGTTGTAAAAATGGCAGAAGTACTAGTAAAAAATAATGAAAATCGACAAACAGACAAGCTGCTTGAAGAAATTGCCGATTATGTTCTAAATAAAGAAATTCAAAGTAAAGAAGCGTTTGAAACCGCCCGCTATGTGTTGTTAGACACGCTGGGCTGCGGCATACTTGCTCTTCGCTACCCTGAATGCACAAAGCTTTTAGGCCCGATCGTTCCGGGGACGGTTGTTCCAAACGGGTGCCGCGTCCCTGGCACTTCATATGTATTAGACCCCGTGCACGGTGCATTTAACATCGGCTGCATGATTCGCTGGCTCGATTATAATGACACTTGGCTTGCAGCGGAATGGGGTCACCCTTCTGATAACTTGGGGGGAATTTTAGCTGCGGCCGACTACATAAGCCGAACGAATGTGGCAGAAGGGAAAAAGCCGCTCAATATGAGGACAGTTCTTGAAGCGATCATAAAAGCCCACGAAATTCAAGGGGTGCTGGCACTTGAAAACAGCCTGAACAGAGTCGGGCTTGACCACGTGCTGTTCGTAAAGGTTGCTTCAACTGCTGTCGTTACGAAGCTTCTTGGCGGCGGAAAAGATGAAATCATCAACGCCCTTTCCAATGCCTGGATTGACAATTCAAGTCTTCGGACATATCGACATGCTCCAAATACTGGTTCTCGCAAGTCGTGGGCGGCTGGCGATGCAACAAGCCGCGCTGTACGTCTTGCATTTATGGCCATAAAAGGTGAAATGGGATATCCTTCTGCCCTATCGGCTCCGAACTGGGGATTTGAAGACGTGCTGTTCCGAGGACAGAAACTGAAGCTCGCCCGTCCTTTGGAATCATATGTAATCGAGAATATTTTATTTAAAATATCATATCCAGCAGAGTTTCATGGGCAAACAGCTGCTGAATGCGCCATTGAGCTTCATCCTGAAGTAAAAGATCGCCTTGATGAGATCGAAGAAATCACGATCACGACGCATGAATCAGCCATTCGCATCATCGACAAAACGGGACCTCTTCTCAACCCGGCTGATCGTGATCATTGCCTTCAATATATTACTGCCATCGGTCTTATTTATGGCGATTTAACAGCGGATCATTACGAAGATGAAATCGCACAAGACCCGAGAATCGATGCGCTTCGTGAAAAAATGACAGTTGTGGAAAATAAACAGTTCAGCAAAGATTATCTCGATCCGGACAAACGGTCAATTGCCAACGCAGTTCAAATACGGTTTAAAGACGGAACGGAAACGCGCCAAGTTGTGCGGGAATATCCAATCGGCCACAGATTCCGCCGTCAAGAAGGTCTGCCTAAGCTGATCCAAAAATATGAAAACAATTTGGCAACACGGTTCCCAAACAAGCAGCTCAAGCAAATCTTAGACGTTTCGCTTGACCAGAACGTGCTGGAAGAGACGTTTGTACATGAGTTTGTAAACTTATTTGTTATATAAATCCGGGGCAGATCACACGTTGTTTTGCATCAGATGCATGTTACTTTGGCGCAATTTCATTGTTTGGCAAGAAAAAACATGTTATAAACCTTGTAAGAACATTTGAGATAACTATATCGAGCTGGTGTGGCAATCGGCCACACCGAAAAATGTTCTGTAAAGCGAAAATTTTTTGGGCAGTCAAAAAGAACGAAAGAATCGATTTTGTACCAAATGACGGAAGTTAACAGACAAAAGATCAGGGTACAAAACAGACCGTAAGCGAAGCGTGGATACAGGGCGGCACCCTCGAGTAGACTTGACGAGGGCAGCGCTCGTTTAATGAAAAACGCGGCTTGCCTCTAGAAACGTAATTAATGGTTCTGTAAAGCTAAGATGAAATGACAGAAAAGAAGGTGATTCCATGGTTTGGATCGTTGAAAAAGAATCGACACAAGAGGAGTTGGCCGATCGGTTTCGAACGTTAATGAACGCACCGGAAATCCTTCAAATTCCTGGAGCCCATGATGGAATGGCTGCACTTATAGCGAGAAAAGCAGGATTTCAAGCGCTTTATTTGTCAGGCGCCGCCTATACCGCGAGCCAAGGGCTTCCTGACTTGGGCATCGTCTCGTCAGAAGAGGTTGCCCGCCGGGCGCGGGAAATCGTGCGGGCGGCTGATCTGCCGCTTCTCGTTGACATTGATACCGGTTTCGGCGGTGTTTTGAATGCCGCCCGAACAGCTAAAGAAATGGCAGAAGCACGAGTAGCTGCTGTCCAAATCGAAGATCAAGATCTTCCGAAAAAATGCGGACATTTAAACGGCAAAAAGCTTGTGTCTGTAGAGGAGATGATGCAAAAAATTAAAGCTATTAAACAGGCAGCGCCGACTCTTGTCGTTGTTGCCAGAACGGATGCCTATGCAGTTGAAGGAATTGAAAGCGCCATTGAACGCGCCAAAAGATATGTTGAAGCGGGAGCAGACGCTATTTTTCCTGAGGCTCTTTCAACAAAAGAAGACTTTTTAAAGGTGAGCCGGGCAATTTCAGCTCCTCTTCTCGCAAACATGACAGAGTTTGGAAAAACTCCTTACTATACAGCAGAAGAATTTTCGGAACTCGGCTATTCAATGGTGATTTATCCTGTTTCATCTCTTCGCGCCGCCGCTAAAGCGTATGAACGCCTATTCCAAACCATTAAATCGTCTGGAACTCAAAAAAGCGAGCTCGAGAATATGCAAACTCGCAAGGAACTTTATGAAGTGATTCATTACGATGATTTCGAAGCGCTCGACCAAACGATTGCAAAAACAGTATTGCCTGAAGATTAACCATCCACGGGGTTTGCCCCGTGGATGAAAAAGTATTTACCGGAAAAAATAGTAGCTGCTCACATTTCTGATTCATAAAACTTTTTAATCCCACAATCCTTTTTTCGTGTCCTTCCATTCCCATTGCTCCAAAATCGTTGTTGTTCTTGAACCCCATCCTTCCAATGCTTCATTAGCAAACTCTCTCTGTATATAAAAGTACTGTCTGTTATGCTCGCTTAAATAAATCTCGCCCGTTCTCGTCTGCTCTACATTTTCATAATGAAAGGAACGGAGAGACCAATCAGGTATATTTCTTTTCTCTTCTTCTTCCGCTGATAAAACTTTATAAGAAACATTTCCCAGCAATTCATCTGTAATGTAATTTTCCGCCTCTCCTAAAGATGTCCCTTTTGGAAAAAACATGACATCAACTTCCCCATATTTTTCATTCACCGCTATCAGCTTTGCTCCGATCAAATTTTTTTCTTCAATATATTCTGCCTGCCAACGATCCGGAATATATGTGGTAAAAGGTAGTTGCTTTATGTTTACGAGGTGATACAGCTCCTTTTCTTCCATTCCTTCCAATGAAATTGTCATTTCGATCGATTCAGGTCGGTTGATATCTCCTTTTTCTTCTTCCTTTTCTGCATTTTGAGATTGTTGGGGAGACATTAGTATGCTTTGTTGATCTGAATGCTGGCCGCCTTCTTTCGTCTCATTTGTTTGAAAAGGAGGAAAAATCATTAGAAGGATGCATACAGCTGCTGCGGCCGCAAATGAGAATACAAGCTGAAGCTTGCTAGCGGCTTTTTTCCTTCTCTCTTTATTTCTAGCTAATTCAATTCCGGCTAAAGCTTTTTGAAAACTTTTTTCTTTAAATTCATCTGTCGGTTCTATATAAAAGTGATGAAAAAGCTGTTTTATTGACTCTTCACGCTTTTCGCTATTCGGCGGTACGAGTTGTTTTTTCATGATCATTCACCTCGCTTTTTAAATGGGCTGACAATTTCTTTTTAGCCCTTGTTTGCAGCGATTTAACCGCCATAACCGTTTTCGACATTACCTTGGCTGTTTCTTTTATAGACATTCCTTCAAAAAATCTTAAATAAAGGACCGTCTTTTCATCCGGGGACAATTTTTCCATACTGGCTATGATCTGTTCTCTGAGCGAATATTCCAGAATATTTTGTTCTACTAAATGTTTATCCTGTTTATGCCCTAAGTCCTCAGGGCTTAAATAGACTGTGTTATTTTCTTTTTTATACTTGCGATGGTAATCGATAACAACCCGCCTTCCAATTGTAAACAGCCAAGTTTTAAAGCTTGATCTTCCTTGAAAGTTCGCTAAATGAACCGCCATTTTATACATGACATCTTGAGCAATTTCTTCTGACCGATGATAATCCCCCGTCTGCATATATGCATAGCGGAGCACTTGGCCAATGTAGCGGTCATGAAGCTCACGGAAGGCTGAATCGTCCCCCTCTAAAGCCTTTTGAACCAAATCTTCATCTCGCATGCCGAGGTGCACCTCTCTTTCTCGTACAATCAATTAGACGAAATGCTGGAGAAAAAGTATCGAATCATCAGATTCTAGTTGCAGAAATAGATTGGAGGAATTCCCATTTTCTCACAAAAAGCAAGAACTCAAATTTTGGAGCTTTTTAGATGGCAAAGTTTTGTAAAATAAGCCAACGATCTGCCCTGCATCAGTGGATCGTTGGCTTATTATATGGGAAGTAGCTGAAATGTAAGACGCTTTCTCCACAGAAGCTCAACCTTTGAAAATAGTAATCTAAAAACAACGATCATTGAAATTTTAATGATCTCTCTTGCATTTCTAATTTATATACAAGCCGATTTTCCAACCCCTTCTTTTGGTAGATGTTCCTAAATGGATTGTAAGCGTTTCATCAATGAATCCCGAAAGCTTTCCGATAGTTCGTCCACACGAAGAATTTGTTCAATTCCTTCTTTATTTGTTTTATCATGAAACATGATTTGATTCGCAAAAGAAACCGTTATGTTTAGCGGATGTTTTTCAATGAGCTGCAAGCTTGATTGTGTCTCCACCCAGCCTTCTTTCAGCACCCGAAAATAAAAACCGGTATAACCAGTATTTTGAACACGAAGCGGCAAGTCATTCACCCTGTGCTTTTTGGCAATCTTATGGCATGGCTGCCGAGGCTGGCTAACTTGCACAACCGCTTCCCCTAATTGGAACGTATCACCGATGCAAACTTCTGTTTCCAACAAGCCTTTTACTGTCAAATTTTCACCAAATGCCACCACATCCAGCTTTCTTTCAAGCTCATGCTCCCAATAGGCATAATGATCATACGGATAAACGCATACCGCTTTATCTCTACCGCCATGATGAACAAGATCTGCCTGACCATCGCCTGAAAAATTAAGAAATGACAAAAAAACCGGTCCATCAACAGGCTGCTTTTGAATTCCAGTGACGAATTCTTTGCCGTTATATATGAAATTTTTCGGTTTTCCTACATTTATAGAAATAATTTCATAAGTTTTTGCTTCCATTTTGATCAACTCCATTAATTCTTTAAGATCTTCCAACTTCGTTTGGGAGCAGCAATAGATTATCGTTAAGCGGCAAGTCTGCAGTTTGTATGATTTTCAAAAAATCATACAGGATAAAAAAATCTATTCCAGTGCTGTAACCTCCTAAAATGGTTAAAAAGCTGAATTGGGAACAACAAAACAAAAACTAGCATAGTTTATAGTGAGCTTTTTTATTGTCTACTAGATAGATGCGCTCTTTTTGAAGAAACTTCCATTTTGTCTATTTTTTATTCATAATAAACTCGTTAATGAGACGCTTCACTTTTTCAGCAGATTGTTGAAATAACTCTTTTTCCTTTTGTTCGATTTCCCATTCAAGGATGCTTTGGATGCCTGTATGATTCACTGTTAGAGGTACACCTAAACTAATGCCAGAAACGTCATATTCTCCGTTTAATACCGCAGAACCGATTGCTGTCGACGTTTTTGGTTGAAGCAGCTGATCAATCAGCCTTTCCATACCGACGGCAGACGTCCACCCGGTTGTTCGGTTTATGCCTAGGTCATTGAAGTTTCGAAACCAATTTGTCAGCTTTTCTTTAACTTGAATTTTCTGATCTTCTGATAAAAGCAGCGGCTTATAGTTTACTTTGACTTGGCTGAAAAGCGGAACTTGTGTTTCTCCGTGCTCACCTATAACAGGGCTTGATACTTTATCATTCTCGTGTAGCTTTAGAACTCGGCGAAGCGCCCATTCAAACCTGTAGGAGTCATTCATGGTGTATCCGATTAATTTTTTCTTATCAATTGGAAGCGGTGATAATCAAAGCGTTTGGGGCATGTTTTGCGACGGCTTCTCCGATTTGACGAAACAATTGCAAGTTTCCTTCTAAAAACTCATCTCTAGAAGAAATATCGGTTCGGTTTGGGATGCCTGCCGTAATGATGACGATATTAGAGTGCTTTAAATCGTGAAAAGTCCCTTTATAAATCGTTTTGGACGGATAAGCATTTTCCATATCCATTAAATGATTGAGCAGCAGCTTTTCATTTTGATCGATGAGACAAATTTCATCGATCGCTTTTTTCCCTGCTAATTTGAAAGCGATGGCGGCTCCAAGAGTTCCTGCTCCGCCAATGATCGTAATTTTGCACATTTTCTTTTCCCCCTTTGCAGCCGTTAAGATTCTACTCCACGTCAAACAGGCAGCATGACCCGTTTTGACATTGAATACACAAATTTCCCCGTCTTGTCAATGGATCATCTCTGAAAAAGTGCACCGTTTTAAAACAAGCTCGTCTCTTTTTGACTAAAATCACAAAGTCAGGCACTACTGATTTTGAATACCACGGACGATATTATGGTATTTTCCGCAAAAGTCGAATTAAATCTTGAATTTCTTCTTCTGTAAATGCGTTGAATTTGGAACGCATATATTGAATCAAGTCCTGTTGAACCGCTATGATGGTTTCTTCTCCTTTTTTTGTTAAAGAGATTTGGACAATTCGGCGGTCCTTCTTTGATCTATTCCGTTCGATGTAGCCTTTTTCGATTAGCTGATCAGTAATACCTGTGAGGAAACTGGGAGATATATCAGATTCTTGGGAAATGGTAGATAGTTTTTGAGGGCCGTTTTTCAGCAAAAACTTCATAATAAAAAATTCATTTCTTGACAAGCCATATTTTTTCCCCATTGTATAAAAATTTCGCAAATCACGAAAAATCCTTATAAATTCGTTCTCTAATTCCGTCATGGAGGAGGATGTCGGATTCATAATATTGCTTTCCCTTCCTTTCACATATATAAAGGGTGTCCTCTGCCGGACATCCCCGTTTCATTCATTATATCTTTGTTTATAACTCTTGGGAAGATGCTTCTGTTTTAACTTTTGCTGTTTCGAACGAGCTTTCCTGGAGCGTTTTCTTTGGTGTTTTTAAGAAAAAGGAAAGAACTAGCGCGATGAATGCCAAAACGGTCGCAATGTAAAATGCATCGTTGATCCCTTCGATGGTTGATTGCTGCAATGCCTGCCCTAACAGTGCCTGAGCACCAATAGTTTGACCAGCATGTGCAGAAAGTCCGGCTGATTGAGCCATACTGCTGCCAAGTGCTTGCAGCTGATTCATCAACATTGGATCAGTTTTTGACACAAGATTCGTATAATCTGATAAATGATTTGTTGATTGCTGTGTCATAACCGTTACTAATAATGCGGTTCCAATAGATCCAGCCACTTGGCGTATCGTATTCGACATGGCTGTTCCATGGGAAATCATCTTTAATGGCAGCTGATTCATACCGGCAGTCATGATCGGCATCATGATCAATGACATTCCGAAAGACCGCAGCATATATATTCCTAATAAGGTTGTGTAGGGCGTATCGGCCGTCAGCTGCGTGAATTCATATGTTCCATATGTTGTAATGGCCAAACCGACAATTGCTAATCCTCTTACACCATATCGATCGAAAATTTTTCCTGCTATCGGCCCCATTAATCCCATGATCATTGCTCCTGGAAGCAATAATAAACCCGATTCAATCGGTGTAAAACCGCGAATATTTTGTAAATAAATCGGGAGAAGCAGCATTCCTCCAAATAATGCCATAGTAACAATCGAGTTGATAATTAATGTGAACGTAAAGAGGTTGTACTTAAATACTCTTAGTTCAAGCAGAGGTTTTTCCACATTCAATTGTCTTACGGCAAAGAAAATTAAAAAAACAACTCCGACCATTAAGCTGATGATAACTTCCGCGCTTGACCATCCTTTGCTTCCAGCCTCGCTAAACCCGTATAAAATGCCGCCGAATCCAATACTTGAATAAACAATCCCTTGGATATCAAACGTCGGGCGAGTTAATTCTTTTTCTAAACGGAACCAAGCAAAGGCGAAAAAGATATCAATTAAACCGATCAAAGCCATCGCGTAGAACAAAAAATGCCAATCATAATTTTGCACAACCCATCCTGAGAGTGTCGGACCAATTGCAGGAGCCAGAATCATGGCAATCCCCATCGTCCCCATGGCTGTTCCTCTTTTTTCAGGAGGAAAAACAGTCAAAAAAATGTTCATGCCAAGCGGCATTAAAATTCCTGCACCAATCGCCTGAATAATTCTGCCAATCATCACCAATGGAAATGTTGCTGATACGGCACAAACGAGCGATCCAATTGTAAACGAGATCATCGCTGTAATAAACAGCTTGCGAAAACCGAAATTTTCAACTAAAAATGCGCTGATCGGTATTAAAATTCCGTTTGCAAGCATAAAGCCTGTCATCAGCCATTGTGCTGTTGTCGCATTGACATTTAAATCCGTCATCATGACCGGAAGCGCTACATTTAAAATTGTTTGGTTCAAAATCGCAATGAACATTCCAAACATTAAAACGAACAGCACTTTTCCAACCGGCACTTCCTTATCAAGTGCTTCCTCTTTTTTTGTATGCCAGTTTTTCTTTCTGACAAGGAAAACATTCATGACGATCAGCACAATCAGAGTGAAAAACGTATAACTGATGATAAACGGCATGCTTCCACCTCCTTCAGTTTATATGGTTAAATCATTTATTTATGGATGCGTACTTTTGCATTCATTCCCGGCATAATTCCTAGCCCTTTTGCATCCGCAATAGATATTTTCACAGGAATCACCTGTGTTACTTTCGTATAGTTTGCGTCCGCATTTTCACTTGGAAGCAATGAGAAGACGCTAGCTGTTGCTTTTCCGATTTGCTCTACTTTTCCCGAAAGTTTAGACTCGCTGTACCCGTCGATGTAAATATCAACATCTTGACCAACTTTTACATCCCCAATAATGGTTTCTTTAATATTGGCAGTGATCCATAAATGATCGAAATCATATGCATATGCCAAAGGGGTACCAGCTGCCACAAATGAATTTTCTACCGCATTTGTTTGGACAATCGTTCCGGACTGGGGCATTTGAATGCTGACAGGTTCATCCTCCCCAGGTACGGCTAATTTTCCAATGACTTTATCTTTTTGAAATTGTGCTCCAACCTTTCCATCAAATTTTGTCAAGACGCCGGAAGCAGGGGCGGCGATCACTAATTGCTGTCCGTCCACTTTTGCGTAATCCGTTTTAATATAGTTGACCGACTCATTGTAATAATAGAATCCGGCAAAACCTCCTAAAACCAAAACAACGAGAACAACAATATTTAATATGACCAACTTTTTCACATTCATTTTTTATCCCCCTTACACAAAAAATATTCACTAAATAAATATTTCATTTTGTGAAATATTTATAAACTGCATTATTTATCATATGACAATCGTTTATCCGAGTCAATGTTTTTCGTGTACCGAAATATATATAAAAAATGACCCAGACAGTACAATGGACTGTTTGGGTCATTTTGTCCAAAAAGCATAATCATGCTCCATTCGATTTTTGATAAAAAGCTGCTGAAAACAATCATAAAAGTCCAAGACAAACGAACGAAATCTCAAAAGAAAGCGGTTTAAATAAAACACATTGTAAAAATGCTGCATGAAAAGGAAAAGAGCAGCTATGATAAAAGCGATTCCCATCCCAAGATTTATTTTTCCAACTAGTGTAAAATTTTTTATTTCAACTCCTCCAAACAATCACGTTTTCAAACAAACGTTACATGACAGGCGAATTTAAACTTGAAATATCGACTTTTTGTTTCCCTACTTTTAAGAATACCATAGTCATATCATCTTTTTGCGGAACGCCTTCTGTAAATTTATGAATCGATTCCAGCACTTTTTTTTCAATCTCCCCGGCATTTTTATCCTGATTTTGTTTTAACGTTTCGATCAGCCGTTCCAATGTAAATTGCTCACCGCGTTTATTCTGCGCCTCAATGATTCCGTCTGTATAAAAGAAAATTGAATCATGTTCAAATAATTGGATCGATTCTTCATGGTAAATTTGATTAGGAAGACCACCAATCATAATCCCTTTCACTTTTGGAAGCTCATGTACCGCATCGCCTCTTATAAACAGCGGAAGATGATGGCCGGCATTTGCATATGTAAACGTTCCCGACAGCGGATCCCAATCGGCACAGAAAACGGTAACAAAAGATTTTAACTTTCTCAAATCATTGTATAACGCTTTGTTCATTGCAGTCAGCGTCTTTCCGGGGCTTTGCGTGCTTTCAGCGGCTGTCCGAAAGGCGCCGCGCGTTAAGATCATGAGCATCGCAGCAGGAATCCCTTTTCCCATCACATCCCCAATAACGATGCGCACTTTTCCGTTGACAAGCGGATAAAAGTCGTAATAATCCCCGCCAATTAATCGGGCAGGTATAGAATAGCCAAATACCTCTCCCTCTTCGATCGATGGAGCATCCCCGTTCAATAACGTTGTTTGTATCGTCCGTGCCAAGTTTATTTCCCTTTGCAGCATTTGTTCCTTTCTCTTAACATCTTCTATCGTATAGGAAGATTGCTGATACGTTAAAAAGTCTCTTTGCATCAAACAACCTCCCCTTGAATCGATTTTAAAATTTCGTATAATCCAACTGTTTCAAATAAATGGTTTGTGAAATCATTCATACCTTTAAAAACTAATTTTATGTTTTTTTCTTGAGATAAATAAATTAAATCGATGATTTCACCAATTCCGGATGAATCAATGAATTCCAAATAGCTAAAATCAATCGTCAATACTTGAAAATTGCCGATTTCATTAAAATGAGCATGAAACACATGAGCCGTTGAAATATCTAAAACTCCTTTAATGAATAATGTGAGGCTTTGATCTTGAATTTCCTTTTGAACCGTAAGACCCATACATACCCTCCTTAGCAGAAAAACTGAGCAATCATTTTCACCTTTATGTGTTTCATGATTCTTGAACTTTAAATTTATTTATTTTATTTTCTAAATCCTTTGAAAGGTTGTCTAATTGAATAATAATTTCATTCAATTGCTGTATCGCATCAAAAGAAGATAAATTCATTTCCGTAACTTTTTTGACATTTTGTTTCATCAAATCATTCAGTCTTATGAGTTGATGACTTGATTGAATAATAAAATTAGAGACATGATGGAATTCAAAATGATTCGCTTCTTTTAGTTTTTCCAGTTGTTGATTGATATTTTCATAGTTTTGTCGTATTTCTTTCACTTCTAATTCTATTTCGTGAAAAATTTCCCGCGATTCCTTCGTCATGGTTGTTGAAACTTCGTCCATGACATGAAAGTAAGAGTGCACTGTCTCTGATAAAACGTTTGAAACGAGCCTTAATGTTTCAATATCGTTTTTAATATCGACAATTAATTGGCTGATGCGGTCAGTCATTTCATTTAAATGGGCAGCAATATCACCGAATTCATTTTTCTGATCGACATGAATTTCTTCGGTCAAATCGCCTGCTGCAATTTTATTAATATAACGGTGAATAGTAGGGATCGGTGTTAAATACTTTTTCGTAATGACCTGCAAAACGAAAAATATAATGACAAAGGCAGCAACAAATGACAGGACAAACAAAAAAATGATATTATGAAAAAACTTTGTGCCAGCGCTTAAGTCGGTGACAATCGTAATAACCCTGTCATTTGGAATTGGCAGATAATATTTCCGATAGTTTTCCCCCAGTTTCACCGACTCCATTTGATTCTCTTTCAGAACTTTTTGAATATAAAAATGATCTTTTTCATGCTTATATGAATTTTTTCCATATAATATCGGCGCATCTCTTTCCGGTTCAATAATATCTCGATTTTCGCTCCGAAGCAGTACATTGGCATTTATAACCGCAATTTCTTCGATTTCACTTTCTTTAAATTTTAAAATGGAATGAATAAGCGCTTCAGGATCCGAATGCTTCGTTGCATGATAAATTTCAGAATCAAGAATATACGGATTAATCATAAATTCAGTTGTTCCGTCATAATAATAGGCATATTTAAAATATTTGTTTTCCCAGTCTGATTTGGAGATCGGACCAACCCAATAATGTTCTTGATAATAACCTTTCCCTACTGTTACAGGCTTACCTGACATCAGTTGTTGAAAAGCATCATACCAATACCCCCACTCTTTTGTGCTTAAACCAATTTCATTTGGGTCTGAAGATTGGGCAATGATTATATCATCATTTCTTCTTACCAATAAAGAAATATTGTACACATCATATTTATTGCGCAATGCAAATAAATCTTGCTGAGTCACTTCCTCGATCGTTTTCCCGCGCAATTCTTTTGCAATCTCTTTTGAAATTAAATGCAGCTTTTCGTCAATTAAACGTTCAACCGTTTTTTTGGAATTTTCGCTGATTTCAATCGCGCTTTTTAAAATGTTTGCTGTTCGTAACACATCATTTCTATGAAAATGATCAAATTCTTTCTCCATCTGCCTGACAAAAATAAAGATGAAAATAGAACAAATAATAATCGGAATAAGCGCAATCATTGTAATAATTTGACCAATGATCGTTTTATTCTTTAAGAAATTCATCCGCATTCACTCCGAACGAAAGGATCAAGTACTTGATTGCAAAATGATCTTTATCATAATGGAATGTTTTTTCTTCTCTCTATGAGTCGATCCTTTAAATCTACTTCTAAAATAATCGTCGTTCCTTCTGTACTTGTATATATTGAAATTTTATCCATCATTTTTAACATAATGCTGAAACCGTGCCCAAATGACCGTTTGCTGGAATAACCTTCTAACAAAATTGATTTTGGCAGTTCGCTTAATTTGATGCCATTTCCTTTATCTTCTACAATCACTTTTAACCAATCATGGTTCAAATAAACTTTCATTTTTCCTTCAACCGCATGCTTTAATACATTTGTTACAGCTTCAGAAATAGATAAGAGCACATTATATCTTTTCTTTTCTGAAATATGCCGATCTTTTAACAACTGGTCAATAAATGTTCTACATGCCGCAACATCATTTTTTTCAGAAACAGGAAATTCTGCAATTTTCTCACCTTGATTAAAGCTTTTTAATTCTTCCCGTTCAATCAGAGTCAATTTTCCTTGTGTGACGGCGTATAAACAATCACGGTAAATTGTACGTATCCTCAATTCTTGTTTTCTCTCATATTCTCGTAAATGACTTACATCAAACAATAGACATAATATTTTCTTTTCCAAACAGATCCAATGAACGTTATACATTTTCCGACTTGGAACATCTTCAATAAATTCATGTGCATATCCATTTTGAATAGGATGATTCGTAATCAGGCTTTTGATTTGTTGTTCACAAGGAATCTGAACTTTTTCGCCATTTATATGATAGAAGCTGCCATTTTGATAAAATACAGCTTGTACAACAGAAAAATCTTTCAGAAGCTTCGAGCCTTTATATTTTATATCGTGAAAGTGCTGCTGATTTTGAGCCTGAATCAATCCCGGATGATGATCTTTGCCTGCCTTTTTGAAATCAGCTATTTTTAAAACAATTTCTACTAATTTTGGATCAAGTTTTGTATTCTTTAAATTTTGAAAAGCTTTCTTTTGATTGATAATTCCAGAAGAATGCATCAATTTGTCATACTCATTTGCCGCAGCAATAATGCGGGCTCCCAATGGAATTTCTTCTCCTTTTTTTCCATCCGGATAGCCTTTTCCATCCCATTGTTCGTGATGAAAACGGACATACTGGGCAGCTTTTTCGATTCCCGATATTGCTGAAACCATCTTTGCCCCTAACTCGGAATGTTGTTTATAAAGCTTTTCTTCTTCAAGCGTAAGAGCCCCTCGCTTCTGAAAAATTTCATGCTCCATTTGTATTTTTCCAATATCATGCAACAAGGCAGCGTAATGAACAGCATCAACATGTTTGGGGCTTAACTTTAACTCTTCTGCGATGCGGCGTGCTAAATCTCCTACCCTTTTAGAATGCCCCTTAGGCAAATGAACTTTTTGTTCCATATACTGTGTAATATTTTCTAAGGTCGTCAAATGGTTTTTTCTATGACGAACTTGTACTTGAGCAATGGATCGAGCGAATAGAAAAACAGCGACGGCAAAGATCGTTTCAAACCAAAATGGAAAAGGCTGTTGATCGTAATCAATAGCAGCAAGCCGAAATCCTAAAATAAATGTCACAGCAAATGCTAGCAATGTATCATTCATCTCTGTTTTCAAAACATCCGAAAAATTTTGAGAGAAAACGAGACTCTTATAGATCATTGTAATGGCAAAAAAGATGAAAAAATATATAAACGTTGTGCATGCAAATGCGAAAACGGAGGTTATATATGTAAAAACGCCGAGTTTGCCAAAAAAATACTCAAATACAAATCCTGATAAAAAAACAGCAACCGCACATTGACTGGCCTGAAATAACCAAGAAATAAAGCTTAATTTGCTATTGTAAAATAAGAATAAAGAAGCGATGAGAACAACAATCACAGCTTCCGGAATTCCCATTTGAACAAGAACCACAATGTTAAAAATGCTTGAACAAGAAAGCTTCTTACCATTGCGGAGTTCGATAGGAAATATTTCTAATATCCCTGCAAGAATCGCTATTAAAATGGCAAATGGTATATGTGTTTTCTCTAAACTCCATAATTGTATTAGAATAATGGGCAGGCCAAAGCCGATGACAATAAGCATGAACCCTTTCTCTTTCAACAAGATCGGCATGTATGATACACCTTTCTTTTAAAAACTCGGGTCAGACATATTTTACGAATTGAATGAAAAATCCCCGAATAATTTTTAAAGCTTTTTCAATATAAAAAAGAAAAAATCCATTTTAGAACTTCTCCCTTGCAAATATCATGCCCTTAACAATCCGTGCACCTCTTGTATTTTCAATTTCGAAATGTAGGCAACTTTATCGCTTCCAGAAAAATGGGCGGCATACGTTTCGCCTTGTGGTTCAATTTTTATGATCTTTTTCAAATTAACAATATAGGAACGATGAGTTTTATAGAAATTACAAGGCAATTTCCCTTCTATTTCTTGCAGGGATTCGTTTGTTTCGTGTTGATGTTCTGCAGTATGAAACACCGTTTTTCTTCCGTTCTTCTCAATAAAAAGGATGTCGTCCGATGAGATGTAATGAAAGGTTTGATTCGATTTAATCGAAAGCTTTTTAATCTCTTTAAATGGATGCTTGTTTAATAATTTTTTCTCTATTTCAATCGCTTTTTTCGCCTTTTCAAGCGCCGTAAATAATCGAGTCCGTTCAATTGGCTTTACGATATAATCTGTAGCAGACAGATTAAATGCCTCAACAGCAAATTCATCATACCCAGTTGTAAAGATGACTTGCAAGGACGGATGGATTTCTTTACATATTTTCATAGCTTCCATTCCGTTAATTTTCGGCATATCGACATCAACTAAAACAATATCAGGAATTTTCTTCATAAATCGTTGAATTAATTCTTCTCCGTCAGCTGCCTCACAGACGATTTCATATTGGGGGAACAATTGAATAAAATGGGATAAAATCAGTCTTGAAGGGTGATCATCATCTGCAATAATCAGTTTGTATTTCTCCATAAATCTCCACCTCGTTGCTCTAGTTTGCGTGCCGTCTTTTTGAGTTTATTGTGTATTCTGCATGGATGATGATGTTCCTTTTCAAAAGGAAAGCATGAATTACGGATGAAACCGGCATCTTTCCTTGTTGGATGTCTCCATGATGCAGACAGCGTCTTCGATGTTTATCCAAGTACTTAAAATGCTGAAAAGCCGTTTTGCTTTATGAACTTCACATAAATATTTTCATAAAATAAGTTTTTCATTATAATCAAATTTTGTCGCCGAAAAGATGCTTGCAAGCTGCGAAAAAGTTGAAATGCGTCGATTTCTTGCAAGGATCGTTCTGCAATTCAAATCTTTTCCCGATATAAAACCACCGGGATGCCAATTTGAAATAAAAATTATTTTAACAGAAACATTATAGAAAAAATTTGATTTTTCCCCGGGCTCACAACTCAGTCTCAACAATCTGTAAAATACACAAAATGCTAATATTAGTATTTTTTTACATATCAAAAGGTAGAAATCGGCTGTTTTGCTGATTTCTACCAATACTGCATTGTCTACATGATGTTTTCTGCTTCTAAAATAGCTCTCATCCCACTTCATTATCGTAATACCTATACAAATACATTTTCTCCTAAAATTTTATCTAATTGGAGCATATCAAATACATCTTTCACTAAAGGTTGAACGTTTTTTATTTTCACTTGAACATCCAACCCATTCTTTTTGACTGTCTCGATTAAATTTAATAACAGTCCAATCCCGGTGGAATCAACGAAAGGAACTTCTTGAAAATCAAACTCAATATTTGTATAGGTTTGCAGAGCCGGAATAATTTCTGTTTCCATTAATTCCGCGACTTCAATATCTAAATCTCCGACAAACCGGACGTATGCTTTTTCGTTCAATTGATCGAGGCTATAAGAAAACATACAAAAATTCTTCCTTTCTAAATCATGCCTGTTCGTTTTGCTGAAAAATCTTTTAATAAACGGCACGTCCTTTTCAAACGTCAACTGTTTTTATGTCGCTAAAATACAAGATTTCCATTTTTATCTAATTTCGCTATTATGTTTCTTTTCCCTTCATGAAACACATGCTTCATTTTTCCTATTTCGATGATTGTCCCTTCATTGGCATGATCAATGATAATTTTTCCATTGCTTGGCACGCTGATTTTTGTCATAACCCCGCTTTCTGAACCGCTCTCTCTCACCATGACCTCTTTTTCGGAAAATATTTCCCCACCTCTGAGGACATTTTTTATGGCGATCGTTCCACCAGCATACACTTTGCTGTTAAAACAGCCTTGTCCAGTTATAAAAATGTCCCCTCGGGAATAAATGGTGCTATTTTGAGCATACTTTAGTTTGACAAAACAGTGATCATCTTGTTCATTTTTTTGCCGCTCTAACAGTTCAGTTATTTTTTGCATGAGCTGATTGATTTTTTCGATCGTATGGTATTCATTTACAGCAGGTGAAAGGAAACATAGTCTTAACTGTTCGCTAATTGTTAGCCATTCCAGCTCTAAAATATGACTCCCATTATTGCAGGTCGCAATATATTGCTTTACAAGCGTAAGCAAATTATTGAACTTTTTTTCAAGCAAAATTTTTATTAACGGCTGTAATCCTTTTGATGAATAGTCTGACATTTTATATGCAGGGAGCTTAATGACTTGATAAATGGATTTGATCAATTGATCCATTTGTTCTTGAATACTTGTTAATAATCGAATGAGCTCGGATGAATAAATATTTTGTTTTCCTGCTGAGATTGTGCTTTTAATAAAGCTTCCATGAACGACAATGGCATTTTTCGATGAAATTGTAGCTCCATATACATTTTTTTGAATCAAAATGTTTCCATCCGCCTCTACAACCATTCCCTCTTCCACATTGCCAAGAACGTCCAGATCACCCTTAAAACGAATGTTTCCTGATAATAAATTCACATCATGAGAATGTACAAGTTTTGGCAATATAGATACTCTGACGATTAATCCCCTTTGTTCAATGAGAGGACGCCCCGTTTCTGTAGCTAAAATTTTTTTACCTTGCTCGATAAGAGCGATTCCCTTTCCCGGCTGAATCGTAAGCGGATATGTCGGTTTAGGTGGTAAAGGTTCGTTCGTAACCGTAATTCCAGGTATTCCAGGGACAGGAGGATGTACAATAGCAATGACCTGCCCTTTTTCAACTGAAGGAAACTCCTGTTTTTCACGAAAATCGACGGTTCCGTCTTCTTTTTCTTTCACTTTTGCTCCTTTATTTAAATCAACGAGAAGCTCGATTTTTCCATTTTCCCCTTCTTTTGGTTTCATGCCAGATGCAATTGTAAATTTTCCTGGCCGGTCCGTATGAATTGCTTTAATAATCTCATTATGGTTAAATCCATGAATAACTCGCAGCTCTTCCAGTTTTTTTAAAATTTGATTGTAATCAACTGCTGGAATCGTTTCAACAATTTCTTCTCCTTCTAATACAATATGCTCACTAGGTTCGATATCTTTCACTTTATACGTTTTTCGATACCCTGGTTCTATTTGTAAAAAAACATGCAGCTTGTCAGAGTCGATCGTAATATCCCATTTACCTTCCGTTACAACTTCATCCGTTTGAATTTTATACTCATCCATTTCAGTTACGATGGTTGTTCCGGTAATGAGTTGACCATTTTTATACAACTTTATTCCTTTTCCAACAGTAACGGTCGGGTATTTATTTGAAGCTGGCTGGCAATATAATTTTCCATCTTTTATCCACACTTTACCTTCTAATGAATTTTCTTTTATTGGTTCAGAGCTTGCAAATGATTCGATTTCTAACGAATCAATGATCTGTTCTAAGGGATCCTGTTTTATAGAGCTTTGCTTAGAAGATGTTTCCTGATCATCCAGCTTTGTTAATCTGACGATCGCCTGTTTAGAACCAATTTTCCAAAATCCTTTGCCGCCTTTTTCGATGATTTCAATCGAAACTTTCTCCTTATCAGTCCCTAAAATACTCAAACCTAGTTCGATCGCTTCCTGTATGTTTTTTCCTTTCGCTAAAACTGACTGATTCATTTGCATCTACCTCTCCATATAAAATTCAGGAGAAACATGTTCATTCATCTGTCGGAGTGCTTATCGAAAAATATCTTCAATGGTGTGGACGGCTGATTTTTCTGGTTTTCCTAATAAATTTCCTTGGCCAACAGGAACTTTTAACAATTTTGCCTTAGCTAAGTCCATCTCCTTTTCGATTCCTTCCAAGATAATAGTGATTTGTTGTTTTGCATATTGCACTAAAAGCGAGACAATGTGCTGTTTTTCTTTAGAACGATATAATTCTTTAGTAAAATGCCGATCAAGTTTAATATAGCTTGCTGAAAAATCAACAATTTGTTGTAACACAGCCGTTCCATTTCCAACGCCATATAATGCTACATCAAAACCGTTTTTCTTTAACATGTTTATTTTATCTTTTAAATCTGGCAAGTCCCATATATGCTTTTCACTTGGTGTATGATTTATTTGAAATACAACTTTTTCTTGTATTTGAGGATATTGTTTCAATAACCGCTCGACAAATTTTTCGAATTGATGATGAATGAGTGTGGAAGGGAAAAGATTGACGAATATTAATGAATCATCCAAACGTTCAATCGGAAAACACGTAATCGCATTTAATATCGCCTTTATGTTCAGTTCATAAAGACATCCTTTTCCCCGTGCCAGTTCATATATTTTTTCTATGTCCATTTGGCCATCTGGAAAGGTTAAAAATGCCTCATATCCAAATACATTCCAATTATTTAAATCCCAAATCGGTTGATAAACTGATTCCATTTTATTGGCTGCACTGTTTCTCATCTTTTCCCTCCCTTGCCATGTTTTATGATATTTTTGTTCTATGTTCAATGTAACTGTATTCCAACTTATTGTCTAACCAGCCTCCAGCATGAGAGGAACGTATTTTGACTTAAGAAAAATGATAGAGGACAGAATATGTCAAAAATCCGACATTTTACGACTTTTTTATTCAAACTTACAAATATTGCCCAAATAGTTCTTTTGAACTAAAAACAATAGCAAAAAAGACCTATGACTAAATAATCATACTAAAATTATTTCATTTTTTTTAGCAGAAGTTTGAATCCAGAAGGAAAAGCTTCAGAATCGTCATTGTCTTGTATTCATGATTTTGTAACTAGGAAATTGTATTTATGAAAAAAAGAAGCTGCTATGATTAGCAAGCCTCCTGTTCAAGTATGAAATTCTTCTGCTTTTTCGACATTGCCGGCAAGTTTGACGTGTTCGTCTAATAAAGTTTTTTATAATTCTCATTTCCTGTATTTCCACAAGATGGTATCTTTTGCTTAAGAAAAGGTTTTCATTATCACTGGAATGAAAAAAGCTTTGATTTTCATCAAACCTTTTACTTTTGCATATTGAATATTGCAAAACACTTTGTAACAAGGCAACTGAACGATCAGTCATTAAATTCCAACATTAAACGGAACTCTTTTAACCTATTTGAACAAAATAACATTTTTCCCATAACTCATGCGGCATTTTCCGTAAACATAGAAAACAGTTTATATATATATATTAATGGTGCTGCCTGTGTTCTAGATCTTTCTTAACAGCATGATTCGTTTCTCGATTCAACATAGGCAGTTTAATCCAAAAGTCACTTCCTTCTCCTATTTTGCTAACAACCCCAAATTCCCCGTTCATCAGCTCTATCAGTTGTTTTACAAGTGAAAGTCCGAGACCGGTTCCTTCAACTTGCACATGTTGAATACGATAAAAAGGTTCATATATTTTTTTCAATTCTTCTTCGCATATCCCGATTCCGGTATCAATTATGTGAATAACTAGAAATCCGTTTTGACATTTACAGGTTATATGGATCTGTCCACCTTCAACATTATATTTAATCGCGTTATCTAACAAATTTAAAATGACTTGTTTTAATCTTAACGAATCAATGTGGATCATTTGATCCACACACTGATCAATGCTTTTGATGATTTTGATCCTTTTTTTGTTTGCCGCTGGCTTCATCAATGCTATACATTCACATATGACCGAATCAATTTGTACTTCGTCATTTGAAATTTTTATTTTTCCTGTTTCAATTCTGGAAAGATCTAAAATTTCATTAATCAAATTTAATAAATGGCGGCCTCCTTTTAAAATTTCTTCCACAAATGCTTGCTGCTGCTCCGTTAACGTTTTATCTAGTTCCAACAAATGAGAAAAACCAAGGATTCCATTTAACGGCGTTCTTAATTCATGACTCATTTTCGATAAAAATTCCGATTTCGCCATATTGGCTTTGACGGCTTCTTCTTTCGCCTGAATAATGCTGTTTTCCATCTTCTTTTGTTCTGTTATATCTTCAAACGTCCATAAATGGCCTTTCAGTTTCCCGTCCATATAAAAAGGAAAATAACTTCTTTTCAAGATTTTACTATTTTTGATGTTCACTTCATCAGAGAAATGCTTATAGGGCGTGAAAATCTTTGATACTTCCCCTGTGTTCTCTTCAACCTTTCGGCCAACGGCTGGAAAATAATTTGTGATGTTTTTCCCAATCAGCTGTTTTATTGGCTCATTGATTTGAAAAATTTTCAATATCGTCTTATTTAAGGCGATAATCTTCATTTCATGATCAATCACAACAATTCCGATTGGCAGATTGTCAATAATCGTCCGTCTTAGTGCATTCGACTCATTTAATTTCATTTCCTGCTCTTTTCTGACGGTTATGTCTACACAAGAACCGATGACTTCAACAACTTTTCCATTTTCTATAACCGGACTTAACACAGCCAAGTAATCATATCCGTTCAGCTTTCCCTCAAAATGGACAATCTCGCCATTCCAGGCTTTCTGATAAGCTCGAAGCTGCCTTTCAGCGACTTCTTTCGGCAAAAAATCCCGCAAATCCTTTCCAATAATCTCATGGGGAGAATAGCCAAGTTTATAGAGCAATTCCCCTGCACATAACGTATGGATAAACTGATCGTTTATTTTGACGAACTTAAATGTCATTCCTTGCTGGCGTTCTAATGTATTCATTAAATCTTTCTGCATTTTTCGAAGTCGTTTTTGATATTGTTTTAATTCTTTCATATCTTTGGCGATGACGAAAAAACCTTCATTTTTTCCTTCAACGATCATAGGGACAAACGTTAAAAGTAAAGGAATCCATTCACCTTTACTATTTTTAAACGAAACTTCCATTTCATTTTCGTTATGCTCCAACAAACGATTCATTTTCTGTTTTACCCTTTCGGCATCGTCTTGAGGCAAAAACGAAAAAATCGATTGATGAATCATTTGTTCTTTTTTTGCTTTTAAGATTTCTAATCCTTTAGGATTTATATTCGTAATCATTCCGTCGATATTAATGATGAAAACGATATACGAATTATACGAAATCAATGACTCGTAATATAGATTTGTTGTTTCAAACTTTCTTTCTAGCTTGTTTTTTTCTTTTTGAACAAATGCAAAAATCATAAAAATCATGATGATTGAAAGGAGAAGTTGATTTGCCAGCAATGTAGAAACCGAATAAATCTGCTCATATATGAATAATCCAGCTTTTTTTATTTCATTCATTACCGTGTATTGAAAAATGAAAATACCCAATCCCAAAACAATTGAAGGTATTATGATCGCTTTCATTTGAAGCTTTTGAGATCGCTTATTGTGATGGAAAAAGGCAATCACTGCTCCCGCTAAAACAAAAGCGATTAAGTTAGAAAGAACGGAATAAAATCCGTCATATTCATTCCCTTTCAATGATTTTATACCAATATAATATATTACAAAAATACTTAAACCCACTACAATCGAAATCGCCGCTGCATTAGAAACATTTTTTTGTTTATCTTTCATGGAAAAAGCAGCGAATGATGCAATGATCCCTAGCAAAAAAGATAATAACATATAGACGGTGTAATACGTTGCAATCAAATATAAATCATCACCGAGCATGTCAATAAATTGCATCGACCAAATTCCTAACCCTACCCATATCGTTCCTAACATTATGTATAACCACTTATCCTTTTCAGTAGACACCTGTATGTTCTGAATCATGTGAACAGAAAAAAAAGAAGCAATGATTGCCATGACGACAGATGAAATCACTAACTCCCAATTAAACAAAGCTTCCATGTTTCACACACCTTATCTTATTTGCTTACATCATAAACAAATAAAGAAGGTTAGACAATTATTTTTACTCTGTGGAACCATTTTGAACAGAACGGAACAGTTTTTTTAGTAAAATATTAAAACTGTTTTTTGAAGACGGTGGAGTAATATGCCAAAGAACTTTGCAGATAAGCGGGATACTTTTATTAAAAAGCGGAATTTAAAGCTTCATCCTAGTATTGAAAAAACAAAAAAAGCACCGAGATTTAAGAAATTTTATAGGTGCTATTGCTCTCAAACAATCATTCTATATGAAAAATTTCATAGAAGCAATTTTAAATGTTCTTAACAATCTTTGCATTTTATTGCACCTATTGATTCAAAAATCTCTTAGTGCAGCATTGTAAATGTTATATTTATTTATTTTTGTAAAATATAAAAATTCTTTTGATTTAAAGAGTACAACTACAGAATATGACTTGCAATGATTCGATCAAGCTTCCGAATATTCACTTTTTTATTTAATAATAATTTGAATTTCCCTGCCCTAGTCCATAGTTCGAGTTCTGCATTAAGGTCAATCTTTCCTCCATTTTCAGAAGAATACATGACAATCGATTTAAATGGAATGGTGTAGATTTCCACTTTTTTACCTGTAATTCCTTGACGATCGGCAATGATTATTCTTTTGTTCGTCACGACCGCAACATCTCGAACCGTTTTATACGCAGCTTCCGCAGTTTCCCCTTCAATTAAAATTTCCTCCACTTCTTTTGGAACATCTGTCTCTTCATAAAACGTCCAAGTCATAATAGAACCTACATTTGCCATACCTGATTTCATCCCCTATTTGCTTCATTTATGAACAATAAACATAATTTTGGCAAACTGTCTTGGCGCTTATCTTACAAATGTGATAAAATCAACGTTCACTGGTTCATGCCGTTCAGATCGCAGTCTCAAGTTGATCTGTCCTCGATGGTAATGTCCGTGCAAAGCGACATGAGTTAAAATTTCCCTTAATGTATTTTGAAACTCGATTCCTTTACTGTTTTTGTAAGTGACAATGTTGTCTAAATCACGATTCGTCAAATTTTTCAAAAACGATGTAATGCTCTGTTCATTTTGTTTTGCAAGTTCTGCACAGGCATCTATATGTACATCCTCCCAAATCGCAATGTGTGAGCTGTCCAATCCTTGTAATCTTGTAAACCATAGTTTTTCAGTTAAAAGAATATGCGAAAACAAGCGCAGCGCCCCATTATTTTCCCCTTCAATCTTTTGCAAAGTGTCTAATATACGCTCGTTCGCCCAATGCAAGTGCTCAAACATCTTTTGAATCGTTTCCAATAAAAATCCTCCTTCTTTACTTTACTATGTATGCAGCAAATGCTGCTCCTTTGAGTTAACTGACAATGATTAGGTTTTATCGTGCAAAAGTTCGTCAAATACACGGTATATTTTCCGAATATTCTAATAATTTATTGTTGGCAAGCTGATTTTGAATTCCTGTTTTTGACTGTTTTATCAAATTGGGAGATATCCAACCTTTTAAAACTTTTTGGGAAAGAAACTCCAAAGGTTGTTCAGAGTTTTGCATTCTGCCTCGCAAAATGACAAGTGTTGAAACAATTATAACATGAGTTCGCTTAAAAATTTAAACATTTTTTCAGTCTGCGAGCATAATTAAGCTCTCTATTATTAATCCAACTTCTGTAAAATATTATGCAAAATTACATATTCAATTTACCTGCTTGACAGCCGATTTTCTCATTGATTCGTTCAATCATTTCGCAAACTTTAAAAGTCGGATAGATCATATGCTTGCTGGACAGATCAAGCAATCAATAGTTTACTTTCTATCAGTTAGTATTTAATAATAGAAGAAGGAAAGGGGCATGCTGACATCAAACGACAAATAGTTAATATTTATATCTATAGAAGGAAAGAGGTTGTAATAGCCTGACTCTTCTTTTCAACCTTTTGAGGCATTGAAGCTCTTCATATAGAACTAGCAAAAGGAAAACCATCCCCTTTTAGGAGAGGATGGTTACTTGACATCGTAGCCTTGATCTTCAATGGCGTTTTTCATTTTTTCAACTGTTACTTTTTTGTCGTCATATTCTACCTCAACAGTTCCTTTTTCAAGTGATACTTCGACCTTTTCGACACCGTCCAGCTCTTTTAGAGCGTTTGTAACAGCCATTTTGCAGTGATTGCAAGACATTCCTTCTACTTGAAATGTAAGATTCATTTTCATTTCCTCCTTAGTATGATTTT
Source organism: Aeribacillus sp. FSL K6-1305 (assembly GCF_038050115.1). Classification (NCBI taxonomy): domain Bacteria; kingdom Bacillati; phylum Bacillota; class Bacilli; order Caryophanales; family Bacillaceae; genus Aeribacillus; species Aeribacillus sp. FSL K6-1305. Next base: position 608,513 of record NZ_JBBOQV010000001.1, on the reverse strand, counting down.
AAGATATTCAGATTAAATCGTTGCAAATACTTTACAATTTTATTCGTTTTAAACGCAGAGCGTTTGTGACAACGGAAACTGAACTGAGTGCCATCGCTGCTCCGGCGATCCAAGGCTCCAAGAGGCCAAGGGCGGCAACTGGTATGCCGATTGAATTGTAGAAAAGAGCCCAAAATAAGTTTTGCCGAATGTTTTTCATCGTTTTTTGGCTCAAGGAAATCGCTTTTGGAATGTGTGTTAAATCGCCTCCGACCAAGGTGACGTCAGCCGTTTCGATGGCGACATCTGTCCCGGTTCCGATCGCCATGCCGATGTCGGCAACTGCTAGAGCGGGTGCGTCATTCATTCCGTCTCCAACCATCGCTACACGATATCCTTGCTTTTGTAGATCCTCCACGATTTTCGCTTTTTCCTCCGGAAGCACTTCAGCATATACTTGCCCGATCCCCGCTTCCTTCGCTACTGTTTCCGCTGTTCTTTTATTGTCTCCCGTTGCCATAAATATGTTGATTCCCATTTCCTTCAATGTTTGAATGGCTTTTTTTGAGCTTTCTTTAATAGTATCAGCGACAGCGATGATGCCGGAAAGCTCCCCATCAATTGCAACTAGCATAGCTGTTTTTCCTTCTGATTCAAGCTTCACCATTTTCTCTTCATGGGCTGAAGTTGCAATCGACCGTTCTTTCATCAGCTTTCTTGTGCCAACAAGTATATGTTTTCCATCTACTTTGGCTTCGATGCCATGTCCAGTCACGGCTTTAAAATGCTCCGGCTTTTGTATGTTGATGGAACGTGCTTTACCGAATTCTACAATTGCTTGGGCAAGCGGATGTTCAGAAGCGCTCTCAGCAGAAGCGGCATAATAAAGCATGCCTGTTTTTAATTCAATACAATCGGTCACTTCCGGTTTTCCTTTTGTTACCGTTCCCGTTTTGTCAAGGAGGACCGCATTGATTTTATGTGTTTCTTCTAGATGCTCTCCCCCTTTAAATAAAATCCCGTTTTCGGCCCCTTTTCCTGATCCGACCATGATCGATGTCGGCGTCGCCAATCCGAGTGCACAAGGACAGGCGATGACAAGAATAGAAATCGCTACTTCTAACGCTCTTGCCATATCATATGGCGTTATGAACAAATACCAAACAGCAAACATCACGATCGCAACGCCTACAACAATAGGAACGAATATACCGGATATGACATCGGCCATTCGCTGTATTGGCGCTTTCGATCCTTGCGCTTCTTCAACAATTTTAATGATGTTGGCAAGAGCGGTATCCTTCCCAACCTTTTCTGCCCGTATTGTTAAAAGGCCGTTTGTATTGATTGTGGAGCCAATTACTGCATCCCCTACTTTTTTCTCAACCGGGATAGATTCACCTGTGATCATCGATTCATCGACAGAAGACATTCCAGAAATGACCGTTCCATCGACTGGAATTTTTTCTCCGGGCTTTACGATTATCTCATCCCCTACTTTTACTTGCTCCAGCGGGATCCATTCTTCCTTCCCGTCACGGATGACCAGCGCGTCCTTCGCTTGCAGGCTTAACAGCTTGGAAATAGCTTCTGTCGTTCTACCTTTTGCAATCGCTTCAAAATATTTTCCAACGAGCACTAGGGTGATCAAGATTGCGCTCGTTTCAAAATATAGATGCGGCATATGATCGGAACGGCCGATTGATTTGATCGCTTCGTACAAACTATAAAAGTAGGCTGCTGATGTGCCGAGCGCCACGAGCACGTCCATGTTTGCGCTTTTGTTTCTTAAAGCCCGGTAAGCTCCTGTGTAAAATGAGCCGCCGATATAAAATTGAACAGGTGTTGCCAGCAACAGCTGAAACCACGGATTCATAAACAGATCCGGCACCGCAAGCCCCGTTTCAAACGGTAAATGGGCGATCATTGTATACAATAAAGGAAGTGATAATAAAATAGAAACAATAAGCTTTCTTTTTTTATGATGCAATTGTTCTTTTTTTCGATCCGATTGATGGGTAGTCTCGTCCCGAACTTGTCCTTTATAACCAAGCTTTTTTATTTTCTCTAAAAGATCTTCAACCGAAACAACGCCTTCCCTATATTCCACAACAGCGCTGTTTGTCGCTAAATTGACAGTCGCATTTACAACGCCTTCCGTTCTTTTCAGCCCTTTTTCAATACGTGCACTGCATGCGGCACACGTCATGCCTTCAATATCCAATGTTACTTTTTCCGATTCGACGCCGTAACCTAACTGTTCAATTTTCCGCTGGATGTCTAAAAGATTTTGTTTCGAAGGGTTATAATGAATAGTTGCTTTTTCCATCGCTAAATTGACAGTTGCCTCTACTCCGTCCATTTTATTCAGCACTTTCTCAATGCGCGCGGAACATGCAGCACATGTCATGCCGGTAATGTTTAATGTGACAAGCTTCTGTTCGCTCATTTGTTCCACCTCTTATTTAGAAAACTGTTTGATCACATCCATCAGCTCACGAATCGACTCATCACCGCTTCCTTCTTTGATCGCTTTCGCAACACAATGGCTGGCATGCCGCTCCAACAGGTTGAAACCTACTTTTTGCAGCGCAGCTTGAATGGCTGAAATTTGGACTAAAATATCAATGCAATAACGATTGTCCTCAATCATTTTTTGTACCCCGCGAACCTGCCCTTCAATCCGTTTCAGCCTCTTTAAAAGCTTGTCTATTTCATCAGAAGTTCTAGGAACCATTATTTTCTCGTGATCATGTTTTTCATTTTCTGTCACTGACACCCCTCCCCTCTTTCGTTTGTATACATTATACCCGTTACAGGTATAAAAAGCAAATGATTCATCTTTCTAGTTTTTTTACAAAGATTCAACTCTATCAAGTCGTGAAACACAATTTTCTGCAAAAGCTGACCGCATACTTAAGAGTGGACAATAAAATTCAAAAATTGGTAAGATTCGTTTTAATAAAAAATCAGATAGCATGAGAGGTGCCTTCATGAAATTGTTTTCGTTTATAAAGAGGATGTATTTTTATATTTTTCTCTAGAACTATCGCTTATTCCCCAAAAGGAATTTCCTCGTCCAAAATTCCTCTTACAATAAATCGGGGCTGTCTAATAAGTCGATTTTCCGGCTTATAGACGCCCCTTTAATGTTTTAGAAACACTGATATATCAATGCTTATGATGATGTTTCGTTTTCAGTGGATTTTGACTTTCTGGACAGCCCCTGTCATCATTAAAACGGAAATTGACGCTCTTTTTCTTGAACTGAAACCCATTTTGTCACGGTAAATTCGTCGACAACCCATGGATTTCCGAAACGTCCTAAACCGCTTCCTTTGTTTCCGCCGAATGGAATATTTGGAGCATCATTGACTGTTTGGTCATTGATATGGGTCATGCCTGAATCAATGGACAACGCAAGCTGTTCCCCTCTATTCAAGTCGCTGGTGAAAATAGAAGAACTTAAACCATATTCGGTGTCATTGGCCATTTCAATCGCTTCTTCATCTGATTCAGCCTTAATGATTGTCGCGATGGGCGCAAAAACTTCTGTTTGTGCGAGCTTGCTTGAATTTTTGACATTCGTAAAGACAAATGGAGTGAGGACGTTTCCTTCTCTTTTCCCTTCTAAGACAAGTGTTGCGCCTTCCTTCTTAGCTTCTTCAATGTAGCTTAAAGCTTTTTTCAACTGCGTTTCATTGATTAATGGTCCAATGACTGTATTGGGATCGGAAGGGTTCCCATAAGGAAGAGATTTTGCTCTGGAAACAAATTTTTCCACAAATTCATCGTAATGATCTTTATGAACGATAAAGCGATTGACGATCATACAAATTTGTCCTTGGTGGATAAACTTGCCGAAAACAGCGGCGTTCACTGCCTGGTCTACGTCGGCATCCGACAGCACGACAAACGGACTGTTGCCTCCAAGCTCCAGCGCAACCCGTTTCAAATTGCGGCCAGCAATTTCACCGATATGTCTGCCAACGGCGGTGGAGCCGGTAAAACTAATTAAGCGCGGAATCGGATTTGTCAACATTTCATCACCGATTTCAGGAATATCGGTTAAAATCATGTTGAAGACTCCTTTTGGAAGTCCGGCATATTCAAATGCTTTCGCAATGATCGAGCCTCCAACAAGACCTACCTGTATATCCGGTTTATGGACAACGCTGTTTCCTAATGCAATCGCAGGAGCGATTGTTCTCATCGATAAATTCATCGGGAAATTGAACGGTGATATTGATGAAATCACTCCGAGCGGAAGACGGTAAATTTTGTTCACTTTCCCTTCAATTGCACTTGGGACTTCCTTGACTTCATGTATGGCTCCTGCATAGTTCAAGGCTTCTTCGAGAACCTCCAGCGTCAAGTGCAATTCTACATTCGCCTTTAAAACAGTTCCGCCTGTCTCACGAGTGATAACGCTTACAATTTCATCCTGATGAGACTTTAAATATTCTGCTGCTTTTCGAATAACTTCCTTTCTTTCTTCAACAGACGATTTCGCCCATTTTTTTTGTGCCTGTTGAGCGATTTCAAATGCTTCTTGCACTTGTTCTCTTGTTGCTAAACGCACTTTTGTGATGAGGGAATTATCGTAAGGATTAACATCTTCAAATATGCTTTCGCTTTTTCCTTCAACCCATTGTCCGTTAATATAGCTTTTATTGTAGTTCTCAAATTTCTCCATTTGGTCCCCTCCTAAAAATTCCGAATTTTCAATCCAATTTTATTAGTTTATGGCGCGGCTGTCAATCATTAAACATCATTTCATATTTTTCGTCCTGCTGTCATTGTATCAATTTGCTTGGTCCGCCATGAAATTGGCAAGCTTCTAAAAAACCTTTCATTGAGAACTGTAAGATTTTCTAGGAAGCTGCATCAACATAGCAGTTATGCTCCGTTTTATAGATAAATATGTTTCGCTGCCGACTTCCATTCCAACTCAAATCCCAAATATTTCTCGCTTTATTACGACAATGTTTAAATGATTTTCGAGTCATTTTTATTGAAATGGTTCAGAAGTTCCATTTGATTATGCTTTTGAAAAGTGGATCAACTGTATATAGTTTTGTTCAAACATACTTTTTGGCTTCTTACATTCTAGCAAAATATTTTAAGCCGATGCATCAGCATGTTCCATTTTTACTGTGCATATAATACGGCAGTTACTTGCCTGGATCTAAAAAGCGGTGATTCAACTCTCCATAAAAATAAAATAAAGAGGATTCTCACCGCTTCCAAAAACTATCAAAACATGGTAAAATAAAAAGGAACATTTGTTCGTTTATTTTCGGTCTGCCTTTCGTCACGAATTCATGAAGGGATCAAGGGATGGAGGGTTATTTTTGAAAAGAAGATAAAAAAACATATAATGCTTTCTTTTGCTCATCATTTAAAGTAGAAAGAATATGTTCTACTTGATCATCAACAAGGGATATGTCCTCGTTATCGATCATTTTAAAAAAGCTTCCCATCGGTATATTAAATCTTTGGCAAAACTTTTGAATGAGGCTAATAGGAATTTCTTGTTCACCATTTTCGATTCTAGAAAGCCTTGGCTGAGAAATTTCCAAATCCTCGGCCAGTTGAACCATCGATATATTATACTTTTTTCGCACTTCTCTTATTTGTTCTCCGATTTTTTTATTGATTTCCATCTGTTACATTCCTTCTTTGCTACTTCATCTATAATATAGTTTAACGTTTTCCTATTTTACTTTCAATTCGTTTTGTATTACTATAAAAATGAATATTTTTTATTCATTTTTATCTTCAAAGGGTTGGGTGAGCATAGATGAACTTTGAGCAAGCTTTCAATGAATTCGCTTATAATCGAATTGAGCAAGCTTTGTTAAATCGACAAAACCGTGAGCTCAAAGCTCTATACAACGAGCTTGAAGAAAAGCTTAAAAAGCTGGGCATAGCCAAAAACGATTGCGATGATTTAAAAGGAACCATCTATTGTTTGATGGATACTCAAAATTTGCTAGTTTATAGGCAAGCACTTGCAGATGTCATTTCCTTTCTTATCAAACTGGAAGAAACAAAAGCGGGCACCGGCCAAAAATAAACAATTCTACGAAAATATTTCCCGTTCATGCTGATCAAAAGGGTTTTTGGGGGTCAAGATGTTGACAAATGAATTAAATCCTTCTTTCTATGAACATCGTAAATATTTTTCACTGCCTCTCTACATATTTAATAATGAGTATAAAAAAGACCATCATGAATCAATTATTGAACAGCATCTACATAAAAATGTAAAAAATAGGTATTTTCAAGTCCCGGAATTCGTTTTTAAAGAATTTGCCAAAGGAAATTTGTCTGAAGTGTGTGTCTGGATTTTATTGACTTGTTTTTATTTGCTCCATATAAACAAGAGAAACGGCTTTAGCGAAGGGGAAATTTTGCGGCTCGTAATGGAAGCGAGGAAAAAGACATGTTCTTATCCATCATTAAAAAAATGCTTTAAGCATTGTGTTGCGGAGTTAAAGAGAAGCGGATGGATCGAGCAGAAAAACAGGCTAATCTTTCTGAAAATTTTTTGAGTATTCATTCTCTTTTTTTTAATTTTCTTGTTTGAGAGAAAAGAAAAACGCGGTTGTGAAACCGCATTTTTAAATAAAAGGGCGAAAATTATATCGTTTCAAAAAGGATTGAAACCATCTGCTTATTTTACTATTAAATCGACACCGATAACCCCGACGATGTCTACGTTCTTATGAATGGGGAAGGAAATGGTGATGCACGGTTTTTTTGTAACAGCAGATGTATAGATGCTTGATATAAAGATTTTATTTTTACTAGCTTCGATAAACCAAGGACGGGCTTTTGCATTTATTAAGCCTGCAGGAGGGTTGGAATAAACGAATGTACCGTCCAGTCGATTCGACCAAATAGCTTCGATATGCGCGTTCTCCTCAAAAAATTGATCCAATGCTTTTTTATGAACATCCGCATCTAGTTCATACAATGGAAATTGTGATAAAAGATTCATCACTTTTTCTTTCATTTCATTGATTTTTGCCAAATCTATTTCTGTAATTTGTTGAAGCTGATCCCTTTTGACTAACGTTTGCAGCTCTTTAGAGGTTTGATCCAATGTCTCGCTGATGGCAATCATCTCTTCAATATGCTGGTGCTGCTTATCCATATCTTTTGAAACTCTCAGTGCATATGTTTTATTTTCATGAGCCATATCTGATATTTGCTTGAGCACCGTAGTAATTTCCTGTACATGATCACACTGCAATTCGACAGCGTCTTTCGAATCCGATACCATTGATGTGATTTTGCCCAACGATGTTTGAAAAGAATGGATAACATCAATTAAAGATAGTAATTCAGCCACATTCTTTTTCATCTGATCGTTTTCCGATTTTACCATTTTGGTCGAAAACTCAATTTCTGATTGAATCGAAGAAAGAATTTGATGTGTTTCTTCAACCGCATCATGCGTTTGGTTTGCTAAATTTCCAATTTCATTTGCAACGACCGAGAAGCTTTTCCCATGTATTCCGGCTCTTGCCGATTCGATATTTGCATTTAATGCAAGTATTTTTGTTTTTTGGGAAATCGCTCCAATCGAAGAAAGAATGTGATCCATTTGTTTGGAAAAAGAAACGAGCCGATCCATTTGATCAAGAATTTTCAAATGATTTTGCCGCAGCTGTTCCGTTTCTTCTTGTATTTTTTGCAGCTGCGTTTTCGATTTTACGAGCTGTTCATAAAATAATATACTTGAGGAATGTATCTCTTGGGAAGATGCTGTGATTTTTACAGCTGCCTCTTCAATTTTACGCATCTTTTCTGAAACGTTATTTGTGTCTTGCGCGGTCTGCTCAATATGCTCTAATAGCTGAAACGTGCTTTTTTTACTCGAGGAAGATCGTTCATCAAGGGAAACAGCGGTTAATTTCATTTGCTCAATGACGCCTTTTAATTGATCCGCAGCAACTTCCACCTGTGCCGCAAACGAATCCTCCATCTGTTTTTTTTGTTTATCTTCTTCATGATCCGCTGCTCGATTCCATTTTTTTAAAAACAGCATATTTATCACCTACTGTCTCCACTAATTTACTCTTTATTGTAACAAGCCGAACAAGAACGAAACATGATTTATGTCACATAATCTGACACAAAACATTTCAATATACAACCATTCGACAGATGCTACCTTTTTTCTCGTTTTTTCTTTATCATTGTTGAATTTTGCGCTTTCCCGAGAAATAATTTTTATTTACAAAAAAATACTCTCCTTCCGTGCATAAAAGGCGGAGAGTTTATCAAGCTGTTATTCTCTTTCATTCAAACTTTCCTGTTTGATAGTCGACGATTGCTTGCCGTATTTCTTCTTTCGTGTTCATAACAAACGGACCGTAAGCTGTGACAGGTTCATGGAGTGGTTCTCCCGCATATAGAAGCAGCCGGAGTTTGTCTGTCGCTGTGACGGTTATGAAGCTTTCCTCTCCCTCAGCACCCTTTGTTAAAAACAGCACTTGCCCTTTTTCCCCTTTTGTTTTGGACGCACCAAACAAGCCTTTTCCTTCCAATATATAAAGAAAACCATTATAGTTTTCCGGAAGATCTTGATGAACGGACGCATCAGGTTCCAGAATCATTTCTACCATCATGACAGGAACGTAATTTTTTAGTCGGCGCTTGAATACCTTTTGACGAACCAGAAAAAATCCGAATCAACGCTCCTTTTTCTTTTCTAACTGGCCTGTCAGCACTTTTCAAATTTTGATAGCGGGGAGCGGTCAGTTTTTTTGAACTCGGCAAATTAACCCACAGCTCTAGACTGTGAACAGTAGATCCAGGTGCAGGATCTTCTTGATGGATTACTCCTCTTCCAGCAGTCATCCATTGAACATCACCCGGCTTTAGCTTGCCATATCCATTTTTGTTATCAAAATGCTCTAAAATCCCGTCAATTACATATGTGACAGTTTCGATTCCCCGATGGGGATGAAGGTCAAACGTCCCTTGCTGAAAAATATCCTCCGCAAGCATTAAAATCGATCATATTCCTCCCAATTACCAGGTTCTAACATAAACCCATCGGATTATTCGTTTGGAACGCAACATTTTTAATTTTGCGTATATCTCTTTCCATACAAGCCTCCTTATCTATTTTCTGCTTTTTGCAAGTAATCAATAATCCCTTGCGCACAAATGCCCATATCGATTTTTAAATACTCGTGCACTTGATGATCTTCGGAAATATGTTTTTTCTTTAAGTAATCTTGCAACGTGCTGTACAATCTATCAGATAGAAGCTTTGATTTTTCTTCAAACGGCAAGCTTCCATGCTCTTTTACAACCGCTTTGCCTTGATCTACAAAAATGTCCAGCCAATATTTTAGCTGTTTATAAACTTCCTCTGGATGCTCGCTCATGCCAAAATGACCGAAAAATATTTTCGAAACGTTTAATGCTTCGATTCTTTCGCATGATTCAAGCATTTTATCCGGATCGAACTGGTTAGGAGAAGTAGACGGCAAATAAAACTCTAAGTCTGAATCTAAGAGCATTGAATAAAAAACCCCGATCGTGTCGCCGGTAAAGATGCCGTTGCTTTTGGAATCATGTATACAAAAATGGTGATTCGCATGACCTGGTGTGTGATAAAATGTCAGCACGCGATCATCGCCTACTTGAAGCGTTTCCAAATCTTCTTTTACAACTAGCTGGTCTTCTGGCACGGGCAAAATCGGGTCAAACAATTTTTGAAATTGCTCCTCTCCATACACCGTTTTGGCGCTGGCAATTAATCTCGATGGATCTTGCAAATGACGTTTCCCGCGGGGGTGGACGAACACTTTTGCTTTTGGGCAATGTTCAAGAAAAAGCCCGACACCTCCCGAATGATCTAAATGAATGTGCGTAACAATGATGTTGTTAACATCCTTCGGATCAATTCCTAAACTTTCAAGACCTTTTAATAAATATGGGACAGACGGGCTCGCGCTTGTTTCGATGATGGTCAGCTCTTTTTCGTGAAGAACGTAAGCCCCTGTTCTGTTTTCTAATCCTAAGTCAAAAAGATCAATTAATGTGATGTCATCGCCAATGTTTTGTACCTTCAATGTTATGTGACTCCTTTCTTTTATTTGCCTACTACATAATTCAACAAAAAAAGATTAATTTCCTTTTCCAAACTTTTTGTTGATTGGTTAAAATTTTTTGATGACAAATTTTTTATTTTAATATATAATATCAATGCTGACGTTTTTCGGGAAGTAGCTCAGCTTGGCAGAGCACCACGTTCGGGACGTGGGGGTCGCAGGTTCAAATCCTGTCTTCCCGACCATGGAGAAGTACCCAAGTGGTTGAAGGGGACGCACTCGAAATGCGTTAGGGCGGGCAACCGCCGCGTGAGTTCGAATCTCACCTTCTCCGTTTAAAAAACGCGCTTTTTAGCGCGTTTTTTTATTGCCGGAATTTGAATAATTGACCCTTTTAAAAATTTTAAAACAATTGATATTCTTATTTTCATAAAAACTGTTTCAGCAAGTTATGCAAAAAACCTGAAAAGCCTATTCAGTGCTTTTCAGGTTTTTTCTTATCATTCCTCGATTGGAGCTTTTCTTCTAAATTTGCTTAATACTTCATAGACGATCGGAACAATGATGAGAGTCAGCAAAGTCGAGCTGGTCAATCCGCCTATGACGGTTAAACCAAGTCCTCTCGAGATCATGCCTCCATCTCCTTCATAACCTAATGCGAGAGGAAGCAATGCTCCAACTGTTGCCAGCGCAGTCATTAAAATCGGTCTTAGACGAGTTGCCCCTGCTTCAATGAGCGCATCTCTTGTAGAAAGTCCTTCACGCTCTTTATGAATGACACGGTCAATTAACACAATCGCATTCGTCACAACAATACCGATTAACATGAGCGCGCCGATCAAAGCTGAAACGCTCAATGTTTCTCCCCCAAGCCATAGCGCTACAAATCCGCCGATGACGGTAAATGGAAGTGAAAATAGAATGGCAAAAGGCGCAAGTCCTTGACTAAACGTAACCACCAGCACAAAGTAGACAACAGCGATGGCAGCGAGCATAGCCAATCCTAATTGTGAAAACGACTCATTGATCTGTTCGGACACTCCACCTGTTTCAATGTTCACACCAGGCGGCAATTCTAAACCATCTATTTTCTTTTGAATGTTTGCATTTACTTGGCTAACGTCATTAGTAGTAATCTCTCCGCTGACCGAAACTGCAAATTTTCCGTCGCGTCTAGTAATCGTATTGGATGTTTCGCCTTCTTTTACTTTCGCTACATCTCCAATTTTCACATTCATGCCAAGAGGGGACTGAATGGTTTTCTTTTTCATCTCATCAATCGAATCAAATGTTTGCTCTTCCCCTTCAATATAAACTTCAATGTCTTGACCTTCTTTTTGGATTGTTGTTAAAACCGGCCGTTCATGGTGTTGGCTTAATGCCATCGCAATTTGCCCAGCGGTCAATCCTAGCTTGCTCATCTTTTCTTGATCAACAACAAACGTGAACTCATCATAAGTTTTCGATAAACCTGATTCGACATTTTTCAAGTTTTTTTCATCTTCCAAGATTTTTTGCACTTTTTGGGCGACAGGCTCAATATCTTCCATCGAATCGCCAAACACATGCAATGTGTACTCATTGCTTGCCATCATCATGTCAATGGTGCCCCAATCGCCTTTTTCGTTCGTTAATTCATTTAAGTCTTTAACAATTTTCTCCTTTTCTTTTTCAAAATTCGGTGTGTCATCTTCATACATAATAAAGAAAATGGCCTGATTTCGATTTCCAGGATTCATTGGATTTTCGCTTCCGACAGACAATTGAATCGTTTTTACATGATCACGGTCGACAAGGAAATCTTCTGCCTTCAATGCGATATCTTCTACTTCTTCCAGCGTTTGCCCTGGATCCGGATCATACGTTACGATAACTTGCTTTTCTTGTTCATTCGGCAAAAAGCTTACACCGATGACAGGAATTAAAAACAGACTGGAGACAAGAAGCAGGATCGCAATCAATGATGTTATCCATTTATGGTTCAAAGACCAATTTAATATTTTTTTATAGTTAGTAACCAAAAAGCCAGCTTCCTTTTCTTTTTCGCCTTTCCGTTTTACTCCTTTTTTAAATAAAACGTGAGCAAGTGCCGGCACAATAGTAATCGCCACTAAAAGGGACGCTAAAAGCGAGAATACAATCGTAAGGGCAAACGGCATAAATAGCTGTCCGACCATCCCTTCGACAAATGCGAGCGGCAAGAAAACCGCAATCGTCACAATGGTTGAGGACATAATAGGAATAAACATTTCTTTTGTCGCTGCAATAATCAGCTCTTTCCCTTTTAACGGCTCCCCTTTTAATGTCATCCGTCTGTAAATATTTTCAATGACGACAATCGAATCGTCAATGACGCGGCCGATCGCCATTGTGATAGCTCCAAGCGTCATCATGTTCAACGTGATGTCCATTTCACGCAAAATGATTAATGCAATTAATATGGAAAGCGGAATTGACACCACGGAAATCAACGTTGAACGAATGTTTCGCAAAAACAGCAAAATGACAATAACTGCAAAAATCGAACCGAACAGCGCTTTATTCAGCATTGTTTCAACAGATTTTTCAATCGGTTCCGCTTGGTCCAGCGTTGAAACGACTCCGAGGCCTTTATATTCGTCTTTTAATTCATCCAATTTTTCTTTTACTTCATTCACAACTTCAACTGTATTCGCATCAGTAGCTTTTACAATTTGCAGTCCGATTGCTTCTTTTCCGTTCGTTCTTGATACGGATTCAGCTTTTCCGACGATTTCGATATCGGCAATTTCTCCTAATTCGACTGTTGGCAATTCAATGCTTTGCTGCTGGATCGCCTGATTTGGCACTGCACCATTTGCTCCAGACAAACCGTTTGGCACTTGGCTCATTTGCGCCTCTCCAGCTTGCTGCCCTTGTGCTGATCCAGTGACTGGGATTTTAAGCTTTTTCAAATCGTCAATTGTCGTAATATTTCCGTCAACGACAACAGACTTTTCCGTGTCTTTAAATGTATAAAGACCTAATGGCGCACGGAGATCCGCACCTTGAATATAATCTTTTATTGTTTCCTCATTTAGCCCGAGCTCTTTTAATTTGTCTTGATGAAAAACAAGCCGCCCCTCTTCTACCTGCTGTCCAGAAGTTACAATGCTTTCTACTCCATCGATTCCTTTCAATTCAGGAACAATGATGTCTTCAACCAGTTCAGTTAATTCAGGAAGTGTTTTTCCTTCATCAAAAAAGCTCACTGTATAAACAGGGAAAGCGTTCATGCTAAATCTTGCAATTTTAGGCTCTCCTGCTCCATCCGGAAGTTCGACTTGTTCGATTGCCTTTTCAGCTTCCTCTTCTGCTCGTTCCATATCTTTTTCAAATTTGTATTCAATTTGAATAGAAGATGCATTTTCAAACGAATTAGAGCTGACGATTTCCACCCCGTTCAAATTGCGAACAGCTTCTTCAATTGGAACCGTCACTTTCTCTTGTACTTCTTCAGGGGTTGCACCTGGATATGTAGTCGTAACACTTATGATGGGAGTGTTTATGTCCGGGATCGTCTCCAGCTTCATATTAAATCCAGAAAATAGTCCCGCAAAAATTGCAATGACAGTTAAAATCCAAATAGCCAGTTTATTACGGAGCGAAAATTTAATAATGTTCTCCACCAAGTCCCATTCCTTTCATGAAGATTTGACAATTCTCCTTTTTTTATACATACTTATAATGAGTTGACTATATAGTCATTATAATTGACCGGTTAACTAGTAGTCAACTAAACTAATAAAATTTTTTCCGACAATAAGGGGATGTTCATGTGAAAGAAAAAGAACGTTTAATCATTGAAGCTGCGATGAAGCTGTTTGCTCGAAAAGGCGTTTCTTCCACCTCCATCCAAGAAATTACCAATGCATGTGGCATTCCGAAAGGTTCGTTTTATTTTTATTTCAAGTCAAAAGATGAACTGTTAATTAAAATTTTGGAGCAGTTTTTTAGTCAGTTAAAGAAAAAAACGGAGCAAATCGGGGCAAATTACGAAGATCCAAAAGAGCGGTTTATTAAACAATTGTCTGTTCAATTAAAAGAATTTTTGGCGCATAAAGAAATATTTATTACGCAGATGCATGAAAATTTAAAAGAAAATAATGAAAAAATTGATTCGTTGTTACAAAACCTAAGAAACGACTTTTTTCATTTTTTAACAAACAATCTGAAAAACATTTACGGCAAGTCAATTGATAAGTATATAGCAGATGTAAACATTATCGTTCAAGGAATCTTTTTTTCATTCATTCAGTTCCTCATATTTGAAAATAGGGTGAGAGTAGATGAGGAAAAATTGGCAAAATACATTTTGCAAACAGCAGATGATTTAGTTAAAGGAATGCTGGCAAAACAAAATGACCCCATCATTCCAGCTGAGATCATGACCAAAATGTTCAATCATCCTCAATCCCCCAGCCATCCGTTGAACATTTTAAGTGAGATAAAAGAAATGAGCCGTTCTATAATGGATGATGGACAGTTAAACATTACGATTGAAGTGTTAGAAGCTGAAATAACGGCTGAAAAGCCAAGAACTCCGGTCATTAAAGGAATGTTGTCAAATCTCCATGAATATCCTGAACTACGCTACTTGGCCAATCAACTAGCTGATTATTTTCAAATTAAATGAGCCTCTAAAGGGTTTAATTCCTTTAGAGGCTGTATTTTTACTCCAGCTCCAACGCTTTTGTTTCTTGTCCAAACAACAGAACAGCTAGTGCTCCAATAATAATGGCAGCGCAAAAAATTGAAAAAATGGCTACCATGGAAACTTTGAGAGCGGCTAAATAACCAACTAATAAAGGTCCGAAAATGCCACCAATTCTTCCGAACGATGCGGCCATTCCAGCACCTGTCCCGCGAATTTCTGTTGGATAAAGCTCAGGTGTATAAGCATAAAGCGCTCCCCAAGCCCCTAAGTTAAAAAATGATAAAAAGATTCCAGATATTAAAAGCTCTGCCGTTGTATCGGAAAATCCGAAAAAGAATGCGCTCAGTGCAGTGCCAAATAAATAAAGAGAAAGAACAAATTTTCTACCAATTCGTTCAATGAGCCACGCCGCACTAAAGTATCCCGGAAGCTGTGCAATCGTCATAATAAGAACATACTCAAAGCTTTGCACTAAACTGTAGCCTTTCATCATCACAACGCTTGGAAGCCATAAAAACATTCCGTAATAAGAAAAAACAACAGAAAACCACAACACCCAAAGTACAGCTGTTTGTTTCACATATTTTTTTGACCAGACAGCTGCGATATTTTTCCATACATTTGATTTTGTTTGTATCGATTTGAATTTTTTTGAATCCGGAAGCTTCATGCGCAAATAAATCGCATAAAAAGCCGGAAGAGCTGTTAAAATAAGGGCGAGACGCCAGCCAAATTGAGGGATAACAAAATAAGATATAATTGCCGCGATCAACCATCCTGCAGCCCAAAAACTTTCAAGCAGCACGACCATTCTTCCCCGATCCTTTGTCGGCGAGCTTTCTGATACTAGCGTTGATGCTACTGGCAATTCACCCCCCAGCCCCATGCCGATAAAAAATCTTAACAGCAAAAATACTGCTAATGTGGTTGTAAAAGCCGACAGGCCGCTGCCGATCGAAAATAACAATAATGTGATAATAAAGACAGTTTTTCTGCCAATTTTGTCTGACAAGAGACCGAAGAAAAATGCCCCTACAGCCATGCCGATCGAGTTGATGCTCCCGATCCAGCTCATTTGTTCTGCCGTCAAATTCCAATCTTCTTTTAACGCGGCAATGATAAAAGATAAAATGCCGACATCCATTGCATCAAAAAGCCATGCGAGTCCCGCAATGCCTAATAGCTTTTTTGTTGACATCTCTTTCATCTTGTCAACTTCACCTCTTTCTGATGTCTTTACATATGTTTTGTTATATGTAAACTATATCATATTTTACATAATTGTCATGTTTTTTGTTTTATAAACGAAACATAATATTGTGCCACCGGCATATGAATCCTATAATCGCAATTTCAGACCATCTTTGCAGCGTTTCATTTATTGCAAAAGGTACAATTCCTTGAAATTTCTACTTTCAGAAAAATCCTTAACAACTAAAAAAGATCCACAGAAATCATTTATATATTCTGTAGATCTTCGCCATTTAAAAAGGAATAGGAGACAGCATTTTGTCTATAAAATTTTTATTTTTTGTTTTTTGTCCCATCTTCTACGTTATAGGCTTGACCATATGCTTCACGGGACGGTTCATATAAGTCATGTACATCCGTTCTTCTTTCGAGTTCCGTTTGTTCATGTGTACGTTTTTTGTTTTTAAACCACTTCATTTTTGCTCACCTCTCATATATATCATCATCTTCTTATTTATTGTTGCGAAATTTTTTACGTTTATTCGAAAATATGCATGCCATTCGCCAACCAGTTCTTTTTTTCATTTATAATGAAATTAATCGATTATGTTAGATTGAAGGTGACAGTATGGAGATCGAAGATATTATAAAGAAGGTTAAAAATCATACTCCGACGATAATTGGGATGGATCGTTTAGTAAAATTTGCGGTATTGCTTCCGTTTATGCGAATAAATGATGAAGTTCATTTGTTGTTTGAAGTACGCGCCAAAAAATTAAAAAGGCAGCCCGGCGAGATTTGTTTTCCAGGTGGGAAAGTTGAGCCGACCGATCACGATGCAAAACATACAGCTATTCGCGAAACATCAGAAGAGCTAGGTATTTCAGCCGATATGATTCAGCATGTATATCCGCTTGATTATGTGATGACTGCCTACGGAACGGTTGTTTATCCTTTTGTTGGCATGATCGATCCTGACGCTTCGTTAGAGCCAAACAAAGACGAAGTCGGCGAAGTATTTACAGTTCCTTTTCAATTCTTTTTAGAAACGAAGCCAGAAATTTATGAAGTTCATTTTCGGGCAGAACCTGAAGAAAATTTTCCTTATGAAAGCATCATCGGGGGAAAAAAATATAAATGGAATTCACCGAAAATAGAAGAACATTTTTATTATTATAAAGATAAAGTGATTTGGGGGCTGACAGCCCGGATGATCTACTATTTTATCGATATGCTAAAGAGCGAGCCATCCCTAAAATAGTTTTATGGGATGGCTGTTTATTTAAGCTGTACCGTGAAACAATTCTTTTTTCCTCCACCCGCCGAGCCTAAAATATAAAAAGGCGAATAAGCTGGAAATAACAAAGCTGACGCCCATTCCGACACCGATGCCGTCTTCGCCGATCCAATTGGAAAAAAGGTATGTGAGCGGGTAACGCAGCACCCAAAACGAGATGATGTTTAAAATTAAGACTTGCATCATCGCACCAGATCCACGAACAACACCGTTTAACACAAAATTGATGCCAAGAAACGGATAGAAGAAAGCGACGATTTTTAAATAATTCACACCAAATTGCACCGCTTCTTCCTCCTGGATAAATAATTCCACACCAAAACGGGCGAAAAAGAGAATTAGCAATGATATCAAAACCATAATAGCTAAATTATACATCAATCCATATTGAGCAATTTTATAAACTCGATCCCATCGATTTGCACCAATGTTTATGCCTGCCAAGCTGTTGACAGCAGTTCCGAGGGCCATTGCGGGAAGCAAGATAATATTATCGAGCCTCTGAGCAGCGCCGAATCCGGCCAGCGCGTCTTCGCCAAAACTAGCTACAACGCTCATGATCGCCGTCACTCCAGCGGAAATGACCATCATTTGCATGCCGGACGGAACCCCGATTTTTAAAATAAGAGAAACTTCTTCTTTTTTCGGCATACGCGGCCATGTAAAAGGAACTAATTTGTAATGAATCGCCAAATATATTCCGAATAAAAAGGCGATCCCTTGGGAAATCACTGTTGCATAAGCCGCTCCGGCTATGCCGAATTGAAATCCAGAAATAAATAATGGATCTAAAGCGGCATTTAAAAGAACAGCCAAAACAACAAAATAAACCGGGGCTTTGCTTTCTCCAAGTGCACGCATCAATGTCGCCACAAAATTGTAGCCGAATAAGAAAATAATTCCAAGAAAATTAATTCGCAAGTATAAGGATGCATCTGCAATTAAACTGTCAGGTGTTCCAAGCAAAAATAAAATCCGTTCAGCAAAAATAAATCCAAAAACTCCAAGCAAAATCGATAATATAAACAGCGTGACAACAAAGGCATTCACATACCGTTTCAACCCTTGTTCATCGCGTTTTCCTTTTAATTGGGACAAAATCGTTAATGTTGCTTGGTTGATCCCGATAATGAAAGAAAGAATTGTGAAAATGACAGTTCCAGAGAGAGACACTACCCCTAATGCACGAGCCCCCAGCAAGTTTCCAACCCATAAACTGTCAATTATTTGATACGAAACTTGAAGCAAGTTCGTTAATAAAATAGGCGAGGAAAAAGTGATGAGCTGCTTTAAAATATTTCCTTCTGAGTAATCCGTCTGTTTCATCCAAGAATCACCTTTTTCTTTCATCTTACATTGACGCAGCCTTCGAATAAGCAAAGTGCCCCTCGTTGAAGGATTTACGACCACGTCCTGCTGAGAGCTTTTTTTGAACGAATGGGGCTCTCTTGCTTCCTTACCTTTTATCAAGATTTATTCTTCATATATCATTTTTTTCGTCATGCCGCCGTCAATAATAATATTTTCTCCCGTAATAAAATCGTTGTCGGGATGAGTTAAAAACAAACACGCTCTGGCAATATCATCCGGTTTTCCGACTCGCTTTGCAGGATGCTGTAGATGATCGCGCTCAGTAAGCAGTTCATAGTTGTTCGTTTCAATCCAGCCGGGGCTTATACAATTGACTCTGATTTTGTCTTCCCCCAATGAAATAGCTAAAGCGTGTGTTAAAGCAACGATGCCGCCTTTAGATGCAGCGTACGCTTCCGAATCTTTTTCAGACATGAACGCTCTTGTTGAAGCAATATTAATGATCGAACCTCCCCTTTCATTTTCTCGCATATATTTTGCCGATTCCTTTGCAAATAAAAATACGCTGCGAAGATTTGTTTGTAATATGTCATCCCATTCTTCAACCGTTAGCTCATAAAGAGATTTAAATCTTGAAACACCTGCATTGTTAATCACAATATCGATTCTTCCCGTTGTATGTTTGACCGTTTCTATTAATTTGATGACGTCCTTATGATTTTTGACATCCGTTTTGATAAACATCGCTCCATATTCCTCAGCTGTTTCCTTTCCTTTTTGTTCATTCACATCCGCTATCACAACTGTTGCTCCTTCTTTTGCATAGGCGGAAACGATCGCTTTCCCGATCCCTTGTGCACCGCCGGTTATAATGACTGTTTTTCCTGCAAAGACCATGTCGATTCCTCCTCTTATCGTTTTTTTAAATCCTGCTCTTGTTTTCGATTACTTCCGTTGGAAATAACAGGGTCAGCCCCACAATATTGAAAATTTTCATTTAAAGATAGACTTTTTTCGTTGAACGCAGAAACCGTCTAAAGATCTTTTATGCAAGCTTTTTCCCTCCTTTTAGCTTCGGCTACTTAAAAGGTTGGTTTCACCATCTTGTGTTCGAGCTACTAGTTCAATCTGGCTGCAAATCTGGAAGCTTGCAACCTTCCCCTCCCCTAAATCGAAAAAAGAGTCCCCCTTGAAACAGATTGACTGTTAGCTCAGAAGACACGCAGCCTGATATAAAAAGATCAACTCTACTCGCCTAAACGGAAGCGAATTAAGTTTTTTGTATTGCCTTTTTTCGGTTGCAGATTTTTACATTTCTTCTATTTAGTCGCTTTTAGATAGCTCACTCATTTATTATATCATTTATAAACTTAATCAATTGACAACAACGTGCAGCATACATAAAATACAATTAAACAGATCGGAATAAAAGTCAGAAAGGAGATACCTTTGGCAATTAAATTGACAACTGTTTCCATCTTTGTTTTCATGATTATCTCATGGCTGTTTGGCATCTATTCGCTGTCAAAGTTTTACACACCAACAATCATCATCCCGATTTTTAACAATTATTATTGGTCTACTCCATTTGTCGGAATGTTAGGTTTAACTGTTTTCTTTTCCATCTTATCAGTAGCAGCATTTTTTATCTTGAAATATAAAAATTTTAGAAAACGAACTGCGATCTATTCTATAGCCTCCATTTTATGGATAGCTATTATCGCTGGGCAATTTAAAATTTTACTGTTTAATCTCGGGATTTGCCATTAACTTTATGATATTATTAAACTTTAACTCATTCTAACTGGACCAGGAGTGAAGAAATTGGAGAAGAAGCTAGAGAAAGCAACATTCGCCGGAGGCTGTTTTTGGTGCATGGTAAAACCTTTTGACCAGTGGGACGGCATTGTGAAAGTCATCTCCGGTTATACGGGCGGGCATGTTGAAAATCCTACTTATGAACAGGTCAAAACAGGGACAACTGGGCATTATGAAGCGGTACAAATCGAATTTGACCCAACGGTGTTTCCATATGAGAAGCTCCTTGAAATTTATTGGCAGCAAATCGATCCGACCGATGACGGCGGACAATTCCACGACAGAGGCAGTCAGTACAGGACAGCCATTTTCTATCATTCAAATGAGCAAAAAACGCTGGCAGAACAATCTAAACTCGCCTTAGCCAAAAGCGGAAAATTCAATAAACCGATCGTAACCAAAATTTTACCGGCTGCGCCATTTTACCCAGCAGAAGAATATCATCAAAATTTTTATCAAAAAAATCCAGAAGCATACAAAAAAGATCGGGAAATTTCCGGACGGGATGAATTTTTGCGAAAGCATTGGAAATAAAAATGATCGAAACAGTAAAATCTTACAATAGATTTTACTGTTTTTTTGAATGGCCATCACTGATTATGCATTCATTCAGCTTCCTGATTTCCGGACATCCAAACGCATTTGTGTAAACGATTCCATTTTGTGTGTCAATGCAGCCTCTCACTTCCAAAATGTTACAAACGAAATTTTGAAAACGTTTAACAAAAATGATTGACTATTTTTTTAGCATAACTTATTATTGTAATTGACAAAAAATTACGAATATTACCAAAGAAAGGGGATGGTACAATGGAAACATTCGGAAAGGAAAAAGAACAGGGGGAGCGCATTCTCGATTATGAGAAAATTGTTGCAACGAGCAAATTTCAACAGTTGATTCAAAAAAAGCGGAATTTTATTGTACCCATTATAATCGTTTTTCTCATCACTTACTTTTTATTGCCGATTCTCACGGGTTATACATCCATCTTGGAGCATAAAGCAATCGGATGGATTACATGGACGTGGCTCTATTCGCTTGGTCTTTTTGTCATGGTTTGGGTGTTCGCTACGATGTATGTAAAAAAAGCGGAAACATTTGACCAATTGGCGGAAGAAATTATTGAAGAAAATATAAAATAAAATAAGGGGGCTGCACTTTCATGAGTGTACCAGCATTTATTCTGTTTTTAATCATCCTTTTAGTCACGTTATATATCACGTATTGGGCTGCAAAAAGAACAAAAACCGCAAACGAATTTTATACAGCCGGCGGAGGCTTGACTGGGTGGCAAAATGGACTTGCGATAGCTGGAGACTATTTATCAGCCGCATCATTTCTTGGTATCGCAGGCGCCATCGCATTGAATGGATTTGATGGTTTCTACTACAGCATCGGCTATTTAACCGCATATCTCTTCGTTCTATTCATCGTTGCAGAGCCTCTCAGAAATTTAGGAAAATATACACTCGCAGATATGATCAACTCAAGATTCAGTGAAAGAAAAGTCCGTGCAACAGCTGCTCTTAGTTCCATCACAATTGTTATATTTTATATGATCGCACAGCTTGTTGGTGCAGGTGCACTCATTAAATTGTTATTGGGGATTGAGTATTGGATCGCCGTATTGATCGTTGGAGTCATGATGACCATTTACGTATTATTTGGTGGAATGACTGCAACTAGCTGGGTGCAAATCATAAAGGCTGTATTGCTTATGGCAGGAACGGTCATTATTTCATTCCTAGTTTTATTGAAATTTAACTTTAATATCGTTGGCATGTTTAACGAGATGTCACAAGCGACTCCACACGGCGAAAACTATTTGCATTCAGGAATTGTATTTAAAAATCCGCTCGATTTACTTTCAATGATGCTTGCCTTAGTGTTGGGAACGGCAGGGCTTCCTCACATATTAATGCGCTTTTTTACCGTTAAAGATGCACAAGCTGCACGTGCGTCAGTAGTTAATGCAACTTGGGTTGTCGGAATCTTTTATGTCATGACAATCTTCTTAGGATTCGGTGCAGCCAAATTTGTCGGTTCAGAAACGATTATAGCCGAAAATCCTGCTGGAAATATGGCGGCGCCGCTGCTTGCGAAAGCACTTGGAGGAGATTTCTTAATGTCCTTTGTTTCTGCAGTAGCTTTTGCAACAATATTAGCTGT
Source organism: Aeribacillus sp. FSL K6-1305 (assembly GCF_038050115.1). Lineage (NCBI taxonomy): Bacteria > Bacillati > Bacillota > Bacilli > Caryophanales > Bacillaceae > Aeribacillus > Aeribacillus sp. FSL K6-1305. The sequence goes on along the minus strand of NZ_JBBOQV010000001.1, from coordinate 585,993 downwards.
TGTTGCAGGTTTAGTTTTGTCTGGTGCGTCCGCATTCGCGCACGACATTTATGGACAGATCATTAAAAAAGGAAAAGCTACGGAAAGACAGCAAGTGTTAGCTGCAAGATGGGCTTCTGTAGGCGTTGCCGCATTTTCAATCCTGCTAGCCCTTGGCGCTCAATCATTAAATGTTGCATTTCTTGTGTCTCTTGCGTTTTGTGTAGCGGCAAGCGCTAATTTGCCCGTCATTGTTTATACGATTTATTGGAAAAAATTTAACACTGCCGGAGCGGTCACTGCCATGCTGGCTGGTTTAATTACAGCGATTGTATTAGTGTCAATCAGCCCAAATGTCATTCATCCTGAAGCTGGAAAAGCCTTTTTTGTCGGCGATCCTATTTTCCCGCTGACAAACCCAGCGCTCATATCAGTACCAGCAGGTTTTATCGGTGGTTTGATTGGTACGCTTGTTTCCGCCAAGCGGGATGAGAAAAAATATGCTGAAGTGACGTTTAAAGCCAATACTGGATATAAAGAAGCCGAAATGTAAGCGCTTGAAAAATAGATGAAGGGGGTGTCTGATAAGTCGTTTTTACGGCTTATTGACGCCCCCATTAATGTTTTAGAAACGTTGATATATCGGTGTTGTTTTCAATGGCGATTTGACTTTCTGGACAGCCCCCTTCAACTTTAAAACATGAAAAAGCCCATTTGAAATCATTAAAAAATGGGCTTTCATAATTTCCTAATGAAAAAAACAATCCGTTCTCGTGCTTCTTCTGAATCCTTTCTCTGTTTTATATGCGTCAAAACGAGATGAGCAGATCTTTGTTTCACACTTTCTGTATGTTGCTTCCCCTCATCTTTCCAGCAGTATTGGATCAGAAAAATTCGCCAAATCAAGTGAGATCATCTGAAAAATGCTAGAAAGACGCGGCAGTCGCTTCTTTCTAGAAATATGTGCAGCTATGAATAATATAGGAAAATCTGTCCAATTTTTAATTTTTTGAAAAAGGGGGCAGTTAGTGACGTCAAATTTTCATAATGCCGCCTGTGCTAGCAGATGTAACCAGTTTGGAATAGCGAGCTAAGTAACCGGTTTTCACTTTTGGCTCAAAGCCTTTCCATTCCGTTTTTCGTTTGTTCCATTCCTCTTCTTTAACATGCACATCAATCGTCCGTTTTTCAATATCGATCACAATACGGTCTCCTTCTTTTACAAAGGCAATCGGTCCGCCTTCCGCAGCTTCAGGTGATACGTGACCAATCGATAAACCGCGGGATGCACCGGAGAAACGTCCATCCGTGATGAGAGCAACTTTCGGTCCAAGACCCATCCCAACAATTTGTGATGTCGGCGCAAGCATTTCAGGCATTCCCGGGCCTCCTTTAGGACCTTCGTAGCGAATGATGACAACATCCCCTTCTTTTACTTTTCCTTTCGCAATTCCTTCAAGCGCTTCCTCTTGAGAATCAAAAATTACGGCAGGGCCGTCAAAATGAGTGATTCCTCCTTGAACGCCGCCTGTTTTAATGATAGCGCCATCTGGAGCTAGGCTTCCAAATAATACGGCAAGTCCGCCTTTTTCAGAAAACGGATTATCAATTGGGCGAATAACGTTGTAATCTTTTACTTCGCATCCGGCAATATTTTCACCGAGCGTTTTTCCTGTTACCGTCATGCAGTCTAAATGAAGAGTTCCTTCTTTTTTCGTCAACTCATTTAATACGGCGGAAACTCCCCCAGCTGCATGTAAATCTTCAATATGAACATCAGATGCCGGCGCAAGCTTTGCTAAATGAGGCACTCTTTCCGCCACTTCATTGATCCGTTCAAGCGGATAATCAACGCCTGCTTCATTGGCAAGGGCTAAAGTATGCAAGACCGTGTTGGTCGAACCACCTAACGCCATATCTAAAGCAAATGCGTTATCAATTGCTTTTTCCGTCACAATATCACGAGGTTTTAAATCCATTTCGATCAATTTCATTAATTGTTTTGCCGTTTGTTTGACAAGTTCTTTCCGTTCAGGCGAAACAGCTAAAATCGTTCCGTTCCCTGGCAGGGCCAAACCTAATGCTTCAGACAAACAGTTCATTGAGTTTGCTGTAAACATGCCTGAACAAGATCCGCAAGTCGGACAGCCGTACATTTCAAGTTCTTTTAATCCGTTTTCATCTATTTTTCCTGATTGATAAGCTCCTACTCCTTCAAAAACTGAAGATAGGGAAATTTTCCGGCCGTCGCTTGTTCTTCCGGCAGCCATCGGCCCTCCGCTGACAAAAATCGTCGGAATGTTAATCCTCATAGCTGCCATCAACATACCAGGCGTAATTTTGTCGCAGTTCGGAATGCAGACCATGCCGTCAAACCAGTGTGCATTGACGACTGTTTCAACAGAATCAGCAATAATTTCTCGGCTTGGCAGTGAATAGCGCATGCCGATATGCCCCATTGCAATTCCGTCATCGACACCGATCGTATTAAATTCAAATGGCACGCCGCCAGCTTCGCGAATCGCTTCTTTTACAAGCTTTCCAAATTCTTGTAAGTGAACATGGCCTGGAATAATGTCCACATATGAATTAACAACCGCAATAAACGGTTTATCAAAATCTTCTTCTTTTACACCAGCTGCGCGCAACAAGCTTCGATGCGGTGCACGGTCAAACCCTTTCTTGATCATGTTGCTGCGTAATTGCGCCAAAATAAATCCCCCCGCTTTTAATTCCTTTTTTAATTTTCAATTAATTTTAATATTTAAATATTATACTACTATTTTATTTTTTTCACAAAGGTTTTTATTATGGCCTTTTTCATTAAAAAAAGAGGAATCGTATGAGCCGCTTCCTCTTGTCATTGCAAATAATCAATCTCCATCAAATAAATCCCCAATTCCGCCTAAAATGCTGCCTTCATCTTTGCCTCCACTTTGCGCGGCCAAAACTCTGTCAGCTAAACGGCTGAAGGGCAATGATTGCACCCAAACAGAACCCGGTCCACGTACGGTTGCGAAAAACAGACCTTCGCCGCCAAAGAATGCCGTTTTCACTTTGCCGACAAATTCGATATTGTAATCAACATCTTTTGTCATTGCTACTAAACAGCCTGTATCAATTTTAAGTTTTTCTCCTGGGAGCAAATCCTTCTGGATAATCGTTCCGCCTGCATGAAGAAAAGCTAATCCATCTCCCTCAAGCTTCTGCATAATAAATCCTTCACCGCCGAAAAATCCTGTCCCTAATTTCCGTTGAAATTCAACTCCGACGGAAACCCCTTTTGCAGCGCAAAGAAATGAATCCTTTTGACAAATGACCTTCCCGCCGAATTCCTTTAAATCAAGCGGAATAATTTTTCCGGGATACGGAGCGGCAAAGGAAACACGTTTTTTTTCCATCTGATGATTTGTAAACACTGTCATAAATAAGCTTTCTCCAGTAATCAAACGCTTCCCTGCGCCAACCAGTTTACCTAATAAACCTTTTGATTGATTACTTCCGTCACCAAAAACTGTTTCCATTTCAATACCATCGTCCATCATCATCATGGCGCCGGCTTCTGCTATGGCGCTTTCGCCAGGATCAAGTTCAATTTCGACAAATTGCATATCGTCTCCATGAAGTTTGTATTCAATTTCATGAGCGACCATAGTTTCACCCCAATAATTGTAATTTTTTGAATATGTAATATACTCATCATAGCTCTTTTTCATCCATATTGCCATAATTTTTTTAAGAATCTCTATGACCATAGAACCAGTGCATAATACCACTTTGAGCAATCCGTTCGATTTCTTTTTTTAATCGGGCTTCGGTGCAATATGAATGTTTTGTCCTAGGCAAGGAAAAAGAATTGCTTGCAGCAAAAAAGCCAAAGGATTAACGGCTGCTCAGTTAAACGATATATCTACTTCATTTGCAAAATGCAGATGTAACATAAAGTTTGATAAATAATCGTCTTATATTAAATTGAAAGTTTGATCAAACATCCTGTTTATTTAGGATTTATCCTTTAACATTAGCATTGCATAAATATAGTTAGAATTTTCTGTTAATTAATTTTTGTGAATTTGTGCCAAAAAGACAAAACCTAAAGAAAGGTGGCACTGCCCATTTGGTAAATATATACAGTTAAACCAGAGCGACAACGACAAAAGGGAGATTATGGACTGGCTCGCCCATCAAATTTTCGCAACCAAACATAAGCTGGTTTCCACAGAGCTCTCTTTAACCAACGAGTAATTCGAAGTAGGGATTTCTTACTTTTCATCTCCAATTGAATGAGAACATGTAAGCAATACGTGATAAGGGCTAAGAAAATTTGATTTTGAATAGCTGTTTCACTCATTCCATAAAAGTGCTTAATTTCCACGTGTTGCTTGAGCCATTTGAAAAAGAGCTCAATAGCCCAGCGAGATCGGTAAATATCACTTATCTCTTCTGGTTTTAAATCAAATCGGTTGGTGATGAAACGAAGTAAGTTCCCTTTTGTGTCCATAACTTCTAGTAGACGATAGACATTTTCAGTACGATTTTGTGTGGTACCAATGTAGACCATTTTATCGGATAGAACGTGACAATCATCAGGAAGTGAAAATGTATAGACTTCACGAATGACTGCGTTTTTCTTCAGTCTTGAAACGAAGAAATAGCCATCATCTGTCATCCGATCAAAACGTTCATAGTCCACATAACCGCGGTCAAACACATACATGGCTTCTTGATCATCCACTAGGACTTCGAGTTGATTTCGGTCATGTTCTTTTGCTGTCGTAATCACTGCTTTTTCAGGATAGACGGTGTCTTTATCCATGAAAACGAGCCGTAAGTGTAGCTTTACACCAGCTTTTGTTTTACGGAATTTTGCCCATTTATAATGGGTCAAATTCAACGGGAGTGTACTTGAATCAATGATTTTCAGTGGCATATTCTTTCCGTTTTGATAATGGTGCCGTTGAATTTTCCAAACAAGATCCAAGAACAAATTTGCAAGAATGAGTGGGTTGATCTGATTGTTTTTTCGGGATAGCTGAGAGGCACTTATCGATTCAAATCCGAGTGCTTTTTGAAGATCTTCGTCTACAAGTGCATCACTCATTTCCTCTAAGCTCGTAAATTCGAGCAGCTGGGCTACCAATAAAAGTTTAATATAGGCTTCTGTTGTCAGCTTTTTTGTGTAATAGTCCTGTTTCAATTCTTTGACTTGTTCGCTAAGTTTTTGAATATTTATGGGTGAAACCCATTTACCAAATGATGAAATTAGTGTATTCTTGTCCATAACGCTTATCCTTTACGATTGGATTTGGACAGGAACCACCTGTACTTCCATTGTAAAGGATTTTTTTGTTTCGAAATCAATAAAAAATTGAACATTCTTATTATTTTGAATCATCAGATTTAATTACTGCAATGCTAGTGATCCTTTAAAAAAGCAAAACAGAATTTGATCGAATTTAATCGATTTAGGAGCGAGAAAATCAGCCTCTAAATCCGAAAAAACTAATGAGGTATTGGTACAGCTCGAACAGTTAATACAGGGCTGACCAGTTTATAAAGATAATATAAAAAGTTAATTGATGAAATTATCTGAGTAATAGATTTTCGAATAAACTAACATCACTGGATATGGAATATTCGTTCTGGATCGCTGCTGAAATAATTTCGCAGAAGCAATTTGAGAAATTATAGATAATACCTTTTATTAGGTGTATTTTTATTTTTACTTCAACAAAGGAAAGCAGCTGCAAATGAATCTTATCGTGCAAATAATATAGAATGATTTCTTGTCTTTGATAAAAATTCCTATGTAAAGCTGGAGAATAGTATGTGAAACATACACTTCAACAATTCGGGGCTTTAGTTGAAAACATCTGAGCCTTCATCGTAAAAAAATTAAAGATTGAAGAGAGCTTTTTCGCCAAAAACAAATGCTCAATCCCTATCATGTGCAGAACTTCCATTTTCGGATTCTCACTTATTTGATCACATTTACTTTCTCTGCAGCCGTGAAAGGCTGTAATCATAAATATCTTCATGTCAACACAAAGGAGGGCATCGAAACTTCCAGCGCTCAAAACAATTGATGTCCTCCCCTTCCTAGCTTTATTCAGTTAACTTTTTCCAATACTAATTCAAGACAAATCCGAGCATTCGCTCCTAAATTGCTCGTCATTCTTTGTCGATAACTTTTACGGTCGTAAAATCGGCAATATAATGGAGCCCTGAACAGCTCGGAATTTTCAGATCTATCAATCAACATCAAGTCCGTTGTTCCTCTAAAAGCCGTTTATGAATCCAAATCGCTGCTTGGATTCCATCCCCCATTGCGATTGCAGCTTGTTCCGAGTGAGCCGCAACGTCTCCGGCTGCCCAAACATTTTGGACGCTCGTTTCTTTCGTCCGTGCATGGATGACTAGATGCTTATTTTCTAATCGCTCGGCGCCGAGCTGAGCGGCAAGATCTGAATGAACGCGATTGCCGCCAAATCCGAGGAAGCCTCTATCCGCGAAAAGGCGTCTTCCGCTTTCCAATTCAACTCCCTTAAACCATTCACCGTCTCTCATCACTTTCGTTAACCGTTCTTTTATGTATTCGATATTTTTATTAGAAAGTTCATTTTTTAATGCAGCATTAATTTCTTCTCCATCATGATTCACGTACTGAATGTCTTTCGTCCAGTACGTTAGTGAGAGAGCCAGCTTCGCTCCTGCTTTTCCTGCCCCCATTACAATGACCGATTTCCCATCTACTTCATATCCATCGCAATCAGGGCAAACATATACCGAAATGCCTAAACAATGCTTTATTTCTGACAGCACTTCTGGTATGCGGTCGGTAACCCCTGTTGCAATCAGCAATTTTTTTGTTTTGTATATGCTGCGATCGTCCGTTTCGATAAGGAAATCTTTTCCTTGCTTTTCGACTTTTGCTGCCAGCTTTTTCAAAAATTTTACTCCGTATTTTTCTGCATGTTCTCTTCCAAGAGTACGCAGTGTCTGTCCGCTTACCCCGTCAGGCCACCCTAACAAATTATGATAGCTTCTGCATAGCGTCGATCTTCCGTTCATCTTGTCGATGACTAAAACATTATGTTTATACCTTCCAAGCATAATGGCCGCAGATAAACCGGCGATCCCGCCGCCAACAATGATGCAATCGTATGTTTTCACTTTTCCACCCTTTCAGTCAACCTTGCAAAAAAGGCGTTAATGTTTTGATCATTTCAGCTATTTTTTTTCTATTTTTTATATACATGTTTTTCGCTTCCGTATTTTCAGTTTGCAGAGCGTATAATTCAAAATCTGCCTCCACTTTTTTAAGGGATGAAAGAAGAAGCTGTTTTTCAACAGGTTCAGGCACTTTTACTTTATCATCATATAAATCAACAGTGAGTTGTCCATATGAATCGACTTGGGCTAAAAAAACATTCTCGACGGCGACTCCTAATTGATCGAGTTTTTCTTTCAGCCATCTTCGATTCAAACCGGTCGTTGAAAGAGCTTCGTCCATAATTTTTCCGTCCATTATGACGGTTTGCGGTTCTTTAACAGGGGCAACGTTCGTTTTGATATCTCCTACCGTTATAGGCTGTTTTTCTTTTTTTAGCAAAATACTCAGTTCACCAGTAGTTTCCAAAATAGCAAATTCCACATCACTGGCATGATGGACATTATTTTTCCTCAATTGTTCCAACAAAGCGGCCAAAGGATATTTTTCTTTCTTTAAATTTTCCTCCATGATTTTTCCGTTTTTAATAAAAACGGTCGGTTTTCCTTCAATAAATTGCTGAAACGACGGACTTTTCATGGAAATGAATGAAATAATAACCGGAATCATCACCCATATGGCAATGCTGATAATACCGTTTGTTAAATTTAAATTCGTATCCATTGACAGTGTCCCGGCAATGTCACCAATGGTAATGCCGACGACGTATTCAAAAAAGGAAAGCTTGGAAAGCTGTTTTTTTCCCAATAGTTTGGAAATGAAAAATAATCCAGCTATTATGGCAAGTGAACGAATAATGACTTCAACCCACTCTGGCATGTTCATCCCTCTTTTCAAAAGCCTTTATACTCAGGTTCCTCAAACTCCAGCTCTCCAATTCGAGACTTTACATCATTGATAATTTCTTCAGATATTAACATGTTTTCGTGAAAAACTCGTTTCGTTTCTTCATCAGTTGACGTAATGGCCAAGTTTTGCAATCCCGCATGAATGCTTTTTAAACTGGCCAGCGTTTGCTTGACCTGTGATGCTACTGTCAATCCAATCACCCCTTTGGTTTAAATAAAAGCGCTCCGATAAAACCAAAAATAATAGCTGCTGAAATACCGGAGCTAGTCACTTCAAACATACCTGTTAAAACGCCGATCAATCCATGTTTTTCTGCTTCTTGCAACGCTCCATGAACGAGAGAATTTCCGAAGCTTGTAATCGGAATGGTTGCACCTGCACCCGCAAAATCGATAAATGGTTCATAAAGCCCGAAACCGTCCAAGATGGCTCCAATCACGACAAAAGTACTTAATGTATGAGCAGGTGTTAAATGAAACACATCAAACATGATCTGTCCAATTACACAAATTAATCCGCCTATGACAAACGCCCAAAAAAATGACGCAACCAAATGTTTCACCCCCTGAATTCAATGGACACAGCGTGTGCAATGCACGGAATGGTTTCATTTTGCTGGAACGTTAGCGGAGAAAGCAGCGCCCCAGTTGCGACAGCGAGAATTCGCTTCAGCTCGCCTTTTTTCATCCGATTTAATAAATGGCCGTATACGACAATTGCCGAGCAGCCCGCCCCGCTTGCACCGGATAAAACTGGTTGTCCTTCCCGATAAATCATTAAACCGCAATCCTGAAATTTTTCCTCATCCATTTGAACTCCATTTTTTTCAAATAATTCAAGAGCGACGTTGCGTCCGATTTTTCCTAAGTCGCCTGTTACAATTAAATCATAGTAGTCCGCATCAATATTTAAATCGCGGAAATGCGCTTCTATCGTATCAACTGCTGCCGGCGCCATCGCACCGCCCATATTAAACGGATCAGACATGCCTAAATCGACCACTCTGCCAATCGTTGCCGAGGTCACGGCAGGTCCTTTCCCTTCATTGCTTAACAAAGCAGCTCCTGCACCCGTGACTGTCCACTGTGCAGTCGGTGGCTTTTGCCCACCGTACTCGGTCGGATAGCGAAATTGTTTTTCGATTGCCGTATTATGGCTGGCCGCACCAGTCAGTAAATATTTTGCTCCGCCGTAATTGACGATAAATGCGCTTAATGCCAGCCCTTCCATCGACGTAGAACAAGCGCCGAAAATGCCGAGATAAGGAACGCCGAACGTTCTTGCTGCAAAGCTGGACGGGGTGATTTGATTCACTAAATCTCCGGAAATAATAAATTCCACCTGTTCTTTTTCAATGTTTCCTTTTTCTATTGCTTTGTAAAACGCTTCTTCAAAAAGCACTTTATGAGCTTTTTCATAAGAGTCCTCACCCAACCACAAATCTTCGTGAAGAAGATCAAAATCGTCGGCTAGTCTGCCATTTGCTTCAAACGGCCCGCCAACGGTAGCGGTTGAAATGATCACGGGTTGATTATGAAATACCCAAGTGCGATGTCCTTTCAGCATTTCAAAAACCACCCCATTTAATTAAAATCGTTTTGATTAAAGCAACTACAAATGCAGAAAATGTTCCAAATAAAATAACAGATCCGGCCAATTTAAACATGTTCCCGCCTACACCGAGGACAAATCCTTCTGTTCGGTGCTCAATCGCTGCAGAAATAACAGCATTTCCGAACCCTGTGACTGGTACAGCGCTTCCGGCACCGCCAAATTGAGCAATCCGGTCGTAAACACCAAATCCGGTCAAAAGCATAGATAAAAAAATCATCGTGGCAACAGTCGGATTTCCAGCGGTTTGTTGAGTAAAATGAAAAAAGTACATGTAAAAAAACTGTATCGCTTGTCCGATGGAGCAAATAATTCCACCGACTAAAAAGGCTCGTAAACAGTTTTGGACAACAGGTCTTTTCGTTTCATTTTTTTTCTCCAATTGATAGTATTCCTGCATGATTTTCGTTTGAAGTTTTCTTTGCTCATTCGCCATCGAAAACACCTTCTTATGTTTCTTCTCTGCTCAATTGAATAATGTTTTCCACTTTCTTGTTCATTTCACGCTTGTCCAGATTTTCCAGTTTGTTAATTAATTTTTCTGTTTCCCAATAAATTTTCATGTCGCTTGAAACGGTGACATCATAATCTCGGAAAGATTTTTTTAATTTTTTTTCAATTGTTTTTTCCTTTTGTTTTAATTGAAACCGTTTCATATGATCTAATTGAAAAGCAAGCAATAGCTTGCGGTCTGTATTGACGCTTATGGCTTTGGGAACTCCATCATAGCTTTCCGCTATTTCCTCCGCCTTTTTCGCGACCTTTTGATTAAAAGGAGCGTTCTTCGTCGAATAATTGATTTTTGTCGGTTGTTCTAAAGTCGGATCGACCATATCGTTCTGTTGGCATGCTGAGAAAACAAAAAGGAAAGTGAAAAAGAATATAAAATGTTTCATCCTGACCAGCTCACTCTTATTTGTGATGTGTTGAAAAGGTTGGTAAATACCAACCTTTACTGTTGTTTATATTGAGGCTCTTCATTCTGGATTTGCTGCAAGCGGGTATTAATCAAATCAACAATTGACTGTGTTTGCTGCGCAGCCTGTTGATAAATCTGTTTTGCTTGCTTGTTTTCCGTTTGCAGTGCAAACGTTTCAAAGCTTGCTTGAGCACTTTTTAATCCTGCTAATGTTTGTTGAACTTGAGTTGAAACTGTCAATGTCAATTCCTCCTTTTTGTTGTTACAAGTTTAATATTTCCTAAATGCCCAAAAGTAAAAAAGGGATGTTCTTCCCTTATATCCATTTTATTCTGTATTATTATTTTGATTTTTCAGGCATAATGACAGCAGGTGCCGAACCAGTCCCGCCGCTGTTGTAAAACTGCGGAACTTTTCCTTCAATAAATAAATCACCAATTTTCACTGAATTTTCTATTTCCATATCTTTTGAAATCGAAGGAATAATGACGTTAATTTTAACTAAAATGTCCATATAAATTTCTAAATAAGCGTTATTAATGCCAATTTCCTTATATTTTGTGCTAATTTCTGAATTAACTGAACCAATAAGTTCAAAGCGTACGGGAACTTCAGGACCTAAATGGGAGATGAGCGCATTGTTCGTTATTAATCCGAGTGGAATATGATAAACCAGGCCTTTTCCATCTGGGTTTTGATTGACGGGGATGCCGTCTTCCGATTCCACCTCCACATTCCCATCCAAATATTGCTGAATATAAACGGTCGCATCTGAAATAAGACGGTTATAAATTTGGGAATTAAAGCTGTAAGTCGCCGTTTCGTCTGATTTCTTTTCATGAATAATGATCAATTCCTTCATATCAAGTTTTTCTGCTATTTTTTTCGAAACAGCATCATGAATTGCATGTTCGGCAATTTGCCTCGTCTTTGTTTCCGCTATTCTGACCAATGTCGGTTCAATAATGGCATTGATCAGCCATAAGCTGTATGCTGTCAAAACATTGAAAATGACAAATGTAATTAAAAAAACATATTTAGCCGGCAGAGGGCCGCGTCTTCGTCGTCTTCTGAATTTTCGGTACAAAAGAATTTCCCTCCCTTTGTACCAATATATGTAGAAAAGAAAGCTGATTAGAAGCTAAAATAAAATTGGAATCAACTGTAACTAATAAAGAATCGTGAAAAAACAATACTATAACTGTTGGAAGATGTTCTTCCAAACACAACTTAGGAAGAGGTGCTTTTATAATGAGAAAAATGGGGTCCCTCTTCAAAATGGGAAAAAACCGCTCCATGTTTCCTAAGAACCGGCAAAGAAACAGCATGATGTGGATTTCTTTAGTCGGTTTGGGGGCTGCAGCATTATACGGATTTGGCAGACGACAAAACTTATTCGCTAACATCATCAAACCGCTGCAACAAAAATTTGCAAACAGTCAAATTCAACAAATCATGCCAAACCGATAAAAGAAAACGGCCGATTTTCTTTCTCATGTTTGAAAGAAAATCGGCTTTTTTTGTAATATGTGTCAGTTGAAACTTTTTCACCCCATCGCTGTTCTAGATTTCCATCGATTTGTGAATTTTCTCCTCCAGCTTCTATTAAAAAGAAAAGGCAACCAATCCATTGAGTTCCTTTGAAAAATTTGTATAATAGAGTAGTTGGTAATTGTTCGAGTATCTAAATATTTTTGTTTTTACAATGCAGGAGGTGCCATCAAATCCATGAAGGATTCTGCCGTTCATACCGCCAAGCCGCCGCTTTGGACAAAATCATTCATTTTGTTAATTATCGGAAATTTATTTATTTTTATGAGCTTTCAAATGCTTTTGCCTACTTTGCCGCCGCAAGCGAAAGCAATTGGAGCATCGGACATTGAAATCGGGCTTGTTACAACCCTTTTTTCCATCGCTGCTGTTGTCATTCGACCGCTCATTGGTTTTCTTCTTGAATCAGCGAAACGAAAATGGCTCGTTATAACTGGAGCTGTAGGCTTACTCTTTTTAACCCTTTCATACTCGCTTACATCGATTGTTTTTTTATTTTTAATTGTCCGCCTCCTTCACGGTTTTGCCTGGGGATGGTCAACAACAGCAAATGGAACGGCAGCTGTTGAATTGGTTCCAACGAAACGCCTCGGAGAAGGAATGGGCTATTATGGTTTATCTATCACCATTGGGATGATCATCGCTCCTAGTTTTGGCATTTTGCTTTTTCAACATTTAGGATTCCAGCCGCTCATCATCGGTTCCGCCATTTTCGGTGTCATATCGATTATCGCCCTTTCATTAGTTCAATACAAAACGCCAAAGTCTGTTTTAGAAAAATCAATGCATGTAAAGGATTTTTCTTTTTTTCGCTCACTCATTGATAAACATGGGGCGTTTCCTGCACTGATTACATTATTATCAGCTTTCGGTTATGGGGGAATTGTCACGTTTATCGTCATATTCGGCCAAGAAAGAGGGATCGATCAAATCTTCTTATACTACTTATGTAATGCGTTGGCGGCAACTGCTGTACGACCAATTTCAGGAAGGTGGTTTGATCGAAGCGGTCCTTGGCTTCTTGCCATTGTTTGCTCATTCTTAACATTTATCGCCTTTTGGGTTTTATCTTTCACATACTCAGTCGGAATGCTTGTTTTAGCTGGTATTTTATTTGGCGCCGGTTTTGGGTCACTGCTTCCTGTTTTGCAATCATGGGTGCTTTCTAAAACACCTGCCGATCGGAGAGGAGTCGCAAACGGAATGTATTATTCAGCATTGGATGGAGGAATAGGAATAAGTGCGGTTTTTCTAGGCTTCTTATCATCCTATGTTGATTTAGGAACGATTTTTCAATTATCAAGCATTTGTTTTTTCATTGTTATTCTGCTAGTTTTAATTGATTATTTAAAAGAGAAAAAGAAAACGGACAAGCGGGAAAACCAGCAAGTTCATGCCAAATCGTTCTCGTAACGAGCATTGACAGATTCAAAGCTTGCGACTCCCGCGCCCGTTTCGCGCCGGCAAGCTTGCGGTCGAGGCCGTCTAAGCAAAAGAAATGCTCGGAGTCTCTCGCTTTCTTTGCGCTGTCAAAATTGGGGCACCCGTCAGTTCGTTGATGATGATAGAAAATTTTTTATGGAAGAAAGTCTTTTCTTCATTCCCGAATTTTTAACGCCCTAATCCGGTTCAAGGCTGCCGCTAATTCAAATCTTCTTACATACGCCAATTCACCTTGATGACCATGATGGGCCGAAAAACTTTGGAGACCGTCCTGATTGATCTTATTTTCTACGAAATCAAGCAATTGTGATACTGTTAAGCGTCTGTCAAAAAGGTTTGTCCGTTCGATATACGATAATATTTCTCCAATCATTCTTGTCTGGCTTTCGTCGACCAGCTGTTCTACATAAGATAAATCAATTTTTTCTAGTCCATATTGAATTTCAGAAAGCCGGCAAGCAATTTTAGATTTTTTCCCTTTTCTGCTGTTCAAGCTGCCTGATTCCGGAATACGAAGCTTCCATTCTCCAAATTTCTCCCCTCCTTCATGCTTTCTTCCGGTTTTAATTTGACAGGCAATCTGTTTTGCTTCATGTGTGACGTCATAAGGCTTATAATGATCCATTTTAATTACGCGATCCGCAACGGAAAAGTAATCTCCCGATCCGCCCATAACTAAAATTGTTGAGACATCAAAATCCTGCTTCAATTGTAAAACTTTATCGATAAATGGAGTAATGGGCTCATGCTCTTTATGAATTAATGCTTGCATTCTGGCGTCCCGAATCATAAAGTTTGTTGCACTTGTATCCTCGTCGATCAATAATGTTTTTGCTCCTGCTTCTAGCATTTCCATTATATTGGCTGCCTGCGATGTACTGCCGCTTGCATTTTCCGTAGAGAAGGATTTTGTGCTTTTTTGAAACGGCAGATTGTTAATAAAAGCGGAAATATCCACCTTCTTTATACTGCGGCCATCTTCGGCACGTATTTTGCATGCTGAACGGTCCGTCAAAACAAATTCACGGCCGTCCCCTTCAATATGGTCATAAACACCATGCTCGAGCGCCTTTAATAAAGTGCTTTTTCCATGATAACCTCCTCCAACGATCAAGGTGATGCCTTTGTATATAGCCATGCCCTTCAACGGTTCTTGCCGATGCGGAACAGGAATTGAGACTTCCATTTCCTTTGGACTTTGAAAAGGAACAGCGCCCTTCAACGGCTGATCACTTACGCCGCTTGCACGCGGCAAAATTGAATTATTTGCAATAAACGCTATTATTCCTCTCTCTTTCATATAGGAGCGGATCGCCATTTGCTGATCGCAAAGCTGAATCGCGCTCTCAATATCTTTCCCCTTCACAGAAAAGACAGAATGCCGCAAAATTTCGGGAAGTAGTTGAAAAAATATTTTTTTGGCTTCCTTGCCTAATATTGTTCTCCCTTGAGCCGGAAGACCGATTGAAAGACAAACTGTAATATCGTTTTCTCCTATCTGAACAGCTGTCCGTTCTAACACCTTCTGCCCCGGTTTGTCAATCATGATCAGCCCGCTTTTTCCAGAGCCGCGTACGTTATTTTTCAAATTAGAAATAGCTTGAAATACTTCGCGGACAATCATATCTTCACATCTTATCTTTCTTTGCCGGCTGTTTGTCCATTTTTGTAAAAAAGCCGTTTTGCTTCTAGCGATCAATATTCTGATTTTCGAAGGACTCGCAAACGGATCGCCCTGTACATAATCGATCAACAATTCAAAATCAGGAAACTTGTACGAGCCTTGAATCTGTTTGTACGCTTTATATCCTTTGCCATCGATTTGTTCCAGCTTTTTTGCAAGATTGATCATAATACTCCTCCATATTTATGCAAAATTGTCTCGTATAGCTTTTTCAATAATTGCTTTTGAGCGGTCCAGCTCTGCTTTTAGTTGTCTTTTATATTGTTTTGCTTTTTCATAATCGACAAACTGATAATAGACAACCTCTTGAAACTCGGCTCCTTCTTTTTTTCGTTTAATTTGTTTTAAAATGCCGTCTTTTATTAAATCATGAAGCGCTTTGTACAGCTCAGAATGATTCGGACGGTAGCCATACGGGCGAAACTCTTCCCGCAGTTCATCCAATATTTTAAAACCATACAGCCGCTTCTTTTCCGTCATCGTGATTAAATATAATTTTAAAAAAGCGCGCTGCTTCAATAAAAAGCCGCTAGGTTTTCTTTTTTCCGTCATCTCTCCATCCATCTCCTTTTTACAATAATATAATTATGTAAACTTATAGTTTTCCGATCCTTTTATTTTAATCATAATATAAGTTCATATAAAAATATATCTTTTTTTCATTTAGAACATTGTTTGCAAAATGAATTGTCACACAATATGACAAGACCTCCATGCTATTTGTTAAAATATTTGTTTAAGCATAAAGTGGAATGGCATTCGGCTGTTGGTTAATTCGAAAGTCTTTTCCTCTACCACCGAATCTTGACCTTTTTAAAATTTAGATTGCATCTCGGAAGCATCGGGCATGAACATTTTTTATTCACGCAATAATGAGTGTTACAAACAAGATGATTCTGTCTGAAAAAACGTAGATTAATGGGATGGATTACTTAAAATCATTATTCCTAACATGCCACCTTTTGAAAACCATTAGAAAAATTTAGGAGCAGCTTGACCAAGGGATCCAACCTTCATTATAATATTTCTATAAATTGCCAAAATCCTCATTCGGAAATACTAGTTTAAAAGAAATTACATGACTTTGTTTTCGGGTTTCATCACATAAGAATTCACGGGCTGCTTAGCTATGCAAGTTCGGTTGATTACAATTTGGCTTCCCGCTTTAGTACAATTGCATGATTTGTTGTTTATAGTCTACTTGAACTAAAAATTTTTGACCAACTAAGTACAGCCCATTCAGTTGCAATTTTAAACGAGGAAAGAATATTATTTGTGTGAAATTAAAGCAATTTTGAGAGGATAAGTTATGAATTTAATCTGACTGCTGCCGGAATTATTCTTGATGGTCTCTCTCAATGAAATTTCTTATGTTTCATGGTGATTGACTCTAACTGTAATAGCCTTTAGCCTCCTGCTGTTTTAATTTTTGTAATAAGGCGGAACACCTTTTCTTATAAAGGGGATAAATATGCTCAAATTAAAAAATGAAAGAATAATAAATTTACTTTCTTTTTGCCTGTTAGTGCTAGCAGTTGTGGCGAATTCATTTTTTTCCATTAAACAGTTTCAAGTGATTGAGCAATTTGATAAACTGCAAGCGAGCTTTCCATTGTTTGCACATTCGTTTGTTGCTGCTTTGTTAATTTTAATACAATTGATTGCGGGAATTACCGTGATCATAATCGAAACAATATTTGTTACTTATATTACAAATGTCATGACGAATAAAAAGTTTACATTTAGTAACTTTTTATCAGCCATCATTTTTGCGAATCTTGTTTCCATTTTATTAAATATGACGATCATTTCACTGGCTGGCTTTAATCAACTGCAAGATATTCAATGGCTGGGCTGGTTTCCAGGTTCGCAAATCCTATTGGTTGTTTTTTTCTACTTATATTTATCATATTTAGACAGTTCCACTTCCATCAGCCTAAAAATAAGACTGTGTACAATAATATTTTCGACCACTTATGGTTTGACGCTTATCATTCAAACGTTCATGACTGTTGTGCAATTTCAATGATCTTAGGAAGGTGCATAATATGGAAAAAAAATTTAAGGCTAAAATGAGAATATTGTTCGTAATCTCGATAATCGTTTTTTTAGTAGGAATTTTTAATCTGGTAAAAATTGTTACGAAAATGTTGGGGAATTGAAGAAGATGAAATACTTCAAATACAAGCGGTTAATGAAAAAAAGAAAAGCATTAGCAAATTTCGAGATTTTATTTGGGAATTTTCTAAATAAGTTTGCTGGCGGCGATAAAAAATTGCTGCTGGTCTTTCTCTATAACGTAAATGCAGTCATTACTTTCGCTTCGATGTTAGCACCGATTTTTGTCTATTTGCTCATTTATTTTTTTCATTCCTTTATAAATATAAATCCTTTTTATATCGCCACTATCTATTTTTTTATAACGCTTTTGTTCACTGATATTAATAATGATGATTACGATCATGTGGAACTGGAGAATATTTCTCAATGGATGTATAAAGCTCACAAAATTAAATTTCAATTACTGATTATTAAAAAATTGCTGTTAACATTTGGAACAAACATTTTGTCTTATTGTTTTTTTATGTTGATTTTTATGAGAGAATTTCATTTTAGTTACATAACCATTCTTTTATACGAGATTTTCTTCTTAATAGCTGTTTTTTTTACTATTATTGTAAAATTTTTATGGAGCAATCCTCAGATTGTCTTTTTATTTATTCACGGGCCGAACGCTACGAAAAAGAAAGAACATTTCATCCGGTATAAAAATGACCTGCATTTAGATCAGTATCAAGCGGCTTTATCCCGATCTTGTCAAAATAGAACTTACTACTTATATATATTGTATACTTATTTGTTTGCAGCTGCTTCTTTAGTTCTGATATGTATGATTCATTTTTATTTTAATATTCATAAATTGATTATCATTTCGGTTTATTTAGGAATTGAAAGCGCAATGATTAGTATGATATCTCAAGGAATCATAAATAGCTCAAAACTGTTAAACGACTGTAATTTAAGCGATTTTTATTATATAAAGAAGTTTGATCAAAAAACTTATTATGAGAATTCGCTTTCTAAATTTCTGTCAAGAAGGCTCATCGTAATCCTAATCAGTTATTATGCTGGTGTATTCCTCCTTTATGGATTTTCATTATTTTCAGCTGTCACTGTTTTATGTTCAACAATCATTTACTTCTACACAATAAAAATCATTTCAAAAAGAGTCTATCGCTTTCAAAAATTATCAATAGAAGATATTAAAAACAATTTTTTTGTATATTTTTTTAATCCTTTAGAAGATTTATTCGTTTTAGGGTTGCCTTCTATTACATGCAGCGTTGTAGCTTTTTATTCAATGAAATTCGGCAGTATATATCCTATACTCTTTTTCTTTATTGTTTATTCACATTTTTTATTATTATATAATTTTCTGACAAAAGAGAGGTAAAACATGCTTGAATTGATCAATATAAAAAAAAGATATGGTGAATCAGCCTACATTTTTGACGGTATTAACTTAAAAATAGATAACATGAGCATTGTTGAATTACTTGGTGAAAATGGAATTGGCAAATCAACGTTGTTGAATATCATCGGTGGAATGACAACATTCGATGGGGACATCAAGTTAAACAATATTTCATTAAAGGACGATTTTCAAAAGTATATAAAAGGAGTCTCCTTAATTGGCAATACACCATTTTTATACGATTATTTAACAACGGCTGAAACAATTGATATGATCTTATCCTTCCTGAATGGGGAAAGATTAGATTCGTCTCTAGAAGGTCTTATAGAAAAAATTGGACTCTACAAATATAAAAATACCCTTACACGCGAACTGTCTTTAGGAACGAAACAAAAACTATCTTTAATTTTAGCACTTCTATCTTCGCCTAATTTGATTCTCCTTGATGAACCTTTTGTCAATTTCGATATTAGGTCAAGAAAAGTTATTCTCGATTATTTGAAAAATTACGTCATGCAAAACAAGGCAATTTTAATTTATGCCACTCATTCAACGGATGCTGATTTAACTGATTTTTCAAATCAAAAGATCATTTTAAAAAGGAATGAACAACTGAATACAGTAGTTTTAGAGTGCGGCAGCCGTGAAGCATAAATTTTGTATGCTCGGTTATAGGAAGTTCATTTTTCTTTTTGGGCTTTCTAAGGAACAGTTTCACCTTGATTTCCAGCCTTCTTTTTCCGCGATTTTACTAACATACAAATACTGTTTGAATCATTCTTTCATATAGCAGAATGAAAAACAAAAAAATTCCTAAAAAAAAACAGCATTTACGAGGATAGCTCGAGTAAATAGTAGTCAAAGCCTGATGAAACAGTTCATAAAGGAGTCCAAAAGCTATTCAAAACCAATCAATCTCTATAAAAATTGACCCTGCTAGAACAGTCGCTAATGTTAATGGAGATTTTCAAACTCAAGGGGCAGTGTCTTGGACTTATAAAGCCTTGGTTGGAAGATTGTTGTCTAGCTCTTTGGAGCGCTTCACGTGCATCGGGTTTGTCATCACGAGAGGAATGCCCTTCTCGTCAAGAAAGTAAGCGAGATTGAGCCAATAATGTCCCGTTGGCTCGATGCCAACGATCACTTCCGTTTTTTCAACTTCCTCCATCGCTTTCACGATGCACTGGTACAACCATTCCAATCCTTCTTTCGATTGCAGAACGGGAAACGGCTTTTTTAACACCCTCCCTCGCTCATCCACAAAGCAGGCATAATGCTTCTTTTTCGCGATATCCATGCCAACGATGAGCGTTTGATCGGTGACTTGATTAATCTTCTTGTTTGAGATAGAACTCATGTATAGTCCTCCTTGGTATCCAAATTAGGGGGCAATTAATCCGATTGACACCCCCGAATCATACCAAGAGGGCTTTTTTATTCAAGTCCCCGAAAAAACTTCTAACAGGAATGTTCCCTCTATAAATGTTGATATATCAACATTTATAGAGGGAGGAGGATATGATTTTGAATTTTATTCATGGGCTAAAGAAAATGGATTAAGTAATGCAAAATACACTATTTTTGTACGTGAACAGCTTCAATTGATCGATTGTACAGCTGTTTGTATTATTTTAAAAGAAAGAGAGTAAAAAAATTCGATCAATGCTGTCAATCTTGGATATTACCAACAATGTTCTGCCTGAAACATAAAAGGAGCATCCAATAGATGAAAGTACGTCTGATTGGATGCTCCTTGAACTTCTTAAAAAAACTTTTTACGATCACGTTCTTCTTTTAAAATTTCCACCGCCTCCCGAAAACGTTGCGAATGAACAATTTCTCTTTGGCGCAAAAATCTTAATCCGTCATTTAAGTCTGGATCATCTGACATATCGATAATCCATTGATAAGTAGCTCTTGCTTTTTCCTCGGCAGCTATATCCTCATACAAATCAGCTATCGGATCCCCTTTTGCTTGAATATAAGTCGCAGTCCACGGAGTTCCAGCAGCGTTGTTATAAAACAAGGCGCTGTCATGATTGACATAATGCTCGCCTAGTCCTGCTTCCTTTAATTGTTCCGGTGTCGCATCTTTCGTCAATTTATACACCATTGTTGCGATCATCTCCAAATGAGCAAATTCTTCTGTTCCAATATCCGTTAAAAGTCCTACTACTTTGTCGGGGATCGTGTATCTTTGATTCAAATAGCGAAGGGCGGCAGCAAGTTCTCCATCTGCTCCGCCGTATTGTTCAATTAAATATTTTGCCAGTTTTGGGTTGCACGTACTCACCCTGACAGGATATTGTAGTTTTTTTTCATAAAACCACATGTTCTTTCTCCTTTCATCGTATGAGTATAGTTAAACAGATTAAAGCTATACTTGCCATGGCCACGGCATCGTTCCCCAGCTCCAGTTCGCGTCTGAAAAGCTGTTTCCAAATTGCTGCAGCGCACCGAATTTTGATTCAAACATTTGCTTCAATTGTTTTGAGTATTGGGCATATTGGTTAAATTGCTGGATTGCTTCTATATCATTTGGATGAGTGTCTAGATAAAGCGATAATTCAACAAGCACGAAATCAGCCGCTTGAATTTCTTCAAGGAGCTGATAGTACTCTTGAGGAAGCTCCTTCATTTTGGCTACCTCCCTTTTTTCTCATACGGATTTTCGTAATAGTCATAAAAAAATCGCCAAAGAGTCCCTTTTTTTAATGCTTCTTTTGCGGAAAATTGCTGCAAGTTCGGCGGCTGAAAACCGAGGAAAAGGTTTGGCGGTGTGGAATAGTATTTGACACCGATTGGTTTACATGGATCATATCTGCTATGAAAAGGACGATATGATTTTACGGTCGTAAAAGATTTTTGATGCTTCTCATTCATAGTCATCACCTCTTTGAAGTTCATTTCTCTTTATACGATTATTCTTAAATAGTTTGTCTTGATGACTGAAATAAAGTTGTTTTCTTAAGTTTTCTGCGGCCATCCAGCAGTTGTTGGTCAGGAGATTTTTGGTAATTTTTAAAAAATGGGTTGAAATATTCTGAATTTTCCTTTATTATAAAACTGTATTTCGTTCATCCAGAGTTTACACAACGAAAAAAAAAATTAGGAGGATGATCGATGAGTCAATTAATCGCTAATGTTGAAGGGAAAGTAGCGGAGTTTCTAAAGGGGAAAAAAAAGTTGTACATTAATGGTGAATTTGTCGAAAGCGTTTCCGGCAAAACGTTCGACACTCCTAATCCAGCAACTGGAGAAACTCTTGCAACGGTTTATGAAGCGGACAAAGAAGATATTGACCGTGCTGTCCGTGCGGCAAGAGCTGCTTTTGACAGCGGGCCATGGTCCAAAATATCAGCTGCTGAACGAAGCCGATTATTGTACAAACTGGCGGATTTGCTGGAGGAAAACAAAGAAGAACTAGCTCAGCTGGAAACGCTGGATAACGGAAAACCGATCCGGGAAACTAGAAATGCAGATATTCCATTAGCCATTGAACACTTGCGTTACTATGCCGGATGGTCTACAAAAATAGTCGGGCAGACCATTCCTGTCAACGGACCATTTTTCAATTATACAAGACATGAACCTGTTGGTGTTGTCGGCCAGATTATTCCATGGAACTTCCCGCTTCTAATGGCAATGTGGAAACTTGGTGCCGCTCTTGCAACTGGTTGTACAGTCGTTTTGAAGCCTGCAGAACAAACTCCACTTTCAGCCCTTTATTTAGCAGAGCTTATTGAAGAAGCAGGTTTCCCACCTGGGGTTATCAACATAGTACCGGGCTTTGGGGAAACAGCTGGGCAAGCGATTGTTGATCATCCTCTGATAGATAAAATTGCTTTTACCGGATCGACGGAAGTCGGCAAGCTGATAATGAAAAATGCCGCACGTTCACTGAAGCGAGTTACGCTGGAATTAGGAGGCAAATCGCCGAATATTATTTTGCCGGATGCTGATCTGTCAAAAGCGATTCCAGGTGCATTAAACGGTGTAATGTTTAATCAAGGTCAAGTATGCTGTGCAGGTTCTCGTGTGTTTATTCAGAAAAAACATTACGATAATGTATTAGCAGATATGGCCTCCCATGCCAAAAATATCCGCCAAGGCTTTGGCCTGAATCCGGAAACGGAAATGGGGCCGCTCGTATCTGAAGAGCAGCAGTCAAGAGTGTTGAATTATATTGAAAAAGGAATTGAAGAAGGCGCAGAAGTTGTGACCGGCGGATCTACGCCATCTGAAAAAGGGTATTTTGTCACTCCTACAATTTTTGCTGATGTTGAAGATAAAATGACAATTGCCAAAGAGGAAATATTCGGTCCGGTCATTGCTGCATTGCCTTTTGAAGATTTAGATGAAGTTATTGATCGGGCAAACAACAGCGAATACGGCTTAGCTGCCGGTTTATGGACGAGAGATGTGGCCAACGCTCACTATGTCGCCAATCGCTTGAGAGCAGGAACTGTTTGGGTCAACTGTTATAATGTATTTGACGCAGCTTCTCCGTTTGGCGGATACAAACAATCAGGTATCGGTCGCGAAATGGGTTCATATGCTTTGAACAACTATACAGAAGTAAAAAGCGTGTGGATTAGCTTAAATTAAAATATATAATTCAGAATAGCGCCTGTCTAAAAAACAATATCTATGCCCCACAGAAAATGATTTCTGTGGGGCTTTCCAGTTGTCGAGAACTTCTCCTAAAAGGTTGAGTTCCGCCTGCTTTAGTACTTTCTGCATTGAGAAAAGCTCGGGCATTTCCTCTGTGAAAAACAACAGAAACAGTAATTGTCCATAATACAGCAGAACACCCCTTCCCTGTTCGGCTTTAAATTGAAAAAAGCGTTGTCTTCTCTGCTTTTTACATAAATGAAAGGACGCACAGCATCAAAAAGGAATTACAGGGAAAATCGCGATATAAAATGAACATTGTTTCTAAAAATCTTTCAAAAACAGAAATGAAGAGGATTATGAAATCTTTAAAGGAAAACCAAGTAACGGGATAAATCAAGTAATTTAATATATGAAATCTGTAAAAATAGTAAACAAAATGAATTTAAATGGTGTATAGACAGATGAAGCTATTATTTGAGATTGAAGAATATGAGGATACAAAAGATGCTCCTTTTGAGCTATCCTTTTATTTCTACAAAAGATTATATATGTATATTGTTGAAAAGGGACAACACAACATTCCGTGATGGTCTTTTATTAGATATCGGAGATTACTTGATCAAATTCAGTAATGAAAAATAGTTCAAGGGACCGTAGAAGCTTTGAGAATGCTTTAAAATATCACATTAAAAAAATCCCAAAATCGTCTGTTTATTGATTGTTGTATTATGATTCAAGCAAACAAAAAGTACTGGATTGTCAT
This sequence comes from Aeribacillus sp. FSL K6-1305, assembly GCF_038050115.1. Taxonomy (NCBI): domain Bacteria; kingdom Bacillati; phylum Bacillota; class Bacilli; order Caryophanales; family Bacillaceae; genus Aeribacillus; species Aeribacillus sp. FSL K6-1305. The sequence goes on along the minus strand of NZ_JBBOQV010000001.1, from coordinate 561,871 downwards.
TTCACGGACTTTGTTATAGCCTTTTGTAAAGGAATACCAAAAATATATAGACGACATTTTAAAGCAGGATGAAAATGCGTATGATGATAAAAATTTTTGTTATGATGGCAGATCTAATCAAGAAGTAGTATTTTGTTGTTAAAATGAAATTTGAATGTACTTACTTCTGCCATTAAAGTAGAGTTTGTCTATTCGTTCCCAAAAAAGCTAAAGAAGCTGACGTGCTTATTTGAAAAGATGAAAAGTATACTGTTCAATGAACGATGTTTGGGCAGATTGACTTAAGGGGCTGTCCAATAGTTGATTTCACGGTATTGGATCCCCTTTTCATGTTCAGTAATGCTGATATATCAGCATTTCTTGATTATTGAATTCCAATGGATGTATCCTTTTGGGACAATCCCCTGATTTTATTTTGCATTGATATGCATGGCATTTTTCATACATAATTCAGGCAGCTGCTCTTTTTTCATAACAAGACCGAGTATTGACAAACATATTTCTTCCCATCCAGCCTCTCCTCTCACATAAAAAATGCATTTCTTCAAAAAATCATCCGTTTTTAATTGGTGAAAAACCGCTTTAAGGAGCTCCCCTCTTCCATCTAAAAGACGCGCTTCTTTTAGTTCACCCTTTTTCAAATTGCTCATATAGTATTCTGGACGATTGAATGAAAAGGAGGATTTTGTTGTCTTGAGTGAATCGTATATTAATGAATTAAAAAAATGGTGTGATGATCTTTATGGAAACATCATTTCAGAACACCCTTTTGCAAGCGAATTCGAGGAAAAAATAATCCGTTTCAAAACAGAGCTGGACAAAGCCGAGTCCGTTTCAGAAAGCGAACTTTATGAACAGGCGAATCAATTGTATGATGAATTCAGATTATTTATTGAAGGTGAAGATGACCGGTCTTTGGCTGTGCCGATAGGACAACATAAGCTCCCTCCTCTTCCCTATCGATACAATGCGCTTGAGCCGTATATTTCAGAAGAAATCATGAGGCTTCACCATTTGAAACACCATCAAAGCTATGTAGACGGTTTAAACAAGGCGGAAATCGAAATGGAAAAAGCACGGAGAACAGGAGATTTTTCATTGATTAAACATTGGGAACGGGAAGCAGCTTTCAATGGGGCAGGCCACTATTTGCATACAATTTTTTGGAATATCATGAACCCAAATGGCGGGGGCGAGCCGAAAGGTGAATTAAAGGAAGCGATCAAAAATTCATTTGGAAGCTTTCAAGCATTTAAAAAGCATTTCAGTGAAGCTGCAAAAGCAGTCGAAGGCGGAGGCTGGGCGATATTAGTATGGTCCCCCCGTTCAAGAAGATTGGAAATATTGCAGGCGGAAAAGCATCAAAACTTAAGCCAATGGGATGTCATTCCTCTTCTTGTATTAGATGTTTGGGAGCATGCATACTACTTGCAATATAAAAACGATCGGCAAAAATATATCGATAATTTTTGGAAAATCGTCAACTGGCCAGAAGTGGAACAAAGATTTCAAACTGCAAAAAAAGTCATTTGGAAGCCATATTGATAAGGCTATTCGAATCGTTTCATCACTTCCGGCAAAATGTCTGGAATATCGCCCGCAAGCATTGATCTTACACCTTTCGTTTTTACAAACAGATCTGCACATAAACCGTGTAAATAGACTGCATTTGCCACAGCTGCTTTTTTGTTCTCATAATAGGACAAAAAAGCAGCGATGATTCCCGTTAATGCATCTCCGCTCCCGCCTTTGCCCAAAGCAATGTTTCCAGTTGGATTGATCATTCCTGTTCCATCCGGAAATGCAATCACTGTATATTGGCCTTTTAAAACCACAATGACATTTTCTTCAACGGCAAATTTAGAAGCAGCTTCGATTCTGTTCTTTTGTATATAGCTGATCGGCTGATCGATTAAACGGCTAAATTCCCCCGGATGCGGTGTTAACACAATAGGATGTTGTCTATTTTTCGGATATGTGCGTTTATGTAACGCACCGGCATCCAGCACAACAGGCCAATCGTTTTGTAAGATGGATTGAATGGCTTTTTCGGTCTCTTCTCCAGGAACGATACCTGGTCCAATTGCACATACTGACAGCTTTTCCGGGAATTCACCATCTCCTGCTTTTATAAGACCTTCAAAAAAATAAGTTGCTTCAGGAATTTGCCCGGCGATGGCACCGGCTACAAATGGTGTTGTGCCGATCACAAGCTTGCCAATTCCTGCCCTCATAGCTCCCTTCGCAGCAAGAAGCACACTTCCCGGCATTTCGTCGGAGCCAGCAATTAAATAGCCTGTTCCAAAAGTGCCTTTATGGGAAAAAGACGGATGGTTCGGCCATGTTTGCTTCACATCTTTTTCTGTCCAGACCTTCCATTTCCCTTCTTCCTTCAGGCCGATGGACACAACTTCCTTTTTTCCGTAAAAAGATGAAGAAGGCAGCAAAAAGGCTGATCGCTTATATCCGTGGATGCTGATGGTGACGTTTGCTTTAACCGCTATTGGCGCTTCTCCGGAGTCGGATAAAACTCCTGAAGGAACATCAACGGAAACGACAAAAGCGTTTTGTCCATTAATCCATTCAATGATGTTTTTCACATCATCTCTTAGCGGATGCCTTGCACCGACCCCCAGCAAAGCGTCAACGATGACTTGGTAATGATTTTGTTCATATTCGGCTGTTTCGAGAAAACCGCTGTTTTTATAAAAAGCGAAATGATGCTTCGCTGCTTCACTTTTCGGTGCCCCAAGCGGAAAAGAAAGATTGGCATGGTAGCCGTTTTGTTTTAAATATCTGGCCAAAACAATTCCATCTCCGCCGTTGTTGCCTTTACCGGACAATATTAAAATGCGATCATCTTTTTTTACGTACGAAACAAGCTTTTGAAATAAAGAGCGCCCGGCGTTTTCCATCAACACAATAGAAGAAAGGCCATTTTTTTCTGCCAGATTGTCAATGTTGCGAATATCCTCTTCAGTATAAACGAACACGAACAACACCTCCTCTCAAAAAGGAAAGAAAAAATAAAGGGATGATTAGCTATTTTGCTTCTTCAAAATATTCTTTGTAAAACCCGCCTACTTTTCCGGAATTGTCGATAATAAAATAATACTCTTCCGTTTCGTTCAAGACATCATAAGTTTGTCCAGGTGTCAATACATTATTTACCATATACTTTTTTGCATTTGTATGTAAACATACAACTTTTTTATTCGCTTTTTTGTTTTTCCATGATAGATGATTCATGTTTGCCACTCCTTCAATCGCTCGTTTTCATATGAAAAGAAGAACGCGGAATGCGTTCTTCCTTCATTAGTGATTTACCCTTCCAGCAAGAGCTGCTCTGGATCCTCCAACAGCTTTTTGACAGTTGCCAAGAAGCTGACAGCTTCTTTTCCGTCAATAATACGGTGGTCATATGATAAAGCAATATACATCATCGGACGGTTTTCAATGCGCTCTTCGTCAATCGCAACTGGGCGAAGCTGGATTTTATGCATCCCTAAAATACCGACTTGAGGTCCATTTAAGATCGGTGTTGACAATAAAGATCCGAAAATACCGCCGTTAGTTATCGTAAATGTTCCTCCTTGCAGATCCGAAAGCGCAAGTTTATTTGCTCTCGCTTTTGCTGCAAGATCGGCAATTTCTTGCTCGATTTGAGCAAATGTTAAACGATCTGCATCTCTTACAACAGGAACAACCAAACCTTCATCTGTAGAAACAGCTACTCCAATATCATAATATTTTTTCAACACAATTTCATCGCCTTGAATTTCCGCATTCAGTAGAGGGAATTTTTTCAAGGCTGCGACAACTGCTTTTGTAAAGAAGGACATAAAGCCTAAACGAACATCATGCTCCTCAAAAAATTGATCTTTTCTCCGTTTGCGGATGTTCATAACTGCTGTCATATCCACTTCATTAAAGGTTGTCAGCATAGCTGCTGTATTTTGAACTTCTTTTAGACGTTTGGCAATGGTTTGTCTTCTGCGGGACATTCTGATCCGTTCCACAGGCTTCTGATCTGCAACCGTTGCCTTTTGTGTTTCTTGCGGTTCTGGTTTTGGTTTATTAGGGGCTTTTTCTTCCGCTTTTGGCGCTTCATAATATGCAATATCTTGTTTGCGAACACGACCGAGCGGATCAGCCGTCGGCACGGCCGATAAGTCGATTCCTTTTTCACGTGCAAGCTTTCTTGCTGCAGGTGTTGCGATTGGGCGCGGTTTGCCTGCAGACTGTTCTTCCGATTCCACTTGAACTGTTTGCTCCTCTAGATTTTGCTCTGGAGCGGCTTCTACTTTTTGTTCTGGCTGAGGGCTGCTTGCCTGTGGAGCTTCACTTGCGCCTTCATCGATGATTCCGATGACTTCGCCAACTTCGACAACATCGCCCTCATTTTTAAATACTTCTTTTAAAACACCAGCATGTTCAGCAGTAATTTCAACATTGACCTTATCGGTTTCCAGCTCAAGAATGTATTCGCCTTTTTCAATTTTATCGCCAGGTTTTTTCAACCATTGAGAAATTGTACCTTCTAAAATGGATTCTGCTAGTTCTGGAACTTTAATTTCAGCCATTTTTTAAATTTCCTCCTCATTCATTCCATGTAAGCGCTTCTGTTATGATTCGGCTCTGCTCTTTTTTGTGAATTGTCGGGTCTCCTTCTGCAGGGCTTGACCGTCTTGGACGTCCAATATATTTAACAGCGAGCTTATCACCCACAATAGATTTTAATTGCGGATATGTGAAAATCCACGATCCCATATTCTTCGGCTCTTCTTGCACCCAGACGATTTCCTGCAAGTTAGGGTATCTTTCTATAATCTCTTTAATTTCTTCTTCAGGGAACGGATAAATTTCCTCCACCCGTACAATATGAAGAAAATCTTTTTGATCTAATTTTTGCAGACCATTCGCCAATTCTATCGATATTTTGCCAGTGCACAAAATTAAACGTTTTACTTTTTCTTTATTTTGACCTAAACCAGGCTGTTCAATAACCGGTTGAAATTGACCTTCAGTCAGCTCTGTAACGTCGGAAACCGTATTTGGATTACGCAGCAAGCTTTTTGGCGTCATAATGATGAGCGGACGCACTTCTTCTTTTGTTAAAATCGCTGCTTGTCTTCTTAACAAATGAAAATATTGAGCAGCAGTCGTTACATTTGCCACCGTCCAATTGTTTTCTGCAGCAAGGGTCAAGTACCGTTCCAAACGCCCGCTGGAATGTTCCGGTCCCTGGCCTTCATATCCATGCGGCAGCAACATGACGAGTCCAGATTTTTGTCCCCATTTTGCCCTGCCGGCTGAAATAAATTGATCGAATATGACTTGTGCAACGTTTGCAAAATCACCGAATTGTGCTTCCCAAATGACAAGCGTTTCCGGAGAAAATACGTTATATCCGTATTCAAATCCCAATACAGAAACTTCAGACAACGGGCTGTTATGAATCGCAAACGATGCTTGAACATCCGACAAACGATGCAGCGGCGAGAAGGTTTTGCCTGTTTTCACATCGTGCAAGACTAAATGTCTATGAGCAAAAGTCCCGCGTTCCGAATCTTGTCCAGTAATTCTAAGCGGAGTTCCATCTCTCAAGATTGTCGCAAAAGCGAACGCTTCTGCAAGCGACCAATCTACTTTTCTTTCTTCTTCATATACTTTTGCCCTGCGTTCTAGAATTTTTTGCAATTTATTAAAAACGGTGAATCCTTCTGGGAACGTAATTAATTCCTTGTTAATTTTGTCAAGGACATCCACCGGCACAGTCGTGTCGATTTTGGGCAGACCATGGCTGACCGTTTCTGGAATATGAATTTCCTCTTCTTGGTGTTCGTTTTTTGGAACTTTATCGTATGCTTTTTTCAGCCGATCCTGCACTTCTTGTTCAAACTTTCTTGCGTCTTCTAAGGAAATAATTCCATCGCTTTCAAGCTGTTTAGCATATAATTTGCAAATTGTTTCATGTTTCTTAATTTTTTCATAAAGCAACGGATTTGTCGCCATCGGCTCATCCATTTCGTTATGCCCGTAACGGCGGTATCCGATTAAATCAATTAAGAAATCTTTATGGAATTTATTGCGATACAAAATGGCAATATAAACAGCTGCCAAACATGCTTCTGGATCATCCGCATTCACATGAACGATCGGAATTTCGAAGCCCTTGGCTAGGTCGCTGGCATATTTTGTTGATCGAGAATCATGGCTTTCCGTCGTAAATCCGATCATATTATTGGCGATAATGTGGATTGTTCCTCCGGTTTTGTAACCGTTTAACTGACTAAGGTTAAGAGTCTCTGCCACGACTCCCTCGCCAGGGAATGCTGCATCGCCGTGAATCAGCACAGCCATGGATTTGTGAATATCTTGTTCAGGATATCCGCGCACATTACGATTATCTTGGGCTGCACGTGTATACCCTTCCACAATCGGATCCACAAACTCTAGATGGCTAGGGTTGTTCGCTAGCGTGAGCCGTGCACGAACAACATTATGATCTTTAATTTTTCTGTCCGCACCTAAATGATATTTCACATCTCCGGTCCAGCCGTAGTTGATTCCGATTGAACCTTCAGACGGAACCAATTCTTTGTTCGGTGCATGCTGGAACTCAGAGAAAATAAGCTCAAATGGCTTTCCTAACACATGAGCCAACACGCTTAGTCGGCCCCGATGCGCCATTCCGATGTTTATATTTGTCGTTCCGCTTTTCACAGCTTCAGAAATCAGCTCATCAAGCATCGGAACGAGCATATCAACACCTTCAATGGAGAATCTCTTTTGGCCGACAAATGTTTTATGGAGAAAAGATTCAAATCCTTCAACTTCTGTTAATCGCTTCAAAAGAGAAATGCGTTTCTCTTTTGAAAGTGTTTTGAAAATTTTCCCAGATTCCACCATTTCGTTGAGCCATTCATGCTCTTCAAAATTGTGGACATGCTGAAATTCAAATGCAATCGATTTTGAATAAACATCTTTTAAATATTGGATCGCTTCGTACCCGTTGTGTACATGATCAGGAGTATACGGACTCAACAATTTGGCCGGTATTTCAATTAAGTCCTCTTTCGTCAGACCGTATCTTGATTCATTCAAAACATCTTCTTCGTTATGTTTTATCCCCATAGGATAAATAGAAGCATCCAAATGTCCAAATGTCCGAATATCCTCTGCAAACCTTACAGCAGCTGCTACTTTTTGCAGCTTTTCAAACGTATAAGACAAATTTCTGCTTACAGTGGATGAGGAGTTTACATAAGATTGTTCAGTTAGAGCCTCAGGAGCCCCCCAAGCATCAAACATGTTTCTTAATTCTTCATCAACAGAATTCGGATCTTCTAAATATTGTTCATATAAGTCCATGACATACCCTAAATTAGGTCCGTGAAAATCACGCCATGCGATTTTTAAATTTGACGAAGTTTCTTCCATTTTCTTAAAAACCCCCAATGATCACTAATCATTAGAATTCTTCTGCTTTGTTTCCCCACAAAAAATTTTTTTAAATTCTCATCACCATCCCACAAGAAGCAAGCTATATTTTTTTAAATAACCGCTTCCACCGCTATTTTAACACTATTCATCAGATTGACCAATAGTATTTACTTAAAAATTAGCATCTTTATATAATAATTTTCTTGATTTTTTGAATACATGTTGTATTCTGCCATGTTTTGGCGGTTTATTCGATTGTTTTTTGCAGCAATTTTTTCAAAAGCGGGAACAAGACGTCCGGGAGTTCTGTGATATTTTGCACCATGATGCTGTGTTTTCCATAAATCGTTTTCATTACCTTTCTTTTGCTTTCTTCAACTGCTCCGGCGGATAAAAATATGTTCAGCACCTCTATACCGTGCTTTCGAGCATTCATTACGGCTTCATGTGTATCGACAATTCCGTTTTGATCATATCCGTAGGCAGCAGGCTCACCGTCTGAAAAAACAAGAAGAAATTTTTGCTTCTCTTTTCTTGCAAGCAGTTCGTTTGTCATATGCCGGATCGCAAAACCGTCGCGGTTATCTTCTTCAGGCAAAAGCTGCATGATTTCTGGTCCTGAGCTGGAGCTAAGTGAAGTTTCGAAGTTGATTACTTTTTTGAAATAGTTCGGCTGGTTGTTTTCTGTACTGTTTGCCGAGTCTTCCCAAAAACCGACAATTTGATGTGGAACCCGAACGGACTTTAACGTTTCATGAAACAAAATGATGCCTCGTTTTGTTTCTTCCATTTTGTCGTGCATGGATGCAGAGCAGTCGACGAGCAGTGTAAACACCCCGTCAAGATCATTCGCAGGATTCCTTTTTTTGAAAAAAAGCTTCGGGTTTTCATCCGTCCATAGACGCAACAGCTTTTTATTCAATCTGCCGAAATGTTCATCTTGTTTTGGATATGTCTTTTTATGTTCAAGCGTTTTTTGAATGATTCGCTGCAAACGTTTTTTGTACACGATCAATTGCTGCAATTCCTTTTCATACGCAGATTTTTCTGCTTCCTTTGGCATGTTTGCCGTCAGGAAATATGCTTTTGCATGCTTGTTTTCCTTCCCGAGTTGTTGTTGTATTTCTTGCTCTGCTTCTTTTTGCAGCTTTTCATCAGCATTTACTTCGTCATAATAATTGTTTTGAGTCTGTCTAGCTGAACCTTCCACAATCACAAGCGCCTGATCTCCCGTCTCAGTTTGCCTTGCATGTTCATCTATTAAATTCGTTTGCGTTCCTTGTTCTAAATCAAATTGCAAAAAGCTTTTCGTCGGTGTGGATGTTTCACGATGCCATATGGCCATTTTTTCATCATGAAGATCTTCATCGCCCTTTTTTACATTATCCAGTGCATCCTGATTTTGAAGCCGGTCTTTTCGTTTCATGTCGTCAAAAGTCAAGGTATGGAGATCTTTTTCCGATAAATCAGGCAAAATGAAATAAGTATGGATCAAATCTTTTTTCAACACTTCATCCAACAGCCCCATCGTCTTCAGGACAATATCGGAAACTTCTTTCGTGCTATTTGCATCGTATACGTTCATCACTTGTTCCTTCACGAAAGGCAGCAGTTCATCTATTTGGACGCTTATTTCTGGTACATTCAAAACAGGTGATGTGGCCGTAGCCATTTCATACAGGGCCGCAAAGAGCGCATCGGTTGCAAATCCCCGATCAAGGCTTGCTTTCAGCTGATCACGGTAATATTTTTTATAAATATTCAGCCGCTTGCGGAAATAGCGCTTTGTCCCGGGACGATCGCGTTTAACCAGTTCTTCAATCCGGACATCTTCAAGCAGCATCAACAGCTGTTTTGCAAATTTTTGATGATGTAATATCCGAACGAGATCATGAAATGCAGCAATTTGATGAAAATCCGTATAATAATAGCTGCCAATTGCGCGCAAATAAATGTCTGATTTAAATCCTGCAAGCTTGTCTTCTTCCGCACGATAGTTCCAAAAATGGCTGATATAAATTTTTTGTTCTGCTGGATGAAAGTAAGACTGAACGGCAAAAGCGATATCGATATCTCTTCGTTTTGTCAATGTTTGCGCTAAATCGGACAGCTCCATCATTAACATTGAATCTATGATTTCATCATTAAATTTTATATAATGCATCGGATTTCCCTCACTCAAAAACGGTTTCTGCAATGTTCATGATCGCTCTTTTTTCCAGCTCATCATCCAATTTTGCTGCAATGGCCCGTTCAATCGCTCTTAAAGGGGGCAAATAAACCGACAAATCGCAGGCATCGATCAAAGCCCGGATGGAAGCTGCTTCTTCCGAAACCTTCCCGATTTTTACTTGTGTAATAATGTCGCTGGATAATGTGAGAAACTTTTCTATCAGCTTTTCATCTTTTAAAGAAGACTGCTCAGTGAGCACTTGTTTTAACTTTTCATTTTGTACATATGGAACATCAATCACGACGAATCGGTTTTTCAACGCTTCGTTTAACGGAACCGTCCCTACATACCCTTCGTTAATAGCTGCGATGACACCAAATCCCTCTTTCGCCGCCACAACCTCTTGTGTAAATGGATTCGTGATCCGCCTCCGGTAATCTAGCACCCCATTTAAAATTGGCAATGTCTCAGGTTTCGCCATATTGATTTCATCTATATATAAAAAATGCCCTTTTTTCATCGCCTGAATAACAGGTCCTTCGACAAACTCAATGGCTGTTTGATTGCTGGAATTGACAATCGTTTTATATCCAAGCAATGCTTCGGCATCAAGATCAACTGAACAGTTAATGCTGTGCATCGGCTGAGAAAAAAATGATGACAGCGTTTCAGCAAGTTTCGTTTTCCCAGCACCGGTCGGTCCTTTTAACAAAACATTTTTTCCAAGGGCCAATGCCACCAGCGCATCATACAAAATGACTGGATCGTCAGACAAAAAACCGCCTTGTCCAATTAATCTTTGATCTTGATCAGAATGCACCCGCTTTTTGCGAGATTCAATTACATTTATTATTTCTTTTGGCAAATGAAGCTCTAAAGACATCATAAAAATTTCCTTTCTAATCATCACGTTCTTTTTTATATTGTTTCACTACATAACTATATCATATCCTTTTTTAACACATTAATTTTTAAGATTCTTTTGAATTTAAAATATTATAATTTTTACAGACAGCACAAACCATAGACGTGGTTTGTACTACTGGGATTGTCCAGAAAGTCAAAATCCATCAAATCATAAGCATGAATATATCAACGTTTTAAAAAAAGTTAAAGGGGCGTCTATAAGCCCAAAAATCGACTTATTAGACAGCCCCCTATAAATCAATAAATTATATAGAAATTTATTTATATTGAACTCAACTTTCGCATACCAGTAGCTTAGTTAAAATTTTATATATATATAGATCTTGTAATTCAAATGTATCATTTAACATTTTGGCAACATTAAGAAAGACACCTATTTTCAGACCGTCGAAAAACGGTCCAAGCTACATATCCATGCAGATGTTAACATGTCAAGTTATATATAGGGAGGAATGGATTAATCCAATCGTTTTCTATCTTACCAAATGAAAGACGCCTTTCCGCCATTCCCCCATCTCTGGATGTTGGGAGCTCTGAACAGACAATCTTAATTATCGGAATAAAAAGAACAAATCATTTGATGGAAAAGATGAAGCTTTCCCTTTAACTGATGAATGCCGCTCCGTATCAAGAAAGAGCGGCTTTTCTGATTGGATCATCATTCGTTTACACTTGTCCTGCACCATACGAGCGTTTTCGTCGTTGTGATGGCATACAAAATCCGTTGAACACCGAGCGTGCAGATTTTGGATACTAATGCGTCTTTTCAAGCGGCTTTTTAGTCTAATTCACATTCATCGAGAGGAACGACCTTTGTCTTTTTCACGATTTTATAGCCAAACCAAACTGCTAAAAACAATGGCAATCCAATGTAAGAAACGAGAATACCGTACCAGTCGATTGATTCTCCCATAAAGGCCCTGTAGTTCTGTCCCAAAATGACGACCGCGCAAAGTACCAGAGCGAACAGCGGTCCGAATGGAAACCATTTTGCTTTGTAAGGAAGATCACGGAGATCTCTCCCTTGCGCAACATACGCTTTGCGGAAACGATAGTGACTGATTGCAATGCCAAGCCATGCAATGAACCCCGACAAACCAGAAGCATTTAATAACCATACATAGACGATCCCATCCCCAAAAAACGAAGCCAAGAAAGCAAGCGTTCCTAATGAAGCAGTAACCAGTAATGCATTAACAGGGACTCCCCGGCGATTCAACTTAGCCAAAAATTTTGGCGCTTTCCCCTCTTTTGCTAGCCCCCAAAGCATCCGAGTAGACGCATACATACCAGAGTTTCCGGCTGATAAAACCGCTGTTAAAATGACAGCATTCATAACGGATGCAGCGAACGCAATGCCAGCTTTGTCAAAAACGAGAGTAAACGGGCTGACCGTAACATCGCTATTCGCTAGATTTTCATTCGTATATGGAATAAGAAGTCCGATTGCTAAAATAGTCAATATATAAAATAGCAAAATGCGCCAAAATACTTGCCGAATGGCGCGAGGAATGTTACGCTTCGGATCCTCGCTTTCACCTGCTGCAACTCCAAGCAGCTCTGTTCCTTGGAAAGAAAAACCCGCCGCCATAAAAATGCCGAGAGTCGCCATGAAACCACCATGGAATGGAGCGTCGCCGATGGTGAAGTTTTTAAATCCAACCGCTTCACCACCCATAATACCTACAATTATTAAAAAGCTGACAATAAGAAAAATAATGACTGTTATTACTTTAATGAGCGAAAACCAATATTCTGCTTCGCCAAATCCTTTTACGGATAAATAATTAAGCAGAAACATAATTACTAAGCATAAAGCGCTCCATAAAAGTGAAGGACTATCAGGAAACCAAAATTTCATAATGATAGTCACAGCAGAGAGCTCTGCGGCAATCGTAATGGCCCAGTTGTACCAGTAATTCCATCCTAGAGCAAATCCGAGCGCAGGATCGACAAACTTAGTTGCATACGTACTAAACGTTCCAGTAACTGGCATATAAGCTGCCATTTCTGCAAGACTGGTCATCAAAAAATACACCATTATACCAATTGCAATATACGCTACCAGCGCTCCGCCCGGCCCAGCAGTATGAATTGCTCCACCGCTGGCTAAAAACAATCCAGTGCCAATCGTCCCACCAAGAGAAATCATCGTTAAATGCCTTGTTTTTAGCTTGCGTCGAAGCTGGTTAGGCGAAGAATGGTCGGTCGTAGCTGTTTCCTTCTTTTTAATAACGCTTTCCATTGTTTTCATCGCTCCTTTTTTCTTTGTCATGGAAAGGAGCCGGGTGATAATCGAGTAGGAGTGGGTGACTAACCCCCGACCTCTCACACCACCGTACGTACCGTTCAGTATACGGCGGTTCAATTAAGATGACGCAGAAATTGATATCTTTCGAATAGACTTCTTAACCCTTGTCGACTCCAGTAGGAGTTGTCGAGGGTTTTGTGTAGAATGGGACTGCAGGCAATCCGACAGTATTTCTTGCGTATTACCCCACTCGAATGGCTTATGCGTTGGAACACTTAATCCTCTGAGTTTCCGAATTTTTGTTTTCGGCGTTTTCCACTCTTTCCATAAACACATTCGAAGTCTTCGTCTGATCCATTCGCCAAATTCTTTGAACTTACTTGGTGTATCTGCCAAGGCAAAATAGCCGCACCATCCCCTTCTGTTAAGCTAACTGCTCTTCTGCCTTTGCAGCTCGGGACTTTCACCCTAGAGATTACACCCATGCTGGGCGCACCAAAAAAGCCGCCGAAGGTGATTCGGCGGCAATACAAACATTACCCGTATCAACCCTTCCGTGAAGATAGCGCTCCACGGCTGCTTTTCTTCAGGCAAACCGTGACAGTGCTGCCCCTGTTCGGTGGCAACCCCAGTCCGCACATCCAGAGAAATGTGCGAACTTCGGCGGCTTTCCCTTTCCAGCGAAGTCTTCAATGTTCTCTGCATCTCGTTCGCAGTACTCATAAAAGCCGCAACCTCTACCTCATCGGGTGAATGAGGATGCTATTTATTTAATTCCATAATGATTATAAAACAATTTTTGTGCAAAAACAATATCTATTTGCACCTCGATTGAGACAAGATTTTTTCGTATAGATTTTTTTTAAATCCAACCATTGCTTTCAAGGGATGATCAATCGGTCTACCAGATGATTGTTGTAGATAGAAGACATGGTTTCTCGTGATGACTTTGATCTTTTGTTTAAAAATGATTTTAAATATGGTTCTTACGAAATTTTTTATGAAAACGAGTAAGGGTTGAAAACAAGTTTATATTTGTTATTTCGCAATAGTTATCACAATCGATAAAGCACCTGTTTCTCTAACAAAAATAATCCAGCTCGTCCGCAAGTCACTCGTTTTATTATTTGCAAGCGATTGATTTGACCCTCAAGCAGACCGATGTTTTAGGGGAAGTAAAGCATTCTTTACAGCTTGGATATCACTTCTCAGCCTAGAAGCATAATAATATAATGGTGTTTTTTGCTGGTTAATTGTTCACAAATCCTATGTAAGGTGGTAGAAGTACTGTAACCAAAACAAAAAGCCATCATGTTATTTTATTAATGATGACTTTTTGTTAAATTTCAATATTTTGATTTTTTATTATATTTTCAGCTTCTTCTTTTATAATTCCAAGAGATAAACACTGCAATAAATTTTCATCAATTAATTCCATTCTTTCATCTGGAATTTTATCATATTTTGTCAGCAATAAACTTTTATGTATTGTCATAATCTGACTTAAATCCACATATCTTTCTATATTTCCTTTGGGAATATATGTGAAAATTGGATGTTCATCATAAATTAACTTTTCATACCAATCTTTAGATTTTTCTGATAATTTAATAGTATTTATTGGAGCAATTAAAATATATTCAAATTCTTCATTTTGATTTATTATATTATTAGTTACAATAATTACTTTTCTTGGCTTAATAGTAACAACAACTTGTTGTTCTCTGGCTCTAGGTCTTCCTTCAATTATTTCTGGAGAAAAATTACCTATTTGATCAACTATTTTTCCTTCTAATGGATTGTTTTTATTAGGAATAAAAAACGAAAGAGGTCTTTTTGTATCTGACGGATAAAGGATGGCAGCTTCAAATTCATAACCTCTTTCAATTTGTTTCCAGTTTTCTTTATTTAAAAAACCAGTCAATTTATTTACCTCCAAATAAATCCCTATAAGTTATTTTTGAAATTCCTCTTGTGTTTTTACTTACTTCATTTGCTTCTTTCCAATCTTTTTTAGATAAATTTAAAAATTTATTTTTTGTGATAATAGGCTTTTTAAGTTTATTCTTATTAGTAGCTGCTAACATTTTTTTATCATCCTCTCGACACATATACTACACCTCCTCAGATGCAGTATATGCAAGTTTTAGCTAAATTATATCATATCTACATATTGAAATGATATTATTTTTATTCATGTATATATTAAAACTAGGTAGACGTTGCGGAAAGAGTGGCAAAACACTTAACTAGAGCTGATCAGACCATAGCAGATCTAGCTAAAAATAAACTCTACTAATTTCTTCATTTTCACCAAAAAATCTAACCCAATCACACAATATTATGTACATCCAATCACTCTACCATTCATGTTTGTTAACAATAACTCATCCATCCAAACCATATCATCATTTACATTATATTATAGTATGCTTTCATAAACTCTAGTACTTCATTGATTGAATTTACATCTATTGAAACATCTGTTGAGTGTCGTTAAATAGACATTAAATAAATTTTTCAAAATATCACTAAAACCTTTTAATTTTACTAATTTCTTAAAAATAGTACCGAAAAGTACGTTATTATTAATAACCCGTGGTGCTAGATAAAATCAGACAAGCATAAAAATAGCCCTTGCATGAGGATCTCCTTAAAATGAAAGTGCGACCAAACATTTAAAAGGAGAATTCACATGCAAGAGCACTTTCATTTTACAACAGATCGAGCCAAACTTCAAAAACAATATGTATCGATTTTGTGTTTTGTATCAGCTCAACTATCGAGTATCCAGATTCATCTTCAACGTCGAAATCTTCATTTGTTGAAACAGAAGGACGAGGTCATCATCGCCGTCCATGTCCTTGGAAAGTTGTTAGGCTTCACTTCCGAACGGGCTTGGCACCGGTTTGTGATCGGGAATTTGTTTTCCAAGGACTTGTTCCCTGAACGTTCTCGATACAACCGTCGCTGCCGAGCGCTTGGCTTTGCGATCAAGTGGATGCGGCACCAGCTGGCCAAGCGTGGACAACACCATGCGTATGCGGTCGTGGACAGTTTGCCGATCGAGCTGTGTCATTCATCCCGAATGTATCGCGCCAAACGGTTTCGTGGAATTGCGGATATTGGCTATTGTGCTTCGAAAAAGATCGCTTTCTATGGGTTGAAACTTCATCTGCAGGTCACCGACCAAGGGCTTCCGATGGGATATGTCGTCACTGAAGCGTCTTGTCACGATCGGGTGGCCGCTGAAACCGTCATGACGCAAATTCCACATCCATATAACCTAGGTGAGAAAGGGTACATCAGCCAAAAACTGCAAAAGAAGCTGTACGAAGAGCATCGAGTCGCTTTTTGGACGCCCGTTCGAAAAAATCAGCGAATTCTCCAATCCGACGCATGGAAACAGTGGATGAAACGAAAACGCAAAGTGATTGAAACCGTGTTTTCGATTTTAGTCGATTCGTATCGGATCACCGAGATTCGAGCGAACTCGGTTTCTGGATTTGAAACGGCACTGGATGGTATTTTACTGGCTTACTCCCTTGTTGTTCTTGGGTTAGTTGAGCGTTAAGACTCAACTAGCACCACGGGTTTATTAATAATCTTTTACTAGAAAAAACTTATATTTTTTGTTCAAATTTCATACTCATGCAAAATCCCTATTATAAGGAAGATGGATGTATCGGCAAATTAGACGATTCTATCATTCTTCCGATTAAAAAAGCAATCAGCCAACAAACGGCTGATTGCTTCATGTTTCTCATTCTCGCAAAATATAATTTTAAAAATAAGATCTGGCTCCTAAATATCGATCATTCCAATATTTTTGGTTTAAATTCGATATTTGCACGCCACTTGATCCGGCATGAATGAAATCCCCATTTCCTAGATAGATTCCCATGTGGGAAGGACCTTCTTTATATGTTGAAAAATATACAAAGTCTCCGACATCTGGTGAACTTACTGGTTTCATCATGTTCCAATAACCGGCTGTACTTAACCGAGAAACGGATGTCACTTTGTTTAATACATAGTAAACAAATCCGCTGCAGTCAAAACCAGATGGCGTATTTCCGCCCCATCTGTACGGAACTCCAACTAATTTTTTGGCTTCTCGAATCATTACTAAAACTTTGCCGTTTTGAGTAGATGAATCAGAATTCGTTTTTGTACCGGAATTCACTTGACGTGCACTATCGGCTGAAGAGCCTGACAGCTTCAATACTTGGCCGGGGTAAATAACGTCAGATGAAAGGTTATTCGCAGCTTTTAATTGATTGACGGTTAATTTAAATTTTACAGCAATTTTCCATAGAGAGTCGCCTTTTTGGACGGTATATGTATTTTGTGAACTTGCTTTATTTGAAGTTTGTGAGGTTTGTTTGGGCGCCTGCACCTGTTCTTTGGCGCTAACCTTTTCGCTAGATACAGCTTGGCTGGATCCAGATAGTTTTAACACTTGGCCAGGATAAATTAAATCGCTGGTTAATCCGTTCAGCCTTTTTAATTCGCTGACAGACGTTCCGTTGTTTTTGGCAATGCCCCATAACGTATCACCTTTTTTCACTGTGTATGTCGAACCAGTTTGTTTAGGAGCCGCCTCTGTTTGATTATTAGCAGTTACTTTCGCTTTCGGAGAAGACGATGCTTCTGAAGGAATATTTAAAACCTGACCTATGTATATTGTATCGCTTGTAAGTCTATTTGCTTCTTTTAACTTTACAACAGTAGTATTATATCTTTGCGAGATTCCCCAAAGAGTATCCCCGGCTTCTACTCGAATCGTTTCAGCGGAAGCGACTCCTGCGAAAACCGAAGATCCAAGAACCGCGGATGTCGTTAATCCCAACACTTTTTTCTTCATACAGCCTTTCCTCCTCATATGAGACATCCTATGTTCGTTTATCGTACAATAAAATTTCTTACTTATTATATCGACAACTTTCTTCATATTTTACTATATTATAAGATAAAATTCATCATTTTTTCAAAAAAGAGGATGATAGACCTGTATTGTAAATATTTTCAAAGCAGCCTATTCGATCGTTTATTTTTCATCATCAAATGGGTAAATCCAGAACGTTTCTTTATGAAAAAATTGTTGAAATTGAGGGAGGTCTTTTCCTCCTTCTTCTATTTTTTCTACGATGGAATACGTTTGCGATCGATGAGCCTTCAATGCCTGTATTTTTATATCTGCAACTTCAGATATATCGATTTCTACATCCGGCTCGCCTATATGTTCAAATCGATCGTTTGAAAAAGCTATGCAATAAACGGTTGGACGCTCCTCCCTTTTCAAGCGTTTCACCGCACGAATAACCGCCTCGCCACAAGCGTTGTGATCTGGATGAACAGCATAACCGGGATAAAATGTGACAAGAAGGGTCGGTTTGACTTCCCTGATGATCTGTTCAAAGTGGTCTGCCAATTTTTCTTCATCTTCAAATTCCAACGTTTTATCCCGATAGCCGAGCATTCGTAAATCGTTTATATTTAAAATTTTTGCGACCTGCTCCAATTCTTTTTTTCGAATATCTTTTAATGTCTCCCTATTGGCGATTAAAGGCTTTCCCATGCTGCGCCCCATTTCGCCTAAAGTGCAGCAAGCATACGTGACAGGTACGTTTGCTTTCCGTTTTAAAGCGATCAGTCCTGCTGCTCCGAACGATTCATCGTCGGGATGAGGCAGGATCACTAATAACCTCTCTTCCATTTATTCCTCTCTCCTTTTTATGAAAATGGAGTTTCACTAATTTGTAATGCAATGGCAAGCTTTCCATCTCGATCGTGGCCGGCCATGAGCAGGCGATTTTGTTCATCAACGGTATAATCGGTAAGACCTTCAGCATACACCCAGCCTTCCTCTGTTTTTAATCCGACACGGTATGGTCCTGTTCCTTTTATTTTACCTTGTGAAAATGTAATTTTTGCATTTCGGACAAACGCGACAATAGTCATGCTGTTTTGATTGTGGTGTGAAGTATAAGCACCGGTTGTCGTTTCAAGATGAATATACACCTCTTTATGTAAAAAAGAATCAATGATTTTTTGAACCCTTATCGGATCAATCGGTTTCAAAGCTTCCACCTTCTTTATTTTGTTAAGATTTTCTCATACATCTCCATATGCTTGCTGATTAATTCAAGCTTCTCTTCCGGTGAAATGTCGGCTGCTATAATGCGTTTCAGCGCATCTAGTAATTTTTTATCTGGACTTTTTCTTACTCTAGGGTGAGTCATTTCATCGAGGAGTTCTTTTTTAATCGCCTCTTCCAACGTTTTTTTCTCATCTGACCCTACTGAAAGAGTTCGGTTTGACCAAAGTTTTCTGTATGCATGAAGAAGTTCGTTATCATTCACATTTATTCACCTCGAGGAACCTGCTTGCATGAGGTTACTTTGAGATTCTAGTCTTCCATATCGTTTTGAAAGAAGGTTCACTCATTGTAAAAATGATGATGCCTGTCCAAATGCAAACAAAGGTGATCAATTCTACAACAGTAAACGGCTCGTGGTAAAGAAAAACGCCGAGAAAAAAAGTGATCGTTGGCGCAATATATTGCAAGACTCCGAGAAAATACATCGGAATTTTAGGCGTACCTTTCGCAAACAGCAATAAAGGGATCGCCGTAATGACGCCTGTTCCCATTAGAAGAAAGTTGGTCGATGCATCCCATTCAAAAAAAACACTGCTTCCTAACGATTCTAAGTATAGCACATAAATGATTCCAATTGGAAACACAACAAACGTTTCAAGCGCCAGACCAAAAGCAGAATCTAATTTTATCACTTTTTTAGCCAGTCCATAAAACCCGAATGTACTCGCAAGAATAAGCGATGTCCACGGGACATGGCCATAATGGACAGTTGATATGAGCACTCCGAAAGCCGCAAACAAAAACGCGGTCTGCTGCCCTTTGTTTAGTTTTTCATGCAAAAAAATCATTCCTAATAGTACGCTCACCAATGGATTTATGTAATAACCAAGACTTGTCTCAAGTACACGGTCATGATTCACCGCCCAAATATAAACAAACCAATTGGCGCTGATCAAGAAGGATGAAAGAGCCAACGTTAACAAAATCTTGGGTGATTTAACGATTTTTGTGCACTCATATAAAAAATCAGCAAATCGTTTTTGGAACAAAAGCAACAGTAACACAAAAACAAAAGACCATATGATTCGATGAGCCAAAATTTCCTCAGATGACACATGATCTAATACTTTCCAATAAATAGGGAATATCCCCCATAAAATATAAGATAGACTAATATACATGATTCCTGATCTCATGCTAGATCATCTTCCTTCCCATATCACACATTATATTCTGTTTCGATCGCTTTTTCCAAGAAATTGTTTTGAACGATCTTTCCGCAGCAGTCATATATTACAATGTAACAATTAGGGTCGAAGAGGGATGTGTGAGCAATGAATCTTTGGAAAAACATGAATGCCGGACATGTTGAACAATATATTCAGGAAGTAATGAAGCAAGCGTTTGGTTCACACTATACGGAGCAATTCCCATTCACCAGTCCTTTTCCTATTATGAATCATAAAGAAGCTCCTCCTTCACCTGAATTTTATGAGACAGATGAATTTATCTATATTAAACTTCCGATGAATGATGATTTAAAAAAAATGATAAAAATCCAACATAACCAACACCATTTGCATCTTATGAATTATCCGGAAAAAAATCAACAAAAAAAATTTGTATTTCCTGCACCTGTGAAAAGAAAAGGGACAAAAGCCGTTTTTTCTGACGGAATTCTTGAAATTAAATTCGTTAAATTAAAAGATCATCATTATACGGAAATTGATCTTTTCCCATCTGAGTAAAATGAGGCCGGTTTTGTTAACCAGCCTCCACTCATCCAATTTTCTTATGGATAAACTCCGCACTGCCAAAAGGGATCTTCAACATATTCCTGAAACTGAAGATGAAATGCAGACAAATCCGATTCCGCATTTTACTTTAATCCCTTTTCATAACACCAATTCAAAAATATCGAAGCGAACGTTCGCCGCATTATATGAAAGCTCAACAAAAATGAAATGAAAATGTCAGAACGATAGGGAGGTCTATGATTATTAAATTTTCTAAAATGAAATGAAAAGTGGAGAAGGTAGGCAAGAATTTAAAAGCAAAATATTTGTCACTTGCCCTTTTTTATTTGCGATCACTTTACATATATTTGGATGCCTTAGTTGTATTAGCAATCATTCCCTCTTGCTTCATCGTATAGAAAAAATCAGTTAAGTAAAGCTTTTGCAACAGGACTTTCCCTAAATAAAGTCCTTTCAATGTCAACAATATGCTTGAACAAATCTGAAAATAAAGAAGGCGGCCGGAAGACCAAGCCGCTGCTGTCAATTTTATTCCATCTTCGATTTCAATACTTCAATTGCTTTTTTCATTTGGGTATCATTTTTTTCAATTTTTTCTCTTACTAAATCCATCAGTTTGATTGTCGTATCTTGTGAGATTTTCCCCGTTTGTTTTAATTGATGGTCTCTTTGGAAAGCAACAACAGTATTTTTTAATGCTTTATCAAAATATCCGTCCACATCTGTTTTATAGCCTAAAGCTTGAAGCATTTTCTCAGCTGTTTTCACTTCTGTTGAAACGTCGCCTTCCTGCAACGTTTTTTCCGGATTTAAATATGGTAAATGAGCATATTCAGGCAAAGTCACTTTATATTGAGGTTCTATTCCTTTTTCGTGAATCCATTTGCCTGAAGGTGTCAGCCATTTGGCAATCGTATATTTCATCGACGAACCGTCTTCAAACGTTTTAGCGCTTTGAACGGTTCCTTTTCCGAACGTTTTTTCTCCTACAATCGGAATTCCCTCCGATTCGTTCAAAGCCGCGGCCATAATTTCGGCTGCGCTGGCTGTTCCATTATCTGTGATGACTACGACCGGAACATCAACGATTGGTTGATTTTCCGCTTTATAAATATCCTTTGATCCGTCTTTTGCTTCAACTTGCAAAATCTTTTTGCCTTTGTCTACAAACATATTTGACATCGTTATGGCTTGGTCCATCAGTCCCCCAGGATTTTGTCTTAAATCGAGGACAATTCCTTTTACTTTTTTCTCCTTCAGCTCTGTCAATGCATCTGCCAATTCTTTTCCAGTGTTCTCGGAAAATTTTGTGATTTGTATTTTTCCAATTTTATTTTCTACTACTTCACTATAAACTGTTTCAATCGGAATCGTATCTCTTGTAATCGTAAAGGTCAGCGTGCCGACGCCATCCCGTTCAATTTCAAGGCTTACTTTCGTTCCTTTTTCGCCACGAATAAGAGATACCGCTTCATTCACAGACATTCCTTCAACACTTTTATTGTCAACTTTTAAAATTTTATCTCTCGGCTTCAACCCTGCTTTCTCGGCAGGCGAGCCTTTTATCGGTGAGACGATCATGATATAACCGTTCGTCTCTGTTACTTCTGCACCGATTCCTTCAAAGCTTGAAGATATATTTTCTTCAAATCCTTCTGATTCTTTCAAATCCATATATGACGTATACGGGTCGTCGAGAGATTCTACCATCCCTTTGACAGCACCTTCTACCAATTTTTCATCATCTATTTTTTTATAATATTCTTGCTTTAACGTATCATATGCTGAATAAAGCTTCTCAAAACTATCATTTTCTTTTTCAGATGCTGACGTAAAGTTGAGTAATGTGAGCGTAAAACCGCAAGTTATTATGACCGTCAGTACAATAGCGATGAAAAAATTTCGTTTTTTAATATACAACACAACTCCCCCTTTAATCCATCCATTTCATTATGTCCGACAATTACAATATCGTCAAACGATCTATGTGTTTCTGTCGGCAAAGAAATGGCAAGTCAAAACGTTAAATCAACGCTCTTTCATCCTTCATCTCTTGTTTATGAAAAAATCAATCCCGCTTCAGCGGGAGAGCTTCGGTTAAATTTTCTTTACTTTTTGGAAATATTCTTCAAGTGTTAAATTATTTTCATATATGACTTTTGCAGCTTTCTTTCCGACGTAGCGAATATGCCAAGGCTCATACTTATATTTTGTGATCGCTTCTTTCCCTTTCGGATAGCGGATAATATAGCCAAATTTATGGGCGTTTTGTTGAAGCCATTTTCCTTCCTTCGTTTCCCCAAATTTTTCAGTAATTTGAAAATCTACACTTTCACTCGTCACATCAATAGATAACCCTGTCTGATGCTCACTTTGACCAGGTTTTGCTACTGCTTGAACTGCTTTTTGCTCCCCTTTTTGTTTTTTTTCTGCTTCAAACAGCTCAACCTGCCGATCATACGAACGAAAGCCTGAGGCTCCGAAAAGAATCACGCCGTCTTTTTTCGCAGCTAGAAAAAGCTGTTCAAGTGCCGCAGCTGCTTCCTTGCGCAAATAACGCTTCGGAACATCCGCGTCCCCGAATGAAAACTGTATGTTTGGCACTGTCAAATCATTTGGTTTATAGTCGACAGGAAGGAAAAAATCTTTATTGACAAGAACTAAAATATTGTCAGGATTTTGAATAACGGGTTGACCGTTAACCGTTTGTACGACATTAAAATATTGCTCCTCAAGCAAAAATTCCGGATCAATTTGTTCTGTTTGGACGGTTTTTTCCGTTGTTTGGACGAGTTCTTTGTTTTCTACTGTTTTTGCTTGCGGTTCATTCTCTTCAACATAGTCGCTTCCATGAAAAAAGGGAAGCTTATCAAATGGCATTGAGCATCCGGCAAGCATCAAAGCTGCAAGAATCGTGACTGCGATGATTTTATGCATAAAAATTCCCACCTTGTATAATCTCTCACTCCTATTTTAACACTTGTCCAAACAGAAGAAAAACGGTTCCTACATTATAACTTATCATAATGTTCAATAAAAGAAAGGAGCAGATGACGATCTTTCAAATTCTAAAACAAGAGAGTGGATGTAATAAATGGAGCTAAGCCGTTTCCTTCAATTTTTGTGAACATGTTTTAAAAAATAAAAAGCGGCATGACGCCGCACATGCCGTTTTATTCCTGTATAGCAGCTTCAAGAGCGATTTCAACCATTTCGTTAAAGGTCGATTCCCTTTCGGCAGCAGATGTTTCTTCCCCAGTCAGGACATGGTCGCTGACCGTTAAAACAGATAATGCTCTTCTGCCGAATTTCGCTGCAAGTGTATAAAGAGCAGCCGTTTCCATTTCAATTGCCAAAATTCCGTATTCAGCCCATTTTTCGTGCTCCGCTTGATCATTATAGAATAAATCCGTCGTGAACACGCTTCCGACTTTGACGTCGATTCCTTTTGATACTGCAGCATCATAAGCTTTTTTCAACAAATCAAAATTAGCGGTAGGCGCATAATCAACAGAGCCAAACGTTATGCGGTTCATTTGGGAATTCGTTGATGCGCTCATAGCTAAAATGCAGTCTCTGATGTGGACGTCTTTTTGAATGGAACCGCAGGAGCCAACGCGAATAAGCGTTTGCACATCGTACTCTTGCATGAGTTCATGAATGTAAATCGAAATCGATGGAACCCCCATTCCTGTTCCTTGGACAGAGATGCGCTTTCCTTTGTAAGTTCCGGTAAAACCGTACATTCCTCGAACTTTGTTGTAGCATACAGCATTTTCTAAAAAAGTTTCCGCAATATATTTGGCCCGAAGGGGATCACCGGGAAGCAATATTTTGTCAGCAATCTCGTCTTTTTTCGCACCAATATGAATGCTCATGTTATCAAGCCCCTTCATTTAAAATAATTGAAGTAATATTATCATAACATAGCAGATTTTTCATGAGAATCCGTGCAGCATATTTTGCATCCTCCAATCACCGGACGTGAATGCGGTGAATTTTTTCCCACCCGCCGGTCACTAATTTATAATACTTTGTTCCATTTTTTCCTTCATCAATAAAAACAATGTCTCCTGTCCAAATATAACGTCCGTTATAATCCGGAGGGATCGCTTCCGAAATATTAAATTTCCGAAAAATTTTTTTGAGCACTTCCTGATGATTTTTTGCACGGACAGTTAAGCGGTATACGGGTCGATACCCTTTTTTCTCCCCGATGTTTGGTGTTTGAAAGATCGTCACATCA
The DNA here is from genome assembly GCF_038050115.1 of Aeribacillus sp. FSL K6-1305. Classification (NCBI taxonomy): domain Bacteria; kingdom Bacillati; phylum Bacillota; class Bacilli; order Caryophanales; family Bacillaceae; genus Aeribacillus; species Aeribacillus sp. FSL K6-1305. Next base: position 536,968 of record NZ_JBBOQV010000001.1, on the reverse strand, counting down.
TAATCGGTCGATGGATTAGACAATTTAAGAAGATTCAGTGCCAACCTTGTCCCCTCCAAATACAATTTTCCAAACTTATTTGCTGTCAATGGAGGGAATTCCTGCTGCGAATGTCAACTACTTTTGTCGAACCTTTTCTGATATTGTCAAGATAAACATAAGCCAGCATAATCCAACCGCAAATCCCGCCAAAACATCTGTTAAATAGTGAACTCCCAAATAAATTCTGCTTAATCCAATCAACAGACATAAAATACTGGAAACGGCAAAAACGACCCGCTTTCCTTTTTTTATGCGGGTGCTGATTAAATAAGCGATCAAACCGTAGACAGCTGTTGAATTCATCGTATGACCGCTTGGAAAACTGTAGCCGGAAATATCGGTCAGTCGATCAAAATCAGGGCGCTCTCTTTTCACCATTTCTTTTATCATTTCATTCATCCAACGAACGCCGTATAAATTTATGTAAAGAATAATAAACGTGATCCATTTTTTTCGAAATATATAATAAATACTTATGAAAATAGTGACAGGGAGAAGAATATGATATGAACCAATTTCTGTGAAAAAGAACATAATGGAAGTGAATGGATCATTTCGAACCCCTTCGATTGATTGAATAATTGTATCGTCAACATGGCGAACTGTCTCATTTTTAATCGCAAAGGAACTCGTTATCAAATAAAAAAGCAGGATGAAAAATATATATGTTTTATTCATCTAAGGCAGCGAAGATATGCCACTTTTTAGCGAAAGTGGGAAAGGTAATCGCTTTTTCCTCCCTTCGTTTCGTTGTATTTCTTAGTATAGTAAAAAATAGGAAAAACGCAAATCGTTTAAAACGTCTTATTCTTTTTATCGCTGATATTCGAAACAATTTTTGCTGAAACCTATGATAGTTGGGGAGGTGGAGGAAAACAGTGGATAAAAAAATACATCCATTCATACTATTAAATCTGTTGATCAATTCGATCGTGTTGGGGATGTTTGCTTATGACAAATACAGCGAACATAATATAAGTTATAGCATCACTTTTACAGTCTTATGTATATTTTTTGTTTTCTTAACTATTTATGGGTTCATGAACAATAGTAAAATTAACCGAGCAAAGCAATAAAAGAATGATGCTTCTTTTTGATGTTAAATAGTAGTGATGGCCGCCTTTTTAATAAGGTGGAGGAGAATTTCCTTTGCGTGCTGTTGGTATTTTCTTATTCAAGTTAAGAAGTTTACTGTTGCCGCGCATTGATAAATCCGTTCATTCATCTTTTCAAGAGAGTGTGTGAACTGGATACATTTCCTTCCGTCTTTATATACATAGAGAGCTTTGATTTTTAAGTTCTTCATCGCCATAAATTTTTGATAGCTGGCTTCTATTTCTGAGCAGCAAAAGCAGAGGGGTGACGATATGTGCTGCCCAACACCCCTTCCATTTTCGCAGCCTTAATGCGCCCTCTTCCTCCCATTTTGGGTTGGTCCGATTTTATCGCGGCCACAATAAATTTAGCTAGTTAAAAATGCCGCGTAATTTGACTGCACAGCTACTTTGACAGCTTTTCTAAACGGAATAGTCTTCTCCGTTGTCGCTAATATGAGAGCTTTGTTATACACCTACTTACGCCATAACCGACTGATTCTATTCCCCGTCGGATTTTATGACAACAGCCTTTTAAATTGGACATGATTGAAAAATTTTCATACAAAAAAACTAGGCTCTCCTTGTTTATCAGCTATATTGGCGAATGATATTGATAAGCTTGCTATCAAGATTCGGCACGTCCTGCCTGCTTACACGAACTCGAACGTAGCTTTCATCCAAATCTAGCGCTTCGGCGAGAAACCCGGAAAGTCCTCTTGCTCTTCGATCAATTTCCATAATCATTTCAATATCGTGTTCGCCTATCGAATAGAAAACAATTTCAAGCTCCTTTAAACGGCCTCTAAATGGACCGGAAGTCGGATAAAATTCAAACTCTTGAATGAACGGTAGCCTTTTTCTTAAACGATATGGCGCTGCTTCATTTTCAACTTGAAGGAGCTTAAATCCGATTCGGTTTATACTGTTTAATACTTCCTTCATTAAGCCGCCGGGAACAACGTCGATATAGTCCGTATCTTTCGGATCGATCGCTCCTTTAATATCCAATCCGGTATGAATCCATACTTTGGATGCTCCGATAGTAATTGGAGTATCAAGCGGAAGCTGAAATGAAAACGGAATTTCTTTCGTTTCATTCGGCAGTATGACGAAAGGTTTATTGATTTGTATTTTAGCGATTTCTGCTTGCCTCTTCTCTCTACGATCATCTACTTCTTTTATATAATGCGTAAGAACGGACAAGTAAATTTCGTCAATTTTTTGTTCAACGTTTCCTCCATTAATGACAACAATGCCTTTCACCTCTTCGCCGGGATAGAACGTTGAGGAGGTAAGCTTCGTATCTACTTTTGCCGCTCCAATCCCAATGCCCGCGAAAATTTTATTAAATAGAGACATTTATTCTCCCCCTATTTCGGAATTTTTCTGAATATCCTCTAGAATCTCCTCTGCTGATCTGTATGAACCATCCATTCCAAACAGCTTTTTTATAATATTCTTTGATTCTACGGAAATATCTAGCTCCTCTTCCCAACTTTTTTCTTTTTTTCCCTTTTGATCAAATGATGAATAAAGCAAAAACAATACGAAATGCCCCAGCGCATAAAAATCCGTCTGAAAGCTAATTTTACGCATCCTTTGCTTTTCCGGCTCCCATTTATGAAAACTCTCCTCTTCTTCATCTGTAATCAAACGGGACAAGCCAAAATCAATGATGGAAATACTGTCGTTGTAAAGAAGAATGTTCGGTATTCTTAAATCACGGTGGACAACGTTTTGATCATGTATATACTGGACAACTTCGAGAATTTTTGTTAAATAATGAAAAGCATCTTTTTCGGAATATTTTTTTCCAAATTGAAAGATTAATTGCTCAAATGTTAGCCCTTCTTTGTATTCCATGACAAGATATTGATGGCTACCATCATTGATTTCAGCGTATAAAGCTGGAACGGCAGGATGACTTAATTTTTGCAATATTTCCCTTTCTTTTTGAAAAGGCCGTTCACCCGTTGTTTTTCTTCGCTTTCGGAGCTGCTTCAAAACGACTTTTTGATGTGTGGACAAATCTTCTGCAAGATACGTGATTCCGTAGCTCCCTACTCCTAAAAATTTTTGGACTACGTATCGTTCGATAACAGATCCTGGTTTATGTAGCCGCTCACCCCAAAGCGGAAACGGCTTCCAAAACTTTTTCCATACTTCCATCATCAGCTGCTATACGAACCGGAAAAGAATCCAAACCCAGAGCGATGTTTTCTTTTATAATAATGATGGCCGTAAGAAGTTGGATCATGTTTGTATTTTGACTTAGGATAATGCTTTTTGTGGTAGTGGCTGCTGCTGGAATAATGGTAAGGGCGATGGCCTAAAAACGATTTGATGAATTTTCTCAACATACACCTTTTCCCTCCTTCTTGTATTACTTGTTTTTACGAAAAAAATCTGCATTGGTTTCAGTTTAAAAAATTTTTTGAATAAAAAGATTGGAAGACCTGGTAATCTTCCATTCCTCTATTTCTATTACTTGTCATCCATTGCAGTTTTTTCATTAGAAAATTTTTCAAAAAAAGATCATGGTAAGCGGCTCATTTTTTTCAAATATTGAATGACAACGTCCATCATTTCCTTATATTTTTTATCCCCAAATAAATCGTAAAGACCTTTGTAATCATTATACAGATCAAGGAGGGAATCAATGATTTCCTGCTGCATAGGCTTTGTTTTCTTTTCGTTTTTTTGGCTGTTCATCGGAGCAGAAGCATTTTTCTGTGCGTCCATCCCAGCAATATGTTGGATAATATGAATATTTTGCAAATGTTGATCTGCTTCTTTTTTCGAAACGGCCAGCTTTAATTCATCCGCAGATGATTCCATCCATTCCCCGTCGCGCACCCGCACTAATTCATAAATAACTTCCTCCCACGCATCGTCTTTATATCTCCACAATTCCGTCCGGTACCCGACAATTTTGAAAATTTCATCACCATAGCCTTTCACATAAACAAGGTCGCCAATTCCAAACATCAGTTCCACTTCAACCGTTTCTGACTCAAACACAGTCCCATCATATTCTGATAAAAACTGTAATGAATGTTCAAAATATAAAATTTCACTGTAATTGATTTCATATAAAAACTCTTCGTCCATCGTATGGATGTTTGTAATCGTCCCCAAAGTACCGTACAAAGTAATAACGACTTGATCGCCAATATTGAACTTCGGTTTTTTTCTTTTCAGTATGAAGGCACCCCCTTTAATGCCATCACTCTTTCGATTATCACATTATATGCATCATCAACTTGTTTGAGTTGGGCGAACTATTTTGAAGGCTCAGTCAATGTTTTTGTTCAATCAATTGAACATATTTTTCCCAAGCTTCATCAAAAACAGACATGTTTTCCAAATATGATCCATTTAATTCCAAGTAAGTGCTGAGTTCATCATAATCAGTTGAATTTTTCGGAAAGCTGTGGTCAAGATAAGCATCGTTTGCAAACTTGCTGATTTTGTCCTTCGGTTTAGGATGTCTGAACGTCATCAAATAATGATAAAAAGAACTCATATTTCCACCTTCCTAAAAAATTTGCTTGTTTCATTATAACGTTTTGATAAATTTTCGAAAATAAAAAAACCGCCTTTTTATGGAGCGGTTTTAAAGAGAAAAATGCTCTTTCTTCAGCTGCAGCTGGAAAAAGATTTTTTATTGTTTTATAGAATGGACCATATTTATTCTCCACTGATTAAAAAACAACGATCCATTATGCCAAGACACCGTTTCCTTATTGAACGGTTTCTGGAAGCGGATTTAAGTCAATCTCAAAGCCTAAATCTTTTAACATTTCGTGATCTTTTGACATTTCCTGTCCTTCAGTTGTTAAATAGTCTCCGATAAAAATAGAATTAGCCGCATATAACCCAAAAGGCTGCAGCGAGCGCAAGTTTACTTCCCTTCCTCCGGAAATGCGTATTTCTTTTGTCGGCAGCATGTAGCGGAATAAGGCAAGCACCTTTAAACAATATCGAGGATTAAGATTATTTTCTCCTTGCAACGGAGTTCCTTCAATAGGATGAAGAAAATTAACCGGAATAGAATCTGCGTCGATCTTCTTTAAAGCAGCAGCCATTTCAATAACATCTTGTTTCGATTCACCCATCCCGATAATCACACCGGAGCAAGGAGAAATCCCTGCACGTTTGACTTTGTCAACTGTGTTTACGCGATCTTCATATGTATGACTAGTGACTATATGTTCATGATATCTTTCTGATGTGTTCAAGTTATGATTGTATCGATTGACACCAGCTTCCTTCAATCGTTCCGCCTGTTCGTCTTTTAAAATTCCTAAACATGCGCAAACCGTCAAGTTGTATGTATCTTTTATTTCGCGTACAGATTCGCATATTTTTTCTACCTCATGGTTTGTAGGCCCTCTTCCGCTTGCAACGATGCAGAAAGTTCCAGCTTTCAACTCTTGTGCCCGTTTGGCCCCCTCTAAAATGGCTTCTTTTGAAAGCAGCGGGTATTTGTCGATCGGAGCCGTTGATACGGAAGATTGGGAACAGTAGGAACAGTTTTCAGGACAATATCCTGATTTTACATTCATGATCATATTTAACTTCACTTTATTCCCGTAAAATGCTTTTCGAATCTTGTAAGCACCATGCAGAAGAAGCAGCAATTCTTCATCAGGACAGTCCAAAATTGCAGCAGCTTCCTCATAAGTTATTTTATGTCCAAATAGTACGTTTTCGGCTAATTCAACCCAATCGATTCTCATTTCGTAATCCCCCTTTTCTGTAATCCTGAATCCGTGATGAATTGAAATCGACTTTGATTTTGTTGTAATTTTGATGGATTGATAATCCATAAAACCCCTTTTATGCTTATGACCTATGTCATCTCTATTTCCGAAAATGGAACAAATCTCTTTTTTAGGTATACGAACCAAAAAAATAGACAAAAAAGCACAGGGAGTGACGTTGGACATCAGTGCCCGAACATTCGTTCGTTATCTTACCTCTCTCCATTTCTGATAGACGTTCAGTAGGGGCTCGCTATAGCCACTCCTTCGCGTCAGTTTCATCCAGATCTGTCGTGATCGACGGACGAGTCGCCCTGCCATCGTGATCACCGTCTGAATAATCGTCTTGATGCGGCGGCGTTTCACTTTGTGGTGCAACGGATGTCTCGGATCGCTTAATAGATCTTGTCCAATCAGACGAAGAAGATTGTAAACGAAGGCTCCCATGACCAACACGAGCGCATTCGTTTTCATCTTCCCAGATGGAAGCCGCTCTAAATCTAAGTCGCTCTTCAGTTCGCTATGAAACTGTTCGCATGTCGCATGGTCATGATACAACGCGAGCACATCGCTCATTCGAACATGCTCGTATCCTTTGAGCCGCACCCAATAGCTTTCCACTTCATAATCAGGAACGAGCATCAGCTGTCCATTGCGTTCCATCGTCCGTTCCGTCACTTGGGTGACTTGAACGTACGTATACGTGTTTCCATCGATCGCTGCCTTCTGTGGAAGGCATAGCTCATAGGTTTGTACTCCTTCGCTTTGTCCATCATCGACACGTTTGCCCTTTTGCGAAGCGATCTGGAACCAAAGCGCTTTCGATTCTCGGCGTAAGTTTCGCTTGATGACAAAGTCCACGTCTTCCTTTAGGCATACGTGCACATTCGCTTCTGCATCGTTTCCTGCATCCATGCGAACAAGCAGACGAGATGAAGTCAGTTGACGAGCTCGACGGATAGCGGTGACTAAAAACGAGGGCATGTTGTCTTGCACATGTTGTTTCCCTGGACGCAACTCGGCATGAACGAGATACCCTTCCTTCCCTGCATACGCAAACAACGGTGTAAAACCGTCAAATCCTTTATACGTTCGACTGACTCCTTCTTTTTTCGTATCGGAGTTGTCAAATGGGGAACCATCTATATCAAGGGGAAGCCATGTCGTCTTTCCTTTGGTCCAACAAGGGGACAAAGTGGCATGTCGTTGAATCAACAGACGTATGGACTCCTCCCAAAGAATCGTTTCGGTCATCGGAAGACAAGCGAGCTGATCGAGTCGTTGTCGCAAGGTTGGAGAGGAAGGCACGTGCTGAATCCCCATCGATGCCGAAAAGATATCGTCCTGACGATACGCTTCGATATGATCGAAATCCGTTTTTCCTGTGGCAAGCAAGCCAATCATCGAGCGAATGACATCGCTATGGGAAATGTGCACTTCTCGACGAACCGTTGGAAGCCGAAGTGCGTTTACCCGTTTATCCAGTTTCGTTCGATGGAGTAAGTAGCCAACGAGAGCAAGCCCAGCACTTGGGGTAATCGCTTCATCTGTCAATACAAACCGAATCGGGAAATCTTTCATCACATCACCTACTTGATGAAGAATCGTCAACGTCGTTTTCCCTTATCGTATCAACGGTTTGCGACCATTGTAAAGATGTTTTGTCACGGATTCAGGTGTAATACTTAAATGGTAAAAAAAGAAAGGATATATGTCAACTATTTTTTAGATTAAGTTTACATAAAATACAGATAAAAATCCTGCCCGAACAGGCAGGATTTTTTTATTTTACATAAGCGCAGCCGACAATGATCAAAAGTATAAATAATACTACGATCAAAACGAATGAAGATCCGCAGCCATATCCGGCACCATGTACCGGATAACCGTATCCATGTCCACAATGGTGAAAATCGTGATGGTGAAAATGCATTTGCCCCACTCCTCATTTTTAATCTAGGTTTCAGTTTACATTATGTTTTTTTGGACTTTCAGGTATGTGCACATGCCTATTTTTCCAAATTCTTTGGAACAAACGCCCTGCAGTTGGAAATTGGAAACACCAGTTGTGCAAGCGGGCAGATGATATCGTCCTATAAGAAACATGAGGAGGAACTTCATCTGCGACCGCATTTTGATTGTCTTAAAAAATCAATTTTACAAATTTTAGATTGTTTGAGATTACTGTATAGACATGGCAGCGGTCAACGAAAGAAAAGGAGTGGGCAAATTCGTCTTTTTCCGACATAAGCTGCTAGTATTAGTTCAGAGTCATCTGACCAGTTATGGTTGTACAAGTTTAAAAATATCTTTTTTTCCAAAAAATATAAGCTGTTAAGCTTGACATGAGCAATGAAATGGAAATGGGAATAAAAAACGCAAAATGATGATTTTGAAACGGTATCGGCACATTCATTCCATACAAGCTCGCTACTAATGTCGGAATAGAGATGACGATCGTAATTGCCGTCAAAAATTTCATGACAATATTGACATTGTTGGAAATGACTGATGCAAATGCGTCCATCATTCCGCTTAAAATACTTAAATATACCTCTGTCATTTCAATTGCTTGTTTGTTTTCGATAATGACATCTTGCAAAAGATCTTGATCTTCCTCATACATTTTCAAGTAATTTAATCGCAGCAGCCTTTCCATGACAATATTATTGGATTTCAGCGATGTCGTAAAATAAACTAAGCTTTTTTCCAGACTGAGCAATGAAAAAAATTCTTTATTTTTCATCGATTGATGAAGCTCTTTTTCTACTTCGCTCGTTTTGCGATTAATTTGTTTCAGATATCGCAAATAATATGTTGAAGTTAAATATAAAATTTGAAAAGCAAATCGCGTTTTCATAAACGTATAAAAACCTTTAACTTTGTTTCTGGCAAACTGTTCAAAGATTGGGTTTCCTTGCAAACATACTGTAATAAAACAACTGTCAGTAATGATCATTCCGATCGGGATCGTTTCATAAAACGTTTGCCCGATGTCATCTACCGTGATAACCGGAATGTCAACAATAATCAACACATTGTGGTCCTCTTTTTCAATCCGGGATCTTTCCTCATCATCCAGTGCATCTTTAAAAAAGTCTATTGGAATTTGCAGCCGTTCTGACACGAAATGAACTTCTTCCTCAGTCGGTGCCACCATGTTGATCCAACAACCGTTTTGAATATCTTCAATTTCCTTCAATTGGCCGTTCGCGCTTGACATATAAATGTTCAGCATGCTTTAACCTCCTTTGCTAGAGGCAGTCTGCACGCGCAAGAGTGTCATCGCTTACGAACAGCGCCTCTTTCCGCATACATACTGCCTTACCTATCTCGGGTCCGTCCGGATCTAAAAAAGAACCGCTATTCATAAACGATTTTCACCCTCCTTCATCCATAAAAATTCAACCTAATATATGATACTAATTTTGTTTTACGATGTATATAGGTTTTAACGGAATTTTACATAAATTTGAACATTTAATAAAAAAAGGGCACATGTTTTTGTGCCCATTCGTTTACATATAATCTTTACTCTGTTTGATCGTCTTCAAACAGTTTTTTATATTCACCATAGCCTTCTTGTTCGAGCTGATCTTTCGGGATAAAGCGAAGCGCAGCCGAGTTAATGCAGTAGCGAAGGCCTGTCGGTTCTGGACCGTCAGGGAAAACATGTCCAAGGTGCGAATCCGCCGTTTTGCTTCTAACCTCTGTACGGATCATGCCGTAAGATGTATCTAATTTTTCGACGATCTCATGCTGATGAAGCGGTTTTGTAAAACTTGGCCATCCGCAGCCTGAATCAAATTTATCGAGCGAGCTGAAAAGCGGTTTTCCCGAGACGATGTCGACATAAATCCCTTCTTCTTTATGATCCCAATATTCATTTTGAAATGGAGGCTCCGTCCCGTTGTTTTGCGTCACCTCATATTGCATCGGAGTCAATCGTTTCTTCAGCTCTTCTTTATCCCAGTCGCTCCAATGCTTGCGTATAAATTCATCCCGTCCAGACGCTTGACGATACCGTTTGTAGTGAAAAGGATTTTTTTTGTAGTAATCTTGATGATAGTCTTCGGCTGGGTAAAAAGGTTTTGCCGGCAATATTTCGGTCGCAATCGGTTTTTCAAAACGTCCGCTTTTTTCTAAAAGCTCTTTCGATTGTTCCGCGAGCTCGCGCTGTTCCTCCGAATGATAAAAAATAGCCGTTTTGTAAGATTCTCCCCTGTCATAAAATTGTCCGCCCGGATCAGTCGGATCAATTTGCTGCCAAAATATATCCAGAAGCTTTTTATATGGAAACACGTTCGGATCAAAGGTAATTTGCACGGCTTCCACATGACCCGTCGTGTGCGAGCACACTTCTTCATATGTCGGATTTTCCTTATGTCCTCCCGTATATCCGGAAACAACCTTAATAATTCCCGGAAGCTCGTCAAAAGGCTGGACCATGCACCAGAAGCAGCCACCCGCAAAAGTAGCCAATTCATATTTTTCATTGCTCATCATTTTTCCCTCCCTTTAGCTAATTTTCCTGCCTGCTCATTCTCATCGCAAAAGTAAAGATCAACTTGTTCTTCCTACAATACATTATAAAACGATTAAAAAGAACAAAACAATTGATTTGCAACTCAAGCATAGCGAAGTGCAAAAACTAGTATATTCGTTCCATTAAGAATTTTTCCTTTTTTGCTCCATGTTATCACGAAATGGCCATAAAGCTGCCATCATGAAGGCTAAAAGCAAAACGATGGAAGCTAAAACGTATGGAAAATCGACGTCGATATCAAACAAAATTCCTGCAATCGCAGGACCGACAATGTTTCCTAAACTTGTATAAGTAGAGTTCATGCCGGCAATAAACCCTTGTTCATCTCCTGCCATATTGGATAATAGAGTGGTGACAGCTGGTCGAAGAAGATCGCATGCTAAAAATACAGCAAACGTTACAGCCATAATGAAAAAGTAGCCGTCAACTAAGGTTGACAGAAAAATAAAGACGGAAGCGCCTAATAAACAAATTTCAATCAACCTTTTCTCGCCAAGATACTTCACTAGCTTGTCAAAGAAAACGATTTGGGCGATGAGTCCAAAAATCGTTCCTGTTGTTATGACGATGGAAACATCTTTCGGCGAAAAACCGAATTTTTTGTCGACAAACAAACCGAACATCGTTTCATATGCGGAAAGACCAAATGCTAAAACAAACACGATCAATAGCGGTACAACATACGGAGGTTTGATCGATTTGCTTAATTCGCTGAAAAATTGAAGACGAGTTTGTTTTTCATCTAATTGTTGAATGTTATCATTTGGAAGCGGTTCTTTTAAAAGGAGAATGGAAAAAACGGCTGCGACAAGCGCAATAAATGCCGCAAGAAAAAACGGCATCCGAATGCCGAATTCTGCCGCAAATCCTCCGATGCCGGGCCCGATAATAAAACCTGCGTTAATGCTGGCAGACAAATATCCAAGCGCTTTCGGCCTGTCCTCTAAAGTGGTGATATCTGTAATAAACGCAGTAACAGCGGGCATAATACATGCCTCGCTGATTCCGCCAATTATTCTTGAAATCAAAAGCAAGAAGAACGCAGAGCCTATTGCAAATAAAAATTCGGATACAGCAAACAAAACTAAACCGATGACAATCATAATCTTTCTGCCAAAACGGTCAGTAAAAATCCCCGTGACCGGCGAGGAAAACAACTGGGCAGTTGAAAATGCTGCTATGAGATATCCCATATAAACGCCCGATAAATTTAGTTCATTCATATAAGCAGGCAAAACCGGAACAACGAGTCCGATTCCTAAAAAACCGATAAAAACATTGCAAAGCAGTAATATGAGGGAGATATTTTGTTTATTTGAACGTAACATGATAACTTCACCTGCATATCTTTGACTTTAAATTTTTATGTATCAAGAATCAACTACGATGTAAAATTTTTACTTTTACAGAAAAGAAAGAAGGCGATCCATCAAAGGACGTTTTTCATCCTTCTGGATCCTCCTTCTATCTCGCTTTTCTTTAACTTTTATGCTCGCGCAAATGAAGTACATATACAGCAATGCTTAAAAACAAGGCGCAGTAACCGACATTTATGTAAACTTTGTCTAAATTGTAATCTAAGTTTCCAGCAAGGTATTGTTTATATGCCATACCGCCAAAATAAACAGCAAGGAGGAACATGACGATGCTAGCAATTAAATATATTTTTTTCAAATACATCACCCCTACACCAAATTCCCTTGCTTTTCTTTTTCTATAAAAATGTTTCATCTCTAACAATTTATTTTCTCTTATCTTCACCTCTCCGTCAAGAATTCGCCAGAAAGAATTTTCGCCATTATGTTTCATATTCCGCTATAATATTTTAGGAAAGGAGATCTGAAATATGGCATTACCTGATGATTTTTGCCGGAAAATGAAACAATTGTTAAAAAATGAAGCAGATGATTTTTTTTCTGCTTTGCGAGATGAACCGATCAAGGGACTGCGCTTCAATCGTCTAAAAATAGAAAAAGAAACGTTCATTCGGAAAATATCTTTTTCTCTTTCTTCAGTTCCCTTATGTGAAGACGGATTTTATTACGATGAAAAACAAGACGAGCCCGGAAAACACCCTTTTCATGCAGCTGGGCTCTATTATATACAAGAACCGAGTGCTATGGTTCCTGCTGAAGTGCTTCAGGCAAAACCCGGAGAAAAAATATTAGATTTGTGCGCTGCGCCAGGAGGAAAATCGACGCAAATTGCCGCGTCGATGGAAAATGAAGGAATTCTAATCTCAAATGAAATTCATTTCAAACGAGCGAAAGCACTATCGGAAAATATTGAACGTTTCGGAATTCAAAACGCTATTGTGATAAATGAACGGCCCGAAAAACTGGTTCAACACTTTCCGAATTATTTCGACAAAATTTTAGTTGATGCCCCGTGCTCTGGAGAGGGAATGTTTCGAAAAGATGATAACGCCATCGAATTTTGGAGCGAGGATCTTGTTGAAAAATGCTCGTACACGCAAAAAAAGCTGTTATCTTTAGCGTTTCAAATGTTAAAACCCGGCGGAACTCTCGTCTATTCCACCTGCACGTTTTCTCCTGAAGAAAATGAACAGGTTATTGAGGCATTTGTAAGCATGCATCCAGAAATGTCTCTTGTTGAAATTCCTAAACGTGAAGGTTTTGATCGAGGAAGAGTGGAATGGACAAAAACGAATTTTGAAGAAATTTCAAAATGCATCCGCCTTTGGCCGCATAAAATCAAAGGTGAAGGGCATTTCGTTGCGAAATTAATCAAAAATGGCGAAACCAATACGAGAAGCAGCGTTTCATATTTAAAATCAAATGTCAAAAAACAGCAATTAGCTGAGTTTCAGCAATTCGAACATTCTTTTTTAAAGAAAAGAATAACCGGGGCATTTTTCTTAAAAAAACAACAGCTGTATGTATTACCTGAAAAATGCCCAGATATTACTTCGTTGAACGTTTTGCGGGCGGGTCTCCATCTTGGAGAAATCAAAAAGAAACGATTTGAACCGAATCATCATCTTGCCCTGTCACTCACACCAAATGATGTGAAATACAGTTATTCCTTCTCAACGAACGAAAAAGATTGGCAAGCTTATTTAACGGGAGAAACGATTTCATCTCCATTGGGTGTAGACAGGGGATGGATATTAATGACAATAGACGGCGAATCGATCGGTTGGGGAAAAGAAACGAAAGGAACCATTAAAAACTTTTATCCAAAAGGTCTTCGTGTTCAATTTTGACAAAACAAAAGCGGGTTTTGATACCCGCTTACTTATTTGAGAGGGAGCGGAACATACAAATTTGCTGAAATTACCCCTTCCTCCAAATCAATTTTTTCAGCTTGAATTTTAGACCCGTTTTCCAATGCCAGCTGATCAAGAAAGACTACAATCTGGCGATTTTTTGCATCAATCTGCACTTCTTTTGGAAAGTGGTATTGGGAATCAATATATTTCAACACATAAGAAACCGGAACGGAAAGTCTCCCAACCGATAAGCTTTTCACCTTTAAAATGACGTTTCCCTGCTGTACACTCGGTTCAAAAGACATGACCATGTCCAAATCCCGGCCGAAAGCGAGAAGGCTGCCGTACAGTTTAATATCATCCGTAATTTCAACCCAGTATGTGAGAGGCTGATGAACGGCTTCCTTTTTTAAATAATCATTGATGACCTTAGTTACTGTCTGTTTATCTGTTTCCACTTTAAAGACAGCAAAATCTTTACTACCTTCCGCTTCCTTTTTCAGAGGCGGCTTTTCCCCAGGCATAAGCAGAAGACCAGAGGAGATGAGAATAATCAAAAAATTGGAAAACAACAAGATAAAAAATGCAAGCTTCCATTTATTCATTTACTTCAATCCTTTTTTGTTCCATTTTCCAATGTTTCCATAACCCTTGCCGCAATCAATACATATCCGTTCTCGTTCGGATGGAATTCATCTGTATATAAGAGGTTTTTGTCCTCTCCTTCTTGAAAAATATCCTGAATTGAAACGAATACCGCACGTCCATCTCCGAGCAAAATTTGTTTCGTCCGCTCGTTCCATTCCGAAATAATCATATCAATTTCCGGAAATTCTGCCAATTTCCACGCAAACGGATTATAAAGCCCAATAAACGCAATCACTGCCTGTTCATTTGTCAACCGGATCTTGTTCATAATGTCTCTTAAACGTTGTTCATAAAGAAGGCGTTCTTCTTGAAAAAGTTCAACTGTTAATTCAAAAATATTTTCCCGCACGACTTTCATTAAATCATTTGCACCAATCGTCATGAAAATGAGATCGGCATCTTCCAATTCCTTTTTTACTTGATCTTCATCAAGCTTTTTTAACAAATTTTCCGTTGAATGCCCCATCGCTGCAAAATTGACTGTTGAAACAGATGAAATGTCTTCCTTTTTTTCTAATTCATCTGAAACGAGACCAACATAGCCTTCTTTTGTTCGGTCGCCCACTCCTTTTGTCAGGGAGTCGCCAAGTGCAACAATTTTGATATCTCCTTGCAATTGAAAAGAGCTGGACCTACTTTCATTCCCCGCGACAGCGATTTCAGTTTCAATCGGTTTGCTCTCTTCCTCTTCCGCCTTCGCTTGATTTGAAGGAGAAGCAGTGGATTTTTGGACACATCCGGTTAATAAGAAAAAAGTCATAATAAGAAGAGAAAATTTTTTCGACAGCATTCCTATCACCTTGTGACGATCTCTTTCTTTTTATTATATCATACGAAAAAAAGTTTAAAATTGACCCAAAGGCATCATGTACAGAGGGTCCTTTCCCCCTGCTGTCAGACGCTTTAGGCCAACTTTAAACTTTATTGAACAGCTTTTATATCGTTGATAATTTCGTCATACGGCGTATTTTCAACACCGTTGTAGCTTTTTAAAACAACTCCGTTTTGATCCACTAAATAAAAGCTCGTTCCATGAATGACCTGATCATCGCTTTCCGGTTTTTGAACGATCGTTTTAAAACTGTTTTTTGCAAAGTTTTCAATTGTCTCTTGGCTGTATCCGGTTAAAAAATGCCAGTTGTCAAGAGAATCGGAAAATTGATTTGCAAATTGTTTCAGTTTCTCTGGTGTATCTACTTCCGGATCAACGCTGAATGATACAAACTCGACTTCAACACCTTCTTTTTCCGCTTTTTCCTGCAATTGAGCCATATGGGCTGTCATCGGCGGACAAACGGTTTCACAGCTTGTAAAAACAAAATCAGCTACCCAAACCTTCCCTTTTAAATCTGCTAAAGCAAAGGGCTGTCCGTTTTGATCCGTAAATTCAAAATTTTCCACTTTATAATTCAACGGATCTTTTATTTTATTTCCGCTGCAAGCCGTTAAAAAGATCAATAACAGAAAACAGGAAATGAACATTTTCTTCTTCATCGATCATTCACCTTTCACCTATTCTCATCGAAAGTGTATCAAATTTTCATTCAAGTGAAAACAAATTCCAAAATGATTCATAAAAGATTCAAAAAACTAGCTTTTACTTATGGCTTCACATAGTAAGAAACTCCTAAAGCTCCTTTGCCGGTATGAATGGAAATGATTGGTGTCGTTGTGCAAATATCAATTTTATCGGCGGTTGTGATCTTCAACAATTCCTCTTTTAAGCGCAGAGCCAAATCTAATGCATTGGCATGCGCCACCCCAATCCTCAGCAAATCGCGATCTTTTATATCTTGAATCAATTGCTTCATAAAAAATTTAACAACTTGCGAATGGCTTCTAACTTTTGTGATTGGCGTAAAGATCCCGTCTTGTAAAGAAGCGATCGGTTTAATATTCAATAACGATCCTAATAGAGCCTTTCCCTTTCCAATCCGTCCCCCTTTTTCCAAATGCTCGAGAGTGTCTACTGATACATAAAGAAAAGTGTTTTTTCGTACTTGTTCTATATGAGAGATTATTTTGTCTAACATTGCTCCCTTTTTTGCCATTTTTGCCGCTTCAATCACTTGAAAACCTAAAGCGCTAGATATATAGTTGGAATCTATGATCGTAACTTCTCCCTCGGTCAGGCTTGCCCCCTGCTGTGCGGCGCGCACTGTTCCGCTCAGTTTACCGGACATATGAATGGATAGCACTTGAAAACCTTCTGCATGAAGGCGATCATACACTTCCTTAAAATGGACCGGAGAAGGCTGAGAACTTTTCGGTATTTCTGCTGATTCCATCATTTTTTCAATAAATTCCGCTGGTTCAAAATCAATGCTGTCCGTATAAGATACACCATTCAATGTATAAGTTAACGGAACAACTTCAATATTGTATTCCTCCAAAATATTTTTATCTAAATCTGCTGTTGAATCGGTAACGATCCTTACCTTTTGTGTCAATATATTCACTTCCTATCAAACAATAATATTTCAACCTTATCACGTTTCTGATCAAAAGAAAAGAAACAGTCTCTAATCTTTACCCGTCCTAACATATTTTGAAACTTAAAAATTCAAAAACGGTCAATTTCGCAGATCTCTCCTTCTTCTCCAAAACGCTTAAAAAAATAAAAAGCCCTTGCCGATAATCAAATATCTGCAAGGGATATTTCTTTAAGCGTTATGTTTTAATCGGTTGTCTTGAAAAATTGATTCATAATCTTTCCACTTTAAAGCATGCTTCAAATAGCTTCGAAAATTATAAAGGCTTTTTGGCTTTGATTCTTTGCAAATGTTCGCTATAAAAAGCTGCAAATGAATATTTAACATGAAACGGTAAGAGTTATCCTCCTCCAATACTGGGATTTCAACAATCTTCACCTTCTGTCCATTTTCAAGTTTGAACTCTAGGCTTTTAAATAGCAAAGTATCAATCCTCTTTTTACCCGTTTCTTCTATTATACAACAAAATAGGAGCGAATTTTGCAAAAATTTGTCATATACAAAAATATTTTAAATTAACAAATTGAATAAGTTGCTGTCCTTGTTAACCTCTGTAAAAGGAAAACCTTTCTTTTTCATTCTTTCGACTAATCCGCGATAATCTTCCCGATGCTTGACTTCGATGCCGACAAGCGCAGGACCGCTGTCTTTATTATTTTTCTTCGTGTATTCAAAGCGAGTGATATCATCCGTCGGACCTAATACCTCATCTAAAAATTCACGTAAAGCACCCGCACGCTGCGGAAAATTAACGATAAAATAATGCTGCAAGCCTTCATAAATTAAGGATCTCTCCTTAATTTCCTGCATGCGCTCAATATCGTTATTGCCTCCGCTAAGAATGCAAACGACATTTTTTCCTTTTATTTGATCTTTGTAAAAATCAAGCGCTGCGATTGGAAGCGCACCTGCTGGTTCTGCTACAATTGCATTTTCATTATATAAGTTCAAGATCGTTGTACAAATTTTTCCTTCCGGCACAAGTAAAAGATCGTCCAAAATTGTCCGGCAAATGGAAAATGTCTGATTTCCTACCCGCTGGACCGCCGCTCCATCCACAAATTTTTCAATTTCATCCAGTTCGACTACTTCGCCTTTTTCGAGTGATTTCGCCATAGCTGGTGCGCCGGAAGGTTCCGTGCCGATTAATTTTGTTTCCGGCGATACGCTTTGAAAGTATGTGCCGATGCCAGACATTAACCCTCCGCCGCCGATAGCAGCAAACAAAAAATCAATTGGCTCATCGCTGTCATTTAAAATTTCAACAGCAATGGTGCCTTGGCCCGCAATGACATCTTTATCGTCAAACGGATGGATGAACGTACGGTTTTCTTTTTCGGCGCATTCAAGCGCTTTTTTATACGCATCATCAAATGTATCGCCTGTCAACACAATTTCAATGTACTCTCTTCCGTGCAATTCCACCTGAGATATTTTTTGTTTTGGAGTTGTGGAAGGCATAAAAATTTTTCCATGCACTTTTAACGCTCTGCACGAAAATGCGACTCCTTGCGCATGATTTCCAGCACTTGCACAGACAACCCCATTTTTCGTTTCCTCAGGAGTCAAATGTTTCATTTTGTTGTAAGCTCCTCTTATTTTAAAAGAGCGTACAACTTGCAAATCTTCCCTTTTCAAGTATACCCGGCAACCATATTTTTCAGATAATCTTTGGTTAAATTCCAATGGAGTATGTGTCACAACATCCTTTAATGATTGATGCGCTTTTAATATATCTTCTACTTGGACGAATGCTTCAACTTTTGTCAAATTCGTCATCGTACATCCCTGCCCTTAAACAATTTCTTAATTTTTAAATTATAACACGATTCAAATAAAAATAAAATTACATCTATTGTTTTTATTTAGAAATCGGCTTTTTTGACCGATTGAATCAAATTTTACATGTGAAATTATATGATTCTTATATGTATTACTTGCAAGATATGGCACAACTAAAAAAGACGCTTAAGCGCCTTTTTTAATGTCCTTTAGAAACCGGCAAAAGAAGCAATGCTTCCTTGACTTCAAATTGACTCAGACCGTTCTTATTTATTTCGCTCGTACACAAGGAAGCGGTGCGGATAAACATTTTTTTCATCAACTACTCCATCTTTTTGGGAAATAAGCTTCCATTCAGAAAAATCAATTTTTGGAAAATATGTGTCGCCTTCAAACTCCCCCTCAATTTCTGTTACATAGAGTCGATCGGCAAACGGAAGCAGCGCTTCAAAAATCTTCGCTCCGCCAATTACAAAAATTTCTTCTTCCTTATTGTTTTGGGCAAATTGCAAAAATTCATTTATCGAATGAAAAACGAGACAGCCTTCAGAAGAAAACTTTTCATTCTTTGTTAACACAATCGTTTCTCTTCCGGGAAGGGGCCGTCCAATCGATTCAAAGGTTTTACGGCCCATGACGATCTTTTTGTTCATCGTTGTTTCTTTAAAATATTTTAAATCATTCGGAAGATGCCAAGGAAGCTTATTGTCCTTTCCGATCAGCCGGTTTTCATCCATCGCAAACAAAAAGGAAATCATACACTCACCTCACCTTTAATGTGAGGATGAGGATCATACCCTTCCAGCGTGAAATCTTCATAAGTAAAATCAAAAATGGATTTTACCTCTTTATTCAATTTCATTGTCGGAAGAGGCCGCGGCTCCCTCGTCAGCTGCAATTTTACTTGCTCAATATGGTTGTTATAAATATGAACATCGCCAAATGTATGGATAAACTCCCCGGGCTCCAAGTCGCAAACTTGAGCAATCATCATCGTTAAAAGCGCATAGGAAGCAATATTGAACGGCACACCTAAAAAAAGGTCTGCGGATCGTTGATAAAGCTGACACGAAAGCTTTCCTTCCGCAACATAAAATTGGAAAAACGCATGGCACGGCGGGAGGGCCATTTTATCTAAATCAGCGACGTTCCAAGCACTTACAATCAATCGCCGTGAATGTGGATTCGTTTTAATTTGTTCAATTACATTTGAGATTTGGTCGATGGTATTTCCGTCTGCACCTGTCCACGAACGCCATTGGTAGCCGTAAATGGGGCCCAAGTCGCCGTTCTCATCTGCCCATTCGTTCCAAATTCGGACGCCGTGTTCTTGTAAATATTTTACGTTTGTATCACCTTTTAAAAACCATAACAGCTCATAAATGACCGATTTTAGATGAATTTTTTTCGTCGTAACAAGAGGAAACCCTTTAGCCAAATCAAAACGCATTTGATATCCAAATGTGCTGATGGTTCCTGTCCCCGTCCGATCCTGTTTTTTAACCCCGTGCTCAAGCACATGTCTGCATAAATTTAAGTATTGTTCCATTGATGACACATCCTTTAGTTGAAATGTTACTTTAGTTTACAATCGGCTCGTTCTCTCATTGCTATTAAACCGTTTGTCAAACGAAAAAATTTTTTCAAAATCCGGATCGAAAAAGCCGTCTCATGCAGCTTATTTTTGCAATCTCCATCTTTAAAAATGGAAAAATTGGCGAATCGCCAATTATTTCCCGCTGCACACTTTCTGAAATTATTTTATCTCTTCCAGCTTATCATTTACATCTTCGTTATTATGAGCAATGCGGCTAGCTGCACTTGCAGCAATGGCTGCCACGATATCGTCTAAAAATGTATTGACTTTCCCGTCATGGCTATTGTTCAGCTCTTTGATGATTCCAAATTTTTCTTTGTCTAAATAGCCATAATTCGTAAATCCAATTGACCCATAAACATTTACAATCGATAACGATAAAATTTCATCAATTCCATATAGCGGTTCATCTGATTCGATAATTTGCTGAAGCGGTTCAGGAAGCAATTTTTGTTCCGCAAGCTTGTCTAAAGCAATTCCTGTCAAGACAGCATGAATGATTTCTCGTTTTCTTAAAATCTTTTCAACATGGTATGTGCATTCTTCAAGAGACAGATCGGGAATGTATTTTTTTTGCAGCTCCAACACGATTTGTCCAATGTCTTTTAATGTTACTCCCCGATCTTCCAACAATTCAATCGCTTTTTTTTGGAGCTTTTCAAGTGAATACGCCATATTCAATCACTTCCTTTACTGCATCCAATTTGGAGGTGTGTTTGTGTCCCAATAAATTTTCCCCAATGCATAATGGGTTTGAAAGTGGTCATGGTATGTATGGTAATGAAAATCAAACCAATAGCCCTGTTTTGGCGGATGATCGACGCGAACATGAAATCGTATCAAGTCTTTTCCGCTCGTACGATCATAAATGTGAAAAATTTTTTCTCCTTTTCCATTCGCAGGTTTTTGGGATATAGCCAAATCTGCAAATTTTTCCTTCTCCGTTGCCAAGAAGGTTTTGATCACTTCTTCCATTTGCGGCAAAACTAAGTTGCGAAACTCATCTTCTATCACACCGCTGATTTTTTTGCCGAATTTTTCAAATGATTGTTTTTCCGCTTCAAACAAAAATTGATCGACAATGTTTGGCTGTTCTATTGCTGACTGATCTTGTGAATCACGATGCAGTAATAGTTTTTTCTCTTCGGCCTCCGGTGCATAGTTTGCATCAGGAGCCTGTTTATTGACGGTTAAGGCGGACGGAGGCGCTACAAGCCCGAATGTTGCGAGTGTAAATAAAACGACAAGCGATTTTCGAATCCAATTTTTCAAGTTCCCAACATCCTTTCCGCCAAATGAACAAACGATACTATCATTCTATCATATTTTAATCAAAATAGATATTTGATAGAGTTTTTTGACTGAAAAGAAATGGGTTCAAAAAAACGAGAAAAAAGGGTAAAATAAAAATCAGAAGTTGGAGGCAGCAGATCGGAAGCCGACAATTTGGGAAACCGGCAAAAAATGACCGTTCAACTCATCCTGCAAAATTTTTTCTAGTTGATTGGAGGAAAGTACATATGTATGATGCAATGTTCATAATAGGTAGCTTTATTACACTTGCATATTTAATTGTAATGGAACTTACAGACTAAAAGCTCATGGAAGACCATGAGCTCTTTTACTTTTAAGAAGCTGAATATTATTAGCAATGCTTTTCAAATGCTTGAAGAAGATTTTCCATAACTCCTTCCAGCGTATTGCCTTCAATGTCATGTCTTGGGATAAAATGGACAACTTCTTTTCCTTTTAAAAGAGCCATTGACGGCGACGACGGTTCATAACCGATAAAATACTCCCTCATTTTTGCCGTCGCTTCCCGATCTTGACCCGCAAAAACTGTTACGAGATGGTCAGGAGTTTTTTCGCTTCTTACTAAAGCTTGTGTTGCCGCTGGTCTTGCAAGTCCCGCTGCGCAGCCGCAAACGGAATTCACAAAGACGAGCGTTGTCCCTTCCGCTGATTCCATAAATTGATCCACCTCTTCAGGTGTAACTAATTCGCGGAATCCGGCATTTGTCAACTCATCTCTCATCGGTTGAACGAGCTGACGCATATACTCTTCATAAGCCATTGACATTTTCAATCCCCCTAATTTTTACTATATTTAACATTATTCGTTTATGAAACAGAAATATGCTACTTTTGCCGGCTTTCGGTCATTTGCTTCCAAACGGATCCTTTTGCTTCTTCTCCTTTTTCGATCCTTTCTATTGCCATTTTTATTTGCATTTTCACTTCAAATTCTGGATCGTCTTCCGCTTCCTTCAGTTCCTTTAAAACAGATTCATCTCCTACTTCGTACAAAAACATGGCTGCTCGCCAACGAACAAGTTTACTTTTGTCCTTCAATGCTTTCGCCATTTCAGGAATAGCCGCTTTGTCCCCGATGTCGGATAGCGCATCACCTGCTGTTCTTCTAACAGTAACGCTTTTATCTTTTAACGCTTTATAGAGCAAAGGAAGGACAGCCGGATCTTCGAGCATTCCTAAATAGACCGTTGCAAGTCTTCGTATCGATGCTTTCTCATCATTCAACGCTTTTTCCAGCACATCTAAATCTTCAAGCGTTGGATCCATTTGCTCCAAATGGGCAAACCGCTTTTGCCAATCAGGATCATCAAGCATGTCAACCGTTACTTTGTAGCTGAATCGCTTAAACGTTTCCTTTTCATCCTTTTGATGAATGATTCTATTTTTTATGCGTTCCAGCCTGTCATCCGGATAGGCTGCTGATATTTCATCGACAACCTCCTGGCCGATTGCATCCAAATCTCCGTAGCGGACGCCATGCTCCTTCCATTCCCTTTCTAAAACAACGTTGTTCGCATGCTTTTGAACTTCCATGATCATGTTTCGGAAGCGTTCAGGCAGCCCGTAGCGGCGCTCCTCATGTCCGTCTGTCAGCTTTACTTGCATCGGCAGACCGTGAAACATTTGAATAAACACTTTTACTTCGCCATATCCTTCTTCAGGAGAATAGGCGTCCTGGCTGTTATCTTCAACCTGCTCGCCGAAAATGCTTCTTACTTCTGATAAAATATCCTGCCAATGATATTTGCTGTTTCGTTCAATGGCCATAAAATCTGCAACATGATAAACCCCTTTCACCCCTTCAATTGCTAAAATGGATTGGATTTCCTTTGGTGCTTCATGAGCATTTTCTTTTTTATAATTGTTCCTTTTACCTGCCGGAAGCTCTTGGTCGAGAATTACTTTCATCGTATTAGGGCTTGGGGTAGGTTCAATCGACTTAATGTTCACAAGATGTCACTCCCTACTTCCTCTTAGCTAGTTCCATTTTAACATGCCAGTCTGCAAAATTCTTTCCAAAAGCACTTGCAGTGAAATAATGGAGAATTTACAAAAGCTTTTCGATATAAGGAGCGATGTCTTTCGGATTTGTTTGCGGAACAAATCGCTCTACCGGATTGCCGTCGCGGTCGATCAAAAATTTTGTAAAATTCCATTTAATCATCTTTGTTCCAAACACGCCTGGAATTTGTTCGGTCAAGTACACAAATAAAGGATGGGCATTCGGGCCTCTCACATCAATTTTTGAAAAGACGGGAAATGTCACACCATAATTTTCACAAAATGTTTGGATTTCTTCGTCCGTTCCCGGCTCCTGATTGCCAAACTGATTACACGGAAACGCCAGTACGACAAATCCTTTTTCTTTGTATGTTTCATATAAATTTTGCAAATCTTTGTATTGCTCCGTAAAGCCGCAATAACTTGCAGTATTGACAATGAGCATGACATTTCCTTTATACTGTAATAGTGATATTGTTTGCCCATCTGCGGTTTTTACATCAAAGTCATAAACAGTCATCACGCCTCCCCCTCCATTTACGTTGATTTTACAATACAGTCATAATAATAACAAATCTAAAATTGAAATATCATTTTAAACTATCTATAATATTAGCAAAACTTAGTCTGATCATGTTCTGTTTCGCTCTGCACATGATTCATTTTTTTGTTTTTCGATTACATTCCGGAGGTGCACATACATGCCAATTAATATACCAGCAAATTTGCCGGCAAAAGAAATATTGGAGAAGGAAAACATTTTCGTGATGGATGAAAAAAGGGCTTACACTCAGGATATCCGCCCATTAAATATTGCCATTTTAAATTTAATGCCAGAAAAAGAAAAAACGGAGACCCAGCTTCTCAGACTTTTAGGAAATTCTCCGCTTCAAGTTAATATCACGTTTTTGCGTCCGAAAACCCATACGCCAAAAACAACGGCAAAGCAGCATTTAGAACAATTTTATACAACGTTTGATCAAGTCAAGCATCGAAAATTCGACGGGTTGATTGTAACAGGGGCTCCTGTTGAAAAAATGCCTTTTAATGCTGTTAATTATTGGGAAGAGTTGACAAACATTTTTGAATGGACGAAAGAAAATGTGACATCTACTTTGCATATTTGTTGGGGTGCTCAAGCAGGCCTATTCTATCATTACGGCATCGATAAATATATGCTGCCGAAAAAATGCTTCGGCGTTTTTGAACATAAAATATCAGATCCTTCCGTCAAGCTGTTAAGAGGTTTCGATGAAATCTATTACGTTCCTCATTCTCGCCATACGGACATCGATGTGGAAGAAGTGAAAAAACAAAAAGATTTAGAGATTTTGTCTTATTCGGATGAAGCGGGTGTATGTCTTATTTCTTCGAAAGACGGGAGATTTATTTTTTTAACCGGACATCCTGAATATGATGCAACAACATTAAGAGATGAATATGAACGAGATTTGGCGAGAGGACTTGACATCGAAATCCCAAAAAATTATTTCCCTAATGACGACCCGACGAAATCGCCTTACAATCGCTGGCGGTCACATGCGAATTTGCTGTTTGTCAACTGGCTTAACTATTATGTATATCAAGAAACTCCTTATATTTGGGAATAATAATAGCAACCTGGTCGGATTAAAATACGACGTTCTGAAATTGAGGTGATGAAATCGTTTATGAATAAGCAGAAAATTTTGATCTTGACAGCAAAGTACGGAAACGGGCATATTCAAGTGGCAAAGACGCTGGAAAAGCGATGTATGGAACGGGGTATGGACGTCATCGTTTGCGATCTATATCAAGAGTCTCATCCACTCATTACTGAATTCACAAAATACCTGTATTTAAAGAGCTTTTCGTTTGGAAAACAGTTTTACCGTTTGTTTTATTATGGTGTAGATAAAATGTACAATAAACGAGTCATGAATGTTTATTACACAATGGGCAGAAAAAAACTCGAACAAGTGATTGCTGCTGAAAAACCCGATATCATCATCAATACGTTTCCAATGATCGTCGTACCCGAATACCGGAGACGCACCGGTCACGTGATTCCGACCTTTAATGTCATGACAGATTTTTGTTTACATAAAATTTGGGTGCATCAAAACATAGATAAATATTATGTTGCATGTGAAGATGTAAAAGAAAAACTTCTCAGCTTAGGGATCGACGAAAAAGACGTAAAAGTTACCGGAATTCCTATACGCAGCCGATTTGAAGAAAATATTGAGATAGAACCGTTGTACCGCAAATATGGATTAAGTGAGAACAAACATATTTTGCTTATTATGGCAGGTGCTCACGGCGTCTTAAAAAATGTGAAAGAAATTTGCGAAGCGATGCGCTATTCAGAAAACGTCCAAACCGTTGTTGTATGCGGAAACAATCATGCGCTCAAAGACCGCTTAGCCCCTCTTGCTAAAGCAAGCAGAGATCAATTGAAAGTTTTGGGTTACGTCGAAAGAGTGGACGAGCTGTTTCGAATTGCTTCCTTGTTGATTACAAAACCCGGAGGAATTACGTTAACAGAAGCTTCTTCCCTTTCGGTTCCTCTCGTTTTATACAACCCGGTTCCTGGGCAGGAAAAAGAAAACGCGGAATTCTTTGCAAAACACGGCGCTGCGGTCATCGTCAACAATGTATCTGATATGATTGATGAGGTGAACAAATTATTGCATTCACCTGATAAATTAAAACGGATGCGTAAAAATATTTTTCAACTGTACCATCCAAACGCTGTGGACACCATTTTAGACGACATAAAGTTAGAAAGTGAACGAATGTCTAAATATATTCATGAACATATTTCATAAACGAGTGTCAATAAGACATTCGTTTTTTTATAAAATGACGTCGCTTTATCGTATTAACTTCCTCGTATTACCTGGAAAATGCTTTTTTTTGCGAGAAAACAGCACCGATTTTCACGGTGAAAGCATCCTTGTCATGTAGCCGGCAATTAAGCTGATTTATTCCCAATCAATTTCCATCTTAGCGTTTTGACAAAAATTCGAATCATTGGAATAAACTTGACTTTCAATAATTGGTTAGTGTATAGTAGATATATCATTTAGCTGAATATAGGCAGCCTAAGGTTTTGAGACCTTGCTTGTTGCATTATATTCCTGTTAAATGATAAAAAATTTTTTAAGCACGGCTTTGTGCGGAAAGTATTAGGAGGAAATCGAAATATGCAACAAAATGGTAAAGTAAAATGGTTTAACAATGAAAAAGGTTATGGTTTTATTGAAGTTGAAGGCGGAGACGATGTTTTTGTCCACTTCACTGCAATTCAAGGCGAAGGTTTCAAAACCTTAGAAGAAGGTCAAGCGGTATCTTTTGAAATTGTCCAAGGAAATCGTGGACCACAAGCAGCGAACGTTGTAAAATTATAATCGATGATCATTTGATCTTCAAATATAAAAAGAGGCTTTTGCCTCTTTTTATTTTTTATTTTCGGAATTTTTATTTATTACTGAATTTTCGATCGCCGCGCTTGCGTGTCCCCCTCAAATTTTTCCCCAGCTCTTTAATTTGCTGTCCCACCGTGCATTTATTAATACAAAATGAATGGGCATATGTTTTTCCGTATTCTTTTCGAAAATGAGCTTTTAAAAAACAATTTACGCAATATTCATCCATTAATTCAGTCACTTTTTCAAATATAGCCGCACGATCTTTCATCATTCCATCTCCACTGTTTTTTATTTATCATTATGCTGTTTCACAAAAAGAGATTGTACTTTCTCGAAAATGTATCTTTCGCATTCTCAATTGAAGAGACTAATTTTTTATACCATATTCTGTTCAACCTTGCAACCGATTCACTCAAAAGGGTTTTTACAGACATTGATCGAATTGTATGGTATAATCACATCGATTTTTTTGAAAAGAAAAAGGCAGTCAAATAGATGTTTTACTTAATAAGATCAAAAGCTCCTCACATCTATTTTAAGCTTTTTTCATCCTTATCATGATCTTGATGACATGTTATATTCTTCATTTTTAAAAAAATTCCTCTAAGGGAGTGAAATTGATTGGTAGAAGTCTACATAGATGGTGCGGCAAAAGGAAATCCCGGACTTTCCGGCGCCGGTATTTATATAAAAGGAACGAACATTCAAGAAAAATATTTTTTCCCCCTTGGCTTGGCGTCATGGATAATCATGAAGCTGAATTTGCTGCATTAGTCAAAGGACTTATGATCTGCCTTGAAAAAGGATATAAGATCGTCTCTTTCAGAACCGATTCACAGGCAGTGGAGCAAGCAGTGCTTAAACGTTATGCAAAAAATCAACGCTATAACAGCCATCTTCAAGAAGCGTTAAAGCTCATCGATCAATTGGATTTGTTTTTTATTAAATGGATTCCCGAAAAGCAAAACAAAACGGCTGATGAATTAGCCAAAAAAGCATTGCAGCTTCAAAAAGGGATTGATCATGAAGGAACAACAAGCGGCTGATTTTAAGTTTTTTTGCGTTACTTATATTTGGAAACAGCATTTTTTATCGTTCAGAGGGCTTTATGTGTTAACTCATATTATTGAAGAAGAACTAACAACGTTCTGGTCTTTCATTGGAACCCTTTATTGTATTAGCACGCAATAAACTAACAACATTCGTGAACATTTAGCGGGACCTTAATGTGTTAGCGCGATAAACTAACAACGTTTGTGAACATTCACTGGAACCTTTAATGTATTAGAACACGATAAACTAACAACGTTCGGAGCATTCAGCGGAGCCTTAATGTATTAGCGCGATAAACAACGTTTGTGAGCATTCACCGGAACCTTTAATGTATTAGAACACGATAAACTAACAACGTTTATGAGCGTTCCATCAAGGGCGTGGCCCCATGAGATCATCCGCTTTTTGATCAGAGGGATGAGCTTGGTTTTTGCGGCTTCTCCTCCCTCCCGGCATCCCGCAAAAAACATTTCCACAAACCATTTTGCACGTTCTGTTAGCATCCAGAAAATAAAGACTCTTCCATAAATTTTATGAGGAACTGGGTCATCCAGTTCCTTTCAGCTTTGCTTCCGACTTACATATTCTTTTACCATTTCTTCCGTTACGTATTTTCGTTGCGGAACGATTCCGGTTGCTCTGGCCAGCTCATTCATTTCTTTTGTAATTTCGTTAATCGTTTGCACGGAAAAATGAAGCCCCTTTTCGCAAAGCTTTACAGCTTCATCGATTGCCTGCTCCCGTTTTTCTTCGAGATGCAAAAACTTTTTCACGATCTCGTGCTGGCGGTTTGAATGCTTTGTTATCTCTTTATGTACTTCTGCCATCTTTTTTCCCCCTAATTTTTAAGTTCGAGCTCTTTCAAAGGAAGAGAGGAGCTTCTGCCCCTCTTTATGAAAGCGATGTTAATTCATTGAATTTTTCTTTCATCCATTGTACATCATTTGGAGCTGTCAACGTTTTTAATCTAGCTTGAATAAATTGTTCCCCTTCTTGAATCATTTTTTCCTTCAGCTGTTCGATTTCCTTTTTCAATAATGCTTCGTAATGGCGTGCCAGATGCTCTTCAAAAGCTCTCACCGACATGTCAATCGTATCTTTCAAATTCTGTTCTAGAATATCATACAGCTTTTGCTTTTCGTTCTGCTCGAAAAATGATTTCGTATTTCGGAACACTTTATGTGCTTTTGAAACATCAAATTGAATGTAAGGGAAAACGGAAACTTGGATCCGGATTTCTTCCCATTGAATCTCTTCTATATTTGAAAACGGAACTGCTACACATTGTTTAGCAACCATGTCGGAAAGGTTCTGATTGATTTTTTGCAATATTCCGTTTAAATAATTTTCAATACGAAGTGTTGTAGCGTTCATTTCCTGCTGGAGCTGAATATTCAGTCCTTCTATCATTTCGTTAAAACAATCCATTAAAATGGCTGCTTCTCCCTTTGTGCTGTTTGTAAATTTGCCAGGATGATACGCCTCTTTAAACAGCTCCGGAAGTTTATGAAGAAGCCGCTGTTTTACGTAATAGTTCAATTCTTCCGTTTCCTGCTGGAATGTTATAACGTATTCGTCAACTGATTGCGTACGAATTAATTCCTGCATGCGATTGAGCTGATCCTTCAATTCGCGAATTTTCTGATCGCGTTCGCTTTCATCAAGCTCCAAAAGCTTGATCATATCTGAAAGTTCTGAGACCGCCTGTTGAAATTCATGTTCAGCCGCTTGAATTAAAACGGTCATCAATTCATGATGGATAAAATGTTCAAACGACTTGAGAAAATGCGGAAACTCGTCTCGAACCTTCGAAATCTTTTTCTTTTCCAATGCCTGTAAGCTTGAAACTTGAAAAAGCTTCGGCTGTCGGATTGAATGGGACAATAACATTTGCTCGACATAATTTCGAACATCTTCTGCATCTTGATCATGTTCCGCCAAATCAATTGCATTGATGATAAAAAACATTTTATCTAACGTAAAGGCGTCCTTTACAAGACCAAGCTGATCCAAAAACTGCTGATCTCCTTTTGAAAATGGATGGTTGTAGTAAGTTAAAAAGATAATGGCATCCGCATGTTTTATATATTGGAAAGCAAGTTCTGTATGCCGGCCGTGAAATGAACTCGCACCTGGAGTATCAACAAGAGTAATCCCTTTTCTAGTCAGATCACAATCATAATAAATCGTTACATCCTGAATCATACATGACCGTTCTTCTTTTGCAACAAATGACTCAAGCTCATCTGCCTTGATCCATTTCACTTTTTGATCTTCTTTTTCATAAAATGAGATTCCTTCTAAAAAGGTGTTCAGCCTTCGTTGAACCATTTCATCTTCCGTTCGTTTCATTGCTTGAAGCATCGCTTCGCGCAAACCGGAAAATCTCTCTGCCTTAAGAGAAAGCGGTGCTAGCAATTCATTAATTTCTTCTAAAATTTGCTGCTCATTTTTAAAGACTACTTCCACATCCCCGTGTTTTTTGCCATCTTTAACACCGGTTAATTTATTGATAACAGCGGTTGTTGGAGTTGGCGAGGAAGGGAAAATTTTTTCACCAATCAAGGCATTTAAAAAGCTCGATTTTCCTGCACTAAACGCGCCAAAAATTGCAATTTGAAAGGAGCGGTTCTCAATTTGAGAAAGTTTTTCTTTTAAGCGGTTGGCTGAATGCTCCAGCCCAGTCTCATTTAAAATTTCAATCCCTTTTTGCAGCTTATTTATCATTTGATCTTTCTTCGCCGCTTCATGTTTTCGTTCGGTTTCTTTTTTCTCTATTTTTTTATCTTTTCTTTGCTTTTCATTCGAAATAAGGAATTGAAGAGAATTCCATTCCATGATTTGTTTTTGCAGATGTTCGGCTTTCCATCGCTCGATATCGATATTGTCAACAGTTCCTTGACCATTTAATATGTCGGAAAGCTGTTTAAACTCATTCATAAATTGTTCTTTCTCATCAATCGCTTTAGACATTTGCATCAGTTTGACTGTAAGCTGTTCCCGCTCCTGTTTCATCCGTTCTCTTTCTGTTTGATTCATCTTGTGTAACGCTTTGATCATGTGATCGCGCAAGCTTTGAGCTTCTCGTTTGCACAATTGCTGTACAGCATTTGAAACATCTTTCCCATACTGGAGCACATATTGACCATTTAATTCAGCCCCTGGTTTGATCACGTCAAGCAGCATATTTTCATCAAATTCGATCGAAAAGCTTAGTATTTGCTGTAAAAGAGAAGGTTGGTCGATATGATGCTTTTCATAATATTTTTTCGCCATATTGATGATGTGCCATACAATTTGCGATTCCACATTTTTGGCCAGCTCTTCATAAAATTGAATAAGTGCATTTCGTTTTGCCTCTTCTGTTTTCTTTTTTGAGAAAAACAAACCAACTTTAAAATCTTTTTTCTGGG
Source organism: Aeribacillus sp. FSL K6-1305 (assembly GCF_038050115.1). NCBI lineage: Bacteria > Bacillati > Bacillota > Bacilli > Caryophanales > Bacillaceae > Aeribacillus > Aeribacillus sp. FSL K6-1305. The sequence goes on along the minus strand of NZ_JBBOQV010000001.1, from coordinate 505,572 downwards.
TTTCAATTAATTTTGCCGCTTTTTCCCTTGTATCATAAGGCATAAGATTGGCGTTTCTCAACAAACCATCAAGTTCTTGATCAAATGCTGCTTCAAACTGTTTAATGTCTTCATCTATCAGTTTGAGCTTCTGTTCTATTTCCGACAATTTTTGCTGGCTGTTTTGAAGCAGCTGATCAAGCTGATTCCATTCATCCAATGAGAGATGAAGACTCTCCGCTTTCTCTTTAGACAAATCCTCCTTCATTTGTTGAAGCAAAATTTTTGCCTGCTCCAATACATTTTTTCGCACTAAATGCTTTTTATTATCGACTAGCCCATTTAACCGCTCCTCTAACTGCTTAAATTCGTTTAAAGGATGCTCAGGCGATTTCGTTGTCGTATAATAAATATTTTCCTTTTCAATTCCGATAGCTGTCAGCGAGGCTTCAATGTTTGTTTTAAACGTTGAAAAAGGGATTTCATCTTCTTGATGCTTATCAATTTGGTTGATGATGACGATGATCGGTTTATTCATCCCCCTCAGCTTTGACAAGAAAGAAAAATTCAGCTCCGACTGAACGTGATGATAATCCGTCACATATACGATGTAATCCGCTAAATGGAGCGCCGATTCTGTTCTTTTGCGATGATCGTCATCCGTCGAATCAATTCCCGGCGAATCTGTTAAAATCAGATGTTCACGAATCGTAAAATAAGGCCGTTGAATAAATACTTTTTCAATTTCATTTTCTTGTTTGCACAGCTTGCTGATCAGCTCATTATCCAAATCGTCTTTCGATTCATACATTTTGCCATTAAACAGATGCACACGGGTCAAACGTTCGCCTTTCGCCAGCATGACGATATTGGAGCTGGTCGGAAGCGGACTCGAAGGCAAAATGGTTCCGTTTGCAAGCTTGTTTAACAGCGATGATTTTCCTGCCGAAAAATGGCCCATAAATGCAATTTGGATTTGATCCTGCATCTCTTTTTCAATTAATTCTTTCCATTTTTGTTTATAGGAAGCTTTGACTTCTTTAGGAAGCTTTTCAAATATTTGAATCAAGCTGCTGATTTGTTCTTGCTCAACTACATTTCCCATACCTCAGGCTCCTTTTCGTCAATTCCTCATGTTGATTTTACCATATTGCCCGTAAATGAAGGCAAAAAAATTATTTTCAGGAGCCTGGATCAAGAAAAAACCCGCTTCGCTTCCTCCCAAGCGACTGTTAAAAAGCTCAGTTTTCCCATAAAAAAGAGATTGACGGTTTTTTGCCAATCCCCGCTATGTAATATATGAAAAATTTATTTATGAATTTGAATCGACTCGCTTCAAAACATATCCGATTAAAATGCTATAAATCAAAACCGTACTACCGACAAAAAGCATTGTCATGTCGTCACAGCCTTTCTTGAGAATGATTTTCATCATTAATTAAAGAATAACATGAGTGAAAATCATTTTCAATAGTTTTTTCGAAACGAAGTTTTAAATTTTAAAATTTTACATAAAAAAACCAGCCAAAAATGGCTGGCACAAAATTTATTATTTAGTGATTTCGATTAACAAATCACCTGTTTGAATAGCTTCTCCGCTCTTCACATAAATATCTTTAATAACACCTGCAAATGGAGCTTGAACAGTCGTTTCCATTTTCATTGATTCAGTGATCATTAAATGATCGCCCTTATTTACTTTTTCGCCTTTTTCTACCAAGACTTTAATTACTGTTCCAGGCATAGACGCTCCAATATGTTCAGGGTTTTGCGGATCTGCTTTGACTCTTTGCTGAACAGTTGATTTGATGCTCTCGTCTTTAATGACAACCTCACGCGGCTGGCCGTTTAATTCAAAGTACACGATCCGCGTTCCATCAGGCTGCGGTTGGCCAATGGAAACTAGCTTCACAATCAGCGTTTTTCCTTTTTCTATTTCCACTTCAATTTCTTCGCCTAAACGCATTCCGTAGAAGAATGTCGGTGTATCTAAAACAGAAATGTTTCCATATTGTTCATATGTTTTCAAATATTCCGTGAACACTTTTGGATACAGTGCATAAGCAATCGTCTCGTAAGGCGTCGGCTCACGATGGAGCAGCTGCTCCAGCTCTTCTTTTAATGCTTGGAAATTAACCGGCTCCAATAGCTCCCCAGGTCTAACTGTAATCGGCTCACGGCCTTTTAAAATCACGCGCTGGAGCTCTTTCGGAAAGCCTCCGTACGGCTGGCCGAGATATCCGGCAAAAAATTCAATGACTGAATCTGGGAAGTCAAGCGATTCTCCACGCTCATATACGTCTTCTTCCGTTAAATTGTTCTGAACCATAAAGAGCGCCATGTCACCAACAACTTTTGATGACGGAGTTACTTTAACAATATCGCCAAACATTTGGTTGACGCGGCTGTACATTTCTTTCACTTCCTCCCAGCGGTCACCCAAACCTACAGCCTTCGCCTGCTGCTGTAAATTGCTGTATTGTCCGCCAGGCATTTCATGTACATAAACTTCTGAATGAGGAGCTTTCATGCCGCTCTCAAAGTCTTGATAATATTTGCGAACTTCTTCCCAATATTGAGACAGCTTTTCCAATGATTGAATGTTAACATTCGGTCTTCTTTCCGAACCTTCAAGCGCATAATATAAAGAATTGGCACTTGGCTGAGAAGTTAAACCGGCCATTGAGCTCAACGCTGTATCTATAATATCGACTCCTGCTTCGATCGCTTTGGCATATGTGTAAATGCCGTTTCCGCTTGTATCATGTGTATGCAAATGAATTGGCAGATCGACCGTTTCTTTTAACACTGAAATAAGCTCATATGCCGCCTGTGGCTTCAACAGTCCTGCCATATCTTTAATGCCTAAAATTTGTGCGCCTGATGCTTCCAATTCTTTTGCCATCTGTTTGTAATAATTCAAATCATATTTTCTTCTTGTTGGATCGAGAATATCCCCTGTATAACAGATGGCTGCTTCGGCAATTTTTCCGGTTTTACGGACGGCATCGATGGCAAGGGTCATCCCTTTTACCCAGTTTAAGCTGTCAAAGATTCTGAACACATCAATGCCTGCTTCCGCTGATCTTTCGACAAATTCTTTAATTACATTATCTGGATAGTTTTTATATCCGACAGCATTCGATGCGCGCAAAAGCATTTGCAGAAGCAAGTTTGGCACATGCTTTCTGACAATTTGAAGTCTTTCCCACGGATCTTCTTTTAAAAAGCGATAGGCAACATCAAACGTTGCTCCTCCCCACATCTCAAGCGAAAACAGGTTTGGAAGCAATCTCGCAGTAGGTTCAGCAATCTTTTTAATATCATTTGTACGCACGCGAGTTGCCAGCAATGATTGATGAGCATCTCGGAAAGTCGTATCCGTCAACAGCACTTGTTTTTGTTCTTTTACCCATTTAACAAGGCCGTCGACTCCTTCTTTCTCTAAAATTTGTTTCGTTCCTTCTGGAATAGGCTCCGATAAATTTACGTGCGGAATTGGTGGCTCATCAAATACTGGTTTTTTCTTTTTCCCGATGCCTGGAAAACCGTTCACCGTCACATTCCCAATATATGTGAGCATTTTTGTTCCCCGATCTCGTTGTTTCGGGAAAACGAACAGCTCAGGTGATGAATCAATAAAGGACGTATCATATTCTCCAGATAAAAATTTCTCATGTTTAATGACATTTTCCAAAAAAGGAATATTTGTTTTTATTCCGCGAACTCGAAATTCTCTTAAATTTCGAATCATTTTTCTGGCAGCTTGCTCAAACGATAGCGCCCATGTCGATACTTTTACAAGCAATGAATCATAATAAGGTGTAATAACAGCGCCTTGGAAGCTGTTTCCGGTATCCAATCGAACGCCAAAGCCGCCTCCGGAACGATACGCCATAATTTTTCCAGTGTCCGGCATGAAATTGTTCAGCGGATCTTCCGTCGTCACCCTTGCTTGAATAGCATATCCCCATGTTTTAATGTCTTCCTGTCTTGGAATTCCAACTTCCGGGCTGTGAATTGAGTGGCCTTCTGCCACAAGAATTTGTGTTTGAACGATATCTATCCCTGTAATCATTTCAGTAATCGTATGTTCTACTTGAACACGCGGATTTACTTCGATGAAATAAAAGTCATCTCCGGAAACTAAAAATTCCACCGTACCTGCATTGACATAGTTGACATTTTTCATTAACCGTACAGCCGCTTCGCAAATTTTATCCCTTAATTCCTGCTTTAAAGAAACGCTTGGAGCAACTTCCACGACTTTTTGATGACGACGTTGGACAGAACAGTCCCTCTCATAAAGATGAACAATGTTTCCATCGTGGTCACCAATGATTTGCACTTCAATATGCTTCGGATTTTCGATCAGCTTTTCTACATACACTTCGTCGCTGCCGAATGCAGCTTTTGCTTCCGATTTAGCTCGTTCATAAGAATCCTTTACTCCAGCCTTTGAACGGACTATGCGCATACCCCGGCCTCCGCCGCCAAGAGCAGCTTTAATGATAAACGGATACCCGTATTCTTCACCAAACTGAATCACTTCATCCAAGCTTTTGACTGGACCGTTGCTGCCTGGAATGACTGGAATTCCGGCCTTTTCCGCCTGATGTCTAGCTTTCACTTTATCGCCAAACATATCTAAGTGCTCTGTTCTAGGGCCGATAAAAATGATTCCGGCTTCTTCGCATTTTCTAGCAAATTCGATATTTTCAGATAAAAAACCGTATCCGGGATGAATAGCATCCACGTCATGAGCTTTTGCAATTTCAATGATACCGTCAATATCGAGATATGCTTCGATCGGTTTTTTTCCTTCGCCAACTAAATAAGCTTCATCTGCTTTATATCGATGATAAGAACCTGAATCTTCCCTGGAATAAATTGCAACAGTTCGGATATTCAATTCATTGCAAGCTCGAAATACCCGAATCGCGATTTCTCCACGGTTTGCTACTAAGATTTTTTCAATTTTTCTGTTCGTCATATAAATCCCCCTTGCAGTGTATATTAGATTTTCAAGAAAATAAAATTAGAGCAGCATATGGCGGAACGATTACATGCTTGCAATTTCTTTTTCTTTTTTATATTGCTCCCGGTAATTGACAAACATTGAAACATTCACTAACAATCCCATCGATATTAATAGTACTAATAACGATGAGCCTCCATAGCTGACAAACGGCAATGTAACACCAGTGATCGGGATCAGCCCTGTCACTCCTCCCAAGTTGACGGCCGTTTGAATGGCGATCATACTTGAAACTCCTACGGCAATCAATGTACCAAAGGGGTCGGTGCATTTTCTTGCAATATAGAGGCCTTTTAAAACGATAAACGCCAAAAGCGTAAGAACAAATAATACACCGAAAATACCTAGCTCTTCCGCTACAACGGCCATAATAAAATCAGTGTGCGCTTCCGGCAAATATCCGTATTTTTGCACGCTTTCCCCCAGCCCCAGTCCAGTAAGACCTCCGGATCCGATCGCAATATATGAATTGACGAGCTGATAACCTGCTCCGTCTTCATGTTCAAATGGATCCGTATACCCTGTAAAGCGGGAAAGACGTTCTTTACTAAAAATATCATCGGCCTTAAATAAAATGAGCGGACTTAGCAGCAATAAGAAAAATAAAGCAAGCAATACTAACTTTAACATGTTTTTGATGCCCATACCTGAACATAAAATAATAGACAAGGCAATCATTCCAATAATGAATGATGTCCCAATGTCAGGCTGAAGCATAACAAAAACGCAAATCAATACGGTAAAGATTACCGGAGGCAATGCTCCCTTTCCAAAGTGCCATATGTACGATTGCTTTTTTTCGTATACAGCTGATAAATAAATAATGGCGGAAAGCTTGACAAATTCTCCCGGCTGAATGGCTCTTCCGGCAACTTTAAACCAGCTTTGCGAACCGCCGGCAACATGTCCAAAAATAAATAACAGCCCGAGAACAGCAATCGATCCAAAAAACAAAATTCTTATAAATTTTCCGTTCAGCAGAGCGCGGTACGGAAAAAACATCATTACTAGAAAAGCTATCGTTGCAAGCAGGAGCGAGGACAATTGCTTGCGAAAAAAATAATCGCTTTCCGTATAATACCTCGTGACTGCCATGATCATACTTGAACTGTACACCATGACCAAGCCGAAACCGCATAATAAGAAAACTGCTAAAATAAGCGAATAATCATATGATTTTAAAATTCGTTTCAACATGTTCATCTTCCTTACGACTTGCTGCTCTTCTTGTTGCAAAATAAATACACAGTCATCGTTTTCATAAGTGTAAAGAAAATTTATTTTCTATTATACTTTGAACAATTCATTTTCTCAATGGCAAAATAAAAATTGCGAAGGAACACCTATTGTGGAAGGTCGATATGATAAATGGAAAAGATAAAATAAAAGCCCAAACCTTTTTTTTACCGGTTTGAGCAAGCTTTTTATTTTCGTACAAATGCCTCGTGCAGAGCTGACAGCTCACGCTCAAGCTCATCAAGCAGAGCTTTTCCCTCGCGTTCTTCAATCAGGCCCAGTCTGACAGCAAAGTCAATTTCCCGAGATAATCCGAACATTTGCGTATCTAAAACCTCTTCATAAAGAGGACATTGAGGCATTGTCAAATTGTCCATTTGTACTTTAATCAATTTCATGATTTTATCTGCATCCGCCTTTAAAAGCGAAAGAGCCTTTTCCCGGTGACTAAGAACCATTTCAAATGATGCCATCTGAATCCCTCCGTTCCCCATTAAGGAATCCCTATTCTATCTATTAATATTAAATGTTATAAAGGAAAATTGCAAGGAAACACGCGACCTCCTTCCCTAATAATTTTAAAGTTGTTCATATATATGTATGAACCTTCCAAAAAAATGCTAGAAGAATTTGTCTGATTGATTTGCCGCGTCATGACTCAGCCGCCTGACTGTCGCCTTTTTGAACTGAAATGGACAACGGAATGTGACAAAATCCATAAAAGCGCTTATACTTTAACGTGGAGGGATGCTCATGAGCGATATTATTCAAATAAAAGGGAATGTAAAATTTCCAATTACTTTGGACCCAGGTGTTTGGATCTTTGATGACCGCCGCATTGATTTAAATACATATTTTGATCAAGGCCGCAAAGAGGAAAACATAGAAGAGGACTATGTGAAAAAAACAGCAAATCAATGGCAACGGGAGATTCAGGAGGGAGCTGTATTTCCGCCTACTTTAAAAACGGAACAAAAATTTGAAAAAGAAAAGGTGCTTACCGGGACTTTCGGCATGCCGCTTAAACCGTTTTTATCAAATGCTGAACCGTTAACGAACGCCAAAACGGTCGTTTTTGAAACCGAAAACGGCGAAGTCGAAATGCCGATTGAAAAAGCAGAAGAATGCATTTTGGCATTTAGCAAGGAAGGAAAACCGCTAAAAGAAGACGGCCCTGTCCACATCATTTACGGAGATGGCTCGAACCGCCATGATCCAATTAAAAAGGTGAGAGCAATAATCGTAAAATAATTTTTGGGGGTGTCTAATAAGTCGTTTTTACGGCTTATTGACGCCCCCATTAATGTTTTGTTTTAGAAACGTTGATATATCGGTGTTTATTACTAATGGCGATTTGACTTTCTGGACAGTCCTTTTATTTCCATTGCTCACAATTTGAGAATCGCAAATGTTAGAGCAAAAAATCTTTTTGGGTGCTGCAAAGAGCTAAAGATAAATCAGCTTCTGCAAAGCTCACACTTTTATCTCTGACCCCTGAGGCTTTTGAAACTACAACATCTCACTTTTTCATAACAAATCTGCTGCTATTTGCGCCAATTGGGATCGTTCGCCTTTCAGTAATTTTACATGCCCCGCAATTGCTTGATCTTTAAATTTTTCCACTACATAGGTCAACCCATTGTTATATTCATCTAAATAAGGATGATCAATTTGTCCTGGATCCCCCATCAACACAATTTTGCTTTTTTCGCCAACTCTTGTTAAAATCGTCTTCACTTCATGTTTCGTCAAATTTTGCGCTTCATCGATGATGATAAATTGTTCCGGGATGCTCCTGCCGCGAATATAAGTCAGCGCCTCCACCTCGATCGAATTCATACCTGCTAAAATCGCATCAAGCTCGCCAGCTTTTTTCGTATTAAATAAATATTCTAAATTATCCCATATCGGCTGCATCCAAGGCCTCAGTTTTTCTTCTTTTTCTCCCGGCAAAAAACCGATATCTTTTCCCATTGGAACAATTGGTCTGGCGACAAGAAGCTTTTTATATGATTCCATGTCTTCTGTTTGCATCAGCCCGGCCGCTAAAGCCAAAAGCGTTTTTCCTGTACCTGCTTTGCCGATCAAAGTCACGAGCTGAATATCGTGTCTCATTAAAAGTTCGAATGCCATCGTTTGTTGAACATTTCTCGGCTGAATTCCCCAAACATGGTCATGCTGAAAAACAAGCTTTTTCAATCTTTTCCCTGTTTTATCGACAATCCCAATGGCAGATGATTTGCCTCCTAAAGCATCCTTCAGCAAAATAAATTGATTCGGATAAAAAGGATGATTGGTTATTTCCGACAGCAGCAGCTCATTTTTCTCATAAAATCGGTTTAAGTTTTCCATACTTATGTAAAGGTCAAGAAACCCTGTATAGATATGGTCAATTTCTACTACACGATCGCTCAGAAAATCTTCAGTATGAAGTCCAATCGCATCTGCCTTCACTCTCACTAAAGCATCTTTGCTGACTAAAATTACCGATTTTCCATCTTTCTTTGATTGCTCTTCCAGTGATAAATTTTTGGCTACTGCCAAAATTCGGTTATCATTTGTTTTTTCCACGAAAATCTCCTGCAGATCATGAAACGAACGATGATTTAATTCAATTCTTAAAGATCCGCCGTTTGGCAGAGGAATTTTTTCGTGCAATTTCCCTTGTTCCCTCAACTGATCAATGATTTTTGAAACTTGGCGCGCATTTCGTCCAACTTCATCCATATATCTTTTTTTGGAATCCACCTCTTCAAGAACAACGGCAGGTATTACAACTTCGTGCTCATCAAAGGAAAAAATGGAATTCGGATCCTGCAACAAAACATTCGTATCCAGCACATATATCTTGCCCAATCTTTCTTCCTCCCTCATCCGAAATTATTGGAGGCTTCCTTAGCTAAAATATATGTCTTTATGAATAAAGATAGAAGGTTTATTAAACAATAAATAAAGAAAGATGCTGCCTAAGCCGATGTCTTCTACAATCCAGTCGGGAGTTAACTCCGAAAGATTCAGGCTTCTTTATAAGTTTTGTAACTAGAACCAATGTTATTCGTCAAAGACGGAAGCACGAAATAAGTAATGGATTACTTTACACCTTACTTGTAAGAAAAGGAGTGATAGCATGCGCAGCTTTTTGATGTTTATTTTGCTTGTCGGCTTATATTTAAACGGTTGTTCCACAAACGAAAATGCACGAGAGGAAAATCGTGGTGAAAACTATTCAAGAACAATTACTGTCAAAGATTCCGTGCGGGAAAATGTTGATCGCAAATCCGGCCAGGAAATCGCCCGCCGCTTGGCAAAAATAGCCGAAAATGTTCCAGATGTAAATGATGCAACTGCAGTTGTTCTTGGAAATTATGCAGTCGTCGGAATTGATGTCGACAAAAAGCTGGATCGTTCAAAAGTTGAATCGATTAAGTATTCCGTTGCAGAATCATTAAAAAACGATCCTTACGGGGCTTATGCTGTAGTTATTGCCGATCCAGACACAAATGAACGAATCCGCCAAATTGGAGAGGAAATTCAAAACGGCCGGCCCATTGGCGGCATTCTAGATGAGCTCGCTCAAATCGTCGGAAGATTGATGCCGGATCTTCCTGGTGACGCGACAGACAATCAACAAAAGCAGCCGATGAATGAAAAAGATCAGCTTCCGAAGTCAAAAAATCAAGAGCTGAATAAAGAACAGCGTGATCAATCAAACCAAAAACAACAATAAAGACATTAAAACGCTTAAGTCCGAAGCTTAAGCGTTTTTCATTGCTTGTGCGCCCGGCATGGGTGTAATCTATAGGGTGAAAGTCCCGAGCTGCGAAGGCAGAAGTAGCAGTTAGCTTAACGCAAGGGTGTCCGTGGTGACGCGGAATCTGAAGGAAGCGAGCGGCAAACTTCCGGTCTGAGGAACACGAACTTCATATGAGGCTAGGTATCACTGGGTGAGTTTGCAAGACAAAACAAAGCCCTTTCTGCCGAAGGTGATACAGAGTAAATGAAGCAGATGGATGGAAGGAAAGATTACACTCTTACCCGGGGAGGTCTGGCGGATATGTGAAGTACGCTTCATAACCTACTTAGTGATAAGTAGCTGAACCGTCAGAAGTCAGCAGAGGTCATAGTATTAGTTGGTCTAGAACAACTAAGAAGGACCGAACAATTAAGAGAGAATAGCCCTTGGCATTCAGTGAGTCATGATGAACACAGAAAACGTAGTACCTCACTTGAGGGAGGAAGCGGTGAATCCCGTGGGAGATCTCTTGGAGGGTGGAGTGACCACTGGCATAAAGAGAACAGCTATTCACGGAAGTTATAAAGACTTGCGTCAATTATCTTAATTGAACCGCCGTATACGGAACCGTACGTACGGTGGTGTGAGAGGACGGGAGTTAATCGCTCCCTCCTACTCGATTCAACACCTTTTAGTCAAAATCCGATGATATTTTGTCATATTTAATAAAATAACAACTCATAAAACATTGTTTCACTATCGACCTGCGCGGCTGAAGATCAGTATGTCTATTCATTTTAATAATAGCTTGACTATCGCCGGATGATTCACGATCCCAAGTCGGAACGGAAATGCAAATGGCTCTGGTTTGGATAAAGAGTATTGACCTGTCTCACAATGTTTTTTGCAATGCTCGAAAGTGGCTCAATAGCTTATTTTTCTGTCTTTTCTTATAGAAATTGTATTGTGTGTAAGTCCTATAAAGCCGCTGCTGGCTTGATTCTTTTGCAAAGTTGCAAAAGAAATTGTGTGAGCGGAAGCAAAACGTGATATACTATGCGAGAGGCGAGTGAGTATAGAGGCGTGTTGTCTGAAAGCAATCCAAACTATCATCGAAGCCTTTTGATGCTGAGACGAACAACGTTGTACAAAGCTTAAAAATTTGATTAGAAAGTGTGAGAAGCAAGATGAAAGTCAAATGTGTTTTATGCGATAAAATCGAAACAATTGATGACGAATCATTGAAGGCAAAACAGCTGAGGAATAGACCGATTCATACATATATGTGCAATACTTGCTATAATCGAATTACGGAAAAAACAAACAAAAGACTATCAACCGGAAAGTTCCGTTTGTACCGCGAAAGAAAAATGAATGAGCTTTTTTGAGAACAGAAAAATACTCAGAAAAAAGTTAAACAGATGAAGGTGGTGCGCACTGGCACATACCGACATCTGTTTTTATTTTCTTTAAAGCTATGTGTTGTTTTCATTTTTTTTCGAATAGTAAAGCCGAATTTTATATATGCTTAAAATAAGGACAGCGACTACCAATCCTTCTGCAATCGGCAGAAAAATTGCCAAAAACGTCAGCACCGTACAGCCCAAAGCGAGAAATAAATAGATTATAGCAGACTTTAAAATCGGGAGCTTCTTAGCAAATCCCAGTTTATATACAATAATTGATAAAATCAGAATGGTAATATACAAATACCACATTCCGACATCATGCTGCTCATGAACACGGAAAAGACGCGCAAAAAAAGACAGCCTTTCAATTACTTGTTCTTCTGTCACTACGTCCCTCCCCCTTTCACTCATTAGCTTTGATTTGACAGTTTTTTCTTTTTCGCTGCTTTTTCCCTCTCGTTTTTATCCAAGATTTTCTTTCTTAAACGAATCGATTGAGGCGTGACTTCACAATATTCATCATCATTTAAATATTCAAGTGCTTCTTCCAACGACATGATCCGAGCTTTTTTCATTCCGACCGTTTGTTCTTTCGTCGAAGAACGGATATTTGTTTGTTGTTTTACTTTACATATATTTACAACAAGGTCATTTTCACGATTATGTTCACCGACAATCATCCCAGCGTACACGTCTGTTCCGGGTTCAACGAAAATCGTTCCGCGATCTTCGACCTGTTGAATGCCATAAGAGGTAGCTTTTCCAGTTTCCATTGAAACAAGAACCCCTTGACGCCTTCCGCCAACTTGTCCTTTTTGCATAGGCTGATACAAGTCAAACGAATGGTTTATGATGCCGTATCCTCTTGTTAAAGACATAAATTCGGTCGTGTAGCCGATTAATCCGCGCGATGGCACCATAAAAATCAAGCGGACTTGTCCATTTCCGTTATTGATCATGTCGACCATTTCCCCTTTGCGCGCGCCCAATGATTCCATGACAGGACCTGTGTATTCCTCTGGAACGTCCACCTGCACCCGTTCAACCGGTTCGCAAAGTACTCCATCGATTTCTTTTACAATTACTTCAGGCTTCGAAACTTGCAGCTCATACCCTTCCCTGCGCATGTTTTCAATTAATATGGATAAATGAAGCTCGCCTCGCCCTGATACTATCCATTTATCCGGGGAATCCGTCGGCTCCACTCTTAGCGAAACATCTGTTTGCAGTTGTTCATGCAGCCTTTCTTCGATTTTTCTCGCCGTCACATATTTTCCTTCTCTGCCTGCGAAAGGACTGTTGTTAACTAAAAACGTCATTTGCAGCGTCGGTTCATCAATCCGAAGAACAGGTAGCGCCTCTTGATGATCAACTGGACAAACCGTTTCCCCGACATTAATGTCTTCCATTCCAGAAACAGCGACAAGATCACCAGCTTTTGCCTGTTCAATTTCCAATCGTTTTAATCCTTTAAATCCAAACATTTTCGTAACACGGAAATGCTTCACACTTCCGTCAAGCTTCATTAATGCGACTTGTTGTCCGACTTTCATCTCTCCGCGAAAAATGCGGCCGATGCCGATCCGCCCAACATAGTCGTTGTAATCCAGCAGCGCCACCTGGAATTGAAGGGGTTCTGAGCTGTTATCAACAGGTGCAGGAATATGTTCGATAATCGCATCAAATAGAGCTTCCATATTTTCATCCTGTTTAGTTGGATCTGTGCTTGCCGTTCCGTTGATGGCCGAAGCATAAATAACCGGAAATTCTAATTGATCATCGTTTGCATCAAGCTCAATAAACAGCTCAAGCACTTCATCGACAACTTCTTCAGGCCGGGCAAACTCTCTGTCAATTTTGTTCACGACGACAATCGGTGTTAAGTTTTGTTCCAACGCTTTCTTCAAAACAAATCTTGTCTGCGGCATGCAGCCCTCATAGGCGTCGACAACTAGCAGCACGCCATCGACCATTTTCATAATTCGTTCTACTTCTCCGCCAAAGTCGGCATGACCAGGCGTATCTAAAATATTAATGGTCGTTCCTTTATATTCAATCGCCGTATTTTTGGCTAAGATGGTGATTCCGCGCTCGCGCTCCAAGTCATTGGAATCTAATGCGCGCTCCGCCACTTGTTCATTTTCCCTGAACGTTCCTGATTGGCGAAGCAATTGGTCAACCAATGTTGTTTTCCCATGGTCTACGTGCGCGATAATAGCAATATTGCGTAAGTCGTTTCTAACTTTCACACTGTCATCTCCTATTTGCTAAACTGAACCTAGGCTATTATACCATAAATACTGTGGAAACGTTGAACGTTTTTCGATAAACTAAAGATGGAAAGAGGCTTAAAGGCTATTAATGGTTTTCGTCTTGGATTGATGAAAGGAGGATGGGAATGGGCAACGGAAAATGGATATTTTGGGTTCTCGCCACCATTGCGGCGCTGCTTATTGTGTCGGTCGGCTTTGCAATAGGGGCTGGCAGCCTGTTGGGAGTAGTTGTTAGCATCATTGGAATTATTATTGTATTTGGACTCGGCTTTACCCAAAAAAAGAAAATGCGAGAGAGAGGATTATTATAAAGAATTTACATCTTGGCATCGGCCACTTTATACTTTCAAACGGTTTATGATACATAGATCGTCCCCTCTACTGATAGAGGGGCTTTATTACATGGCATTAGTTTCTTTCAAACCTACAAAGACCCATCTTTTGTTTCACAATATGTTCGGTTTTAGCTAAAATTCATTTACAATAGCCTTTTTCAAAAGACCAGCCAGAAATGGAATGGATACAAAAAAGTTCCATTTTATGTAAATTTTTAAACAACCCGATTTTTAGCCCTATTTACAAAACGTTGATTGCTACAACATTTCATTGCTCCACACTTGTTCCATTTTTCTCGCCTGCCATCACGATGTGAAGTTTGCCGAACGATACCAATTCTTTCATATTTTTATAAGAGACTTTTTATACTGCTTTCCTCATGCTTGTTTTTTAGCAAGCTATGATGATCTATAAGCTGTCAACAGCATTTGCAGCTTTATATTTTCCCTTTAATATACTCCTCGATAATTTGTTGATGAATGGTTTGGTTAGCGGTGAAAATGCTTTGCTTTTTAAGCAAATCGACTGGTTTTCCGTCAAGCGTTGTCGTAACCCCGCCTACTTCGTCGACAAGGATTAAACCTGCCGCAAAATCCCAAGGAGCAAGTCTCATTGTAATATAGCCGTCCAGCTTGCCTGCAGCTACATAGGCAAATTCAAGAGCGGCTGAACCAAATGATCTCGTTCCTCTTAAACGTTTGACAAGCGGACTTAATATTGATGGGTCAATTCGTCTGTTTTCCACCAGCCATGATGCATTCAAGCCGATGATGGATTCTTCTATTGTTTTCTTTTGTAACGGCGGAAGCTCCGTTTTGTTTAAATAGGCGCCGTTCCCCCTTATCGCATGGTACATTTCATCTCTGACGACATCATAAATCAGTCCTATTTGACCGACACCATCCGCAAAAACAGCAACCGAAATGCAGAAATTCCGCTTTTGATGTACAAAATTCATTGTGCCGTCAATCGGATCAATTATCCAAACGATACCGTCCAATGATTTCAATTCATGACCGGAACCTTCTTCTCCTAAAATGCTGTGTTCCGGAAACGTTTTGCGAATATTTTCCCAAAAGAAATGCTCTACTTCCCGGTCAATATTCGTCACTAAATCGTTTGGACTTGATTTCGCTTCAACGACCAGCTTTTGTTGAAATGATTGGCGAATTCTTTCACCAGCCTCATAAATCCATTGCTTTGCTTTTTGATCTATTTCATGCCAGTTCATCTATCTTACCCACTTTCTATTCAATCACCTTTTTTAGCATACTGTAAAGAAATGGAGAAAATCAAGTTTTTCACCTTTTTCATTGCAATATTTCACCCACATTATTTTTCTTTCTCTGTCGGTTTGTGCTACAATGTGGACAAACAACACAAGGAGGATTTTTATGGATTTTGTGCCATTTGTGAAGGAAGATTTTGAAGTTTTTCAAATAGACGGTTTAGAAGCGAGAATGGATGAGCTAAAAAAACGGGTGCGCCCAAAACTTGAAGCGCTGGGACAGCATTTTGCACCTACTTTGTCTGCTTTGACGGGAGATGAAATATTTTATCATGTAGCAAAACATGCCCGCCGTACCGTTCATCCTCCCAATGACACATGGGTTGCATTTGCAAACAGTAAACGGGGTTATAAGAAGCTCCCTCATTTTCAAATCGGATTATGGAGCACACACGTCTTTGTTTGGTTTGCCATTATTTATGAATCCCCTGTGAAAGAAGAAATCGGAAAACAATTTCTACAGAATTGGCGGCAAATTCGAAAGCAAATTCCTGAAGATTATTTCTGGTCAGCCGATCATACAAAACCAGATGCGGAAAAACAAAAAAATTTATCTGACGAAGATTTTCAACGAATTTTTCAACGTCTGCAATCGGTGAAAAAAGCAGAAATGTTATGCGGCATCAACCTTCCAAAAAATGAAGTTCTCTCTATGAGCAGGGAGCAATTTTTGGAAAAGGTTGACGAGACGTTTAAAACGTTAATGCCGCTTTATCAAATCACACAAAAAAGCACTGTTTAAAAATGGTCAGGATGCGCTGCATCGCTGACCATTATTTCTTTTGAAAAACAATTAAGCAATGCTAGACCATTTCCGCCTTATCTCTTTCGCCTGTTCAATGATTTCGTCAAACAGTTCCGCAACGGACGGAATATTTTTTACCAGCCCTATAGATTGACCGGCCCATGCGTATCCTTCCTCGATTTTGCCTTCATAAATATATTTTTTGTTCGCTTCTCCACTAATGAAATCTTTTAGCGACTCATAATCTCCTCTTTCTCTTTCAATTTCCAAAATTTTTTCGGTCCAATTATTTCGAAGCGCCCGACCTGGTGCCCCTAACGACCTTTTAATAATGACGGTATCAAGTTCAGTACCGTTGACAATTGCTTCTTTATATAACGGGTGTGCATGAACGCATTCCTTCGTTGCAATAAAACGAGTTCCCATTTCAATCCCTTCAGCTCCAAGAGCCAATGCTGCCATTAGTCCCCTCCCGTCCGCAATGCCTCCAGAAGCAATCACCGGAATGGAGACAGCTTCCACTACTTGTGGAATTAATACGAAATTGCCGATATCGTCTTTTCCTAAATGACCGCCGCCTTCCTGTCCGACGACCATCACTGCATCTGCTCCAAGCTCTTCCGCTTTCTCCGCTTGTCTTCTTGCCGCAACGAGAACTAGTTTTTTTACATCGACACCTTTTAATTGGTCAAAAAGCGGAGCCGGGTTCCCGCCAGTGATGGAAATGACCGGCACTTTTTCTTCAATCGCCACATCAAGCATATCGGAAAATGGACGGCCATGCTGACCGATGGCGAAGTTCACTCCAAACGGCTTATCCGTTTTTTGTTTCACCTTCCGTATTTCCTCTCGAAGCGCAGCTGGATTCGGAAGAGACATAGCCGTGATTTGACCGAGCCCTCCTGCATTGCTTACTGCACTTGCTAATTCTGAATACGCTAAATAAGCAAGTCCCCCTTGAATGATCGGATATTTAATCCCTAGCAATTCGGTAATTTTTGTTGAAAATACCATGTTTACCCCTCCCCATTTCGTATTATTCTTTTTCCACGCATTAAATTCCTTCTTTATAAAAACGTAGCTCAAACAAAGAGAAGCACAAAGATTTTCAAAACCATATTCAGTGCCTTTTGCAGGTTTTATAGGAAAGTGCTATAATTTCATTTGTTTTTAATTTTGGGGAACCTTTAAAAAGTAGGTGAAAAGGAAAATTGTCACAGCATGATACACCATTGTTTACAGGTCTTTTAGAACATATTCAAAAAAATCCAATTCAATTTCACATTCCCGGCCATAAAAAAGGAGCCGGAATGGAGCCAAAATTCCGAGAATTTATCGGACATAATGCTCTCGCGATGGACTTAATTAATATCGGTCCTTTGGATGATCTTCATTCGCCAAAAGGAATTATTAAAGAAGCACAAAAATTGGCTGCTGAAGCTTTCGGGGCCGATCACACCTTTTTCTCGGTACAAGGTACGAGCGGAGCCATTATGACAATGGTCCTGTCGGTTTGCGGACCTGGAGATAAAATTATTGTTCCAAGAAATGTTCATAAATCGGTCATGTCAGCAATCATTTTTTCAGGGGCTTCCCCCGTTTTTATACATCCTGAAGTGGATAAAAACCTCGGCATTTCTCACGGAATAACGACAGAATCAGTTGAAAAAGCTCTTCAGCAATATCCTGATGCAAAAGGGCTTTTAGTCATTAATCCAACGTATTTCGGAATCTCAGCTGATTTAAAACAAATCGTAAATATTGCTCATTCATATAATGTCCCTGTTCTTGTAGACGAAGCGCACGGCGTCCACATTCATTTTCATGACAAGCTGCCATTATCCGCCATGCAGGCAGGGGCAGATATGGCGGCAACTAGCGTTCATAAGCTGGGAGGATCGATGACGCAAAGCTCTATTTTAAATGTTCGGGAAGGTCTTGTGTCTCCTGACCGTGTTCAATCGATTTTAAGCATGCTGACTACGACATCGACATCCTATTTGCTTCTTGCATCACTGGATGCAGCTCGAAAGCAGCTGGCAACGAAGGGCTATGAATTATTAGAGCAAACGATTCAATTGGCGAATCAGACAAGATACGAAATTAACAAAATTGATCATCTATATTGTGTAGGAGAAGAAATTTTGGGAACGAATGCAACGTATGATTATGATCCGACAAAATTAATTATTTCTGTGAAAGAACTAGGCATAACGGGATATGATGCAGAGCTGTGGTTAAGAGAACATTACAACATTGAAGTGGAGCTTTCCGATCTGTACAATCTGCTCTGTCTGATCACGCCCGGTGATACAGAATATGAAACATCACTTTTAATAAAAGCGCTTCGTGCTTTGTCAAAAGAATTTTCCCATCAGGCAAACAAGCAAGCGGAAGTCTCTGTCCTTCTGCCCGATATTCCTGTTTTGGCGCTGACACCTAGAGATGCTTTTTATGCAGAGACGGAAATGGTGCCTTTTGAACAATCTGTCGGACGCATTATTGCAGAATTTGTCATGGTGTACCCACCGGGCATACCGATTTTCATACCAGGAGAAATCATCACTAAAGAAAATTTACATTACATCCGAAAAAATTTAGATGCCGGCCTGCCTGTTCAAGGTACAGAAGATCCAACTCTTTCCTACATTCGCGTTATTAAAGAGCATAAACCGATTAAATGAGAAATCGCTGAAGAAGCTTTATAAATCCATACATTCGAGGACAAGTCGAAAAACGGATGAAACCAAATTTTGCTGAAGATCGATCATAAAATAATTTTGCTGCGGTAATGGCTAAAACCATTACCGTATTTAATTTATAATAATATTCAATTCTTTTAAAAGGAGCGACAACAATGAAAGAATATCAATTTCCCGTTCCGCCTATTTTTATTTTACTAATTGGTGTTATTTCTATTTCATTTTCTTCTATTTTTGTTAAATGGTCTGATGCGCCTGCATCTATATTAGGAATGTATAGACTGCTTTTTACGGTGATCGTTATGTTGCCGTTTCTCCCTTGGAAGAAAATCAAAACAGGAGCTATTAACATTCAATGGAAGGATTGGATTCAACTATTTTTATCTGGAATCTTCCTAGGTTTTCATTTCTTATTTTGGATGGATTCCCTTAGATATACAACAGTAGCAAGTTCAATGATTATAACTACGTTAGAGCCTGTATTTGTTATGATCGGAGCGTATTTTATTTTTAAAGAGAGAACAAACCTTATTGGGATTGTGAGTATTATTATAGCTGTTAGCGGTTCAATCATTATTGCATGGGGAGATATTAATCTTTCTACAAAAGCATTATATGGAGATTTCCTTTCATTAGCAGGAACGTTAGCAGTAGCCATTCATATGCTTTTTGGACAAGTATTATGCAAAAAAATTCCAACATCAATATATAGTTTTTGCGTGTTTTTTATAGGTGGATTTGTATTATTGATTTACAATCTTAGTTACGAGGTCCCGCTGATTCATTATTCAGTTCATGATTGGGGCATATTTGTACTTCTAGCACTAGTCCCCAATATTTTTGGTCACGCATTATTTAATTGGCTTTTAAAATATTTGGATGCTACGACGATTTCAATGAGTATTTTAGGTGAACCAATAGGGGCAATTATATTAGCATACTTATTTTTAGGAGAAGCTACATCTATTTCCCAAATGATTGGCGGAGCGTTATCTTTAATTGGAGTCAGTATGTTTTTGAAAAATAAAGGACTTTCTAATAAGGAATTGACTGCGAATGCTTCTGTAAAAAGTGCTAATACATAACTAAAATATGGACGACGGCCTTCCTACTTCGTGGGGAAGGTCTTTCATTAAAAAAACAGTTAATAGATGTAATGAAATATTTTTTGATAAACAAACGGTAAAACGGAAGCAATGATTAAACCTGTAACAATTGAAGATATGGTGAAGATGATGAACTTCCGAAGCGTTATTTCTTTCCTCTTAAAAGCGATGATGAATACCCTTATCATAGAAAAGACAGTAATAAATATAATAATTGCCGAAAAGACGCTTGCTGCCATTACCTCCATTGTAAAGCTCCTTTCACAAAAGTCCTTTAGCTACATTTTACCGCCTAATGAATGGAATAGACACCACTTTTTATACTTTTATTGAAAAGACATCGATAACAAACTTCGCTATATCGAATTGCTGCCAGTTCCAATATTGGCTGCGAAATTTGTCGTAACTCCAATAAATTTTTCATCCAACCTTTTATGCACAAGTGACATTTGGTATATGTTTCATCAATCTTTACAAACCGCATCGCTGTCGTTTTAACACTTAAAAACCGCAATGACCGTACTTACTGAAAAAGACAAAGGTGAATTGATAAAAAATGAATTCAAACGATGTTTTTCTGTCTTAGCTCTCTCAATCACAATCCTGCAAGCATCCATTTCATTAAGATCACCAGCATTTGCTTTACATAAAAAAAAGCTGCCTTAAAGACAGCCCATTTATCTTAAACCCCTTTGTTACACGTGTTATTCAATATGTTATTGATGATTGCTTTTTTTACGATTCTTTTCTGTACAGCAATTGTTGCATTTACCATACAATACCGTAACTTTTTCATCATCAAAGAAATGAATTGTTGAATTGCAGTCTTGACAGACAATTGTTCCCATCCTGTATTCCCCTTTTCCATATAGCGTCATAAAGAATAAAGTGGAGACAAAATGACCTGATAGTTATATATTAATATGTCACATTATATTCGTCAAGCAGAAAATTGTATAACACATTTATTTTTTTATGCATTAAAAAATATGTAAATTGATTTTATCCGCTACAATTAAAGTTTTGTACATTTTATATGGGGATGGGGACATTTTTTTGGTTCAAAGTAGCTTTCAAATGACCTTTATCTTTATGATCATTAGCATTACATGATGCTGAGTATGATCCATTACGTGCATCTAAAGTCTACAACCCAACAACTCAAACATTCGCTCTAGATATCATACTTCTCGTACACGATTTGAATTTTTTAATTTGTTTAAATAATATTTTATTTTTGTAACATTTGCATAACATTCAAAAGTGACGGAATTAAATATGTTAAAATGACGTTAAGAAAAAATGAACACATTTTACCAGTTTTCTTTAAACGAAAGAGGTAGGACAATGGTGAAATTTATTGCATATACCTATACCGTTGCCGTACTGCTTCTATTGTCTTCTTGTATTGCTGATCCGAAAGACGATCACTCGATTTCAAGCTTCGACAAAAAACAAATTCTTTTTTTTACCGACCAAAAAATGATGGAAAAAGAATCAATTTACTACGATGCTTTATTAGATTTAAAAAAACAATTTCCAGAGGAAATGGACAATATGATGATCTACCAAGCTGATAACCCTGAATCTAAGCGGTTTAATATTAAAACATATCCTTCCATTATCGTGATGGATCATGACGGCATCATTTTGCATATTAAAGGATCAGTTTCAACAAAAGATGAAATTGTAGAGCCGGTCTCAGAAGTGCTTTCCGAATAATGAGAATGTCGGTTTGAGGTAATTAAGCGCTGAGAAGATTCTTTAGTTAAATAGGATTTGTGCTCAAAATCTCTGCACAACATATTTTTGTGAAAAAAACTTTCACAACAGTGAGAGAATTGTTCCATCATTTATTTTTCATCATAAAAAGGGGTTGTCCAAAAAGTCAAATCCCCATTGAAAACAAATAATCATAAACACCGATATATCAACGTTATTAAACATTAAAAGGGGCAGTCAATAAGCCGAAAAAACGACTTATTAGACTGCCCCTTTGGGCTGCATTACTTATTTATAATATGAATCGGTGTTCCAAGTGCAAGTTCGGCAGCTTCCATTGCAATTTCTCCTAATGTCGGGTGGCCATGAATCGTCAAGGCAATATCTTCTGCCGTCATGCCTGCTTCGATCGCAAGTCCAAGTTCAGCAATCATATCTGATGCGCTGACACCTGCGATTTGAGCCCCAATAACAAGGCCGTCTTCTTTTCGTGTAATCAATTTTACAAATCCATCGGTTGCATTTAATGACAATGCGCGGCCGTTTGCTGCAAATGGAAACTTAGCTGCCACAATGTCAATTCCTTCGTCTTTAGCCTGTTGTTCCGTATATCCGACAGAAGCCAACTCAGGTTCTGAGAAGACAATGACAGGAATTCCGTTATAATCGATTTCAGAAGGTTTTCCAGAAATCGCTTCTGCAGCAATTTTCCCTTCATATGAAGCTTTATGAGCAAGTGAAGGTCCTGGAACGATGTCGCCGATAGCATAAATATTTGAAATATTTGTCCGGCACTGTTTGTCAATTTTAATGTAGCCTTTTTCATCGATTTCTACTCCGACTTGTTCGAGACCAAGTTCATCAGTGTTTGGTTTGCGTCCTACTGTAACTAAACAATAGTCCGCTTCCACTACTTGCTCTTTTCCTTTCGCTTCAAATGTCACTTTTACTCCGTCTTTTGTTTCTTCAACACCTTTTGCAAGTGCGCTAGTATGAATTTCGACATTTCCTTTTTTCTTCAACACTCTTTTTACAAGAGCTGTCATTTGTTTTTCAAATCCTGGAAGAATTTCTTTGTCTCCTTCAATAATCACAATTTCAGTGCCGAAATTCGCATAAGCAGTTCCAAGCTCTATGCCAATGACTCCCCCGCCAATAATAACCATTTTTTTCGGAACTTCTTGCAGGGACAACGCTCCAGTTGAGTCAATGACTCGCTCAGAAAATTTAATGCTTGGAATTTCAATTGGACGGGAGCCAGTTGCAATGATTGCATTTTTAAATTTATACGTTTGAGCTGAATTCTCGTTTATGATTCTGACGGTGTTGCGATCAACAAAATATGCTTCGCCTTTTACAATTTCAACTTTATTTCCTTTTAAAAGGCCTTCAACACCGCCTGTAAGTTTTTTGACGACACTTTCTTTCCAAGCTTGCACTTTAGAAAAGTCTAGTGTTACATTTTCAGCTTTTATTCCTATATCTTCTGATTCTTTAGCCTCTACATAACGGTGTCCTGCACTAATTAATGCTTTAGAAGGAATACATCCAACATTGAGGCAGACGCCGCCAAGAGATCCTTTTTCAACGATCGTAACTTTTTGCCCTAATTGCGCAGCTCTTATTGCAGCCACATAGCCGCCGGGACCAGCTCCTATGACGAGAGTGTCAGTTTCAATCGGGAAATCTCCTACTACCATTTATTACGCCTCCATTAGTAATAATTGGGGATCATGCAATAAACGCTTAATATGGTTAAGCGCATTTTGTGCAGTTGCACCGTCGATCATTCGATGGTCAAAGCTTAAAGACAGCGCTAAAACAGGGGCTGCAACGATTTCTCCGTTTTTCACAACCGGTTTTTCAGAAATGCGTCCGAGACCTAGAATGGCTACTTCTGGATGATTAATGACAGGAGTAAACCATTGGCCGCCAGCGGAACCGATATTTGTTATCGTGCATGATGCGCCTTTCATTTCATTTGGAGTAAGTTTGCCTTCACGCGCTTTTGTTGCCAATTCATTAATTTCTGCAGAGATTTCAAAAATCGATTTTCGATCTGCATGATTGACAACAGGAACTAAAAGTCCTTTTTCGGTATCAGCTGCAATTCCGATATTGTAATAGTGCTTATGAATAACTTCTTCTGTTTCATCATCAAACGACGTGTTTAATACTGGATATTTTTTCAGTGCCGATGTTAAAGCTTTGACAACATAAGGCAAATATGTAAGCTTAATGCCTTGTTCTGCCGCAATAGCTTTAAATTTCTTCCGATGTGCAACAAGCTCTGTTACATCGACTTCATCCATTAATGTTACATGTGGCGCAGTTTGCTTCGATTTAACCATTGCTTTTGCAATTGCTTTTCGAATACCGCTGATTTTCTCGCGGGTTTCTGGGAATTCTCCTTCAAGGACAACCGGAGCCGGCGCTGCTTTTTCTCCTGCTGATACGCCTTTTGCAGCTTCTTTTTCCACGTTTTCAACAGGTTTTGCTTCTTCTTGTCCACCTTTCAGATAAGCATCAATATCTTCCTTCAATATGCGCCCGCCGTTTCCTGAGCCTTGTACCAATCGAATATCAACGCCTTTTTCACGCGCATATTTTCGGACGGATGGCATTGCAATAACGCGTCGGTTAACATCTACGTCTTCTGAAGCAGACTGTGAAGCGTTGCTTTCCACTTTTTGCTCTTCTGTGGAAGGCTTTTCTTCTTTTGCTGCTTCACCGCTTTCATCGCCTTTTGATTGATTTTCATAACCTGGAGCATCAATTGTGACTAATACTTGACCGACAGTTGCAACTTCCCCTTCATTCACTTTTAATTCTAATACTTTTCCTTTTACAGGGGAAGGGATTTCAACTACTGCTTTGTCATTTTGCACTTCACAAAGAACATCATCTTCATTGATTTCATCACCAGGTTTGATAAACCATTTTACTATTTCACCTTCATGAATGCCTTCACCGATATCCGGCATTATAAATTCAAAAGCCACAGATTTCAACCTCCTAAATAATTTTCAGTTGATGGCCGAAAAGAAGAAAAGATGATGCTCCTCTTTTTAGCCAATTAGAAATTCAATGCTTTTTTAGCCGTTTCAACGATATCTTTGTAGTTTGGAAGCCATACATCTTCCGCTTGTGAGAATGGATAGACAGTGTCCGGAGCTGCCACGCGGAAAACAGGAGCTTCCAAGCTAAGAATCGCTCTTTCATTAATTTCTGCAACAACATTAGCAGCAATTCCTGCTTGTTTTTGGGCTTCCTGCACGACAATCGCACGGTTTGTTTTCTCTACTGAAGCAATAATCGTTTCTATATCCAGCGGACTTACTGTACGTAAATCGATCACTTCTGCTGAAAAGCCCTCTTTTTCAAGTTCGTCAGCAGCTTTTAAAGATTCATGCACCATTGCCCCGTAAGTGATGATCGAAATATCTTTCCCTTCACGTTTTATATCCGCTTTGCCGATCGGAATTGTATATTCTTCTTCCGGAACTTCATCACGGAAGGAACGATAAAGCTTCATATGCTCCAAGAAAATGACCGGATCATTATCCCGAATTGCTGAAATAAGCAACCCTTTTGCATCATAAGGGGTGGAAGGAATAACGACTTTTAAACCAGGCTGCTGCGCCATCAAGCCTTCCAAGCTGTCCCCATGAAGCTCAGGGGTATGAACGCCGCCGCCGAAAGGAGAACGAATGGTGATCGGAGCATGCCAGCGGCCCCCGGAGCGATAACGCAAACGCGCCATTTGTCCAGAAATGGAATCCATAACCTCATAAACAAAACCGAAGAATTGAATTTCAGCTACCGGACGAAAGCCTTGTGTGCTTAAACCGATTGCCAAGCCGCCAATTCCTGATTCTGCCAGAGGTGTATCAAAAACTCGGTCTGGGCCGAATTCTTTTTGAAGTCCTTCTGTTGCACGGAACACACCGCCGTTTACACCAACATCTTCCCCAAATACTAACACATTTTCGTCGTTTTTCAGTTCCGTACGCAACGCATCAGTGATTGCTTGAATCATTGTCATTTGCGCCATGCTCACTTCGACTCCTTCTCTTTATAAATTTCATATTGTTCTTTTAGGTTATAAGGCCAGCTTCCTTCTTCAAACATAATGTTGATTAAGTCTGTCACTTTTTGTTTTGGAGTTTCATCCGCTTTTTTGATTGCTTCTTTTATATCTTCTTTCGCCTTTTCGATAACTTCGTTTTCTTCTTCCTCGCTCCACAATCCTTTTGCTTGAAGGAAGTTTCTGAAACGAACAAGCGGATCTTTTGCCTCCCACTCGTCATCAAGCTCTTTTGCCCGATATCTCGTTGGATCGTCTCCTGCCATTGTATGCGGACCGTAGCGGTAGCATAATGTTTCAATTAATGTCGGACCTTCACCGTTTATTGCCCGTTCACGCGCTTCCTTCACAGCTGCATAAACAGCAAGCGGATCCATTCCATCTACTTGTATACCAGGGATTCCAGCTGCAACAGCTTTTTGTGCAAGTGTTTCAGCTGAAGTTTGCACTTCTACAGGTGTTGAAATTGCAAACCGGTTGTTTTGAACGATGAAAATAGCAGGTGCTTTAAATGCCCCAGCAAAGTTTATTCCTTCGTAAAAGTCGCCTTGAGACGTTCCTCCATCACCTGTATACGTAACAGCAACTGCTTTTTTGCCGCGTTTTTTCAAGCCTAATGCTACCCCTGCAGCTTGCACATATTGGGCGCCGATAATAATTTGCGGTGAAAAAGCGTTTACGTCTTCAGGCATTTGGTTTCCATGAAAATGCCCGCGGGAATATAAAAATGCTTGATACAAAGGCAATCCATGCCAAACTAACTGCGGTATATCACGATAGCCCGGGAGAATGAAGTCCTCTTTTTCCAAGGCAAAATGAGAAGCAATTTGTGATGCTTCTTGTCCGGCAGTCGGTGCGTAAAAACCTAAACGACCTTGACGATTTAAAGAAATTGAACGCTGATCCAACACTCTGGTAAATACCATTCGTCTCATTAATTCCTTTAATTCTTCATCAGAAAGGGAAGGCATCGCATCTTCATTCACGACTTCGCCTTTTTCGTTTAAAATTTGGAACGTTTGGAATTCCTTGCGAATCGCATCAAATTGCTTTTCGCTGTCAACGACAACATTTTTCGCCTTTTTTGCCATTCAACACACCTCTTCGTTTCATTTTCTCAGCCTTTAAATTCATCCATAAAACTAGATTACCCCAAATTGTTCATGGAGACACACATTGCGGATCTTTAATTGCCAAAATCGTCAAGTACATTGCAAGATCGCTTTACAAACTGTATTAATTTTTTTATTTAAAATAGTAATACACATCGATTTCACTTCATAGTGTACACCCTTTTTTCACATGCGTCAATTAATTTGTTTATTTTTAAAACAATATATAAAACGCTTTCAAGATAATTGGAAATATTTTTACTTTTAAATCTGTACTAATACAACAGATAATTCTGTATCACTATTACAGATACAGACGGAAGCGAATCATTTATCTGGAGAGCGTGTTGCTTCTCTATATAAATTACAGAAGAATTTATATAAATAAGGAAGTCTTCTAGGCAAACGTCTATACCTTTATTTTGCTTCATCATACGATGATATAGACATTTGCCCTAAATAAGGCGATATGGAGTCCTTATGTGGAGGTGAAAGAGATGCATTATTATTCCAATCCGTCTTATCATTACCCATCATACGGATATTTTCCAGTTTCAAACTGGACATTTGTATTGATCGCTGTGCTTTTTATTTTGCTCATTATTGTTGGCGCTGCCTGCTTAAACTATTAATTGATGATTGTCCGATTTTCGGGCAATTCTTTTTTGTTTCTTTTAAAAGATTTATGTATAATGAAATTTGTTGATATAGGTTCAGGAGTGATTAGCCATGATTACAATGGAAGATATTATTAAGGAAGGACATCCAACTCTTCGTCAAGTTGCCAAGGAAGTGGAATTGCCCGCTTCTGAAGAGGAGAAAAAAATTTTAGCGGAGATGCTTCAATACTTAAAAAACAGTCAAGATCCAGAGATTGCAGAAAAATATGGATTGCGGCCTGGGATCGGTCTTGCCGCCCCACAAATTAATGTATCAAAACGAATGATTGCCGTTCATGTGACGGATGAAAAAGGAAAATTATATTCGTACGGCCTGTTCAATCCAAAAATTGTAAGCCATTCAGTGGAACAAAGTTATTTAACAAGCGGTGAAGGATGCCTTTCCGTTGACAGAGAGGTTCTAGGATATGTTCCGCGTTATGCACGCATCCGCGTCAAAGGGGTTGACCTTGAAGGCAATGAAGTCGACCTTCGTTTAAAAGGTCTTGTCGCTATTGTGTTTCAGCATGAAATAGATCATTTAAACGGCATTATGTTTTATGATCGGATCAATAAAGAGAATCCTTTTAAAGAACCGGAAAATGCAACTCCAATTGACAGATGAAGCCAGAAGTTAGCGCCCGGCATCCAAGCCGCGGAATATTTTGAAGCAAAACGAAAATCCATGCAAAAAATCCCGAATAGTTCTTTCGGGATTTTTTGTTCATAAAGAGAAATTTTTTGTGCACACTACCATTTGAAATCGCCTTTGCAAGGCTTTTTTTGATTTTGACTTCTGATTTATATCAACTGCAATTGCTTTGCAGCATAAAATATTCCATCTTCATCAACAGGCTTTGTAACAAAATCAGCTACTTTTTTCACATGCGAAACAGCATTACCCATAGCAACGCCTGTTCCAGCAAACGAGATCATTTCTATATCATTCAAACCGTCTCCAAAAGCAACCACATCTTGACGGCTAACGCCAAGCATATCCATTATCTTTTTGATCCCTTCTGCTTTCGATCCTTTTTTTGGAACAACATCAGTTGAAAGCTGGTGCCAGCGGACAAATTTTATCTCTTCAGAAATATTGAACTGTTCTTCTTCTCCTTCTTTGCAAAACAAAAGCGCTTGGTAAATAAGTTTTTCTTGAAAATAATCAGGTCTGCACTCAGGATGCGAGAGGTGCAAAGATTTCAAACTTTCATGAATAAACGGATGATCTTCCACATTTGCTTTCATATCTTCTTCACTCAAAAATACAAGCGGGTAATCAGTATTTTCAGTCGCTTCGATTAATTGCTCCAACGCATCGACCTTCAAAGGATTTTCATAAATGACTTCTCCTTCATGCACAACATACTGTCCGTTATAGCTGACATAAGAATGGATTCCTAGCTCTTCTCTTAGCTTTTTAAACATAAAAGGGCCGCGGCCGGTTGAGATGGCGACGTGATGTCCGGCTTTTTTCAAACGGGTGACCGCGTCAAGAGTAGATTCCGGCAAATGTTTATCATGATCCAATAAAGTACCGTCTATATCAAAAAAAATAAATTTTTTCCCCATGTTCAATCTCCTTTTCTCTTTCGTGAAACCTTATTTACACTAAACAAAACGGTATAGTATGCAAACGCTTTATGTCAATAGAGCTTTTCCACGTTTAGCCATAAAAAAAATAAAAAAATAGCATATAATATAAGTAAATACAATCGGACTCGACTTTGACATCTTAATGAAGGAGGAGTTGATATGTTAAAACGTTTAAAGAAAAAAATTAAAAAACAGTGGAAGCAATTGCTTCGCAGAAAATCGATTGCTTAAAGAAACCGGGCGGCTTTAGCCCGGTTTTCGTTATTTTCAATGAAGGTTGGATTTGCCATCAGAATCGACTATAATAATAAAAGCTAGTTTAACATGGAAAGTAAGGAGAGATTACGCAAATGATGTTTAAAGTTTTTTATCAGGAAAACCCGAATGAACCGCCTGTTCGGGAAAGAACGAAAACATTTTTCGTTGAAGCGGAATCAGAAAGAGAAGTTCGTGAAAAATTAAAAGGCCGCTCCATAAACATAGAATATATTCAACCGATTAGCGGTCCGTTTTATGAATTTGAAAAACAAAGCGAAAATTTTTCTGTATTGGAGAAATGATAGTATATGAAATTTGTAAAAAGAGACCAAGTAGCAGCATTCGCCCTCGGCGGATTGGGCGAAATCGGAAAAAATACGTACGGTGTGCAATTTCAAGATGAAATCATTTTAATTGATGCTGGAATTAAGTTTCCAGAAGACGAACTTCTAGGGATTGACTATGTGATTCCGGACTATACGTACTTAGTAAAAAACCAAGAAAAAATTAAAGGCTTGTTCATCACACATGGCCATGAAGATCATATAGGCGGTATACCTTATTTGCTGCGGGAAATTAATGTACCAATCTACGGCGGTAAACTGGCGATCGGACTGATTCGCAATAAGCTTGAAGAGCATGGACTTTTAAGACAAGCTAAACTAAACATCATCCAGGAGGATGATGTGATTCGGTTCAGAAAAACTGCCGTAACTTTTTTCCGTACAACTCACAGCATTCCAGATTCATATGGAATTGTTGTCAAAACTCCCGCAGGAAATATCGTTCATACAGGAGATTTTAAGTTTGATTTTACTCCAGTCGGGGAACCTGCAAATTTAACTAAAATGGCGGAAATCGGCAAAGAAGGTGTGCTCTGTCTTTTATCGGACAGCACAAACAGTGAAATTCCTGAATTTACAATGTCTGAAAGAAGGGTCGGCGAAAGCATTCACGACATTTTCCGAAAAGTAAGCGGCCGCATCATTTTTGCAACATTTGCATCCAATATTCATCGACTTCAGCAAGTAACTGAAGCAGCTGTTAAAAACAATCGAAAAATAGCTGTTTTTGGAAGAAGTATGGAAGCAGCTATCCAAATTGGTCAAGAACTCGGGTATATTCGCTGCCCGAAAGATACGTTTGTTGATGCAAATGAAATAAACCGTCTGCCCGCTCATCGGGTCGTGATTTTATGTACAGGAAGCCAAGGCGAACCAATGGCCGCTCTGTCCCGAATTGCAAATGGAACTCATCGGCAAATCCAAATTATTCCCGGCGATACGGTCGTTTTCTCATCATCGCCCATCCCAGGGAACACTTTATCGGTTTCAAGAACGATCAATCTGCTTTTCCGCGCCGGTGCGGAAGTAATTCACGGGTCGTTAAATGACATCCACACGTCTGGCCACGGCGGACAGGAAGAGCAAAAATTAATGCTGCGGCTAATGAAGCCAAAATATTTTATGCCGATTCATGGAGAATATAGAATGCAGATCATGCATATGAAACTAGCTGTCGATTGCGGAGTTCCAAAGGAAAACTGTTTTATTATGGATAACGGAGATGTGCTGGCGATGAACGACCGCGAAGCATCCATTGCCGGTAAAATTCCATCCGGATCCGTTTATATTGACGGAAGCGGAATTGGCGACATTGGAAACATTGTGTTAAGAGACCGAAAAATTTTATCTGAAGAAGGACTCGTAATCGTTGTCGTCAGCATCAATATGAAAGAGTTCAAAATTGCTGCAGGACCTGACATTATATCGCGCGGCTTCGTTTATATGAGAGAATCCGGAGATTTAATTAAAGATGCCCAAGAACTGATTACTAAGCACTTAAATAAAGTATTGGAAAGAAGAACTACGCAGTGGTCGGAAATCAAAAATGAAATCGCCGATACACTCGCTCCGTTTTTATATGAAAAAACGAAACGCCGACCGATGATCTTGCCAATTATAATGGAAATTTAAGTAATAACTTGTGATCGATCCCTCTTGTGTTGACAGTGGAACGTACTGTTTAACATAAGAGGGATTTATTTTGCAAAAATGTCCAGTTGTTATTTTGTCGGCTCATAACACGCAGCATCCGGCCGCTCTTGCTTTTTTAGGTAGATGGTTTTAAAACGGGCAGCCGTCAGCTAAAAGTTCTTATAAAAAAACGAAAAAGTGAGTGCTTGCAGAGAAGAAAGACGGAGATCAAAACATGTAAATGAAAAATACCGAAAAGTTTTATGGTTAATTTTTTCGATATACAAGTGTTTAATAGAAGAGCAGAAAGACATTTTATGTACGTTTGTGCCATCATATAAATTTATACGCAATCATTTGAAAAACATTTCATGAAAAAATTCGACTTGGATAATGTCATAATCAGAATTTTTCAGGAGCAGGTGCTGCAAGTGGCAGCAGTAAAGGGAGATAATAAAGAAATCAATTTGTAGTTAAAGAAGACATGTATTCGATTGCCAGAAAAAACAACGACATTCTTGCAATAAGGAAGGATTTTGAGCCGGCAAACAAAAAAAGAATGAGAAGAACTGTCTTGAGGCATTCTAGACAGCTGCTTCTCATT
This sequence comes from Aeribacillus sp. FSL K6-1305, assembly GCF_038050115.1. NCBI lineage: Bacteria > Bacillati > Bacillota > Bacilli > Caryophanales > Bacillaceae > Aeribacillus > Aeribacillus sp. FSL K6-1305. The sequence continues at coordinate 473,713 of NZ_JBBOQV010000001.1, read as the reverse complement.
CAATTACCATGTAAGCTTCAAATGATTGTTTTTACTTGACTGGATAAGTTCAGTTCGTTCTTCAGTAGATTTTGATTTTGCCAAATGCGGATGAAACATTTAAAGCTCCGAAAGAATGTATAGAAGTTTTCATTATTCTCCTAGCACTTTCTTTTCAAACCGATCAATATCGACGTCAGCTCCGATGACAATTAAAATATCTCCTGCCTTGATTACTTCTGTAGCTTGCGGCGATACGATAATTTCGTTATTTCGTTTAATCGCAACAATATTGATTCCGTATTTCGCACGAATATCGAGCTCGATGAGAGAATGGCCGGCAATGTTGCGGTTAGCAGCAATTTCAACAATGCTGTGCTCTTCCGACAGCTCAAGATAGTCCAACACATTGTTCGAAAGAAGATTATGGGCAAGCCGCCGCCCCATATCCCGTTCAGGGTGAACAACTGTATCTGCTCCTATTTTTGACAAAACCTTTTCATGATAGTCGTTTTGAGCTTTCACCGTTATATGCTTAACTCCTAGTTCTTTCAACATAATGGTTGTCAAAATGCTCGCTTGAATATTGTCGCCGATGGCTACGATCACATGATCAAAATTTCTGATTCCCAAGCTTTTTAATACGGCTTCATCCGTTGTATCCGCTACAACAGCATGTGAAACAATATTGGCAAATTCGTTTACTCGATCCTCATCCACATCAATGGCAAGCACCTCTGCTCCTTCTTCCGATAACGTTCGGCAAATGCTTCCGCCGAACCGCCCCAACCCGATTACGGCAAACTCCTTTTTCATCAATACTCCCCCATTACAACTTGAATGACATTATTCTTGTATTTCTTGGCCAAAATCAATCGCTTGTTTCAACTTTTGCTGCATAAACCCTATTCCTTTGCAATCGGAAAGAGGATAATGAAAAGCTGTCTTATTTGTAAACACTTGTTCTATATATGGACGGAATTTCTTTCCTCCCAAAAGAACAATATCATCTACATCTAACAAATTTTTTTCAACCGCTTGTTCCTTCAATTGGTTGATTGTCATTAATTCAGGATGCTTTTTCATGCTAAAGGAAACATTGTAAGGACCAGGCACAAAATCATTTGGCCGCAAAAAGCCATGCTTGGCAGACAAAATCACCCATTCATCGAAAAATTTTTTAGCATACGCCTGGCAAAGGCGGTGAAAAACTCCTATATACGCTTTTTCTGCGGAAACAGCACCTGCACTGGGCTCTTTATCCCATACTTTTTTTGTTCCGCAAGGTATGACACAAATCCTTCTCATTTAACATTTCACCTGTTCAATCGATTATTCAATTCATTCAAAAATTGTATAATATCGTTATGAAAAACAAAATCAGCCCATTCATCGAAGTCTGTTTGTTCTTGGTTGACAATCACTAATACCGCTCCCATCCTTTTTGCCAAGAGCGGTATTTCGTTCGCTGGCCGAACTGTTAAAGATGAACCAAGCACGATCATAATGTCTGCTTTTTCACATTCAAGCTCCGCATCTCTAAAAGCATCTTCCGAAAGCAGCTCTCCGAACAGTGTAATGGAAGGACGAATAAAGCCCCCGCAGCCGCAATAATATTGATTTTTCAAGTATACATCATTTAGAAAGCGTTGGCCGCAATTGTGGCAGTGAAACGTTTGAAGTGTTCCATGAAGTTCAATTACGTTTTTGCTTCCTGCTAAGAGATGGAACCCATCAATGTTTTGAGTAATAATCGATTGAATCTTCCCTTCCTTTTCCCATTTTGCCAGCAAGTAGTGTCCTTCATTCGGAGATTTGCTTTTATATAATTGAAGGCGTTCTTTATAAAATTGAATAAATTCATCACGGTTTGTCTCCATCGCTTCAATGCTTGCCAATTTACTCGGATCCTTTTTGCGCCACAAACCAGTTTTTGAACGATAATCCGGAATTCCGCTGGCAGTGGACATCCCTGCGCCAGTAAATACAACAGCATGTTCAGATTGTTGCAAAAGATCAGCGATTTCGGATATCAAAGCCATCTTTTTTCATCCTTTTTTATTAATTGTGAAAACAATTATTTTAACCTGAACTTACCATTTTTTTATAAATGAAATCAATAAATTCGTCAACAATTTCTTTGCGGAACCGTTCAGTCCGAGACAATATCGATAAATGCCGTTTAATTTCCACATCTTTTATTTTCAATTCATGTAAGTAGCCGTATTTCAGTTCTCTTGACACCGTAATCCTCGGCAAAAAGCCGATTCCCAGCCCGGATTCTATAGCAGCTTTTACAGCCTGCGTGCTTCCTAGCTCCATATAATAATTTATTTTATCTAACACCCCATATTTTTTTAAAGTATTTTCGATAATGAGACGGGTTCCTGAATTTTTTTCTCTCCAGATCATTTTTTCTTTTGCCAGCTCTTCAATGTCAATTTGTTTTTTCTCCTTCAAAGGATGCTCTCTTCCGCATACTAAAATAAGCTCGTCATCGACAAGCTTTTTTACATGAAAAATGCTGTTTTCTACAACTCCTTCTACAAATCCGATATCAATTTTGCGGTCAACAAGCCGATCAATAATGCCCGGAGTATTAGAAATCGCTAATGAAAGCTTTACATCTGGCACTTCTTTTTTAAATTTTCCGAGCAGACTAGGCAAAAGATATTCCCCAATTGTCAACGTCGCTCCGACACTTAGTGTAAAATCTTTGTGTCCGGTTATTTCCTTTACTGCTTCTTTTGATTGTTGAATTTCTTCCACAATATTTTTGGCAATCGGATATAACATTTTGCCGGCTTTTGTCAAAGTCATTTTTCCGTTCGAACGGTCAAACAATGGGGTTCCATAATAATCCTCTAGTTGATGGATTTTTCTCGTAACAGCCGGCTGGGACACATAGACAAGCTTTGCAGCACGGCTGATGCTCCCTTCCTCAACAACAAGACAAAACATTTTTAAACTTTCCAAATCCAATTCGGAATCACTTCCTTACAATTTAAACACTTAAAAACAACTTCATGCTAACACCTATCAGCAAAAAAGACAACATTTGCAAAATCCATTTTCCAGGCACTTTTGTTGATAAGATAGCTCCCAGTTGAGAGCCGATCATCACTCCTATACCGCCCCACAAGCAGGCCGTCCAATTAACATTCCCTAATGCAATTTGATTCAGCGCACCAACAAGTGAATAGATCGATAATGCAAAAAGAGAAATCGCAGTTGCGTCGTGAGGACGAATCTTCAATAAATAAATTAAAATGGGGACGAGCAACCATCCGCCGCCAATTCCAAAAAAATTCGATAAAGTTCCCAACAAAAGTCCGATGATGAATAAAAAAACAGCTTTTAAACGGTTTCTGCCCTCATTGAAAAAACCTGCTTTCATACTATGTTCCGGCTCTTCCGGAGCTTTTTTTAAAAGCAAAAACATCCCGAGCATGAATAAAGCAGCGGCAAATATCCAATAAAAAAAGTCGGGTGAAATAATTCCCAACAGCCAAGTGCCGATAAACGTTCCCGGGATGGAGCCGAAGATGATCGGCCAACTGATAGAAAAATGAACACGCTTTTGCCGTATATAATTCATCGACCCTGATATGGAATTGAGAAAAACCACAACAAGACCCGTACCAGCTGCAATTTCAGGAGGCAATTTCAACAGCAATAAGAGAGCAGGAACAAACACAAATCCTCCTCCTGCTCCCACCATTACCCCATAAGCGCCTGACAAAAGTCCAAGAGCGAGTAGCAAAACCATTTCCACCATTCAAGTTCACCTCTTTAATATCCTAATTAAAGGGTACCAGTGAGAAGGATTGGTGTGAAATGCTTATTCAACATGGGGTATAACAAAATGTTATAGTTTGTGATATTTTTGTTTTTAGTGCTTCTAGCCTTGCCCATTTAGAAAATGTTATATATAATTAAATCGAAATCATTACGATTTAATACAACGGGGTACACATATATTTTGAAAGGAGTTCAAATCGATGAAAAAAGTCTTTTTTGCATTTTTAATGGCAATGCTTGCAATCTTTCCTATCGGCTGCGGCCAAAATAACAACAATGCTTCCGAAACGAACAATCATAATGAGGACAAAAACAATCAAAAAGAAATTGAAATTTATACAACAATCTATCCACTGACAGATTTCACTAAAAAAATCGGCGGTAAATACGTTCACGTCGAAAGTGTTTACCCGCCGAATGTAGAAGCCCACACGTATGAACCTACATTAAAAACTTTGGAAGCAATTGCGAAAGCGGATTTATTTATCTATACTGGAGCTGGTATAGAAGGATTTGCCGATAAGGCAGAAAAAACGCTGAAAGACGGCAATGTCAAAATTGTAAAAGCAGCTGAAGGAATTCCATTATTAAGTGCGTCCGAAGATGAACATGACCATGAAAGTGGAGAAGAAGAGCATTCACATCATGAAGAAGATTCAGATCATGAAGAAAAACATGTGAACCAAAACGAAGAGGAACACGATCATGCACATGGAGATGTTGACCCTCATGTATGGCTTGATCCAAATAGGGCCATTACTCTTGCGGAAAACATCAAGAACGCTTTAACGGAAGCGGCTCCTGATCAAAAAGAATATTTTGAACAAAATTTCGCTCAACTTAAACAAGATCTTGAAGAACTGGATCAATCATTTCAAGAAACAATTAAAAAATCGAAAACAAAATATATTCTTGTGGCTCATGCTGCTTATGGTTATTGGGAAGACCGCTACGATATTGAACAAATTCCAATATCGGGATTATCTCCAACAGATGAGCCTAGTCAAAAGCAGCTTGTCAAAATCATTGAACTATCGAAAAAACATCATTTAAAACATGTGATCTTTGAACAAAATGTATCTGAAAAAGTAGCAAAAATCATCCAACAAGAAATTGGTGCCAAATCATTAACGCTACATAATTTAGAAAGTGTTTCGGAAACAGATTTAAAAAATAACGAAGACTACTTCAGCATTATGAAACGCAATCTTGAAACGTTATCTGAAGCTTTAAATTAAATACTATTTGCACGCTTTTAGGGGGCTGTCCAATGAGTCTTTTTTGGCTTATTGATGCCCCTTTAATGCTTTAGAAAACGTTGCTATATCTATGTTTATGAGTTTTTTGTTTTCAAATGGAAATTTGACTTTCTAGACAGACCTTTATATAAACTGAGTTTACATAATAAAACTACTGTAAACTGACAAACTTTTTTATTTCATATTTTTGTAAAATCAAGTAAAATATTTAGACATACGAATAAATATGAGAGGAGAAACCAAAATGGAAGCAGCTGTTCAAAAACAGAATATGGGTCAAATTACATTATACAGAATATTATTTATTATCGGATTTGTTCATCTTCTAAACGATTCGATTCAAGCTGTTATTCCAGCAGTTTTCCCTATATTGGAAAAATCAATGAATCTTACATATATGCAGCTTGGATTCATTACATTCAGCCTTCAGCTAACGGCATCTTTGCTTCAGCCTGCTGTCGGGTTTTATACAGATAAAAAGCCGATGCCTTATTTGCTGCCCATCGGGCTTACGTGTACGTTTTTCGGCATGCTGGGACTTGCTTTTGCACCTAATTATTGGATTGTTTTAGTTTCGGTATTTTTCGTCGGAATCGGTTCAGCCGTTTTTCATCCGGAAGGTTCAAGAGTGGTGCATTTAGCAGCGGGAGAACGAAAAGGGCTCGCCCAATCCATTTTTCAAGTTGGAGGTAATGCCGGACAATCTCTGGCTCCCATTATGACAGCTCTTATTTTCGTCCCTATGGGACAATTTGGCGCGATTTGGTTTACTTTAATTGCCGGCATGGCCGTCATCGTCCTTCTATACATTGCAAATTGGTATAAGGAAAAGCTCGACAGCCGAAAAAAAACAAGCGCAAAAAAAGCCGTTGTGCAAGTTCCTGCCGCTCGAAAAAAGCAAGTGAAAATTGGACTTATGCTGCTCATCTTCTTAGTTTTTGCTCGTTCATGGTATCATGCAGCAATCACTAATTTTTACCCTTTTTATTTAATTCATGAACATGGACTTTCCATCAGCAAAACACAGCTATATATTTTTATATTTTTAGCAGCAGGTGCAATCGGAACATTTTTAGGAGGGCCGCTTTCAGATCGTTTCGGAAGACGGAATATCATTGCTTTCTCAATGCTTGGATCAGCTCCGCTGGCGGTCATTTTGCCTTATGTGAATGAATTTTGGGCAATTCCAATAATGCTCATTAACGGCTTTATTATTTTGTCAAGCTTTTCTGTAGTTGTCGTATACGCACAAGAGCTAATGCCTGGAAAAATCGGAACTGCATCAGGCTTAATGGTCGGTCTTGCCTTCGGTTTAGGCGCTTTAGGATCAGTCGTGCTCGGTGCTCTCGCGGACTTATTCGGCTTAAAGCCAGTTATGATCGCGTGCGGCTTTCTTCCATTTATCGGCATGCTCTCCATGCTTTTACCTTCCGATCAAAAGCTGAAAGAATGGACATCTTAACATTTTTACAAGACAGCAGCTACTTTTCAATTGATGTGAAACAAAAGACAAAGTTGTTTTGACAATAAAAAAAGATTGAATGAAGTTAAAACCAATGAACAATTTTTTGTTCAAATGTAATAAATGAAAGCTTTTATTTGTACTAAGGAACGAATGAACACAGAAATAATAAAAGGCGTTTTTCGGCTGTCCATCAACTTTTCAGCCTGAGAAAACGCCTTTTGTGTTCTTTTATTCTTGAAAAGCACGGTCACCGAAAATTTTTAACGTTATATCATCTGCTGGAGGATTATGAAGACCGCATCTGACATCCCGATAGTAGCGCTCCAATGGGTATTCTTTTCTTAAGCTTTGTCCGCCTGCAATTCGCATGGCTAGGTCAACGACTTTGATCGCACTGTTTGTGGCAACATATTTTACGGCAGCCAGCTCATGCCCCATTTGTTCGTGTAAATGCGGCTGTTCATCCCATTTTTTCGCCACACTGTACATAAAATGCCGTGCGCTTGTAAGCTCCAGATCCATTTCAGCTGTTTTTCGCCGCACTTCCGAAAGTTCTGAAATTGGATGAGAAAGACTGGCAGGTTGATACTCTTTTGCATATTTGACAGCAAAGTTTCTTGCGGCGATAGCGATCCCGAGGTAGCAGGCAGGAATATGTAAAAGCCATCCTTTCGGAGTGGAAGGACTGAATGTAGCTTGTCTGATCGAAACGAGAGCGTCTTTTTCGACCTTTACGTTGTGCAGTAATAAATCGTCGCTTCTTGTCGCGCGCATACCGATTGTATCCCATGTTTCTTTTATGGAAAGCCCCTCTGCTCCTTTTGGGACTAAATATTCGCCAACCTCACCTGTTTCTTCAATTGTTGCGGTTACAATAAAATAATCTAGAATCGGGGCCAGTGATGTGAACGATTTATGGCCATTAATAATCCAGCTGCTTCCTTCTTTTCTTGCCGTTGTTTTTGGTTTTCCGCCTCTTGCAGGACTTCCGGCAGCCGGTTCTGATGCACAGCTATTGATTAATTTTCCTTCAGCGACAATTTCTTCGCAAATGCGCTCAAACGTGCGTTCATCCCATTTTTTTGATTCGGATAAATCCATTACGATTCCATTATGCCACCCTAACGATAAACCTGTCGCTCCATCTCCTTCTGCAATTTTTTCTTGAACAAGCAGAAATTCATATAAAGAAATTTCATTTCCTCCATATTTTTTTGGCACAGTTAATTTCAGAAATCCTTCCGTTTTTAAATCTGAAAAGTTTTCAAATGGAAACGAAGATTCCTGATCATTTTTCGCGGCTCGCTCCGCGAACTTCTCCGCAAGTTTTTCGGCTTTTTCTCTTAATTCTCGATGCGATTTGTTGACAATAACCATTTCATCTAAAAAATTCATATTCTTCACACACCTGTTTCTTTTTCTTTCTTTTCTATCTCTATTGTAGCTCTATTATTCATTTTCGTTAAGCAATCCAATTGGTTTTATTTTAATTTTTTTGGTAAAATACAGAAAAAAATATGTAGGAAATAAAGGAGAATGATGATGACAACTTTCAAACAGCAGCTTGAAAAATATGCAGAACTTGCCGTCAAGGTCGGAGTCAATGTTCAAAAAGGACAAGAATTGTTCATTTCTGCAAGCATAGATGCAAAAGAACTCGTCCGATTTATTGCGGAAAAAGCTTATGAGGTTGGTGCAAGGAATATTCATATCGACTGGCAAGATGATGTTTTAACAAGATTAAAATATGAAAAGGCTCCTGATGACGTGTTTTTAGAATATCCTGAATGGAAGTCTCTCGAAAGAACTGCCCTAGCAGAAAGAAATGCAGCTTTTATTTCTATTGTGTCCCAAAGCCCTGATTTATTAAAAGGCATTCAGCCTGAGAGAATCGCTAATTTCCAGAAAGCGTCTGGAACGGCTTTAAATACGTTTCGCAGATACATACAATCGGATAAAGTCAGCTGGACGGTTATCGCTGCCGCAAGCGAAGAATGGGCGGAGAAAGTTTTTCCAAATGAAGAAAAATCGCTTCGAGTTGAAAAATTATGGAATGCTATTTTTCAAGCAACACGTATTAATGAGGAAGATCCGGTTTCTGCATGGAAAAAACATAATGAAAACCTTCATCAAAAAGTCGATTATTTAAATGCGAAAAAATATAGAAAACTCCATTATCAAGCTCCTGGAACGGATTTAACTATTGAACTGCCTGAAAAGCACCTATGGGTGGGTGCAGGAAGCGTTAATGAAAAAGGCGTTTCTTTCATGGCAAACATGCCTACAGAAGAAGTGTTCACAGCTCCGAAAAAAGATGGGGTAAATGGTTATGTGACTAGCACAAAACCGTTAAGCTACGGCGGAAATTTAATCGAAAATTTTGTAATCACATTTGAACGAGGACGCATTACAAATGTAACAGCCGAAAAAGGCGAAGAAATTTTGAAGCAATTAGTCGAAACAGATGAAGGCTCTCATTATTTAGGTGAAATTGCTTTAGTACCTCATAACTCACCGATCTCAAAGTCAAATCTTTTATTTTATAACACGTTGTTTGACGAAAATGCTTCAAACCATTTAGCGATCGGCAGCGCCTATGCATTTTGCTTAGAAGGCGGAAAAACGATGACAGAGGATGAATTGAAACAGCATGGTCTCAACACGAGCATTACACATGTTGATTTTATGATCGGAAGTGCAGAAATGGACATCGACGGCATTCTTCCGGACGGCACACGTGAACCAATCTTCCGAAAAGGAAATTGGGCGTTTTAAAAAAGGGCCGGCTGATCGTTTCTCATGAAAGCCTTGCTTAAATATTGCACAACACTTAGCTGAAACTGTATCGTACATCCTTAACGTTTGTTTCAGGCAAGTCAGTAAAAGCTCTATATTTCTCGTTTTGCTTATTTGCTGCATCAACATCATCATAGTATTTGTCTTCTTTGAATCGAATCGTACTTTATCATGCTAATGGGCGGTCATTTGACTTTGCCCTTTTCATTCTTATTCAAAGAAAAAAACAGCCAAACTTTATAATGATCCACTATGCGAAAAGGAGAACGTAAAAAATGGAATTGTCCATCATTTTAAGTTTTCTTGCAGCTTCTATTTTATTAACCGTTGCACCAGGACCCGATAATTTATTTGTCATTGCACAAAGCATGTCTTACGGCTTTCGAGCGGGGTTCATCACTACTCTCGGACTTTGCACCGGACTTATCGGACATACTTTAATCGCATCACTCGGACTGTCAGCCATACTCTATCAATCTACTGTTATTTTTACAGCTATTAAATCTGTCGGTGCGATCTATCTGTTATATTTAGCATGGGAATCTTATAAGGAAGGGAAATCAGCAGTTTCCGGTAAAATAGCAAATGTAAAAAGTCTTTCACTCTTTTCTTTATATAAAAGAGGCATCTTGATGAACCTGTTAAATCCGAAGGTGTCATTGTTCTTTTTAGCTTTCTTGCCGCAGTTTGTATCAACAAACAGCGTCCATGTTCAGCTCGACATGTTTGTGCTAGGTCTTATTTTCATTGTACAGGCATTGGTATTGTTTTCCTTATTTTCAGCATTAGCCGGCAAAATAAAAATTCTGTTTCAATCTAAAAAAACAGTTTCTGCTATTCATTACGGCAAATCTATTTTATTTGCAGTTCTTGGCGGAAAGCTGCTTTTTACAAAAATTTAGTAGATACAATGAGGGGGAACGTCAGGAGCGAAATTTTTTTCGCTCCAGTTTTTTTACTCTGCCCCCTACTTCATTTGTTTAGAAGATGAATGTCCGAATCAACATCATTACTTTCCCGCACTATTTTTTCTTAAGGCAGTAAGATCGATTTTTTCAACATGTTTTAAAGCCGTTCCAACTCATTCTTTTTACAGCTTCTTTTGTCTGCTGTAATTCTACGTTTATTAATCTATTTGTCCTCCTAAATAACTGAATTCTTCCTATCATCCTTCTCCCAAAAAACAAAATCGTCAAGCTGAATAATTATCATTCCAATCATTTGAAGGTGTTTATTCATTTTAACCTTCTAATTCGCATATATTTGTACAAATGAGAGGTGAACATGGTGAACGCAGAAAAAACTAAGCCGGCTCTACAAATAAAAACATTTTTTGAACATCGTTTGCAGCGGTTTCTTCAGCATCTTTTTTTATCGATCATTTGCGGATATATTTTATACTACTTAGTTAATTAAATGCAGAATAAACGCAGCGAATTCATAACAAAGAGACTTCACATTTTTAGTACGTGAAGTCCGAAACTGCCCATAATAAACAAACGATGACGAAAGCAAAAGCGCTGCAATCGGTATTTCCAGGGCTTTCCGGAAAGCGAAATCCTCAATATATCAACGTTTCTAAAACAATAATGAGGGCTTCTATTATGCGAAAAAACGAATTAAAGATACCCCTAAAAAAACATGCCTTGGCTCGCAAGCTTCTTTGAAGACGGAGTTAAAAAATTCAAATTGAAAAAGACCGCACAATTTCATTAATAAATTGTGCGGTCTTCATCATTTTAACAGCTCGATCCATAAGTAAAAAAGATTACTCAGTTTTCTCCTGTTTCTTTTTAAATGTTCGATAGACGAAGAAAAATATAATAAGCGCCAATAAAACAATTGGCAAATTCCCTACAACGAGCACAACAATCCAAGATGCCGCCTGAACAATCCAATGAATGCTTGTCAAAAATTGTTCTTTCGTTTTTTCCCACGTATTAAAATCCTTTGAAAAATTTTCATGAGATTTTATTTCTGTTAATTGCAGTTCAACTGTTGCATAGTCTGTTCTATTTTCAATATATTTTATTCTGCCCTTTAATTGTTCGATTTCTTCTTGGACAGCTGCCAAATCTTCCGAAATTTTCAACAAGTCTTCTGTTTTCTCAGCCGACTCCATAAATTTAAGGAGCCGAGCTTCAACCGCTTGCTTCGATTTCAATCGAGAGTTTAAATCGACATATTCTTCTGTTTGATCTTCACCAGTCATTTGCTCCGATTTGACTGATTTGCTTGCCTTTTTCACTTCCTCTATAAATCGTTGAAGTTCATTTTGAGGAATGCGGAACGTTACATATGCCTCGATCTTTCCATCCTGTTCCACTGCATTTGATTGAATGATATAGCCCCCTCTGCTTTCGGCCTTCTTTGTTAAGTTTGCAATCGTTTCATCATAGCTTACCACTTCTGCCGTTATATTCGCAGTGTACATAACTTTTCGTTCGTTTGAGTATGTGCTGGCAGCTGATTTCGCTTCAACTGTTTCCATTTCTCCTTTTTTTTCAATTTTTTTCTCTATCATTGTCTGATCCATTTTAGCACTTTCTACGGACGATTTTTGTTCTGAATTGCTGCAGGCGGCCAAGAAGAGCAGCAACAAACCAATCAAGACTTTCTTCATTTTCATCATCTCCAGTTAATGACAGTTTATGGATTAGACGAAATAATGAAGCAAAGGTATCTTAAATAGATGAATAAAATGTGTGCAAACAAATGAAAGTGTGCTACTATAATAAACGTACTTGCGCTTGAAACCTTTCGCTTTTACCATTCGTCTAACATAAGGAAATTCTACTCTTCTAAAAAAATCATTTTCATAAAGTTGGTGGGCTTCATGGATTCTAACAAAAAGGCGCAATCGCGGTTTGATTATCAATTAGCATTTATTATATTTCTACTATTTTGCGCGAGCTGCGTGGCCATTTACGGAGCGCAAATGACTTCAGGGCAATATGCGGTAAACTTTATTTTTAAGCAAATTGCCTTCTATGCAGCCAGCTGTCTTATTGCCGGAGTTGTCATGCTGTTCGATTCAGAACAAATTCAAAAAATGACATGGTATTTATACGGTTTTGGGATATTTCTTCTATTTTTGTTAATGATTTCACCGGCAAAAATTGCTAAAGAAATAAATGGCGCTAAAGCATGGTTTACTCTTCCCGGTTTTTCGTTTCAACCTTCAGAAATCATGAAAGTTTTCTTAATCATTGCTTTGAGCCATATTATTTGCAAGCATCATCAAAAGTATTTGCATCGAACCATTCAAACCGATCTCATTTTGTTATGTAAAATGGGTGTGACGACAGCAGTACCGGTATTGTTCGTTATACTGCAGCCTGACTTTGGGACTGCGCTTGTCATGTTTGCCATTTTAGCCGGCCTTATTCTTGTTTCAGGTATATCTTGGCGGATTCTTACATTAGGGTTTCTCATCGTAACCCTCTTTGCTGCAACAATTTTTTATCTTGTATTGCGAATGCCTGAATTTCTTGCCAAATATTTAGGTGTCAAGCAATATCAGTTCGGCCGGATTTATGCATGGTTAAATCCCGAAGGATATAAAAGCGCTGAAGGCTATCATTTGCTCAATTCTCTAAAAGCTATCGGATCTGGACAAATTTTCGGAAAAGGGGTTGGGCATGGACAAGTATATATCCCTGAAAACCACACCGACTTTATATTCAGTGTGATTGGGGAGCAATTTGGATTTATCGGCACTTGTATTGTCATTAGTTTATTTTTCTTATTAATCTATCACATCATTAAAGTGTCAATTGAAACAACTGAACCGTTTAATAGCTATCTTTGTACTGGCGTCATCAGCTTGTTTGTCTTCCATGTATTTCAAAATGTCGGCATGACGATTGGCCTTCTGCCGATCACAGGTATACCGCTTCCTTTTATCAGCTATGGAGGAAGCTCCCTTATTGGCAGCATGATGGCGATCGGATTGATTTTCAGTATCCGATGGCACCATCGTGTATCTATGTTTTCAAAAGAATAGGGCTTGTCTAAAAAGTCCATAAAAACAGAGCGAATGGAGAAAACAATGAGTTTTTCCATTCGCTCTGTTTCCTTATTTTTGAAATTGGTTTGGGAATTTGCGGCCCATTTCAGTATGTTGTGGGCCATTGCCACAATCCCGAATTCTGTTCGGACTTTATGAAGCCCCCGTAACAGAAATCGAGTGAAACGCAAATTGCCCTTGATGTTACCGAACACACTTTCGACATCCACTTTACGCTTCGCATAAAGAGCTGCCTTTTGTTCGTCACCAAGAGCTGCTTTGGCTTTCGCTTTCATTTCTTCATAAATCGTGTTCCAATATACTCGACGATTTCCTTTGGCTTTCGTACACCCATTCTTCAACGGGCAATCCGTACAATCTTCACACTCGTACACTTTCAAATCTTGTATGTATCCAGATGCATTTTTTCTTTTTTGATAATACTTGAATACGACTTTCCGATTGTTCGGACAGATAAAGCAATCGTCTTCTTCGATGTATTTCCAGTTTTGTACTTTTGATAAATCCTTTTTAAACTTTTTACTTTGTTCCTTCAAATAGGTTTGGTATGGGGCTAATAATTCAAAACGAGGTTCTTTTTCTTCGCCAATCGCATATAAATAGTTTTCTTCACTCGCATATCCTGCATCGGCAATGACATACTTGAGTTTCTTTTCCTTCGGCATCGATTCCAATAACTTTTCCATAAATGGTTGGAAACAGCGAGTATCTCCTGGATTTTGATAAATTTCAAATCCCACGATAAATTGATGTTGTGTGGCGAGTTGAACATTATAACCCGCCTTGAGTTGGCCGTTTTTCATATGGTCCTCTTTCATTCGCATAAAAGTGGCCTCATGGTCGGTTTTCGAGTAGCTATTTCGTTCACCTAGAATCTGTTTTTGTACTTTGTATTTTCGTAATCGTGGAAGATAATCCGTTTGAATCGTTTTCAGTTGTTTGGTGAGTTGGGATTTTTTAGAGCGAAGTTCTTTTTTTCTTTCTTTGTCTTCTTCCTGTTTATAATCTTTTTCCAAAGCTTCTATTCTCTCAGAAAGTTGTGCCGATGATTTTTCTAATTCTTCTTCTAATTGTTCTTCTTTTAATTCCTCCAAGGCGATTTGGTGCGCTTCTTGTAGAAACGATTGAATTTTGGCTCGTAGTTTCTGATCATATTTTTCTACGGATTTTCGCCATACAAACGTATATTTGTTGGCATTCGCTTCTATTTTCGTACCATCCACAAAAATATGGTCGAGGTCGATAAGTCCTTGTTCTACTAGTTGAAGGACAAATTGTTCAAATACAGAATCCATCATGTTTGACATACGAACACTACGAAAATCATTTATTGTGCGATGGTCAGGGGTTTGCAATCCCGCCAACCACATCATCGGAAGATTTTCTTTCACCATTTGCGCTATTTTCCGACTTGAATAAACATTTTGAGTGTACGCATATAAAATCACTTTCAATAACATTTTAGGGTGATAGGGTGCACGACCCCCACCAACATAATGAGTATACAACACTTCATCCGGAATCGATTCCACCATTTCATCCACTAAACGGGCGACATGATTTTCAGGAATATACATTTCGATATCTAAAATGCTCATGACTTGACGATTGCAATAAGGTTGGAAAACTAGTTTTTTGCGTTTCTTATTCTTTTGAACCTCTATTTTTTGAATACCCTCTAGAGTCATTTCTAATTGCGTGTTATAATTTTCTTGAATAGTCATTTGATTATTCATAAGAAATCGTCCTTTCTGTAGAATGTTTTTTGGTCAATTTCATTCTATAAAAAAGGACGATTTTTTTGTACCCTAAAAACAGAAAAAAGGGCTGAGCCCAAGGTCGATTCAATCGACTTTTCGGACAGCCCCTTTTTTGTTTTGTTTAAAGAAACAGATTGTATTAGCATTCATTTTTGATTTTTTCTCGCCTATGGAAGGCAGAGGTAGCAGCTTTCTGTGTCACTCATATCTTAACGATTCGATTGGATCCAGTCTTGCAGCCTTGTTTGCCGGCAATAGTCCAAAGAGAATTCCAATAAACATGGAGAACAACAGTCCACCGACGACAACCTGCCACGATACTAATGAAGGCCAACCGGCAAAAATGGACACGATGGAAGCAATTCCTGCACCTAATAAAATCCCTAAGGTTCCCCCAATTAGTGTTAATGTCATCGATTCTATCAAAAACTGCAGCAAGATTTGGCTTCTTGTTGCCCCTAGCGCTTTACGGATCCCGATTTCCCTCGTTCTCTCGGTAACGGAGACAAGCATGATGTTCATAACGCCGATACCGCCAACTACGAGAGATATTCCCGCAATACTTCCGATAATCATGGTCATAATACGGGTAATTTGGCCAATGGATTCCGCAATTTCTTCAAAATTCACCACTTGATACGAATCTTCCGTCTTGTGCATTCTGTTTAGCAATTGCTCCGCTTTTTCCCCTGCAGCTTTGATTTCGTCAGCGCTAACTGCTTCAAGCGTTACTTGTGTATAATTCGTTTGGCCGAAAGCATTTCGATAGGCCGTCCATGGAGTGTAAATTTCCGACATGCCAAAGGCAAAAATTCCTGTCGGTTTTTCAAGTATGCCGATAATTTCAAACGGCTGATTCGATACCCAAACGACCTCGCCAATCGGATTTTGACTTTTAAATAAATCTTTTGCTAGTTGGTCGCTAATAATCGCAACACGCCTGCCGCCTAAAAAATCCGCTTCAGTAAACAGTCGGCCTTTATGAATGTTTAATTGATTGACATCCATATATGCAGCATTGATCCCATAGACCGTGGCATCGATTGTTTCTTCTTTATACCTTATTTGATAAGAACTTGTCGTGGAAGCAACAACCTGTTTAACTTCAGGGATCTCTTTCAACGCTTCAACATCTTCTTGGGTAAACGGATCCACTAACATTGCGTTCGGATTTGCTTTCAACTCTTCTTCACTTGGTTGATAATACACTTCTATCGTATTGCTGCTGCCTGCAATTTGGGCTTTTAAGGCTTGTTCGCCCCCTTGGCCGATTGCTACAACTAAAATAACAGATCCGACACCGATAATTATTCCTAGCATTGTCAGAATTGAACGGAGCTTATGGGCAAAAATGGAGGAAAACGCCATCCGAAAATTTTCCATCAAATTCATAATGTGCTCCCCCGTCCCAAATCTTCTTGTAAAATTTCTCCATCTCTTACTACAATCGTACGCTTAGCAAATTGAGCCACTTCATGTTCATGCGTTACGACAATGATGGTTGTCCCTTCTTTATTTAGCATTGTAAATTGTTCCATAATTGCTTCGCTTGTTTTCGTATCCAATGCACCAGTCGGTTCATCTGCCAAAATGAGCTTTGGATTATTCACAATGGCTCGAGCTATTGCCACCCGTTGTTTTTGGCCTCCCGATAATTCGTTTGGCATATGCTGAATTCTATCGCCGAGTCCAACCTTTATTAAAGCCTGCTTAGCGAGTTCATCCCGCTGTTTTTTTCCAATGCCGGCGTAAATCATTGGCAGCTCTACATTTTTTAAGGCGCTCAACCGCGGCAGAAGATGAAACTGCTGAAAAACAAAACCGATTTTCTTGTTGCGTATTTTGGCCAATTCTTGATCATCAAGGGACGATATATCCTTCCCTTCAAAATAGTAAGCACCTGATGTCGGGCGGTCCAAACAGCCAATAATATTCATGAGAGTTGATTTGCCGGAACCGGACGGCCCCATAATGGCCACAAAATCCCCCTGCCGGATTTCTAAATTGATTTTTTTGAGCACATCCATTGTTTCTTTACCGTTTCTATAAGATTTCGTCACATCTTCCAGCTTGATCATTTGATTGTCACTTCCACGCCTGCTTTGATTTCATCAGATGGTTCACGAACAATTTCATCATCTTTTGTTAAACCGCTCGTCACCTCAATATATTCATCGGTTGAAGTACCGGTTTTAATTTCTTTTCTTGTTATTTTTCCGTTTTTCACTACATAAACATATTGTTGATCATCATCTTGTTGAACAGCGGTAAGAGGAATAACATTCGCTTTTTTTCTTTCCGTTTCAATTTCCATAATCAATTTAAAGCCTGGCTTCACCGGAATGTTCTGATCTTGGACAAGAACTTCCACTGGATACTGGACAGCCTCGTTTCCTGTTTCCGCCGCCATCTCACTGCCTTGTTGAGGCAAAATGCCAATTTTCAATACTTTTCCTTTCCATTTTGCATCAGGCACCACATCAGATTTTAAAACTACAGGCTGACCTTCTTTAATTTTTAAAGAATCGTATTCAGAAATGACCCCTTCCACTTTCATTTTGTTCAAACTGCCAATATGTATGAGCGGCTTCACATTTTCGCCCATTGCTACTGCTGCGTCTTCATCTACGGTAATCACAATTCCATCAACTTCGCTTTTCACTTCAAGTTCTAAAATCTTCTTTTCTACTGTTTCCAGTTGAATCTTCTGTTGTTTAAGCTCAAGATTCGTCATTTTCTTATCCATTTGCAGTTGATTTTTTTCATTTTCTATTTGCTTTTCTGCTTCTTCTTTACCGACTTGTTTCTTCAATTCTTCTTCTTTTTTCTTCAGATCATCCAACTGCTCATTGATTTGATCTAGTTTGATATAGCTTTGTTCAATCGAAAGCTTGGCCTGTTCCTTTTCAAGCTCTAATTGTTCGTTTTCATAAATGACGAGAGGTGCTCCTTTTTTTATTTTGTCCCCTTCTTTGACAAGGATTTTTTTGATCTTTCCTCTTTCAGCATCATAATAAATTTTTTGTTCATTCATTAATTGAAGAGTACCGGGAATCATAACATTCCCGGTAATTTCTTTTTGCTCCAATTTGACTGTTTCTACAGTCGGATTTTCCTTCGATGCAGCACGAAAAATACTGATCCCAACAAATAAAGCGATGATAACTGCTACTCCTACACCGATCAAAACTTTCTTTCTCATACTATAACTATGCCCCCACTAATGATTGTGTTGCTCCAGATAATGTCAATAGCAGACTGCCAAGAATGAATAAAACGATTGAAATAGTCCAAGATGCACCTTTTGACAGTTGACCTACATGATGAAGCCCAAAAGCGGTCAATATTGTTCCCCAAATTCCAAAAATTTCGATAGATGACAAAAATGATCCAAGCGCCCCTTCAGCTCCTACAATACTGTTTAAACTAGTAAATACTTGATTAGTGATGTCTCCTCCACCGACAAAATATAAAATAATCGCATTTAACAGTGTTCCTATTGATGTAACAAGAGAAATAAAAACGGTCATTGAAAACATTTGTTTAAAACGAATTTGTTTTCCGGCAATTTTTACAATGGCAAAAAGAATGAGTGCCGAAATCAATAGTGTAATAAGTCCGCCAATGATACCAGACACAAGTGCACCGACTGTTGTAAATGCGCCGACGTAAGCTGCTCCTTCTGCACCTAATTCCTCTTCCACGATGCTATAGTCGACTGATAACACTGAAAGGTAAGCTGCCAAAGATGAAATAATAATGACAACAATTAATGGAAGCAATACTTTTGGCTGTTGTTTGATCCGCTCAAGCGTCTCAATCGGACTTGTCACAATCCCTAACAACGACGGTTTATCCACTTTTTCATTTGAATGCTGAATGTTCAGTTGCTCACTCATTAAAGTCATCTCCTCCATTATAATGATTATTTTCAATTTATTTTACGAGATTGATAAGAATGAAGTTTCACATTTTTTGAATTTCTTACAAATATTTTGAAAAACTTCCCTTAACATGATGAAAAGACCGCAGAAATACATTCTACGGTCTTTTACAGGTTATTAACTCTTTGGTTATCATTTTGTCCGCATGTTGTCTAGCTCTAATTTGCTCCTGCTTGCCACGTTTTTTTAAAACGGAGCTTGGGTTTGCTGTGCTGATTGCTGGTTTTGCTGGCGCACTTCATTGACGTTTGTTTGGCTCGCTTGTCCGCTTAACGGATTAAAGCTGAAGCCGGACGTTTGCTGCGATTGATACTGGTTCGGTATTTGCTGCGCTGATTGCTGATTTTGCTGACGCACTTCATTGACGTTCGTTTGGCTTGCTTGTCCGCTTAACGGATTGAAGCTGAAGCCGGATGATTGCTGCGATTGATACTGATTCGGTATTTGCTGTGCTGATTGCTGGTTTTGCTGGCGCACTTCATTGACATTCGTTTGGCTCGCTTGTCCGCTTAACGGATTAAAGCTGAAGCCGGACGATTGCTGCGTTTGATATTGGTTCGGTATTTGCTGTGCTGATTGCTGGTTTTGCTGGCGCACTTCATTGACGTTCGTTTGGCTTGCTTGTCCGCTTAACGGATTGAAGCTGAAGCCGGACGATTGCTGCGCTTGATATTGATTCGGTATTTGCTGTGCTGATTGCTGGTTTTGCTGGCGCACTTCATTAACGTTTGTTTGGTTCGCTTGTCCGCTTAACGGATTGATGCTGAAGCCTGATGATTGACTTTGATATTGATTTTGCGGTTGTTGAGCTTGGTATACTGCTTGATACTGGTTTTTCGGTTGATAATTTTGCAGCTGCTGTGCTTGACTATGAAGCGACTGAGCCAAATTTTCAATTTGCTGCAAATTTTGCACCGCATTTTGTTCCTTTTGTCCAAATGCTTGTGTCTGTTGTGCTGTAAATTGATTTGAGCTAAATGCTTGATTAGCGTTTTGCTGTTCTTGCTGTTTCAGTACTTTGGCAATTTGTTGAATTTGCTGCAATGCTTGCTGCGCTTGATTTACATACGATTGAATGCGTTGCGGCACTCTTTTTCCCTCCTTATCATTTAAATTCATTTTATTTTTTTGTAATCACCTAATTTTTATTCATAAAAAAATGTGCTTTACATCACAATTCACCATTTTTTCACAATCAAGATTCCTAGGTTCTGGTAAAATATTGGTATATAGATGGTTTCCTTCTTGAAAGGAGGTTTTATAATGGTCAAACAAGTGGCGGATCCATTCTTAACCGATCCATTGAGTGCTTTGCATGAATATTTCGACGGAATCATAAACGTGAGGGAAGGGACGTATCTTTTTCAAGAAGGCATGGAGGTTCATGAATTATATTGCATCCAATCCGGCTTGGTGCAAATAAGCAAAACAACTTCAGATGGAAGAGAATTGGCGCTAAAGATCTGCAAAAAAGGCGACCTTATTGGTGAATTTTCTTTTTTTTCAAATGATCCGAAGCACATATTTAACGCAAAAGTTTTGGAAAACAGTTCTATTTATTTTATAAAAAAAGAACGATTAGAATGCAAACTGTTTGAAAATCCGAATCTTAGTCTTTCGTTCCTAAAATGGATGAGCGAGCAATATCAAATTACTCAAACAAAATTCCGCGATTTGATTTTAAACGGGAAGAAAGGTGCCTTATACTCCACACTCATACGAATGGCGAACAGCTATGGAGTAGAAACTGAAAATGGCATTCTCATCAATATCGACATGACCAATCAGGAGCTTGCGAATTTTTGCGGAGCGACTAGAGAAAGCATCAATCGAATGTTGAGCAATTTGCGGAAAAAAGGCGTAATTTCTTTTCAAAATAAAAAAATCACCATTCACGATCTTCAATATTTAAAAGATGAAATCAATTGTGAAAATTGCCCCGTTTCTTACTGCCGAATTGATTAAATTGTAAAAACATCTTATATGCGCCTTGTCTTTCAGAGATGGAGCCGGAACTTTAAACTGGCAAATCGCCAGTTTCTTTGTTTAGTTTTCATTTAACAAAGATCTTGTCGTGCATATATTCTGTCAAGTAAAACAATGAAAATCGGGAATACTATGCCGGGACAATGATTCGATCGCAGGACAGGCATTTTTTTAAAGCGGCTAAGGCTGGAAAAATGAGAACCTGTTCGATCGTTTCGGGGTGTGCTTCATATAAGTGTCTTTAATCTTTTCCTCCAAATGAAAGGTTCCTGATTTGAGGTTTTGTCTTTTCTTTGCCATTAAAAACCCCATCCCAGGCAGACTCTTTACACATCATATAAAATGCATCTGTTTTTCTTGTCTACCTGAGTAGGGGATACCAAATGGAATTTAACTCAAAATTTGGACTTGATTCCTGTCAATTTTAGAATTTCCATATGAAACTTTTATTATGAATACAAAAGCACAACCGGTGCCATTCCCATGTAGGAAAATGTCCGTTCCTTTAGTTCCTTCATTATTATTTAATGCCGATATCGATCTCTCCAATCATCATTAATGACTGGAACGATAAAAGAAGTTGATGATGAATTATAGGATTTCGCAGTTCCTGCTGAATAATGCTTTCGATTTTGCTCACCCTGTAACGCAATCCGCTGATGGATAACGCCAAATCTGCCGCTGTCTGTTCCAAGTTACCGCCATTGACTAGAAAGATGTACAATGTTCGCAGAAACTCGATATTTTTGGGATCATCCAGTTTTAAGTTTCCAAGGCAAGCTTTGGCTATTTTTTTTACCTCTTGTTCATTCTTTTCATTAATCAGCACACCAACAACTCCTAACGATTCAAACGAAATGATTTGTTGGTGTTTCGATGAAACCCTGACCGCTGTAAGTGCTTCTTTATATGCTTCCCCGGCATTTGACACATTGTTTGCTTTGGAGCTGATTCCCCCGTAAAATTTAATAGTAGAGAATTGTGAAGATAGTAAATCAACGATTTTTGACAGCCATGTTTGTATACCCTTTTTGGCAACTTGATCTTCTGTTACCAGCAAAATAAGATGTTTAGCACGCTGGCCAATCAACATGTTTTGTTTTTCATCTTTGCCGTAAGCGGAAAGAAAACTTAAAACTTCTTTTTGCATTTCCAGCTCTTTCGATAAATCATCTTCTTGAAACCGGCAATCCAGCACACAAATATAAAAAGGCTTGGATAAATCCACTCCTATTAAACTAGCTTTCATGATTAAGTCGTGATCATTGCTTTGTTGTCCCGCATTAATGATTTCCTCTAAAAAAAATCCTTTAATCCGTTCATACGATTCTAGCTTCGCTTTTTCATTGAGCAAGCATACCGAGCTGACAGAGGCCAACCGCTCTAAAATCATAGGAGAAATTGAGGCGTTATATTGATGCAAATCGCGATAAACAAACGAACAATATCCTACAATTTTGTTTTGCAAAAATATTGGTGTCATCAGGCAATCATGATGGCGCAAATGAAGAAGTTGTGTTGATGTGACGATGGCTTGAGGCTGGCAAAAAGGATTTTTTCCTACATAGTCAATAAGTTCGTTTTTATATTGTTCTAATTCATTGGAAGTAATCCCGGCATAGGCCATCGGATGAAGGTGCAGGTTCTCAATTAAAACTGGAATATTCGTCGATTGAAACACTTGACGAACTACGGAGTCTAAATTGTTTCCTTTAATGATTTCCTCAGTGAGCTTCTTATGAACAGCCGTCACAAATTTTAAATTATTCCGTTCTTCTAAAAGTTTTTCGTATGTTGCCGCCAACTCTTCTAAGATTGGGGACTCTTCAAGATAGCACAGCTCTTGTTCCGCTTCTTCTCCCCATCGATCCACCGTTTGGCCGATCCAATGGCATTCTTCTTTTCCCATTCCTTGACAAGCAATTTCTTTGAAAATCGTCTTTTCTCCGACAATTTCTGAAACGAAGCCGCTGGCATAACCAGAAAGGGTAAAGCAAACCGGGATGGATGATGTCTCAAAATGGCGCACATGTTCTTCTGCTTCATAGGAATGACACCAATATCCTTCCATTCTGACTTGATATTTTCCATTTTCCCTTCTGACTTCTAAAAAAGTACATCTCGCTTTCACATGACCTTTCATCGTATGCAGCTTTGGGCCACCTTGAATGTACTCCTCTACTGTACAGTTTGCATGATTCATCAATTCTTTCGCGTCTTGTCTACCTAGATTCCATCCATACCGAAACAAAAAACCTTTCATCCGTTCAAATCCCATGTTGCGAATTAAATCTCTGCGCAATAATCCGAGCGCATTTGTCGCCACAATCATCGAGCGGGACTTCCCCATATAAATGTAACCGTTATCAAAATTTAATTCCAGCTGATCTAATGCCGATCTTTTTTTGTTCATATGTTACCACCTTAGCTTTATTCAACAAGATCACCAATCAAGTGGCTGAGCGGATACGTTTTGCAAGCCAATACATAACCTTGTTGCCGCTCCTCATCCGAAAGAGCTCCTTTCGAACACAATCCAATTTTGTATTCTCCCTTTTGGATTTTGACTTTGCACATTCCGCAACCTCCATTTGCACATCCATAAGGAATTTTTACTTGATGAGATCTCGCAGCTTTTAATAAATCCACGCTCTCTCCGCAAGAAAAAATTTCTCCGCCTATATGAATTTGATATACCATTATTATCTCCCTCCCAACATGATAATTTTTTCTATTATTCAAGCATGCTCTACAGCATAACGTTATGCGCCATTTTGCACCTGCTTTTACTAGCGCTGGCGAAAAGAAACAAAAATGCCATAGCATTGATCGCATCGTTGATGAACATAACATCATGGCTATCCGACACCTATAAGCATAATAAATATTTTTGCTTAAGGTATGTTTTCTTCTTCACGACCAATGCCGCAGTTCTTGAAAGCGTCGAACGGAGTTCTTAATCACGCAACATGTTCCCCATTCATAAACAATTAACTTTCTACTTTTGTATCTACCGATTTCATCTCTATTGTTCATGTCCTCTCCGTTTTTTCACAGATTCTCCAGCAATTCCCCAATGTTCTAGAGGCATTTCTTGAATCATGATGCGGACATTTTCTTTCGGCGCATCCAATACTTTGCACACCGTCTCCGTTAATTCATAGATAAGTGTCTCCTTTTTTTCCGGAGAACGACCTTCTAACAAGTGAACTTGAATGAAAGGCATACGTTTTGACTCTCCTTTCCAAAGATAAAAAGGCTTCAACCGAACGAAAGAAGTTCAGGCTTATGGAGAAAACGTTTTGCTATTGCATCGGCTAACTCCCGCTTAGAACGATTTCTACCATTGCACTGATTCCTGGTCACGAGAAAGTTTGTTATTGTTCAAATAATGGCCCCTGACACACTAGCACCGCAACCGTCGAAATAATGGCACCATTCCTTTAAAAAACTATAAAGATGAAGCATACATATGATCCAACATTTTTCGTAAATCGTTCTTTTAACATGATGCGGGAAGACAGCCGCTAAAGTGAGAAAATGCGATGCCGGCTGCAAAAAATTTCAAATCGCTTTTAGTGCAGGCTGTCTTTCTAGATAAAGCGTCAATGATTGAAATGTACAACAACCGTAACTGTTGTGTTGTACTAGGCATATTCGCAATGCTGTCTGGCTTTGAAAAAAGCGAATCATAACCTTGTTTTTGATAAAAACATAAAAATATTCTTATATTTCATTGTGAAAAAAATGCAAAAGCAAAGAATGAAAGCTGTCTCGATATTCCACTTGCGTCCAATGGCTGCATTGTCCGTAAATCATCATTTTTACCCACGGAAGATGTTTGGCAAAATAATAACTTGTCTCAACAGGAACGATCGGATCATTCAGCCCGTGAACGAGTAAAACTTGTTGTTGTATGCGGCACAAAGTGGCGCTTGGCAAAACAAGATCATCTACTATCCGCTGGCGAAGCGGAGGAAACATTGCTTCATAGGAACGGCGCACGGCAGGATTCATTGCCGCCTCAAAGCGCATTTTACTAATGCTGTCAAGATTGTCTTTAATAAAGCTTTCATCATATGCAAACCAGCGAATGATCTGCGTCATTGCCTCTGCGGATGGATCCTCATAAAACCCCCAAACGCGGTCAAGTTCTGGAGTCAATCGAAACGGAGCACCCGCCGAGCCCATCAACACAACGCGATCAATTCGATCAGGCGCCTCGGCCAATAAATGAAGAGCAACAGCCCCGCCTAAAGAATTTCCCACTAAATGAACGTTTTTCACTTCCAATTCATCCAAAAGGTCTTTAAGCTGATCCACCCATAACCTCATCCATGACCGGATGCCTTTCGGAGGTGAAGACGGATGTTCCGACATTCCAAAACCGATTAAGTCTGGCGCGATACAATCAAATCCCTTTTCCTTGAAAAAAGGGAGCGCATATTGCCAATTAGACCAAGCAGTTGCTCCAGGACCGGACCCATGGATAAAAAGAATCGCTTCATTATTTCCGATGCCGGTGCGGTAAAAATAAGTTTCATAGTCTCCGGTTTTGACACGGACACTTGTCGCTTCTTGCAAACCAATTCCTCCCCTCTCGACTCTATTATCGAATCATTTTCCAACACGTACTCCTGACACGAAATTAATTGACGCAATTTTTAGAAAATACTAATTATCCCAATCGTAAACGGTATTTATTGTTTATACAACTCCATTGTTTCATAATAAGAAACAAAAGGAAAAAATAACAAATTTTTTCATACATTAAAACAGATCCTTGGATAGACCTAACAAAGTGGAACGTGCTGTTAAAGAAATTTCCAGAAAAAAATGGGCATGAAATCGCAACAAAGCGAAACGTACTGTTAAAGAAATTAAAATTGGGCATGGAAACCGCATCAAAAGAACAATCCGTAAATTATGAATTCGCATGTCCGTATATAAAGAAGCTGACCCCAAACATCGACTTCAAGCGATTTTCGGTCAGCCATCTGAAGCATTTCTTTTTTAAGAATGCAAAATAAATAGCGAAGGGGCTGCAAACATCTCCTTACGTGTTTCCCGAATCAGAAGAGATGATCGAACCCCTTTAACAAGAATATTCTTAATCTTTGTATTTTTATGTTAGTGCTTTAGAGAATGATTCAATGAGTTCTCTTCGATGATAGAAAATACCTGTTCCAATTTTATCTTCCGTCCAAGTAATGGTCGGAAAGTCTGCATAGCTCATATAACCGCTTGTGTATGCTTCATTTCTATTGCCGGATGGATCAAAAAAGTAAACGGTAAGGCCTCGTGTAATGCCGTGTCTTGTTGGCGTCACTTCTGCTTGAACATTATTTTTGGTTAAAATATCTGCTGCCTTTAATACTTCATACCAGTTATCGACATAAAATCCTGCATGATGAAATTTCGCATCCGGTCCTTTCACGAATGCAAGATCGTGACCTTTGTTCGTCACTGACATAAAGCTTCCGACTAAATCTTCTCCATCTACCGTAACGATTTTCTCGGTTTGTCTAAAACCGAGCACTTCCGTAAAGAAGCGGGTTGCTGTTTTTAAATCATCGCCTGTTAAAAGAGCGTGATCCAATCGATGCGGAGCAATTCCTTTTAGTCCATCCGGCCATGGATCTGGGTTTAGATTCCCAGTTTTTGTCCCTACTTGTTCTATTTCCGTATACAGCTCCATATGATGGCCTGTTGGAAGCTGAAAACGAACCGCTTCTCCTTCTGCTAATCTAGTACCTTTGGAAATTCGGGAAAGTTTGCAGCCAAATTGCTCAATTTTATATTCTAATTTTTCCAGCTCGTAAATATCTTTTACCTTAAATGCCATATGATCCATTCCAGCTGTATCGGATTTTTGCAAAATGATGCTGTGATGGTCATATTCGTCCCAAGCTTTTAAATATACTCGATTTTCCTCGCGTCCTGTCACTTCAAGCCCAATGACATTTGTGTAATATTTTACAGATTCTTCTAAATCCAACACCCGAAGCTCCAATCGCCCTAATCTTAAAATTTCGCTCATTTGAATCCTCCCTTTCATTGAAAAATCTTATTTTAATGAATTTGATCATCAGCTCTTTCCATTAAAGCGTTTCCAATAAAGATAACGCAGCCTCGCAGCACAATCTGTCTTCTTCTTCTGAGCCGCCGCTGACCCCGATTCCTCCAGCTAAATCGTTTCCGTCATAAATCGGGTACCCTCCTCCGAAAACGACAAGCTTTTCTGTATGGACAATCCCAAGGCGCAAACTCGGCTCATCTTTGATCATGTCATACCATTGATGGGTCGGAATCCCGAATGCCGCTGCTGTATAGGCTTTATTTTGAGCAATTTGTATGCTTAAAAGAGGCGCCTCGTCCATCCGGAAAAACGATTTCAAATTTCCGCCTTGATCCACAATAGCAATGTTCACTTTCACTCCAAGTTCTTCAGCCTTTTGTACCGCTTTGTCAATCATTTTTTTCGCCAAGTCACTGCTGATGCTTTTTTGCTGTAAAAACGCCAACATTTCTTCCCCCTTTCCTAAAGTCAACACCGCTATCCTTTTGTAAATACTAGATTTTTCTCTTCCTTTTCTTCGATCTCTAATGTGAAATCGAAACTTCTGGCAATCCATTTTACTTTGACTCGAGAAATACTCCACACAGAAGATATGGATGGACCAAGCCAATAGATTTTTTTCTGCTTAGTAACAAGCACGCGTCCCTCAAACCACCCTTTTCCTATATCAATTGCCACGTCGTAGCATCCTTTTGGAGGAAGCATATAGTACCGATCCAAAATCAATTCATCTTTTGCATCAGTATGGATCATTTTTCCTTTTGTTTCGTAAAATTCTCCCAAGTAATCAGGAAGTTCTTCCATCAATCCTGATTGAATCTTATTTCGAATCAACGTAGAACTAATTTTTTCATCGTTTCGTTTGACATTTTCTACTTTCGTGACAGTGATTGAGTATCCGCTGTCTTCCTCCATCGTATCTAAACTTCCTTTTCCTTTTCGGCCGTACGTGAAGTCATATCCAGCTGCTACATGCTTGATTTGCAGCGGAACTAAATATTTCTGGACAAATTCCTTCGGCTCAAGTCTTGCAAATTCCGATGTAAATCGTATTAAATAAAAGTAATCAATGTCTAAATGGGAAAACTTTTTTGCTTTTTCGGCAGGCGGGAGCAAATATTGGACACGTTTTCCCGTTTTGCCGATTATTTCTTTAGGGTGCGGAAAAAAGCTGATAACCGCTGTTTTTACCCCCATTTTTTCCGCCAAGTTTTTAGCGGTCTGAATGACTTTTTGATGTCCGAGATGAACGCCGTCAAAAAACCCTAGTGCAGCAACGACAGGGCAAGAGGCAATAAGATCTAGATCATTTTGATGATCAATGATGATTGTTTTCAATGAAATGCCCCCTTTTTTTAGCTCGACGCCGTCGCTTGTTCGCTTTGAGCAAGCTGGTGGTATTTTCCGCTGAAAAACAGAAGCGGATCTTGCTCTGTCATGTTTATATCCGTCACTTCCCCGATGAAAAGGACATGATCACCTGCTTGAACCTCATTAACAACTTGGCAGGAAATTTGCGCAAGAGCATCTTTAATGACCGGCAGCCCCCCTAGCTGTTCAAATTGTACATCGACTGGTTTTTCCAGCTGCCCGGCAAAATTCATCGAAAGCACTTGTTGATCGTGCGACAAGATGTTAACAGCATATTTTTTTGATTGTTGAATTTTTTCCAGCATTTTCGCTTTTTCTCCAATGGAAATTAATACAAGCTTCGGATTTAAGGAAATGGACATAAAGGCATTTGCTGTCATTCCATGAATATCTCCGTTATGCTCCGTTGAAATGACCGTCACCCCTGTAGCAAATTTCCCCATCGCATTGCGAAACAAGCGATCGTCCATATCCACCAACTCCTTTCTTTTTATTTCTGCACAAGTTCTTTTTGTGGAGATACCCAAGTATCATTGAGCCAACCGTTTAGATCGTAATCATCCAAAGCGGAATCGACAAACTCTTTAAATCGGTCGGAATCTCCAGTTACATCAGCAATTTTTAACGTCTCTAGACGAATGTTCTCATGGTTGCCCGCATAGTTGATTTCATAAAGCTCATGACGTCCGCCAAATTCCGTTCCGATCGCATCCCAAATCATTTTCATCAATTTCACCCGCTCTTTTGCATCAATGCCTGAACCGCGATAATAACGATCGAGATACGGTCGCAGCTCCGGATTTAAAAAGTCGCTGGCACTGGAAGGCAATTGAATGAGGCCCCCCGCAACGATTTGTTCAAAAATTTGTTTGACGCGCGGCCATACCATTGGAGCGAGCACACGGTAAGCAGCGCCGTACTGAAGGTTCGGAAGTGCAACGCCATTTTTCGTTTCACAATTGGCTGCCATTGCGGTAGAAAGAGCCCAAAACATATTGCGAAGGGCAATAACCTCACCGATATTTGCCTGAACCCCACGAAACTGCTTCGTACCTGCCGCCTCTGTCGCTTTCATTAATAAGCCGACCATAAAGTCAAGCTTGACGGCAAAACGCGTACAACCTTGGAATGTAAAGCGGTTTACAAATCCCGTTTCAACAAAAAACCCGTTTACTACGTTTACATTTTTGTAGGCAAGTACGTTCTCCCAAGGAATAAATACATTATCTAATACAATGACTGCATCGTTTTCATCAAAACGGCTGGAAAGCGGATAATCAAACGGAGAACCTAATGTTTTTGCGATTTGTTCATACGATTGACGGCTGATCATTTTTACGCCAGGCGCATTCATCGGTACAAAGAAGACGAGTGCATGGCTTTGATCACCATCTCCTAAATCTTGAGCTCCATAGTTAGAGACGAAGTTATAATGAGTTAGTGCAGCTGCCGTTCCCACCATTTTGGCACCGTTTACAATAATACCGTCATCCCGCTCTTTTACAGCGCGAACATAAACATCTTTATTTTCATGAAGAGGTTTTGAACGGTCGACCTGCGGATTAATAATCGTATGGTTAATAAACGGAACTTCTTTTGTTGTTTTTTTGTACCAATTTCGCGCATTGTCCTCAAAACCTTCGTAATAATCCGCAAACGCTTTCAAATGTGCTGTGAAAGAAGCTTTATAATCAGGGGTGCGCCCCATAAAGCCATAGCTCAGCTTGGCCCATTGTGCAATCGCATCTCTTGCTTCTAAAAGATCTTGAGCATTTTTTGGTTCTTTAAAAAATTTGTGAGTTTGATAGCCTTCTTCAGTAGTCGTCGTTAAAATTTTTCCCATCTGTTCATCATGAAGAGCATCATACATTCTTGCTATGGAGCGAGCAGAGTTTTCGTATGCAGAATGTGTTGTAACATCATCAATCTTTTCTCCATTTAAATAAACAACCCTGTTATCTCTTAAACTTTCTAAATATTCCTTACCATTCATCATCTTTTATCACCTTCCTAAATGAAAATATAATGAACTTGTATTTCCTCTACGGTTCTATCATATAATTGATTTGAATTTTCAGACAATGACAGCGTTTGTTTAAAAATCATTGAAAACTAAACAATTGTTGTTGAAAATACACAAAAAAGACTGCCTCATTGCCAAACACCAGCATTGCGTCAAAATGGCAACAAGCTGGCGATTTGAGCGTGAGACAGTCTTCTCAAATAATATTCATACATATCTTGGCTTCGATCGCTTCCGGTGAATAGTCTCCAATCTTTTTTTATCATATAACGCTCTTACATATCCCTGTCTAATGTACTGAAATGTTGTAATCACATTTCCCGCTGATCTTTCAATGACCTAACAATGTGAACTTTCTTAATCCCTTGTGCTATCTGGGCATTGCTCTTTATTCCAACATGTTTGCGGCACCGCCGATAAGATCAGCGTTTCTTCTGCGCTGTCAGAAGCCGAATCGTCAGCAATCGGATCAAGTCACCGATCAGAAAGTGCTCTTTAAACTGCAAACGAACGACTCCCCGTTTTCAGGATTGTCCTTTCACATAAAAACCCCAGTCCGAGGCAGACTTTTTCAAAGCATCGTATTAAATGCATCGTTTTTTACTGCCTGCCTGTTGGGGATAATAGTATCGTACATTTTCATTATAAGTTCAATGTATTTATAACTTCCTCTACATCTGTTGTCGGCTGTTGGCAGGCAAAGTTTTCACATATATAAATAGTTGTTTCATTATTGATCATGCGATAATTTTTCGCAAATTCCGCAATTTGTGCAAATTGATTTGGATCTTCAGCAACTAACACTGAAAGTTCCATTGTATACGCCTGTTGAATACGATTCAATAATCTTTTCCTTTTGCTGCAATCTTTCGGACCAATAATGACAACCTCTTTTTGCGGCAGCTGTTCCATCAAAAGGCTTTGCAAGAAAAACGTATGACCGCTTGGGTATTGCTCCACTTCTTCTTTAAAAATAGAATACATTTGCTGAACGCTTTCGTGTAAATCCAAATTGCCGGTCAGCCTGCTCAATTTCAAAAGCGCGAAGGCCGCAACGCTGTTTCCTGAAGGGAGCGCACCATCATAAATTTCCTTCTCCTTGACAAGCATTGCTTCACTGTCATGACCTGTGAAGAAAAATCCGCCATTTTCTTGATCCCAAAAAAGATCAATCATTTTATCAGCAAGCTGTTTTCCTTTATGCAAATAAGTTAAATCAAATGTCGCTTCATACATTTCGATATAGGCCCAAAGAAGGTATGCATAATCATCAATGAACGCCTGTTGTTTTACTTCGCCATCGCGATAGCGCACCATAACTCTTCCGTCTACAATTAAATGATTTTCAATAAAATTCAGCGCCTTTTTTGCCATTTCGATATATGCTTCCTGATCAAAAACAGCTCCTGCTTTTGCTAGTGCAGCAATCATGAGAGCATTCCACGCGGTCAGCACTTTATCATCAACATGTGGAAACGGTCTTTCAATTCGTTTTTCAAAAAGCTTTTGTCTCGCCTGCTCCAATTGCTCTTTCAGCTCTTCCAGCCCCATTTGATAGGTAATTGCCGCTTTTTCTTCATTCGTATGAATAAGATTCGGGATATTTTTTCCTTCAAAGTTCCCTTCTTCAGTTATATCGTAAATATGACAAAACTGTTCGCCTAATTCCTGCCCGAGAATCTCTACCACTTCCTGTTTTGTCCATACGTAAAATTTCCCTTCCTCCCCCTCAGAATCTGCATCAATGGCAGAATAAAAAGCCCCTGATTCATTCCGCATGTCCCGTCGGACAAATTCAATGATTTGTTCTGCAATTGTTTTAAATTGAGGGTTTTGGGTCACTTGATAGGCCTCGGAGAATGTATAAAGCAAAAGGGCATTATCGTACAGCATTTTTTCAAAATGCGGAACAAGCCACATGGCATCTGTCGAATATCTGGCAAATCCGAAGCCGATATGATCCCAAATCCCTCCCTTTGCCATTTGCACAAGCGTTTTATTCACAAAATAAAGAGCATTTTCATGTTTAGTCCATTCGTGATATTTCATTAAAAACATGAGCATGTGAGGAATGGGGAACTTTGGTGCCTGACCAAACCCTCCATAAATTGTGTCAAAATTGCTTGAAAGCTGATGAAACGTTTCATGAAGAACGCTTTGCTTCAGCTCACCTTTCTTATTTCGACTGGCATTTTTATTTAAAACTTCCGTTATGCGTGCTGCTGTCTTTTCAATTTTTTCATGCTCTTTTTGATAAATTTCCGAAAGCTGCTGCAACACATCGATAAATCCCGGACGGCCAAAACGGCTTTGCTTAGGAAAATAAGTGCCTGCATAAAAAGGTTTTTGATCCGGTGTGATAAATACATTGAGCGGCCATCCGCCTTGCCCCGTGAGAATCTGGCATACCCTCATATATATGGAATCAATATCTGGTCGCTCCTCACGATCTACTTTTATAGCGACAAACCGTTCATTTAATATCTTTGCAACTTCTTCATCTTCAAAGCTTTCATGAGCCATGACATGGCACCAGTGACAAGTTGAATAGCCGATGCTGACAAGCAAAGGTTTGTTTTCTTTTTTTGCTTTTTCAAAAGCTTCTGATCCCCATGGATACCAGTCAACAGGATTATAAGCATGCTGAAGCAAGTACGGAGACTTTTCAGTGATTAATCGGTTAGGTTTATTGTTCGTTGACATACGACACCTTCTTTTCTCATGAATTTTTATTTTCATAATTGCCTTGCCCTAAATTCAAGTAAAAAAATTCGCTTAAAGGATCATGTCATTTTTGAAATGGAAGTCTGCGATCTGCTTAATAAAATAGGATACCGTTATTAACTATTCGATCTCCTGCTGCATATAACCTGCTTTAATATATAGTTCCTTTTATTGGATTCGGTATTTCACGAACTTTCATCTCTTTTACGATTTCTTCATTCTGAAGTTCTCGGGAGGAAGGCGAACGTTTTAACCACTTATAGGTTACCGTCGAATGACGTTGAATATAAATCGAAAGCTTGGTCAGAACTTCAATCATAAACGAACAAATTTATAGATTGATGAAAGTTGCCGGTATACAATCTGTTATTCGAAAAAAAGAAGAAATCTTATAAGCGTTCTACCCCTCAGCATGTTGCAGAAAATATATTGAATCGTGAATTCACAGCGGAAAAGCCAAATGAAAAATGGGTAGCTGATGTCACAGAATTAAAATATGGTGCATCAAAGAAATCCTATTTAAGTGCTATTCTCGATCTATATGATGGATCAATTGTGAGCTATGTTTTAGGACATTCCAATCATCATCTTGTATTCAAAACATTGGATCAGGCCACCGCACTTTTAAATGGAGAGCATCCACTTATTCATAGTGACCGTGGGTTCCAATATACCTCTCATGGTTTTAAACGTAGGATAGACCAAGCAGGGATGACACAAAGTATGTCAAGAGTAGGCAGATGTATTGATAATGGGCCAATGGAATCTTTTTGGGGAACGCTTTAAATGCGAGAAGTATTATTTACATAAGTATCAGACATTTGAAGAATTAGCTCTTGCGATGGATGAGTACATCCGCTTTTATAATTATGAAAGGTATCAAAAAAGATTAAACGGCTTTAGCCCCATGAAATATAGAGCTAAAGCCGCTTAGGTATATTTTTATTATTTCTACTGTCTACTTGACAGAGGGCAGTTCATTATTAGACAGCCCCTTCATATTTTTTAAACTATAAACACTTGAAAATTAATATACCATTATTAGGAATTAATTACAAAAAGAGATATCTAATGCTTTTTTTACTTTTTCAGTACCGGAATCCAAATTTCACATTTTACAGTCGGGGAAGTTAAATCTTTGCTTCCGATTGATAAGATTTCTGGACCTTCTATTTGTTCATAGTTTGAGGTTGGAAACCATTCAGAATAAATGCGTCCCCATACATCCTGCAGTGTATCAGGAAATGGTCCGATTGCTTCGAATACTGCCCATGTTGAGGCAGGAACTACAAGTTGTGTAAATTCAGCTGGACATTCCTTAGTTGTTGCTACGCCAATATAGTGATCAAGCTCCCCTTTTTCCTCCATTCTGCCTTCAGAAAAGTTCGTGGATGCTTGAATCAGGCCTAAAGGCTCGACATTCGAAAGTATTTTAAGTTTATTGATCTTTTCATCATCTAAGCTTTTCCACATCGAGGCAATTTCCGGATTAATTCCTTTGAAAATGATCGGAACTCTTTTTTTAATACCAACAATACGAAATGCCTCTTTTTCTACAATTCGATAGTTCATTTCATTTCCTCCCTTAATTGTTAACTGGAAGGTCATTCGTGGATAAGCTTTCAATAAATGACCACGATTTCTGGCTTCTGACGGTGTTATACCATGCAAGTTTTGAAAAGCTCTTGCAAAAGAATCTGGTGAGTTGTACCCATATTTTATCGCAATGTCGATGACCTTTACGCTGCTATCTTTAAGTTCAAATGCTGCAAGAGTCAGGCGTCTGCGGCGGATGTATTCTGATAGTGTAATACCTGCAAGAAAAGAAAACATCCTTTTAAAATGATATTCGGAACAGCAAGCGATTTTTGCCACCTCTTTAAAGTCAATATCATGTGTAAGGTTTTCTTCAATATACTGTATGGCTCTGTTCATGTTCTTAAGCAAATCCATTATATGACCTCCCTTGATTACAAGAATAGCAGGAGCTGAATGGATCTACACGATATTTTGTGCACAATTATGCAGGGTGGTGATATGATCATGTGCATTTTTGCGCAACCTGCTCAGTTTATGAATAAAAACGGTTTTATGATGGAACAAGTGAAATAGATCAGGTAAATAATGAAAGCAATATGTTTGTTTAGTATTTGGTGAAATGATCATTATCATAAATAAGCAAAAAAACGGCTCAATTTTCATAAACGGTTTTCGAACAAGTCCCTAAAATAAATCAAGTAGAGAAAAACGAGCTGTTTTTCTCTACTGATTTTGTATACCTTCGATTTTGATATGCAAGCAGTTGACGCCTTCTTCTTTCAGAATGTTGCGGGCTAATGCCATTTTTCTCCGCTTAGTGTCTTTGAATAATAAACTCCTCTTCAAGCAAAGTCCAATTTTGAGGGAAAGGCTCGCCAAGCACCCAATATGCCACTCCATTCAGTCCGTATTCTTTTACGAGATTAAACTTTGCCTGCATGCTTTGTTCATTTTCAAACCAGACCTCATGTGTTTTGTTTTGATCATCGGTGTAGCGAAACCAAGGTGCCTGCGCCTCGTTGTCATACTGAATTTCAACTCCTTCTTTCGCCGCTAGGTCTGCTGCTTCCGCCGGAGCGATTCGTTTGGCAAATTTACCGCCTTTTTTGTATGGTAAAGTCCAATCGTACCCATACAAAGGGGCGCCCATCACAATTTTGTTTCGCGGAATGACGGAAACGGCATAATCCAGTACTTTGCGAACTTGCGGAATCGGTGACACCGCCATTGGCGGACCGCCGGACCATCCCCATTCATACGTCATCAAAATAACAAAATCTGCTAACTCTCCATGTCTCTTATAATCATGGGCTCCGTGCCATGGTCCTCTTTGTTCATCGCTCGTTTTTGGGGCCAATGCAGTTGAAACCGTAAAGCCGGCTTTGCGAACCTGCGGCAAAATCGTTTCGAGAAAGCCGTTATACAGCTCACGATCCTTTTCCCGAATATGTTCAAAGTCGATATTTAAAGCTTTATATCCTTTTGCTTTCATCGTCTGAATAACGCCATTGATCAAACTTTTAGAGGCTGTTTTATCTGTAAAGATCCGATGAGCAATATCCGGTGAAAAATTTCCTTCTGTAAAATTGGTGATGACCATCATCGGAATCGCACCGGATTTTTTAGCAGCTGCGAGTGCTTCACTGTCTTCAATTGGAACAAGACTTCCATCGGCGTTCACTCGGTAACTGAAAAAAGCTACATATGATAAATGCTGGCTGACACCTTTTAAGTCAGAAACGGATTGCTGCGGAGTGATCGGCTCAAGAAATCCAATTGAGTTAATAGGTCTTTTGTCGCGGGCCGTCTGATCAGGCTTTACCTTTTGTATTCGTTTTGCTGGAGATTGGCTATGCTGTATCCTAATGAGCGAGCTATCTCCTTCATTCTGAGTTGTCGTTCCTTGCTGTTGATCATAAGAAGCGCCCTGCTTTTTATCATTTCCATTTCCGCATCCAGAAAGAGCGAGTGAAAGGCAGAGCAAAATGACAAATTTTCTCATCACAACATCTCCTCTTGTTTTTTCTTATACTTCCTACACAAGAGGATGAATATTCCCGAGTTTTTCACTTCTGTCCATAGATTCAGCAAACATGCGCTAGAAAAAGTATTTAAAAAAAGACTGTCGCAAAATACATAGAAATTTTTCATCTGCGGTCGACCTTTTTTACAGTTCCATTTTGCTGCGTGTTTCTCCGTACATTTTTTTCATCAGCTGCTTCGAATTTTTTTATTTACATCCTGAGCTCCAGAAGTTGCAATTTTTTTGTAGTCCTTCTACATACCGTTTGGAGTTACTTCAAAATTTTTAGAACGAATGTTGTTGATGCCTATCCATACATTTTTTCAAAAAAGACTGGTCAAATTTAACAAAATGTTATATAGTGTGTATATAGATATATACAGTAAAACAGTTCACTTGGAGGAGATCAATATGAACGATTGGAAGGAAGCGTTTTGGCTAGCAAAGTTTGAATTAAAAAAATTGAAATTAGGTTTTGTATTGCTTGCCTTGATGGCCATCATGTTTTCGATGTTTTTCGCCACTGTCATTCCGAAAAATATGGAAAGAAGCACCGTTATGCTAGATATTTTTTTCTTTATTGTATTTGGTTTTGGAACTGCATGGATCAAACCGAAAGAATTTAATCATCAAAAAATAGGCGGCGACTTTTGGGCATCCCCTTTTTTTATTACACTTAGGCAGCTGCCGATCCAAAAGGATGTGCTCATTAAGAGCAGATTTATTATTTTTTTCGCTTTTGCCGTTCCTTACTATTTAGGGGTATCCATTCTTACTTATGCGTTTTCCCCTGATCTTAGAGCAGCGTTGGACTTAAAGGA
This sequence comes from Aeribacillus sp. FSL K6-1305, assembly GCF_038050115.1. Taxonomy (NCBI): domain Bacteria; kingdom Bacillati; phylum Bacillota; class Bacilli; order Caryophanales; family Bacillaceae; genus Aeribacillus; species Aeribacillus sp. FSL K6-1305. The sequence goes on along the minus strand of NZ_JBBOQV010000001.1, from coordinate 436,113 downwards.
ATATTTCGCATTTATCATGATTTGGATTGGTATCGGCATTCATTTAGGAGCTTCGTTTCCAGCTAGTGATGTCGGCTACCGGCTTTCGACGGTGAGGTTTGCCCTTTATATATTCGCTTTATTCTTTGGATTCATGTTTATCTTTACGATATTTAACATTTTATATGGAAACGGCTTTGTGCCCTTGACGATGCTCATCGCTGAAAAATGGCCTCTAGTAAGTATTATTGCGTCAGTTTTTTTCGCTGCTATAGGCGTGCTCTACTCGCAAAAATATATGTCCAAAAAAATTGAAAAAATGGATTATTTATTTTAAGAAGGAGGAAGTTGAATGGAGCTTCCTATTCAGATTGCAAAAGATTCTCCGGAGCCTATTTATTATCAATTGGAAGAACAAATTAAAGCGCTGATTGCAAGCGGTCAGCTTCCTGCTGGTTCGCCGCTGCCTTCGATCCGCACCCTTTCAAAAGACCTTGAAATTAGTGTGATTACGACTAGACGAGCCTACCAAAATCTTGAATATGAAGGGTTTATCCAGACAACACAAGGGAAAGGAACGTTTGTAGCTGACATAGACGATACTAAAAAAGAAAAAGTAAAGACAGAAACGGTGTACAAAGCTATTCAAACCGCGGTACAAACGGCGCTCCGCCATGACTATACGTTTGCAGAGATTGAGCAAATCTTTCAACAAGTAATGGTTGAATTGCGAGAAAAGGAGGGTTCTTAATGCAGCCTTGGTTAGAAATCATGCAGTTAAGAAAAACGATCGATGATTTTCAATTAGGGCCAATTGATCTTTCATTTGAGCCTGGAACGATTCATGCACTCATTGGGAAAAACGGAGCTGGTAAAAGTACACTAATGAAAATGCTGATGAATCTTGCGAAAAAAGATGAGGGGCAGATCCGCTTATTTGGTCAATCAATACAAAATCGTGATGAAAGCTGGAAGCAGCACATCTCGTACCTGCCGCAGACATTGATTGGATGCAATTCCTTTACCGGATTGGAATTGATGAAGCTCACTTCCCATTGGTATTCAACATGGGATCAGAAATATTTCGACCAGCTTGTACAAATGTTCGATATCCCTTTAAGAAAACTATATCGAAATTTATCACAAGGTGTTCAAAAGAAATTAAGCATCGCCTTAACTTTAGCCTGCGATACCGACATTTTGATTCTTGATGAACCAACCGCTCATATGGATATCCCTTCAAAACAAATGCTGATGGATATTCTCGTAGAATGGATGGAAAGAAGCGAAAAGCTGATGATCATTGCCAGCCATCAAACAGATGATATTCGAAAGCTTGCTGATTATCTAATTGTACTGAAAAACGGACAATTGCTTGGAAAATTTGAAAAAGAAGAATTAGCCAGCAGATATAAACGTTACTTTTTGCAGCGGCCTCTGCCAAATAAACCGATACCGGGTGAAGTTGGAAGAAAAGGAAAGCAAATTGTCATCACTCAACAACAAGAAAATACAGAACAGTATTTAATAGAGCATCAATACGATTGGATCAAAGCAGAATCGTTAGAGTTGGAAGAGATTATCACGATTATGCTCAATCAACCAATTTATCAGAAAGGAACATAAATATGAACGAAACGGTTTTAACAGTCGAAAAATTAGGAAAATCATTCAAACATCAGCCGATTATCCAAAATATATCGTTTGAAGTGAAAAAAGGGGAAATTATGGCGGTATTAGGACCGAACGGGGCTGGAAAATCAACGATCATTCGAAACATTATGGGGATTATGTATCCAGATGAAGGAAGCATTACATTCCACAATAGCCAAAAAAATATAATCCCGCGCCATAAAATTGGCTATTTGCCGGAAGAACGCGGTTTATATAAAAATGTCAAAGTAATGGATATTCTCCTTTATTTAGCAGATTTAAAAAACTACCCATTAAAAAAAGCAAAAGAGCGGGCTAAAGTCTATTTAAAAAAATTTGGCTTAGAAGGAAAAGAACAGTCATCAATTGATGAACTATCAAAAGGAATGGGACAAAAAGTACAGTTTATCGCTTCGATCCTGCATGAGCCTGAACTGCTCATCTTAGACGAACCGTTTTCCGGATTAGACCCTGTGAGCCAGGAGTTATTTAAAAAAGAAATAAGAAGCTTAGCTAATAACGGCACAGCGATTCTTCTATCTTCCCATCAAATGAATATAGTAGAAGAGATGTGTGACAGATTATTTATGATCCATCGCGGCCACAAGGTGGTTTATGGATCGATAGAGGAAGTAAAGAAAACATATGCGAATTTCAAATGTGTCATCCGCGGAAAAAATGACCGCGCCGTACTAGAACAAATTTCTGGTGTTCAACGAATAGAACAAAATGAAGATGTATCAACTCTTTATTTAACAAAAGACATTCAACCTGCCAAATGGTTAAAAAACCTTCCGGAATATATGATAATTCAAGAATTATCGCTTGACCGCATTTCCCTGCATGAAATCTTTATTGATGTTGCCACAGATCAAAATTTATTACAGGAAGCTGGTGAAAATTATGAGTAATACTATAAAAATAGCAAAATGGGAAATAAAGCGGAATTTAAAAAACAAATCATTTATCATCAGCTTGTTTATAACGCCTATTCTCTTTTTAGCTTTTTTCCTGCTCGGAAATCTTGCCAATTCAGATGAGGATCAAAGTGTAACAACTGTTTATGTCAATGATAAGCTGAATATTTTGCCAGCCTTGCAGGAAGCAGTACAGCTTCACAACCTTCCATTCAAGCTTCAGAAAACTGGCATCGCGGAAGATAAGATAGAAGATTTGCTAAAAAATAGAGAGAATACAGCCTATTTGTTTATCGGTGAACAGTCATTAACGGATGGCGTTGTCCCTGTTTACACAAGCGATGTGATTAGCCCGATGTTTGCCAATCAAATTCAGCTGCTGGCAGAGCCGTTAAAAGCTTTGCAGTTGGAGCAGCTTGGTTTATCGAAAAATCAATTAGCAGCCATTTCGAAAGGAATCGTCTTTGAACAATCGACCGTTAGTGAAATCTCAAAAACTGAAGGCGGAGGAAGAGAAACGGAAAAAATTTTAGAACGCATTGTACCAGGGGCCTTTGCCAGCATCATTTTACTATCCATTGTTTTTAGCGGCATGATGATTTTTCAAAGCGCCTCGCAGGAAAAGAAAGATAAAATTGCGGAAATCATTCTTTCATCGGTCACGCCAAAAGACCTCATGCAAGGTAAAATTATTGGTTATTTCCTATTAGGAATGTTACAAGTTGTTGTATTTTTCATTTTTATCATTCCAATCGTTTTATGGAAAATTGATGTTCCGATATTTCACTATTTGTTCGTTCCTCATCTTTTTCTTTTCATCGGGATTGCCCTTTTAGGCTACTTGCTGTTTTCGTCAATTTTTGTCGGCATCGGCGCCACAATGGCAGATATATATACCGCCGGCAACTTTCAAGGATTAGTTATCCTGCTGCCATTTTTGTCATTTGTTTTTGTCGGACCTGTGCTGACAGATCCAAGCGGGCTATGGGCGCAAATCGGCACCTATCTTCCATTCACATCACCCGCTGTTTTGATTCTTCGTTTGGCGATATTAGAGGAATGGCCATGGGCGGAAATTGTCATATCACTTGCAATCTTAATAATAAGTGTTTGGATCTTTATGAAACTAGCTGGAAAAATATTTAAAGTCGGCATCTTAATGTACGGAAAAAATGCCACGCCAAAAGAAATATGGACTTGGATCAGACAATGATCAAAATAAAAAAATCGGCTAAACGCCGATTTTTTATGGTTTGGTGAAGATGAATAACATTTGCAAGCTGCGTAGTTATGATCAGTCTTTATTCCCAAAATACCGGTTCGCCTTCGATATGGCAAGGCTTGGGCTGATAGATGTCTTCTTTTGTTTTAAGATAGTGATGAATTCTTTCTACATTGGCTGTAAAAGCATTGCTTGCGATATCGCATCCTAAAAAGCGGCAGTTGTTTTTTATGGCTGCAATAGCTGACGATCCGCTCCCTAAAAACGGGTCGCAAACCGTAAATCCCTCTTCGGCACTTGCATAAATCATCGCTTGGAACAGCTCAACCGGTTTTTGCGTCGGATATTTCGAATGGTGAATTCGTTTAAACCTCCATACATCCGGAAAAGACCGGTTTCTAATTTTGCGGTTGTTTCCGTTCGTAGCAAAAATAATATATTCGTGCCTTCTTCTAAAATAATGCCCCATTCCCATATTGATTTTATCCCAAGTGATGATGTTTTTTACGTCAAAGTACTCTCTCATTAAATGCCCTAAGCTTAATAAAGAAAAAGAATCAAACATGATGTAAATGTGCCCTGTATCTTTTTTCAGCACCCTCTTGCACTCTTGTAAAAAGAGATGATAGTTTTCTTCACTGTCTTCAAATTCCGCAAACCATTTCCCATTTTCCGTTCCCTTTTGCTTATATTCACCGACGATTCTGCCCTTCCCGAGCTTCAGCTTGTTATTCATTCCAGAATAAGCAGGGTCTGTTACAATCAAGTCGATGCTTTCATCTTTTAAAGAATTTAAAAAGGATATGCAATCATTTAGTTCAATTTTTACTTCGAGATTGTTTCCATATTTAAACGTTCTCACAGATGCAGTTTCTGTGTCCATATCCAAACACCCTTTTAAAAATAAACGAGATAACTATTTTATCATACTATAGAAGAACGTACATTCTCAACCGATTTAGCTCGTATCTAGCATTTGGCGCAGCGACTTTCAGTGGATTGTTGTCTTGCCTATTTATTTTAATTTTCGTATTTGGGCGTTATCGCGTGCAGATTATCTGATTATGCTTATGACCTTCTCCGCATAATCCTCTGGGGACGTTATTTCCTTCTTGATCTCTGTCCAGTTTGCTCGTCCAATCAAAGTTTTCCAACCTACAGCCAAGGTATTTATCATGCACTCCAAAGCTCTCAGGTTTTTTTGTTATTTTGAAACATTTTCAGCACTCACTTTCAGATGTATGTTGCTCAATTGGCTACAGTCCTAAACTGAAGAATAACTTTCCCGGTGTTTCATTCTGTTTCATGAGGATTCAACCATTAAGCCCCTATTTATTCCATATTTAATGACTTCGTCAACGAAGAAAAAAAAATAACGGAAATAGCTAAAGAAAAAACTGCAAAAACCATAATACAATAGCAGGCAATATTCCGAAGATTATATGTAAAGCAAATGCGAAAAACCTTTTGGTAATGAAAGCAATTGCTATCGATATGGGTAGTCCATAAAAGAACACCCCAAAGCTTACAGATGAGATATCATGAGAAGATTGTGAAAAGAAGATCCTGTTTGTTGGTCAGAAAGACATGCTACTGGCGAAATAAAATCGCTATGATAAAAGTAGAAATAACAAACGTAATGAGCGCTGTTAAAAATTTTCTTTTTATATATTACTCAGCTTTCGCAGTCCAAAATCTTGTTTAAATGCTTGATGTAAATGGTTTTGGGAAGTACAAAATTATCATTTGACATTTTTTAAAACATAAAGAAAGACACCTATTCTTTTGGTAAAATATTGGTGACGAAACCAAATCCAAAAGAAAGGTGTCACCACTATGATAACGAATAAAGACTACTTTGCGCAATTACCAAAAGAAATTAAACAAGGATTTTCCGAATTAAATATTGGATATCATTTAAGAAAAGCGAATATTACGAAACTTTCCGGGTATTCTTGTCTTACTGTTTTCAAACTGATTTTTCTTTTAGTCTTCCAATATAAGAACTGGTTTCGTGCTTTTATGAGTAAACGATCTCAGGATCTGCCCGGAAAGGATACAGTCTATCGCTTTTTAAATACACCAACCTATCATTGGAGAAAGTTTCTGCTTTCATTAAGCAGTGAAATGATCCGTCTGCTTCAACCATTAACTTCAAAAGATCGTGTCACAGCTTTTGTGATTGATGATTCTGTCTTTTCAAGAAACCGTAGTAAGTCGGTTGAACTGTTGGCTAAGGTTTTTGATCACTCTACCCATCAGTACTTGAAAGGGTTTCAAATGCTTACCCTTGGCTGGACCGATAGTTTTACTTTTATTCCCGTTGATTTTGCTCTTCTAAGTTCACCGAAAAAGGAAAATCGCCTGCAAGAAATCAATACCAATATTGATAAACGAACATCTGGCTATAAGCGTCGCCAGGAAGCTCTGAAATCAAAACCGGACGTGGCTTCAGCTTTACTTGATCATGCGCTTGAAAAAGGGATTATAGCTGACTATGTTCTCATGGATTCCTGGTTTACACAAGCGCCTTTAATTGAGAAGATTACGAACAAAGGGTTATTTGTCATTGGCATGGTGAAGCAATTAAAGCAGCGATACGTTTACAATGGTGAACGTTTCACACTGAATCAACTTTACAAATTGGCAAAACCTCACATGGGTAAAAAAGACATTCTCGGATCCGTTTATGCTACTTTAGACAATGGAATTCCAGTAAAAATTCTATTTGTACGAAACCGTAATAAACGGAGCGAATGGCTTGCCATTCTCAGCACAGATACAACATTAGAAAATGAAGAGATCATTCGTATTTACGGCATGCGTTGGGACATTGAAGTCTTCTTCAAATGCAATAAATCCCTTTTAAATTTAGAGAAAGAATTCCAGGGACGTTCCTACGACATGTTAATTAGCCATACAACCATTGTTTTTACACGATATATTCTCATTGCTTGGCAAATGCGAAAAGAGGAGGATCCTAAGACGATTGGCAACCTTTTTTACATCCTTTGCGAAGATGTAAAAGACATAGATTTTATTACTGCCCTTCAATCACTTATTGACCTTTTCCAAACTTTGGCGGAAGCCGAGGTTTCTTTGAACATGGACATCTTTAAAAATCAAATGAATAAATGGTTGGCCACTATACCTAATTATATCAAGCAATGCTTAAATATTTCTGTGTGCGAAAGTTGAGTATATTAGTTATACCCCTTATTATTACTTGTAAATAATCAAATACAAATTTGATAAGTAAAAATACATAAAAAATGTTCTAATATGATTGCCTGTGTAGATGGTGAAGGAGATTAAAATGGTCATCATGGCATTTTTGGCTATTTGGTAGCAATTATATGGACCAGTATTGCGGAATATAAAATTTCATTTTGCTGTTTGTTTTTGACGAAAAGCAGCTGGAAATCAACGTAAGTTTTGTTAAGGAGGTTTGATGAAAGATTTAGTCCACGAAACAGCTTGTTGCAATCGTTGGTGTTTTAGCTTCCCTATATATTTCTACTAAAACCTTTCTTTTGGCTGTAGCTTCTCCTAATTTATTTCCAGGGTTGAATATACCGATGTGAGAGCCTCTTCAAATGATAAAAGCCTGTAGAATTCCAATAATGAATTCTGCAGGCTTTGCCCTAGCTGGATACTTTCCGTAAACCCTTCTCCTATATATTTAAATATGAAACAACGGATAGCATAAATCCCCGCTTTTTATGAATTCGCCGTTACCAACCGATTGCCGCACCGTCTCCTCTTGGATCAACCCCGCCATGTAAAAAGCTTTGGTCATCAATTAATATGGCGTTGGCATGCCCCATTATTTTATCAATAGGTTCAACAACTTTCACAAGATGGCCAGCTTTGATCATCGATTCGATCACTTCTTTTGAGATGCGGCCTTCCATCTTCAATTCTTCCGTCTCTTCTCCCCACGTTCTTCCCCACACAAACCTTGGCTCATATATTGCTTCTGCAGGGCTCATTCGATAATCAATCATTCTTGTAATGATAGCTGTTTGTGTTTGCGGCTGCCCTTCTCCTCCTTGTGTTCCGTATAAAATATACGGCTTTCCATCTTTAAAAGCCATTGCAGGCATCAGCGTGTGGAACGTTCTTTTTCTCGGCGCCAAGCAATTGACATGCGAACGATCAAGAGAAAAGAACGATCCTCTGTTTTGCATTAAAATCCCTGTGTCACCAGCAACAACACATGAACCGAATTCAAAATAAAGACTTTGTATAAAGGAAACCGCATTCCCCTCTTCATCCACGACAGCCGCATGGGCAGTGTCGTTTCCGACAGGCTGAGTCTTCACTTCGCTTGCTTTTGTCAGACTGATCGATTCGGCCAGCTTTTTCGCATATGTTTTGCTTAACAATTTATCAAGCGGAATCTGGTAGAATTCGGGATCTGTCAATACTTTGTTTCGGTCTTGAAAGCTTTTTTTCAATGATTCTGTCAAAAGGTGATAATACTGAAAAGAACCGTGCGGAATCGTTTTAAAATCAAAGTTTTCTAAAATATTTAGCGCCATTAGCCCGGCAAAGCCTTGTGAATTGGGCGGAACCTGATACATGGTATAACCGCGGTAAGTTCCGCTCAGCGGTTCGACCCAATCTCCGTGATGATCCGCAAAATCATCCTCTATTAAAATCCCGCCTTTTTCTCGAAGGCTTGATACAATGCGTTTTGTTAAACTGCCTTTGTAAAAATGATCTCTTCCTTTGTTCGCTAACTCTTTCAATGTATCCGCCAATTGCTTCTGAATAAATTTTTCATTTATGCTCGGAATTCGATGATGAGGCAGGAAAATCGATGATGTTTCCGGAAATTCTCGCAGAATTTGAACATTTTTTTGCGTGTTGACATATTGATCCTTTGAAAAAGGGAATCCATTTTCCGCATATTCGATAGCAGGCTCTAAAACCTCCGCCAATGAAAGTCTTCCGTATTCTTTTATGATGGCATCCCAACTGTCAACCATTCCCGGCACGGTGATAACACTTTGAATGCCTCGATACGGAATGGCGGGTAAACCTTCGTATTTTTCAGGCGTGGCGTTATAGCCTGACCGGCCGCTGCCGTTATACGCACGAACTGCTTGATCCTTTTTACTGTAAAACAGCCAAAAAGAATCTCCCCCGATCCCTGTCATGTGCGGATAAACGACCGCTAAGCAGGCGCTGACCGCTACCGCTGCATCGAAAGCATTTCCCCCTTTTTGCAGTATGCGGCAGCCAGCTGCCGATGCTAAATAATGCGGACTGACAACCATACTTTTCGTTCCGATCATTGATTGGCTCATATTGCTTGTTCCTCCCTCGGTTTATTGTTTTGAACGAAATCGGACATGCGATTTGAACCTTCCGTAAATAGAAATAAAACAGCGCCGATGATTAGCAAAACACCTGACAAATAAAAACCGATTTCAAGCTTGCCGGTTATATCGGCAAAATAGCCCGTAATATAAGGTGCAAAAATTGAAGAAAGCATTCCGCTGAAATTGAAAAAACCATACACTTTGGAGTACATGGATGACGGCGTAATTTCAGCCATATAAGATATTAATACGGGATCGAGCGCCAATTTTCCTAGCAGTCCGTAAAAAACTAATCCTGCTAGCAGCAAAGAATAATTTTGACAAATTGGCTAACGCTAAAAAATAATAAGCAGCTTTTTCATTTATTTGAAACATAACCGAAGAAAACAGCCTCTGCCGCAAAAAGATATTTTCCTGTGTCGATCCTTCTACCTTACAGAATATGAAGACAAAAAGATTGTTTCTTGTAATCAGACCTTTAACGATTTATCCATTTTAATTTTACGGAACATCTTTTTTTGTATATCTGGATCGAGCACAAGCGAAACAGCACAGTTTGAGCCCAAACAGCTTGCTTCTATAAAACAAAATGAAATGGAAAAAGTATTTCCACTATTGATGCCAACCGAAAAAAATTTCTTATTGCAAACCATATTATGTTCCCCTGAGTGGACATCGGCAAAACAAAGCAAAAAACGGATAACAATTCTTCCAAACTGATCAGTCATTATGTGATAAAAAACGGTAGATTTAAACCTCCTGTTAATCAATAGAAATGCCACCGACTTCAATTTCCTCCATCACATAAAATCATGATAGCCAGGATGTACGTTTTGACTCGATTTCATTATAAAAATCCATATAAAAAGGTGCTTTAATATTGTCACATTTTCTAACGATTTTTTTCGTTCCGTAAACAAATAAATATTTTCATTTTTTTATAGAAATCATAAAACATATTTTGTATACTAAAGGAAATTATAATTAGAAAATTAACTACATAACGAAATAAAGGGTGGTATGAATGGCATTCGAATACAACATTCCGAATTTAGACATAGACCATATTGATAAACAAATTTTAGAGAAGCTGCATGAAAACAGCCGGATATCGTATACCGATCTCGGAAAAGAAATCGGTTTGTCTCGAGTTGCCGTTCAGGCGAGAATAAACAACTTAATTGAAAAAGGAATTATCGAGAAATTTACGACGGTTATCAATCCGACGAAAATCGGCATTCATGTTTCCGCCTTTTTCAACGTTGAAGTGGAACCGCAATATTTAGAGGAAGTGGCAGAACAATTGGCGGAGGAGCATGCCGTTACAAGCTTGTACCATATGACTGGACCAAGCAAGCTCCATATGCATGGAATCTTCAAAAATAATCAAGAAATGGAAAATTTTTTAACAAAAAAATTGTATCCGATGCGCGGCGTCGTCAGTGTTGACTGTCAAATTCTCATTAAACGATACAAGAGCCGCATGGGAATGAAATTATAATGGATGAGGGGGAGGAACATGCAAACATCTTATAAAAATCTTATCATGGCTATGCTGAGAACCGGAATTTTTGGATTCGGAGGCGGTCCTTCCGTCATTCCGTTATTCCGTTATGAGGCCGTTTCCAGATACCATTGGGTAAAAGATGAAGAATTTGCTGAAATATTGGCCATTGCCAATACCTTGCCCGGACCGATCGCGACAAAAATGGCCGCTTACTTAGGATATAAACAAAAAGGGGCATTAGGCGCTTTTATTTGCGTTGCGGCACATATTTTGCCTACTTGTTTAGCCATGATTTTATTGTTCAAAATGGTCACAGCTTTAAGCGGTTCACCTGTTATCCACGGTATGATTTCTGCTGTTATGCCGGTGATTGCCGCCATGCTCGGGCAGATGGCTTACGAATTTTCTTCAAAGGCCGTGAAAGGATTGGGAAAATGGCTTGGCGTCCTCTTGATGATTGTCTCGTTTTGTCTGCTGCAGGTGATTTCGATTCATCCAGCTATTGTAATTCTAATGTTTTTAACATATGGAGCTTTCCATTTAAAACGGAAGAGCAGAAGCAAGGAGATGTCTGCATGAAAATCTGGATCAGTTTATTCATCGGGTTCTTTTTGGCCAACATCCTCGGTTATGGAGGAGGACCCGCTTCCATTCCGCTCATGTATGAGGAAATTGTCAATCATTACAAATGGCTGACAAATGCTGAATTTTCCAATATGCTCGCACTGGGAAATGCTTTGCCGGGGCCAATTGCAACGAAGATTGCGGCATACGTCGGTTATGATGTGTACGGCTGGTGGGGGGCTTTCATCGCCTTGTTTGCAACTGTATTTCCATCAGCTTTCGCTTTGATTCTGTTGTTAAAACTGATTCAGCGCCACCGGGAATCTTTAGTTGTGAAAGGAATGACCTTGCTTGTCCAGCCTGTTATTGCTGTCATGATGCTGCTTTTAACTTGGGAAATGATAGAAGACTCTGTCCATTCGCTCGGAATTATCCAATCGCTCATCATTGCTGCTGTATCGTTCTTTGCCTTAGAAAAATGGAAGGTTCACCCTGCCATTCTCATTATGATTTCCTTTGTTTATGGAGGAGTTGTTCTGCCCAATTTTTAAAACCGGTCTGTTTGGAGCACCAGAGAAACTGTGATTCTCAGCTTTTCGCAATACCTGAGAAAATTTTTCTGTCAAGAAATGCGCCAACTATCTTGCTTTGTTTCAATTAGAGTCGTATAATCTCTTTTTAAAAATACGAATGATTTTCTCGTATAAGTTTGGAAATACGGTCCAAACGTTTCTACCAAACTACCGTAAATAGTTTGACTACGAGAGACGATACACAACTCTCCCTGTCAAACTCAACGCGCGAGTTTACTACAGAAGGGAAAAGTGAGAATGGACAAAAACATTTTAAAGAAAAGAATCCAAGTGGCTAGCAAACAAATTCCGGCAGACATTGTGATTAAAAACGGAAAAATTGCCGATGTTTTCAATTTAGAAATTTTGCATGGAGACATCGCCATTGCGGACGGAGTGATTGCTGGAATCGGAGAATATGATGGGGTAAACATCATTGATGCCGAGAATAAATTCATCGTTCCAGGTTTCATCGACTCTCATGTCCATATTGAATCTTCGATGGTGACACCGAAGGAGTTCTCCAAAGCAGTTCTGCCCCACGGTGTGACAACCGTTATTATAGATCCGCATGAAATTGCGAATGTCGCCGGGACGAAAGGTATATCTTTTATGCTGGAGGATTCAGAAGGCTTAGATTTAGATGTGTATTGCATGCTGCCTTCCTGCGTTCCGGCGACTTCGTTTGAAAATGCCGGCGCTGTGTTAAATGATGATGAACTTGCACCTTTTTACAAGCATCCTCGGGTGCTCGGGCTTGCGGAAGTGATGGATTTCCCAGGTGTTCAAAATTTAGATGACCGCATCATTGACAAGCTTTTAACGGCATCAGCATATAAGATCGACGGACACGGCGCAGGTCTTGGCATTGAAGGAGTCAATGTTTACAGAGCGGCCGGCATTCAAACAGATCATGAATGTGTGACAAAAGAGCAAGCAAAAGACCGCCTTGCTCGCGGAATGTACGTCATGATCCGTCAAGGATCTGCTGCAAAAAATTTGCCAGAACTAATCGGCGTGGTCAATGAAAAAAATAGCCACCGCTGTCTATTTTGTACGGATGACAAGCATTTAGACGACTTAATTGCCGAGGGAAGCATTGACTACAATATTCGTCTTGCCGTCGAGCATGGACTTGATCCTCTCATAGCGATTCAAATGGCGACGATTAATGCCGCCCAATGTTTCGGACTATCGCAAAAAGGAGCGATCGCACCTGGATATAGAGCAGATCTTGTCATAGTAGATAACTTCAAAGCTTTTACGATTGAAAAAGTTTTGAAAGCCGGAAAAGTGATAGCGGAAAACGGTCAATATATAGGATCTATAGATCAACCAAAACCTTCCGTTTTATCAAGAAATTCTGTCAATCTAAACATAAACGAGGTTACAAAAGAACGGTTGGCCATTCACGTAAAAAATAACCAAAAAGCGCATGTAATAGAAATTATTCCGAATCAAATTGAAACGGTTAAAAGAATGATGGAAGTTCCGAGCGACGGTGTTTGCTTCATCCCTTCCATTGAAAAAGATTTGGCAAAACTGGCTGTACTCGAACGCCATAAAAATACTGGAAACATTGGCCTTGCCATTGTAAAAGGATTAGGCTTAATCGGCGGTGCAGTCGCCACAACCGTCGCCCACGATTCCCATAATGTGATCGTTGCCGGCACAAACGATGAGGATATGATCTGCTCCATTCAAGAGATAAAGAGAATCGGCGGTGGGCTAGTAGTTGTGAATGATGGAAAAACGCTCGCCTCTTTGCCGCTTGTGATCGGCGGATTGATGTCAGATCAAGCATATCCAATCGTCGCCCATCAACTCGATGAATTGAACAGCAGCTTGCACAAAGTGAGCAAACATCGGCATTTCAATCTCTTCCTCACGCTCTCTTTTTTAAGTTTGCCTGTCATTCCAGAGCTCAAAATTACAGATTTAGGATTATTTGACGTCACAACGTTTCAGCACATAGAAGTTGCAGCCGAGCACGGCGTTTAAATATCGTGTAAAAAATGATTGTATGGGCTGCAAAACACATAAAAAAAGAAAACTCCGGCAAGGGAGATTGGCTCATCTGCCGGAGTTTCATTTGCCTTTTTTCGCTTAGAGTTTAAATTCTTTAAGCTTGCTAAAGCTTTCCAATACGTGTCAGAAATGATTCATTCATAAATTCGCAGGAGATGTTTTTTACACGCTTGCCCGATAGCTTAACCGTTTTTTCCGCCGGACTTTATCCCGTTCCAAAATCCTTTGCTCGATCAATAGAATTCACCTTTTTGCCAGCTCGCTTCGGTCAAAATCAAACAAATTATACAGCTTGTATGCCATCATGAGCTCAAAGCGCATATCTGCATGATTTAAATCAACATTGAGTATTTCTTCAACACGTTCAATGCGATATTCAAGTGTGCTGCGGTGTATAAATAATTCTTTCGAAGCTTCGCGGTAAATCAAAAGGATTTTTGCAGCGCTTCGGTCATGGTCATACGATTAAATTCGGCAGGTTGTTTTCCTTCAACATTGTCAATGATATCTTGAATGGTGCTATGACATGATCCGATCACTTAAAAGTTTTCCTTCAACAACATCAACTAACATCCTTGTTGCCTGCTTTGTGTGTGCAAAATTTCGTCATTTTTTTTATCCATAAATGCAGATTTTCCCCAAAAAGACCATATACACGCTTCTTGCAGCTCCGCATCATTTCAGCTGCCCATCTATTCGAGAAAAACAGGATGCCTTTTAAATCGCATCATTTTTTTGAAAACCGCTCTCCTTCTCAAGAGGAAAGAAGTCCCTTATATCGTAACTTATGGTGCGGCGGAAAATGCGGCTTTCTTCACGTCATCCGCTTCACATATAATCCACTTTTTTCCGTTCTTACCCTGCTTTTATTTTTTCATAAGCTTCATCATATTTTTTCGCCAGTTCGAAATCAAGCTTTGTGAGTCCTTTCGCTCTCTGAGACGAAATTTTTACCGTGATGAACTTATAGTCAATAGAAATGAAGGGATGATGGTTTACTTCTTCAGAAATGTCCGAAATTTGCCGCACGAATTCGATTTCTTGCAAATCGTCTTGAAAGAGGTACTTTCTTGCAATCCATCGCTCTTCAAGAAGCTTCCAATCTTCCATCTCTTGTAAAAGAGATTGCACTTCTTCATCTGTTAACCGCATGACCGTTTCCTCCCGGATTTTTATAAAAAAACAGACAGCTAAAATCACAGTGCAAAAAAGATTGCCATATGAATATAAAGAGGCGAACAAACATATCAGATTTCCGTTTATTTTCTTAGAAAAAAGATTTGCTTTGAAACCGTTCCATTTCCCGATAAATACACTCGATGTCCACATGCTTCCGGAGACAATCGGCAAGCCGGTCAAATGCTTCTTCACGAATGTTTTTCATTGATGGCCGCTCATAAATCGCCGGAAGACCTTTTCTTTTTCTTATCAAATTCAAAAATGCCGTCCGAAACTCATCGTTATGAAATATACCATGAAAATACGTTCCAATTAGGAGGCTGTCTTGGCTTATGCAGCCGTCAACTCCTTCTTCCGTCGTAATAAATGGCGATACGTCCCCTTCATAAGAAGTTGTTCCCATATGAATTTCATAGCCTTCCACCGGCACATTACAATCAGCAAAGTGGGCCATCCCTGTTGTAAGAGTCGTCCTTTTCTCTTTCATCATGGCGGTGCGAATCGGGAAAAAACCGAATCCGTTTGCGCTCCCTATCGATGTTTCTACGTGATAAGGGTCTGAAATCTCCCTTCCGAGCATTTGATAACCGCCGCATATGCCGACAATGACTGATTTTTTCGCTCGATAAAGCTTTTCTATCGCATCCGCAAAGCCGGATTTTCGCAAAAGCAATAAGTCCTCAATTGTATTTTTTGTTCCCGGCAAAATGACAACATCCGGTTCTCTGAGTTCATTTGCCTCCTTTACATAGCGAACATGGCAATCCTTTTCATATAGAAACGGGTCAACATCGGTAAAGTTCGAAATGTGAGGAACATGAATAACAGCAATATCAATCTCGCTAGTTTTCTCATTTGTACGTGGAAACGTATCTAATATGACGGCGTCTTCCGCCTCAATGTTTAAATTAGAAATATATGGTACGACCCCTAAAACCGGTTTGCCTGTATACTCTTCAAACCAGCGAAGTCCCGGCTCCAGCAAGGAAATATCCCCGCGAAACTTGTTAATCACTACCCCAATTACGCGATCGCAATCTTCAGGCTCAAGCAGCTGCAATGTTCCTACTAAACTCGCAAATACACCGCCTCTATCAATGTCGCCGACAAGAATGACAGGAGCGTTTGTTAACCGGGCAATGCGCATATTGACAAGCTCGCGATCATTTAAGTTAATTTCCGCAGGGCTCCCCGCTCCTTCTATAACGATTCGCTCATATGTACTTGCCAAATGATGATACGCTTCTTTAATCACCTGCAAACCAAGTTCAAAAAATTCCTGCCGATACGCTGCTGCCTTATAATTTTGATACGGCTTACCGTTCACAACAATTTGTGAAGTGTGATCGCTCACAGGCTTGATCAAAATCGGGTTCATATCCGTCGTTGCGACCGTTCTTGCCGCCTCCGCCTGCACTCCTTGGGCGCGGCCGATTTCCTTGCCGTCAACGGTAATATACGAATTGAGTGACATATTTTGTGATTTAAACGGCGCCGTTCGATATCCGTCCTGCGCAAAAATTCGGCAAAAACCTGTCGCAATCACGCTTTTTCCCGCATCGGAATGCGTACCTTGAATCATGATGGGCAATGCTTTATTCATCTGTTTTTCTCCTCTCACAATCATTCACAAATGTTTCGCAAATTCCGAGTATGAAGCACCGCCGTATGAAAAGGCGGGCCAATAAATCAGGACTGCATGTAAATCCTTTATCTTCGAAAAAAAACACGGTGGCTATTTTTTTCATTGATCACGCCGATCAATTCAGGCAAATTTTTGGCAGCAGATCTTTGACGAATCATCACGTACATTCCACGGGAAAGTCGGTCTCTTGCTTGCTTTTTTGTCGCACATTTTTAACTCGCCCACATGATGCCAATTTCCCGACATTGCTTGCCGTTCCAACAATGATGATTCTTTTCCAACATTTTTACACGGTAACTTTTTGGTTGGATTCTACTGTTTCAACAACGATGATTTATTTCCAACTCATTCATGCTCCCTTTTCAAAAATTGATGATGACTGAAGTATTATAACATCCTTCATTTTCCGCTAGTATCATGATGCACGAGATGATCAAAAATAATTGCTATGTTGGAACAGATTCTATTTTTACATTTTCTTCTTTTAATTTTTCAAGATTTTCTACCGGCGGTCTAAAAATAATGTCCGCATCTTCTGATTGAAGCGCCATTTTTCGTGCATTGGCATCCTCGTTGAAAGCAAATGTTGCTTTTTCAAGCTTTGCTTTGCCATCCCAATACTTTTCAAATCGTTCGACCTTCAGCTCTACCCCAGGCACAAAAGAAGAAATTTTAAATGGCCCCGTACCGATTGGCCTTTTATCAATATCTTTTTCATCAACATCGACGATCGCTGTATTTGGATGTACGAGCTCTGAAGGAAATTGCGGGAATACTTCTTCCGTTTGAATCGTTAACAATTGACCATCGGCTTCCATTTTGCTGATTTTTAATGCCGCTTGAACAGATGGACTATCGTTGATTGCTCTTTCTAACGAGGCCTTCACCGCTTGAGCATCAACTTTTTTCCCATTATGGAATGTAACACCTTCTCTAATTTTAAACGTCCAGTTTTTCCCATCTTTACTTTTCCATTCTTCTGCAAGCCAAGGTTCAATTTTTTGCTGTTCACTAATTTTGACAAGCGTCTCTCCTACTCCCGCACGAACTATCGTATAGTTCGTGTCTAAATGCGGATCGAGCGTGTTGGTTGGAAAGTTAAAAAGCAATGTTAATTCTTTACTGCTCTTCTCCTTTTCTTTTGAGGAAGACTGTGAGCATCCGACAAGCAAAAAAATTGTTGTTAAAAGTATTAATATGCTTTTAAAATATCGAAACATTTTCTCACCTTCCTAAATCGTAATGATTACTATTTTTATTTTCCTATCATACATATATTCGCTATTTTTGTAAATATTATTTCGAACAAAAATAATTCAAAATCACATATTTTTGAAATGTCCATTTATTTCTCGACATTCCCACTTCAAAAAATTGATGAGTTTCTTCCAAAAATTCCATGCTGAATCACATATAAGGCAAAATTAAAAGGCATGAGTCCGGTGTAATACCGAATTCATGCCCAAACAGTTGCCTAAATTTCCGTGTCTAACTTTTTGGGTTCAGTTCAAATTTTTGAAAAAAGTTCGCTCTCTTTATTAAGCATGATAAGAGCCTTGACAGATTATGGGCCCTGCTTTTCGCTTAGTGCAAACCTCACAGCACGGTTAATCAACGCCGGCAGCACGGACACATGGCCTTCATCCTCAAATTCTTTAAATTCCACGTGAAAATTGTTTTGATCAAGTCGTAATAGTCGTTCTGCAAGCTCTTTAGCGTTCGCATTCATGCCGCTTTTATGGAATTTTTCCAATTCTCCTACAGTGATTAATAATCGTATATGATGCTTATCATTTTCTAGACTAGAGATAAATTTTTGCTCTGCATCAAGTAGAAGCGATTTATTCCAATGAATGGACGGGCTGCCTGCGATATACGTATTGAAGGCGTACGGCTTTGTAAACAATGTTTGTAATACGAAGAGGCCGCCGAGTGAATGACCAAAAATCGCTTGTCTGTCTTTATCAATTTTGAACCTGCTTTCGATCAGCGGTTTAAGCTCCCCATCAATAAATTGCAAAAACTGTTCCGCTCCGCCATATTCTGGTCTGTCTGTCCCCTCTCGTCTCGAATACAATTCCGAAGCTGGCGGAGTCAGTGTAAAATCATAATAGCGTTCAGGAGAAAACGGTTTTTCGATATGGTAACCGATGCCGACTACTAGTGCTGGAACGATTCCTGTCCTTTCGGGCCGCCTTGATTGGATACGGACTGCCTCAAACATTGTTCCGAATATAGCATTAGCATCCAAGAAATAAATAACTGGAAAGCCTGAAGGAGGAGGAGGCACATCAGGTATACCAAGCAAAATTTTGTATTGCCGATTTTCTTTTGAACGTATTAAAAATTGTTCAGTACTCGGAATGTTAACTTCTCGGCCAGCAGTATCTTTGTCCATCACATCAGCTTGTTTATCTTTTTTCCTATGCATGGTTAAACGCCTCCATATCATTGATTGATATCATCGGGGCAAAAATTACAACCCTCCAAATGAACATTTCAACCTCTTTTCCAAAGCCGACAAACATATGTATTCGCAACTGGTACTCTATTCTCTGACGGGCAAAACGGGCTCTTCCTTCATTAAAACAACCTGATGGGTAGCCGATATTTTGAATGGATCACCTTCTATGGTTCATAAGACTTTACCTAGTATTTAAGACATCGCTTAGTAATGCCAAAATGGTGCTGAACGATGATTCTCATCTATATGAAAATAATTAGG
This sequence comes from Aeribacillus sp. FSL K6-1305, assembly GCF_038050115.1. Classification (NCBI taxonomy): domain Bacteria; kingdom Bacillati; phylum Bacillota; class Bacilli; order Caryophanales; family Bacillaceae; genus Aeribacillus; species Aeribacillus sp. FSL K6-1305. The sequence goes on along the minus strand of NZ_JBBOQV010000001.1, from coordinate 416,792 downwards.
TCAGATGATGCGGGATGACCTTTGAACTTATGAATCATTTACACAATTCCACGTTTCATTTTTTACTATCTTTAAATAATAAATAAATGAAATAAGGAACACCGATGATGGAAATGACAATCCCGACTGGCAATTCAGCTGGAGAAAAAACAGTTCTGGCAATATAATCGGAGACAATGACCATAAGCATGCCGACCGTTCCGCTGACGGGAATTAGCCAAAAATGATGGATTCCGACCAAACGCTTGGCGATGTGCGGTGCTATCAAACCGACAAATACAATGTTTCCAGCCACAGAGACACAAGCGCTCACAATTCCGATACTGCATAAAAGGAACACATTTTTTTCTTTTTCCGTACGAATTCCCAGTCCTATTGCTCTATCTTCTCCTAATTGAAGCAAGTCGAGTATATACGATTTTTTTATAATAATAGGAACTAATATGACGAGCCAAGGCAAAATAGAGACAATGTATTTCCAATTAGCATTCCATATACTTCCATTCAACCAAACTGTCGCCATTTCAAAATCCTGAGGGTTCATTTTCAAGGATAAAAACATAGACAAGGCCCCAAACCCAAATCCTATTGCAATTCCAACCAAAATCGCTCGTTCGGAATCTAGTTTTCCATTTCGCCATGAGAATAAATAAATCAATAGTGCTGAAGCCAGTCCGCCTATCCAACCAAACAGCGGCATTGCCAAAGTTGACAGCCATCCGCTTCCCGTTATTTGCCCTTCAAAAAAGAGCATAAAAATAACGATAGCGGCTCCTGCCCCTGAATTGATTCCTAAAACGCCAGGGTCTGCAAGTCCATTTCTGCTGATCCCCTGTAAGGTTGCACCCGCCACTGCGAAACCAAATCCAATCAATGAAGCTATTAAAATACGGGGCAAGCGAAATTCAAATATGACCAAATCATGCTCAGAATTGGGATCAACCCGCAGCAAAGTCTTTACTATATCGATAACTTTAATATCAAATTCACCGTTTGTTAAGCTGACATATATTGCAGCAAAAATAAAGACTATACTGATCAGCATCACTGTCCAAAATCGTCTCGCCATTTGTTTATGCATATGTTCCTCCTCCTCTCTTGTAAATTAAATAGAGGAAGAAAGGAACTCCGATTAGGGAAGTGACAACTCCAATAGGAGTCTCAAACGGGTAATTCAAAAATCTGCTTAAAATATCGGACAGTGCTAAAAAAATACCTCCAAGTACTCCGGCGCAAGGAATAACCCACCTATAATCGATTCCAATTAAAAATCGGGTTATGTGCGGAATGATTAAACCAACAAATCCAATATTTCCTGCCAAGGCAACAGAAATACCAGTCAAAATGACGGTGCTGGCCATTGCTAACGCTTTGACCAACACCGTTTTCTGTCCTAAACTCACAGAAACTTCTTCACCTAAAGAAAGAATTGTGAGCGATTTGGAAATATAAAGAGCCATTATGATCCCGACAATTGCAAAAGGAATCGCAAGTTTTATTAGAAAGGGATCCATCTGATGCAGCCGGGCATTATACCAAAAACTGATGTTTTGCGATACTTGAAAATACGTTGACAAGGCAGCGGAAATACTGCTGAGAAACGTTCCAATAATAGTTCCGATGATCGCCATTCGAACGGGTGACATTCCGTTTGGCATAAGCGACGCCACGCCGAAGACGAAGCCAACAGCAATGGCTGAACCGAGTAGTGAAAATATTATCATGCTCAAAGATGATGCATCCGGCATGAAAATCATGCAGAGTGTAATAGCGAAAACCGATCCGTCAGAAACTCCCAAAATCGAAGGGGAGGCAAGATAGTTCCTCGTCATTCCCTGCATGATCGATCCAGATATGGCCAAGAAAATTCCGATTAAAAGTGCTCCAATCGCTCTTGGCAAACGGGAATGTATTACAATTTGGTGATTTACATTTTCCGGATCAAAATGAAAGAACGCCTCCCAAACCGTTTCGAAATTTATATCTTTCGCTCCATAAAGTATAGATAATAGAACTATGAGCACAAACGCAATAGGCGAAGAACATAAAATGAGAATGGATATAGGAATCTTTAAGCGCATATTATGATTCCCGCCCTGCATCATTCATTTGCCAATTTTTCAGTCGCTGCTTTTAAGAATTGAATTTTACTCCATGCTGTACCGCCTTGTGCCAACGGATCCACAACGTTTACGAATACTTTGTCGTTTTTAACTGCATTAATGCTTTTCCAGATCGGATTCTTTTGCAATTCCTCTAGTGCTTTTGGATTCTCTTGGTTCTCATCCTCTGAAAATTGGACAAAGAGATAAATCGAGTCAGTCAAGACTTTGTGGGAACTTTTTTGATTCCTGAAAACAGATGTAAGTCATAGGTTAGCGAACCATTTTTTTGAATTTCATCCGTAAGCGCTTTCGGACTCTCATCCCTTGCCATGACAGACCGATATGTATACCTTTTTTTACCATCCCTTGAGTTCAGACAGGGCATGATAGATCGGAGTCCCGGACGATTGCTGTAAATATGGCTTGTTTCCGCGTTACCTCCGGAAGAAGACGGCGGACGCGTTGTTTCGCCTTGTTCACGATCGTCTGTTTGGTAGATGCCGTTTCCTCCGCCGGATGCGACGATTCTTCTCCGAAACGACGTCCGAAAAGACGAATCCCATCCATCCGGGCAATCATTGCCTTGAAAAACGTCCTGAGTCCCTTGTCTGTCCAACTGCGGCGGTATTTCACCCGATACGCCAGCTGGCTCATCACGCTTTCAGCCCTCCCCATCGGATACATGCCCGTTGTGTCCACTCCTTGCTCCTTCAGCCATTCCCGGTAATTGCGGATACATCCCGGCATCGATTCAATCCGGTGGATCAAGGCAGCCAGCTGTTGTTCTTTCGCTTCGTCCCCCAGCGTGCCGAGGGCGCTGTTCAGTTCCACAAGCAACCCCTCTTCATCCTGCTTCGCCAGCTTTTGCCGAATCGCCTGCCACCGTGGATGGCCCGAGAGGCATTGGCGCAACTCACGCGCCACGTGGAATCGATCCAATTGGAAGCAGACCCGTCCTTTGAAATACTCCCGGCATGCGGTAATCCATGGAGCGCCGTCCCCGTTGATGACAAGAAGATCCCGACACGGATCATAGGCATATTCGTTCATCAAAAATTCCTCGAAGCCTTCCCACACCTCCCTCTTGCCCTCATGGACGTAATGGCGCTGATTCACGAATTCGATCCGTGAGCCGTTGCGCTTCCACCCTTCGTGAACGGTCAGGATTTTGTCTTCCTTGGCCCGTTTTCCCTTCCCTTGGCGAGAGACAAACAGTCCATCGGCCTCCACAAACAGCACCCGTCCATATCGCTGGTCAACCGGGCAGTGCAGCGGAACTTCAGCCTCGAGCACCAACTGGCGGATCGCCTCATGGCTCATCACCGGATACCCGACCATCTGGGCAAGCGTATGAGCCGCTTTGCGATAGGAAGAGCACTCCACAGCCAATCCCACCGCTGTTTCTTCTAGACAAGGGCTGATTGACTGTGATCCATCAAACGCTAAAAAGGAGTCAAGCAAAAACGTGGTAACGGTTTTGTTCTCGGTCTAAATAGTAGTTTCGCTCAAAGGTAACTTCGCCAAACAGGGTTTGAATCGTGGTGCGTCGTTTGTCTTTCAAGTGGTACCGGCGCTTGTCCCGGGTTTCCGCCAATTGTCGGTCGATGTCCTCCAACAGAGCCGTAAACAGCTCAGCGAAGGCGTTTTGCAGGGCTCGAAACAAATCAAGTTCGATCTCTTTCCATGTCAACGAATTTGTGGTAAGATGTTGTTGAATATTCATGGGACTCTCTCCTCCTGTTTGATGGTGTGGACAATGATCATCTTACCAGGGAGAGAGTCCTTTTTCATGTTTCCTGCTTGGGATCCTACCGCGCTTCGCTTGCTGGCCCCGATGAGGGGGATTGCGAACCTACGTTCCCAACCCCCTCATCGGGGAACTTCTAAGAATTTTTCCCACAAACATTTTACTCACACGACAAAAATGACGATGGCGGAAATAACGCCAAATGCTCCTCCGCTAGTCACGGCTACTTGGAAAATTTCCCAAAAACTCATCGAAAAGATAATGTTTTTCGTTTCTTGTTCCAACTCTTGATCATTTTGGGCAAAAGACGTTGTGCTTTCATCTTGCGGCAACATGTTCTCGATTGCTCCTGTTTTTTCTTTTGATTTTTGAATCAAGCGTTGAAGTTGTTTCGCTTCTTCCCTTGTCACGGGGCTGTCCGAAAAGTCGATTGAATCGACCTTGGGCTCAGCCCTTTTTTCTGTTTTTAGGGTACAAAAAAATCGTCCTTTTTTATAGAATGAAATTGACCAAAAAACATTCTACAGAAAGGACGATTTCTTATGAATAATCAAATGACTATTCAAGAAAATTATAACACGCAATTAGAAATGACTCTAGAGGGTATTCAAAAAATAGAGGTTCAAAAGAATAAGAAACGCAAAAAACTAGTTTTCCAACCTTATTGCAATCGTCAAGTCATGAGCATTTTAGATATCGAAATGTATATTCCTGAAAATCATGTCGCCCGTTTAGTGGATGAAATGGTGGAATCGATTCCGGATGAAGTGTTGTATACTCATTATGTTGGTGGGGGTCGTGCACCCTATCACCCTAAAATGTTATTGAAAGTGATTTTATATGCGTACACTCAAAATGTTTATTCAAGTCGGAAAATAGCGCAAATGGTGAAAGAAAATCTTCCGATGATGTGGTTGGCGGGATTGCAAACCCCTGACCATCGCACAATAAATGATTTTCGTAGTGTTCGTATGTCAAACATGATGGATTCTGTATTTGAACAATTTGTCCTTCAACTAGTAGAACAAGGACTTATCGACCTCGACCATATTTTTGTGGATGGTACGAAAATAGAAGCGAATGCCAACAAATATACGTTTGTATGGCGAAAATCCGTAGAAAAATATGATCAGAAACTACGAGCCAAAATTCAATCGTTTCTACAAGAAGCGCACCAAATCGCCTTGGAGGAATTAAAAGAAGAACAATTAGAAGAAGAATTAGAAAAATCATCGGCACAACTTTCTGAGAGAATAGAAGCTTTGGAAAAAGATTATAAACAGGAAGAAGACAAAGAAAGAAAAAAAGAACTTCGCTCTAAAAAATCCCAACTCACCAAACAACTGAAAACGATTCAAACGGATTATCTTCCACGATTACGAAAATACAAAGTACAAAAACAGATTCTAGGTGAACGAAATAGCTACTCGAAAACCGACCATGAGGCCACTTTTATGCGAATGAAAGAGGACCATATGAAAAACGGCCAACTCAAGGCGGGTTATAATGTTCAACTCGCCACACAACATCAATTTATCGTGGGATTTGAAATTTATCAAAATCCAGGAGATACTCGCTGTTTCCAACCATTTATGGAAAAGTTATTGGAATCGATGCCGAAGGAAAAGAAACTCAAGTATGTCATTGCCGATGCAGGATATGCGAGTGAAGAAAACTATTTATATGCGATTGGCGAAGAAAAAGAACCTCGTTTTGAATTATTAGCCCCATACCAAACCTATTTGAAGGAACAAAGTAAAAAGTTTAAAAAGGATTTATCAAAAGTACAAAACTGGAAATACATCGAAGAAGACGATTGCTTTATCTGTCCGAACAATCGGAAAGTCGTATTCAAGTATTATCAAAAAAGAAAAAATGCATCTGGATACATACAAGATTTGAAAGTGTACGAGTGTGAAGATTGTACGGATTGCCCGTTGAAGAATGGGTGTACGAAAGCCAAAGGAAATCGTCGAGTATATTGGAACACGATTTATGAAGAAATGAAAGCGAAAGCCAAAGCAGCTCTTGGTGACGAACAAAAGGCAGCTCTTTATGCGAAGCGTAAAGTGGATGTCGAAAGTGTGTTCGGTAACATCAAGGGCAATTTGCGTTTCACTCGATTTCTGTTACGGGGGCTTCATAAAGTCCGAACAGAATTCGGGATTGTGGCAATGGCCCACAACATACTGAAATGGGCCGCAAATTCCCAAACCAATTTCAAAAATAAGGAAACAGAGCGAATGGAAAAACTCATTGTTTTCTCCATTCGCTCTGTTTTTATGGACTTTTTAGACAAGCCCTCCGCTTCTCCCAGCTGATTGCCAGCTGTTTCTACATTTACTTTTACAACTCCAAACATTCTTTGCAGAAAGCCTTGTGATATGGAAATGCCTTGAATGCGTTCAAAAGGAATGTACCGTTTTTTTCTTACAAAAACGCCATATTCGATTCGCAATTCCCCTTCTTCCAAACGATAGGTAAAGCGAATCCAAGAAACAATTCCAATGACAATCGTATAAATGATAATGGCAAACGGCACGGCGATATCCCACATAGAGGAAATCGTTTTATTCCCGACAATAATGACGAGAATGATCGGTAAAATCGCGTCTTTCAGTTGTTTTACGATATTGGCTACAACGGAAATGGGGTGCAGTCGTTTTTTCTTAGACATCTTCATCCGCCACCCTCGCCAATCTGGAAATAGAATAACGCAGCTCCTCCGCTTCCTCCTCATCAAGTGCCGGAATTTCATGCACCGTTGCGGCAGTGGAAATGGTGACGGATGCCAGTCTGTATTTTTTTAATAATGGCCCTTGACTTGAATCAACATGCTGGACCCGAATCATTGGAATCAATGTACGTTTCACGACAAACAGTCCTCGTATACTAAGTTTCAGAAAGTTTTTTTATCGAATTTCCAGTCCGATACGCTCCTTGACAATCGCATATCTTGGGTGGTTGCCTTTGTGGGAGGGGCGCGCCCCTCCCACAAAGGGTTGAGCGTACCGGGGTTGGACTTTTCGCAATGTTCCTGGATAATGGTCTTAGGATCATCGGGGATACTCTTCTCACTCCTGTAGCTTTGACTACTTGTAAAGTCTGTCTCCTCGGCCCCTGTTTGGACGTCTAACCCGCAGGCTGTTCCCGTTGGTTTTCCCCATGCTGGAAGGAGCAGCTTCCAGGGCAGCCCATGGTCCAACGTGAGTTCTCATATGCGAGGGTGACTGGTCAACAGGCGCGATCCGGGGGCATCCCGAAGAGTCCTACCCCTCGATCCTACAACAATAGGAGGTGATCTCATGAAACTCTACGTCGGGATCGACGTGAGCTCACGCGACTTAGCCACCTGCATTATGGATCATGAAGGAAATACGTGCGCACGCTTCAAAGTGGATAATCATCTTCTGGGCGCCACCTTCCTTCGGGATCAAATCCTCCTGTGGGCTAACAAGCGAAAGCCAACCGAAATTCTGATCGGGATGGAAGCCACCTCGGTCTACAGTTGGCATCCAGCTATGTTTTTCCACCAGCAGGAGGCCTTGCAGGCTTGGAACGTCAAGGTGTTTACGATCAATCCAAAGCTCATTCGCAAGTTTAAAGAAGCCTATGTCGACTTGGAGAAAACGGATGACATCGATGCTTGGATCATTGCGGATCGGCTTCGCTTCGGCCGTCTGAAGATGACGGCTGTCCTCAAGGAGCAGTTTCTCGCGCTTCAGCGACTGACACGCATGCGATATCATCTCGTCCACCAGTTAACCCGTGAGAAACAGTATTTTCTCCAGCACTTGTTTTACAAATGCAGTTCCTTTACCCAAGAGGTGGACAGTTCGATCTTCGGACATGCCATTCTCGAACTGCTGCTTGAGTCGTGGAGCCTCGATGACATCTGCCAAATGGATGTCAAGCAGTTGGCCGACTTCCTGCGCCAAAAAGGGCGCAATCGCTTTTCCGATCCGGAATGCATCGCCAAGTCGATTCAAAAGGCGGCCCGTTCGTCGTATCGGTTGTCCAAGTGTGTCGAGGATTCCATCGACTTGCTGTTAGGGCTGTCGATTCAATCAATCCGCAGCCTGCAATCGCAGCTCAAAGAGCTCGATAAAGCCATTACCCGCCATCTTGAAGGCATTCCGAACACACTGCAAACCATCCCAGGCATCGGACCGGTTTATACCGCAGGCATCCTGGCCGAAATCGGGCAAATCGAGCGGTTTCACAACCAGGCCGCCTTGGCAAAATATGCCGGCTTGACATGGTCCAAGCACCAATCGGGCCGTTTTCAAGCCGAGGACACCTCCCTCATTCGTTCCGGCAATCGCTATCTCCGTTACTACCTAGTGGAGGCTGCCAACTCGGTGCAACGGCATGATGCGACGTTTCGTGCGTACTACCGGAAGAAGTATGAGGAAGTGCCCAAACACCAACATAAACGAGCCCTCGTCCTCACCGCTAGAAAACTCGTGCGTGTGATCGATGCGCTGCTACGCAACGGTCAAATCTACACGCCAAGAAAGGGGGAAGATCGATAAGAGGATCGATCTGGTATACCAATATCAACCTTTAGACCCAGTTTATTACATGTACCAATACTGGGTTTCTTCAGTATTGCCTTTTTTCGGATCATCGGACAAGGGAATTTCCAATTTCTATGATTTTTCACCTTGACATATTACCGCAGGACTTTTTGAATCTCGATTTCCTGTTCACGCACTTCATAACGCCATCTCCGCCAACGCAATGCGGGAATAAAGAAGATAAAAAAATAGCCTTCTCCAATCAATATAATAATCAGCATCGGAATAATCCATTTCGGTCCGTCAAAAACGATAATAAGGACAATGATAGCCGCAAAGACGATAAAAGAAACGGCCAATCCGATCATGCCGTATATCCGCCATACCGATAGCGCTCGTTCGGAGATTCTTTTTCCGGGCTCTCCATTCATGATTTCTCTATCCCCCTTAAACAAAGACAATCCATCGACGTAATGGTTATACGTATTTAGTATACAAGAAGTTTCCATCTTTAACTATCTGTTACTGTAGAATAACAAACTTTTGGAAAAGCAGGAAAATGAGCATGTTTCAAGAAAAATTATAGGATCGAAGCCATTGGAGAACGTGAATGATAAACCACTACGCTTATATTGTTCGTTCGCTGCGAAACCATCGCCCTTGCCAAGGCATTTGGTTTATACTGCAGCTCCTTCATCTTTAATACTTTTTTCACGCGTCTCTGGACTTGCAACCCCTTTTCCCGAAATGATGCGCGAAACCGTCGACTTCGAAACACCAGCCCTCAACGCGATGTCTTTAATGGTGTAGCCCACTAAAGTTAGCCTCTATACCGTTTGGTCCGGTTCGTTTTCAAAGCCTCATTCCAAGATGGATATTATACATGCATTCATTTGTCAAATCATTTGCAACTTCGTCATGAAAAAAGGCACGAATCAAATCCGTGCCTTCCGCCGTAACGAATCTATTTTTTTTAAAACAGCGTCCATATCCGCGCTGGCTGTTTCTGTTTCCCATCGATGGCGTCATCGGATATAAACAAAAAAGCCAGGCGGTCATTTTGCCTATGCCGCATGGTTTAATGAAACAATCCGCTTTTTTTCGCTTTCGCATGCAGCGAATGCATGTATTTGTTCAACGGTTCTTTCAGAAGCGTACCTAATAAGAGAGCCAGGACGGCAAACATCATGAGACGAACCGCATCGTTTTTCACTTTTCCCCACACAATGCCGCCGACTGCTTCGCGCATCAAATCAATCGCATACGTAAACGGCAAAAACGGGTTGATGTTTTGGAAAAATTCCGGAATAAGCTGAACCGGATACGTCCCCCCTGCTCCGGCGATTTGGAAAACGAGCAGGACGATGGCCAGCGCCTTGCCGACGTCGCTGAATACTGATACGAGCGTAAAGACAATGACAATAAACACAAAGCTGCATAACAGCCCAAAGAGGATGAACCAGCCGGAGTCATGAATATAAATATTCTTTAAAAGAAATACATCTCCTAACGTGACAATAAGCGCCTGAATACTGCTGCATGTCCAAAACGTCAGCAGCCGGCCAAAATAAATTTCTCTGCTGGTATACCCTTCTGCCTCATAAGGTTCGGTAGAAAGTAACGACACTAACAGCAGACAGCCCACCCATATGGACAAGACGGTATAAAACGGGTTCATCCCCGATCCATAGTTCGGAAGCGGAAACAATCTATGCGTCTTTAAGTCGACGGGATGGGCCAAAAATTCACCTTTTGCTCTTGGATCATTTTTTAATAAACGAATGATGTCGTAGATGTTTGTCTCTTTTTTCAATTTTACAAGAAAGGAAGCGATATCGTTGACTTTCCGCGCAAGAAACGGATACTGATCGCTTGCCGTCTGCAACATTTCTTCCCCCTGCTTGAGACCGCTGCCGGCGTGCTGAAGAAACCGCTCTAATTCCAGAATGGTGTTGGCGATGTCCGCGAGTATGCGGCGGGCGTCTTGAAGCGTCTGCTTCGTTTCGTTCTTTTTTTCTTTCATGAGTGGTGCGATATGTTGCTCGTATTCATTCATCACCCGATCGACTTGCTTTACCGCAGCTGCCGCCCGCTCATTTAGGTCGGTGAGAAGATGGTTGCCTAGCTGCGCCCCGTTTTCACTTTGCTCGTACGCTAACTTGGCAAGGCGTTGTGCTTCTCTTAAATTGGATTTTATGCCTGTCAGACGGCCGGACAATTGTTCCATATTGGCGGAAGCCGTGCGAGAGAAAGCTCGCTTTTCGATCATGTTATTGAATATGCGAAGCTGTGTTTGCGCTTCATCTGCCATTTGTTCCCCAGCTGCGGCCATGCTCTGGACGTCGGAAAGCCATTGCCGCTGCTGGGCAAGGGAAAGGTTTTCTTGCAGCTTGTTAGTTACGGCATAGATGGACATGGCGATTTGCTGCAGCGTACGCAAATTTTCCGTGATTTGCGGCGTCAATGTCTTTGCTTTTGCTTCCGCTTTCGTGAAAAACTGATTCATTTCATCAAGAAACGCAATGCCGCTGTTGACGATCCGTTTCGCTTCGGGAAGCGTTTTTTCCGCTTTATTGACGAGCCGTTCCGCCTCTTTCGCGTCGGACATCGATTGGTTTAACAGCCGCTTGATTTCCGGCAGCTTCGTCTGCAGCTGAAAAATCAGGGTCTCAAAATGGCGAATATCTGGCAGCTGTTGTTCTAATGCCACCCCCGCTTCATGAAAGATAGAAAACAAAACGCTGTTGACAACAGCGACAAATTGATCGCTTACTTGCTCGGTGATGGTGCTTGCTCCTTTGGATGTGATTCTCGGCGCAATCGCGTTCTTTTTGTCATTTTCATAGTAATGAATGACGGCCTGCTCCGGCCTATCTTGCACAATGGTAGCCAATTTTTCTGAAAAATCGCTTGGAATGACGATCGTCGCAAAATAATCGCCATAGCGGACGTTTTTCATTCCTTCTTGTTTGCCAACAAATTTCCAGCCTAAGTCATGATTGTTTCGTAGCGCCCTAACAATTTCTTTTCCGGCGTTAAACGCATGTCCTTGAATTTTTGCCCCTTTGTCTTCATTGACAATTCCTACTTTAATGTTTCTCGTGTTGGCATACGGATCAATAGAAGCTTCGATATTCACCCACGCATAAAGCGATGGCAGAAGAAGCAATCCGCCTACCAATACCGCCGCTACCCAGTTTGTTGCTATTTGCTTCATATCGTGAACATAAAGATTCCATATCTTTTTCACGAACCTCAACTTCCCTTTAGTGTGATTAAACTGCTTTTGTTAGTATAAACCAATGAAAAAAAAACTAAACATAAGCGGCGGATTGGAAACGAGCACAGTATGTTTACAAAAAACTGCTGGCTAACCAGCAGATGATGTATAAAATTTTGTGTAAAGCATTTTGCTAGACCAAAAGAAAAAAGGTAGGGTATTCTCTGATTTGGACCACAACACATTCCAGAGAAAGGAGAACCCTACCTATGTCTAAAAGAAGTATACCGAATGTCGACTGGGCAAATCAACTGGAAAGTGTCATTCGTCAGTTTGTAAAGGAAAAATTAGAACTGATCATGCGGGAAGAAATCAAGAATTTCCTCGAAATAGAACAGGCCGGAACATCAAATATGAGAAACGGCTACTATCAACGAAATCTAGATACGCAATATGGCCGGATTGAAGGTCTTTTGGTCCCTAGAGACCGAAACGGAGAATTTCAAACCCAATTGTTCGCTCCTTACCAACGCCACACCGGCTGGCTGGAGGAAGCCATCATCAGGATGTATCAAAGTGGCATGAGTACGCGTGAAATTGGCAAGTTTATTGAACGAATTTTAGGCAATGCCTATTCTCCCGCAACAATCAGTCGTATTACCGATGTCGTGAAGGAAGACATCGAGAAATGGCACACTCGCCCTCTACACAAGCGTTATTCGGTCTTATATTTGGATGGCTTATACGCAAAACTTCGTTGCGAAACCGTGGAGAAAGAAGTCATTTATGTGGTGTTAGGGGTGAATGAAGAAGGGTATCGCGAAATTCTTGATTTCTTTGTGGGAGGACAAGAAAGTGCCTATGTATGGCAGGAAATTCTTCAAAACCTCTACAAAAGAGGCGTCAAGGAAGTGCTTCTGGGCGTATTCGATGGACTACCGGGTCTAGAGGAAGCCTTTAAGGCGGTGTATCCGAAAGCCGATGTACAGCGTTGTGTCGTTCACAAAGTCCGTAACACGCTCAGTCGTGTTCGGAAAAAAGACCAATTCGAAATGGCGGAGGATCTGAAACTCATTTATCGTTCTCCGAATAAAGAAATCGCATTGGAGATGTTTCAACAGTTTCAATCCAAATGGTCTCGCGAGTACCCAAGGGAAGTCCAATCTTGGGCCAATGAGTTGGATGTCCTCCTTACATTTATGGATTATCCAAGCAGTATTCGAAGTGTGATTTACACGACCAATGCCATCGAACGAACGATCAAGGAGATTCGGAAACGCCTAAAACCGATGAACAGTTTGAATAGTTTAGAAGCCGCTGAAAAAATCGTGTATTTGACCATTCAAGATTTTAATGAGAAATGGGCAGGGCGAAAGTTGCGAGGATTTGCCGAAGCGCATGAAGCCCTCGAGCGAATGTTTGAAGAACGTTATCATTAACCAAATATTGTAAATAAACAAAATAAGGGGATTCTCCCTTTCCACACAAGAGACTGAATATTCAGTCTCTTGTGTGGAGGAAATATCCCCCCTCTATTCTAAATCCATTTCAGAGATACCTTATCTATCTTACATTACACAAAATTCTTGACGGTACCAATGTTTATGTGTCCGCTTGAGTCAGTCAAGATTTTGTGGGAACTTTTTTGGTTCGCTGAAAACAGGTGTAAGTCATAGATTGGCGAACCATTTTTTTGAATTTCATCCGTAAGCGCTTTCGGACTCTCATCCCTTGCCATGACAGACCGATATGTATACCTTTTTTTACCATCCCTTGAGTTCAGACAGGGCATGATAGATCGGAGTCCCGGACGATTGCTGTAAATATGGCTTGTTTCCGCGTTACCTCCGGAAGAAGACGGCGGACGCGTTGTTTCGCCTTGTTCACGATCGTCTGTTTGGTAGATGCCGTTTCCTCCACCGGATGCGACGATTCTTCTCCGAAACGACGTCCGAAAAGACGAATCCCATCCATCCGGGCAATCATTGCCTTGAAAAACGTCCTGAGTCCCTTGTCTGTCCAACTGCGGCGGTATTTCACCCGATACGCCAGCTGGCTCATCACGCTTTCAGCCCTCCCCATCGGATACATGCCCGTTGTGTCCACTCCTTGCTCCTTCAGCCATTCCCGGTAATCACGGATGCATCCCGGCATCGATTCAATCCGGTGGATCAAGGCAGCCAGCTGTTGTTCTTTCGCTTCGTCCCCCAGCGTGCCGAGGGCGCTGTTCAGTTCCACAAGCAACCCCTCTTCATCCTGCTTCGCCAGCTTTTGCCGAATCGCCTGCCACCGTGGATGGCCCGAGAGGCATTGGCGCAACTCACGCGCCACGTGGAATCGATCCAATTGGAAGCAGACCCGTCCTTTGAAATACTCCCGGCATGCGGTAATCCATGGAGCGCCGTCCCCGTTGATGACAAGAAGATCCCGACACGGATCATAGGCATATTCGTTCATCAAAAATTCCTCGAAGCCTTCCCACACCTCCCTCTTGCCCTCATGGACGTAATGGCGCTGATTCACGAATTCGATCCGTGAGCCGTTGCGCTTCCACCCTTCGTGAACGGTCAGGATTTTGTCTTCCTTGGCCCGTTTTCCCTTCCCTTGGCGAGAGACAAACAGTCCATCGGCCTCCACAAACAGCACCCGTCCATATCGCTGGTCAACCGGGCAGTGCAGCGGAACTTCAGCCTCGAGCACCAACTGGCGGATCGCCTCATGGCTCATCACCGGATACCCGACCATCTGGGCAAGCGTATGAGCCGCTTTGCGATAGGAAGAGCACTCCACAGCCAATCCCACCGCTGTTTCTTCTAGACAAGGGCTGATTGACTGTGATCCATCAAACGCTAAAAAGGAGTCAAGCAAAAACGTGGTAACGGTTTTGTTCTCGGTCTAAATAGTAGTTTCGCTCAAAGGTAACTTCGCCAAACAGGGTTTGAATCGTGGTGCGTCGTTTGTCTTTCAAGTGGTACCGGCGCTTGTCCCGGGTTTCCGCCAATTGTCGGTCGATGTCCTCCAACAGAGCCGTAAACAGCTCAGCGAAGGCGTTTTGCAGGGCTCGAAACAAATCAAGTTCGATCTCTTTCCATGTCAACGAATTTGTGGTAAGATGTTGTTGAATATTCATGGGACTCTCTCCTCCTGTTTGATGGTGTGGACAATGATCATCTTACCAGGGAGAGAGTCCTTTTTCATGTTTCCTGCTTGGGATCCTACCGCGCTTCGCTTGCTGGCCCCGATGAGGGGGATTGCGAACCTACGTTCCCAACCCCCTCATCGGGGAACTTCTAAGAATTTCTCCCACAAACATTTTACTCACACATTTGCTTGTGCTCAATAAAGAGTTGAAAGAGTCGTCGATTCCCGGGGATTTTTGCACGTTTGGGGGTCGACGACAACAGTTCTATTACTGCAGTAAGTAAATGACATGGGGCATCTAAAGCTTTTACAAGTTTCGTCCACTATTTCTAGTTTACAAAGAGTCTATTCCGAGGGTAAGTCGTAAACAATATCTCCCCGCCGACAAGCATTTTTCTAAAAATATCGTCACACCTTTTCAGTTCATACCGCAAACATAAAAGGGTTCAGACCCTAGATCCGAACCCTTAAAAGAAATTTGCTGCTCGTATTAGTCTTTTATTCTTTTACTTCTTTCTTTAAGAAACCGACCATAAGAGCTGTTACAAATGAACCAATTAAAATAGCAAGTACATATAACCATGGACTGCCGCTTATAAACGGGATGACAAATATGCCTCCATGCGGTGCTGACAAACCAATTCCAAATACCATCGTTAACGCACCGGCAATTGCGGAGCCTACGATAATCGATGGAATTACACGTCCTGGATCAGCTGAGGCAAAAGGAATGGCTCCTTCTGTTATAAAGGTTGCCCCCATAATATAGCACGTTTTTCCTGCTTCTCGTTCTGCTTTTGTAAACTTCTTTTTAAACAAAGTTGTTGCAATGGCTAGTCCTAATGGAGGAACCATACCGCCAGCCATAATCGCAGCATGCGGGGCGTAGTTTCCTGCATCAATCATCGCTAAACCGAATGTAAAGGCTGCTTTGTTGATCGGACCTCCCATATCTACAGCCATCATTCCCCCTAAAATCAAACCTAAAAGAACTAAGTTCCCAGTTCCTAATCCTTCCAGCCAAGCTTTCAATCCATCGTTAATCGCTTTAACAGGATCATTCACCACATACATCATAATAAAACCTGTAATTAAAATACCGAATAAAGGATATAGTAAAACTGGCTTAATCCCTTCTAATGATTGCGGCAGAACCTGAAAGATTCGTTTTAAAAGAACGACTAAATATCCGGCTAAGAAACCGGCAATTAATCCGCCAAGAAAACCGGCCTCCCCATTTGCTGCCAAAAATCCTCCGACCATTCCCGGAGCAAATCCCGGACGATCCGCAATACTCATGGCAATAAATCCGGCTAAAACAGGAATCATTAATTTAAAGGCATTTTCCTTGCCAATAGTCATCAATGCTTCAGCAATCGGATGGTAAGATGGATCGTTCGGATCGAACGCTTTAATCCCAAAAATAAATGAAATGGCAATCAAGATACCGCCGCCAACGACAAATGGCAGCATGTTTGAAACCCCATTCATGAGGTGCTTATAAAATCCTTTTCGTTCTCCGCGTTGAAACGCTGAATTTGTTTCTTTTCCCGAAGCTTTGTAAATAGGTGCGTCTTTCTTTAATGCTCGTTCAATCAACTCTTTTGGTTGGCGAATGGCTTGTGCAACAGGGACTTCAATGACATGTTTGCCATCGAAACGGTCCATTTCCACTTGCTTATCTGCAGCCACAATGATTGCGTCTGCCTCTTCGATCTCTTCTGGCGTCAGCTTATTTTTGACACCGCTTGAACCATTCGTTTCAACCTTAATGTCAACGCCTAACTCTTTCGCTTTTGTCTTCAAAGCATCCGCTGCCATATACGTATGAGCAATACCAGTCGGACAAGCGGTAACGGCTAAAATTTTTCCTTTTTTAGAATCGGTCTGCTCGCTCTCTTCTTCATTTTCCTTTTCTTTTTCATTGATAATTCCAATGATTTCCTCAGCAGAATTGGCTGATTCAATTTTTTTACGAAACTCTTGATCCATTAACAATGTCGATAAACGGGAAAGTGTTTCTAGATGAGCATTGTGGACGCCTTCACTAGCTGCAATCATGAAAAACAAATGGCTGGGCTTACCATCTAAAGACTCAAAGTCAATGCCTGCTTTTGAACGACCGAATGCGATCGCAGACTGTTTAACTGCATTCGTTTTAGCATGCGGAATCGCTATCCCCTCGCCAATTCCAGTCGTACTTTGAGATTCACGAGCAAGGATGGCCTCCTTAAACGCTTCTTTATCGTGAAGCTTCCCTGCCTTCGCAAGCGTTTCTATTAATTCATCAAGTACTTCCATTTTGGTAGCAGACTGTAAATCTAATATAATCGTCTCTTTCGTTAATAAATCCGTGATTTTCATTACACAATCCTCCTTACCGATAAATTTCCAAGCGAATATTTGGAAGAAGCTGTTCCACGCTTTCCTTTGTACATAAATCTTCTGAAAATGCTGTTGCACTTCCGGCACTGACGCCGTGTTGGAATGCTTTGATCGCGTCATGGTTTTGAAAATAGGAGGCTAAGAAACCGGCAACAGTTGAATCCCCAGCTCCTACTGTATTTTTCACGTTACCTTTTGGGACTTTGGCCAATACGGTATGATCAGTATTAATCAATACTGCTCCGTTTCCTCCCATGGTAACGATTACATTCCTTGCTCCTTCATTTTGCAGCTTCTTTCCGTACTTTATTGCATCTTCTATCGTCTCAATGTTTACATGAAACAACTCTCCTAATTCGTGATGGTTCGGTTTTATTAAAAAAGGTCTCATAGGTATCAACCGTTTTAGACTCGGTCCTGATGTATCAACGACAAACGGTATTTCCCTTTCCTGACAAATCGATGCTATCGTCTCGTAAAAATTTTCAGGAACTGTTGGAGGCAAACTGCCAGCAAGCACTAAAACATCATTTTTATTCAAAGAAGAAATTTTTGATAATAGCTTTTCCTGCTTTTCTTTTGAGATGGCAGGTCCATTCCCGTTAATTTCCGTTTCTTGATCTCCTTTCAGCTTTATATTGATCCGGGTAGGCTCTTCCACCTCAGTGAAATCAATGGCAATATTTTCACTAATTAATGCATTCTTAAGAAAGTCTCCTGTAAAACCGCCTGCAAAACCTAATACAACACTATCGATACCAAGGCGTTTCAATACGCGGGACACATTGATCCCTTTTCCTCCCGGGAAGTAAAGTGTTTCTTCCGCTCGGTTCAATTCTCCTATTTTTAAGTGATTAATACGGACGTGATAATCAATCGATGGATTTAAGGTAACCGTATAAATCATGATTATTTCACAACCTTTACTGCGGTTTTGGCTGAAAATTCTTCTAAGATTTCTTGATCAATTTCATCTGTAATAATGACGGCATCATTTAAATCTGTAATTTTTGAAAAGGTAAATTCATTAAATTTTGTATGATCAGCCAGAACAAATGACTTTTGTGAGAGATTCATTGCGAGGCTTTTCACAGCCGCTTCTTCTGGATCAGGAGTTGTATAACCAAACTCAAGGTGGATGCCGTTAACACCCATAAAGGCCTTATCAAAACGATACGATTGCAGCCCCTCTTGAGCCCCCTTACCGATGAGAGCTCTTGTGGTCTTTTTTACATAACCACCCGTTAAATAGGTTTCGATATTTTGTTCAAGCAGTGCTTCCAAATGGGTTAATCCATTTGTTACTACTTTTATTTTTTGAGCAGAAATGTACGGGATCATTTGAAAGGTGGTTGTACCCGCATCCAGATATATACAATCACCATCTTGAATGAGACTCGCTGCATATTGAGCGATCATCCGCTTTTCTTCTAAATTCTTTGTCGATTTTTCGGAGATGCTCAGCTCTTCACTTCTTTGTTGAAATAAGGAAGCTCCGCCATGAACTCTCTTTAACTTTTTTTCTTTTTCTAATTGGCTTAAATCTCTTCGAATCGTAGATTCTGACGAAGAGGTTGCCTCCACCAATTCTTGAATTTTGACGACTCCCTTTTGTTCCAACAGCTCTAAAATGATCCGGTGTCTCTCTGGTGTTAGCAGCCTTATCAACTCCCATCTGGATGTTTTCTCTTTCTCTAATTTCATTATAGTGTAAGCACTTTCGAAAATCTATCATTTTTTATCAAAAACATTCAAAAATGGTCGTTTTATGACAAAAATCAGTCACAAACGATCATATGACAAGTCCATTTAATCCAAAACGAGAAAAAAAAAGGAATCTTCTACATCATGTTCGCCAATAAAATAACCCTTTCTCCTACAGACATCTGTCAAGGAGAAAGGGTAGTAAATAAATTATGAAAAACGTTGCCCTGCGTGTTCTGAATCAGTCCGAATGAATGAGATTTAAGTTCTTATAGTTAAGATAAAAACCTAGCCATCAAGATTTACCTCGACGATAGAAAACAAAAGTTTCAATTCCTTATAGTTAAGATAAAAACGTCCCAAAAGTTACATGTAAAAAGTGCTTGAAACTGTTGTTTCAATTCCTCATAGTTAAGATAAAAACGTACATGGTCGATCAATTCATACATATACGATGTTTGTTTCAATTCCTCATAGTTAAGATAAAAACTTGAAGATGAATATAGCTTCGTTCGTGTTGCCGAACGTTTCAATTCCTCATAGTTAAGATAAAAACAAAAGTATTGCTGAGTTAAAAGATATGGGGATGCGAAGTTTCAATTCCTCATAGTTAAGATAAAAACCCGTCTACAACAGCAAAACGAACTCGTTTAGGATCATTTTGTTTCAATTCCTCATAGTTAAGATAAAAACCTTTACGACAACGGAACCGACAATACCCAAAATGGAGTTTCAATTCCTCATAAATTATAACATTTATCTTGTGAATTGTTGCTAATTTTTAAAACCCTTGAAAATCAAGGGTTTTTCTTTTTCATCTTAGCGTAAATCCGAGTGAATTTTATGCCCTCCAAATAGCTTTTGCCCCCAATTTGTCCCCTTTAATTCTTCCGATTACATCAAGAAAAGCAGGTAAAAAAGCACGGCCTTTTCGGTCGTACTTTTTTACCTCACACGCAACTTTTGCCCGACAAGAATCAAGTCTGGATTTTTGATATTATTGAGCTTCACTAAATTTTGCACGGTTGTTTCGTACTTCTTTGCAATTTTAGTTAGGGTATCACCCTTCTTTACAGCGTAATACTCATCTTTTTCTGTTTTAGCAGGCACTTTTAATACTTGCCCGGTGATGATCAAATTTGGGTTTTTAATGTTGTTCAGTTTAACCAATTCATTAACAGTCGTTCCATATTTTTGAGCAATTTCTGAAAGGGTATCGCCTTTTTTGACTGTATAAACTTGATGTTCTTCTTTTTTCGCTGCAGCTTCAGGTTTTGTCGGCTTTTTATTTCCAACTTTATCGTATTTGTGCAGCTCATATTTTTCAATGATTCGGATTAACTTTGCTGCATAGTTTGGATCGGTTGCGTATCCGCACTCTTGGACCTTTTTGCATGCAGTCACATAGTTCGTTTCACCGATAATTGACTTGTATTTGTTTTTATCCCAAGAAACACCGTTTGTGTAGAGCTGTGCTAAATCTTCCAGGCTCTCTACCCATGAAGGATACTTCCGAAATGCGGCATCCGTTTTGTATGGCTTGCCGTTGCGATATTCAGTCGTTTTCATCGTTACCGACTGACCGTTGTAACTTCCTTTGATTCCGAAAAGGTTTTTCCCATTTTGAGCTAATCCACTTTGGCCAAAGTTGCTTTCCAAACACGCTTGCGCAATCACAAGCGATGCAAGAATTTTGTACTTCTCTTGAATTTTTTGAGCGTGCGGAGCGATTTGTTTGATGAATTCCATTTAATCATCTCCTTATGAAAAAAAATAAAAAAGAGCAACCAAACACGATTGCTCTTTTCTGGATCAAAAAACATTCTTGACTATCATTTCTTTGAGGCTAAATAAAGACTAACCCTTTTAAATTGAGATTCTGGGCTAAATGTACGAGTTACATTATATTCAACTTTTTCTCCGTTTATAGCGGAATTTAAATCTGTAAAAATTTGATAGAGATAGCTTAAAGAAGGTTTATCATAGTAATTTTCTGCCTGTAGTATTAAGGCCCCCGCAATATTTAAATCATTCAAAATTTCTGATTCATCAAATCCATAATATTTTAGATAAGCAACATCCTCCACAAGCTTCTGCCATTTATCATTAATCTCTAAGTTCTCAACTGCATGGAAACTTGTGCCATGATCTGTCAGATCATCTAAATACTTTTGAACATTCTTCAAACGTTGCTTTGCTATTTGTTCGTTTTTAAATACGACTTTATCTTCATAATCAACGTATTGGAGGGATAGAGCGAATGCGTAAGAATCATTTTTAAATATGTCTGACAAATCCTGTTCTTCCGCCGTACTATCTTCAGTTTTATAACTTTTAACTTCATCTGAACTTATATTAAACATCATGAAGTTAAATGCGATTCCCATAATAAACAATAAATTTTTCATGGAAAAATCCCCCTATAACCATTTGGAAATATCATACCAAATGATTTTTAGGGGATCAATAATTTTTTATTTTACCAAGTAAATAGTCTTCTGTGCAGAATAAAGTAACTTACCTGATGCACTGTACCATTCAACCTTTACGTAGTATGTTCCTCTTTCATCGGTAGGATATATTCTTATGTTATTTCTAAAATCCATATGCCCATTTATTCCTACAACTTTATTGTGTACAACTATTCGCCCTGTCGTACCTCGAACTAGGTATACACCTGCATAAAGATGTGCGTTCCCATTGTATGGCGTACAATTTGCATAAACCTCAATGTATTTTGCTTTAGGTCCATAATATGTCGCGTCAGTTTTTATAAAAGGCATGATTTTATTCCCCCTTTCCGATTTCCCTTTACTTAAAAGATTCCAAATAATGATCTGCTTGTTGCGCTTTTTTTGTGAGGCTATTATTCTTCCATGCAGTCCACATGGAAACAATGACTGTCAACACAACTGAAACGCCTTCATAAATTTCTTCATCAGTAAAAGGCAGCAATTGAAAATGAAAAAAAGAGATTGATACTTGGTTGATTAATACCAAAAATAAAGTGATAATTCTAATCCAAGTACTTTTTGTAACACCCTTCCAATTCATACTCTCACCTCCTTTCAATTTTGAATGATGTTCACGATAAGCATTAAAATAGCGACAATCCAACCGCCCCATTCTCGAATGGCATCTAAAACGGTTGTCTTGCCGCTTTCAGCTGCTTTAAGTTTCTCAATTTCGCTTTCAATGTTGTACAGTTCTTCTCGCAACCCGTTGTATTTTCTGATGATGTCTCTGGTTTCTTTCATTTCAGAGCGTAGACTAATAATCTCATCTCTCATCTTCATAATTTGTTCGAATAGTTCTTTGTTCGAATACCATTGTTCCACCAATACTCTTCCTTTCTGCCATCTATCATTCAGGAGTTGGCAAATATGTGAACACGCGCGGATCTTCCTGCCCGACGGTCCACATGGCTACGCCTTTGCATCCATACTCCGAAATGTATCGGAGTGTTCGAATGAATCCTTCTAGATCACTGTTCCAAGCGATGGAATAGCCTTCCGAATCGCCGATATAGAAGTTTCTCAACCATACACCAGCATCCACCATCCGGATACGGACTGTTTTTTCACCAACCCAGGACGGAATATTGACAATCGGAAAGTTATCGTAATCATTGTCAATGTCAATATCCAGGCCTTCATCCGGATTAAACCCGCTGTATACTAAATAGCCCAATTCATCATACGAATAAGGACGGTCCTCTTCTAAAGCAACATATTCCCGCCCATCAACAATCGCTGACACTTTCTCCATCGGTTCATACCGGTCGTTTGTAGCAATGTGCAGGCGATAGCAACGGATTCTTGTACCATTCGCATAAACGCCATGAGCACCCCTAGACAAAGAACCAGGTAAAGAACCGGAATAATTGATATATTCGACAGCACCGACCAGAATTTTTATGCGACCATTGTGAACACGAACGGTGAGAGTATGGCGACTTCCTAGGCCGTTAGCCAACGTTTCCGACATGGCCGCAGTCGCCAAGACCTGACTGGATCCGCCGCTTTCGTAAACCAGTCGAACTGTTCGATTGCGATAGTTAAGCTGTGCAATATAACCATTTCCGACCGTTCCAGGATTTCTCGCGTAAAAACGAATTCCATAAATCGCATTTGAATCCAAGGCTCGAATGTCAGCCTCAATATGAGCGTTGAAGGAGAACTCACGATTTAACACAAGCTGTGCCGAACTATTCCGAGCATCACAATAAACATGAGCTTCATCACCGCCAGACGCGGCAACTGGCCGCCATGTTCCATTTGAATAACCGATATTTTGAAGTGGACCACGACAAGCCCCATCAACCGGATATGGTCCATTTGGTGCCCGGAAACCGGTAATCGCCCTCTGGTAATAATTCGTTTCCGTCAAATTCTCCACTTCTTGATCAGCAAAAGGACCAAACAAGTCTTCCCAAAAAATCGCCGGTCTTGGATGGCGACGGATTAATTCAGCAGTCAGCGTTACTTCATCCGGCATATCTGCGTCCACTTTCGTAACAACACCATCAACAACGGATCCTCTCTTTTTGGGAACTTGAAGATTAACGTTATATTCAACTTCTCCTCCGGACATTCCATGTTCAAAATCCCGACAGATTACAAACCCCATGATTTGAGCTAAATCTTGAGTAACACCAACTGTAATCGTATTTGATGTGCTAAACGAAAAAGTGCCGCAATCGAAAAAGTGATGGGATGGATTGACGAAAAACGGATACCAATCCGGAATATCCTCGCCAATGACATAATCAACCCCATTCACGTTAATAGGAATGCGGCAATTCAGATAAGGAAAATATACCGTCGCTACCAGGCGATACGTTCCAGGCGTTGATAAAGAAAACGAATAAGTGACACGCCCATCCTGACCAATAGCACCGCTGGCCCGGACGCACGAATTCGTCGCTTCGTCGTAAAGATACTGGCCAGGTAACGTATTGTAACCATAAAAGGTATAACCAGGCAGATCATCCTTAGGTTCCCAAACAGAATGAGCATCGCTGATATGTCCAGAGGTCGAGGTCGCCTCGGTCAATACCCTTTGAATCCCGGTAAATTTGGCACGTTGGTGTTTGGAATAGCTGGTGATGTATTCCGCGTTTCGATAAGTCCCCCGATAAACCACTTGACTGTTATTGTAAGGCAACAGACGAGCAAAGCGAGCCTGAAAACGATCGTAACAATGCAAAAAAGTATATTCATAGCCCGACTCTTCATCATGGAATCCACAATACGGAATAAACGATTGATCGAACCAAATGAACTCGCCCTGGTCGTTTCGTTGCCCGGCGTTATGCTTAAACAGGCCATTTTGCCACTGTAGCAACTGCCAATAAGCAATCGCAGTACCCAAACGGTCACGATTTAAGGACCAACGCCGCCCATAGGCCGCATTCCCGATAAAAGTCTTTTCCGGTGGTAAAACATTCCGAACATGATCCAAGACCTCTAAAAGCCACCAGACAGGAGTCGATGGCCCCGGTGCGGTATTTCCAGCCGAGAAATCATATGACATGATTTGATATTCATCCAGATCCGCTTCAGCAATGGTCGAATAATTCGTCCAAGCATACCAGGACGGATTATACTCACCGGTCATGGCATGAAGGTTTACACGAATCTCCAAACCAAGTGGCCGGCAAACTTCGTCTTTTACACGTCTCAAAAGGTCCCGGTATTTTTCCGGTTCTTGAGCCGACCGCGGCCTTGATGTAGTTTTCTCGAAGTCCATCTCAATCCCCTTGATCCGTCCAGGAAACCGGTTCAAATAAAGCTCGGCTATTTTTTTAAATTGCCGAACAAAAGTGTCCTGTGCTCCATTCACATTATCGAGGATCGGCTCCACACGAGATGCACCGAAACAAACCATTTGCAACGACCATTTGATATCTGGATAATGGTCGACCAAAAAACGAAGTGAATCACGCATCCACCATCGAATGGCCGTCTCATCTTCATTTAGAACCGGGTATCCCTCGCCGGCTTTATAGCTATAAATCGTACCGTCGGCATTTACACCGAAATCATGCAGGCCAACTCCGTAAATTTTATCATGATGATTCATGAAAGCGAGCCAGAAATTCTTTTGATTGCCGCCCCAGTTTTTCCAGGCGTCCGGATTAAGGATCCGCCATTCACCTGGTGAAACTTCGGTCGCGTATTCCGCAAACTGTGCATTAGACGGTTCATTCAAGGTCCATGAGATGAACTTCAAAACTTAGACCCCCCTTCTTCCCAATGGAACAATTCAGCAATTCCCCAAAAACCAATCCCGGTATCACGCATAACGCCATCCACCAGCTTATAAAATTCAATACGGATCCGATTTGAACCGTAGGCCAAGCCCATAAACATCTGGCGTCTTATCGGCAATTTCCCTTCGCCAACAGAGATAACACGACTGGCCAAATTGGCCGGCTTCCCATCAACGGTGGCCACACGTTGAGTGCCCAGCAATTTAATTTCACTCCCAGGACCACCAGGAATATCAAAAATAAATTCACGCGTATACCGTTTGTTCAAAGGATGATCCGGTTCATCCTCGTAGGCCATTTCACCATAACCTGTTTTAAACGCTCCATAATTCGACGAAATCCGCAATAAATCAAACTCATTTTTTGCATAAAGAGTTAAATCAACTGGAGTCGTTACCGTCGGCTCATTAAAATTGGATTCAAAAATATTCGGAACCACAATCACTTCATGCCCGCGACCGACGATGTTATAAAATCGGTTTTGGACATTTTCAAAGACTCTCGGCTGATCACCTAAGTAAACATCATCGCCAACAGCAGTGACAGTTTCATCCAGTGTGCCATATTTCGCTTTGAACCATTCGGACGTGTTCGGAATGGTCGCGGTTACTTGCTCGCCATCCTGCAATTGAAAATCGGTGATATGAACTGAACCCTGTTCCGCATTTTCCACCACAAACTCAATTTCAATACTAGAAACTTTTTTCTCTTTTGCTCCTTCAACTTTAGTGAAATATCGCGTCCAGGATTCTTTGTTCATCTTTCATCACCCATCCAAAGACCAACGCATCTCCGATGGATGCCCGGTCCACATCGTCGCGATCGTTCCGCCTTGCAACATAATATCCGTTACATTAACGGAACCAGACTGGCAATTTTCCACCACAAACTCAATTTCAATCGCAGAAACACCGCGACTAGGATCCGGAACATCTATCTTCCGGTTGAAAAAATTAAAAAATAACATGACTACTCATCCTCACTTAACGGAATCCAGATAGGCTCTTCTTCCGTTCCATCTTGATATTTGAATTTTACATAAACACCCACGCGGCCATTTCCGACCCGTAGGTTTTCTGTTGCTACTCGCAGACTTAATGAATACGATTCGCGGTGTGCAGGATAAATTGTTTGCCGCAATGATTTCTTCACGCCAGGCTGGGCTGTCGCACGAAATGAAGCATTTCCGCTGTAGCCATTTTCCGCATCCAACTCCCAGCCATCGTTTGTCCAGTAATTAAAGCCATCATCACCGCGAGAATTCATCAAATAGTTAAAAACATGAAGGTTCAGCATTTCGTCTCGTTCAACAGCGTCCTCGGAATACAAAAACTCGGCCCCTTCCTGGATCCCAGTTAACAAATCAGACAAGCTCGGCTGTTTAGATTCCAGCTGAAGTTCTGTATTCCAAGGCTGGATAACATTATACTTCCAGGACACGATCCGAGTCCGAACATTAATGCCGAGTTCTTTATCATAGACTAAAACCTCGTCGCCCAGGAAAAACTCTTCATGCGACATACCGGACAAAGCCGATAAATCAGCCGCTCTTAACACATAAGAGGACCGAGGACGAGCAAGGACCTTCAGAGCTTCCTCGCCGCGTTCCTTTAAGTGGTACGGATTCGTGAACCGCTCGTCTTTAGTGACCCGAACCCGAACCTTATCGGTAAAGGAAAAGTCGGTCAAATAAGGAACGCCATCATTCGCATCCGCGATTGACATGTTGTTTTTACCATACAGATAAAGTTTTGTGACCAATTCCTCGGTGTCGTAAATCGCCTCGACTTCTTCCAGGTTTTTTGAATAGGCGATAGCCGCCCCGGATTTGCGACCAACTGGTTCTGTAAAATCAACCGTCATGGTATCGGTATTAAAATGTAATTCACCACCAAAAAGACTAGGCAATTCATGCAAAGCCTTTAAACGATTGGTAAACCCTGCTTCCAGTTCAAGTGTGCGTTCCCGAGTAATAGTCACTTTTCCGACACGCCAACCAGTGCCATCCAGGATGTCCTTCATAATAACTTCAGGCGTAGCACTTTCCCAACGAGCATGCTCCACTGGCTCAGCAAATTGTAGATCATACCAGAGAGCCTCCGCGTAAACTTCAATTTCAGCCGGCGACAACCCGGACCGTTTCACGCTCACACGACGGATGATATAAATGCTATTAACCAGCTGGACCAAGTTCTCATTAACTAAATATTTTCTCTTTTCGTCTTTCCAAGGCAACGTAAACGTAACCTGGTCAATCCCGTTTATTTCTTGCTCCAGGATTATATTGTCGGCATTTTCCAGGACTGCCAAACGTCGGCGGTTTTGATCAAGAATAACCGGCCTAGCTTGAGCTAGACGATTAAACAACGGTTTGACTTCCCGGGCACCCCGACTGTTATATTTAATTCTTCCAAGCTGGTTATATCGCACAGAACCAAGCTGGTTATATTTATTCATTCACATCACTCCACAACAAGCCAAGGCGAACAATAGTGAGCACGCTGGAACAACTCACCACTCGCAGGATACGGATCCGGCATATTTCCAAACGGAATATCCGTCGCTCGATAGCCGCCATAATAAGTGTGTGGATTCGGCCTTTCAGTGAGGTCACGCAAAAAAGTAACCGCGTTAAATGACACCAAAGGAATAACGCTTTGTTGTCCTAACCCATTCCAGTAGGCTGTGGTTCCATCATGCCGAGCAATCCAATAAAAACCAGGCTCTAGTTCCCAGTTAACGTCGGCATAACCCCAGCCGCCCTCGGCAGGAATCGTTATTGTTGGACTTTCATACAAGAGCCGGCCAGGACGCATAGAACCGTTATCTTGATAAATTCCGACCTTCACATTGACGGTAGAACTGGCATAGTTCAAACTCATAGCCGCTTGTTTGAAACGTGTTTTTGTTGTAACCGGAAACGGAAAGGCATCAATGGTGTTCCCGTAGACAAGAACTGCAAAAGACGGCCTATGAGTGTCCACATTTACAGAGCCATCAGGATGAAGTGGATTATAATCACGACGAAAATGCGTTAAATAAGAACCGGAAACAGGATAAAAATGAAAAGTCCCTCCCGGATTATTGGCAAGCAAGGCCGAATATTGATCAATCCCAGACTGCAGGCTTTCAATTACCGAGGACCCGGCAGTTATGTGCGTAAAATCTGCTGTGATTTCGTCCGTTGATGCTTGCTGTTGATGGAATACCACTACACCATGAGCCGGAGAAATTACATAATCATTCGGATCCACTACCGAGCCATTCCGATAAATAATCGGTTCCGGCTCTTCCAACCAGCCACGAATTGACCCTTCATAAATGCGAAAACGTAAAGAAGGATCGTCCTGGTCATCAACCGGCCGCAATTGGTGACCTGTTGTTTGTGAAGTTTTCATATCCAGGACTAACTCAATTTTATTGACGGAATGCTGCAAACCACTCACATGAGCCGCCAAAATATCCTCGCTTGACAAATCGCGATAAGGTGTAATGGCCATATTATCCCCCCTTTTACTTCCAGCAACTACGAGCTGTTACTTTGAACGTTGAAACCGTCGCGTTTCCTTCGACCGATATCGATAAACGATTTGCACCAGGAACTAAAACCGGCATGTCGATATTGTCAATGTCATTTAAAGCCGATTCTTGAGTGCCATCCGTTTTTATGATGTAAGCAGTAACGAATTTGGAATCCAATACAAGCGTTTCTCCGGCCGCAAGCTCCCCGGTAAAAGTAATATCCGCGTTATCAGTCACCAGCTGAATTGAACCGCCTACATTAGACCCTTGAATTTCGATCTTTGGATAAGACACCGCCGTCCCTTTCCGGTCAAGCGTATAGGTTCCCGGACCATTCCATGACATCACGTCGTCCTCAATGGCGTACCAATATGGATCAGGACAGAAAAACTGGATTTCCCCCTGACCGACCGTCGCGATTTCATCCAGGACGGACTCATCGGCCAAAATTCCTTCAATGAATTTGTCCGGCTCATCCGAAAAAATCATCGGAACAGGTTCTTCGGTGTCCAAATAAACCGCTAATTCACGAACCAAAGACCGGTAACTTTGATGATCCTTTTCATGCAAAGTGACTTCCACTGGCAACAAAATAGGACCGTCTCTTTTTTCAAAAAAGAAAGCACCAGGACGCCCATAAATCTCCTTAGTGCTTAGGTGCCGCGGTGCGAGAATTGGCCGGCCAACATTATTCACAATGATAAGGTCGCTCAAATCGTGACCATTAAACGTCAGCATTAAAAACCACCCCTTGAACGAATTCTGGATCGTTGAATATGGCCCAATTCGCGGTCCATATACGGTGCGGTAACACGAGCAATCTCGCGACCATCCAGATTGACCGGCACAACAACCTCTTTAGGACCATTGTAGACCGTAAAATCTCTTAAATCGCTTCCGCCCTGAGAGAGCTGGGCATGGTTTTTCCCAATTTCTCTCGCATACCGCATGCTGACGTCATGAGGTATGACTTGAGTTCCAGAAGGCAAAAGGACGAGCTCTCCGCGACCCCCCTCGTTGATTCTTGCAAAACCGCCTTCCCAGTCATCCGTACCTCGAGCCAGGTATGGAATTTTTGATATGTTTACCCCAGGAATTTTGTTAATCAGACCAATTGCCGCGTTTATTCCACCGATAACGCCATTGATAAAACTTTTTACTTGATTGACAAGTCTTTGTACCGCATTACCGATACCGCTAAAAACACCGGAAACAAAGCTGGTCAAGCCAGACCAGGAACTTTGAATAGCATTAAACACTCCAGTTATGACCGAGCTCACCCGGTTCATAATGCTGGATGCAATCGAGAAAATCCGGTTAAACACTCCGGAAACGACACCACTCAAAGAGCTGATTATGCTAGAAACGGTACGGATCGCCGAAGTTACCGTCCCTAAAATGTTACGAAATACGCCGGAAATAATACTAAACACCGTACTAAACACGCCGGAAACAAATGAAGTGATTGGCGAAATTACGCTGAAAATCGAGCTAATAATTCCAGCGATAAACGTGACGATCGGCGAAATTATGCTAATGATTGACGAAATGATGCCAGCAACAAAAGCGACAATTGGTGAAATGGCCGAAATGATATTTGCTACGACATTAACGACCGTCGATAACACCGCCATCACCACAGGAATGATGGCATCAAACGCCGAAGCAACAGCTCCGAGAATCGCAATAAGAGCCGGTGCGACAGCCTGAACGATATTCAGGACCGTTTCAATCAAAATCATTAAAACAGGAACCAAAGAGCTGACCAGGATAGTCACTAATGGTGCGACTTGAGCAATAATGCCGGCGAAAGTAGTCACCAGCTGAGTGATGATCGGTAACAATTGACTAAAGACATCAATCAAAATCGGAATTATGGCCATCGCTAAATCCATGATGGTCATCCCTAAGCTCATAACGACAGGCATCAGAGCACTGATCACATTCATGACCATCGGAATTATGGCCGCTGCCAATTGCCCCAACGATTGACCGAGCATGGTGAGTAACGGTAATGCCATAGATGCAATTTGACTAAATCCCTGTGCAATTTGAGGACCGAATTCTTGCAGTATTAACAAAGCCATGCTTAAAACCGGATTAAACCCTAGGAACAAGGAAGAAAGTGATGTGACCTCGCCACCGGCACTTTGGAAACCTTGGATAAAGCTAGAAACGAATTCCGTAACAGCACCAATAACCGTCTGCAGAACGGAAACAATCAATTCGAATCCATTTATTAATCGACCGCCTACTGCTTCAGCAAAAGATGCCAGGCCTTCACGAGCACCATCCCACATTGTCTGCAGGATCGGCGACACCGTCGCAATTACGGTAGAAATAATGCTTGCTAAATTTTGAAAAACGCCAAAAACAAGATTCCTAAACTCTTCACTTTTTGCCATTGCCACCCCAAAGGCAACAGCCAGCCCCGTAATCCCGACAACAACCAGACCGATCGGACTTAACAACAACGACGTGATATTCAGTAATGAACCAAACTGTGTCGTTAAAAAACCTACAACCTTCAAAGCAGGCCCGATCCCAACTAAGAACCCAGCACCAATGGCTACAGCCCTTGTAATAAGTGTTTGGACGGAAGGTGATAGGCCATCAAACCAGGATTTTAGCTCACGAACACGATCAATAACATTATTAAACGCTTGGCCGAACGCAACACCCCAATCGGCCGCCTGTTCTTCAACTTGGGCCAAAAAGCCGCGGAATTCGGTTAATAGTGGCTTGACCGTTGAGAAAAACCCTCCGGCTTTGCCGCCAGCATCAAGGAAATTAGCACCGATACGAGCAATGTCGGCTCCGATATTCGCAATCGCCGCAGAAAACGATTCTTCCCCCATGATTTTGGCCGCACCGCCGATGTTTTTCTCAATGGCATTCAAGAGCATATCAGTGGAGATTTCTCCCTTACTTGCCATATCAAAGATAGCGTCCGCGGTCGTATTTGCTTCTTCAGCCAGCCATTGATAAACCGGCAAACCTCTGTCGGAAAGCATTTGTAGTTCACTGTTGTAAGCTCGGCCAGATGTGGTAACTTTGTTCAGGATTGCACCGATTTCACCTAATGACGCACCAGCGATCGCCGCAGTGTCCGCTGTTAAGCTCAAATAACGAGTTAGCTCTTTCCCCGGTGGGATTCCAGCCGCTACCGCATTGGCCGCAGTCGTAGCCGCTTCATCCAAGCCGAAAGCTGTCCCCTTAACAGACGCCAACGCGGAATCCATGATGCTCTCAATAGCCTCGGCATCATGGCCTAAACCTTTCAGTTTAGCACGAGCAGAATCAATCCCTACCAGACGGTCAAAACCTTTTACAAGCGTAATGCTAGTGAGTGCCGTCGCCGCCCCTACCGCTGGTAAAGTTATATTCCGCGTCAATTTGCTACCAAAATCCGAAATGGATTTCCCGATCGATTGAAACCTTTTCCCGGTTTGATTCACTCGGCTTTGAAGGTTTGCCAAAGATTCCTGTGCTTTTTGGAAACCAGCCCTGAATCCACTCGGATCCGCTGTTAATTTAGCTGTAAGAGTGTAATCTGCCATTTAATCACCAACCTTCCGTCCCGGTTTCACCGGCCGTTTCAGGCCCGCTTCTTTGTAAATCCTGTCAATCCAAGACTTACCGTCGCGTTTTTCCATTTCCGTAATGATTTGAATCGCGTTTTCGTTGTATTCTTTGTCCGCTTTGGCCTGTTTCCGTTTGAACAGCTCTATGAATTTTTTGTTTTTCTTTCTAAAGGCGTTATTGATTGCATTCAGAACCGCGTTTCTAAGATGCGTCATTTCCGTAACCAGTTTTGTTTCATAGGCCTTGTAAATAAACGCCTTTTCCACTTCGGTCAATTCGTTATAATCCCGTTTCGTAAAGCCAAAATTGACAACAAAAAAAGCAAGTTCTCGTTCACGAGAATAAGAACTTGCTAATTCCGCCAATTCCTTCTGTTTCCCGGTTCGCGGTTCGACCTGGGAAGTATCAAAATATTCATATTCGACCAGCTCTAACGGAATAAAAAACCCAGGTCTTCTTGCAGTTTAGAAACAATAACCGCATTTAAATCGCCATAGCCATGCTCCTCAAGTAATTTCTCGAAAATTTCCTGTGCTTTTTTACCGCGAACTGGCTGTTCTTGAGTGACGTTGTACAAGCCAACACTAAACAGCCCTTCCATCAAGTGAAAGGAAAGGATCCCCTTGCTTTGGCTCAATTCAGACATCAAAGAGATTTTATACAAGTTTTCAAGGTTTTTTATTTTTTGCAGATTAAAACGAAGTTCTAATACATCGCCATCGACTTCAAACATGCACCATCATTCTCCTTTTTAAAAATTTTTAAGCCCCAGCTGGTTCACCATTTCCACCGTCTCCATTTTCGCTGTCACCAGGCATCATGCCGCCTTCTTGATCAGACAAATCAACCAAAGGCCCGTTTCCTTCCAGGCTAATCGAATAGGTAACCGCATCATCAAACGGTGCCTCGATTGGATAATCCGTCACAATCGCAATACCGCCAAATAGTGCTTGTTTTGTCTTTTGATTAACGACCTTTAGGCAAACGAACTCATCATCATGAAATGCTTTTGACAGAGCTTTGTGAGATTCATCATCAGCAACATAAAGACCATCATTATCGATGGACCATTCCTTCATGCCGCCGATTTTGGCCTTCCACCCGCCCTTTGTATCTTTGGAAGTGACCTCAATGGAGTCTTTGGAACGGTTGATCGTTAAACCTTGCTGACCAGCAACAGCCAGCAATTTATCACCAGTGCTATTAAATACCGCCAATAAAATATCCTTTCCAGCTACAGCTTTTGTCGCTGTCCCGGAAAAATCGCAATAAAGATTGTTTTCAAAAGCCATCGCTATCACACTCCTTAAATCTTAACTTTAAAACCATAAGAAACCCGGAACAGGAACCCCAGCACTGCATGATGTTCCTTTGTTTGTGGTTCGATGTAATTTGAAACAAGGCCGCTTTCCACTTGACCCCAGAGCTCGTATCCTTCTGGCAGACGAATATACTCCGTCAAGGCTTCATCCACCGCCTGGATGTTCCGGTAATGAGGAACACTGCTACCAGGTGGAGAAATAATATGAACATGAACCTGGTATTCATGGACAAACATCGTTTTTGTATTCCGCGGCCGAGAATTAATAAATTCCAAAAAGGTAAACGGTGGCTTTTCAGTCCGCGGAATATCATCCAGGCATTTCAGATCAGTTCCTTCATGGATCCGATCCTGGATCGGTTTGTGAAGGTCCAAAAGCGAAAGTTTTCTTAGCATTTAACTCACTTCTTCCTCAGTTCTTCAAGTAAATCTTGACGGAAAATCGGCTGTTGGATGTTGACGTTTGTCCGCAAATAATATTGACCCGGAACATAACCAATCGTCCGGCCACCACGAACAAGCCTGTGGCCGAATTCCACATGCGGTGCGTAATCCTTGGTATAACCAAATGTATCGCCAGCCGGATTCACTGTCGCACTCAACCGCAATTCACCGGTGTCTTTTGGAGTTCCACCCTTAGACGGATCCGTCGACCGAACAGCTCGATTCCGCAATTCAAGAATGTTTTTTTGTTCTACCTTTTTGAAATCAGTTTCGCTTTTACGCTTTAAAGCCCTAGCAAGAGATTCAACGCCCATCCATTCATAGTGAATTCTCATGGATCATCAGCCTTTACATGGCAAAGACGCCACCGACGGAAATCCTTTTTTAAATCGGTGATGGCATAGGAAACGCCTTCTATTTCGACGCGTTCAGCACGCTCCAGGACAGAACGCGGTGCGTCTGTTAATAGTTTCTGATGCGTTTCTAAAACTTCACGATCCATAACCGCAATTTCTTCCAGCGACCATTGAGTTAAAACCCCTTTATACGAACCAATAGGAACCGGTTCATAGATTGGATTGTTTAGATCATCGCGGCCGACTACTTCCAAAGCAAAAAAATGGACCGGCTTCATCCTCATAGAAACCGGACCTTTCTATCTTCGTCGTCTTTCAGCATTTCCCGATATTCCATCAATTCCGCTTCATATGGCCGCAACAGATCATCAATGAACCGGATGGAAAAGACGTCAACTTTTTCTTCAGTTACGCCTTCATGGTTCATTTGATGGCGATTATACATAGCGGTGACAATTTCCACGCCGATCGATTCCAATTCATCCGGTAAAGATTCCTGCCGCAAACCGATACGCAAAAGGATCCGGTCGGTGGCTGTTTTGATTAATTCTTCCGCCAGCGTTTCGTCAATGTCCGGAATTCGGACCTTTAAACGCTCCAACATATTATCACCGCTTTATTTTTTTGCTTTTGTTTTGGACGTCGGCTTTTCCGTCGTTTTCTTTTCTTCTTGTTTTTCCTCTTTAACCAGAACTTCAACAATTAAAGGCTCTTTTCTTCGGTTTTTGTCGCTGGCCAATTCTTCAGCACGCTCCTCATCCAATTCGATGCCTTCACGCGGATAAAAATCGCCAGCCCGATAGATATAGCCATTATCCTTTAGGTCTTTAAAATCTTTAATTACAACGAATTTCCGCATTAACTATCACCTCCACCAAACACTTCACCTTCGAGAGCTTCCAGCCGCGAAATGATTTCATTGTATTGTTCCTCTGTGCCAAACCCTGGTGGACCTTCAGGACCCTCTGGCCCTTGAGGTCCTTCAGGTCCTTGTGGGCCTCTTAAATTTCCTTGTTTTTGCCAGGTTCCGTTGACATTGCTGAAAATATCCCCGGTGCTAGTATTCAAAAAGACATCACCAGGCTGGCCATCGTTTGAAGTGGGATCGCTCGTGCCAAAAATAAATCGCATACTCGATCCACCACCTGCATCACCACCGATTATTTTTACCGGCAGTGGATTTTTATCCGAAACGGACTTCCCATCCGGTGTTTGTAAAACTTCAGCCAAAGCGAACCCCCCTTTCTTATGCACCATCCACGTCTAACTCAGTTTTAAATTTGAACTTCACGATACGGATCGCTTTTGGCTCATAAACACGCTCCCAGTTTGAACCATCGGCCAATTCTTCATTTGTTGGGAATACATCGGCAACATTATTCTCCGTCCATTTCACACCGCGAGGATGCAAAATCTGGATACGACGGTTAATTAAGAAATCTTCACCGCTAGAAGATTGACTGTTTCTATCAACCTCTGTCGGTAAAATGTTTGGATGAGAGCCAACGCCAGATGCAATCGCACCGGTACCAAAGAGGTAAATAACCCCTTCTTTTGTTTGAGTGTCATAAGGCATGGCATCATCGACGATAACACGTTTGTTCATGAAATAAGGAATTCGGTCGGTTTGATCGGCTTCTTGAACGTATTCAATTAACTGACGTTTTGCAAGATACGCTTCTACAGCAGAATGCATCATCACGCCTGTTAAAAGGTCTTTCGCATCACCCATGAGCTGGCCAGCATCAATAAAGCTATCGCCATCAAGCAACGCGTCAGAACCAGGCTCACCAGTGATGTCCAAAACCTTATCGGCCATGCTATCAGAATTGAAAATGCCTTCCAATGTCGCTAAAAGCATTTTCTGGTCCTGACGGATCCAGTAATCGGCCACCAAATCTGCGATTGCTCGCATTGGATCGTCACCAGAAAGCAATGCAGATAAACCACTTGCACCCCACATACGAGCTCGTCCTTGCTTGCGAGCTACGTCTTTACCAGACGTGATTTTTCCAGCAGTTAGGTTCCCTTCATCACGAATAACCTCGGAATCGCCCGTTAAATCGTTCCAGAAAGGCATATTAACCAGCGTATTCGGACCACTGGCCAAAGCATCAAATTCAGCGTTTCGTTCAATGATGCCACTTTGAACCAGTGCCGATTTTTCCGTCGTTCTTTGGACAACATATTCAGTGAAAATTTCCGGTTGAATAATATCCTGTAGACGAGTAGTCACTTCACATCACCCTTCATCATTGATTTTTCGCTTGAGCTTTTAGACGTTTGTAAAGCTCTGGATCGGTTCTGAGTAAACGTCCTTGTTCGGTTAAGTTGAAATGCTCTTTGCTAAACGGATTTTTAAAACCACCCTGCTGACCGTCCTTTTTAGGTGGTCGCCCTTTCAGTTTTTCCTTCATTCTCATATCCGCAAGTTTGTCGACAAGCGAAATGAAAGTTTTCACCGCTTCTTGTGTTTGTTCAGCATCATCGCGGACTACGAAGGAAAGAACATCATCGTCGGCCATGATTC
This sequence comes from Aeribacillus sp. FSL K6-1305, assembly GCF_038050115.1. Classification (NCBI taxonomy): domain Bacteria; kingdom Bacillati; phylum Bacillota; class Bacilli; order Caryophanales; family Bacillaceae; genus Aeribacillus; species Aeribacillus sp. FSL K6-1305. The sequence continues at coordinate 379,938 of NZ_JBBOQV010000001.1, read as the reverse complement.
CGGCCTCGCCTAGCATTTTTGTGGCTTCCCTTCCCAATTCGTACCGCAGCTGTGCCTTTTTCAGCTGTTCATTTTCTCGGCGTAACTTTTCCAGTTCGTACTCCCGTTTTTGTTCAGCGTTCATTTTCGCGAGTTTTTCCGCTTCTTTGATTGCCTCCTCTTTATCCTTTAAGGCACGTGCCAAACGTTCTTTTACAATCCGATTGACCTCTTCCTGGGTAAAAAGTTTTTCCTTTTTGTTTGGCTTTTTATTTGTATTATCGTCGTCTTCACCGGAATGCGGTCCCGGTTCAGTTCCAGGATTTTCGTCATCATGCCCCTCGTAACCAGGATCGTCATCTCCAGGATTATCATCCTGTGCGAAAAATTGAAGATCCAATTTAAGCAAAGGGTCTTTCTTCTCGTCGATTTCATTCATAAAAATTGTCATTCCAAACTCCCCTTTTTTACGTCTTGTTTGACGGTTATTCCTTGCACCTTTTAACGCCTTGAGCAAGTTTTGGGCACAAAAAAGCACAGCCTTTATAGCTGTGTTAACAAAAAAGTATATAAAAAAAAGCACCCAACTACTTTTTTAATTAGTCGGTGCTTTTATTGAAAAATAACCTTCCCAGTTTCAGGATCGATAATTTTAAAATCTCCTTTTTTCGTCGTGAATTTATCTTCGCGAGAGTATTCTCTTCTGACTTTTTCAAGGTCAACGCCTTTCGCTTTCAGCCTAGCATCCGTTTCAGCATTAAGGCGACGCAAAAATTCTTGATCCTCTTTACTCAACATCATCAATCATCTCCATTCGTATAACGGTCATTCGTCCTTCTTCGACAACCTCAGTTATTCGGAACGAAGCACCGCGTTTTATTAAAAATTCGTATTCTTCATCTTTGAAAAGGCTTATTTCATTGATATAAGCCCCTCGACCCTTTCCACCCGGAACAGTTATTTCAAACATGACATCATAAGACGAAAAAGCTCCTTCACGCAGAACGCTGGTGCTCATATAACCGTCATCTTTATAAATTGTTCCTTCCAGGTCTTTCAAGCGTTCCGAGCTTGAAGGAAGTGCGTCTCTGCCCACATTTCTATACACCATTATACCATCTTTTAACTCAAATTTCCTTATAGCTTCGTCTATGTGCTTTATTTGTTCTTTGACCCGTTCACTGCCCGGACGTTTACCACGAAGATAACCGTTTATTTTTTGATAAGCAGTACCAGTATATTCCCGAATAGCTTCATTTTCATCCGCTGATAATCCCTTAATCCAATTCAGATCATCTTTACCAAGCCACTCTCTGACTTCATCTGGAGATTCAAAACGCTTCGGATCAATGGTCCGCGGTTCCAAAACACCAATGAAGGTCGTCCGGCAATGCGGATGGAATGGTGGAAAATTGACGCCCACTTCCAATTCATCGAACCGAAAGACTTTTCCATGCATCCTACGACAAATATCCGACGTTTTACGGTCGATAATTGCCACCAGCTCGTATTCTTCCACACCAGCGTTTTTATAAGCATGGAGATGAGCCTGATTCAAGATAAAAGCCGCTTCAGTCCAAACAAGCCGCCTAGCATCATAATAGCTGACACCAAAACGCTCCCGGACTTCTTTAATTAACTTTTCATAGTTATCCCCCCTCGCTAAAGCATCACGATAGCGAGTTTGCAGATGGTTCAACAGTTTTTCTTTGTTGTTCCAAATACGATCCGAGAAATTCTCATCATTTATCCAGCCAGAATAAATGGTGTCTCGTATAATCGCTTCATTCATGGCCAGGAAACGATGACCAAGACCAAGTTCACGCATCATTTGTTCATAATGATAGCCATAGGTTTCTCTCAAGTGACGCTCCAATTCCCGGTTTTCAATCGCCCCCAATTCCAGCAATTTCAGCATGGTAGAATAATGCAATCCTTGAAGGCGATTCAACTGGTAAATGCTTTCCCGGACCGGCAACAAGTGAGCAAACTCCGGATATTTTTCAGCAAAGGCGTCCATATTTTGAAATAACAATTCCCGGTCCTCTTCAGACAGCTCCTGCATCATGACCCGGAATTCAATAACATTGTCTCTACCGTAACGCTGAAAATAATCGGCTATTTCTTTTTCTAATTCCCTGGCGATTCGGTCGTATTCCTTTTTTAGTTTTCGAGTGGCTTTTTCGTCTTTATTGTCCTGACGGTTAAGCCATTGCTGGTGACGACCGATCCAATATTCTCTATTCTTCCTGGCCATCGTCTAACTCACCGCTTCCGAAAAAAGGCGAATTCATGGCGCGATTAAAGGAATTGATTTCTTCCCCTTCCTTCTCTTTTTGGATTCGGTCCAATTCATTCTGGACGTTATCGACAACAGACAGAACGGATAGCTGTGTCTGTCTTGAAGTAATTCCGGCCAATTTTTCCGCCGTTTCCGCTTCTTCCAAAATGTTGTTTGGAATGTTCCGCGTAAAAACATATTCGATGTTCAGATATTCGTCCGGATCCACGCCAAAGTTCGTCGGAATATTGAACATCATTTTAAAACGCCGGATCATGCCATTGTTGAATTTCCGCTCTTTTATTAGAGCGATGTTTTCCATCGGCTGGAGTTTGTATTTCAATGCAATCCCGGACGAAGTGCCGAACTTTTCGTCGGATATATTGGCCACCATCGAAATCTGAAAAATAAGCCTCTCCAGCCTTTCAATCAAATTCTCCTGAGTAGTGTCCGCGTTCGGTTTGTCCAGGAACTCCAGTACGATTTTTTGACCGTCTCCGGATTTCAGATTGATCACGCGATTATCCCGGATTTGCTTTATCGTTTCCTCGTCTAATTCAGCACCCAGGATGGCCAAGTAGGCGTCGGCAAAATAATCAACATCGTTCGCTTTTTCTGATATCGCCTTATTGTAGGCGTTGATAAGTGTCTCCACATTTTCAAAGGCCGACTGACGCTCGTTATTTTCGACATATTCAATTAAAGGAACATCGCCGAAAAAATGCTCCTGGCCTTTTTCTTCAATCACAAGTTCGCCATCATCGGACATAAAAAAATCGCGTTCATCATAACGCGAATAAATCGTCCCATAAGGCCGCTCTTCATCGTCTTTCAGCACACGAACGCCGTATAACGGTTCCTGGGCAACCGTATTGTCGTAGATCACAAACGCCTCACGCGGATCCACATAGGTCACCCTAGTATGAGCATTTTCATCCTGATAAAGAAATTCATAGGCATGACCATAAATTGAACACATCTTCGAGAGCTCAGCGTTATTATCGTTTTGACTGTTTCGTTTAGCAATTTCTTTCATTTTGGCCGCCACTTCTTTATTTTCATGAATGGTTTTGACCGGAATGCCAATAAAATAACCATTCAGCGTGTCAACAATGTATTTTGCAAAATTGACCACTAAACGGTTGTTCGGTTTTCCTAGCTCTTTTTCTTTTTCATACAAAATCGGATGTTTACCCATGTACATATTCATCAATCGCTCGTAGCGAGGAAGTCTCGCCGCATGACGGTCCAGGAAATCCTTTAATTTTTCGCTCGTTAGTTCTTCATTCGGATCCATGATGAAAATATCCACTTAAAACAGCCCTCCTTTAAACAGCTTAACGGTCGTATAATCTTGAACCGATTCAGCCACGCCAGTCAGAGCATCCGGTGCGTCGTCATATGCGTTTTTTCCTTCTCTTTGGTAGGTCGTTAAGGCCTGGTAAAGTTCCGGCCATCTATGCCGCCAATTGGCAGGAAAATAGATATGTTCCATCACCCAGGTAGCATTTGAGAGGATCCTCGCCTCTTTGTTTTTGCTTTGGTAGAAAAAATCAAAGCTCGTCCGATTGGTGCCATATTTTTCTTTTAGGATACGCTGGACACTTCGACCAAAGCCCCGGCCGCCATTATTCGATTCAATCCTGGCCAGGTTCACTTTATGTTCATACAGTTTTTGAGCCAGCAAAGGCTCGGTCACTTCCATCGGCTCTTTTGTATAAATGGCATCCAGAATATAGGCTTCTTTGTCCTTTGTTTCCGCATAAATGAAGGACGCCAAATAATCGCCACCGGTATCGGCAGTGTCGGTATAGGACGCAATCCTGACCACATTTGATGGCAATTCATCATACGTTTTAAACCGCGAATACAATCGGCCTTTGATATCGATCGGTTCTTGCTGATAGTTTGCACTGGCCACTTCAGGACTCATGGCGCTTGTTTTTTGTTCATATTCCTTCCGCGTTAATATTTCATCACACAGCATAGAGCCGTCGTCCTGGATCGCCTTCATTTTGATGTGCTTCACCGAATAGCCCAATTCCGGCAATTCACGTAAAGCTCTACCGGCCAGATCGTCCGAATGCCAACGCGTCATAATGATAATGATTTTTCCGCCGGTTTCCAGCCGAGAGAGCATGGTGTTCACGAACCAGGACCAATGTTTCTCCAAAACATCCGCATTAAAGGCTTCCTCGGCATTTTTTATCAAGTCGTCAATGATAATAAGGCTTGCACCGAACCCAGTCGCTGTCCCGGTCGGGCTTGTGGCCAGGTAATTGTTAAAACCGCCTTCCAGGCTCCACAGGTTCATGGCCGCATCGCCATGTTTTATCCGAACTCCAGGAAAAATGTCCGAATAAACGATTTTCCCTTCATGAGCCTTTACTTCCTGAATCGAATTTCTGACCTGTTTTGAAAAAACGGTGGAAAGCGTCTCGTTATAGGAACCAGTCATAATTTTTTCATGTCGATTCTTACCAAAAACCCACTGAGCGAATAGCCCGGCAGTCCGCGACTTACCATGCCGCGGTGGAATGTTGATCACCAGGACGTCATCCTCACTAAAATAAAACTGCTGCATGCTGTTACACAATTTAACAAGGAAATTTCTCTCCGGCCGGTAAAAGTCCGGTGCCAAGGCATGGCAAAAATAAAAAAACTCGCGTCTTGCGAGTTCAATTTTTGCCCCTAGCCTTATTCGTTCTCGTTTATCCATCTTCGACCAACTTCTTCAATTCTTCCGTCGTTAGATCAGCAAACGGATTGTGAAGATTGACGCCCCCGGAAAGTTCGGTTTCTTTTTTATCTCGCCAAACTTCCGGCTTCCGGTTTTTGAGCCAGAATATTTGAGCCGTCACATCGCCAGGAACGTGCTTAACCGTTTTTTCAACACGTTTCTTTTTCTTACCGTCCGATTCTTCAATGTACGTTTTAACTTCTTCGTATTCGTAGCCGAGTGCCCTTTTCAGCAAAACATTTTCAACTTCGCGATCAACAACCTCTTTTCCTCTTTTTAAGGCGTCAGAAATGTCAGGATATTTCTTTTTCCAATCATAGAGTGTTTGTCTTTTGATGCCCATATTATGTGCAATCTGTTCATCTGTCAGCCCATCTCTTGCCCATCCCTCTAGGAGTGTTAAATTCTCTTGAGTTAGCCATTCCTGATACTTCCCTTTAGCCATCTTACATCACTCCCCCACCTCCGTAATTATGTTTGTTTTGCAAAAGAAAAAGCACCTCGAATGAGATGCAATCTTTCGGTTATCCATATTTTGTTTCAAAGTATTAATATTTTTATATTCCTAATTTCTCTTTCAGCTTAAACTTTACAAAATCTATTAAAACGCTAAATGAAACTTGACCTAATTCAAGCCCTTTTGATTTAATTCCCTCTTTGACCTTTTCCCATACAGTGTCATTTTTTACTGAATCTAAAAATTCATGACCATCCCATGTTAAAGAACTATATATCCATAATGGCTGATTACCAGCATATTTAATATTGTTTTCTGTATAACCAGCTTGTTCTAACAATTTTAAATGATAAACTGCAACTTGTTTATCAATATCGGATGGTATTTTTAGTTCTTTATGTGGATCATCATGTTCTTCGATTAAAAACAATAATTTTCTAATCAACTCCATATCTCTTTTCATCTTTCCACCACCTCCTCCCGCCGAACACATTCGACAAAAGGAGGCATTTTCCTGCTACTTTTCTCCTAAATTACATTGTTTTCCCTCTAAAATAAAAAGACACTCGAAAAGGATGCTATTACCTTGATCTCAACTGCTCCTGATAAATCGCTTGATAATCAATAAACCTTCCTATTTTTAACAGAGAACTAATTTCAATATATCTGTTTTTAAATGCATAATCTTTATATTCCATTACGCTATCAATTAATTCTTTATATATATCTTCATTATCTCTGCCAGGGACTGTTACCTCGATACCTGCCGCTTTCCCATTATTAACAAATTTCACTTGAGTGCCTCTCCGATACTTTTGCTTGTCTCCGTAAAATGTCCGCCCTTTTATCTTCGTGAAATCTAAATAAAGCTCAAGCCAAGCTACTATATCATTATACTTATAATGATAATACTCTCTTTCTCTTATTCTTTGCAGCGCTCGTCTATAATGCTCTTCATTATCGTATAATCCCTCTAGTTGTTTTTTAGCATTACGCTCAAATTCTTCTTCCCACTCTAGAGGACTCACTCTATAAATCGGCAATGAAAACAATAGCATCTTTAATTCTACTCCTTTCGTCTACTCAATTCGACAAAAGGAAACTATTTTCCTACATCTTTCGTTCGACAAAATTCAACAACCCACAGACAGCTTGTACGATATTTTCAAGGGAGTCTTTTCAACTCCTTTTCGTTATTTTTTTGTTGCCTGTGGGTTGTAAAAAGCTACCATTGCGAAATGAACGATGTCCTTTTAGATAGAATTCTATGCTATAAGAATAATTCATTTTTTCAATAGAAAACATGGACAGAACTTACGGTAAGTTTTGTGAAAGTAATTCTGCAAACTTAATCCTCTTAACAATTTCAGCATGTTTTTTATAAATGTAACTAGGACTATATCCTAAATCGTAAGCAATATTTTCTAACGTCATGCCGTCAACGTACTTCATCTTTAAGATTTTATGATCTAATCCTTTAAACGTTTCTATTAACCGAACTAATTTTAATTTTTGTTCTCTTTTAATCTCTAATTCACGTTTAATCTTTTCAATGTTTTCCTCAACTTTAGCACCGTCTGAATCATGCTGCAGTTTAATTTTTGCAAGATCACCTTCAACCCATCTTTTTAATTCTCGCTCAGTTTGCTCTAAATTAAATTCTAAGAAAGCAATCTCATCTTCTAATCTTTGATACTCTTTTAGCCATTCATACAAGTGAAAACACCTGCCTTTTCGGTTACACATTGGTTACGCAATTTATAAAAAACTGTAACCGCTCTGAACCCTTGATACTATTGGGTTTATTATACCCTAACTAGGTATTTGGTTACGCATTTACCCCCCATTTTTCTTTATATAAGAGAAAATATTTATAAATATATAAATATATATTTTTTAAAAGAAGTTGATTTTATCTGTAACCTGTAACCAAAGTGCTAAAACACTTGATATATCAATATTTTTAACGGTTACGCATTCGGTTACAGGTTACGCATTTGACCTATTTTTTTGATGATTTTTATTAAAAATGGTCACAAAAATGAGTGATTTTGTGACCAAAAAACGGTCAAACCAATTTTTAAAAGTCAGTCATATCAAAGGTTTCAAAAACACATTGAGCAAAAAATTGGTCACTACACTTTGACCATTATTACTCTCGTTAAACCCTTGGAAGACGTGGATTTGAGCGATTTTCAATAGTCAAAAAACCGATATTTTTAAATGTAATTTTGGTCACTCAATTTCTCTAACAAACAATCTCTTACTCTTACCATCTACTTTTTGCACTTTGGTTTCAAAACCATACAACCGTTTAATAGTTTTGCTAAAGCTAATATTGCTCACTGCTTGGTATCCATTTTCACTACAATAAAGTTTGTACTGCATATACACATCAGCAACTACTGCACGATCAAGTTCTACATTTTCATTGTTCATAAAACTAATAACTGGATTATTTTCTTCCTGGTATTTTCGAAGTTCTTTTTCAACTGCTTTAGATTGAGTGAATTTTTTATTTTTAAGCAGCCGGTTCAATGCATTTAGCGCTAATACTAATACATATTGCATGGATTCTTCAGATAACAATTTATCGGTGATAAATGGATCATAGTCTGGATCATCTGGACTAAACTTTGCTTTGAACGGTACAATTTGCAAACGTCTAGCGAGACCATCTGTATAATCATTGATTCGTGGCATTTCATTTGCTGAAAATATCAATTTTGCATAGTTCGTAAAATCAAATGGATCTTTTCCTTTCCTCTCAACGTTTAATGATTCCCCTGTAGCCAATTTTTTAAGTACGGATGTACTTTTAATGTATGCTTTATCAATATCATCACCGATATTAACCAATTTCCCGAACAATTCGGCCGTTTTGAATCGTTGATCAAGTTCTTTTAAATCGAGTGATGATGTATTTTCTGAACCTACTAATTTTCGAATCATTTTCAAGTATGATGATTTACCGTTGGATCCATCGCCGGTTAGTACGAATATGGCGCCAAATTCATTTCGACGGAACAATACATACCCAAAGATTTCTTCTAAAATTGCACGCACTTTTTTATCATGACGTGCTATTTTATCTAATGTTTTGTCCGTTACTTCATAATAAGCGTTTGGAATGTAAGCAACCGGTATTTTATTTCGTGTGATGATCTCCGAGCTAAAATCTTCAAGTTGCCATGTGTCTAAGTTAAAAACACCATTTTTAACTACAACGTATTTCACTGGAGCAAATTGTTTTTCCGGTGCTTTTAATTGTAAGTATGCCAACGTTTCCTGTCTTTGCATTCGTTTTAAATTCGGTATGTGTTTTATCATGGCCGCTTCAATGTCTAGTTGATTATCCGAATAAACGCCGTCTTTATAAATATGCAACACATTGGTGATTTTACAAATGTGATGTTCGTTGATCAAAAAATCACCGAATTTTTCATGTTGGAAACTGTTTTTTATGAAAAACGATTCTTTTAAAAATGCTTCATCACGTAGAATCGTGTTTAATTCTCGGTCACTCACGGGTTCTTCCAAAATATATTTGTTAATAATGGATATTGTTTCTTTGATGTCTTTTTTGGCCATTCCTTGGGATTGCATTTTCAGAATATAAGTGAAAAGCTTGTCATTGCGTCCATCGCCTTCACCCAAATTCATCAGTCCCGGATTCTTTTTTGAATATGGATATAGCCAAATTGGCAATGCTTCATGTTCTTTGACTTTCCGTATCCATTTTCTTGTAACACCATTTATCTTTAAAGGATCTGTTGTATTTTTAATACCCAATTTATAATCAGCCAAAATACCAATGTTGGAATACCATTTGATTTTATTTGCGGTTAAATCATAACCTTTAAAATAAAAGTGCATGCCGTTATCCGTTTCTAATACTGAACATTGAATATCCTTATCTTCAACAATATCGAGTAAAATTTCAGCTTCTTCAATGTCGTCTACATCTACCATAATGTATTCATCATCCAAGACACCTACAAATGAATCGTATTTTCTGGCCGTGTGATAACTTAATAGTTTTGCATCATCTTTAAATCTTGTTGCAGCACGTTTTCCGTTTCCTTTTAAATAACCTTTATAAATGTTATTCACCTACTTTCTGTGGTAAAATATTACTATTATTAATTAAAAGTTTAATTAAAAGGATGTGTAGGTTACATTGGAAATTAGTTTAGTAAGTACTATTATCACTACAATAGCTGCAATTTTTACAATTTTTCAAATTACTAAGGACTTTATTAAACCAAAATCTTCTGCATTAATCCAACAAGAAAATGTTAGTGGAGATAACATTTATATTGATAACTCCACAACAATAAGCACCTCTACCACTATAAATAATCCTCCTCAGAACTATAGAAATTATGGTTTTGAAAATGTTGCTTTTAGTGTCGGTGTTGGTTTATTGGTATCTAGCATTTTGTTAAGTATTTATTCCTTAATTTATAAGTTTATTTCTTTGATTTGTTTATTAATTCTAAGTATCAATGTTTACAAGGATACTACCGTCCCTTTTGAGAATAGAAAAGCTAAATTTCAATGGGCAGTTCATAAAATTACATACATTATTATTATTTTTATTCTTTCATTCATTCCCAAATCAGTAATAGAGGTTATTGATCAAGTACCAGCATTGCATTTCGAATCTTTCAAAAGCTTATTGGACTCTCTAATTTACAACATTAAGTTTATTTGGAATCTATATTATGATTCGATGTTAACCACTTTTAGTGTAATGTGCCGTGTCTTAGTTACTCTTGGCCTTATTTTTTACTTCATTGTCTCGATGGTAACTAAACGAAAAATACATGAGGTATATAGCCTAAAAGATTCGATCACTTTTATTCTCATTATTTTAATAATAATTATAGGGTCAAATATAGAGTATTTTTGGCATTTAGCAGAGCCTTTAAGACATAATATAGAGATTTGGTTTAATCATCCCCAATAAAATCATTTATTCGCTTAGTCGCTAAATCGAGATACCACCAGTAATCTAACTTGCTTGGTATCTCTTTTTTTGTTACATCCCCATTTTCAATAAAACAACGTTCTGGAACATATGCTATTTTTTCAACTCTACCATTTTTTACTTTTTGCAACGTTTTATCATTTTCATCAACACTGGCAAACACTCGAAACACACGCTCTTTCATTCGTTTTCTTCCATACAATGCATAATCATATTTACTACTGATTTTGACGATCTTTTGAAATTTAATTAATTCATCACATTTAAAAATGGTTTCTTCCGGGTCAATACCTCTCACGAAATAATTAATTAACGCTTCATTAACAATTGGTAAATCATAATCCAATTTATTTTGTTTTTTTACATAAGCACCCTTGCTTTTATAGGTCCCGTCATCCCTAACTAAAATATAATTGTTTACATCTTTCTGAATGACTTTCACGAATGTTTCAAATTCAAGTTCCATTCGTGTACGTTGTTCCCATTCCCAACAAATATCATCGATCAGATCAAAGTCATCTTCGTTATATAATTTAATTAATAATCCATCAGTATTAGACTGGATAAGCTGACAATACGGTTCCAGCTTCTCAATCAAGTCTAGCAATAATACTTGTCCACCAATACAAACATTGTTGGCCATAAGTGGATCATACAAATCATTAAATTTATCTTTCATAGCACCATACGTTGAATTAATAACAATCTTAAGTGGTGCTTGTCGTTTATCTTTTGCAGCTTTGTATTTTAATCGTCTATCCCGTATTTCACGGAATTTATTAGGGTCCTTAACATTGCGACTTAAGTATTCATATTCAATCATTAATGCCGGATAATAAGAAGCTACATCTATATTGATAAAAAAACCAGTGTCAACATAATTGTTTCTAGCACCATGAAGACCACCCCAAGCAAATGTATGCGGTACACCTGCCACATCAATTTCTAATACTTTGTTATAATCTCGATTATTCTTATAAAACTCCAGGACTACTGTATATTTTTGAATGGCCATAGTTGGAGGAAACGTAAAATCAAATTCATCCTTACGTGAAATTTTTGGTTTCTTAGCTTCTAAAATAACCGCTGCCAGCTGCGCTTTTGTCTTGGAGATGTATTTCATTGGCAACTTGAACATTTTTAATAACTCGATATGTGATTGAAACTCCTCAATGTTCTGCATGAAAATATGCATAGTTTCTTGAACATCATGTCGGCAATATTTAATGACTTCTTGAACCTCTGAATCTGTTAGCTTACGATCTATATCAAATGAAACATCAGATTCTTTAATGTTATGACCCATAAAACCTTCTAGTTGTTTGAGTGACTTATTTTTGTCGGTCATGACATCGTAGTTGTATAACTGGATCTTCCAAAAATCCTTATAAAATTTCCAACCTGGCTTATGATTTTTAATAATCCATTCGGTTATTTCTTGTGGGCTGAATCCGCAAACAATGGCTTTTAAAATATATTGGTCATAATGTCTACTATTGTATCCTACCCAAATGTCCTTTTTATGTTCGTTGTAAAAGTCAATTAATGCTTGTTCATTATTAACAAAAACATGTTCTTGCTTAGTTTCAGTATCGATGATGACAACTAACCAGTCGAACTTAAAAACCTCAAAGTCATAAAAGAGCATGTAACACCATTCCCTTTTAAATACATTTTTACATATTGTTGATAATCCATTATGCTATTAAAAGAAACATTTAAGTTAGGAGTATATATATATGGATAAAATAGAGACTTTAAAAAACTTCTTGCTAAAGAGCATGGACTTATTAGAATATGATTCTGTTTGTGGGAAGAACTACAAATCTCCAAATTTTGATTTATATCCAAATGACTATTTAAAATTTGCAAAAATAGAACTAGATCGTTTAACCAATAATAAAAATGATAAGCTGCATATTCTTAATTGTGTTTCTCATTTAAAAAGGGCTGTAGATTGTCAACTTGATGTATTTCTATATCAATTGAACTTGTATCATGTAGTAAAAGATAATAATCTAAAGTTTGAAAAAAAATTAGACTTTATAAAAGGAATTGGTATCATTGAATCATCTTCTCTCGCTAGACTTAATCGTTTAAGAAATAAAATGGAACACCATTATAAATGTCCTGATATTCTAGAAATTCAAGTCTACTATGATTTGGTAAATGCATTTGTATCTCTAATAGAATCTAATATAGTGATATTTTTATCTTCCTCTAAAATATACTTGTACACAGATGAATGTAGTTTTAAATTAGAATATATATTTGAGGATAATCCGAAAATTATCTTCAATTTAAGATATTGGGAAGATTTAGAACCTCCTTTATCTGTAACCGTGGACTTTTCAGAACGTAAGGAATTTGAATATTATTTAAAAGTGTTAATTATTCTTGGGAAATGCTTTTTACTTAATATTCATTTAGATAAAGATAAGTTATTATAAACGGTTCACCTAGATAAATTAACTATTAAAGGGAGCATTACAGCTCCCTGTATTCAATTATTCGATTTCATACACTTCCAAAATCTTAAATTGATCAAAACCGTTTTTATCTGTTTTCTTTTCTAATAGATATTCAAATTTTCCATCAATGTCTTCGTGAATATCAAGTATCAAATTCGCATAGTCTTTAAATCCAGTGAATTTCACATCATCCTTTTCGCAATCCCAAAGAGCGCGAAGCATTTCGTTATTCCGATGCACTTGAAATCCAAAGGCTCGTTCATTCTGCGGCTGCATAACACCGTTGTAAAAAATCTTTTGGTTTTCATATTCCCCAGCAATGATTTTGAACCAAATGGAAAGCATCGGATCACCTTTTTTAGATTGAATAAGCTCCATTTTTTCGACAGCAACTTCATACTCTCCATCGGGAACCGGATCAAAATTCCCGGTTCCACCGTTTTTTTCTACTTCTTCGACATCTTTTTGCAGTGACTCTAAATCTACTTCTTTATCAAACTTTTCCCAATCGAATGCCATAGTTATTAAACCTCCATGATTTCTTTTGGTGTGTTATAGGTAAATGTCAAATCAACTACAAAATATTGACCGTATTTATTATGTTTTTCACTGATTTTCCAAGAAGTTAAGTGCTTATCTTCTTTCGCTTCTTCAACAATGGATTCAGCTTCTTTACGAGTAGTAGCAAAATGCTGCTCTTTCGTATTTAATTCATATTTAGCCATTTTTTATTACCTCCAAAATATTTTTTATTTAAGCAGTCCGTGTTCTCCGTCTGCGTGTACGCTTAGGCTTTTCTTCTTCCTGATCATCACCAGCAGTTTCTTCTTCTCCTGGCGGCGTTTCGTCGTCAGTCACTTTACGCTCACGGCGTTTTCTTTCACGTTTTGGTTTTTCTTCATCTTGGGTAGCTTCATCCACATCGACATTTTCAACGTTGTCATTTTCTTCTGGATCCTCATCCGCTTTTCTACGTCTACGTTTAGTTGTTTCTTCTTGCACTTCTTCATCCTGTTCCAAACGTTGACGTTTTGTTTTGGTCTTCGTGACTTTACCTTCCTGTGCCGCTTTTAATTCAGCAATGAATTCTTCCATATTTAATGGACATTCATCTACTTGGAAATTAAAACGACCTCCACCAAATACGTTTGCTTTTTTTCCTAACTGCAATAATCGTTCCCCGTCAGAATTAATAAAGGCACGCATTGTTAAATCGACTGTCCCCGTTAGGAAATTTGCAAATTTATCATCAATGTTTGGTTTAAATACAGTTCTTTTCGCCCCACCTTTTAAAGTGATTTCTTCTACTTTTTCTTTGGAAATATAGATTAATTGATAACCTAAAGATTTTAAGCGTTTAATGGCTTTTTGCCATTCTGTTGTGACTTTCGACCAACCTTTACCATAGGAACCATCAGATTCGTGTTCCCATCCGTTCTTTTCAAAAACGTAATATCGGCAATGTTCTTTTAAATCCTCAATCAAATCAATTGCAACGGCTTCAAAATCATTTTCTTCCGTTTCAAGTGCACTAATTACATCTAAAAATGTTTCCCAGGCTAACTTTCGAATTGTACGGCGTCCCTCTTTTGTAACCTCGTCTTTTATTGGAATTACTGGAGCAGTAGTGTTATCTGTGTTACCATCTGTGTTAAGCATCATCACATTTTCTAATTGATCCACAAATGTTGATTTACCTACATAGGAATCTCCATAAATCCAAAAGTCCGGTTTAGTATCAATTTTTCTTTCCCTACGTTCATTTTTCGGTAAAACCATTTCAAATTCTCCTTCCTCATTCGTAATAATTTCTAAATAGTTTGGTGCAAATCTTGGGTTGCAAGAAAAGCAATTACCGCTGACATTTTTTGCTGAAAAATCTTTAGTAGATTCGATTTTCTTAATGTTGTTCAAAAAATAGATTGTTTCCATTTCATCAAATTGGATCGGAATAAATTTGACTTCTGATTCTTCAACTGCTGCAATAATTCGTTTCCGATAATGGAATAGATCTTCATTTTCTTTTTGCTTAATATTGACTTTTGGAATAAATAGATAAGCCAACCTTTTAACTTTGAAGCCATCTTGTTCTAAGAAGTCTTTGTAAATATGCAGCTGACCACCTTCCAAATAATTTCCAATATTGTTCGAGTACTTAAAATCCATTACCATGCATGTATCATCCGGAGCTTTAATGATTAAGTCTACGTAACCGACATAATTAGGAAAATCTAGTTTGTATTCATGAATAAGCTCACAATTCTCAAAATTTTCTTCTAGGAAGTTTTTAACTTTCGGTATTAATATTTCAAGTTTGATAGCTTCATGGATGATGTCATTCGTTAATACCGGGAATGAATTAAAGTACTCATCCAATGCTGTTTTAACATCTGTTTCGATTCCTTTATGAAGTGCTGAGCCAATTATTAAGGGATTGTCTGCATCTAACTTAGGTATTTCAGTCAGCTTATCAATGTAACGTAATTTATAATGAAACGGACAGTCATTAAAAAGTGTTACTCGGCTGTAACTATATTGGGTCATAATTTTTCACCTTTATAAATTGCATACTCTTGTTTTTCAGCCATTGAACCACTTCGCTTTCCAGGTTTCAAAGTCTTTCGGTCTTAAAATATAAGCCTCGCCACCTGCTTCTTTGATTTTTCGAATGTTATATAGTTGTAATTTGGTAGGATTTCCAGTATCAGTTTTAAGCTCGATACCGTGAAACTTACCGTTGATACAGGCTAAGATATCCGGTACGCCTTGCTTGGTATAATAAGCACCTGCCCAATACTTCAGGAACCATACATTTTGTGTTTTAAGAAAATCAGTTACTTTTTTCTGAAAAGCATTTTCCCTCATGTCATTTCACCGTGATTTTTACATATGCTTTTCTAGTTGTAACTTTCGGATAATCCTCGAGCAGTTCATCATAAAGTGCTGGCTCTTTTTCTTGAAGTTTTTTAAGATCTATGGATGTGGAAGAACTAGCTGCTACTCGAGTAATTTTTAAATAATCATTATCTATACTCTTGATGTCATACTCATCCATTGCTTTTTCCAAATCAGCTTTTAAAGCTTTTTGTTTATCTTGCAGATCCTTTACTTGTTTCTCCAGTAAAGCAATGTTTTCCATAACAGCCATGTATTTATTTTCGAAAACTTGAATTTCATTACTCATTTAAAACGCCCCCTAGATACGATTTGTTGACCAATTCAATCGCTTTACTAATTGTTGGTGCAATTGCTTTTTCAATCAATTTGTAAGTTTCATTGGAATAAACTTCGACCACCCAATCACCGGTTACATGTTCAATGAATATTTCAACGTCTTGAGTGCGAAAGGTTATTTGTTCAAGCATTACTGTCCTCCTTCTCAAACAAAGCGTCTGTATAGTCTTTTCGCTCTTTCAGCACCTCGAGCATTCGCCATTCAATGGATCCTTCCGTTAGCAAGTAATAGTAAAAACATGGTTTATCCTGTCCGATCCTGTGGATCCTCTTTTTCGATTGCTCGAACATCTCTGATTTATCAGTCAAAGTAAAATACACAATCTTGTTAGCCTTCTGAAGATTCAACCCCATTGCTCCGGCTTGGTATTGGATTAAAGTAACACTATTTTCATACTTTTCGTAATTACTCAAGTCTTTTAAGTCACCATTAACCGTGCTTATTGGTTTATCCGTTAATGATTTAAGCATTTCGTATTCTTTCTTGAAGTTATAGAAAATAATGATTCGGTCATTCGTGCTGTCGATTAGGTCTTTTACGTACTGCAGTTTATTCTCGTTATAAACCCCGGCCAATTGACGTAAATAAAGCTTTTTAGCTGCCGGTGTATCGCCGAGCAACTCTTCCCCATTCACTTCAACGATGTGATGTTTTTTAAATTCGTTATACTGTTTCGTGCTCGGTATTTTTACAGGTATCTCATTAATGGCTGGCAAATCAAAGACCTCATCCGTTTTCATAAACACTGCCCCATGATGCCGCAGTTTTCGCTTTAGCCTGTCCACGTTTTTATAACCGGTGATTTTAAATCGTTGGTTTAAGTTATCCCATTCTTGGACAATGTAATGTTTGTAAAAGGTTTTCTTGTCTATGGACCAACCCAATAAATGAAGTTGTGACCATAATTCTTCATACTTCCCTCCGGTAGGGGTACCGGAAAGTAATATGACGTTGTCCGGCTGAAGCTGCAGAATGAATTTTGACCGGTTGGAATTTTCGTTTTTTATCATGCTGCTTTCATCCAACATGAGGGTGAAGTTTTTTAATTGTCGCAGCTGTGGCCGGCGCCAAACTTTGTCATAATTAATGATTAAAACGCTATTTTCCGGAATGTTATTAATTGGTTGTTGGTCATAAACAACAACGTGATAATCGTAAAATGTTTTAAAATGCTTGACCCAATCTTGTATTTTTGATTTCTGGCAAACTACTAAATTGTAAGGTGCGTTTAGTTCCCACATTTTTTCCGAACCGACGAATGTTTTCCCAAGACCCATGCTACATATCGAGGTAATAAGCTACCCGATTGTATTCATAAGTTTCATTTAAAACTCTTTCTTGGTGCGGAAATAGCTTTACCTCGTTCATGTGCATCACCTGCCTTTTGTGTGTTATAATGACGGTTGAATAATGATTTTTTGAGTCGTCTCACTCTGCCAAGTGAGGCGTTTTTATTTAGCAGTCGTCTCTTTTACGCCGAGAAATTTAATAAGGTATTCCGGCAGGTTTTCCAACAACACAACGTCACCGTTTGGAAATTCGAAAATAGTGTCACCGTGAAAAATCTCATCTCCGCAAGCGTCAATTCCCCAGTGAGAACTTTTTGATGAGCTGTTCTCCACACGTGCCATATACCTCACCCCTTTCCTCACATACTGATGTGCTAGTGCACATCGTCATGACCAGGAACAAACGTGACGGTCGGGGGAGAACCTGTTTGATCCCAGCCATGACGACAGGCACTAGACCTGTCTTTGGACATGTAGTACAATAAAATCGTGGCTTTTGGTTAAATGGCTAGTGTTAGGCACTGGCCGTTTTTTCTTTCTGCAAAAAACGTTTGTAAATTTCCTCTTTCGCTTTAAGTTCTGCAGCTAGCAACAATGCCGGATTCTCTCTCATTTCCTGACATAATCTACGAACCTCAGAAACTTTCATCAGACGGCTGGCTGAAAAGCATACACTCATTTGTCTCCCTCCAATGCTTGCTCTAATACATATTTCACTTTTGACCTTGTCCCAGGACCACCGTATTCCATCAGTTCCAGTGCTTCTTTGATTGCTGTTTCATACTGTTTGTTTTTGAGAAGTAAATCACTAACCATTTCAGCCCATTCTTCTTCTGTTCTTTCTTGACAATCGAAATCCGCCATCACTCATTACCCTTTCTCAAAATAACCGCAACATAAAGCTTGACTTTGCCATTCTCACCAAAATGGATAAGGTCGACAACAAACAAATCCACAATACTATATGAGCCATTTTTTGCTAATACTTGGAATCTTGTGAGAGGATAATTGGTCTCTTGGTCGACGATTTCTAGCGTTGATTCTGGGTATTGGTTTGAGATGACGTTGAGCGCCACACTCAAAGCTTCGTTTTCAGCTGCAGTATCCACGTATACGGTTTTCATTTTTTCACCTCCTCAAATACTCCGTGCTTCTGACACCGCTCGATAAAGCTGCATCACGAACGGGTTTGCTGTTTCAAACGATTCGTTTCGCAAAGACGGTATTCCGTATGCTTGCTCCAAATCCGTCATGAGATTTGCTAGGCGTACGTCTCGCCAGTGGCTCGGCTCTTGTCTCAAAATCTCTTTGAACCGATTGGTCCAAGCTAGCATTTCACCGAATGTCATTTGGATTTCACCTCCCTTCCACATAATTCTTTTCTTCCTGTTCACGGATCCACTGATCGAGCCTGCTGCTGCTGAACAAATATCGGGGGTTCTTGCTGCCGTCCGCACCGTGTACCCGATGTGGGATGCGTTTTTCTCGGCACAACCGGCGCAAGGTGTATTCAGACATGTGCAGGTACTCGCATGCTTCTGAAAATGTGAGTGTGCGATCGGGTGAAAGATTCATCTCCGCTCGCAACTCTTGGAGCAGCTCAGTTTTGAGCTGTTCTTTCAGGTCAGCAATGATGGCAGCGAACGCTTTTTCAGGAGCCATGATTTATCCTCCTTATCAGCTGATCATGTATTTGTTATAGATTGTTTTACTAACAGACAGCTCAAGGCCGAACTTTTTCACCAAAGCCATCAGGTTTACTGTGTCTTCAAGTACTTGCTGCCGCTTAACAAGCATGTCTGGCGTCATGTCATTTTTCTTAATTATCTTCGGGTATCCATACATGGAGGACACAGCTTTGTTTGCGATTGTGTTTGCCTTGATGAAATCTACCCGAACCGGTTTCTCCAAAGATTCTTTGAGCTTGCGCATAGCTTCTTTTTGGTGCTCTTTGTCGAGCATGCGGAATATTTGGAAGCCTTCAAGGCCGGTAGACTGGCGGAGTTGTTTGATTACCTGTTTGACCCACTTTTTGAACGCGTTTGCTTCCTGACGCCGGCTGTTGAATATTGCTTCATAGATTCCTGTTTCAGAAATAACGATCATTTCTTGATTTCCTCCAGGGGTACGCACAATGTGCGTATCCTTTTCCTCATTATCCATAAGCCGTGTCATGTCAGAAGCCATTCGGTAACCCAAAGCACCAGCTACATCTTTAGCGACCGCCCACCAATCGCCCGGGTCCTTTTCTACAAACCGAATTTGGCGACTGTTCCAGATTTCGGTTTTTAAAGATGTCATGTCCGCACCTCCTTCCATGAAGTTTTTTGTTCCTTTTTAGGAACGTTTGGTTCAAAAAAATATTCGATTGGAACTCTAAACCCATTATGAAGTCGTTTGACTTCACTTAAAGTGAAATCGCCACCGAATCCATTTAATTTCTTACTAATTGTGTTTGGTGTCATATCAAGTAATTCAGCTACATCTTTATGTTTTATTCCATTCTCTACTAGAAATGCTTTTATCTTATTGTAAGGTTGCCTTTTCCTCGTCATTCAATATCACCTCCTTTTATCGTTCCGTTTTAGGAACAATTTAAATATACTCCTTTTTATTTTCTGTGTCAATAAAATTTGTTCCTTTTTAGGTATTATTTTTATTAAAAATGTTGCGTTTGTGGAACATGTATTATAAAATATTCCCGTAGAAGGAATATTTTTTTAGGATGTGAATAGAAGATGAGCACTTTCGGAGAGAAAATTAAAAAGCTAAGAAAGAGTAAAAATTTAAGCATTGGAGAATTAGTGACAGAATTAAATAAAATTTACAAAACAAACATTAGCAAGAGTATGATTTCTCGATATGAAAATGATACTGCTGATCCGAAAATGGAAAACATAAGAATTCTTGCCGACTATTTCAATGTATCTGCGGATTATTTAGTAGGGATTAAGGATGAAAACAATAATATAACCACAATAGCTGCTCACCACGACGGTGATGAGGATTGGACCGAAGAAGAATTAGAGGAAATTGAACGCTTTAAAGAATTTATAAGGTCCAAAAGAAAACGCCAGGAGTGATGATCATATATGACGTACGAAAATTTGCTGCGGGAGGCAGAACAGCATGGTATAGACACTTACGAAAAGCCGATGACACCGACTATCAAGGGGTTGTATTCCGATAAAGTGATTTGGATAAACAAGAATATCCCTACTAATGACGAAAAAGCCTGCATCCTGGCTGAAGAATTAGGACACTACCACACATCTGCAGGAAATATATTAGATCAGACTAAGATCGAAAACCGTAAGCAAGAAAAACGAGCTCGCACTTGGGCATATGAACGTCTTGTTCCATTACAAAAAATTGTACAAGCCCACAAAAGTGGAGTCCGTAACCGATATGAATTAGCTGAATATTTAGGCATTACAGAGGACTTTCTTATCGCTGCCATAAAACGTTATAAAGAAAAGTACGGTTTATACTTTTCAATTGAAAATTACACTATTTGTTTTGAACCTTTAGGTGTAATGGAATTGTTCGATTGATTTTCGGCAAATTCCAGCCGCAAGGCTGTTCACATATATAAAACCGAACATACATTCCCATGGAAGGAGAGTTGACATGAAAGGAAGCATCGAAAAAAGAGGTAAAAATTCGTGGCGGCTGCGGATCGATCTTGGATACAATCCGGACGGCACCCGCAATCGACCGTCGAAGACGATCACGGTCGAGGACAAAGCGTTGCTAAGAACGAAAAAGAAGCTCCAGGATTACCTTGAGGATCAGTTGGCTATTTTCAAGCAGGAGGTTTTAAGCGGCCAGTACATTAAACCGGAGAAAACGACATTTCGCGACTTCGTGGACAAGCATTGGCGGCCGAAATTCGCTAGTATCCCAGACAACTTGGCACCGTCAACACTCGTTGTATATGATCAGCACCTTGCAACGCACATCATACCACGTTTCGGGCATATGCGACTGAACGACATACAGACCATGCATGTTGTTGATTTCCTTGCATACCTCCGTTTGCCGGAAGCCCGAAAAGACGGAAAGCCAGGTACACTAGGAAATGGTACACAGCGAGACATTTTGAAGGTTTTGCGCAATGTTTTGAACATTGCGGTAGAGTGGAAATTCATTGCCCAGAATCCATGTGACGGGGTACGCTGGCCGAAGAAGCCGGAAACGAAGATCGAGGTGTACGATGAATCCGAAATCATGGAGATCATTAACGCACTTTACCAGCAACCTACCGTCTGGCGGCTCCTGATCTTGGGGACGTTTTTGGGCGGATTCCGACGCGGAGAGATTGTCGCAGTTGAGATTTCCGACTGCGATTTTGGGGACAACAGTATATTGATTGATGAAAACATCCCAATGAAAATTGATCGGGAATACCTCATCAAGTCTCCCAAAACCCGTTCATCCGTCCGAAAAGTCAAAATGCCTGCCTGGTATATGGAAGAACTAGAAGTATACGCAACAAAAACATGGAAAAAGCAGATGTGGGAAGCAGGGACAAAATGGAAAGCTCCAAAGGATCGGCAATTCCTTTTCCACAAAGGAGACGGTCTACCCTATCACCCCAACTATGTTACACGCTGGTGGAGAGAATTTTTAAAGAAGAATGGATTTCGGCACATCAAATTACATGCTCTACGCCACACATCTGCAACGTATCTGCTTGAACAGGGTCTGACAGCCCGCGCTGTAGCAGAACGGCTTGGACATGCAAACGAAAAAACGCTCTTGTCCACATATAGTCATGTGACCAAGAGCATGGAAGAAAGGGCGGCAACTGAATTTGACCGATTCGCACGCCACCCAAAATCCAATATATAGAGTCCGTCCCCAATTCGTCCCCAACACGAAACAGGGACGGTAGCTCACTTCATTAAAACCCTTATACCACAAGGGTTTATAGAAACATCACGATATGATGTTTCAATTCCTCATAGTTAAGATAAAAACAGTGAAGAAGTGAGAGAAAACTTACTCGACTTTCAACTGTTTCAATTCCTCATAGTTAAGATAAAAACTCACTTGAAAGAGAGGAGCAAAGAATGCCGACGCATTTAAGTTTCAATTCCTCATAGTTAAGATAAAAACGAGCGAATTCCCTTGAAGTTTTTAAGGTTGAGTGTGTTTCAATTCCTCATAGTTAAGATAAAAACGTATTGGTTTCTTATGATATTTTGCTTTACTTTGCTGAGTTTCAATTCCTCATAGTTAAGATAAAAACGATGTTAATTATCCGAAAGAATCATTTTATGATTTTCTGTTTCAATTCCTCATAGTTAAGATAAAAACCCCAAAAAATGTTGTTAAATAAGCATTTCATTTTTAATGCTTGACTGGTTATTTTTATTTTAACGAAAAGGGGAATTTTTATCAAACCTTTGATTTGCTTGGGCTCAATAAAGATTTGAAAGAGTCGTCGATCCCCTGGGATTTTTGCACGATTGGGGGTCGACGATTCTTTTTTATTTCCGTTTAAAACAGATTTCAAAGTTTGCCTGCCGACAATAAAATCCATGTTTTATCAACCATTTTACCTGATCCACCTGTTTTAATAAAGTAAACATCCGGCTCATTCCCTTCTCATTCAATTGAAGGAAGAGTGAGACCATATTTTTAACGTTTCATTCTGGAAAAATTGGTTTAGGTCTATTCGATCGGTTCCTATGACCTAAAATAAGAACATTTCGTGCGGAAAAAGGCATATTCCCCCGCATTAGAAATGCTAAAAGCTTGGCAAAAGAAATCCCGCACCATTTGAAAAACAAAAGCGCAAACAGTGCACTGAAAACCGCCCGGTTCGTAGACAACGCCCTGACCAATCTGAAAAATTCAATCCCTGACCGGCAAATGGGATTTGCCATGGAAGGGATTGGGAACGTTAAAGTTCCGGTCGAAAACACCAATGGATTGGAGAATAAAGTTCGAGCTTATCTAAGTGAGAAGACGGGGTTAAATCTAGGCGGAGGTAAAGCAGGCAACGATGGCGTTGAACTTAGCACTAAGGGTACGGGTAAACCTTTACAAAAACATCATTATGCTACTAATAAAAGTAAAAAATATACTCCACAAATAGAGGCTATAACGAAAAAATATGGACTAGATTTGGATGACGTTTGGAATATAGAATTACTACCTCATCAGGGAAGACATCCAAATGCTTATCACGAGTATGTGTTAAGCAATATTAGAACTTTTGATAAAATAGCTAAGGGGGATAAAAGGAAATTTTTAAGATTATTCGAACAATTAAAACAGGAAATTAGAAAGAACCCGGAGATGCTTTATAAAGATTATTGGAGGAAGAAATAATGAGATTTTATAAGTTGCTAATGGATGATAGTGATGATAGAGATGTAGTAGCATACTGTATAGATACAAAGGGATTTGAACAATATGAATTATCGGAAGGTAAGTATATTCATAATTGGAATAGCGAAATCACCTTTTACTTTGACCCTAAAGAAGGAGAAAGATTAACAGATTATTTAGCAAACAATTTAGGGTGGTTTATAGTTTCTGAAAGATTTAAAGCGATTTTAGAGGAAGTAGATGATGGTATACAATATCTGCCTATAAATGTAGTGAATAAAGGTGAAAACAAAATTTTAAAAGGTTTTTCGGTAGCTAACATTTTGAATGTTGTTGATGCATTAAACTTAGAAAATTCAGATTATAGTGTGTTTGAACTTGATGGTGAAAGTATATATAGTATAAAAAAATATGCTTTATGTAAGGAGGCGATACAATCAAAGCATATTATTAAGCTCAAGGGTGATGAAATTCCAATATTCATATCAGAAGAACTTAGAGAATTAATAGTGAAAAATAATATAACAGGATGTGACTTTTTAGAAGTTAAAGTAATCTAAATATAGGTATTTTATACGGGAATAAGGCTCTGACTCATAAGGGTCTAATGGTATTATGTCAAGAAAATAGGACACGTAAAATCGAGAAAAATTTAAATTCCTACTACCGTACTTCGTTTGGTGACCTCTTGAGAAGGAGAACGGTTTGGTAAACCATTCCCCTTCTCAAGAGGAAAGATGTCCCTTATATCGTAACTTATGGTGAGAAACGTTGCTGCTTTTTGTCTTGCCGATGCATCTTCTCATACTCCATTGGGGACATGTACTCATTAGCGGAATGAATTCGCTCGGCATTATAAAAACACTCAATGTATTCAAAAATCCGTCGCTTCTTCCCTTGTCGTAAAGGTTTCGTGGAAAATGAGTTCTTTTTTCATGATGCTGTGAAACGATTCGGCACATGCGTTGTCATAACAGTTTCCCTTTCGACTCATGCTCGTCTGTATGCCGTATTGCCTCAACATGGCTTGGTATTCATTCGATGCATGCTGGCCCCCTTGGTCCGAATGGTGAATCAGACCAGGTTGAGGACTTCGCTGATGGATGGCCCGGTAACTCCTTTGTCATACGCTCGGAAAGATACCAGCCTACGATTTTACGAGAAAACAAATCCATGATGGAGGCTAAGTACAACCAGCCTTCTTTCGTCCAAATATACGTAATATCCGCCACCCATACTTGATTCGGCTCATCTGCTTCAAACTGCTGATTTAATAAGTTCGGATACACCGGCCAATGATGCTTCGAGTTCGTGGTTGCCTTATATTTTTTCTTTGTTTTTGAACGAATATCACCATCTTTCATGATTCTGGCGACCGTCCTCAACCCCTTGCTTCTGAAGGATTTTTGTGATTTTTGGGCTGCCATACGTTTCTCTTGACTCGATGTGAATCTTTTTGATTTGCTTTTTCAACGCTTCCTGTCTTTTCTTTTGTTGACTTTCTGGGCGTTTGACCCATGTATAATATCCACTTCTTGAAACACCTAGGACTTCGCACATCTTCGCCACACGAAACTCCTTTCTATGCGTATGAATGAATTCATAAATTACTTCTGGTTTTTGGCGAAGATGCTCATGGCCTTTTTTAAGATGGTGTTTTCCTCCTCCAGATCCCGAATGCGCTTTTGAAGTTCACGCTTTTCTTGATCTTCTGGTTTAAGGTTTCCGCTTCCGACAAAACTATGTTCGGCATCTTTTTTATAATCTGCGACCCATTTATGAAGAGTTTTTGGTGAAATATCGAGTTGTCTTGCGATTTGAGCGACCGCCTTTCCTTCCTCGACCACTTATCAAAACGTCTAGCCATTATAGACACTCCCTATGATTGATAGATTTACTGTACATTTCTCTATGTTGCTCTCTTAACTCAAACACTCGTTGTACGGCTTTGGCTTTATCCTCGTCGACTCTTAACTGGACAATAAAATTAAGGTCAAGTAGACTAAACACCAAATTTGGGTATACTGAATTAAGGTACAATTTGAATATAAAGGAGAGACTAGAACAGGATACGTGAAATTTATGGGTAACAACAGAGATGGTAAAACTAAATTTGAGTTTGTAGGTACGAACAATAATAGTGAATTACCACTTATCATACTCAAAGTGGCAAGAAGTTTTGGAAAACTATAAACGGCAAAAACATTCCGATAATCAATTCTGTTGAGTAAGAAGAGGGGGTTAGAGATGGAGTATTTTGCATTAGTTAAAAGATTAGACCCGCATATAGAAGAAGGAAGTCACCTTAGAGGTGGAAGGAATTGAATTTACAGGCTTCTCTTCTGTATGTCCCTATGAAATTGAAGTAGGAAAAAGTTATCCTGTCTCAATCGGTTTTACAATTTTAGATGAGTTAGAGATTAGAGTAATATACGATGAGAAGAAGAATTGGAGCGTATTGGCTCGGGTTACTATATTCGAGGTATTTTAAATAAGGACTCAATAGACGCAGGAATAACGATCCTAGATGAAGATGAGTATTTTGCTGATTATCTAGGTTTAATTGGAAAGTATTTGGAGTTGCAAGTTTTTAAAAAGATCGGATTAACCCCCGAGTTTTGGATATAGTTACTCTTAGTCTATCTTTTTCTTAAAATAGTTTTTTTTGGTGGCCATGCAGATCCAGGTGGAACATTTGCTATAACCTCTCAGGCAGTCAATAGGATACAGACTAAAATTGACTTAGCTTTACTTCCAGAGTGGAAAATACAAAAAACTATAAAGGTGTAATTGAAGTTCCAACAAGAGCTGTATTCGTATAACAGTCAAGTAATAGTGATGTTGTTGATGATCTGTGATTATCCCTGCGACTGCAGAGCATTCGCATACAAGGCAGCTTAGTTAAAAATGGGGTGTTTCGTACACGACTATTTCTTCAGACGGATCTTAGTTAGGATTAAACTCTGTAACTCCTTCACCATAAGCGATGTCGGACGGGTTTCAATTCCTCATAGTTAAGATAAAAACTGATGACGGTACAAAAACGAATGGCGGCAAATAGCAGTTTCAATTCCTTATAGTTAAGATCTAAACCCTAAAATTGCTTGATAAATCAACATTCGACATGATTTGAAAATTCCTTCTTCTAATTCTCTTGACTTTCTCTTGACTTTTGTAAAACCGTATTTTCTTTTAAACTTAATAAATTTCAGCTGTTTTCTCTTTTTTTCATTTTGTCGTCGACCCCCTACGACTGGAGGTCGACGACACCGGTATGACATTTTTTGCATCTAATCGATGTCGGGATATTCGCGAAAACAGACGTGTTGAAAGCGGCGTATCGTTTCTACTGTGCCGTCGGGCTTTACTTCTTCAACGACTTTTCTTTCCGTTGTGGCATAATACACCGCATAACCGTTCTTTTTGAGCCAATAAACAAGGGAAAAAGTGGCGCCAAATTCCCCTTGAACGATCACTTTATCCCCCTTTGCCAGCTGGTTGGTTAACCATTCTTTGATTTCTTTTAGGAATTCGTTTTGCCACGGACCAACAGGCGGAATATTCATCCATTGCTTTTTTAAGGGTTCAGGAAAATCGATGAAGGATTCAGCGTTGAACCGCTGGCAAAGTTCCTGCTTTTGTCCTTCTGTTAACTTGTGTGACATGATAACCAATACTTTCATTTGCTACGACTCCTCTGGGTTTGTAGTGTGGAATAAGGATACTCACGGGGGAGCTGCTCAATTAATCTCTTTCCATTACTTGAGAAAAAAAGTTTCTCTGTTTCTTTAATGAACTGATGGGCTTTAGTGATGACATCTTCGCTATTATTTTCAGATAAAAACCCGGCATGGGCGATGTCATTGCGAAATTTAGAAACACATTTGTAAAGTTTATGCATTTTCTGATAATGCTCGTTTGAATTTGTTTGTAAATAATGATTAATCAACTTTTTAATGTTATCCCGAACTATACGTTTCCCAACATCTAAGTTTCTTTCCACTTTGCTATAAACATAGGCCACATGGGTAATCATCGATTCTGCTAGACAAATATAACCGTTGGCATACCGTTTATGATCAAAAAACCACTTTGCCAATTGGAATTGGAATTTGGCATCAGTGTCAGCTCCTTTAAAATAATCAAAAAAACGATTCAAATGTGGTTTAAGGTACGGGAAAATTGGTAGACCGTTTTTATGCTCGTATCCTTTTTCAAAATTGGAGCGAAATTGATCCACTTTACTTTTTAAACTTTTAATGTGGTTTAAATCCGCCAAATTGGATATATGTTTTAAGCTTTCTTTATAACTCTCATGATCGATTAACTCAGCGAAAAGATCCGCATGACCATAATGAATAAATTCATAAACCCCCCGAGTCCATTGGGTCACTTCAAACAACGCCTTCAAATCAACAACAGGAGTCACATTATCGTTTTTTGCTTCCAACATGCCATAGTATACACCCGACAGCTGAATGTTTTCGTCCTTTCGCAAGGTTTGCACAAAGTCAATCAACACAAACAAAAACAGGGGAATCGAACGAAAGGAATGAGTGATGTCTAAATACACTTCATCACCGGGCTTGATAAGCTGGCTAAATTCCATAAAGATCAGAAAATTTTTTATAATCTCTTCTGTATTTTTTCCATTTTGAATCAGCTTGCAACAAGATCCCCCAGTTGCTGAAGGGTTCATTTTTTTCAAATAACGGTCAATCGCTTCATTGACACAGGTCAGATCTGCTTCCGTTAGCGTTCCCTTTGATTTTTTTTCATCAAGTTCTAAGTACACGTCTTCTCCATACGAATTTTCTTTTACTTCACCAAAATAATAATAAACTTCCTCCCACATCGACTGATCCGTTCCAATCATAAAAATTTTATCCAATTGCAGATGTTCACTTAATGCCGATGTGATAAACGAAGTGTCATACCCCTTATCACTGTTTGCAAATTTATAAGTAGTTTTTATGTATTTTCCTCCAGCGGTTGTTTTTTCTTTTTCCCGTATCCCTTTACCGAGGGGCGAGATGAGTACTTTTGCCATTATTTGATCTCCTCTCTATTCTTTCATGACATGCCCCCACCATCTCCCTACACTTGATGGGGGCACGGGTAAATTCTCTCAAACAAAAGCTTCTTTTGAAAAAATGAAGGAAACGCTTTAACGCTTAACAGAGATTATTATTTTTCTTGTCGATATATTTTTTTCAACTGATCCGCAAGGGCAGTGTTTATACTTTGAGTCCGATCGTTTACTTTGTGTTTATTGGAACAGTTTGATGGATTTTTCTTTTTTGTTTTGTACGACTGGTGATTATTTTTTTGCTTGCTTTGACGTTGCTCTTTTTCGTTATTGAGCAGCGATTGAACAGTCGGTAATACGAGGGTTTTTTTATAATTATTTAAAGGCATGTAATTCATTTTACTATGCGGAAGCGGCGACCAGTCTTTCATTTTCAAGAAAATCCTAACACTTTCCTGCTGTTCAATATCAATGCCGAATGTTTTTTGTACATATTGCTTATACTTTTCAATGTAATCAGTCGGCGAAACGAGCTTCATCTTTAAATCGAAAAAGGTGGATAAATGATATAAGCTCGCCTCATTTTTGTAAACGAAAACGGAGAAATGATCAAAGGCAACGATGCCGTAACCATACGGCTTACCCATACCCATTTGATGGTATTTCGGTCCTTGAAGGGACCAGAGCAACAGTCCCAGTTCATCTTCATAAAGCTGGTCAAAAAGAATTTTTGCCCTAAATGTCGTTCCTTTTCGTAACAAATGAAGTTTCTGTAAAACGTTTTTATTTTCAGAACTTTGACTTTTTTGTTCTGTTTTCAGCCAATATTGTTTTAACCCCCGCAGTTCAGCGGAATCATCATTATAAGTCCAGCGAATTTTGGAATCAGGCTGTTTTAAATACATGCCGATCGCCGAAGCTCGGGGCTGTCCTAAAATGACATCCACCGTTTCCTCTCCGCTTTCCGACATCACCTTCGCATTGAGAAATGACAGTCTTGAAGCGTAACTTTTCTCTTCTGAATCTTCTTGAGAAGATTCAGGCATCACTTGTTGAGTAAAGCCGAATAACGCCTTTGCATAATCAATGGCTACATCCGTCTTTTGCAAATGTTTAGGCAGCAACTTTTTGGTTGACCAGTTATACTTTAGTCGCAAATAAGGGCTAAAACCAAAATATACGCGACTATTCAAATAAATATAAAAACACGGCTTCGCATGTTCAATCCCCTTTTTGTCCGGCAATTTAAAGAATTCTTTTTTCTTCTCGTCATTTTCAAATTTTTTGCTACGAAACTCATAATCAGCTTGATACGCCTTTACATCTGCCGGATCAATTTTGATGGGAGTTGCTTCTTTGTCAATGTCATTGATCACATAAGCGGTTTTTTTATTTTTCATAGTCCCTGAAAAAATCAATTTGCCGTCAAATGCTAATTTTTCCTTTTTCGATGTATCGAGGCGAACCACTTTTCCATTTTTATCGACTGAAAAACTAACATTACAAATTTGGAATCCTTCTTTGATCTTCTTTCTTAAAAACGGAAAACTACTTTGGTGGCATTTATAATACGTAAAACCCTTCCTTCCCCCGTCCGATCTCGCCTGATAGATGACATATTGGCCGTCGCTTTCTTTGACGATATAACCCGCTCGAACATTTCTTGCGCCATGATCCTCTCTATCTGTTTCATTCCCTGAAAAGCCAAGAATACTGCGATATTCTTTTCGCACATGTTTATTCCCAGCAACAGAACGGTAGTAAAACGATTCATCTTCAATTTGTTCCGCCCAGTTGCTTAATGAAAGGACGCTAAGGGTTTGGCGAATCAAGCCCCTTAACGATGATCCGGGAATTTCATACTTCCCGTCCACATTTTTCACAAAATACCTAGGCTCATTTTCCTTGCTTCGATCGGTGCCGTCAGCCACTAGTACGGGAGTTTGAGCAGTGATGTCAAACTCGATTTCCCCGGATAACAAGCCTTTGCCGCTGTTATTACCGTCATGACTAGGTAAATCGTCATATCGTGCGTACCGAGAAATAATTCGCTCTGGAAACGGAACAAAGTTATAAGGCGCATAAGCTTCTTCATTCATGATCATAACCACCTCTTTCTCTACTTGAAATTAATCGGGCAAGAATAAGCGATGTAAGCTTGACCGTCTTCATCCCATGCGATTGTTTGGTGAATAATTAGTTTTGTTTTTTTGATTTTTTGTCTGATATGTTTGGATAGATAGTGCTCAACTTCCATTTTTTCCTCTTCTTTAAGCACGGACGGATCATAAGCAGTGCACATCCATTCATCATCCCGTTGCCAAATATGCCACGAGCGCTTGCCGTCAAACGCCCACGCCTCATAAAGGGTTTGCAGGTTTAAAGGTTTTAATAACTTCTCTATTTGCAACTCACTATGATAATAGACAAGAGTATAAGCGTCCGCTGTGACCTCTTTCGGCCAATAAAGTTTATCGCCTTCATTTACAAGAACTGTCGTTTCAAATGGCAAATGTGCCATTTCCATTTCACACCTCCACTGATTCTTTTGCGTGATCAAGCGCCTTTTGCAAATTCTCTAACCAATGGGATTCGTCCTTTATTTGTTTGTCCTTAAAGTTAAACAAAACGTTACCGTCAGCGAATTGGACATGGATGCTGGAAATATCCAAATACCCCCAACCAATCGATGCGCCGCTTCCCACTGTCAATTGCTGCATGCCAAGATCCCGCAAAGCAAACAACAACAATGCCAATACAACTTTATCTTCCGTTGTCATTTCTCCCCCTTTTTTTAGGCGGTAAGTCAAAATTGTTGTAAAAGACCCTTGAACGGTTTTCATGTCCAACAAAGCACCGTTTTTGACACCGCCTGTTAGCGGATTAATTTGGATCCGGTAATACGTCTTTGACTTTTCCTGTTCCAAAAACGTGTCTTCTAACAAAAGATTTCCGCTTCTTTTTGTATGCTCTTGACTGTCCGTTCCAAAAAGTTGCGCTACGTATGTTTCTTTATCTTTCAACTGCATGATGTTTGCAATCCGCTGGATGCGATGACGCAAAACACCCTTAAAGCTAGAAGCAGGAATAATCGCCCGTTCATTTCCATCTTTATCTATTTTCATATAGACCCGATCGGCTTGATCACTATCAAAAGTATTTTGTCCGGCAACTAAAAGAGGGGCTGCTGTTTGACCTTTGATGATAAAACGGATAAACCCTCGATTTCCATCATTTTTTTTAGGCGACCAAGCTGTTTTCTTTTTCGTTTTGTTCACGTAATCGAACAAGTCTTGCTGTTTTGAACAATCATAATGAACAAAATGTCCGTTGACGATAGAAACTTTGCCTCCACCTATGGATTTATCAGCCCCTATGCGGATCGTCCCCTCATTTAACGCCGCGAGCATGTCTTCCACAACATCTTTGTCCGCTTCACACGATGTTTTTAACACGAGCATCACTGTAAAAACAGAACCAGAAGAAACGGTCACTCTCTCAAACAATCCTGATTGAACCGTTTTAGATTTACCATCTAACGCAATTCTCGGCTGCACAAAATACGACTGAGATGTTCTGCAAACACCGTCGCTAAAGATAAGTCGACTTGGTCTCAGTTCATCCCCTATTTTTCCAAATAATTCATTCGCCACATCACTACCAAACGCTTGCTCAACGTAAGATCGACACGCGCCAGCCAATGACGTCCCCGGAAGAAATGGCTTTCCAGCGGCATCCAATAATAAGTCGCCCTCATTATCGCCGATTCTTAACGGCGATTCGGCTCTCAATTCAAAGTTCCACTCAAACACGTGCTGCATGTTGATGCTCCACCTCCCTTTTTTCATTTTTGCTGCGAATGACTTGACGAATCAGTAATTCTAACGCGCGCATGTTCCATTCTGCATAATTCACTTCCACTTGTTCTGCAAGCCTTTGATCAACTTCCCACTTTTGGTCAATTAATTCTAAAATAAAATCTTTTAATTTTTTGTTGCCAACACGCACCCCGTCAAAACTAAGCTTCGATTTAGCCTTTAATCGACGGCTTGTATCTTCCCAAAATTTTTCCCAATAAGTTTTAAGAAAACGAGACGTTCTTTTCTCTTTCGGTTGATGTAAAAACTGTGATGAGTGTTGTAGCAATTTTCCCCATTGAGAGCTTGTCAAATGGTCAGCACCAGTTAACTCCCTTTTCCACTCAGACACTTTCATCCTCATGAAATGGGTTAACATTTCCCTCAATAATCCTTCTTTCAATCGCAATAGCTGTGATCCGTCTTGCTCCTCAATCTTCTGTAAAGGTATAGGCATCCGCACTTCTTCCTTCGCTTCTTTTAAGTAATGATAAGACCAACCCGGCAAAATCATTAAGCGGCCGAAGCCTTCATTTCTCCTTTCTCCAACCCCCCGTTCAGTTAAAGCCATTAACTTGTTGACATCGATCTTTCCCGACTTGACTTCATAATGATAAACCGATCCCGCCTTTACGGCACGAATCATCGGTTGATACGCTTGCCATTGTGAAATATATCCGCCAGTCAATTGCGTCTGCACCACTTGGTTTTTTAACTCAAGGGAAACTCCCAGCTGTTCGCCCAACCACTTGTCATCTAAAGCACTCACCAGTTGTCCAAATTCGTTTCTAATAATCCAATCGGATGTAGCAAGGACATACAGTTCTTGAGATCCGGCCAAATCATCTATATGCACCCACCGCTGCTCAGGATGATCGTTTGCAAACCCGACACGGATGATACAGCGTCCATAGCCGCTGTTTCGTGCCCCTCCAATCCATACGGTTAATTCTTTTTGCTTACAAAGCCAATCGACAAACGGATCACTTTCTTTAACAGAAACAATCGCTTCAAATGTTTGCTTCGGACTAATCGCTTCATAACGGTAAAGATGGCGTTTATCCGCATCATTGCGATTGCCGTTAATGCTCATATGTAAAGAAGATGTCGTTTTCACTGTTTGTCCAGTCAACTGTTGATTTGACTCTAAAAGCATGGCATCTCTTTTGATCTTTACAGGTGAATCTGAACGAATCAAATTCATCTCCTTTTCATCCATAGCATTGTACACTCGTCGAGGATTGGTCGTTTTCTTCTTCGATTCTTCCTTCGTTTCAAACAAATGTTGAGCAAAAGGAAGACTCCGTTCCCCGTTGATTTTTATATAACCATTCCAAAACTGCACTTTGCGATGGTCAAAAATCACTCTCGTATCGAGCTTCTCCGGCGACATACCTGTTGCCTGTAAATAAGTGTGAACAAGGGCCCCCCGCAACACATAACCGGGAATGTAATGGAGCGCGTGGGTAGAATCGCTAGTACCAAGAATGTGGCTAATCTTTAGCGGTTCGCAAACATCGATCGTCAAAGTCAAGTACGGATGACTGAAACCAACTTTTGAAGCGGCGCGTGCTTCTATCTTGTCCATCCCTCTATGCCAATGCAACGTGCAGCGAACGTGACCTTTGCCACGATGGCGCATTATCCCCACATATCGCACCAACTTAACGGCCACCTCTAACAACTCTTTCTCCTCGTCGTTAAGCGTTCCTTGAGTAAAAACCGGCGCATAAAATCGATAACCCGGAAAAACAGCACGAACTTGCCGCAACGAACCGTTCTTCGCTGTACCCGTTTCGTCATCAAGGCTTGTCATTGACCGTACCGTTGTCAGCGCACGCAACACTTGCTTGCGATCAATGCCATTTTCCATCA
Organism: Aeribacillus sp. FSL K6-1305; assembly: GCF_038050115.1. Classification (NCBI taxonomy): domain Bacteria; kingdom Bacillati; phylum Bacillota; class Bacilli; order Caryophanales; family Bacillaceae; genus Aeribacillus; species Aeribacillus sp. FSL K6-1305. The sequence continues at coordinate 345,390 of NZ_JBBOQV010000001.1, read as the reverse complement.
CAAAATCGTATAAATGTTGGCTTAATTTCGCATCGCCAAAACGTAAACTTGAATGATTATGTCTGTGAATCGTGCGATCGGACGAATCAGGACTTCCAAATAATTTGTCTAACGCCCTTTTAGCCTTTGTTGAATCTTCAAACTGCGATAGCTTGCTTACATACCAATCAGCCTGTTCTCGCAACACTCCTTTTAACGTTCGGCCGGCATAATAAGGAAACCCATATTCATCCGTTTGCAAATCGATATCGACCGTCCCCGCTTGATTGCTATTGCCGCCAAACACGGTTTCTGACAACAATTCGATTTCCACTGTTGCAATATGATTCACCCTTCTTTCACCTCACTTAACGGGATAAAATAATCCATTACTTCCAAGGCATCATAGTAATAAGCAACAAGCTTTTCTTTTTTGTCATCTTCCGTCCCATAGACCGAAAATCCATCTTTCGGCGCTAAAAACAACTGATTGGGTCCAATGTCAAATTGTTGTTGAATTTTCCACTGCTCCACCGCTTCTACCCCTTGATGATAAACATCTAGCAGTGCTTTCCATTTGGAGCGAGGGTTTTCCATTTCGCCATTAACAATGACGTTCATGGCATTTAAAAAAGAGAATTGGTAGCTGGCATGATGGCGGATTTTATCGGTTTGTCTTTGCAAATAATAAGGGCGCTGCAACAAGTAACTGCCATCTTCGTTTTCATATAACGATCGGCGCATTAAATCAATGTCAAACTGAAAGTCACCGTCTTTGACAAGATGCCAATCAATTAAAGACGTGTCATACGGTCTTTCCTTCGTTCCCATTCCGAGTTTTTCCCAATTTTCCGAATCGGTTTTTAGCCTTTTTTTCGCATTGGAACATAATTGTTCCGACAATTCATAAGCAAGCCAAAAAGGAAACTTATGTTTGACGATAGCAACACCGGCGCAAGCTTCAAAACTTTGTTTTTCGTTTTGTTCTTGTAAGTATTGAATAAATAGACGGGCACACTCAATTCCTAACTGTCCATATGTAATAAAACAAATATCATCTCCCGCTGCGACAATGGGGCGAAGGGGGACGGTACGTTTTAAATTTTCATCATTTGAGGCATCCTCAGTTCCATAAATGACGCTTGCCCAACGATCATAATCATTCATCAGGTGATGAATCATTTTTTTAAACGCTTGTTTGTATGCATCATCAATCTCTTTTGTAAACGCCTTATATTGATTGATATAATCATCGTTGGATTCAAACGTTTGCTTTAAAAAACTTCCCACTTTGTCACCCATGGCATTTCCATCAATATGGACAATCGCCACATAACTTTTCGCCTGATCACTTTTTTGTTGATGAAAAACACTTTCTAATTTTTTTTGATCTAAAAATGAAAAAGTTTCGCTGTTTATCTGTTTATTTAAGTCTTCCAACAAATGCTTCTCAAAAATTGTGTCTCGTGTCTCTCTTCCCATTCTTTCTTTTATTACTAACTCCCTCGCACGCGGGACTTGTGTTTTCATATCTTTATCAAAACTTAATGCACTGGCCGGCAGACCACTATCCGAACAAATGAAATGAATCCCCCACGACAGTTGCTGCACCGCTTGAGAGCGCTTGTTTTTTTTATCCGCCAACGCATCGCGCATTTGAGTAAAAACGCCTTTTTTAACCAATTGACCTTGTTCATTCTTTTTGTCGTACAAGATGTCATTTTCCCAATCGATGCTTTTGGTCACTAAAAATATCTCAATTCCCGGAAAATACTTCAGCGTTCCGCAAGTCAAATGTTTCGCAAACCGCCTCGCATCTTCTTCTTGATCAAAAACGAATACCGCATTCCCGCCACCAACAATTTTTTCCTGTACATTTGGCAATTGAATTTTCACATCTTTAAATAATTGATGGGGCTCTTCCGTTAACTGACGAATGATCGTCGATGCCCCTATATTTTCGATCAATCTGTTTGTGCGAAAAATATAGTTTTGCTTCTGGGAAATTTCATACATCACCAATGTTTTTCGTCCCATGTCAACAACGACCTCCCTTTGTGTATAAAAAAACACCATCAACGATGGCGTTTTAGAGCTTTTGTCGGGCTAACACGTTCATTTCATCAAAAAACGGAGCCAAATTATCTATAAGGTCCGTTAACTCCTTGCTTAACTGATCATAATGAATATCTTCTTTATGTGCCATCTCAGCATGATTGATATTATTTCGGCGTTGGTTAATGAGATCGAGCTTCTTTATATGTTCCACATATTGTTCAAGAAACGAAACAATTCCTTCCATTTCTTTTCGTTGGCTTTCAGTCGGTTCCTTGCTGCCAACATGCCATTGACTTTGATCTATTTTTTTAGAAACAATATTGATGCAACTGCTGACCATATTTCGTTTTTCTTTATCATGGGGATCCAAGCCATTAGCCAAACAAACTGCCGTTAACATATTTTCTTGAAGCAACGTAAACGCTTGTTGCACTAACTGATGTTCCGCGCACCATTTCGTTGCTACGAACGTATCCATAATGATGTTTTGACCTTCAAATTCGGAAATTTTGTCGTGAATTTTATCCAACAATACACCCAACGGCTTAAACTTTTCGATTTCCAACCCTCTAACGTCATCCAACGTTTCTCTCAAGCGCCTAATGCTTTCGGGAATTTTTTTCCACGGCATGTTGCCATATTTTGAGAAAACTCATGCAAATGTTTGGAAAGCATTTTCATTTTTTAAGCTTCTTCATCTCTGCCTTTTGTTTCTTCTAAAATCGGTGATGCTTGATTCATTGTTAATTGCAGAATTAAAGACGTATCCCCAGCCCGCAAAAAGCTGTCCACTCCGTTCATCCAATCTAAAAGCGTCACCATGTTCGTAACGTCAACAATCGGCACAAGACGCTGTTCCGGTGGCATTTTTTCTACTTCTTGCGGTGAACCCAATTGTTCAAAGATACCATAAACGATCTTGCCGATCGTTGCATTTTTCACTAACCGAGCATAATTCAAAACGATGAGAACAATGAACGGAATTGAACGGAAGCTGTGGGTGATATCAAAATAAATTTCATCTCCTTCATGAATTTCTTGAAGTACTGCATCAAAAAGCCGCCATCTCACTGCTTCATCTTGCGAACTTTCTATTTCCACAATTCGGACTTTAGCCTGAGGGCAATTCGTCGAAAAGCAGAAGACAAACCCTCAAGAGGTTCTCCTTTTTTGTTTTTTGAATCTTCCCAATTCTTTTCTTTTGCTTTCTTGGTTAAAAAACCACCACCTCCATATCGCCGTCATCTTTCATTAACTCATAGATAGCGGTTTGCACAAAACGCGTATACGTTGAACGTTTATTTTCATACGTGTAATAACAAGGTTGATACTCCGAAAGTCCCAAAAACGTCTACAACCGTTTACTAGGCATTTTTCCCCACCTCGTTTTTTTTAGTTTTTTCATAGTTTTCTTAACGTCTAACCTGAATCCGTGACATGGCGTTTATCTTTATTCATTTTAATAAATTTTTTGTATTTGTTGTACAACTGTTTCGGTCTTTTTGGTAGGTTTGAAGTTTCGTTATTCTGTTCATCTCTACTAAAGAGTGTAAAACGGCTCCGTATATTCTTTTGAAAGTAGGATAATATGGGCTGTTATTTCCAAAATTCAAATACAACCTTCGCGAATACCAAACCATTTTAGATTTAAGCAGTATTAGATTTTGAATAACGGTTGTCGCTCTTCGACGAAAAACGTTCTTTTTCACAGTTGCATCATGTAACTTAAAGCTTTCTTGCCCAATGAACTGAAAATAACCAAGCAAGATCAATTCATTTGTCGAAAACTTACCAGACGGTCACCGTTCTAAATCTATGTCTGTTTTCAACTCACTATGAAATTGTCCACATGTTCCATATGCATGATAGAGATCCATGATTTCCTCTGGCTCAATCTCCATAGGTCCAGTAATTAATATCAGGAGCGTAAAGGATTTAGATGATTTTATCAATCGTTCGTTCCACAACTTTGTTAGCTTGCCGAAGAGACTTCTTCATTCCTTTGTCTGTTACGGGAACAGAGCTATAAAAGATACGTTTCCCATCACGCGTAGGAACTTGTTTCCCGATTTGCTCGACAATCGATAGCCATGTTTCAGGTTTTTCACGTCGTGGGTTTCGTTTCATAATATGATGGACGTTTTCTTTTTTACACTCTTTTAAAGAGTAGATGCTATCATTTCCACCATACAAACGAACAAGAAATGGAATGTCTGTCAGTTGTTTTGAAAAGTAAATAGATTCTTAGAGGAAGGTATCTGTGGTCTTTGAATGTGCTTTTTTCCATCACATAATTTAACGTTGACGACATCCCTTTCTTGTCCAAGATAGGCAAGTTTGGCACAACAGGGGAATCAAACTGTTTAAGCAACGAGACAGGTATTTTAATATAATGGACTGCCGTCCACCTACTTTCGCTGTTTGATCTAAGAGTTGTCGTAAAGTTACACTGGTGAGAACAGATTGCACGCCTAGTACACGATGGACGAATGGGGAATCTCGAAATGTCTCGATATCTTCTTTACTTTGACAGAGAATACCGATATAGGAAGTCATCACCTCTCCATTCGTCATAGAAGGTGAAGATTTTATGTTAGTAACTTTTAAGTTTGAAAAGTGCTTGGATAGTTTGGTTTTCGAGAAAAGTAAACCAATTAAACCTAACCCTGAATGAGTGGATAGGGTTTCATCAGAGTCTTCTAGTATAAATTTTACCATTGTCATAATGCACCTACCTGGTGAAGAGATTTCATGGATCCAAAAGGATGCCTAAACCTATTATAACAAGGTTAGTTAGTGCGATTTTAATCACGGATTCAGGATCTAAATTTAATAGATAAAAATAGATACATATTACTATTCCACCTTTCCTAACAAATTCCTGCATTATTATTGAAATTTCTACATTTTTTAAATTAATTACATATTTTGTCTCATCACCATATTCTGTGATGTTCACACAATTCCGGCAATAAGTTAGCAAGATTGATACTCAATCTAGAGTAGCTCCTTCGTCAGCTTGCAGACCACTAAGTGGGTAGAATGGAAGAGGTCAAGCGCTTTCCTTGACGGATTCCATTCTACCAACTACAATGCGGAAAGCTGATGAAGGGCATGGTTAAGCAACCTGATTTTTATAAGTTTTACCTGTACATTCCAAAAATACACGTAGCCGAAATCTTTCAAGGTTTCTGAAGCCAAAAGCACGTCTTTTGATGTTCTTACTCTTATGGTTTGTACCTTCAATCCGGCCATTCGTAAAAGGGGTAAGAAAATATTGTAAAATTTGTGCCTTCCAATTTTCTATCGTCTTGGCTACTTGATGAAATGAAGGAAATGGGCTGCTCCATGCGAGTTGAATCCATTCTTCTAAGAGTGAATCAGCTGTATCATAGTCATTCACTTGGTATATTTTTCTAAAGAGTTCTTTTAGAAAATAGGCATATGACAATTCTGAATGCTCTTTGAGCATCTCGTCTAATTGTTGTTTTTCATTAGCCGTTAACTTTTCAGAACCTTTCAAGAGTTTAAACCGTCCCTTTTTTAGTCCAGGAGTTTTCTTTCTAACTTGGTCAAGTGCATGTGTCACCTTTTGCACCACATGATATTTATCAATGACGATACAGGCCTCTGGGAATATAGATTTAACAGCTTTATGGAAGGGATCCCACATATCCATAACAACGGTATGAACACATTTATTAGACAGAATCTTCTTGGCAAGTAAGATCTGAGTTGAATGATAACTCCGTTGATGTTCCATACCAAGCACACTCCCGGTTTGGGTATCCATAAGAACTGTTTCATATCGGTGACCCTTTCGGACAGCGATCTCATCAAGGCTAAGGATTAATGCATCGTTTTCTAAAACACTTTCAAGAGTTTCTAAATGCTCCTTCTCTTTTTCTTTAGCAACGGAATAAAATATTCTTTCAACGGTTGTATAAGGTATTTTTTCCTTTCGACTCACTTCTTGGATAGTAGAGCCAATGCACATTTCGTACAGATATTCTCTGTACCGATTGGTCTGATGCTTATTAGGACAGATAGATTCAAATGTTTGTGAAAATACCTCATTACAGTTGTGACAACGGTATCTATACACTCTGACAAACAAGAAAAGGGGCTTACCTAATACGGACAAGTCACGAACCTTTCTTGTCCGCCAGTCATGGGCATGACTAGAAAAAAAACCGCAGTAAGAACAGCGTTCTTCTGTAGTATTTTTCTCAACATGTAACAAACTGCAATCTTCAAGAAACACTTGTTTAACAACTTCAAATTCTGGCAAATCTAGTGATACGGAAAACACTTTAGAACCTCCTGTTATGTTAAGTGACGCTAACATTATTGCCAGGAATTCGTGAGTGTTTTCCTTATTTTTTGGGTTAAATCACAAAATGTGGTGAAGAATCCATATTTTTTATGTTATACATTTTTGAATGATTCATAGGAAATTGTTGAGGGCTAAAAAAAGGCTTGCGTGGATAATGGGGAAATTGGCATATCAAACAAATAAGAGGTGTTAAGTAGATTCGGAGTAACACGATGAGCTGATCATTAGTCGCCGTTCATATTGCTCATGCTAAAAAGGAGTACGGAAAATGCTTCTGAAAAACAATCAAGGTCTGGCTTGTTAGCTTCTGACATCAATCGTGCCATGTTCAATGAAATTTCCACTATACGTCAAGATCACCATCCATATGGCAGTGTGAAGAAGAGCGATTTGAATCTAAAGAATTAGCTTTCACAGTACAAAAAATAGAGCTTAAGTTTTTAGAATATAAAGAAAAACTCGGGACGGATATACTGTTCCGAGTCAACGGTTTAAAATTGTACACGATCATAAGTGACTTAGAATTAATAGAAAGCGTTACGATGAATTTAAAATTGATGAACATAACACTTGGCTTTCATTACCTATCACCTGCTTAGATAGCTCCGGTAAGGTTCTTTTAATTCCACATCCTCGTACATGAAACTGTTCGATAGCGAGTTCGCTTCAGTTACTTATTTTTCATTCCCCATTATCGTTATATACTTTGCGTACACTTCAGGGATTGTTACTTGTTTTCCCGAAGACTGATAAGTTTTTAATCCCTTGACGGTTCCCCAAAAAGTAATCATTTCATTTTCAAGCAGATGGCTTTTTTTGTTTGCATTTCGGTAATTCACGACTATCGCATTTTTCCAAACGCCGTCTATACTTTTATCGACGTTCACTTTAAAAGTAATGTTGTTCCCATGTTCAATAATTTGAATAACTTTTCCTGTGAATACAACCTTTTTATTTTTGTAAGCACCAGGATTTTTCGCCAAATTTAAGTAATGAATTTGTACTGCTTCATCCATATACTCCTAGAAATCTTCTTTGACAGGAGCAGCCCCAGCCGGGGTCTTTTTACTTTCTTCTTTCATATTTTCATTATTAAGTGTTTCGTCCGTCCCCATAGACCAAAATATTGCTGGAATCACAACGAATAACACCAGGTGAATGAGCGAGGATATACGATTTTTTTCGATATATTTCGCATCACGGTTTTGTCTTATCTTTTCATATTTCTTCATCTGTTAACAGCTCAACACCGCGCAGCTGACCGATTTTTATTGATCTAGCCTGATAAAATCGGATATTCCAAAAGTACAAGCATAAATGACAAATATAGTAATAACAATGAGAAACGTTGAAATCTCACCTATTTGCAGATATACATACAACCCGAGCCGAGCTTCAGCTTTCAGCAAAATACTGAGTTTTGGTTTTCTAAAAAATATCGAAAGATGACTGACAACACTTCCGCTACGATAAACAGTTCCCAATGATATGCCAGAATCGCAATCCTAAGCCCATTCTCCTTTCATTCTATTTATGCTGGCCCGCACTTTTCTTTGAACTTGGCAGCTTTTAATGGATTCGATTTTCAACTTGATTTATCCAGTTTAAATCCGCCTCTAAATGCAATAAAATACCGGTGATCAATAAATATTTGCTTTCGTCACCTTGAAGGAGCAGCTCTGTTTTTAATTTGGTCAATTCCATCACTTCTTTAATCACCACCGCTTTTTGCTGTTCAAGCATTTTCTTTTCCTGAGCAAAATTAATTTTGCGGGCACAGCTCCATTTAAAGAAAAAATCTTCTTTTGTCGTGGTGTATGGCACCGGTTCCAGCAACCATTTTTCCAACTCATCTTTACCTTTTGGTGTTAACTCGTATAATTTTCTTTCCTGATCGTCCATTCCTGCGGACGAGACAAGTTGATCACGAATCAGGCGATCAAGCGTAGTATAGATCTGACCGGGATTAATTTTGCCTTTAATGCCAAAAAGGGAATCCAATTCTAATTTCAATTCGTATCCATGATGTTTTTTTTGGTATAACAATGTCAAAATTCCATATTTAACTGACAAGTTGTCAACCTTCTTTCAGTGATGATTGGATATCTATTTTGCTGGCACTTTGGCTTGCCATCCAAGCGGCGCATAGACTCAACACAACACCGGATATCACTGCCATTATCATATTGCTATATGGCAGCCGGAAAGACATAAATCCGTCCATGAGTTCTGACTGACTTGTTACATAGATTAAGATCAACCCAGCTGCTATTCCTCCGATAACTCCGGATAACCCAACGAGCAAGCCTTCGGCGATAATCATATTTCTAACCTGTTGTTTAGTAAACCCAAGAGCACGCATCGTTCCGATCTCGAAAACGCGTTCCAGCGTGTTCATCAAAAGGGTGTTGGCTGTGCCGATACTGGCTAACCCGATGATCATAAACAGCAACATCAAGATCAGTTCATTCATACCGGAAATTGTTGAAGTAGTGGACTCAATTTCATCTTCAACCGTTTGAACCTTTGACAGATGATCGCGGAAATCAGACCATACCCGATCTCGGATGGAACTGGTCGCTTCGTTGTCAACAGTAAGCAGCAAATCAAAGCCTTTTGTCCATCCAAATTCCTCCTTGAGACGTTCCTCATCCATAAACGCGACATAACCGGAATAATGCGATGTTTTGACAACTCCAACCACCTCATAAGATTGTTCACCATTTGGCGTATTCATCCGAATGCTCTGCCCGATCTCCCCGCCCCATTCATCAAATGCGCGTTCACCAAGAAGCACAGCATTTTGCTGTTTTAACCGGTTATACAGTTTTTCCTCATGTTGATCGGCAAATAACGACGGACCATCTTCACTTACGGCAAAAACAGAAAATTGTCTGCTTACGCCGTCAACCGTTTCCCACGTAATCGGGGTCGCTTCCATTAATGGCTCAACGCCTAGAACTCCATCATAAGAACGCAGTTTCGTTATATCTTCTGTAGACCAAGGCGCTTCAGACGTAAGTCTCATATCTCCCCCATACGTATTCCTGATTTCTTGTTCATATCCTTCCGGAGCTGATTCCACCACCGCACCTAGCAATAAAATAACCGAAATTCCGATGCCGAGTATCGCGGCCGTATTTGCATTTCGATTGATTTGTTGAAAGAGGCTTTTGGCAGCCAAACTCCCCGCATAATGAAAAAGAAAATTTAAAACAGGCTTTATAATTCTGCTTAAACCGGCCAACAACAAAGGAAACAAAAGAATGACACCTGCCAAAACGGCTGCATAAGTTACAGAGTGGTCGATAAACACAAAGCATAGAAGCACCAAGCCAACTACAGCTCTAATCAGCAGAGGTCTTGATGATTCCTTCGATTGGCTGGCCATTTTTAACGTCAATAAAATCGATGTTTTGCCTGCATGATAAATAGGGAAAAGCGAAAACAGAACGGGGAACAGCACTCCAACAATCACCGCCATAATCGCCGGCAATCTCCAATTTAAAGTATAAACTATATCAAATTGGAGCATGCTGAGCAGTTCCTGCATAAACAGATCACCGAGCCATATACCAAGAGGAACACCGATGACTGTACCGATCAATGACAAAAGTACGATTTCAATGAGCACAAGCTTAGACACAGAACGTTGTGTGTAGCCGAAGCTTTTCATTATAGCAAATTCTTTTTTTCTTTCGATCACGCTTGTATAAATTGTGTTAAAGACAATAAAACCGCTGACTAACATCGATAAACCGGCAACAATATAAAAGAAGGTATAGAGGCCGCTAATATCGTTGTTCTGAAGGTCATCTGCTACAACAGGCTGTATGAACACACCTGACCCACGGAACTGCTGCTGTAAGGAATGAAAGAGGTCCTTGCCATCGCCGTTGACCTGAAACCGCATATAAGAAATCTCATCATGTTTGCCTGTCCATTCTCTTAACATATCGAGTGGAACTAAAACCCGAAAACTAGTTGATTCAGCACTGTCCCAATCACTAGGACTTGCAAGCAGCTGCGTATACTCAACAATAGCAGAAACTTTTGCCTCTCCCAAACCTTCAAACCGAACCGTATCCCCAACCTTTTTTCCTAAAAGGGTTGCAACAGTTTTCGGCAATATGACCCCTTTATTATCCAAACTGCCTTTAATCACAGGAAGAACCAGTAACGGGCTGTTTTGGTCACTGACTCCGATAATTCGTACAGATCTTTGACTTAAAGAGTGATCGTCTTCAAGTTCAAAGAACGCTTGCTTTTGGAGAACAAGCAGCATATTCGTAACATCGGGATCATCTTGAACAGGCTCAATCATTTTTTCCGGATAAGTATGCTTATCGCTTAAAACCCAATAATCTGCATTGGCTACATACATATCTGTGTAGTAATTAAAAACGTCTCTAGTTGTTCTATCGGCTACCAGCATAGCGGTGATAAAAGATGTTCCCAGTATAATCGCAAACAAGGTAAAGAAAAAACGCTTTTTGTTATGAGTGATATTACGCCATGAAATTCGCCAAATATTTAGCATAGTCGCCCTCCTCCCTCGATACCACCTGATCGATGCCTCCGTCCCTGAAAAGAATAATCCGGTCCGCAAATCCGGCTGCAAAAATATCATGAGTAACCATCACGATCGTTTGTCTGTTTTCACGATGGAAGACTGTCAATAGCCGCAGAATTTCTTCTGCATTCGCTCTGTCCAAATTCCCTGTCGGTTCATCCGCTAATAAAACAGTCGGGCTATTTACGAGTGCCCTGGCGATAGCAACACGCTGCTGCTGACCGCCACTGAGCAAGTTGGCGCGTTTGCGATGAAGTCCTTCCAATCCTACCGCCTGAATCAATTCTTGGATCACCCGACTCTTCTCCTTTGTCAGTTTGCCGTCGGCATGAAGTGGAAACGCAATATTTTCTTCTACAGTTAAAGTCGGAAGCAGTTGATAATTTTGAAAAACGAACCCCAGTTTTTGTCTTCTGAATATCGTTCTTTCTTTTTCGCTCATCTTATTTAAATATTTCCCGTCAATTTGTATATCTCCAGCGGTCGGTACGTCAAGGCCTCCCATCAGCTGCAGCAAAGTGCTTTTTCCGGAGCCACTGGGTCCCATTATTGCTACGAATTCGCCTTTTTTAATATTCAAATCGACGCCTTTCAACACCCGTGTTCTCTCTTGCCCCTGCAAAAATTCTTTAGTGAGATTGCTAACTTTAATCATAGCGTTCGCTCCATTCTATTATTCGTATTGTCAAAAATTTTCATATAAAATCACTATATTTCATTATCGTCAGTGCCTCGCTCTATCAATTGTCCACAGCGCGACGCTCCCTCCGATTTTCTGTATGCCACCAGCACCGAAAATAGTGTGTAATCGTCTTAATGGCTGATAGAACAAATGACCTACCTTTTGGTTTAGGTTAGCCCTTAAAACCCTCCACAGATGAAGTGAACTCTGAATTCGACAATGGTTTTAAAAACTTTTTGGCATGCTTTTCTGTTCCCTTTGCCCTTGACGTCAATGTCAAAACTATTGGCGCTTTTGCCAATAGTAATTGCATGGCATTTCCACCTAATTAATGGAAATAACTATGAACATCTACTGAGTTTTCAAGGACTTTTGACACTACCTCAATTATTTCATCTGCTTTTATACACTCATTATATACTAAGTATATATTATAAACAAGCGGATTTATTGTAAAATCATTATTGAAAGTTATTTTAAAGGCTAAAATAATATATATCTAGTATATATAATTTCAATATATGATTAAGTTCATACGAATGTGAAAATTCATTTTCGGTCAAAAAATCAAGTTGACAGTCTACAGGTTCATTACTGGGATTGTGTGTCAATCACAGAAAATGGTGAAGAGACAAAATCAGAAGTATAGTCATAGAGGATAATCAAAATATCGTGACTAAAAATAAAAACACATGTGTAGCTGAAGAGTAAAGTCCATATCATTGTGTAAAAAAAGAAAAAGAGTCATGCTGCTTCCCCTTTGACAGATAAAAACAGTACCACCAAGAGATATGCAAACATGACTCAATATCATATTACCGCAAATAATGAACTTTTGCACGGGTTATTGATGCGAGACAAAGGATTACCAAGCTGCTTAAGCAAGTCGTGAAGCAACTTCTCTAAATATTCGTAACTTTTTCTTCCGTTTCCAAAATTCCATACCGTTCTTTTTCAATTTCCCGCTTGCGTGTTCGGTGCCAAGGCAATCCCGAACCGAACAATCCTAAGGGCACTAAAAATACGGCCAGTATAAATGTAATGGTCGGTCCGATTGACCAAGCGAGTTGGGTTGCTCCCACTCTGAATGCCTGTTTATCTTTTTCAGAAATTCGATCAAAACAGAAAAGCAGATGGCAAAGAAACTGTCGTTTACTCTTTTTTTCGGGACTTTTCAGACAGCTCTTACTATGTTAGTATGTTTTGGTCTTTATTGACATGGAGTTTTAAGTTAGTTCAAAAAACAGATAGTCGAAAAAAGCTGCTGCAGAACATGTTATAATATGATATTCATGTACAAATATGAACAATAAAGGTGGGATTCGTCATGAGATTTGGCATTATAGGAACAAACTGGATTACCGACCATTTTATAAAAGCTGCAAGCGCACACCCAGAATTCTCCCTCGGCGCTGTTTATTCGAGAACAATGGAAAAAGCAAAAATGTTTGCCGAAAAATATCAGATAAAACACGTGTACACCAACCTTGAAGAAATGTTTCAAAGCGGCAATATTGACGCCGTTTATATTGCATCCCCCAACAAATTCCATGCCGAACAAAGTATTTTGGCCATGAAAAATAGAATTCACGTTCTTTGCGAAAAGCCGGCAGTAACGTCCGTGCAAGAAATGGATGAGGTCATTCAAACGGCCAAAACTTACAATGCCATGTTTATGGAAGCGATGAAATCAACCGTTACACCGACCTTTTTAAATTTAAAAAAACATCTTGACGAAATCGCTCCGATCAGACGATTTGTTTTCCATTACAATCAATATTCTTCACGATATGATAAATATAAAGAAGGAATTATTGAAAATGCCTTTAAACCGGAATTAGGAAACGGTTCGAAAATGGATTTGGGTGTATACTGCTTAGCACCGATTGTTCATCTAGTCGGCGAACCAAAATCCATAGTAAAAAATCACTATTACTTATCCACCGGTGCAGACGGTCAAGGAAGTATGATTTTAAATTATGATAATTTTGAAGCAGTCGTAATGTATTCCAAAATAACAGACTCCTTTTTCCCTAGTGAAATCCAAGGAGAAAAAGGTGTTATTGAAATTGACAAAATCAGTGATCCGAAGAAAGTTGTCATCAAATATCGAAACGGTGAAATAAAAGATTTGACCGTGGAACATAAATTTGAAACGATGTATTATGAAGTAGAAGAATTTATAAACTGCGTGAAAAACGGCAAAATTGAATCCGATATAAATAGTCATGAACGGACAAAACAAGTTGTGAAGCTGTTGACGATGTAGTGAAATTCCTAACGCCAGAGGAAAAATGCTAATGAAATGAATCGCAATCGACTTAGACGTCACAATTTTAACAAATGATCATATGATTAGCGAAAAAAACCGTGAAGCAATTGTAAATGCACAAACAAAGACAAAGCCTCTTTACCCATTTAAAGGCAGAAGAGGCTTTCTGTTTTTCTTTCCGCTATTTTCTTTTCCGCACGTTCAATCATTGTTGGCACGTCTCTTTTGAAACATAAATAATTGGCAATTTGGCTGTATGATAAATAATGGCCTCCAGACGTCAAACAAACTTCTCTCTTTCGTCTTGCTTGCAATTCCTCATAGTGAAGATAAAAACGGATACGGGCATCACGTCATTATTGGTCATGGAGACTTGCAATTCCTCATAGTGAAGATAAAAACCCCAAAAAAGTGTTATATACGCATTTCATTTTTAATGCTTGATTGATTATTTCCAGGGAAACTTTGCCAATCCTTTGATTTGCATCGGTTCAACAGAGATTTTTGCACGATTGGGGGAGACGACAGTTGGCATATTCAAATCACTGAGACCGTCTTCTGTAAAATAACCACCATCTCGGAATATGAACTGATTTTTGTCGCGATTGACGGAGAAAAATATTGAAAAAAATGGCTTGACTTAAACATCCAATTCGGTAGAATAGAAAAAATATTGAATCTTTAAAATTTTGAAGTTAGGAGACTAAACTAAAATGATGTTACGATTTCACTATGCTTGGGTGATTTTATTTGTCACGTTTTTATCTCTTTTAGCTGTTCAAGGTGTTCGTCTTTCTTTCGGGGCTTTTGTTGAACCTTGGGAAAGGGAATTTTCAATGGACAGAGGGACAGTATCGCTAATTTCGACATTAAGCTTTATCGTTTATGGACTTTCCCAACCATTTATAGGAAGGTTAGTTGATAAATTTGGGCCTCGTATAATCCTTTCTGTCAGTACTTTTTTGGTGGCAGTTAGTATTCTATTAACAGCTTTTGTCCATCATCCATGGCAATTGTTTATTCTATATGCCATATTTGTATCACTTGGGGTTGGCGGAGCGTCAAACGTGGCTGCAACAGTAGTCGTTACAAACTGGTTTAATGAAAGACAAGGATTTGCTTTAGGGATTGTCGAAGCAGGGTTTGGAGCCGGACAAATGCTGTTGGTACCAGGATCTCTATTATTAATTCAATGGTTGAATTGGAAAGCAACGGTCATCATCTTGGGATGTTTTTTAATGATTGTTGTGTTTCCAATTGTCCTGTTAATTTTACGAAACCATCCTAATGAAAAAGGTATGTTGCCAATTGGCGGAATGGATCAAGAAGAAAGCACAACTGAACAGCCAAGTAAATTCAATGATTTTTCAATTTGGGATGCTTTCGTAAAAAACAATTTTGGTTCTTGATTTTACCATTTAGCGTTTGCGGTTTTACCACTACAGGTTTAATGGATACACATCTTATCCCTTATGCCCAGTTGTGTGGAGTTCCAACAAGTGCGACTAGTGCAGCAGTAACTATATTGGCTGCTTTTAATATTATAGGAATACTATTTTCTGGTGTGTTAGCAGATCGCTGGAGCAGTCGAAAAATGCTCATCTGTCTATATGTTATACGGGCATTATCGTTGTTTATTCTATTCTATAGCTATAACCCTCTGCTTTTAATTATTTTCGCTATCGTTTTTGGATTGGTTGATTTTTCCACTGTTGCTCCTACGCAATTGTTGGTCACGCAATACTTTAAACAACACTCTGTTGGTTTTATCATTGGTTGGCTATCTTTCAGCCACCAAATTGGATCAGCACTAGGAGCCTATGTGCCGGGTTTACTATACAGTTACCACGGGAATTATAATGTTGCTTTTTATTTTTCAATAATCATATTAGTCATTTCAGCAATCCTCACCTTCTTTCTTCCTGAATTTTCTAAAGAAAAGGTAACGATTTAGGAGAAGGCATCTATGCGATTTTTTGGAGACCTCGAACCTGTTGTCACTCGGCAAAAAAGCTGAACAAATTCGTAAGACTGACCTATTCATTTATTTATTGGGCCAACCTCAATATTCGCAGATCCCCTGTTCACATTTTTATTTGCCTAACCAAACTTCCTGTTTCGGTTTTCCGACAAGTCCTTTAAGGCTGCAGATAACGTGCTAAAAAATTTTTTGAAAACTTTTCACGGAACATGATTGCAAAATGGAGGATACGGAAAACGTTCAAAAAAAAGCTGTCCAGAAAGTCAAAATCCATTGAAAACGAAACATTATAAACATTGATATATCAACGTTTCTAAAACATTAAAGGGGCGTTTATAAGCCGGAAAATCGACTTATTAGACAGCCCCCTTACCCTTTCCATCATAACTTCAGCCATTGGCCAAGAGCCTTGGAAGCCCGTATGCGCCCGTTGTCAAATACCAATTTCCCCCGTTGAAATGTCGCAAGGATTTTGCAAGGAAATGTATGATTGACATATAAACTATGCTTGTGTTTTTGAAGCAAACTGTTTTTCTCGACTGTGAAGGAATCTTTTAAACTTATAATCACAAAATCTGCGTCTTTTCCTTTTGCAATTTCCCCTTTTTTCCCGTCCAATCCAAATCGTTTGGCGGGTCTAGCAGATGTCCAATGAATCAGCTTCGGAAAAGGAATGCGATAGCGAACCGCTAGTTCGATCATCGCCATCAATGTAAATTGCCCCCCGCTGATTCCTCCCCAAACATTGAAAAAATTCGTTTCATCTTCTTTCAAGCTCCATGGCGACGGGGAATGGTCGGATGCGACAAAGTCAATCTGATCTTTTAAAAACAAATCAACCAATTTTTTTTGGTCGCTTAATTCGCGCAATGGGGGAGCGCATTTTGCAACCGCTCCAAGCTTTTTCGTATGTTCATGGTCAAACAAAAGATAATGCGGGCACGTTTCCAATGTGACATCAAGTCCTCTTTTCTTCGCTTGCTGGATTTCTTCAACGGCTTCTGCACTGCTGATATGAACGAAATGCAAAGAACAGCCGGTCTGTTCCGCAAATGTAATGGCTTTTCTGACAGCTAGCCATTCCGCAGCAATCGGTCTTGATTGCAAATAATCGTCCGGACCGAATTTTTCTTGCCGCTCTTTTTCTCTCTGCAAAAATTGCACCATTGCACCGTCTTCTGCATGAAGAGCCAAAATTTTACGCAAGCCGGCGATCGTTTTCATTCCATTCAAGAGCGTATTATCATCAACCGCTGCGAACTCTTTATTGCCGCTCGGAGACATGAAAGCTTTAAATCCGACAACTCCTTTTTCGGCAAGAGGCGCTAAATCATTTTCATTGCCCGGAACAAGCCCGCCCCACAATCCAAAGTCAACGAATGACTTTTCCTCGCCTATTTTTCCTTTTTGTCGAAGAGCTTCAAGATCAGTTGTAGAAGGGACACCGTTCAGCGGCATATCAAAAAACGTTGTACAGCCGCCCGCTGCAAGCATAGATGAACCTGTTGAAAAACCTTCCCAATCCTCTCTGCCCGGTTCATTGAAATGAACATGGACATCAATCAATCCGGGAAAAACGTAATGGCCTTCCGCATCCCAAACGACATCGGCTTCCCCGTCAATGTCATCGCCAATTTCAACAACAATGCCGTCTTTAACAGCTAAATTTGTTTTTTTCACTTCGTCATGAAACACAACGCTGCCGTTTTTGACTATAAGATCGTAGATCATTTTTATCAAACTCCATTTAAAATAAAAATTTTTCCATCAGTGCTTTTTTCATGTTATTTGTTATTCATAAGTTCCGGTTCAACTTCTTCTAATAATGAAAAATCAATATAATCTTTCTTATTTGGGATATTTTTGATATTTCCTACACTCAATAAATATTCTCCTACTTCAGAACCATTGCTTTTGTTCATAAAGGAATCGTCGACTTGCATTGTATAAACATTTCTATTCATAATTTCCTTTAACTCGCTTTCTTCTAAATGAAGTTCAGGCGCTAAAATTTTAATTGCTTCTTCTCTATTCTTATTAATGTAATCTGTAGCTTTTATTAAAGCCCTAATGATTGCTTTTACCGTATTCGGATTTTCTTTTAGGAAATCATCCGTTACTTGCAGTGTTGTATGAACACTCATCCAATCAACAGATTTTTCTTTTCCATCAAAATTGTCAACCGTACCGCTAAATAGTAGTTTTCCTCCGCTATTGATAGCCTTCGTTATAAACGGTTCCCAAGCAGCCATTGCATCAATATCACCTTTTTCAAGAGCAGTTAAAGCATCGCTAGGAGCTAGGTTCACAAAATTTATCTTTTTTATGTCAACATTATAATCGTTGGCCATATTTTGAATGGCAATCATTACATCAGCACCACTAGGAATACCTATTGATTTTCCTTCCAAATCTTTTGGAGAATTAATTTCAGCATGCTTGCCCGCTACGACCGCTTGTGTTCCTGCAATTTGTGCAAGCGGAGCTACGATTTTCACCTTAACGCCTGAGGAAGCTAAAATAATATCCATAAAATTTGTTTGTAAACTAACCGGAGCACTTCCACCAGCAATCATAGGTCCAATATCTGGTCCGCTTTCAATTAATTGGTTTGTTACGTTTAGCCCTTCTTCCTTAAAAAATCCTAACTTATCTGCAATGATTTGTTGTGAAGAAATTTGCGCATCTCTTACCCCTACTAATGTTATATCCTTCACTTCTAGTTCATCACTCGCTTTATTACTATTTTCACTAGTTGTTGTCGAACTGTTTGAACCGCACGCAACGATTGCAAACATTGTCAAAAAAACTAGGCAAAAAAGAAAAATTTTTCTCATTTATAATTCCTCCCTTATTATTTTTCTACAGCATTTTCAAATCCGCCTGTTCTCCATTTCAATAGTTTTTTCTCAATCACTTTTAATAACAAGGAAAAAAGACTATATTCAATACCTATTAAAATAATAGCTACATACATATTTAAAATTTTCATATAGTTTCGAGCGTCCACAATAATATACCCTAAACCACTTTTTGCACCCATCATTTCTGAAACCACTAATGCTGAAAAAGCCAATCCTAAACTTATTTGACATCCAGTAAAAATATTTGGTAATGTTGACGGAATAATAATTTTCTTAAATATTTGTCTATCATTTGCGCCTAAGCTTAATGCAGAACGAATATAAGAAGAATGAACACTTTTAATTCCATCAATTGTATTCGTCATAACTGGAAAAAATGTTGTCCAAGCAATTAATATAATTTTTGGAATTTCGCCAATTCCGAACCAAATAATAAATAAAGGCAGCAACGCTAAAGCTGGAATAGGACCGATCATGTTAAAGACAGGCATAAACCAAAATTCAATCTTCTCTACCCTTCCTATCAATAATGCGGCAATCACCCCGAGAAGAACTCCGATTGCAAAGCCAATTACTATTCGGATCGTACTCGACACAATACTGTCTATAATTAATCCTGAATGAAATAGTTCTACACCATTTAGAAATATAAGTGAAGGCGGTGGAAAAAAAACGGGATTTACTATGGAAAAATTTATATTTAATCTTGTAATGACTTCCCATAAAACAAAAAAAGCAATTATTGGAATAGCATGTAAATATTTTTTATTTCTAACCTTGCCCACTTTTTTCGTATAGACAGAAACTGCTTCTTGTCTGGCCGCCATATTTTTCATAAGCTTCCTCCTAACTAGCTGACAAAATGCTCTTCTAAATTCTCCATCAAAATACTAAATTCAGGATCACGATAATTTCGAGGACGGGGTAAATGAATCTCTAATTCTGTAGCAATCATTCCATTTTTCATGACAATCACTCTATCTGCAAGATAGACAGCTTCAGCTAAATCATGGGTAATAAATATAATAGTAGGCTTTACTTCTTTCCATATACGAATTAGTTCAGTTCTCATATTTTCACGGGTAAACATATCTAACGCTCCAAAAGGCTCGTCCATTAACAAAATTTCAGGTTCTCCGGCTAAAGCTCTTGCAATGCCGACGCGTTGTTTCATACCTCCTGAAAGTTGTTCAGGATAATGGTTTGCATAGTCTGATAAACCAATTAATTCTATATAACGTAATGCTTTTTCCAATGCTTTCTTTTTTGGCATCCCTTGCACGATTGGTCCAAAAGCGATATTTTCTAAAACAGTGAACCAAGGGTATAGTGCATGATCTTGAAAAACGACTCCTCTTTCCTTGGAAGGTTTTGTTACAAAAGATCCGTTTACCTTAATCACTCCTTCATCTGGTTTAATAAATCCCGCAATCAAATTTAATAGAGTTGATTTTCCGCCGCCACTGCTTCCCAATACACAAATAAATTCATGCGGTTGAACAGTAAGGTTTATCCCTTTTAAAACAAGATGATCATTATAAAACTTTTTTACATTTTCAACTATCAATGTCATATTTCTCATCCCTTTATGTAACTTTTATTAACGCAAAATGAAACTATATTGGTATATTATACGTAATTCTTTGATTTATCCACTGTCAAAATAAATAAAAATTAAAAAAGATTTTGTGTAAAATATCAAAAATTAAAAAAATCGAACAACTGTTTTTGGTAACAATTGTTCGATCAACATGTTAAAAAGTATCATAAATATCTAAGATGATACTTTACTTTTTTGTTTCCCATACATATTCAGCGCTGCTTGTGCTCCTTCACCTCTGTTTATGCGAACACCGTGATAGATGAGAACTGCCTCCAATGCTGTCAGCAGCTTGAGAATATTTTCTTTGCGGCAGCTGTAGCCCATTGTACCGATCCTCCAGATTTTTCCGTGGAGCGGGCCAAACGAGCTGGCAATTTCAATCCCGAATTCATCCAGCAGCATGCGGCGCACGGATTCTCCATCGACGCCCTGCGGTATGTTGACGCATGTGACGGTCGGCAGTTTAAAGCGTTTATCGCCGAACAATGTGAGCCCCATTGCTTCCAGCCCGGCCATTAATGCCCGTTCATGGAGGCGGTGGCGTGCAAATCGATTATCCAATCCTTCCTCCATAATAAGCCTCAAGCCTTCACGCAATGCGTAAAGCATTGATGTAGCTTCCGTATGATGATTTAATCGCCGCGGGCTCCAATAATCTTGAAGCTGGCTTAAATCAAAATAGTTGCTAATAATTGTTTGACCTGTGGCCATTTGCTGATCCAATTCCGTCCGAATTCCTCTTTCTACCTTTTTACGCGACAAAACGATTTTTTCAATTCTGTCATTATATGTGATGGGAGCCATCCCTGATGGAACCGATAAGCATTTTTGCGTCCCGCCGATCACGCCGTCAAGCTGCCATTCGTCGACATTCACGTCCGTTCCTCCAATTGTCGCAACCGCATCGACTACAAGAATTACATCCATCTCCCGGCAAGCTTTCCCGATCTCCTCAAGCGGCTGCATGCACCCCGTTGAGGTTTCCCCATGGACGATCGCGACTATTTTCGGCTGAACCTTCTTTATTTCTCTAATTACATCCTCCGGGTCAAACACCGTTCCCCATTCACGCTCAATTGTAGTGACATCAGCCCCGTAACGTTCGCATATTTCGGTTAATAAATAGCCGAACCGGCCGTATATCGGGATCAGCACTTTATCGCCCTGTTCGATAATGCTCGCCAGCATCGCTTCAATGCCCGATCTGGAGGTTCCATCGATAGGGAACGCCCATTGGTTGTCCGTACGAAATAAATAGCGAAGCATTTCCATTACTTCATTCATGATCGAAGTAAATGCAGGATCAAATTGGCCTAAAATCGGCGTACTCATCGCCTGCAAAACTCTCGGATCGACTTCAACAGGCCCCGGTGTCATGATCGTTCTATTAGGTGTCTGTAGAGGCAGAAATTTCATTTCGTCCACAATCCTTTCTTTTAATATGCCAATCTATATAAATAATGGATTAAAAACTTAACGCCGCTTTCTAAATGAGCCGCTGCGGTATATTCCTTCGGCGAG
Organism: Aeribacillus sp. FSL K6-1305; assembly: GCF_038050115.1. Taxonomy (NCBI): domain Bacteria; kingdom Bacillati; phylum Bacillota; class Bacilli; order Caryophanales; family Bacillaceae; genus Aeribacillus; species Aeribacillus sp. FSL K6-1305. Next base: position 323,521 of record NZ_JBBOQV010000001.1, on the reverse strand, counting down.
TGGCTGATTCCGTTATGACTCGGGACAAAAAAAAGCGCAGTCGGACAATAGGTTCCGAACATTTGCGAATCATGTCCCGCTCCGCTAACCAAGATTTCATGAGACAGATTTTGCTCTTCTGCAATTTCTTTTGACAGTCTCAGCAATTGTTGATCCATTTTGACCGGCTTGACGTTCAGCCATTCATTTAACAAAATATCGACATTGTATTGTGCGCTCACATTTTTAAAATGACGTGAAAATGTTGAACAAAATTGCTCCAATAGTTCTTCTTCGTGATGACGGATATCGATCGTAAAAACGACTTCACCTGCAATCACATTCGGAACGTTAGGTTCAACCTTTATTTTGCCGACGGTCACTCTTAGTTGGTCGCACACCTGTTTGGCTTGTTTCATTAAATAGGTAATCAGTTCAGAGGCAATGGCCACCGCATCTTTCCGGCAGGACATCGGGGTTGTTCCTGCATGGTTGCTTTCACCGACAACCTTTACTTGATAGCGGCGCTGTCCAACAATGTCGCTGACAATGCCCAACGATTTTTTCTTTTTTTCTAACACAGAGCCCTGTTCGATGTGCAGCTCAATAAAGCATTGAATATCGTTTCGAAATGGCTGGCGAAATCTTTCCTGTCCAAAACCGCATTCATTCATTGCTTGCACAAACGAAATCCCTTTAGAATCAACAATTTTTTGTATATGTTTAAAAGAGCGCCTCCCCGTTACAGAGCCTGACCCCCAAAATGTAAGCGGAAACCGGCTGCCTTCCTCTTCACATAAGGATACGACCTCAATCGTTTTTTTTGGTGTTCCAAAACGCTTTAATAAATAATGAGTCGCCAACAAGCCGGCAATAATGCCGTATGCGCCGTCATATTTTCCTCCTTCAATAACCGTATCGATATGCGAACCAGTTAAGATTGTTTTGGAGGATGGAGATGATCCTTCTGCTCGGCCGAACAAGTTGCCGACGTCATCAAAATATGGAGCTAATCCGCATTCCTCCATTTTCTCCTTCAACGCTTCCTGCGCTGACAGCCATTGTTCGCTATATAACAGCCGGGTAACTCCGCCTTTTTCCGTTTTACCGAATGTTGCAAGCCATTCGATCAGCCTTTCAACTTCCTCTTCAAGCTGAATGGGCCCAAGTAAATGAACTGTCATATCTCTTCCCTCTTTTCTATTCAAAATGAGCAAATATCCTTGTTACATTTTGTTCCATAAAATGTGAATTTACTTTATTTTATCGTTATTCTTTTTCATATACATTGGCAATTTTGATATAAATTTCACCATCTTTTGTGCATGTTCACTAAAATTTGAAGACAAAGGGGCTGAAAAAATGAAAATTTCCGAAATATTAAAAATTCCCGTTATGAAAAATGCCAAGCTCATCGCCGGCCATAACGGAAAAGATCGAGAAGTTTTCAGCGTCAATATGATGGATGCACCGGATATCATCGATTTCCTTAAAGCGAATGAACTGCTTGTAACAACTGCCTTTCATTTAAAAGACAATCCGAATGATCTGCTCGCACTCATCAAAAATATGGCGGATCAGCAATGTGCAGGGTTGGCAATTAAAATGAAGCGATTTTTGGAAGAAATTCCGGAGGCTTGCCTGAAGTATGCAAATGAAAAAAATTTCCCAATTATTGAATTGCCGATTGAGGTTACGTTAGGGGAAGTTGTGAACCAGACATTAAGCTATATATTGGACAAACGGACAAACGAATTGCTCAATGCGATTGAAATCCATCAGCAATTTACAAACCATATTTTAAGAGGAAAAGGGCTCGTCTCATTACTGGAAAATTTGGCAAACTTGATCGGCTGTCCAATTTTACTGTTGGATCAGCACTTTCAAATGATTGCTTCTTCATCTTCCGTTACATCGAGTCTGCCGGAAATCGAGGAAATGTACACAGACGGATTTCGCTTTTTCTTACAGCCAAGCTCTTACACTTGTTTTTCCATTATTTCTAGTAAACGAACTGTTTCCGTTTTTCCCATTTACACTCATGAAAGCAACAGCGGATGTTTAATTGTTTTTGATGCCATTCCTTTTCACAGTCCTTCGCTTGTGTTGACGATTGAACAAGCGACAAATGTCATTTCATTTGAATTGATGAAAAAAAATGCTCTTAAACAACATAAACGAAAAGTTCAAAATGAATTTTTTATCAATTTTACAGATGGCGCCTTTCAATCAAAAGAAGAGATTGTCATTAAAGCAAAAGAATTTAAAATTCGCAATGATCAATCGTATTTTTGTGCAGCAGGAAAATTGGATGAAAGAAAAAAATCATTAACGTTTACACAATTCCATAAAGAAAATGAACGGATTTTTGAATTTATGGAAAAAGAAGCTGATGCGTTCCCAAATCCTGTTCATTTTTTTGTGAAGGGGAACGTAGGCATTTTGCTCTTCCCGATTCAAAAATCATGGCTGGAGCTTCATTCTTCCATCATGCCGTTTTTAAAGGAATTGCAAGCGAAAATTAGAAGCAGGTTCCAACGGACTGTCTCATTCGGCATCGGCAGTCTTTGCCAACAATTTTTAGATGTAAAAAAAGGCTATAAAGAAGCGTTGGAAGTGCTGGAAGAAGAACAGTATTCCGGAAATCAAGAATTCATTCAAATTCATAAGAAAAAAGATATTTATACGTTATTGAAAATGATTCCAAAAGAAGAGCTGATTGATTTTTACGAACAGATTTTGACAAACCTTTCAGACCCGGCAGACACTGAAAAACAGGCTCTGCTGCAAACGTTGTTTTTATTTTTGGAAAATCATTGTCAAATTTCTGAAACAGCCAAAAAGCTTTTCGTTCATCGCAATACGGTGATCTATCGATTAGAAAAATGCGAGGAGCTCATCGGAAAAAGCTTAAAGGATCCAGAAGCCACTATTAGCCTCCGCTTGGCATTCCGCATAAAAAATTTGCTTCAATTATAAAAAAATTGAGGCAAGAGCTTTAGTAAATGAAAATGTAATTTGTCTATAAAGTTTTAGATACATTAACTAAATTTTGCAAAAACGATTATGTAATTCAACCAATGACTTCACTACATCGTTCTTTTATTATGAAAAACAAATAACATCTAATGTTAGATTTTTTTACATAAGAGGAGGAGAGGTCACTTGACAAATAAAAATGGAGGAATTCATCTTTTTTCACTTGGTTTGCAGCATGTACTGGCGATGTATGCAGGCGCCATTGTTGTTCCTCTTGTTGTCGGAGGAGCGTTAAACCTTTCGACGCAGGAGCTGTCATATCTAGTTGCGATTGATTTATTGACATGCGGAATCGCCACCCTGCTGCAGGCGTTCAAAACAAAATATTTCGGCATTGGTTTACCTGCCATATTAGGTGCTTCATTTGTTGCTGTTACACCGATGATCGGGATCGGAAAAGAGTACGGCATCAATGCAATCTATGGATCGATCATTGCCGCAGGAATATTCATTATTCTTTTTGCTCCGCTCTTTGGCAAAATAACAAGATTATTGTTCCCGCCGGTCGTGACAGGTACAGTTGTCACCCTTATAGGGCTGTCCTTAATACCGGTCGGGATTAAAAACATGGCGGGCGGTGCAGGAAGTCCGAAATTTGGCGATCCGGAAAATTTGCTCCTTTCATTTGGGGTTTTTCTTTTGATTTTGTTTATGAATCGATTTTTCACAGGCTTTTTTCGGGCAATCTCTGTGCTTATCGGGATTATCGCGGGTACGATCGCCGCGGCTTTTATGGGAGAGGTTGATGTGAAAGAAGTAATGCAAGCTTCATGGATTCATTCTCCGAAATTTTTGTATTTCGGTCCACCTACTTTTGAGCTTGTGCCGATCTTAACAATGACATTAGTGGGCATTGTCATCATGATTGAATCGACTGGCGCTTTTTTAGCCCTAAGCAAAATTTGCGGAAAAGATCTTAGCGACCAAGATCTTGCGCGCGGATATCGTGCCGAAGGATTGGCTTTCATCATCGGCGGTTTTTTGAACGCTTTCCCGTACAACACGTTCGCTCAAAACGTCGGACTTGTGCAGCTGACAAATATAAAAACGAGAAGCGTTGCGATCGTTGCCGGCTTTATACTTGTCACCCTTGGATTTATTCCGAAAATTGCTGCTTTTGCTACGATGATCCCAACATCTGTATTAGGGGGAGCAATGGTGATCATGTTTGGCATGGTCGTTTCTTCAGGCATTAAAATGTTAAGCACTGTTGATTTTCAACAGCAAAGCAATTTGTTAGTAATTGCCTGCTCCATTTCCCTCGGATTGGGTTCCACAGTTGTTCCTGATTTGTTTGCACAGCTGCCGCCTATGCTGCGAATTCTTTTTAGTGATGGGATTATAACAGGCAGTCTTACAGCCATCTTTTTAAACTTATTTTTTCACCATTTCTCACTGAAAAAATCTTCTGCTGCCGAACAGTTAAAACCGACAACGATCAAATTTTAAAAACGAAAGGAGAAAGCCGAATGGACATAGAACAAGTTAACCAACTCAGTGCGGCTGAATTTATTGAGAAGCTAGGCGGGATATTTGAAGATTCAACATGGGTGGCAGAAAAAGCAGAAAAATTCCGCCCGTTTTCTTCCGTGCAATCGCTTTTTTCCAAAATGGCTGAGATCGTGGATCAAGCTGACGAACACGAAAAATTGGCGCTTATTCGCAATCACCCTGCTTTAGGCGCAAGAACAAAAATGACCCGATTTTCGCAAACAGAACAACAAAAAGCGGGGCTGCAAAAACTGACAGATGAAGAATTCGATCGATTGTTAAAATTAAACGAAACGTATATGGAAAAATTTCAATTCCCGTTTATTTTGGCTGTGCGCGGCAAAACAAAGCAGGAAATATTTGCATCGATTGAACAGCGAATCAAAAACAATGCGGAAGCAGAGATAGAGCAAGCAATAGCAGAAATTAAAAAAATTGCCTATTTTCGACTGAAGGATATAGTGAAAGAAGAGAGAAACCTATGCTGACACGTACATTCCATTTTGATAGAACAAATTGACTTTCGTTATTTTTGATCTTTTGCACAGTACGAAGCCATATTCTTTTTAAGCGCCATAAATGGCGGTACAACTGAATCTGCTGAGAAATAATAACCAAAGAAATTACACGCTTGTTAAATAGTGAAAGAAAGCCGTGATTCAAATGCCATGCCCCGTCAGACAAGCGCTTCCAAAGTAACAAAACGGGCTTCCAAAATGAAAAACGAGGCAAATAAAAAGGTCAATAAGGAGATGGAATATGAAAGGATTAACAACACATATTTTAGATTTAACTCACGGTACGCCTGCACAAAACGTCAAAATCGAGCTATTTTCTGTTACAGATCAAAACGAAACGGAAAAACAGCTGCTCAAAACCGCATTCACAAACGAAAACGGTCGGGTTGACGAACCGCTCATCACTGAGCAGCAATTAACACCGGGAACTTATGAACTTCTGTTTTACATTGGAGATTATTTTAAAAACAAAGGTTTATCCTTGAAGGAGCCGCTGTTTCTTAATCACGTCGTCGTCCGCTTCGGCATTTCTGATGCAAATGCCCATTATCATGTTCCATTGCTTATTTCACCGTGGGGGTATCAAGTGTATCGGGGAAGTTAATCGGATACAAATACTTTCTTCAACAACGTCATGAAAAAACGGGGCCTTCCAAAAGTCAGCGTTACTGACTTTTGGGAGGCTCCCTTTATTTAAAAAAGCAAAAAAAATCGTCCCTTCTAGTAAAAGAAAGTTGCCTCACAATATTTCAGAAAGGACGATTTTATGAGCAACAATTGGAAGCTGGAGCGAAACAAAAGAAAAACAATCAAAACAGATAAAGATGAGAACCAAACCTAGAGGAAGCCGCTAAGAAATTAGAAGAAAAAGTGGAAAAGTTATCAGAAGAAATCGAAAAGGAAACAGATACAAACATACATAAGGACAAGCAACATAAGCGCAGTCAATGAAAGAAATTTGTGAAGCAAATTCGAGAAGATTTTATCCTACGGCAGGTTAAATACAAGGAACAAAAAGAAATCTTTGGCAACCGTAACAGCTATTCTAAAACGGATAAAGACGCAACCTTCATGCGCATGAAAGAAGACCATATGAAAAACGTGAAAAAACGGAACTCATCAATATATATTCAAATTTACTATTTACGTTCATCTCCTCTATAAAATACATCAGGCTATCAGCAAACAGGCTTACGCCCATAATAATGCGGTTCGCTACTTTTATTTTACATTCAACAAACACTTTGGATATGAGGATAAATTTTTTAATATTGTAAAAAGACTAGTAAATGTGTTAATATTTTAAAAAATCAGAAATAAGTAGGATTTTAAAATGCTTAAGAAAATAGGTTTATGTAATTGCATTTTTATTTTCCCTAAATTTAGTAGAATTTGCTGCAGAAAACGATGCAAATGTTAATGAAGAAAGTCTTACACAAGAAGAATTAAACTATCTGTAAATGAAGTTGGCAACACTCAAGAAGAAGCTGATGCTCTGCCCATTGAAGTTGCTAGACAATTAATTGAAGAGGAAGCTAAAGTTATAGATTCTGGATCAGAAATTATTACTATATATGAACCAAAAGATGTTAAACCAGGACAAATTAGTACTATGGGAACTATTGCTTCTTCAACTTTAAAATTAGGTGGAACAGTATATAAAGTAACTAGTGATCGTTCAAAAGAAGATAAATTTTATATATATGGTAACTTTCAATGGTTAAAAACACCTTCTTTTCATTTAGTTGATAAAATGACTATTGGTTTCCCTTCAAATTCAGGATTATATCTACCAACTAGCGGAGGAACAGTAAAACAGCACCAACATAGATATTCTCAAGATCCTCAAGGAAATGGACGTTCGATTGATTATTCAATTAAGTATTCTCCGAGTAATTGGGAGCCAAGTGCTGGTGTGGCTGGCTCATATGATTTAAAACCTTCTACTAGTCATACAAAACACAAAGGGTACATTGGTCAATATGTATATGTTCCTAAATCAAAAAATGCTAAAAACGGAATATGGTCATCAAAGAATTGCTGGAACACCTAGTATATCAATTTATCCAGCAGGTTTATCAATCACGTCAACTCCAAAAACAGATACAAAATCATACGCATTAACTTTATCTTATTAATCTAGTTGGAGTGGTAAATCTATGATACAAACGATTGCCAACTTTATTCTTATTCTAGTTGTATCGGTCATTTTATTTTATATACTTAATTATGATACTTCTTTAGATAGTGAATTAATACTATCTCTTTTAATTATCATTTCTCTACAAACATCATTGATATTAGCTATTTTATTAAAAAGAAAATAACTTTCTTAAAGGGATTGTCCAAAAGTTGAACTGTCCCCTGTCAAGCAGACAATGGAAATCATAAAATTGCTTTAAACGGCTTGAGCTCTAAATTCTAATGGGCTTAAGCCGTTTAATTTTTCTTGATAGCGTTTGTTATTATAAAACTCTTAATCGCTTGTTGTAACGCTTTAAACGTTTCATATCGCTTCAGATCATACCTTTCACACGTTCAGGTTGCCCAAAAAGATTCCATTGGGTCGTTTTCCATGCAGCGTCCCACTCTTGACATACTATGTGTTCGCTTTGCTTCGATTATTCGCTTCTCAAGCCCATGAGATGTACTATAAATCAAAAGTTGTTTATGTTCTTTTAAACTTGTGATAGATTAAGTCCTGAATGTTGTGTAAAAAAAGCAGCGGTTTGATTTGCCAGGAATCTAGGGCAGGGTTGGACTTGACCCTTGCGATAGCGTGATCAACTGTTTGAAACACAAGTTGATGATTGTTCGAATGCCCTAATACATAACTATACAGATCTAGAATTGCACTCAAATACGCTTTTTTACCGTTTCCTTTCTTGAATTCCGTGACATCCGTCAGCCATTTTTCATTTGGCTTACTTGCTGTAAATTTGCGATTTAATACATTCTCAGCCACATGCACCGCTGATGATGAAACGTAACGGTTCTTTTTACAACGAATCACAGATTGAATACCGTCTGTTTTCATCAGGCATATATTCGTTTATGAGCCACTTATTTTCGATGTATGACGAATTTCATTCGGCGATAGCCATAAATTTTTAACGCTGCAGACAAGGAAACAAGCCGAAAAACGCTAAAATCTATAATTTCTTTCAACTGATCATGTTAAAAAAAATCGCCGAACTGCTCCGCCTTCTTAACATTTGCTGTCTAAGCGAGAAGTTTCTTTTTCAGCAAGCTTTTGAACTGCTCTAATAATACCGGAGTAGCCTGTGCATCGGCAAAGATTTCCTGATAAACCGTCAACTATTTGCTGACTAGTTGGATTCGGATATTGATCCAAAATCGCTTTGACAGCCATAATCATTCCTGGGGTGCAATATCCGCATTGGAAACCTCCCTCTTCCAAAAACGCCTGCTGAATCGGATGAAGCCCTTTTTCCGCAAGTCCTTCAATTGTAACAATTTCTTTTTCATTTGCTTGATAAGCTCTAACTAAACAGGCATTCACTAGCCTGCCGTTCATGATGACAGAGCAGGCGCCGCAGCGGCCAATTCCGCAGGAAATCTTTGTGCCAGTCAGATGCAGCTGCTCTCTTAAAATGTCAACTAGCCGAGCGGCCGGATGAATCTCAAGCTCTTTCTTTTTGCCATTCACAAAAATCGACATGCGCATTCGTTCTTCAGACGGTAATTTTATGCTTGCGCTCATTTGCTTGTCAGCCATTTGCTCATCTCCGTTTCCATCATCTTATTGACGATTTCTTCCCTTGATACCGGCAGCCTATTCACCCAGATGCCAGTCGCATCATAAATGGCCATTGCGATGGCAGGGGCAACAGCAACCGTGCCAATTTCCCCGACGCCTCTTGGCCCATATTCATCCTCTTCGCACAACTCCTCGATTGCGGTGATGTCAATCGAAAGGGGGACATCTTTTATCGTCGGAATTAAATACGTATCAAAATTTTCCGTTACATATGTTCCGTTTTCTATCAGCGCTTCTTCCGATAATGTATAGCCTAACGCCATCACGGATCCGCCTTCAATTTGTCCCAAATATCCTTGCGGAAAAATAACAGGACCAGCGGCAACGGCTTGCTCTAAATGTTTTACACGAACAAATCCAGTTGCCAGATCCACTTCCACCTTAACGGCACAAGCTGCAAACGAATATAAAAAATGTCCGCCTGGTATGGAGCAAGGGGTTGCAGGAAAGTCAAATCGAGTTTCAATGATCAGCGGCTTGTCTATCGTTTGTTTTGCCAGTTCTTTGTATGAAATCAGCAGCTCATCTTGGTGCCAAACACCTTTTTCGCCTATTTTTAATTGACTGACGGGCACATCCGTACATTGCGAGGCTCTTTCCAACAAGTTGTTTTGAAACGGAGCTTTCATCCGTTGAATGGCTTGCCAAACCATGCTCGTACCCCTTGAAGCAGTTGATGAGCCTGAACGCGGGACTTTGTCCGTATCGCCGATGACAATGTGTAAATCCTCTCGGGAGCAGCCTATTGCTTGAATGGCAATTTGTTCAATCACTGCGAGCAAGCCTTGGCCAAATTCTTCAAACCCAAAAGCAATTTCGATTTTTCCTTCCTCGTTCAATGAAATTCTCCCGCCAGCCGGATCTAAACGTCCATAGCCCAGCCCTCCGCCGTGCATGGTGATTGCCACCCCCACGCCTGTCTTAATCAAGCCGTTATGATCTTGTTTTCGGCGGCTGTTTAATAGTTTCGATTGGCTGATCTGTTTTAAAACTTGTTGAGCGCCGTCAGTTGGGGCGATTTTTTGCCCGACAGGCCCGGGATCATGTGCCTTGCGCAGATTTTTTTGTCTGAGTTCAAGCGGACTCATTCCAAGCGTGACCGCCAAGCGATCGATTTGCCCTTCCAATGCGAAGGTTACTTGGTTTCCACCAAAGCCTCTAAATTCACCGGCAACGCCGTTATTCGTAAAAACCGAATAGCCTTCAACTTGAATATTCGGGATCATGTATGGGCCTGCTGCATGTTCAACCGCAAAATCCAATACTGCGGGGCCTAACGTTGCATATGCGCCGGTATCCGCTATAATTCGCACTTGATGGGCGATGATTTTGCCGTTTTTTTTCGCACCTGTTTTCATTTTAATTTTCATCGGATGCCTTTTGATACCTGACCGCACCGATTCCCTTCTCGTTTGATGAATTTTTACAGGAAATCCCGTTTTCAGCGCCAATAAGGCTCCGTACGGCTGGATGTTTAATTCGTCTTTTCCGCCAAAAGAGCCGCCAAGCGGGCTTGAGACGACGCGGATGTCTTCTTCCGGCATATTTAAAATGCGGGCTAATTGATATCGGTCTTTATATCCATGCTGAGTGCCGGCATACACCGTCAAAGTGCCGTCTTTTTCCGGAACAAACACCCCGCCCTCTGTTTCCATGTACGCATGCATTTGCCTTGGAAGTTGATACGTTTCCTCTACAATACAGTCGCATGATTGAAATGCTTCTTCCACATTGCCGCTTTGATAAGATGCTTGGTGTAGGATATTCCCGTTCGGATGGAGCTGCGGAGAAGAAGGGAGCATAGCCTGTTCCGGATCATCAACAACCGGCAGCGGCTCATATTCCACTTCGATCAGCTGAAGCGCCGCTTCGGCGATTTCCTCTGTTTCCGCAGCAACAGCCGCGACAGCATCGCCGACAAAACGAACTTTATCTTTGCATAAAACAGGCTGATCAGGAAAGATTAAGCCAAACCCGTTTAAACCTGGAACATCCTTGCTAGTAATGACAGCCCGAACTCCCGGCAATTCCTCCGCTTTTTCCGTTGAGATCGAAACGATATTGGCATGCGGATATTCGCTTCGCAAAATTTTTGCAAACAGCATATTCGGAAACGAAAGATCTGTTAAAAACTTTAAATGTCCAGTTACTTTTTCTACTCCGTCAGGTCTGATGCACACTTGTTTCAATCTCAATCCCTTCCCTTCTTCATAATCCAAATTGAAAAAGCTCGTATCTGAATATATTAATCTTTCTCCTCTAATTTTTTTAATTCTGCTATGACTATGTTGGCGGCGACCCGCCTGCGGTAATCCGCTGAAAAAAATGCATCGCCGGCAGGTTGAAATTCAGAAAAGACCGCCTCATGCACCTTTTTTAGCAAAGCGGACTCAACCTTGCGTCCGGCCAGCAATTGCTCCGTTATTCTTAATCGCCTTGGACGATTCTCGCCTCCGCCTGCTGCCAACCGCGCAAAGTCAATTGTTCCGTTGTCATTTTGGCCGATTATCCCTGCAATGGTGACGACAGAGCCTGAAAACGCCTCTCTCCTCCCAATTTTTTGATAAAAATGGACATATGATGGCGGAGCTGAAATTTCCGGCACCACTATTTCCGTTATAAGATCATCCTTGAATTCTTCATTCAACCAATGGTCTAAATCGATTTTTTTTATGTCGTCCCCATCAAAACAACCGATTTTCGCTTCCATCACTAACAGGGCGGGGATGGCATCACCAATTGTTGAGGCGACGTTTCCGCCAATCGTTCCAAGATTGCGCACGGCTGGTGCAGCAATGGTCTTGACAGCTTTGGTCAATAAAGGCCATTTCGCTTTTATAATGGGATAGCGGAGGCAGTCAGCCAATCGGATAAGCGCCCCCAAGTGAAGAAAGTTTTGGCCGCCATCTTCTTTTTCATATATCGCTTCTAAAATTTTTATGTTCTCAAGGCTGATTAAATGAGATGGCTGCGGTGCTCCTTTTTCCCATTTTGTTTGCCATAATGTTCCGCCGGCTATAAAGTGTGATTCTAATTGCAATAGCTGCCGCAATCGCCATGCTTCTCTTAAATCTGTTGGCATCCATATTTTTGAGGACAATGTTTTCAACTTCATCCCCCTTCCTTTGATAGTAAAATAACGTGCTTTTGCAACCATATTGCGATAGGAAACGGAAATGCCTTGTGGACGTCCGCATTTGACCGATTGTGCACCATTATCGCCTGTCCGCTTCCTTAAATAGGGATAACAAAATCGGCGGACTCGGCAAGCGATCCAGCTTGGCAGCATCCTCATCAAACAACTTATTGCTGCGTATCAAGTTTCGTATTGAAAAATGAGATCGTTGATGATTTCCAGTTGAATAAACGGCTGTTTTGTGCAATTGCACCGCTTGCTCTGCTATCGACTTTTCCAAGCCGCCTTTAAAAGAACTCTAAAAAGGGGCTTGACAAGTTTAGATACCGCGTCGGTACATAACCATCGGTTCGTCTATTGGTCAAGTGACTTTGGCATTCCGATTAGCGCCTGGTTTTTTGTGAAATGTGATTGCGGCTTCATTATGCACGCACCTTCTGAGGAGATCGAAGCTTTGTCAATTGAATTAATTCTGCTAAAATGCTGATCGCGATTTCTTCAGGGCCTTCTGCCCCAATAGACAAGCCGACAGGTGAATGAACGTTTCGGGGAATTTCCTGATCTCCCAGCAAGCGTTTTGTCCGTTCTTTTGAACCGATGACCCCGATATATCGCAGGTTTTGCTGCAACAACAGCTTTAAAAGCTCTTGATCCTGTTGAAATTGGTGAGTCAGCAGCACAACAAAATCGCGGGGGGAAAAAGATATTTTCGTTGCCGCTTCCCGCGGGAAAGCGATGATAAGCTGATCGGCATCAGGAAAACGCCATCTATTGCACAACGCTTCTCTCCAATCACTAACGATAACCGAAAAACCGGTCCGCGAAGCGAAATGCGACAGTGGTACAGCATCCGAACCGGCACCGAAAATAATCAATCTCGGTTTAGGCTCAAATCGCTGAACATATACATATGAGGACAGTTCATTGACCCAAACTAATCCGCTTTTCTCTTGCGCAGCTATGGCATCGATTTGTTTCGGCACCGCACCAGCCCATTCCCCGAACGTTTCCGTGTCTTCTGTAAAAAATAAATAATTGCTTACGGAAAAATTTTTGCCGAGTTGTTTTAGGATGAAAACGTCCTTGCCGTTTTGAAGCAAATCATGCAGCCGGGATAAATGCTTTCGCAAACGGTCATCGATGCACTCCAACAGGATGCGTATGACGCCGTTGCAGCCGGCGCCTTTTCCCCACGACAAGTCATCTTCGCTTTTCAAGTCATATACGATACATTGCGACTCGCCCTCAAGCAAAAGCTTCGCCCTTTCTTGCAGGTCATTTTCAAGGCAACCGCCGCTTATTACGCCGATTGTTTCCCCATCCTCCTGAATCAGCATTGCTGCTCCTTCTTTTCGGTAAGAGGAGCCTTCCACATCAATAATAGTGGCAAGCACAGCTTTTTTTGGCTCAGTTGTTGCAATCTTTAAAATTTCATGGATATAGTCCATAACAATTCCCCTCTTATGAAAGAAAAGTAATGAGAATGATTGTTTTGTTCAAACGCAATCATCAACTGTTTCTTTCTCTTTGCATACACAATGCGTTGGCAATATACGCCACGTTTCTCCCCAGGCGACCGGCCATTTTTAATTCTTCATCAGACGGCTTTCGCGAACCATCAGGGCCGGCTAAAACTGTTGGTCCATACGGAGTTCCGCCAATGGGGGCGTCCGTTAAATATTCCGGATTTTGAGTATAAGGTAATCCGATAATGATCATTCCGAAATGGAGAAGCGGTACGATGGATGTTAAGATGGCCGCTTCATGCCCGGAATGAATGGAACCAGCGCTTGTAAAGATGCCCGCGGGCTTTCCCTCCAGTACGCCTTCCACACAAAGGTCGCCGATAGTTTCTAAAAAATATTTAACTTGGGACGGCATCGATCCAAAATACGTCGGAAATCCCCATATCACTCCATCTGCCCAGTGGAAATCTTCTATTTCCGCTGTTTTAAATATTTTCTGCTTTTCGCTTTCACGCTCATAATTTTCTTTTCTCTTTCCAATTTGAAATGTTGCGGAAATTCCTTTTTTATCAATCATCAACGGATTTTCTCTAATAGCCGGAATTAAACGATCAGTAAATTCGGGAATTTTTACACATCGTACATCTGTTTTCTCAATCGCCTTTGCTCCTTCGCAAACTGATTGCGCCATTTGTCTTATATGTCCGAAAGCACTATAAAAAACAACTAAAATATTTGCCATAAAGCTTTCTGCTCCTAACCTTTTAAAATTACAAATAAAAACCGATTTGAATATTTCTATATCAGTATTGGGACAGAATCAAAGCCTTTTAAATTACATATAAAAAACGGTTTCCATCGGATTGGTGTGAAGCAAAACTCTGCCCTTCTTTATCACATAGCGGCAATGGGGCTGAAGGCGAATCAAATCTATAGCATGATCAACCGGGAACGTAATGATATTTGCTTCATTTCCTACCTTTATTCCGTAATCGTTAATTTGCAGAGCTTTGGCTCCGTTTATCGATATCATGTTAATCAATTCCTCCAATTCCTTCATTCCCGTTAAATGACCTGCATGAGCAGCCATATGTGCAGCCTGCAATATATTCCCGTTACCTAACGGATAAAACGGGGTCATGATATCGTCATGGGCGATGCAAACATTGATATTTTTTTGCAGCATCTCTTTTATTCTCGTAATCCCTCGCCCTTTAGGATAGGAATCATATCTTCCTTGCATTGCCGTGTTGATCAGAGGACAAGCTACAATATGAATTTTGGAACTCGCAATCAAATCTAATAATTTGGCAGCATAATTATCCGGATAATAGGCCATTGCACACGCATGACTTGCAGTCACTTTGTCTTCCAGTCCTGATGAAATCGCCAATGATGCAACTGTTTCAATAAACCTCGATTGCGGATCATCGATTTCGTCACAAAAGAAATGAAGAAATAGGCCGTATTTTTCAGCCAAAGAAAAGCAGAATTGAATGGATTCGATCCCTTCCTCCCTCGTTCTTTCCAAGTGAGGAACAGCACTGACCCCGTCAGCGCCCAGCTTGATTGCTTCAAGCATCCGTTCCTGATTTTCCGGACAAGAGAGTAAACCATTTTGAGGAAAAGCAATGATTTGCAAATGGATGATGTCCTGCAAGTCTGATTTCAGCTTCAGCAATGTTTTTAAAGCAACGAGGCGTTCATCGGAAATATCCGCGATCGCTCTTACATATAAAACACCGAATTTCATCAATTGATTCAGCGCCTTCCTGGCTCGCTCGTAGACATCTTCCATCGTCAAAGTTTGCTTCCGTTCGTTCCATAATAAAATTCCTTCTAATATCGAGCCGCTTTGATTCCAGCTCGGCTCTCCGGCAGTAAATGCCGTATCAAGATGAATATGTGTTTCGACAAATGGCGGCATGGCTAAATCTCCACAGCCGTCTATCACTGCTTTTCCTTGCAGGGGATAAGGGGAAATTTCAGCAATGATCCCGTTTTGAATCCCGATAAAATGATGCCTTTCTTGATTGGGCAGTCTGATATTTTCTAATACAAGGTCATACATATTGTAAATTCCTTTCAAATTTTACATATTGGCTTTCCGTCTCGTGCTGATACATCAACAACTGGCGATCGTTCCAATGTTCAGCTTTTTTAGATTGATAGAGCAGTTTTCCGTTTCGGAACACATATCTTTCAACAGGCAGATTCGTAAAGATGTCTTCTACTGATCTAGCTTTTAATAGAACGAAGCTTGCCTTCGCTCCGCATCTTACACCGTAATTATTTAAATTTAATAATTTGGCCGGATATTCGGTAATCATCCGAATAATTTGTTTTAGGCCTTCACCGCTTCCTAAATGGGCAACATATGCAGTTAGCAAACCGATTTGCAGCAAATCCGCCTTCCCGAATGGATGAAATGGATCATGAACATTATCGGAAGCAGTTGCAAGCGTCGCCCCGCTTTGCAAAATTTCATGAATTCTTGTGACGCCGCGGCGGACAATCCCTTGATCAAATCGACCTTGCAAGTACATATTGGCACCCGGCAGCGTCACCGCTCCAATTTGTGCCGCCGCCATCCGTTTAATTAAAGAAAGAGCTTTTTCTTGTTCCATTGGTGCCAAAGAGCAAAGGTGGCCGGCTACAACGCGATTGTGATATTGCCGCTCCATTGTTTTTTGGATAATATAATCCAGTGTGCATACGTTCGGATCATCACTTTCATCTACATGCAAATCAATCGGTTTGTCGTACTTTTCCGCCAATGAAAATAAACCGTCAATTTGCTTCTCAGGGTTTTCAGCTAAATGAGGAGCTCCGCCAATTCCATCAGCCCCCATTTTGATCGCTTGTTCAATCCATTCCAGCTCTCGTTTCGAATCGTCGTCAGGCAGTAAAAACATTGGAATGACTTGAATCGTAATGTATTGTTTTAATTTTTCTTTTACGTTTAAAACAGCTGTCAACGCCCGGAACACGACGTCTTCCCCTAAAGGCAATTCAAAATTGACATGTGTGCGAATGGCTGTTGTACCATGGCTTAGTGCATTCAGTGCAGTTTTCATCGCCCGATACTCAATTTCTTCCACCGTGAAATGGGGAGATTGCTTCCGGTAATTTATTACTGCTTCTTGAAGCGTCCCGCTTGCGTTCGGAACTTTCCTGAGAGAATAGGCTTTATCTAAATGCATATGAGCATCAACAAAGCCGGGCAGCAACACATATCCTTGACAATCAATGAATGAATCGGAGGATGAGTTAAGGGCCTCTAAAGTTTTAAAGTCTTCGCGCTGAAGATAAGAAGGCTGCTTTGTGATTTTTTCATATCGATCATCGTTAATGATGATTTCAAAGAGAGAACCAGGATCTTCAAGCGGCAGACAAACATTCAGCAAATGCAGTTGACTCATAGCTTTCTCCCCTTTTTGCCCAACTTGCTCCGAGGCGCATTTTTAATTTTTCGCCAAAAACTCGTTTGTGTAGGCATTGGCGATATCTTCTTTCTTTTTAATTAAACCTAGTTCATAGAGTTGATTTTGCAAGGTGTTCCACCGTTCTTGAGACATATAGCCGAAGCCGTGGTCTTTCGCATCGTGCCCGAAAATTAAGTTCAGCTGCTGTTCAGCCCCATATTCGAGCGCCTCCATTGATAAATCAGGATTATATTCATGTATAAATGGATTTACTTCATCCGAATGATCTTTATAATACTCCCACCCTTTCGTTGTCGCTTCCATAAACCGTTTGACGAGTTCAGGTTTTTCTTTGACCATTTTTTCGGTTGTAAATATTACATTGCCATAAGGCTGGTAGCCGGAATCGTGAATCAGTAAATATTTCGTTTCGATTCCTTGCTGCTTTAAAGCGAAAGGCTCCGCCGTAATGTAGCATTGGGTAACTGACTCTTTATTCTCTATAAATGGAGTCAACTGTCCGCTATATGCCATTTCTTTCGCATTGTCGAGCTGATAAGCCTTTTTTATATATGCCCAGTACCCTGTTCCAGGTGCCGTGTACACCGTTCGCCCATTCAAATCGGAAAAATCTTTAATATTTTGATCAGCCTGGTACAACAACGCCTGCGGATTCACTTGAAAAATGGCTCCGATCGCCACAATGGGTATTCCTTTATCGCGAGCTAATAAAATATCGTCAGCTTGAGTGATTCCAAAATCGGCTTCCCCAGATGCCACTATTTGAATGGGGGAAACTTGCGGCCCGCCTGGCTCTATTGTCATATCAATGCCTGCTTCTTTATAAAAGCCTTTCATCAAAGCTGCATAGTTGCCTCCATGTTCCGGTTCGGCAAACCAGTTCGTGACTTGCTTCACTTTTTCCAATTTTTCTGAGTCCTCTTTGACTTCTTCGTTATTAGTTGAAGCTGATTGGCTGCCGCATCCAGCTAAAAGAACGAGTAGAAATAAAATGAAGATTTTTGTATATCCCTTCCCTTTTGCCTGCATACGAATCCTCCTACCATTTTTGATATTTTTCTAGTTACATTTCTGCTTCATGCCAAGAACCTAGTGCCGATAATAAGAACTTTTTTCGGTATATTTCAGCCGTTTCAATTCATTTTCCCATCGTTACACTTGTGCATAAGAGGTGACGTCCGCTATTTTTCCTGGATTCAGCAAATGAAACGGATCATTTTTTTGCTTGATTTTTATGATTTCATCCATTCGTAAACTCCAACCGCCGAATCCCAACAAATAAGTATGCGGATCATGCACTTTAGCTCCTATATTCAGGAAAAATTGTATGATTTCATACAGCCGTTTCTCGCTTGTAAAGCGAACGACCGGCAAGGCCGTTGGAATAATTGCTCCGTTTCTTTTTATAAATTCAAAATGAAGAAGAACTTCTTCACCAAATTCCTTTTTTAACAAATGGACTTGATGATAAAGGTGTTGAATATCAAACTCAACTTGCAAGTAAGTAATATTGTCTTCATTTTTGCAGGCCCACAGCGTGGAGTGGTTCCAAGTAAAATCCGAAAGGCGGACCCCTTTTCGATACTGCTTGGCAGGAATGGTATGTGCCAATATTCCTTTATGTTCGGCAACGAGTTCGACAAATTCACTTTTTGCTTTTTCATCGACCTCAATCATCGTTAACGTTTTTTCAGGCAAAATATATTGTTTTAAAGGAGCGAAATGCTTTGTCAAAGCTCCTTCACATACTGATAAGAGCCTTTTTTTCATAGTTTCTATGCCCGAAAATTGATGGGCGAAATTTATCGCTTCATCTAAATGGTCATGAAAAACCATTGCTTGCATCCAATCTGTTTTCTCCTCGATCGGCAATTGCAGCTCTGTCATGACACCTAAAGTTCCGTAATTGTGAATATATTGCTCGAGTTTATCGCCTGAAACAACAATTTTTCTCGGCTTTTCCTCAATTGTGTAAACCGAAGCGCTGTGCACATTGCCATCCCACAAATTGCCCCATGTAATGGAGCCGATTCCTCCCGATCCTCCCGCCACAAAACCGCCAATCGTTGCTTGAATATATGTGCTCGGCATAATTCGCAGCTCTTTTCCGTTTCGCTCTAATATCCGTTCAAGCTTGCCGATTCTTATTCCCGCTTGTACCGTTACAGCGTTTTCGCCGATTTCAAGTACTTGATGAAACCTCGTCATGTCGATCACAATACCGCCTTGAAGAGGTACGGCCTGACCATAATTTCCTGTTCCAGCACCTCTGACCGTAATCGGAATTTTTCTTTTTACGGCGAATGATATTAACGAAACTAATTCCTCTTCTGACTCCGGAAAGGCGATGCAATCGGCCAGTTTATCCTTTAGCTTTTGTGTGAGAATGGGTGAATACCAATAATAATCTTTAGAAAATTTTCCTCTTGAAGCTGCATCGAACAGAACTTTTTCCTTCCCTAAAAGCTGCTGTATTTCTTTTTTCCAAGCCATACTTCCACACCTCCAAAGTTTTCTTTTTGTTTGAAACAATTGATCATCCTTTCTATGTCAAAGGACTGTACTGCTTTTCGGTAGAAATGTTGATGAGATCATCCATTTCGAATTCCGCCATTTCCCGCAAAACAACCGCCAGCTTTTCACCCAAACGGTTGGCGATGATTTCTCCCGTTTCTTTTGAAGCTTTTTTTGCATTTCCTAAAACCCCGGATTTCGAAATATCTTCCATCCTCCAAGCAACATAATGGCTGCCTTTTAATTGAAGATGCTTTGCGCTTTCCGGAAACTGGATGAACTCATCGGGACAAAGCTCTTTTTTCACCCAATCGGTTTTGAAGGAAAGAATGAAGGATGTTTCGATTTCTCCCCCGTGGATTCCGTATGCAGCCTCTTTTTCCTCAATGAGATCCTCTGAGACATTGAAGTCATAGCTGTTCAACCGGAAAGTCATCAAACCTGTTTCAATGCGGATATCGCGGGCAACGGAATTGAGTAAATCATGGTTTCCTCCATGTGAATTAAATAAGACGAATTTTCTAAATCCACTTTTTTTCAGACTTGCGGCAATATCCTTGATCATTGCCTCTAAAGTGCTCCCAGATAATGAGATGGTTCCTGCATATCCGAGATGTTCGATGCTTTTGCTGTACGCAATTGGAGGCAAAATCCAAATATTATCTTCTTCTTTTAAATGTTTGCAAGCTGAATGCAAAATCCCCTCCGCTATTAAAGAATCAGTAAATACCGGTAAATGAGGCCCATGTTGTTCAACTGCGCCAACCGGCAAAATGATTAAAGCATTTTGCTTTGGCAATTCAGCAATTTCCTTACTCGTTAGTCTTGCAAAAAATTTCTGTTCAAATGCTTCTCCCCGGTAGCGAAATTCCATGCCGTTTCCCCTCCGAACAAATGATTACTTTTGTGAAAAAAGAAAAGCCGCAGGAAAAGAAAAACAATAAGTTTTTTCTTTCCTACGGCTTGTTTCCATCCCGTAAACAGGATCAAAACAATACCGAATGATCTATGGATAGCCTAAAGGACGGAAAACGTCCTTCAAGCTAACTCATTTTTTTTAAGAATAATTGTCATGCATGCTGAGCCAGTGGAAGGATCATAATCTTTTAAAACCGAAAAAACGTTAAGTCCGACAATTGTTTCCATTTTATATTTAAATCGCTTTTTAAATTCATCAATTAATAACGAATCTGCCCACATCGTCAAAGCCCCATCTACTTTTTCAAGAATTTGCAAAGCAGGATCCCGTTTATGCAACCCGAAAATTAAAATTTTTTCATCCGTTACTTCAACTCGCAGTTGAATCACACCTGTTTGAAAAATTTCTTTATTTACTTCGTTGTAAATTCTCGCAATATCTTTTTTTAATGATTGCCTCTGTTCTGTCAAAAGGCTTTTGTCTTTCAAAAAACCACCTCTTTTCTTAAAAATGATTTTACAATTTTTCAAAATGTTTGATTATTTCTTTGTTAACTTTTTTTCCACATTTTTTTATTTTTGTCATAAATTCTTACATTTTTATTGAATTTACCTGCATACATTCTTAGAATGAATTTCAATACTTATAGCAAGGAGAAAGGAATATGAAGAGCCTGTTGATCAAAAACGCACAAATTATTACGATGAATCATGCGGATGAAATTTTCACGGGAGATATTTTCATAGAAAATGGCATCATAAGCAACATAGGGAAAAATCTTGCATGCGACGCCGATCAAATCATCAATGCAGAAAATCGGACCGTCATTCCGGGCTTCATTCAAACCCATGTTCACTTATGCCAGACACTTTTCCGCTCACGGGCGGATGACTTAGAATTGTTAGATTGGCTGAAAAAACGAATTTGGCCATTGGAAGCAGCACATGATGAGGAATCGATCTATTATTCCGCATTGCTCGGCATTGGAGAATTGATTGAAAGCGGGACCACAACGATTGTCGATATGGAAACCGTTCACCATACAGAAGCAGCGTTTCAAGCGATTGCAGGAAGCGGAATCAGAGCTTTATCAGGCAAGGTGATGATGGATCGTGGCGACGATGTGCCAATGGAGCTTCGCGAAAAAACAACTGATTCTCTCCAAGAAAGCGTTGATTTGCTTGAAAAATGGCATATGTTTGCAAACGGAAGAATTCAATATGCCTTTTCTCCCCGATTTGTCCTTTCATGTACAGAAGAACTGTTAAAAGAAGTTCAACGGCTTTCTGAAATATATCAAGTAAAAGTTCATACTCATGCAGCGGAAAATCAGGAAGAAATCAGGCTGGTTGAACAGCAGACAGGGATGCGAAATATCGAATATCTTGACTATCTTGGACTTGCCAATAAACGATTGATTTTGGCGCACTGCATCTGGCTGGATGAAAAAGAAAAGAAAATCATTAAAGACAGAGGAGTAAATGTTAGCCATTGCCCCGGGTCTAATCTAAAATTAGCTTCAGGAATTGCGGATATTCCCGGGCTGATGGAAATGGGAGTTTCGTTAAGCTTAGGCGCAGACGGAGCGCCTTGCAACAATAATTTAAATATGTTTCAGGAAATGAAGCTTGCAGCCCTCATCCAAAAGCCGAAGCACGGCCCTTCCGCAATGAAAGCAAAAGAGGTATTTAAAATGGCGACCATCGGCGGGGCAAAAGCGGTCGGATTGGAAAAAGAGATTGGCAGTATTGAAATCGGCAAAAAAGCAGATTTAGTGATTCTAAATTTACATCATTTTCATACTTTCCCTTCCTTTGAAGCTGATCCGATTTCGCGGATCGTTTATTCTGCTTCAAGGGATAATGTAGAAACAACCATTATAAATGGGGAGATTGTAATGGAAAACAAAAAAATAAAAACACTCGACAAGGAAATTGTTTTAAGAGAAGCAGACCGCTCGATCAAAAGAATGCTCAAAAAAGAAAAAGCAGTTTTCCACTGAAATCCGAAAAAGGGGGTGTCTAATAAGTCGTTTTTACGGATTATTGACGCCCCCATTAATGTGTTAGAAACGTTGATATATCGGTGTTTATGATTTTTTGTTTTCAATGGGGATTTGACTTTCTGGACAGCCCCACTCTCCCTATGACAATCTATTATGATTGTTTTGCAAAAGCTTCGCATAATATCGGCCATGAAAATTTTCCACCTCGATGCCTGCTTCAAAAAAGTCTGACAATCGTTCACTTGAAAGCAGCTCTTCTGTTCTTCCCTCAGCAAAAACCTTTCCTTCCTTTAATAACAGGGAATTGGTGAAGCAAGGCAAAATTTCTTCAACATGATGCGTCACGTACAGGATCGTTGGCGCATTTGGCCTTTTGGCAATTGTTTCAATCAGCCCTAAAAGTTCTTCTCTCGCCAATATATCAAGACCATTGCACGGCTCATCTAAAATAAGGAGCTTCGGCTGAGGCATAAGCGCCCGCAAAATCAGCACTTTTTGCTTTTCACCTTGGGAAAGGCTGTCATATGTACGCCCGCTTAGTTTTTCCACCCCGAATAGCGTCATCAATGACCCCATCTCTTCTAAATCGTGTTCATCCGGTGTTTCATATAAGCCGATTGACGCGAATTTTCCGCTCAAAATAACTTCTTCAACAAGATCATGTCCGTAAATTTTTTCTTGGAGCGATGAGCTGACAAGGCCGATTTTTTTTCGAACCTCGCGAAAATCTGCCTTTCCAAAAGTAAATCCAATGACGGAAACCGTTCCTTTTGAAGGAAACAAATAGCCGTTTAACAAATTGAGCAATGCTGTTTTCCCCGCTCCATTTCTTCCTAAAATACACCAATGCTCGCCTTCATCAACATTCCAATTTATATTCTCCAAAATATATTTTTTGTTGCGAATGAGCGAAACATTTTCAAGTGCAATCACCATACGCTTGCTCCTCTCCATACGTTACATTATAATTATTATTCCAAAAATTTCTGTTGAAGGGAAGAGAGGATCATTGAAAAATCTGATTTTTCCATCAAAAGTGTTTTCTTCTTTCTTCAGATTGGTTTAGTTCCATTAGGTATTTATGCGAGTGAAACATTTGTAAGATAAAACCGTAGAAATAATCAAAATGTTTTGTAAAGCGTAAGGGGGAACCATTGTGTCAACAGATACGATCGTTTTTTTAATCACTATGGGGTTCACACTTATCATACACGGGGGCCTGACGTATTTAGTCGTAAAGAAGCAAGATTACAGCTTAATATCGGGCTTCTACAACAGACCAGAAGAAGAACAGCAGCAATTAATTGAAAATGGTTATCCGCAGGCAATTGGTAGATTGCTGTTTTATACGTTCATCATTTTGTTCATTTCGGTCATTTTAGCACTTTTTCAAATCCCATATGGATTTGAAATAGGCATGCTGCTGTTTCTCATCGTACTGCTCGGCGGTTCGATCTATGTACAAAAATATGAACTAAAGCATAAACGGAAAAAATATTATTGGATTACCGGAATTGTTGCGGCTATTGTGATCACATTCGTTATCGTTTTAGGCTATTTGGGACTTAAGGAGCATGATGTGATCATAAATGACCGACAGTTGAAGGTAACGGGTTTATATGGGGTGGAATGGCCGATTGATGAGATTGACCGTGTGAAGCTGTTGGATGAACTTCCCGAGGTCGTTGCCAAAAGTAATGGCTTTGCGGCTTTTGATCGTTTGAAAGGATCTTTTCGGCTAAAAGAGCCATACGGTGGAGGAGGAAAATTGTTTGTTTACAAAGGGCGTGCACCGTATGTATATATCGAAAAAGATGATGATTATATCATTTTGAATCAAAAAGACAGGGACGAAACGCAAAAGCTGTATGACCAATTACTGGAAAAGATAAGCGAATGATAATAGTGCACATGGAACCCTGATCTATAAATATATAACTGGAAACTTTACAGCAATTCTCTTTTTCATGCCCGATATCCGAATATTCATTAACAGTGCATTGGAACATGTATTTAGAGGCTCCCCATTCAGGAAGCCTCTTAAATTTTCAATCATTGCTCAATCCTATCGGAAAACCTATTAATCTACTACTTTTAAAACAATTTGACCATCCTCTACTACCGCGATTTTTCGTTTCACTTCCAATCTTCCGTCATCACCGATTGATGGAATCTCGTATACGCGTTTGTCTTTTGGCAGATTATCCAGTCCATCTTGCATATGTTTGCGAATAGCTTCCGCATCGTCAACAGTTTTTGCCGCTTTCATCGCTTCAACGAAAATATACGTAGCGATATAGTTGAGCCCTGATTCAGAGCTAGGTTCATCTTTAAACTTTGCTCGATAGTTTTCGGCAAATGCCGGCGCTCCCGGATCATTAGATTTTACGAGCGGCAGCACTCCAACAGAACCTTCTAATACGTCATAGGAACCTGTTATTTTTTCCATAAAATCCAGTTTTGCCTGATCCATGATAATGAATCCGCCTTTAAATCCTAGCTCTCTAGCTTGCTTTGCCACTTTTGCGGTAGGTTCTGAAGCTCCGCCTATAAATAGAACATCCGTTTTTTCTTTAAGAGCATTTGTGACAATGGTGAAAAAGTCGGTTTCCTTTGAAAAATCAATGGATGAATGATATACAACCTTTCCGCCCTTCTTTTCCCATTGTGGAAGCAAAGTTTTTGCCCAGTCTTTCCCATATTGTGTAGACGGCGGAAGAGCGGCTAATTTTTTGCCAAACCGTTTCATAGCATAATCTGTAAAAGGTTCCACGTAGCCGTCATAACGCGGCGGTATGCCGATCGTAAGGGAGTTCCCGGCATCAGTTACATCCGGTTCACTCGTATAGGCACCAATCAAAAACTTTTCAGTCTCATTAAATACTTGAAGCGCCATCACTCCACCGCTGTGCGGCGTAAAAATAATAGGTGTTTTAATAATACTTTAATAATTTTGTAAATAATCCCAATACACATGAAAAAACCCCATTTGGATGGAGTGATCCAAACGAGGTTTTAAGCAATTAATCGATTTATATAAACAATCCGTCTTTAAAGCCGATTTCATAAATATAAAAGATGCCGTATAATATACTAATTGCTCCGGCAAGCGAGCAAATGAACGGAACATATTTTTTCACTTTGCTTCCGAGAATAAACGGCAGGCCGAGAATGGTTGTAAAACAAAACATGCCGATGATCGTCCCGACTCCGAAAATGCAGATGTATAAAAACGCTTGAAAATAGCTTTCAACAGTTGTCATCGTTAACAGCACCATTGCCGCGCTTCCTGCCAAACCGTGAATAAAACCGATGATCAATGATTTAATATTTGTAAATTCCGTTTCATCGTTTCGCGCCAGTTTGTGCCTGCCATCGCGAAGACTTAAAATTCCTAAAATCACTAACATAATCCCGACGAATAATTCCAATGTCAATGAAACCTTCTCCGGAATAGCTGTTTTTAATCCGATCACGATCATCCCGATCAACAAAAGGGTAGCGGTGTGTCCAATTCCCCAATATACTCCTGTTAAACTGGATTTCTTTAAAGTTTTTGTCCTGCTGGCAATTGTGGACACAGCAATCACATGATCCGGTTCAGTTGCATGTTTCATCCCGAGAATCAATCCGAAAAAAAGCACGGATAAAAAATTGACTGACACATTTTTCACCTCTTCTATTTATCTCTTTAATATTTTCGTAATAGGATTGGAGGTTCTTTTAATAGATAAGCTCTCGCCAATCGGTGAACTTCCAAAAACAGCCCCTCAATGTGATCGGTATGGTTTCCTAAAATTCTAATCATAAAGGCAGATGGCAAAAATCTTGAAATGCCGATCCGTCCATCAAACGGTCCTCCCTGCAAATGGCATGAAATCTTTTCCATTAATTTATCATCCACTTCGTCAGAAATAACGAGGAACGAACCGTAATGTGTATAGCCTTCCATATTCAATAATTGATCAATTCCCCGATCCCCTTGTTGATAAAAATGATCGAACAAAATCAATCGATTTTCCTTATAAACTTTTAATTTTAGCCGAATTGCATCGAAACAGAACGGCTGCCCGGTTTCAGACCAGCCCGGCGTAATAATTTCTTTGTACAAAAAGGCTGCACCCTTTTCCATATGGACGATGGTTTCCTGCTCAAAGCGAGCCTGTTCATAAACGATCAACGGATCTGACAAACATTCCAGCACGCTGTCTTTTTGCAATGTAAACAAGAATTTCTGCTTGACAGGTTTTTTCGGTGTTTTATAAATTTTCGTTGAAGATTGTGACGTCACCGCAAGCCTTGCCTTTTCACCTAAGGAAATTTCTTGTGCGTATTCATCCCCGTCTACACATCCGCCGCCGACATGAATCACATAAACGATCGGTATCGACGATTCCGTATAGACCGGCTTTGTCATTTTCAAAGCTCCCTGAAAAAAGTGATCCGTAATTACGGTCCGCTCCCCTTTTTGCTCCGCGCGAATCTGCAAAATTCCTTCCATTTCTACAACCCTGCCAGCAGCGCATTTCGTTTAATCCAATTGATCACATTATCTAAACCAATTTCTTCCTTTAAATTAGTAAAAAAGAACGGTCGCTCCCCCCGCATCATTTTCGTATCTTGTTCCATGATTTCAAGACTTGCACCGACATAAGGAGCGAGGTCGATTTTATTGATGATAAACAAATCAGACTTAATCATCCCTTGTCCCCCTTTTCTTGGGATTTTTTCCCCTTGGGCAACATCAATGATATAAATGGAGAAATCGACTAATTCCGGGCTGAAGGTTGCCGCTAAGTTATCTCCGCCGCTTTCAACAAAAATCATATCTAAATCCTCGTGTCTTTCTTTTAACTCATCAATTGCCGCAAAATTCATCGATGCATCCTCACGAATGGCCGTATGGGGACAGCCGCCTGTTTCGACGCCGATAATCCGATCCTCCGGAAGAACGCTGTTTTTTATTAAAAATAAGGCATCCTCTTTTGTATAAATATCATTAGTGACAACGGCAACACTGAATTCCTTTGACAAATAGCGAGTCAATTTTTCCACTAGCAGCGTTTTGCCGGCTCCTACCGGCCCTCCAATTCCGATTCGTATAGGTTCCATTATGACTGATTCGGGATTAGCCCCAAATCTTTCCCCCCTTATCTTTTGATCAAGCTTTGCAGTTTTTTTTGAAAAGAAGCAGATCGCTTCTTTCGCTTTCCAGCCTTTTCGCTTCAGCCAAGCAAGCAGAGAGTTTGTAAAAATAATGAAACTCTGAAAACAGTCTGTTAAGACATAAAAAGTCTTACATGCAATTGCTCATGCCTCATTTGTGCAATTTCAAGGCCAGGTGATTGCGCACCTAAATCGTCGATCGATAGTTTGCCAATTTTTAAAACAGCTCTCCTCACATCCTCCTGCAAATCTTTTAATAGCAGCTGCCCTTCTTTTTGACCGATCGGAATGCCGCGGACTCCGTTTTGTACAAGCGTTTGAATAGTGGAATACAAATACGTTACAAGCGTTGTTTTTTCATCCGCTCCTATTTTTATCCCGACAATGGCAAAAACGAGAGCCGCATGTCCGTAAAGCTCCTTCGCTTTTATTTTTTGAGCATATTGTTGCAGTGTTGGATGAGGGTAAATATTTAAACAAAGCTTCAGCATTTGCTCGCCAATTCTTCGGTTCCCTTCTTTCGTTTCTTTAGCCATTGAGCTGGCGTAAAGAATCTCATCCAGCTTCCAAAGCTCCTCTTGTTTCCCTTCTTTTTCAAATTGATATGCAAGCCGGCAAGCCAGTCCGTCCGTATAGACGAGCTGCTTGTCAATGTACGTTTTTAAAAAACTTTTAAATGTACTTGCATCTTTTATTTTCTGCTCAACAATATATGTTTCGAATCCGAACGAGTGGGAGAAGGCTCCGGAAGGAAAGTTTGAATCGCTTATCTGCAATAAAGGCAGCCAATCAATCATGGTGATGATGTCCGACATATCGAAAGGGTTGTTTTATTTTTCGTTTCTCCCGTTTGCAAGGAATGTTCAGCTCGTTTGCAAGTTGTTCTACAAGATGATCGTATTGCACGATCATTTCATTTCCTTCAAACTGAGCCGGCAAATGTCTGTTGCCGATTTGATGTGCAATTTCTCCCATCTCTTTCAGCGTAGCCGGACAAATGACAAGGACATCTTCAGGCAGGACAGAAATAATGATCATATTGTTTTCATCTTCATATAAAATGTCACCATCTGCCAGCTTCTTTTCCTCCTTTAAACGAATCCCTATTTCGTTCCCGTGGTCTGTTTTCACTCGTTGAATTCTTTTGAGCAGATCATCGCTTCTTAAATAGACGCGCTCCACATGTTTTTCCTTTACTGC
Organism: Aeribacillus sp. FSL K6-1305; assembly: GCF_038050115.1. NCBI lineage: Bacteria > Bacillati > Bacillota > Bacilli > Caryophanales > Bacillaceae > Aeribacillus > Aeribacillus sp. FSL K6-1305. The sequence continues at coordinate 294,861 of NZ_JBBOQV010000001.1, read as the reverse complement.
TTTTGCATAAATATTTCCAAGTGTTTCTTTAATAATCATCCGTCTTCACCTCAAAACAGAAAATATCTTTGCGCCATCGGAACAACTTCAACCGGCTCACAATTGATCAATTCACCGTCCACCTTTACCTCATACGTTTGTGGATCGACTTCGATAGAAGGAGTTTCACCATTAAAAACCATGTCCTTTTTCGTCAATGTACGAACTCCTTTGACGGGTTTCACGATTTTTTGCAACTTTAACTTTTCGGGAATGCCGGCTTTTATTGCTGCTTTTGACAAAAATGTGATCGATGTTTGTGAGACAGCTTTGCCAAATGATCCGAACATCGGACGGTAATAAACAGGCTGCGGAGTTGGAATGGATGCATTTGGGTCTCCCATCAAACTATAGGCAATCATTCCGCCCTTGATGATCATTTCCGGCTTCACCCCAAAAAAGGCCGGATTCCAAACAACTAAATCCGCCAATTTGCCGACTTCTACAGAGCCGACATATTCAGATATTCCGTGGGCAATCGCAGGATTGATCGTATATTTTGCCACATATCTTTTCACTCTGAAATTGTCATGATCTTGGCCGTCTCCCTTTAAGGAGCCCCGCTGCTTTTTCATTTTATCTGCGGTTTGCCATGTCCGCGTAATCACTTCGCCGACCCTTCCCATCGCTTGCGAGTCGGAACTGATCATGCTGAATACGCCAAGGTCATGAAGAATATCTTCCGCCGCAATCGTTTCTTTGCGAATGCGGGAATCGGCGAAGGCGATATCTTCAGGAATAGCCGGATCCAAATGATGGCAAACCATCAGCATATCTAAATGTTCCTCGAGCGTGTTGACTGTAAACGGTCTTGTCGGATTTGTCGAAGAAGGCAAAACGTTTGGCAGGCTGGCCATTTTCATAATGTCCGGGGCGTGTCCCCCGCCTGCGCCTTCTGTATGGTATGTATGAATGACCCGGTCTTTAATCGCTGCAATGGTGTCTTCTACAAAACCGGCTTCATTTAACGTATCTGTATGGATGGCAACTTGCACATCATACTCGTCAGCTACGGATAAACACTGATCGATCGCCGCCGGTGTTGAACCCCAGTCCTCATGCAGTTTTAAACCAACTGCACCTGCTTTGATTTGCTCCTCTAACGCTTTTTTTCCGGATGAATTTCCTTTCCCTAAAAAGCCGAAATTCATAGGAAAATGTTCAACTGACTCCAGCATTCTATAAATATTCCATTCACCCGGTGTGCAAGTCGTTGCATTTGTCCCTGTTGCAGGCCCCGTTCCTCCTCCTATCATTGTTGTAATTCCAGATGTCAAAGCTGTTTCAATTTGCTGAGGGCATATAAAATGAATATGGGTATCGATTCCGCCTGCCGTAACAATCATTCCTTCTGCCGCAACGATTTCGGTTGAAGCTCCGATTACCATTGTGACGCCATCCATTAATAATGGATTTCCCGCCTTTCCGATCGCGGCTATTTTCCCATCCTTTATGCCGATATCCGCTTTATAAATACCTGTATAATCAATAATAATGGAGTTTGTGAGAACAAGATCCATCACGTCTTTCCTTTCGGCAAATGGATGCTGTCCCATTCCGTCGCGAATCACTTTCCCACCGCCGAATTTTACTTCATCTCCGTATACGGTAAAATCTTTTTCGATTTGAATGAAGAGTTCCGTATCAGCCAATCTAATGCTGTCTCCAGTTGTCGGGCCGAACATATCGGCATATTGTTTGCGCGGCATTTGAAAACTCATTTGTCCGCCTCCTTTGTCAACGGTCCGTTCGTCAAATTATTTAAACCGTACACTTCTTTTTTTCCCGAAAATTCAACGAGCTCTACGATTTTCGCATCGCCCGGCTCAAACCTTACCGCCGTTCCGGACGGAATGTTTAAATGCCTGCCGAACGCCAGCTGCCGGTCAAATTCGAGCGCCCTGTTTACTTCAAAAAAATGAAAATGCGAACCGACTTGTACTGGACGGTCCCCTCTATTGACAACATTGAGCTTGATCGCCTCTTTCCCTTTATTGCAAACAATCGGAGCTGATTTTAATCGATATTCCCCTGGAATCATTTTTTCACCTCTTTTACCGGATCGGATCATGGACGGTTACAAGCTTCGTTCCGTCTGGAAATGTTGCCTCCACCTGGATATTTTCGATCATTTCCGGAACGCCTTCCATCACATCATCTCTAGTTAAAATTTTTGTGCCATATTGCATCAACTCCGAAACCGTCCGTCCTTCCCTTGCGCCCTCCATAATCTCATATGTGATGATGGCCACTGCTTCCGCATAGTTCAGCTTCAAGCCTTTTCTCTGCCTTCTGCGCGCTAAATCTGCAGCAACAACGACCATCAATTTTTCCTGCTCTCGGGCTGTCAGCTTCATAACACCCTTCCTTTCTAACAGACAATCAAAAATAACACGATTTTCTTACATTCCATTTCCCTCAATGGGTTGAAGATAAAAGGTGTTTTTATGTTATTTTTTATTACAAATATAATTCACACTATGTGAAACACCAAGTGTTATGTTATATTTTTTAACATGGAAAATTTAAAAAAATTTTTCTAGGGGGAGGAGGAAGTTTTAAATTAAACTACTAAATATTGTTGAATGTCTTCAATATTTGTGTTTTTTACTACACCCTTTGATACAACAGTTCTTTTGTCCAAAATATAGTATTCATCAGAACAGGCAAATGCTGAATCTATGCTGTGCTCAACTAAAACGACGCCAATTCCTTTTTTGGACGCAATTTTTACAATGACCTCCTGTATTTGCTCTACTATAGATGGTTGAATCCCTTCCATCGGTTCGTCCAGCAATAATAGCTCGGGCTGCCCGGCAAGAGCCCTCGCAATGGCCAATTGCTGCTGCTGCCCGCCGCTTAAATCTCCTCCTTTTCTCTTCAACATTTCCTTTAAAACAGGAAAAAGCTCGAAAATTTCCTCTAAAACAAGCGTTTTTTCTATCTTTTTCGAAACAGCTTCAAAGCCTAAAATGAGATTTTCTTCCACAGTCAGCGAAGAGAAAATCTCCCTGCCTTGGGGAACATATCCGATTCCTTTTTTTGCCCTCCTTTCCGGAAGCTCATGTGTAATTTCCTGATCATTCCAATAAATAGTCCCGTCCATCGGCTTTAACAATCCAATAATCGTTTTGATCAATGTTGTTTTTCCCGCCCCGTTTCTTCCAAGAATGGAAACGACCTTTCCTTTTTCAACTTCAAGATGGACATTATTCAACACCATCGTTTCATCATATCCTGCTTTCAAACTAGATATTTTTAGCACACCTTTGCCTCCCTTCCTAAATAAACCTCTGCAACAAGCTCATTTTGCTGCACTTCCTCCATGGAACCTTCACACAAAATTTTCCCTTCATGCATAACTGTTACCTGTTCAGCAAAATTCCGAACAAAATCCATATCATGTTCAACAATCAGCACTGCGCATTTCTCAGCTATTTCTTGAATAAACAAGCCGGTTTTTTCCCTTTCCGCCCCAGTCATGCCGGCAATCGGTTCATCAAGAAGTAAAACTTCCGGTTTTTGCAGCAGCTGCATGCCGATTTCAAGCCATTGTTTCTGGCCGTGGGACAGCAAGCCTGCTGGGTCATAAGCTCGATCTAAAAGATCGGTTCTCTCAAGCATTGCCGTAATTTCGTCTTTTTCATCCGCGGTTAATTTCGCCTTCATAACGGAAAAAAGATTTCTATTTTGTTTGATCGATAACTCCATGTTTTCAAATACGGTTAATTCAGTAAAAACGGACGGATTTTGAAATTTTCTAGCGATTCCATGCCGAACGATTTCGTGCTCTCTCCGCTTTGTCAAATCTACTCCTTGAAACATCACTTTTCCATCTGCTGCTTTTGTTTTGCCGCAGATGACATCAAGAAGAGTCGTTTTGCCCGCACCATTCGGACCAATTAAAAAACGAATTTCTCCGTGATGAACATCTAAATTGACACCTTGAAGCGCTTTAAAGCCGTCAAAATCAACAATAATATCATGACACGACAGAATCGGATTCACCTTTTTTCACACCTTTTTCAAAAAATTTCGCAATACGCTTTGGAAAAGCTTCGAACAACCCGGCAATTCCTTTCGGGAAAAAAACAACGATCAAAATGAATAGAATGCCTAAGCAGAAAAGCCAAACATCCGGATATGTTTCACTGAAAAAGCTTTTGGCTCCGTTTGTTAAAATCGCTCCGATTATGGCGCCGAATAACGAATGACGGCCGCCGATGGCTACCCATAAAACCATTTCAATTGAAGGGATAATATCCATCATCGAAGGAGAAATGAGACCGACCTGCAAAACAAACAACGCGCCAGCTATTCCGGCAAACGAAGCCGATAAACTGTAAATAAACACTTTAAAAACAGCCGGATCAAATCCTAAAAACCGAAGGCGGTTTTCGCCGTCCCGAATGGCAATTAATACATGGCCAAGTCTGCTTTTGGTAATCCAAACAGATAACATAAAAATGGCAAACAAAGCGAAAACGGTAATAGCATATAAAACAATTTGTACTATTGGTGAGGATAAAGAAAACCCAAAAACGGTGCTAAAATTGGTTAATCCGTTTGTACCGCCTGTCAAATCCTGTTTGGCAATTAAAAGTGTGACGACGACAACAACGACTGCCTGTGACAAAAGAGAAAAATAGACGCCTTTGATCCGGTTTTTAAACGTAAGCATGCCCAAAACCGCTGCCAGCATAGCTGGTATGAAAATTGCTGCCATTATGGAAAAGAAAGGATTAAAGAAGGGCTTCCAAAACCACGGGAGCTCCTGCACCCCGTTCCATTCCATAAAATCCGGCAACGCTCCTTTTGAAGCCTCCAATTTTAAATACATCGCCATGCAATAAGCTCCAATCCCAAAATACACGCCGTGACCTAAGCTTAATATCCCAGTGTACCCCCAAATAAGACAGATTCCTACTGCAATGATCGCATAGCAAAGAAACTTTCCGAGCAACGCTAAGCGGAATTCGGTTAAATAAAACGGGGCCAGAAGTAAAATCAGGAAAAATAACAGATAAATCATTTGTTTTCTGCGCATAATCCGTCCTCCTAATCCAATGCCCTTGTGCGATAAGAGAAAATACCTAACGGTTTCCACTGCAAAAATAAAATGATCACTGCAAATACAATGACTTTTGCCATCGTGGCGCCGAAGGAATATTCAACAACAGTGCTAAGCATTCCAATGCCAAATGCGCCGATAATCGTCCCTTTCAATCCGCCAATTCCTCCTAAAATGACAACCATAAACGCATCGACAATATAGTACGTTCCAATTGTAGGGCCGATCGGTCCTAATAAAGTTAAGCTACAGCCAGCGATTCCGGCTAATCCAGCTCCGAGAGCAAAGCCTAGAGAATCTATTTTTCTTGTAAAAATTCCTAAACAAGAGGCCATATTTCTATTCATCGTGACCGCTCTTATTCTCAAACCGGTAGACGTTTTGTTTAAATAATAATAAAGCAAAGCGATACAAACGATTGACAGAGATAAAATCAACAACCTTTTATAAGGCAATGTAATGCCAAATATTTGCCAGCCTCCATCCATCCAAGCAGGTGCAACAACCGCAACATTCGGAGCGCCAAATATGGATCTGGCAATCTGCTGCAAAATCAAACTAATTCCCCAAGTGGCCAAAAGACTGTCTGTTGGTCGATTATATAGAAAACGAATGATTCCTTTTTCAAGCAGATAACCGATAAACGAAGCAACGAGAAATGAAATCGGTATAGCAATAAAGTAGTAATAATTAAACAAGCTTTCCGGCAAATATTTAGAAAAAATGAGCTGCATTACATAGGTTGCATACGCACCGACCATAATTAATTCACCGTGGGCCATGTTGATGACATTCATTAAGCCAAACGTTATAGCTAAGCCAAGGGCGATCAATAACATGATCGACCCAAGGCTCAACCCGTTAAACAGTTGACTGATGAAAATTGACAAGCTGTTCACTCCTATCAATTTAGATTATTCATTATTTTTAGATAATTTTTCCGCCCAAGAATAGCTTTTTAAATACGGATCCGGCTTCACCGGCTCACCAGAATTCCAAATTTCTTTAAATTGGCCGTCCGGTTGAATTTCGCCGATTCTTACTGTTTTCCACAGATGCTGATTCTCACCTTCTATTTTTACCGTGCCGCCCGGAGCTTTGTACTCGATTCCCTTCGCAGCTTCCTTGACCTTTTCAACCTCAAAAGATCCCGCTTTTTTTACTGCTTCTGCCCATAAATGAACAGCTATGTAAGCCGCCTCAATCGGATCATCCGTTACACGCTCTTCACCATAAGCTTCTTTATATTTTTCAACAAACGCTTTGTTTTCTGGTGTATCCGTTGTCTGGAAATAATTCCATACCGCTAAGTGGCCAGCTAATACTTCACCGCCGATTCCTCGAATTTCTTCTTCAGCAATGCTGACCGACATCACAGTAACATCCTTCGATGTGATTCCGGCATCCTTCAATTGTTTGAAAAAGGCGACATTGCTGTCTCCATTTAATGTATTAAAGACTACGTCAGGTTTCACTTTTTTCATTTTATTGATGACCGTGCTGTAATCAGTATGTCCTAAAGGTGTATATTCTTCGACAACTACCTCTCCGCCTTCAGCTTTTAATTGTGCTTTAATAATACTGTTTGCCGTGCGCGGAAACACATAATCCGAGCCAATTAAAAAAAACTTCTTCCCTTTATTGTTTAACAGCCAGCTGACAGCAGGCACAATTTGTTGATTGGTGGTCGCCCCCGTATAAAAAATGTTCGGAGAAGATTCCATTCCTTCATATTGAACGGGGTACCAAAGCAAGCCTTTATTTTGTTCGACTACCGGCAGCATGGCCTTTCTGCTTGCGGAAGTCCAGCCGCCAAAAATCGTCGCTACCTTATCCTGTTGCAGTAATTTCTTTGCTTTCTCAGCAAAAGTCGGCCAGTCAGATGCGCCGTCTTCAATAACCGGTTCAATTTTCTTCCCTAAAAGCCCGCCTGAGTTGTTAATTTCTTCAATCGCCATTAATTCTGCGTCCTTTAAAGAAACTTCACTGATCGCCATCGTGCCGCTTAATGAATGGAGAATACCGACTTTCACAACATCCGTTTCATTTTGTTCGCTATTCTGTCCATCGCTTGATTCCTTTTCCTCTAAAGCAGAAGACATGGCACATCCACTTGCGAAAATTACAGAGAAAATCGTTAGAAATAAAAAAATTTTTTTCATTATTGTCCCCCTTTTTAACACTTTATGTAATTTTATATAACAAAAATACCGATTCTCTTTCCTTCATACAACAAGTACGGAAAAAATGTTAACATGATTTTTCAAAAAAAATACCTCTAGGTGTTTCCCCTAGAGGCTCTTTTTCATCAAACAAACTCATTCACTTTTTACTTCAAAATGGTTTACTTCTTGTTCCTTTTCAGAAAAAATTGTTTGACACTGTCCATCGTTTCGTAAGTTGGGACAATCACTTTACTTGGATGCTTTCGGGACTATTCAATCATTTAAATCTACCATGCACCGATTATGAAAAAGCATTTTGCAGCCGGCTGCCATTTATTCAATATACCTTACATCTGTAACCGGGAAAAACGGAAGCATCTTAGCTGCATAGTAGCTTAACAAAATAGCGATTATAAAATAAAGGACAAAGCAAAGATCGTATTTGGAAAACCCGATTTCGTAGTAAAACGTTCTTTTTGTGTCATTCGAAAATCTTTTCGCCTCCATCGCTACAGCAATTCTGTGCGCTCTGCGAATGCTTTGCGATAGCAGCGGAATCGAGTATGCTTTCAATTTATGAAAAAAATTCGCTAAGCCTTTTCTTTGCTCGACACCTCTTACAATCATCGCTTGCCGTATTGTTTGAAACTCTTCGATCATAATAGGGATTAAACGAATGCCTGCCATAAAGCTGTAAGCATATTTAGGCTTCAACTTTAATTGCTGCATTAACGAATAAAATAAAAAAACCGGTCTTGTCGTTAACGAAAACATTAACCCAAGCAGAGCGAAGATAAGGGCACGAAATCCTAAATGAAGACCGCGATAAAAGCTTTCTTCTGTAATATGGATCAGCCCCCATTCCCACCATGTTGTCTCACCTTTTCCAAAAAAAATCATGGAGGTAGCAGTCGACACAAAAATAAGCACGAATGGAATCAGCAATAAAAGTATGCGCTTCATCGGATGACCGGTAAAAAAAGCAAATAAAAGAAAGGCGGAAACTGTGTAGTTGATTAAAAAATTAATGTTGTGAATAAACAGAACACTAATAAATAAAACGATCAGAAACAATAGCTTTAAGCTCGGGTTGATTTTATGCAGCCATGTTTCTTTTATGTCAAAATCCATTGTAGATCCCCCTATATCTGAACATACATCTGCTCATCCTCACAAGAATGAATTTCATCCTCTACGAGCTTCCCGTCTTCGATCCGCCAAACTCTTGTCGCCATATGCTTTGCTATTTGTTCATCATGTGTCACCATCAAAATGGTAGACCCTTGTTTGCGATAATGTTCTAAAAGCTCCAAGAGCTGAAATGTATTGGATGAGTCTTGCCCAAAAGTCGGTTCATCTAAAAGCATGATCGGCTGTTTTTTAATGATTGAAGCGGCAACACTCAATCTTCTTTTTTGTCCCATTGAAAGCTGATAAGGGTGTTGATGGCGGTGCTTCTGTAAATGAAATAATTCGAGCATTTCTTCTACTTTTGTTCGAATTTCTTCTTCTTTCATCCGTTCAATCCTCAACGAATAAGCAATTTCATCGTAAACTGAATTGGTGACAAATTGAAATTCCGGATTTTGAAAAACGAACGACAGCATGTTGGAAAGCTTTTTTATTTTCTTTGCTTCTTTTTCTAACAGCAAATAAGTGCCGGTCGTTTGTATAAACTGCATCAATGAATGTAACAAAGTGCTCTTTCCGGCGCCGTTTTTCCCCACTATCGCAATCCATTCACCTGCATGAACCTTTCCATATGGTACATCGATTTTGACTTCCTTCTTTCGATATCCTTTAAATTGCTCAAGCTCAATCACGACCTGTTCTTTTAAAGGGGTTTTTTTGTAATACCCCTGCTTATCACGAAGATAATCCTCCCATACACCGGGATACCAAATGCCGTCTTCGCGAATTTCTTTCCGATACCGAGAAAAAATTTGTTCTTTCGGACCGTCTGCGACGATTTGTCCTTTTTGATTAAATAAAAGTATGCGGTCGACAAAGTCAAGAACATGATCAATTTTATGTTCAACGATGATAACTGTTTTATCTTGAGCTGCTTGTTTCATCGTGTCCCATACCGCTTTTGTCCCTTCCGGATCCAGCATTGCAGTCGGCTCGTCCAAAAATAACACGTCTGGATGCAATGCTAAAACAGTGGCGATCGCCAGCCGTTGCTTCATGCCGCCTGATAATGATTGAATGCTGATATGAAGATCATCAAAATGAAGGCCGACCATTTCCAGGTAAACTCGCATTTTTTCATGCATTTGTTCTCTTTTCACTTGCAAATTTTCCAAAACAAAAGCCATTTCTTCATCTACATACGGCATGCAAAATTGCGTGTCAGGATCTTGAAACACATATCCCCAAGATGACGGAGTCAAGATTTTTTCTGCTTTCATCGGAACTTCAATAGATTTTGGAATTAAACCGCTTAGCACTTGCAAAAACGTCGATTTCCCACAGCCGGAAGGACCAAGAAGCAAGACTTTTTCTCCCTTATAGAAAGAAGAGGATACATCCTTAAAAAGCAAGGATTCCTCTCCAGGATATTTTAATCGTAAATTTTTCACTTCGCATACTAGATCCATGTTTGCCACCTCTAGTTCAGTGCGTCATAATCTTCATGCGACGCAGGTCTTACTAAATTAGTCACTCCTGTTGCTTCCAAAGATTTCACTAGATAATAGGCAAACGCGCCGGCAATAATGATTGAGCCAATCAATCGAGCTCCAATGAATAATAGCAAGTTCCAAAATACTAAGTCATCTATATAGCCTTTATAAAGATCCATAATTAGCGAACCAGCTGCTGAAGCGGCTGCAGCCAGCATGACAACACCGATATTAAACTTTTTATATCGAAAAATCGCAAAAATGATCTCTGCAAATAGTCCTTGGACGATTCCGTAAAGAAGAACCTCTATGCCGAATTCAGAGCCGGTTATAAATTCTGCAGATGCCGCTGCTGTTTCCGCTATCAGCGCTACTCCAGGCTTGCGAATAATAAGAAAGGCGACCGTCGCAGCAATAAACCACATACCGTATATGAGCTGGTCGACATGCAGCCCGATCGGCTTGACCGCATAGTAAAGCGGTCCCCATAGTTTATAAACAATTCCAAAAACGATCGAAATAACAATTGTTACTAGAATGTCTGTCAGTTTTAATCCTTTCATTATGATCAAACTCCTTTATTGACTGATTTTGGGTTCCACTTCCCATTTTTCTAAACGGTAAGCCATTTCCCAAAACGCTAATTCATATTGACTGCTGATGATAAAATGCTCTTCCATTCTTTTTAGATCGGCTTCTATCGTTTGTTGTGCGATTTCATCCAGCCTGTCAATTTGTTCTTCGACAAGCTGCTTAAACCAATCGCCCCCATAAGCCGCAATCCATTGGTGATAAATCGGTTCTTTTGGCTTCGCATCTTTTAATTTTTCGCCAATTTCGTAATATAGCCAATAGCACGGAAGTATTGCAGCAATAATATCGCCTAAGTGACCGTTGATCGCCGCTCGATATAAATGGGAAGTATAGGCGTACGCCGTTGGGGCCGGCTTAAAATTCGCCTTCTCCTCCTCTGTGATTCCCAGCTGTTTGGCAAATGTTTCATGAAGAGATAATTCCGCTTCAAATGTTCCTTGTGCATGCTGAGCCATTCGCGATGTCGTATATAAATCGTTTGCTTTTGCCGCTCCATACGATTGCACTTTTGCAAAATGGCTTAAATAATACGAATCTTGTAAAACGTAATAACGAAAACATTCAAGTGGCAAACTCCCTTCGGCAATACCTTTTACAAATGGATGATCGAAGCTGGCCTGCCATATCGGATCTGCTTTTGTTCGAATTTTTTCAGTAAATTTCATGTTCATTCTCTCCTATATTAAGAATTGATTTCGATTGGCCACATTTCTTTTCGTTCAGACATTTCCCAAAACATATATTCGTATTTGCTCGTTGTGACAAAAATATCTTCCAGCCATTTCAATTCTTCTTCCCGTTTTCCTTCTGCAAGCTCATTCATTAAATCTTTCAGCCATTTTGCCAATTCACCGAATTCTGTTGATGCGTACATTTTTACCCACTCGCCGTAAAACTCATGTTCACTGGCACCAGGAATCTCATGTAAGCGTGTGCCGATTTCATAATAGCTCCATGTACATGGAAGGACTGCGGCAACCAGTTCTGCCAATGATCCTCGCTGCGACACATTTAACATATAGCTCGTATATGCAACGGTTGTAGCAGCAGGCTGAACTTGTTCTAATTTTTCCTTCTCTATTCCTATTCTTTCAGCGTATTGACGATGCAAATCCATTTCCACTTTTAACGTCGAATGTAGAAGATCAGCAAAAACTGTCATTGTTTGAAGATTGTGAGCCTTTAAGCTTCCAAGGGCAAACAGGCGGCAGTATTCGATTAAATAAAGATAATCCTGCTCCATAAAAAAGCGAAATTTGTCGATATCCAGCGTCCCATTGCCGATTCCTTGAACAAACGGATGATGGTAACTCGCTTCCCAAATCGGTTTTGCAGTTTTATACAATCGGTCTGTAAACATTTGAATTACCCCTTTCGCAGCTTTTGTAATTGTCATCGTTTTTTCTGATACCAATCAAATAAAAACACGATCAGCGATTTTGTAAATGTTTTTAATTGGGGGATGGACAGCTTTTCATTCACCGAGTGTGCATCTTCAAGCGTGCCCGGTCCATATAAAACGACGGGAATTCCCGCTTCACTCAGCCAGCCGCCGTCTGTCACAGTAGGGGACATCGTCAGCTTTGCTTCCTCATTAAATGCCAGTTTATGTGCTTTTTGTAATGTTTTCACTCCGAGTGAATGTTCGTCATATGAAAAAGCTGGGAAAATTTCTCCTCGATCTTCAATCATCGATGTGCCGCCCCATTTAAATTTCGGAGGATATTTCCGAAGCCATGGATCAGCCATTGCAACATGATGGATATGTTCTTCAATTTCCCGGATCACCTCTACATAATGCTCTTCCGGGTAATAGTGAACGGTAATCCAAAGGGAACATTTATCGGCCACAAAAGCGGCGTGCCTTCCACCTTCAATCACTGCAGGATTAATTGTGGCAGAACCAGGCGGAAAGCCTTTGCTCGTTTTCATCACTGCCCAATGCTGTTCAAGCTCTCGCAGTCCTTCAATAATTTTCATCATTTTTTCAATCGCGCTTGCCCCAAAAAGCTTCCCGCCGGCATGAATCATTTGTCTTCTCGTGCCATCGTGAAATGTCTCGGGGCTTTCAATCGTAATCCAGCCCGTGATCACCCCGCCTTGCCCTTGTATTTCACAGTTGCTTGAATCGACAACGATGGCAAAATCAGCTCGATATCCCCGGTCGCAGCACGATTTTGTTCCTGCTTCGCCTACTTCTTCTCCGACGACGGACTGAAAAATGATATCCCCTCCCGGCTCAATGCCGTTTTCTTGCAGCAGCTTTAATGCAAACAGACTGGCAGCCATTCCCCCTTTCATATCCGCTACACCGCGTCCGTATATGTAATCCCCTTTAACCGTTGCCTCAAAAGGAGGCGTTAGCCATTCTTCTCCCTCTTCGATTGAAGCGACATCAATATGCCCGTTAATAATTAAACTGTGGTAATTTTCTGGATCTTTTCCTTTTTTCGTTCCTACTACGACTGGATCTTGTTCATATAAATCCCATTGATCAATGGAAAAGCCGATGTCTTCCAAATATGAGGCGACATACTTTTGAGCCTCTTTTGCATTTCTTGCCGGAGGGCTCGGCGTTTCAAACGATACGAGTGTTTTTAGAAGATTCAGAAGTTCTTCTTCCCTTTCATCAATTTGCTGAAATAGCGTTTGTAACACGTTGTCTACCCTTTCTTAACATTTTGTTTTGAAAAATGGTTTGCCAATCAGCCTTGTAATGCAAAAAGCCCGTTCCCAATATAAGGGAACGGGCAAGTATATACAAAACCCATAGACAGGTTTCGATATTACTGCACCACTTCCCTACGCTAGTATGATCTAGATCAGGTTCAAAGGGTCAAGGCACACGCCTTTCTCAGCCGTCCGGCTCCCCTAGTGGTATGTTAATATTATGAAATTTTCATTTAATTTCATTAAATCATAAAATATAGAAAAATACAAGCTAACGGTTAATTGATCCTTTTTGCTGTCTTTAATAATTCACGATAACCAATTCGAGTAAATTGCAAATGTTGATCAATATAATTAGCCTTTTTCAAATGCTCGATGGATTGTTCGGAAAAACTGCCGCTAATTTCCTGAAACCTTTGATTAATTTCCACTAACGAATGATTTAATATAAAATCCGCATCAAGCAGCAGGACAATCCGCTCGATCTCAGGATCTCTTTTTAAAATCAAGTTGGCAATCCGGCCTTTCATGAATGCCAGCTCTTGTTGAAGCTTTGAAGCTTCATCCTCTTTTTCTCTAATTTTGGCTCGGTACTTTTGTTTTTCTTCCTCTTCGATACCGGCTTTTGTTAATAGCTCCTCCAACAATTGCGTTTTATCAAGCTCCAGTTTATTTAATTGCTGTTCTTTTCGCGCCATTTCTGTTTCATCAGGCAGCTTTTCGGTTTGAATAGGCTCTTTTCGTTCTTCTTTCATCTTTATCATATAGTCTATTTTCCGATAGACAAGGAAGGCGAGAACAACTAAACATCCATTTAATAGCAGAGATATAAAACGCACGACGACGTCGTTAAACGCAAGCAAATAAAATAGGAAAAGGATAACGATGACAGCCAAAAGCACCTTTAATAGATTCATAATGGAAAAAGTTTGTGATTGTTTTGCCATCCACCTATGCTCCTTTTTGTTCAAACTAGCATCATTTATTATAGCATGTTGTGATTTGGAATGTGAATCATTTCTTTAGGATTGAGAGCTGGAAAAAGGATGTCAGATGAATGGAAAATGGAGATGCTTATCTTTTGAAAGCTTCGAAGCAATAAAAACAAGTCCTTTCAAAGCCGGAAAGGTATTTCTAAAATGAAAAACCACCTGCAATGTTTTGCAGATGGTTGAATCATTCAGCGTTTTCTGTTTCCGCTAACACCCGATTAACACGTTTTTCCAGCATTTTCATTCCGCTTCCTCCTGCTTGGAAGTGGCGAAGAATGCCGTTTTTGTCAAAAACATAATATGCAGGTACATATTGATTTTCAAAAGCATCGGTTAATTTATGTTCGTTGTCAACAAAGATCGGTTGCGTAATCCCGTGTTCTTCCGCTACTTTTTTAATATCATCAATATCTAAATCCTTTTCGGAGCGAGGCATATGAACAGCTACTACGTTCAGTTTATCTTTATATTGATCGCGGAACTCATTTACTTTCGGCATTGCTTCTTTACACAAATGGCAGCTGATTGACCAAAAATGGATTAATGTTGGTTTTTCACCGATTAATTGCTCTTTCGTTACTTCGCCATTCAGCCAAGTTGTTGCTCCGACTAATTCAGGCATTGGCTCACGTAATTTCATTTCCGCTTCCTCCTTGAAGAATGAATATCAAAAAAATAATCGTTTGAAAAAAGGCCTAACGTACTGCTAGGCCCTTTGAATGAAAAGCTTCATTATACTTTAAGCGTTTCTTGACCAGGCTTCCAGTTTGCTGGGCAAAGTCCGCCAGTTTGAAGCGCTTGAAGTACACGCAATGTTTCATCAACATCGCGGCCAATGTTGTTATGGAATACTGTTTGATATTGAAGTTCGCCTTCTGGATTGATGATGAACAATCCGCGAAGAGCAACTCCTTCTTCTTCGATTAAAACGCCGTAGTCTCTTGATACTTGATGATTTGTATCTGCTGCAAGCGGATATTTAATATCGCCTAAACCGTTCTCTTCGCGAGGAGTTTTAATCCAAGCTAAGTGTGTGTGAATTGTGTCAGTTGATACGCCAATCACTTCTGCATCAAGATCTTCAAATTCTTCATAACGGTCAGAAATAGCTGTGATTTCAGTTGGACAAACGAAAGTGAAGTCCATTGGATAAAAGAAAAGAACTGTCCATTTTCCTTGTTTCATGATTCCTTCCAAGCTTACTTTACCAAACTCTTTGTTTGGCAAAACGGCATCCATTTCAAAACGTGGAGCTTGTTTACCAACCAAACGCTCTGCCATTATGTAACCCTCCATTTTAAAATTTTATTTTAAAGGAAACTTTTTGATCGTTTCCTTCAAAAACAAATGAGAATGAATTGAGTATTTTCTCAATATCCTTCCTCCGATTACTATTATATATAACAACAAAATTTTAGTCAATTTTAAATAATAATTAATTTAAATAATCTGTTTTACATTTTCATTGCGACGAAGAGAACAATAATACTATTTCCAATTTTCGCCGCTATCATTAAAAAAATGTAACAATCATTGAAAATTCCTTTTTCTATGTTAAACTTTCAACTGTACATTCAGTTTAACATGATCCCGTCAAATAACCAAATGATTGGCTCGAAAAGAAAGGGGAAATGGTTTTGAACTTTTTTGAATCTATTGATTGGGCTGATCTGGCTTTAAAATCAGGAGAAGTTTTGGCCAAGCTTATTGGAATTTACATTGCATATATTATCGTCAAATCAATCGGCAATAAAATTATTCACAAAATGTTTGAGGGGCTTGAGAATCGGAAGGAAATTTCCACCACGCGGGCTAAAACGCTGCAAACATTAGTTTTGAATTTCTTTCATTATGCCCTGTTTTTCATTTTTATTGTTACCGTTTTTCAAGTGTTTGGCTACAATGTCACAGCGCTTTTAGCCGGGGCTGGGGTTGTTGGTCTTGCGATCGGCTTTGGAGCTCAAGGGCTCGTCAGCGATGTTGTGACAGGATTTTTCCTTCTCCTAGAAAAACAACTTGATGTTGGAGATTATGTCACTACAGGCAATTATTCAGGCATTGTGGAAGCTGTCGGTTTACGAACGACGCAAATCCGAGGCTTTGACGGCACATTGCATTATGTTCCAAACAGGCAGATTGTCGGCCTTTCCAATCATTCTAGAGGAAATATGCAAGCCCTCGTTGATATCAGCATATCGTATAATGAAGACTTAAATCGGGTCATGTCCATTCTTCAAGAAGCTTGCGACCAATTTGCAAAAGAAACTGAAGAGGTTGTGGAGGGTCCGGACGTTTTAGGCGTGCAAAATTTCGGCACGTCTGATGTGATCATCCGCATCATCGCCAAAACGAAAAACATGGAGCAGTGGGCTGTTGAAAGAAAGCTCCGGAAACGGCTGAAAGAAGTGCTTGATGAAAACGGCATCGAAATTCCGTTCCCTCATCAAGTGATGATTCATAAGAACGAGCAGCAAAAGGAAGGGGCTGTCCGAAAAGTCGATTGAATCGACCTTGGGCTCAGCCCTTTTTTCTGTTTTTAGGGTACAAAAAAATCGTCCTTTTTTATAGAATGAAATTGACCAAAAAACATTCTACAGAAAGGACGATTTCTTATGAATAATCAAATGACTATTCAAGAAAATTATAACACGCAATTAGAAATGACTCTAGAGGGTATTCAAAAAATAGAGGTTCAAAAGAATAAGAAACGCAAAAAACTAGTTTTCCAACCTTATTGCAATCGTCAAGTCATGAGCATTTTAGATATCGAAATGTATATTCCTGAAAATCATGTCGCCCGTTTAGTGGATGAAATGGTGGAATCGATTCCGGATGAAGTGTTGTATACTCATTATGTTGGTGGGGGTCGTGCACCCTATCACCCTAAAATGTTATTGAAAGTGATTTTATATGCGTACACTCAAAATGTTTATTCAAGTCGGAAAATAGCGCAAATGGTGAAAGAAAATCTTCCGATGATGTGGTTGGCGGGATTGCAAACCCCTGACCATCGCACAATAAATGATTTTCGTAGTGTTCGTATGTCAAACATGATGGATTCTGTATTTGAACAATTTGTCCTTCAACTAGTAGAACAAGGACTTATCGACCTCGACCATATTTTTGTGGATGGTACGAAAATAGAAGCGAATGCCAACAAATATACGTTTGTATGGCGAAAATCCGTAGAAAAATATGATCAGAAACTACGAGCCAAAATTCAATCGTTTCTACAAGAAGCGCACCAAATCGCCTTGGAGGAATTAAAAGAAGAACAATTAGAAGAAGAATTAGAAAAATCATCGGCACAACTTTCTGAGAGAATAGAAGCTTTGGAAAAAGATTATAAACAGGAAGAAGACAAAGAAAGAAAAAAAGAACTTCGCTCTAAAAAATCCCAACTCACCAAACAACTGAAAACGATTCAAACGGATTATCTTCCACGATTACGAAAATACAAAGTACAAAAACAGATTCTAGGTGAACGAAATAGCTACTCGAAAACCGACCATGAGGCCACTTTTATGCGAATGAAAGAGGACCATATGAAAAACGGCCAACTCAAGGCGGGTTATAATGTTCAACTCGCCACACAACATCAATTTATCGTGGGATTTGAAATTTATCAAAATCCAGGAGATACTCGCTGTTTCCAACCATTTATGGAAAAGTTATTGGAATCGATGCCGAAGGAAAAGAAACTCAAGTATGTCATTGCCGATGCAGGATATGCGAGTGAAGAAAACTATTTATATGCGATTGGCGAAGAAAAAGAACCTCGTTTTGAATTATTAGCCCCATACCAAACCTATTTGAAGGAACAAAGTAAAAAGTTTAAAAAGGATTTATCAAAAGTACAAAACTGGAAATACATCGAAGAAGACGATTGCTTTATCTGTCCGAACAATCGGAAAGTCGTATTCAAGTATTATCAAAAAAGAAAAAATGCATCTGGATACATACAAGATTTGAAAGTGTACGAGTGTGAAGATTGTACGGATTGCCCGTTGAAGAATGGGTGTACGAAAGCCAAAGGAAATCGTCGAGTATATTGGAACACGATTTATGAAGAAATGAAAGCGAAAGCCAAAGCAGCTCTTGGTGACGAACAAAAGGCAGCTCTTTATGCGAAGCGTAAAGTGGATGTCGAAAGTGTGTTCGGTAACATCAAGGGCAATTTGCGTTTCACTCGATTTCTGTTACGGGGGCTTCATAAAGTCCGAACAGAATTCGGGATTGTGGCAATGGCCCACAACATACTGAAATGGGCCGCAAATTCCCAAACCAATTTCAAAAATAAGGAAACAGAGCGAATGGAAAAACTCATTGTTTTCTCCATTCGCTCTGTTTTTATGGACTTTTTAGACAAGCCCTTCCTTTTTAATTATGACTTCGTGTTTGTATAGAACGTATTTCTAATTTTTTTCTCTTGCTTTATGCAGGAGGCTATGAATCTTCTATTTATTGCCTTTCCATTCAAAATATTGACAAATAAGATCGACCGCTTTAAAGATTGCTTGTTCATTTGGTGAAAGCTTCGCATGATGAAGGCCGTAAGGAGAATCAACTCCAAGCCAAAACATAAATCCCGGAATTTTCGCCAGCATATAGCCGAAATCTTCCCCAGTCATCGCTTCTTTGCATACGTGGAGTTGAATTTCTGTTTCATTCTGGACAAACTCCATAAATTCTTTTGATAACGCTTCATCATTCCACACTTGATAATACATCGAACCCCAGTCAATTTCTGCTTTGCATTGGTAGCCGATTTCTATACCTTTGACCATGTCTTCAATCCGCTTTTTCACTTTTTCCATCGATTCGACAGAAAATGTGCGAATCGTTCCTTCCAATCTGGCATAATCCGCAATTATATTTTGTATCGTGCCGCTTGCAATTTTTCCAATGGTAATTACAGCACTATCCAAAGGATCTATATTGCGGCTAACGATGGATTGCAGCTGGGTGACAAGTGCGCAAGCAGCGACGACCATATCATGTGTCGTGTGCGGAAAAGCGGCATGGCCTCCCTTCCCGGTTAAATCGATAAACAACTCGGACGTATTGGCAAAAAGTAGTCCAGGCTTCATTCCGATAGTTCCAACCGGAAGCTCCGGAGCAATGTGAAGCGCAGTGATCATATCCGGCATCCATTGTTGCATAATCTCGCTGTTTAGCATCGGCTCTGCACCGCCAGGCCCTTCTTCTGCCGGCTGAAAGATGAATAGCAGATCATCTTGAATCGGATGATAGGCGAAATGAGTTAAAACCCCCAAAGCGATCGTCATATGAAAGTCGTGACCGCAAGCATGCATCAAGCCTGGATGTTCTGATTGAAATGAAAGCCCCGTTTTTTCTTCAATCGGCAATCCGTCAATATCTGTCCGGTAGGCTATCATTTTTCGAGGATTTGTTCCATGGACCTTCACGAAAATACCTGTTCTCCATGTTTTCACTTCAAGCCTTTCGTTCGACAGCGAATGAATATAATCTAATAAATATTTTTGTGTTTTATGTTCTTGAAATCCGAGTTCAGGTATTTTATGCAAATCACGGCGAATGGCAATAAGCGCATCCTTATTCATATGAGTCCCCTCCTAAAGGATAAGCGTGGACGCTGTCCACGCTTCGAATTTAGAGCTGCCGCAATTCTTGCTTAATTTCAATTTTCGCTTTCGTTTTTTCGTCAATATCTTTAATTTTTTTCGCAGGAACACCTGCAACAACTGTGTACGGTTCAACATCTTCCACTACAACAGCACCAGCTGCAACAACCGCGCCTTTTCCTACCCTTACACCTTCTAAAATGACGGCGTTTGCTCCGATCAAAACATCATCTTCGATTACGACAGGTTTTGCAGAAGGCGGCTCAATTACACCAGCTAAAACCGCTCCGGCACCAATGTGGCAGTTTTTACCAACCGTTGCACGACCGCCCAATGTTGCATTCATGTCAATCATCGTTCCTTCACCAATGACGGCGCCGATATTGATCACTGCCCCCATCATGATGACCGCATTATCTCCGATTTCCACTTGATCACGGATGATTGCACCTGGTTCAATTCTCGCTTTTACGCCTTTTAAATCAAGAAGCGGGATCGCTGAGTTCCGGCGGTCATTTTCAACAACATAGTCTTCAATTTTATCTTTGTTTTCTGCTAGTGCTTGTTCAATTTCAGACCATTCTCCAAAGATGATGCCTGTGTTTCCAGTAATAAATGTTTTGGACTGTTCTCCAAAGTTGATTCCTTCTAATTGACCTTTTACATAAACTTTTACAGGAGTCGTTTTTTTACTGTTTTGTATAAATGAAATAATTTCGTTTGCATCCATCATTTTCATCGTAATACTCCTCTCTGTTTTTCTGTACCCCCATTACTGTATCAAAGAAAAGAATCAATTGACAAGCAAATTTATCATTCATTAATAAATTGATGGACGATTTCCATAAACGCCTGCACTTGTTTAAGCTTTAACGATGATTCATGCCCGATCAACCAAGTATCCCTTTTAATCGGCTTTCCTTCATGATCAATGAGCGGCAGTCGAAAGATCGAACCATCCTTTTCATCAATGCTGACAGAAGGCAAAATCGCAAAGCCGATACCATGATACGCCATTTGCTTGCACGTCTCGATCTGATCAACGACAATTGTCCTTTTTGGCGGGTTTTTAAATTGCCTGTGCCACCATTCTTGTATTTCTTGATAGTATGTAGAATCACTTTTAAATTGAATAAAAGGCCGCTCTGTGTGTACTAAATCATCGATGCTTTGAATTTCTGTGTCAACTAAATACAAAGTATCTTCCAGCAAATGCTGTTTAAACCCTTTCCAATCAGGGTTTCCGCGTATGATTCCGATATGAATATCATCTTCATATAAACATTTTAATATTTCGCTTGACCACCCGGTTATAAGTGAAATTTCCGCCTGAGGGTATTTTTGTACATATTTTTTCAAAACTTTTGGAAGCCAGTGCTGGCCGATTATGGATGCCACTGCAAGCTTTAACGTCCCGTACACTTCTCCTTCCAAAACAGAGATTTCCTCTCTTACCTTCTCTTCCTTTTCAATCATTTCTTTTGCAAACTGGACAACTTTTTCTCCTGCCGGTGTAAGAGTCAATCCCTTTTGTGAGCGCAAAAAAATTTTAAATCCCCATGCTTTTTCGATCGACTGAAGACGCTGCGACAAAGCAGGCTGGGAAACAAAAAGTCGGTCAGCCGCTTTTCTCATATTTTTTTCTTCAGACAAAGTCACAAGGATTTGCAATTCCGAAATTTGCATCGCTAAACCCTTTCCTTAGTGGATTCAATAGTTCAAAAACATTATAAAATATTTTTGCTTTTCCGTCATAACAAGTTTAGCAAAAAACATTCATTTTAATTCTCTCTTCGGAAGAAAGAAAATAAAAAGAACGCTCAAAATTGCTAATAAAAAGACGACGAAATAAACATGGTGAAGAGCAATGCTCAAACCAGACTCAAGAACCTCTTTTATAGGACCGGAAAGATCTGATTCTGGATTCAATAGGTTGTTGGCCGAATCAATGTTTAAGTTTTTTCCAGCACTATGCTCCTCCAAATATGTTTGCAGCTTGCTGTTTAAAATCCCGCCGAGCAAAGCGGCGCCGACGGTGTTGCCGAGATTTCGCATAAACATATTGGTGGCGGTGGCAATTCCGCGTTCTTTCCAATCAACTGCCGATTGAATCGATACAATGAACGAGGTCGATGTCAGCCCCATTCCGACGCCGAGTAAAAAAGAGCCGATCATAGCATGAACAGGTCCGTCATCTGCTGAAAGCATAACAAAGACAAGACTGCCGGCCAATAAAAAAATGCCTCCTAAAATTGATGTGGCACGAAAGCCGGCTTTTAAATAAATCCTCCCCGCTACTGTTGAAGCAATCGGCCATCCGATTGACATCGTTGTCAGCGTGAATCCAGCCACCATTGCCGATTTTCCCATAACACCTTGCACAAATGTCGGCAAAAAGGTGGAAATGCCCATAAGCATCATCCCGGTCGTCAAGGACGTTACATTCGCAAGCAAAATGGAGCGATTTTTCCAAAGCGAAAGCGGCATCATCGGATCATCGGCCCGATTTTCCTGAAAAATAAACAATATAAAGAAGCAGCATGCAACAGCTAATAACGCCGCAACCTCCCAGGAAGTCCAAGACCAGCGGACTCCTCCTTCGACAAGGACGACCATCAACAAGCTGATCGCAATAAGCATGAACATGGCGCCTGCATAATCAATGCTCGACTTTTTCTTATCAATGCGTTCATTCAAAAACAGACCGATTCCTGCCATTGATAAAATGCCTAAAGGAACATTCACCCAAAATACAAACTTCCAGCTTATGTACTCAACGAACAAGCCACCTAAAACGGGACCGATTATTGCAGAAATTCCCCATACACTGGACAAATATCCTTGTATTTTGGCTCTTTCTTCTACTGTATAAATATCGCCGACAATTGTTGTGGCGACTGGCATCACAGCTCCGGCTCCAATCCCTTGTATAAAACGGTATATAATTAAAGTTTCCATCGAATCGGCGAGACCGCAAAGCACAGAGCCAATTAAAAAAATAATGATGCCAAAAGCAAAAATCGGTTTTCTTCCAAACAAATCCGCCAATTTACCATATATTAAAATCGTTACGGAATTCATTAATAAATAGGAAGAAAAAATCCAGCTATATTTTGAAAAACCGCCAATTTCTGCGACAATGGCAGGCATTGCTGTGGAAACGATCGTTGCCTCAACTGCAGCCATAAACATCGCCAGCATGACGGCAGCTAAAACGAACGGACGCTTTGTTTCTTTATGGTCTAGTTTCCCCCTATCTTTTTCAATAAGCGCCTCTTTCATCACGATCACCTCATTTGAAAATCACTTTCAATCGTTTGTAAGCATGAATTCATTTTGCCATAGCATTCGCATTCGTTCAATTGCTTTCCAAAAAAACAATATCTATATTTTCATTATTTGAAGGTTGGATGGATTCGAAACTATTGAGCCAATATGAAATAAAAACGCCGGCAAGGGCGTTTTTATTTGGGAAACCTGGAATTTAATATCATTAGTTGTTTATGGAGCTTTTTTAAGATGACCCTTCTTGTAAAAATCCCCTCTAAAACACCGTCCTCATTCGTTATACATACAAACGTATGATTAATAACGAGCTTCAGCGCCTTCATCCAATCATCCGATACATTCAATCTGGAAACATCTTTGTTCATTACTTCTTCTACTTTCATATTTTGCAAACGCTCAAATTCGATTCGTTCCAATCCTAAAATTGAATCCATGATCAAATTCGTCGTAATCAGCCCGTGCAAGCGATATTGAGCATCCAAAACCGGAACAGCTGTATAGCCTGTTTTCGTCAACACTAATAATGCATGCTCTAAGTTATTTCCCATTTGGACATGAGCCACTTTGTCTGCAGGTATCATCAAATCTTTAATCGAAATATTTGTAAATTCTTCAGAAAAAACTTTTGTCATTCGTTTCTTCCTCTCACTTTGACATTTCATTTTAATCATAACATATGATCTGGAAAATGTGTTCCATTTACCAAAAAGAAACTTCCTATTTTATGATATCATTATGTAAGCGTTTTATCACGCGATAAACTTACATTTCTGCGAAAAGCGATGCTCTTGCAAAGAGCATCGTTCAGATGCCTCTCATACTCAAAAACTGGTCCTCACAAGGATACAGGTTACGTATGCGAACGGATTTTGTCATAAAGCTCCACTAATTTTTTGTATGTACATAAATCAAACTCTTTTTTTCCGCATTCAATATCATTGATTTCGCTCACAACCAATTCAATCGCAAAATGGTTGCGAAACAAAATTGCGACAAGCAATTGCTTTTCTTCTAGAGACAATACCGGTTGAACAGCTCGCATCGTTATTCATCCTCCAGTGCCTTCATTTTAAAAAACATCCTAACCATAACATATAATGAGCAGCTTTAAAATTATGTCGAAATTTGCTTACATCATGAAAAATAATATTCCTTTTTTCGCAGCTTTCAATTACAAGAAGCTGGAAATCGAATCAGAAGCCCGAAGCTGGAGCATGTGCAGATTGTTTTTTGTTTAATTAACCAAGTCGATTAAATGACATCACCGTTCGAACCGCTGCATTCAGTTCCTCTGGCTCCGGCAATTGTGTTTATTTACACTGATTCTAAATGATAGATACGTTTCTTCGCCAATAAAGGTTGGAACTGATGCGAGGGCTTCTCCCCTTTGAAACCGTATGCTCTCTCTGTTATATGAAAAGATTTGATTGAAATGAAATAGGAAACATGGACCCATTGCTCAATAAATCGCATGAACTTAAGAGTATCTTTGAGGCGGAAGCGAACAATGAAGCCAGCCAAACTTTCTCAAAAATAGTTGAGCTAGAGCAAAAGATCATGTAGAGCTGTATTTCCGTTCATTCTCTACGTCAGACAGCTCGAATTAGGACAAAGAGTTGAAAGATGCTAATCAATGCGTCATTAGGTGGGAAAAATGTTCAATTTCCAATCATCACAGTTGAAGCTCTTGGAGACAAAAATACTCATTATGAAAGGCTGCACATAAAACGAAGAAGAAAAAGAAGCTGTCATTACCTTCAGTAAAATGTTCGATCAACTGCCAAACTTCTTGAATTCTGCTAAAAAATGAGCATTTAAAGAGAGTCTATGAGGCAAACTTTTTCACACTGACAAAGGCAGGAACGGCGGAGGGAGATTTCAGCCCTCCTGCCGCCCAATTTTTATTAAATAAGGCATCAATTTGTCTTACTTCCAGCCAGATGTATTACGAGTATCATGTAAGCAAATAGATGCCCTCTAGCTAAAAAAGGATGAACAGCCAGCCGACACATAGGAGTAATGGAAGATTTCTAAATTACTATCAGTGCCTCGATCATGATGATTTTTTCAATAAAATATAGATAAAGTAGGGCGCCCCGATTAAAGCTGTCATAATGCCCGCTGGGATGCCGTCCGGAAGTGCGATGTTTCGCCCGATTGTATCGGCTAGTAGTAGAAGCCATCCTCCCAACAAAATCGCAATCGGAAGATAAAGTTGATTGCGGGGACCAATCAGTGACCGTGCTAAATGGGGTGCCAAAAGACCGATAAACGCTACACCTCCCGTAACAGAAACCGCAGCTGCGGCAAGCCCGACAGCAGCCAATAGAAGCGTAATTCGCTCCCTTTCAATCTTCAAGCCAACCCCGACAGCAGAAGGATCGTTTAAACTTAATAAATTTAATTGTTGAGCTCTGGAAGCAATAAACGAAATCAAAATGACAATCCAAGGTAAAATTGCCAAAATAAACGGCCAATCTGCCCCCCAAACGTTCCCTGCCAGCCATTTGGCGATAAAATCAACTTTTTGCCGTTCTGCAGAAGAAATAATGACGATCATGGTTCCTGATAAAGCCATGGCGAAGCCGACACCGATAAGGACTAATCGAACGGGGTTTAAACCGGCATTTCGATCATAAGAAAAAACGTAAATAGCACCTGCCGTTAAAAGAGCGCCGATAAAGGCTGCGACTGGCAGTAAATACACAAATGAGCCGACATCAATTGGAAAAAATAAAAAGAACACTGCAATAGCTACTCCTGCTCCGGCATTAATCCCAATGATCCCCGGCTCAGCCAAATCGTTTCTTGTAATATCTTGAAAGATCGCCCCGGAAACCGCCAAAGCCATTCCTGCCAATAAGGTCACAATGATCCGCGGCAAGCGGACGGAAAATAAAACGAACTCCTCTTTAAACGTCCCGTGGCCGAGAATAGTTGGAAGCAAGCGATTCATCGAGACGGAGGAGGTGCCTAATCCCATTCCGATGATGGCCGTTGCAGCAATTAAAAGAATCAGAACAAGTATGATCAGCCGCTGCTTTTTTACAATTGCCGGATGTATGATCATGTGATAGCTTTCCCCCTTTTTTGCACAATGAACAGGAAGAAAGGCAAACCTAAAAAGGAAACAATGGCCGCCACTGGTGTTTCGTAAGGAGCATTAATCGTTCTGGCAAGCGTATCAGCGATTAATAAAAAGCAGGCGCCGAATATCGCAGACATTGGGAGAATATAACGATAATCGGCCCCTACGACCGAACGGACGATATGCGGAACCATTAAACCGATAAATGCCATATTCCCAACAAGGGCTACAGATGCACCAGTAAGCAATATAATGATGATAAACAGCACCATTTTTATTTGTGCCGTTTTTTGTCCTAACCCGACTGCCACTTCTTCATTTAAACTTACAATGGTCAGCTGCCTTGAGAAAAAAAGAGAAATGGTGATCCCAACGAGAGCAATCGGTATGAGGATCTTGAGCTGTTTCCATGTTGCACCGACAAGTCCTCCAGCTGTCCACATCGAAACATTTTTGTAAATATTAAAATATAAGCTGATTCCTTCCGCGACGGCAAAAAGAAAAGCAGACACAGCAGCCCCCGCTAAAACGATTTGAAAAGGAGAAATCCTTCCTTTTTTTACCGCACCGATTCCAAAAACTAAAAAGGCGCCAGCTGCTGCTCCAATAAAGCACGCAATGGTCATACTAAAGTAATTTGCGTTTGGAAAAAGGGCAATTGTCAAAGCGAGTGCAGCATTTGCTCCGGCTGTCAGCCCTAATAATCCTGGATCTGCTAATGGATTGCGAGTCAATCCTTGCATGATTGCTCCTGCTACTGATAAAGAAGCGCCGACAAAAATAGCACCGACTTCGCGCGGAAGACGAATTTCCCGAATCATATCAATCGTCTTACCAGCCGCATTTGTCGTTAGCGCCAGCCAAACATCTTTTACACTAGTGTCTGCCGCTCCAAACACCATCGCTAAAAAAAACGAACCAATCAGCAAAATGACTGCGAATATGAATTTAAAGAAAAATGAAGCGGAATCGTTTTTTAGCATACATCTCATCTCTTCTATTTTTCTATTTTATAGATGGAAAGAAGAGAAATTCATGCCTGCTGAATTTCTCTTCTTCTAATTACTTATTTTTTTCCAAGAAATTTTTCTCGAAAGAATTCAAGCTGATATTCCAATGTCAGTCGATCATTGAAATAAAATTCATTAGCATTTACTTCAAACACGCGATTGTTTTTGACAGCCGGTATGTTTTTATAAGTATCTGTTTCTTGGAAAGAGTTATCAGCATCCGAATACTTACTGACGATCAAATAATCCCCTGCAAAATCCGGAAGCACTTCAGTCGATAAAGCATAATAACCTTGTTTTAAAGCTTTCTCTTCCACTTTTTTAGGCATTTTTAGCTTCATGGCTTGGTATAAAATTTCTGTTCCTCTTCCCCAGTTGTTCCCAAACACATATAATTGCTTATCAAAACTTTCAATGACTGAAACAGTTGCATCTTCCCCAATTTTCGCGCGAATTTCTTCTCCTGTTTCTTCAGCTCTTTTTTTGAAATCCTCGACCCACTCTCTTGCTTCTTTTTCCTTATTTAAAAGCTTGCCGATTTCTATATGCTGTGTTAAATAATCGACTTTTCCATAAGTAAACGTAACAGTAGGCGCTATCTTTTTCAGTTTATCTACATTTTTAATCGTCGATAATCCGATGATTAAATCCGGATTTAGTTCAATGATTTTTTCTAAATCTTCATCAGATACTTCTGCAACATCTTTCAATTTGTCTTTCCAGCGCGGATTCATTTTTGACCATGAATCAACACCAACGAGATTTACTCCTAAAGACATCACATCTCCGGCAAATGACGAGAGAACAACGACTCTTTTAGGATTAGCCGGGACTTCAACAGGACCGTTTTCCGATTGATATGTAATCGTTTCAGGTTTTTCTTCTTTCTTTTCAGCACTGTCTTCCTTTTTATTACCACAAGCGCTAACTATGAGAACCAACAAGAACAGAATTGGAATAAGACGTTTTTTCATGTTTTTCTTCTCCTTTTATTAGATTGTACGTGATGCATATTGGTTTATCTGTTCGGGGATCCCGTCCTATTACAGCATCAATTTGAAATACTTCTTTCAGCACGTTGCAGTCGATTACTTCGTCACTCGTCCCGGCTTTGATAATTTGTCCGTCTTTCAACGCTATAATATAATCGGCAAAACGAGCTGCTTGATTGATATCATGAAGCACCATGACGATTGTCCGCCCCTGCTCTTTGTTTAACTGCTGTAGAAGCTCTAGTACTTCAAGCTGATGCGCCATATCTAAATAAGTGGTCGGTTCATCCAAAAAGATGATGTCCGTTTCTTGAGCAAGCGCCATCGCTATCCAGACACGCTGTCTTTGACCGCCTGACAGCGCATTGACTGGCTGGTGTTTAAAATCGGCCGTTTTCGTAACTTCTAAAGCCCAGTTTATGACCTCAAGATCTTTTTTTGTTAATCTGCCGAAGCCTTTTTGATATGGGTAGCGGCCGTAAGATACAAGCTCTCCAACGGTAAGGCCGGCTGGACTTTCTGGTGATTGAGGAAGTATGGCCATTTTTTTCGCCAGTTCTTTCGTATCCTGCTTTAAAATACTCTCGCCATCAAGAATAATTCGACCGGATTGGTGCGGAATAATCCGAGTTATCGCTTTCAACAAAGTGGATTTTCCACAGCCGTTGGAACCGATTATCGTTGTAATTTTTTTATCTGGAATTTCAATTTTCATATCTTTCACAATCAGTCGATTGCCATAGGAAATTTGTAAACGATCTGTGTATAGGCGGATCATGGAAAACCTCCAATTTATTCCAAATTGATAATGATTATCATTTTCTTATACAAATATAATATAATACCACCCTTTCTCCTTGTCAATTATCATTTTTTTAAGAGAATCGAGTAGGAGGGAGCGATTAACTCCCGTCCTCTCACACCACCGTACGTACGGTTCCGTATACGGCGGTTCAATTAAGATAATTGACGCAAGTCTTTATAACTTCCGTGAATAGCTGTTCTCTTTATGCCAGTGGTCACTCCACCCTCCAAGAGATCTCCCACGGGATTCACCGCTTCCTCCCTCAAGTGAGGTACTACGTTTTCTGTGTTCATCATGACTCACTGAATGCCAAGGGCTATTCTCTCTTAATTGTTCGGTCCTTCTTAGTTGTTCTAGACCAACTAATACTATGACCTCTGCTGACTTCTGACGGTTCAGCTATCTATCACTAGATAGGTTACCAAGGTTACTTGGCGTGCCAGCCAGACCTCCCCGGGTAAGAGTGTAATCTTTCCTTCCATCCATCTGCTTCATTTACTCTGTATCACCTTCGGCAGAAAGGGCTTTGTTTTGTCTTGCAAACTCACCCAGTGATACCTAGCCTCATATGAAGTTCGTGTTCCTCAGACCGGAAGTTTGCCGCTCGCTTCCTTCAGATTCCGCGTCACCACGGACACCCTTGCGTTAAGCTAACTGCTACTTCTGCCTTCGCAGCTCGGGACTTTCACCCTATAGATTACACCCATGCCGGGCGCACAAGAAGAAACCCGGCCTCCAAAGCCGGGTTTCTCGTCCGAATGTGTAACAAAGGGGGAGCGGGGGTTTAGCCGCGATGTTTCACTTCAAGACGTCTGTGAACTACTTCGTCTTACATTTATAATGATAATGATTATCAATATCGATGTCAACACTTTTTATAAAAAAATTTTTCAAAACAAAATTTCCTTTAATAGAAAAAACCATAACGCGAAGTTATGGCTACCAAGTAGTTGAAAAGCTAATATAAAAAATATAAAAAAGCGCGAATGCAATCAGCACGATATAAGCAATAAAAATCGGATTTCGAATATACGGGCGCTTTTCAACTTTTTCGCTTACTTCTGTATCATACTCACTTTGCCTTTTTTCCATCTGGCTGCCCACTTGTAACGTATAAAACAGGCCAACAAGCAAAACTAACAAAAAAACACCGCCGAAGATCAAATTCGTAAATTGCATAAAAACCCCCCTTTTTCTCTATTATTTGAGAAAAAAGGGGGGTTTATTCAAAGGAGACCGTCTTGTTCATATAAATAAGAATATGGAATATCGATAAACAAATAATGATCGTCATCAAGCGGATAGGAAAACGTGCGGATCGTCTCCCCTGTTTCGATATCACTATACAAATCACTTAAAAACCCTTTTTTGTTGACGCGCATGCGAATAATATTTTCTAAAAAGTACGGGCGCCAGCTCCAATTTTTCATATAATATTCTTTTTGAAAAATCCATCGGTCTTCTTTTCGGAAAATATTTCCTGACTTTTGAAACCCGTTTTCATCACAAATATAAATACGAAAGCTCATGTCGCCAAGCTCTTCTGCTAAATGGGTAATTAATTCGTCAAATTGGCTGACAGCTTTTTTATATTTGTTCACTAGTTGTGACACCCGCTGATGAAACTGGTCGGAATATGAATAAAGTGTTTCAAGCTTTTTCTTTTCAAATTGAATGAAATGGTTGAATTCCTGCTGCAGTCTTTCTTTTAGAACACATCGATCAATAAATTCTCTTTCCGGATAATGAAGATAATATCCTTGATAATATCTTCCGCCATTTTTCCACGCATATTGCAATTGAAAGTTTGCCTCGATGTCTTCATATAAAAGCGTCGCACCGATTTTGCGCGCAAGTAGTGAAATCGAAAATAAAACATCGAAATACGATTGGCTGGGTGAAGCTAATTTTAATGGCTGCAAATCGATTTTCAAAATATCAGGAGATAATAACCCAATGCGGTCCAAATTGCTCGATTCTTTCCCAATATTGTCAATCGCAATTTTGATTCCGTAAGTCCGGTAATAAGTGAGCAAATGATGGAGCTGTTCGATATCTCCTAAATAATTGTGTTCCGTAATTTCCAGAACAATCCGGTTTAAATCAAGTCCTTTCTCTTTTTCTTCCAGCAGCAAATTTAAAAAGCTTTCGCCGTGATCGATCATAAGCAGATTTGGATCCCTGTTTATAAAAATGAGAAGATCATCATCCAGTTCTTTCATTTCCTCCAATGCTTTTTTGACGACTGTATCATCTACTTCCATTCGGTATTCTTCAGGGATCGAATCATCATGGAAAAAAAAGCCTAAGCTTTTGTATTCCCCTTCCATATGAATTCTGCCTAAAATTTCGTAGCCAATCACCTTTTGTTCATCTGCGCTAAAAATCGCCTGATAATAAGGCACAATTTTTTCGGTATTGGTTATGACATCTAGTGGATCCATGGGCATCTCCCCGCTTCTTGTACTCTCATATGATACATGATTATAGCATTATTTGGTACATTAGAAAATGATGAAGAACCGTTTTTGCGCATTTGCTACATTCCCATTTTTACATAATTGGAATGAGGCCCATCCTGGATGCAACGGTTGGCCTCTCAATTGATTTTATGTTTTGCGCCCGCTTCCACAATCAACAAAGTAGTTTGTTTTTTCAATGACCATACAAGCAGAAAACCGAGCAATAAAAGAACAGAGAGCAGAAACATTCCGTTTGCAAATGAAAAATAGCCGAAAATCATCGGACCGAAGGAAAACAAAGTAATTTGAGTGTTCTGGCTAAAATACCGATAGAGATATACAGGAATGAACGAAAAACAATTAACGGCATTAATCTCAACAATTTACAATCTGTTTGAACGAGTTTCATCAAGGCTTCAGCACTGCTGCTCCGATCTACGACTTTGCAAATGAAGTGATTGCTTCCATAAGTATGACGGGTCCAGATAAAAATATTCATCAAAATGACTTTTTTCTACACGGAGAAAATCGTCTAAGCAGAAAATATATTCAAAAGGATGGAGTTTTTCTCTTGCTGATTCGAATAGGGGATTTTGAGGTGTCCTCTAAAATTATTTGAATTAGTTATTCAACATAAACGAATTTACTTTTTCTTTTTATCAATTTCAAAACTAGACTGTTGATTTTTATTGGTTTTAAATAAATCAGTATCATTCATTTCATTAAAAATCATTGACGCATTATTATTTTCCATATCTTTTCATTCAATAGGTTTTATGAAGATATTTGTCATTACTAATACCTTCTCTTTGCAAATTTTTCATTCTATTTTTTGCTCTATCTTTCAAATTTCTGTTATTAATTTTTGCTTTATTAATAAATCTTCTTGCATCATTTCCTCTTACAATAGGTTTTTCCCTTAAAGTGACACCATTTTAATCCTCCTTCCTTAATAGCAATTTTACTAGAAATTTAAATCATTACATAGCTGCCCTTTATGTTTTATGAAAATTACACCATTCATTTCTCAATTCCTAAAGACTTTCTCGCTCCTGCAGAAGAGTTAAACCTTTTTCATCATATTTTCCAAATGATTGTTTTAATGTCGTCCATAGATGATAACAAAAAAGTTAATCAGAAAAAACGTGCATGTGAAGATTTGTCAAAAAACATTAAACAAGATGTTGAAAGTTTTATGTTATAATTTTTTCGATCGCTATAAAAACTGAAATGGTTGGTAAGAATGAATAAGTTGACAAGAAGACAATTTTTAAAGCATTTTTTCTGGACGGCTGCGTGCAGTTTATTCGCGAGCAGCGGTTTATACATCTACTCAAGATATATTGAACCGGGAAGACTAGAAATAAAAAAAATAAATGTTTCTCATCCAAAAATACCAAAAGGTTTTGATGGTTTGAAAATTGTTCAATTCAGCGACACACATCTAAATAACGACTTTACAATTGCAAATCTGGAACGGATCGTCAATCAAATCAATCGTCTAAACCCGGATATAATTGTTTTTACTGGTGATTTAATCGATGAGCCGAACAGTTATCCCGCTGTGCATCAGATTGCCCCGATTTTAAAACGCCTCCGTGCCGACTTCGGAAAATTTGCAATTTATGGAAATCATGATCACGGCGGATACGGCACTGATGTTTATCGCAATATATTACAAAATGCAGAGTTTCATTTACTGCAAAATGAAAAAAAAGAGATACAGCTGATTGACGGAAGCAAATTGATTGTCGCCGGCCTTGATGATGTCATGCTTGGAAGACCTGATTTTCATCAAACAATGGGCAATATTGACAAAAACTATTTTACTATTCTTTTAGCCCATGAACCTGATACAGTGCTTCAAGCAAAAAATTACAATGTTGATCTCCAATTATCTGGACACAGCCATGGAGGACAAGTAAAAATCCCTTTTATAGGTCCGCTTTACACGCCTCCTTATGCAAAATCCTTTTCGGAGGGCTTTTATACTGTTGATCATACGAAGCTTTATGTCAATCGCGGGTTGGGCACAACTAGACTGCCCTTTCGTTTTTTGGCAGTTCCAGAAATCACCTTGTTTACATTATATTCCAAATAATCCTCTCTTTTAACCGGCTTAAAAGTACTTGGCTTTCATTTCTCTAACCAAAATATGAAAAAAAGATGTTCATATTGAATTAGGTAAATTATAATAGCTACTGTAAGTGTCAGTTAAGGGGAATCGCAATGGAT
Source organism: Aeribacillus sp. FSL K6-1305 (assembly GCF_038050115.1). Taxonomy (NCBI): domain Bacteria; kingdom Bacillati; phylum Bacillota; class Bacilli; order Caryophanales; family Bacillaceae; genus Aeribacillus; species Aeribacillus sp. FSL K6-1305. The sequence continues at coordinate 261,220 of NZ_JBBOQV010000001.1, read as the reverse complement.
ATTTTTAAAAACCGCAATTTTGTCAAATTGTTTTTTGCAGCGCTTGCTTCACAAATGGGTTCAACAGTTGGCAATATGGCGTTTGCTTTTTATTTGTTGGAGCATTTTAGCAGCAAACCTTATTACGCAACTATTGCTGAGCTGATGTATTCTTTGCCGACTGTATTTGTTTTTGTCATTGTCGGTGTAGTAGCAGACCGCTTCGATCGAAAAAAGGTGGCAGAGAACTGCGACTGGATTCGTGCAATTATGACTGCATGTTTGTTTTTCGCCTTATTTACAAATTCGATTCCGCTCATTTTTTTCATCTTGTTTTTGCGGAGTGCTGTCACGAAATTTTTTTATCCAGCCGAATCTAGTTTAGTACAAGCTATTTTGCGAAAAGATCAATATGCGCAAGCTTCAGGTTTGAATCAAGTACTTTTCAGCATTTTTTTAGTGTTTGGTGTCGGATTAGGGGCATTGGCTTATCGAACAGTTGGAATTCATGGGGCCGTATTAGTTGATTTAATAAGCTTCGTTCTTTCTGCCTTGCTCATTCGCTCGTGTAAAATCCCTAAATCAGCAAGGCTACCAAACGGTCGAGTGTCATGGAAAGGTTTACATATATCATCCGCTGTTTCCGACTTTTTGGAAGGTATTCGGTACATTTTACATAATCGGCTTTTATCGCTCATTATTTTTGGTTTTTTCATTTTCGGCTTTGTTCAAGGAAGTTTTGCCGTTCTTCCGTTATTTACAATGAAATATGAGCTGGCACCGAATTCTTATGAAATGTATTCATCCTTATTTGCCATTTTTCTCGGTGCGGGTCTTTTAGTCGGCAGCACAGTTTCAACATTTTTTGCTAAAAAAATAAAACCGTTTCCAATGTTTGTTACACCGATATTTTTGACAAGCATTTTTGTTTTTCTCCTTGGTTTTGTGGATGAAGTAGAATTTTACTTGTCGATTATTTTTTTGATCGGCATGTGCATCGGTCCTGTGAACGTAGCAATTGGCGGTTGGATTCCGAATATCGTTCATCCAAAGCTAATGGGACGTGTCAGCGGATGGATCGACCCGTTAATGATGTTTGCGCAGTCTGCTACGCTTTTATGTATTGCACTATTGTTTCCAAACATCATTCGAAACATCGATTTACTTTATTACGGTATGGCTCTTATCATTCTTTTCGTCTTTTTCTTTTATATGATCTTGATGCCGAAATATTTAAACGAAAAACGGCATCGGCTAGGTAAAAACACAATCAAATCGGTTTTATAACAAAAATGTGTTTGACAGTCAGACTTATACTCCCAATCATGTGGATCATAGTGGATGAGAATTCACCCTACAACCGCATTGATTGGGAGTTTTTTTGTGATATTCGTTTGAAGGAAAGGGATAATAATAAACTTTACCGAAAAAATTCATCATTAGTTTTGCTTCTACCCTCAAGAAAACTTCTACTAAACGTATAACAAGCAAAAAAGGGAGTGTCTAATAAGTCGTTTTTACGGCTTATTGACGCCCCCATGAATGTTTTAGAAACGTTGATATATCGGTGTTTATGATTTTTTGTTTTCAATGGCGATTTGACTTTCTGGACACCCCCTCCCTATCATGCTCCGAAAGAAATTCGAATCTTTTACAGAATGTGAAATAAATAAATAAATGAATGAAATCAGCCCCGCTGCCAATAAATTATAAAAGATGGCCCCGGCTCCATACCGAGATCATCTCTTAACCGTTTGTCCCCTGATCAAACTGTCCACTCGATGCCCATTTTAATTATGCCGAGCATGGTCAATGGTTTGCTCTAATATTTTTTTTACATGCTCATCATCATGTGAATAGTAAACGGTCGTTCCTTCCCTTCTAAATTTGACTAAACGCAAATTTTTGAGAAACCTCAATTGATGGGACACGGTTGATTGCAAAAGCTCAAGCTCGGCAGCTATTTCATTCACAGAACATTCTTGTTTTTCCGCAAGTAAATGTAAAATCCGAATTCTAGTCGGATCCGATAACGCTTTAAACGTTTGCGACACGATAAAAAGCGTTTCTTCGTCTATATCTAGAAATTCCTCTTTTCCGCTCATGACCCACCCTGCTTTCTAAAATATTTCATAATAACTATTATAGGCATAATTAATAGACTGTAAAAACTGGTTGCATTTTCTATTCATGAAAGTATAATGTAAATAAAGATTACGGAAAATAATGAAAAAGGAGAGACATCATGGACGATATCAGTCATTATAAGCTACGGGATGAGACGCCGGAAAATATAGCACGAGCCATCTATGTTGTCAATCGGCATGCAAAAACAGCACCAAATCCTAAATATTTATATTATTTAAAAAAGAAGGCGCTGCAAAAACTGATCGATGAAGGAAAAGCAACAAAGAAAGGACTGCATTATTCAAAAAATCCAAAATTAAGCAAACAGCAGTCAGATGTTCTGGTGTCGGCAGGAAATTATTATTTTCATATGCCTCCTACAAAAGAAGACTTCCAAAACCTTCCTCACTTAGGTTCCTTAAATAATTCATACCGAAATCCGAAAACAAATCTATCATTGTCAAAGGCAAAAAATTTATTGGAGTATTATATCGGTATGGATAAAGCGAATCGACCGCTTTCTTCTCCCAAACGGTTCCATCGTCATACATATCAAAAACCGGTGTTTAAACGATTAGGCGAACGATATGATTGAGTAAAAAGAGAGGCTTATTCAGCCTCGTCTTTTAATTCATCATCTTCTTCATTTTTAAATAACAATTCATCGATTCGCTCAATCAAGTGATGAACCTCAGGTTTGCTAATTTGGGCATTTGCACCTACCTGTTGTCCTTTATGTTTTAAATCATTCGTAATCAATGAGGAAAAAATCACAACCGGAATATGATCCAGCTCTGGATTTTCCTTAATTCGCTTCGTCAAATGCAATCCGTCAAGCTGCGGCATTTCGATGTCCGTAATGACTAAATCAACACGCTCCTTAACCGGTTCGCCTTCATTTACAATATTCTCTAAATAGTCCAGTGCATCCTTGCCGTTTTCAAAAAACTCAATCTGTTGAAATCCCGCCTCCGTCAATGTGTCGTTCAACAATCTGCGCAACAGCGGGGAATCCTCGGCAACGACAATTTTTTTATCAGATCTGTCCCTCTTTTCCAGTTTTTTCGCTTTTTCCTGCTGGATTCCGGACTCAGGATTAATTTCAACAACGATTTTTTCAAAATCAAGCATTAAAATCATTTCGTCTCCCATTTTGACAACGCCGGTAATTTGAGTTTCCAATCCTTGATACATTTCAGAAGGCTTTTCAATTTGCGACCAAGACACACGATGAATTTGGGTTACTTGATGGACGCGAAACACAACTTTTTGTTTGTTAAATTCCGTTACAATCAGCTTATCTTTTTCGCTGGGCTCACAATTCGGATCGCCGATCGCCTTCGGTACGTTAACTACCGGGAGCACTTCTCCTCTTAATTCAATAATTCCTTCAACGTATGGATGGACGTGAGGCACGCTCGTTACAGGAAGAGGCTGAATGATTTCTTTTACTTTCATCACATTTATACCGAATTTATTCGAGCCGACGAGAAACTCTACAAATTCCAACTCGTTCGTACCGCTTTCAAGCAAAATTCCCTTTTCGTTCATATCTTTCTTCCTTCCGTCTAATATTTGCGAACGTTTCTTTTTCACTTTTTTATATCGGTTTTATTCTTTGTTCATTTAATACTTCTTTCGCTACAAATCGGTGGGAAATAAGTCTGAACAGCGTTACTCACAAAAATGTAAATGATACATTTCATTTCGACAAAGACGACTTGATTTCCTTTTTTTATAAAAAACTTTTATGTAGGTCAAACACCTTAAAAGTGAAATTGCATATGTTATGGTGAACAAACGAAAAGTGAAAGGAGCATTTACGTGTATCCATTCTATCGACAAATCCTCCCGGGAGTTCAACAGCCAGAATTTTTTCCGGGATTTCCAGGGATGGGTGGAGGATTTCCTTCGTTTCCTCCTACGGGGACTGGTCCCGGTTTCCCTCCATTCGGCCCTCCTGGAATCGGCGGGAGTCCGAGTGACGGTTTTGGACAGCAGCAAGGACCGCCTTCAGGACCGCCTCCAAGTTTTATTCCTCAAGAATCACCCGGAGTCGGAACATTTGCAGTTGATCCCGGAGGCATTAGAAGATGTTTACATCGCTTTACATTTATCCGATTAACAAACGGCAGAAGCTTCTGGTATTTCCCTGTGTTTGTAGGACAAAGGTCCATTGCCGGGTGGCGCTGGAGACCTCGTCAAAATCGATGGGAATATTTCGGCATTGATTTAAACAGAATCTCTTCCTTCTCTTGTTTTTAAGGAATTGACACTCGGGGCTGTCTAATAAGTCGTTTTTGGCTTATGGGACTCCCCTTTACTATTTTAGAAACGTTGATATATTGTTTTCAACCGATTGGACTTTTTAAACATCCGCATGCTAGTCACCTATTAAACCGGTATTTTTATCGGGATCAACAGGGTTGTAAATGGATTGAAAAGCAAGATCTACAGCTGATTTAGCCGTTTTAGCGAACTGAATTTCGACTGTTCTCCGCTCATCTAAATAACAGCCTTCAAAGGCGATTTGCTTCACGGTGTTCGACCATCCTCCTGAATTTTCAACGATGATGACACGTTTTTTGTTCATATATGCGGCAGACAATTCTCCAAGCGTTCCATTTCCTCCTCCAATCATAATGATGGCATCTGCGGAATGAACAAGCAAAACGCTTCTGTAATCAAAACCTAATCCAGTATTAATCGGAATATCAATAAATTCGTTTGCTGCCAGTTTGTCGTCTCCAGCCAAAATACCTACGACAAGGCCGTTTGCTTGTTTGGCCCCTCGTGAAACTGCCTCCATCACTCCGCTTCCGCCGCCTGTCAAAAGAACAGCTCCTCTTTTAGCAATTTCTGAACCGATTTCTTCAGCCAGGAGGCGGACATGTTCCGGAATCAAGCCGGATTGACCAATTACTGCAATTCTCTCCATCATAAGCCTCCATTTCAAATTTTTTGCTGTTTTATATTATAGAACGAAGCTTGTGAACAGCTTGTATTGCTGTCACTGTTTAGCCTTTTATAAAAAGAGTTCCTTTTGATTGTTTACCTTACAAAAGAATTTGAGGGGGCGCATACTGAATTTTTCTTACTCTCGCCTTTGTTTTCCTTTTTAGCTTCTATGTATGCTTGTCAAGTCTTTCAAAGACGCTGTATCGATAAATTGAAAGAGCAATTTTCCGCCTTTCATTGTTAAATTTTGCACTCTTCAAGTTTCTTTTTTATAATGTGCAAAAACTTACCCATCCTATTTTTTACGAAGCAGTCCGCATTTTTTGACCGCTACAATTTTGGACCTTTATGAAACCGGAACCAACCCATTTTATAAAAAATATAAAGCATTCCTGTTCCGATGAGAGCCATGACTCCTAATACAATATAATAGCCATACTTCATTTTCAGCTCGGGCATATATTCAAAATTCATTCCATAAATTCCTGCGATAAACGTAAGAGGCATAAAAATAGACGAAATAACCGTCAATGTCATCATAATCGTATTCATCCGATTTGAGTTGTAAGATAAATAGCTGTCCCTTATATCAGCCGCAAGCTCCCGATTTGCCTCCGTCATCTCGACAAGCTTGAGTAAATGGTCATAAACATCATAAAAATACAAATCTTCCTCCTTCATTTCGTTCAGCCTGTTGGACGAGATGATCCGGTACATCAAATCCCGCATCGGAATGATTGTTCTTCTTATTTTTGATAATTGAGACCTGATGGAAAAAAGCTCTTTCATTAACTCATTGATCGATTTGTTTTTATTGTTTTCCTCAATTTGATTTAATAAATCTTCCAAATGGTACACGGGCGGAAAAAAATCATCAACGAGCTTATCAGTCAATTGATGCATGATTTTCATAGGCCCTTTTTTTAAAGAATCGTCTTTTTTGATTCTCAGCCAAATGTTGTTTAGATCTCGAATGGCATTTTTGTGAAATGTGACGATTCCTTTTTCGTTTACAAATAAGTCAAGCTCTTCCGGTTCAAGCGTCTGTTGATGAATTCCGTGCAACACAACAAACATATAAGAGTCATAAAAATCTATTTTCGGCCGTTCAACATTTTCGACACAATCCTCAATGGACAAAGGATGAAAATGAAAAAATTTCCCTAGCAATCTAATTTCATCTTCCGTCGCCTTGTAAAAATCGACCCAGTACCAAAGAACTTCCTTTTTTCGAATCTCTTTTAATGCCACATCATATTTAGCTTCCAAATCAGTTGTAATGACTAATGTTCGTATCATAGACATCACACTTTCTAAATTTTTTTGGACATAAATTTAGTTTACCAATAAAAGCTTGGGACAAACATGATAAAATATAAGACGACACTTATTAAAGCAGGTGATTTGTATGGAACATTTGATTAACCAAAATGTAAAAAACATTGCGATTTCCGGCATTCGAGCTTTTTTTAACATCGTTTCCAACTATGACGATGTCGTTTCGCTAACGATTGGCCAGCCTGACTTCCCAACGCCTTCTCATATAAAAGAAGCGGCAAAACAGGCAATTGATGACAACTATACAACGTATACGCATAATGCAGGATTGATCGATGTAAGAGAAGCAGCATGCCAATTTGTACATAAAAAATATCATCTCTCCTATGATCCTGGTTCGGAAGTGATTGTTACAATCGGGGCCAGCCAGGCGATTGATATAGCGCTTCGAACGATTTTGGAGCCCGGGACGGAGGTAATGCTGCCAGGTCCTGTTTATCCGGGGTATGAGCCAATTATTCAATTGTGCGGAGCAATACCCGTTTATGTTGATACGACAAAAAACAAATTTAAATTAACTGCGGATTTGATTAAACAAAATGTAACAGAAAAAACCCGATGCATAATTTTGCCTTACCCGTCCAATCCGACAGGCGTTACATTCACTGCAGAGGAGCTGATAGAGATTGCCGATGCCGTTCGCGGGAAGGATATTTTTATTTTAGCGGATGAAATTTACAGTGAATTAACGTATGACGCACTTCATACCTCGATCGCTTCTTTTTTGCGGGAGCAAACGATCGTCGTCAATGGACTGTCCAAATCGCATAGCATGACTGGATGGCGGATCGGATTTCTTTTTGCGCCGAAAGATATCACAAAACATATGTTAAAAGTGCATCAATATAATGTTTCATGCGCTTCGTCGATCTCTCAAAAAGCTGCTTACAACGCTTTAACGGAAGGGTTTCATGATGGTCAAATAATGAAAAAAGAATATGAAAAACGATTGGAGTACGTATACGGTCGTCTCGTTGCAATGGGATTTGAGGTTGTTAAACCAAGCGGAGCCTTTTATTTGTTTCCTTCGATTCAATCATTTGGACAAAGCTCTTTTGATTTTGCTTTGGAGCTGGTTGAGAAGGCTGGTGTAGCGGTCGTCCCGGGGAGCGCTTTTTCCAAATTTGGAGAAGGGTTTATCCGCATCTCTTACGCTTACTCGACAAAAGAGCTGGAAAAAGCTTTGGACAGGCTTGAGCATTTTGTGCAACTGAAAAGAAAATAGAAAAACAGTGCGCTTTTAAAGCACTGTTTTTTGTTTTGGCAACTTAATTGTGAAAACGGTGCCTTTTTCGCTGCTCGACACATCGATCGTGCCTTTATGATTTTCAACAATTTTATATGTGATCATTAATCCTAGACCTGTTCCTTTTTCTTTTGTCGTTAAAAAAGGCTCCCCTAATCTTTCTAGCAGCTCTTTCGGTATCCCCTCTCCTTCATCTTTTATTTCAATCACAATGGAAAAATTTTCCGATTTAGTAGAAATTGTCACTGTTCCTCCATTTGGCATTGCTTCAATTGCATTCTTAATGAGATTAATAAAAACTTGCTTCAATTGGTTTTTATCGCAAACAACTTCTTGATTCTCATCAGAAAATTTTTTCTCAATCACAATATTTCTTAATATTGCTTCCGTTTCCAGCAGTGTAACAACTTCGAGTAAAATCGTTTTGACATTTGCTTTTTCAAAAACCGTTTCTTGCGGTTTCGCAAGCATCAGCAATTCACTCAAAATCATTTCAATTCGATTCAGCTCTGAAAAAATGATTTCAAAATATTGATTATCTTTTTCGATTTCACCATGCATCAGCTGTAAAAAACCTTTTATTGCTGTTAACGGATTGCGTATTTCGTGGGCGATACCTGCTGCCAGCTGCCCTGCAACAGAAAGCTTTTCAGAGCGAATCATCAATTCTTCCGCATGTTTATGTTCAGACAAATCTCGTAAAATGATTTGAACCGCCGGTTCGCCAAAATATGTTGTCGGAATGCAAACCATTTCGGTATGGACAATTTTTTTCGAATATGTATACCAGCTTTGCTTGGTCACGATTGTTTCCGTTCTTCCGTTCGTTATGTCATCTAATTGATCTTTGACATGCTGATGATATTCCGGGTGTAAAAAATGATAGATGCTTTTGCCCAATACGTCCGGATAATCTTGCGCACCGAAAAGCTTGATCCCCGACTCATTCATAAAAACCCATTTATCATTATGAATCACTGCAATTGTATCGATGGAATTTTGAATCAGCCTTTGATACTTTTCACTGCTTTGCTGCAAAATGCTTTGGTATATTTTTTTGGATGAAATATCGGTAATGACAAGCAGTTCTGCTTGTTCGCCTTTATATGATATAAGCACGCTCTTCAACTCAACATAGATCTTGTTCCCGTCCAAAGATGTCCAAATTTGTTCTAAAATTCCGCTATCAATTCCTTTGTGAAGATTTTCAATCGTTTCATGGACAGATTCGTGAAACATTTTGTCAATAAATTGGAAAACCATTTTTCCAACAATATCTTCACTGCTAGTCGCCACAAGCAGCTTAACAGCAGCCGTATTAGCATATTGAACTTTCCCTTTTTTTGAAATTATGAGCGGGCACGGAAGCTCGTGCACAAAATCAAGAGCACCGTCAGCACGTATCGGATTTACTTCTTTGGGAACTTCATCTATCTTGTCATCCGCCGAAGTGACAGCAAACTTTAAGACAAATTCTCTTTGATCCTTGTTCAAATGATTGTATATAACATCAACTGACGTTTTCATCCAAATATAGGATCCATTTTTCTGCAAAAAACGGAAGGAACAAGCATCTCCATGATATAAAAAGCTTTCAAATATATTTATATCTTCTACATGCAAGTATTCTGAAAGATTGGAACCGATTAGTTCTTTTTGTTTATATCCGAGCACTTTCAAACAATTTGAGGAGATGTATTCAAAATAGCCTTCATTAGAAATAACCGAATAAATGATTTCTGTTTGATTGTGCACACCCTTTTGTATTTGTTGACTCATCCCTGGCCCCCCTATTACTACCCTTTCCAGAAAGAAAAAGTCTATCTTGTTCATTGACCTGCTACTTTTTGTCCACCTAAAATTTTAATATAGTTTTACAAATTAAACATCTAAAAATGTGTCAATCTTACTATTTAAAATGTTTTTTCGACTTTTTCCACTGCATTTCCTTCCCTATAAAAAATATGTATGTATCAACATTTTAAAAAATACTGGCCAAAAAAGGGCTAGTTTTTTTTGTCTTATGCGGATTTTTCGGTTATTTTGCGGACTTTGCGCTTTCTTTGGATTTAACAACGCACCGGAGGTATGCAAGAGGTGGTATGAGCTTTACCGATTTTGCGGCCATGCGCGGTTTTTGCGCTTCCTTCTGGTTTCACACCATTCGGAGATATGCAGATAGGACAAAAGTTTGCGGTTTTTGCGGCATGTGCGAATTTCGAACAATTTATCGAAAAATCTTTATGCGAATGCGGCATCGTTCAATTTATATGAATGGTTTTCGATAACTAATAGAAAAGCCATCGCTCGTTAAAAAGCGACGGCCCTTCTATATAATTTATTTTTTATTGCTCGTCATCATTTGATTTTGCATTGGAATTTCCGGCGTATTCTTTCTGTAAATCGATGTATGCTTTTACAATATCTCTCGCTATACGTTTATTCACATCTTCGCTTCCGGTTCTTTTTGTCCAAGGGACGACAACACTGAAAGCAACCTGCGGATCTTTGGCAGGATAATAGCCGATAAATGTTAAATTATAAACGTCTGTCCCCCAGTATTGGCGCTTCGTACCATAATAAGTCGTTTCCGCTGTTCCGGTTTTGCCCGCAACATTTAATCCATGTAACTGAGCGTAAGCTGTTCCGCGTCGAGTATTCGTCACTAGATAAAAGCCTTGTTGGACGCGTTGAATATCCTCTTCCGTATTGTTTATTCGGTTTAACACTTTTACCGGCATTTCTTGAGCAATCGGTCCGAGTCCATCGTCAGTCGGTTCAAGAATTTCTGTTACAAGCCGCGGCTTAACACGGTATCCGCCATTTGCAATCGTTGAAACATATTGGGCCATTTGCAGCGGTGTGTACGTATCAAACTGACCAATGGCAAGGTCAAGCAATTTCCCTCTGTCAATTCCAGGATCAGATTGCTGCCCTGCAGACTCCTGCGGGAGATCAATCCCTGTCGGAACCCCTAAACCAAATTGGGCATAGTAATTCCGCATCTTTTGAAAATCTTCATCTTTAGCTGGAAAACTTCTTCCCGGATAATATTGTATACCAGCAATTTTCATAGCGATATGGAACATATAAACGTTTGAACTTCTTTGCAACGCTGTTAGGTCAGATACAGCCCCCATATTTTGATAAGAAGATTTTTCCGGAGTCCCTTTTAAACGAATTGGTGCGTCATAAAAGACGGTTCCGTGTCTCAGACCAAATTGATATCCTGCTAAAACTGTCGCACCTTTAACGGTAGAACCCATTTCATATTGCGTCCCAAATGCACCGTAATCAAAGTTCAACATCTCTCCTGAATCGTACATTCGTCCGACCATCGCCAAAACGTCTCCTTTATACGGATCCATCATGACAACGAAAGCGCGGTCAACTAAATAATTTCCACGTCCTCTTGCTGCTTTGATCTGCTGATCAACAATTTTTTCAATTCTTTTTTGCAGTTCGATATCGATGGAAAGTTTTAAATCGAATCCTCTTCTGCCGTCATCAATTTCCTTTTGGGAAATCGTATTTCCATCTTTATCAGATATATATTGAACTTTTGCTTTTCTTGGGTTTAGATAATCCTCATATTGCTGCTCCAAATAGCTTTTTCCAACTCGTTCATTTCGGGCATAGCCTCGAGCTACAAAAAATGATTTATTGTCTTCTGGTATCCCTTCTTTTGGAGATGAGATTTTCCCTAAAATCGTTTTAAATACGTCATCATAAGGGTACACCCTTTCCCAATCTGTGATGACATCGACACCCGGAAGATTTTCCAGCTGTTCCGCAACCCTTGAAACTTCTTCTTGGCTTAAGTTCGTTGCGACAATCTGCGGCTCATACGCATATCCGGATGAAAATTTCGTATATAGAGCGGCAAGCTCCAATTCTTTTGGATCCTTCTCGATTTTTTTAATTTCTTCTTCCGGAACCCGTTCAACCTGAAGTGGATATGTTTCCTTAGGTTCTAATTTTTTCTCTTTTTCCGTCAATAAGTTTTCTGCCTTTTTTGGATTTTTGGCTATCCAATAATCCCGCAAATCTCTTTCTCTTAGAAAAGATGTGTCGAGATCAATCAGCTGTGCTAATTTTTTTGCTGTTTCCAGCTTGTCTTTCGTTTTGGTCGTCTTCTCCACCGTATAGGTCACAGCAGGAACATTTTTGTTGTCTACAACGATTCTCCCGTTTCGGTCAAACATTTTTCCTCTTGGTGCAGGATATTGCGCAACATTCACTTCTGTCCGGCTGACTTCTTTCGCATATTCTTCACCCTGAACAATTTGAACGATGCCAAGGCGGACGACAAGTGCGGCAAATAAAAGAAAAACGATAAAAAAGAAAAAATTGATACGAAAAATTCTCGCTTTCCTTTGCCGTTTTGTCTCAGAAGGAGTTGTTTCCGCTTCTTTTTTCACGAAGGAATCTTCCTTTCTTTTCTAATATAAATCATGTTTCAGTTATAAATCATGTTTCAGTCGACTCATGAACTTGTAAATATATTGTAACATACATTACAAAGTTTTGTTTTCTATACAGATTGTCAACCCCTAATTCTTATCAATTTATAGACATTTTGCTTAATTTTGTCACTTCTTGAAGGAAGTATATCATATATTCCCTCGGTTGGAACCCTATAATTTCAACAATTACATGATAATGTTTATAAACTTAAAATCTATTATTTGTCAATGGAAGGAATAGACAAAAATATGACAAAAAACGCATGTTATGATAGTTTCGTAAATTACATGAACAAATTTCAAGGAGGTAGAAAACGCATGAAGAAATCTATTATTGCTTCTATTGCAGCAGCTGCCGCCATTTTCACTGCAGGCGCCGGCACAAATGCCAATGCAGCTGAAATTCAAAACCAACCAGTTCAAATCAAAAGCTACGTACAAACTTTCGGACCTTATCATATAAACGAAGATCAATTGAAACAGCTCATTCAATCAGCTGATTCAAAAGAATTGCAAAATCTATTAAACAACTGTTTACAAAATCCAAGCATAGAAGCAAATAATGCTATAAAAGAAGCAATTAAAAGAAACACAAACCAGCCTGCGAACAAGCAAGCTGTGAAAAAACCAGCCCAAACTACTCAAAAAACAACTCAGCCAGCACCATCTGCCAATGACAAAGCAACCAACAACCAAACACCAAAACAATCACAAACCGCTTCATCCGTAAATGCATTTGAGAAAAAAGTAGTTGAACTAACAAATGCTGAGCGGCAAAAACAAGGTTTAAAGCCTCTTGTTTTAGATGAAGCTTTAAGCAAGGTAGCTCGTGAAAAATCTTTAGATATGCAAAGAAACAAATATTTTTCCCACACAAGCCCGACTTACGGTTCTCCGTTTGACATGATGAAAAAGTTCGGCATTTCCTTCAGAACAGCAGGGGAAAATATTGCAATGGGGCAACGTACTCCTGAAGAAGTTGTTAATGCTTGGATGAACAGCTCTGGCCACAGACAAAACATTTTAAATCCTAACTTTACTCATATCGGCGTTGGTTACGTAGAAAATGGAAATTACTGGACACAAATGTTTATTGGAAAATAATAGATCGGACAGTTCACTCATTTCAACTGTTCAAAAAGTGTGGGGGATATGCCCCACACTTTTTTTGAAAATTAATTGCTGAGAAAAAGAAGAAGCTGACTAAAATTGTGTGACTTAAAAGAATGATGTGCGTTTTTATTTTTTCCACAGCTTATATAATGCATGTATTCCGCTATTTTCTTCTCCCATTTCAGCCAGTTTTTCATACAAGCTTCTCGCAAGCTCAAGCCCTGGTACGTCTAATTCCATTCTTCTTGCTTCCTCTAAAGCAATGTCCATATCTTTTATAAAGTGCTTGACATAAAATCCAGGCTCAAATTGATTCGAAAGCATTCTCGGTGCATAGTTCGACAAAGACCAGCTTCCAGCAGCTCCGGAGGAAATGCTTTTCAACACCTTATCTGGATCCAGCCCCGCCCGAACAGCGTAGGCAAGCGATTCACAAACACTAATGATGCCGGCAGCAATCGCAATTTGGTTGCACATTTTTGTATGCTGCCCCGCACCGGCTTTTCCTTGATAAACAATATTTTTTCCCATTTTCTCAAAAATTTCAAAACATTCATCGAACGTCTCTTGATCTCCTCCGACCATAATCGATAGCGTTCCATTTTTTGCGCCGACATCTCCTCCTGAAACAGGCGCATCTAAAAAGGAAATGCCTTTTTCCTTTGATTTTTCGTATATTTTTTCGGCAAGCGATGGTTTTGTCGTTGTCATGTCAATACATATAGCTCCTGGATAGGCATTGGCTAAAATTCCATTTTCACTAAAATAAACTTCTTCAACATCTTTCGGGAAACCAACCATCGTGATAATAACATTCGCATCTTTTGCGAGATCTTTGATCGATTCTTTCCAAACAGCACCTTGATTGATCAAATCTTCGGCCTTTTCTTTCGTCCGGGTATAAACCGTAAGCGGATAACCCGCTTCAAGCAAATGACGTGCCATGCTTTTTCCCATTACTCCAAGCCCAATAAAACCGATTGTTTTTTTTGACATATTGTTCACCCTTTCCCCATTTCAGTGTATACGGCTTAGTAATGAAACTGTTCTGCTATGAAACGCTTGCATTTTCAGCTTTCAGTGCACACCCGATTAAATGGACTTTACTAAACCGCCGTCAATCAAAAAGGTTTGTCCAGTCATATATGTATTCAAGTCAGACAGAAGAAACAGCACATAGTTCGCAAATTCATTCGGTTCTCCGTAGCGGTTGAGAGGAATCGCTTCCAAATATTTGTTCTTGATCTCTTCTTTCGGAATACCGAGCTTCGCTGCATTCCATTCTTCCAATTGATCAATCCGTTCTGTTGCAATTCTGCCGGGTGACGCCGTGTTAATTAAAATATCGTACTTTGCAAATTCTGTTGCTAACGTTTTCGTCAGCCCCACAATTCCTAAGCGAAACGTGTTGGATAAAATTAAACCCGGGATCGGCTCCTTCACGGAAGAAGAAGCAATATTTACGATTTTCCCTCCTCTTTGTTTCATATGCGGAAGAATCTCGCGAATGGTACGGATATAGCTGAGCAAGTTTAATTCAAAAGCATTTTGCCAATCTTCATCAGTCATTTGCTCAAATCCTCCTGCAGGGGGACCGCCAGCGTTGTTAACGAGTAAATCAATTTTGCCAAACTCTTTTATTGTCTGATTAACTAGCCTGCTAATTTCCTCTTTTGAAGTAATGTCTGTTTTAATAAAGGCTGCTTTTCCTTTTCCAAGCGCATTTAATTGATTTGCCACGTCTATTAGCTTTTCTTCATTTCGGCTTGTGATCATCACGTCGGCTCCTTCTTCCACAAGCCTTGTTGCAATCGCTTTACCTAATCCTTGACTTGATGCCAAAACAAGTGCTGTTTTACCTTTGAAACCGAAATCCATTGACATTCCATCCTTTCACCTTTTCTTTCATCTTATCATGATCTTATCAAAATGTGGGAAACTTTCGTTTTACTCCCATTCTGAATTTATTAACGACATAGAGCTTCTTTTGTTTGCTCAACACTGTCAAAGGCGGCCTGCGAAGGTGCGTTTAAGCTTGTCCTCTTTCACGCAGTAGTATGTCCAAAATTCAAATTTCAAAGGGAGCTTTAAACCCATGCTTTTTCTTGACATCAACTGTTATGGTTTTCTTACCTGCCTGCTCATCTAGGTGAATTGCATTCAAATCAAAAATAAAGAAAGGGCTGTCCAGAGAAATCCCTTTGAAAACAAAAAATCATAAACACCGATATATCAACGTTTCTAAAACATTAATGGGGGCGTCAATAAGCCGTAAAAACGACTTATTAGACACCCCCTGCATATTTTTTATAACTTAAAGCGTTCTACTAAGCCTTTTAAGCGGTTGCTTTCTTCGCTTAACGATTCCGCTTTTTCCGCAACCATTGAGAATGCTTTGACCTGCTCGTTCGTTGTTGCACTGACTTCTTCCGCAGAGGCAGCTAGCTGCTGGGTTACTGCAGAAATATTTTCAATCGATTCGACGACTGTTTCTTTTTGCTCATTCATCCGATCGATCGCATTTAATGTTGATTTAATGGCATTAAGCAAATCTTCCATTTTAATTGCAATTTCATGAAACGCATTGCCTGTCACTTGAACAGCTTTGTTTTGTTCTTCATGAATTTTTTTCGAACGACTCATTGCATCGTAGGCATTTTTCGTTTCAATTTGGATTCCTTCAATCATATTTTTAATGTTTTCTGTCGCTTTTGCCGATTGTTCAGCAAGGTTTCTTACTTCCTCAGCGACAACGGCAAATCCTTTACCTGATTCACCTGCTCTTGCTGCTTCAATACTTGCATTTAAAGCGAGCAAGTTCGTCTGATCTGAAATTTTGGAAATGGTCGACACGATATCAGAAATTTTTTCAACTCGATCTACAAGATTTTGTAGTACGGATTGGACCATCTCAGATTCTTTGTCAGCCTCATTTGATTTTATTTGAAGCTCATTTAGCTTTTCTAAACCATTATAGCTGGCATTTTGTGATTCGTAAGATAAATTTTCGACATTTTTTACATCATTGTTTACTTGTTGAATACAATCTTCTAATTGTTTGATTTGTCCGTTTATAATTTCCGTACTGTTTGCCTGCTCACCTGAGCCTTTTGCAATTTCCTCAATTGCAACGGAAATTTCCTCACTTGACGCAGTAGCTTCTTCCGAAACCACGTTTAATGTTTGAGCAGATTGCTGCAGCTCCTTCACGGATCCGTCCAGATCGAGGAGAATTTGTCGGATGTTATCGGTCATCTTCGTAAAGCTATTAGCCAATTTCCCGATTTCATCTTTATTTTTCACTGTTAATGTTCCGGATAAATCCCCTTCAGCCATTTTGTCGGCGTTTTTAGCCAAAAGCAAAATCGGCTTTGAAATGCTTCTCGAAACAAAACTAGTGATGAAAAATGCCACAATCAATGCAGCAATAATAATGGAAACGTTAATGCTCCGGATTGTGCGGGCTGTTTGCTCCAGATTTGCATCCGAATAGACTACACCGATTTTCCAATTTAGTTCCGTGATCGTTTCAAAAATAATGGTTGAATCTTTTCCATTTTCTTTTATAGAAGCTATACCACGTTTTTGGTTTTTAATCGCTGCCATAAGACCGTTGTTTTTATATAAATTTTTTCCGGTCATTTTCGGATGAGCGATGGCATCTCCATTTCTATCAAGCAGGAATGTATACCCTCCAAAGCCAGCTTCCACTTGCTTAACAAATTCATTAAACGTTGTTAAATTAATATCAATTCCAATAACGCCAAGCAACACCCCATCCTTTGTAATGGCCTTTGAGGCGGTAACAACATATTCTCCTTTTTCCCCATCACGATAAGGCTCTGACCACGAAACAAAGTTTGGACTTGTTACAGCGCTTTTATACCAAGGTCGTGAATTGATTATCAAATCTTCCTTTAAGTTTAACTCAGGTTCTGCAGCAACAAGAGTCTTAGTGTTGGCTACATAGACAGACCGGACCAATTGATTAGCGCTTAAAAATGATTGAAACGTTTCCTTTACGGACTGTAAAGATTGATCGTCATTTTTTTCAAGCAACTGTGCGATTTCCGGTTCATTGCTGAAAAGCAGCAAAATTCTTTCATATTCCTGCATCTGTAAAAGCAGGTTCTTTTTCGCTTGCTTAACAATCGATTGCCCCGTATGAAACGCATCTGATTTAATGTTCTTTTGAACAAAATAATCAGACGTGAAAAAAACAACCAAAAGTGAAAAAATTAACAATATGGTGATGAGCGCTGTCAATTTCCACTGAAGCTTTTTAAACATTTGTTCCATCTCCTACATAAATCTTTATTTAATAAAAATAATTAAGAAAACTTATACGTTTTCTAATGTATATATCGGCAATCTGATTTATCTTTTTACAAAATGAAACTAATTATCTTTTTCATATTTCCAATTGGCTTTGTTTTTGGGAGCGATCTTGCATAAAAAAAAGCATAGGCTGCATGTGTTTCTTCTAAAAAAAGATACCGCCGTAGCGGTGCCGGCTGTGAAAAAGAAAAAAAGTTTTAGCAAATTGGAGGAAAGTAACAAGAAGAGATTCGGATATCGAGGGCTTCAAATTTTTGCATTTGCAAACTTATCCTAATTTATATCGTGATACCCCGTCGTTTTAGTTGCTCAAACTGCAAAAAGCTTTTTATGAACTGCAGCTGCTGTGTTTTGCTTTCTATCGTTTGCATCAAATTAGCTATACGCTCGCTGCAAATCATTTTTATATTTTGATGGACTTTATCGGGATAATAAAGCGGATGTAAAATCAAAAAATGCTGATGCTCTGCGTTTTTCATACTCCATTTTACTTAGAGCCGAAATTCTTTTATATTCACCTTCCGTAAATAAATCGGCTCTTGCATCAAAAAAAGGAGCCGATTCAGATTAAACTGATCGGCTCCGTACCTTTTATATTTGGAACGTTTTTTTAACAAAAGAAACGACTTCTTCCGTTGTTTGCATAGAAAGAACTTTTTCTTTAAAGCTTTCTGCTTCCTGTTTTGAAAGCTTTTTAATTTGTGAACGCGCAGGCAAAATAGATGTTGCGCTCATGGAAAATTCATCTAATCCAAGTCCAAGCAGAAGCGGTATAGCAATCGGGTCTCCTGCCATTTCTCCGCACATTCCAACCCATTTTCCTTCTTTATGAGCTGCATCGATCACAATGGAAATTAATCGAAGGATGGCCGGATTATACGGTTGATACAAATATGAAACCCGTTCATTCATCCGGTCTGCTGCCATTGTATATTGAATTAAATCATTTGTTCCAATGCTGAAGAAATCAACCACTTTGGCAAATTGATCCGCCATAACAGCAGTTGATGGAATTTCAACCATTATTCCAACTTCGATATCATCAGCTACTTCAATACCTGCTTGAACAAGTTTTTCTTTTTCTTCGAGCAGAATAGCTTTCGCTTGATGGAATTCATCGATTGTCGCAATCATTGGAAACATGATTTTTAAGTTTCCATATTTGCTTGCGCGAAGCAGCGCTTTAAGCTGTGTCCGAAAAATATCTTGCTTTTCTAAACAAAGGCGGATGGCGCGGAATCCAAGAAAAGGATTCAGCTCCTTTGGAAGATTCAAGTAAGGAAGCTCTTTGTCCCCGCCGATATCCAATGTACGGACAACAACAGGTTTTCCTTCCATTCTCTCAAGAACTGTTTTATATGCTTCAAATTGTTCTTCTTCTGTAGGCATTTGGTCTCGTCCCATGTATAAAAATTCCGTACGGTAGAGACCTATTCCTTCACCGCCGTTGTCAAGAACACCTTGTACGTCATTAGGCGTGCCAATATTAGCGGCAAGCTCGACACGATGTCCATCCTTCGACAACGTCGGCTCGTCTTTTAATTTAGCCCATTCCGCTTTTTGCTCTTCATATTTTTCTCTTTTCTTTTCATATTCGGCAATACAATCTTCACTTGGATTTATGATTACTTGTCCTTCAATCCCATCAACAATGACTAAAGCACCGTTTTCAATTTTGGCGGTAGCTTCCTTTGTTCCGACAACAGCAGGGATTTCCATAGAACGAGCCATGATCGCAGAATGGGATGTTCTTCCTCCAATATCAGTTGTAAATGCTTTAACAAAATTTTTGTTTAATTGCGCAGTATCAGAGGGTGTTAAATCTTCTGCAACAATAATGACTTCTTCATTAATTAAACTTGGATTTGGGATTTGAACGCCTAATAAATGGGCTATAACCCTTTTCGTGACATCCCGAATATCCGCTGCTCGCTCGCGCATATACTCATTTTCCATCGCTTCGAACATCGCAATAAATTGATCAGCTGTTTCCCTCATCGCAAATTCAGCGTTTACAGCTTCGTTTTCGATTTTCTCTTTGACTGGATTTAACAGCTCAGGATCGTTCAAAACGAGCAAATGCGCTTCAAAAATCGCTGCTTTATCCGCACCAAGCCTTTCTTCTGTGCTGTTTTTAATTACCTCGAGCTCTGCTTTGGCGCTTTCGACAGATTGTTCAAAACGCTCAATTTCTGCTCGAATATTTTGTATTTCTTTTTTTGATACGGTTAAATCCGGCTCTTCTAGACGGTATGCCTTCGCAATAGCAATACCGTTTGATGCTGCAATCCCAGATAGCTGTATCATTATTCGCCTAACCCTTCTTTTTTGATTGTCTCTTCAATCGCTTGAAGTGCATCATTTTCATCAGCACCTGATGCTGTAACTTTAATGGTTGCTCCTTTTGGAATACCTAATGACATAACTCCCATAATAGATTTTAAGTTTACTGTTTTTCCATTGTATTCCAAATTAATGTCGGCTTCAAATTTGCTTGCCGTTTGCACTAATATAGTCGCAGGTCTTGCGTGAATTCCTGTGTCAGCGGTAATGTTGAATGTTTTTTCAGCCATTTGCATCAAATCCTTTCTGCTATTTTCTTTAAAAATTTTATCAGTGCATGTCGAGTTGTGCAAGCTGATAATCAATTATTTGTGAAACCAGCCTTGTCCGATTTAAACAAGGCCGGTTTACTAACTGCTACCGAATGGCAATAATGTTTTCTTCGCCCTTGTTTACTTTGCCTACTTTTTTCAATTCAATTGCTTCACCTTCTTTTAAATTAGTGAAGACAATCGGCGTCATAATAGAAGGAGAATGATTTTTAACATATTCAAGATCCACTTCAAGAAGTTTGTCACCTAATTTTACAGTATCGCCTTCTGAAACGAAAATGTCAAATCCTTTTCCTTTCAATTTTACTGTATCAATACCAAAATGGATCAATATTTCATGGCCAGAATCAGACTGCAAGCTAATAGCATGTTTCGTTGGAAATACATTTAACACTTTACCGTTAACAGGAGAGACGACGATACCTTCTTCAGGTACAATAGCAATCCCATCTCCCATCATTTTTCCAGAGAATACTTGATCCGGTACTTCTGTAATCGGATGAAGAGTACCTGTCATAGGCGATGAAAATGTTAAGCTTTCGCTTTGTAATTCTTCCGGCATAACATTTTCCACTTGTTCTTTAACTTCCTGCTCTGGAGAATGAACTTTTTCTGCTCTTGGAGTTCTTCCATTCATGATGTCTTGTATTTGAGTTTTTAAATTGTCCGATTTAGGGCCAAAAATTGCCTGGATGTTGTTGCCCACTTCTAAAACACCTGAAGCGCCGAGCTTTTTCAAGCGTTCTTTATCAACTTTCTTTTGATCATGAACAGATACGCGCAGCCTTGTGATACATGCATCAAGGTGCTGAATATTTTCATTTCCGCCAAGCGCCTCTAAAATGTTATATGGAAGATCTCCGGCTTTTTCGCTCTCCTGCTCATCATCAGACGTTTCAACACTTGCATCTTCCCGTCCAGGAGTTTTCAGGTTGAATTTTCGGATGGCAAATCGGAAACCGAAATAGTAAAGGACCGCAAATACAAGCCCAACTGGGATAACGAGCCACCAAGCCGTTCGATTCGGAAGGACGCCAAATAATATAAAGTCGATCACTCCGCCTGAAAAAGTCATTCCAATTTTAACATGTAAAATATGCATGACCATAAAGGATAGTCCTGCAAATATCGCATGAATCGCAAACAAAAGCGGTGCTACAAACAAAAAGCTGAATTCAATCGGTTCTGTAATTCCTGTTAAAAACGATGTCAACGCGGCAGAACCCATAATCCCTGCGACCACTTTTTTATTCTCGGGTTTGGCTTCGTGATAAATAGCGAGTGCTGCGGCAGGGAGACCGAACATCATAAACGGAAATTTACCTGTCATAAACGTTCCAGCTGTCAATTCCACACCGTCCTTGATTTGGGCAAAGAAAATGGCCTGATCGCCGCGAACAACGTGCCCTGCTTCGTTTACATAAGAACCAAATTCATACCAAAAAGGAGCATAGAAAATATGATGTAATCCAAACGGAATCAATGAACGTTCAATCACACCGAAAATAAAAGCGGCGAGCGTTTTGTTCGTCTCAAGTATTCCTTGAGAAAACTGGTTTAATGCCCCTTGGATCGGCGGCCAAATAAAGTACATCGCAATCCCTAATAGAACAGCGGACGCAGCTGTCACAATTGGAACAAACCGCTTTCCGGCAAAAAATCCTAAATATTGCGGAAGCTCAATTTTATAATATTTGTTGTACATATAAGCAGCTATGATACCTACTATGATCCCGCCAAACACACCTGTTTGCAAAGTCTCAATTCCGAGAACGTTTGCAAATGCTGGATCAGAACTAATATCTTTAGGCATTTGACCCAAACCTGTTAAAATACCGTTCATTGTAACATTCATAATTAAGTAGCCGATGACTGCTGCAATCCCTGCAACTCCATCGCCGTTTGCAAGACCGATTGCAACGCCGACTGCAAATAACAACGGCAGGTTGGTGAATACTATTTGCCCAGCTTGCTCCATGACGCTTGCGATAAGCACGATCCAGTCGTTCGTTAAAGCAGGAATTCTATCTGTTAAATCCGGATTTTGCATAGCATTACCAAATGCAAGCAAAATACCTGCTGCAGGAAGAAGCGCTACCGGCAGCATAAGCGCGCGTCCTATTTTTTGTAAAACACCGAAAATTGATTTAAACATAACATGACCTCCTTATAATTATCATTTGACAAATGCAGCAAGAATAATCGATGTATTAGAAAAAACAAAAAAGGCATGGTGAAACAAGGCGTCAACTGTACGAAAACAAATCCCTATACAGTACACCTTGCTCACTCATGCCTGATCGAATCAGTAACACGTGCGCAAAATTTATTCTTTTTTTGCTATTCGATATAAATGCATCGTTAAATAAACAGCTTCTGCTTCATCAATTTGTTTTTTCAATACTTGCTGCATCATTTTAATCATTTTCCATGCAACATTATAGCATAGAGGATATTTTTTTTTCAACAATAAAGCTAATTCTTCTGGTTCTTCCGTTTTTTCCTCTTTGAGAACCCTTTCAATTGTTGCCTGAAGATGCCTTACAAGCCGCAAATAATTAAAGCTTTCTTTATCAAGCTGGATGTTTAAGGAATCTTCTGCAACTTCGATTAACTGAGCAATAAGCTGAGAATGGCGGTTCACTTCAGAAATTGATTTATGCGTTATGGCGCTGTGAATGTGGAGAGCGATGAAACCGATCTCACCTTTGGGCAGCTTGATTTTCAGCTTATCTTCAATAATGGACACCACTTCACTAGCAATATTATATTCTTTCGGATAAAGCACTTCAGTCTCTGATAAAAAAGGGTTTTTGATGTCCATCCCCTGCTCGATCCTCTTAATTGCGAACGTAATATGGTCTGTTAAAGCTATATGAATATGTTCATTCAGAGGAAGTCCGACTTTCTTTGAAATGTGGGCAATACAGTCTGAAACAACTTCTATCATCTTCTCGTTTGTATAAGGAAGAAGTTTTTTATATTGTTCCTGTTCTTGTTCGTTTTTCAGCACAAATATCTTTTCAACTGTTTCGTTGGAAATCAGCTCCCCCCTTTTTTTTCCGAAACCGATTCCTTTTCCAATCAAGACGACTTCCTGAAAGGTGTCGTGGCCAGCTATTAATACATTATTATTCAACACCTTTTTTACTTTAAAGGACCCCATGTTTAAAAAGACGCTCCTTTACCAGAAATCTATATAATCGTACAAAAAAAGAACGGGGAGGTCAATGCATTTTGCACTCAGCAAAAGCAAGAAAAAATTTACAATCGAACACCTAAGACTGGTGGTGAGGCATCTAAAATGGAAATAGAAAATTTAGTTTTTTCATCTTTCTCGGCAGTTCATACTTTCCTTTCCAAAAATGAAGAGTCCGTTTTTTCAACTGTCGCCTTTTAAAGGTTCTATATGTACATGTACGTTCGTAATATTAAATTCTTCCGTCAGCCTTCTTTCCACTTCATCACAAATCGCATGGCTTTCAACGACATTTAAATTAGAATGAACTTTAATGACAACATCAACATATACGGTGCTTCCGACATATCTGGCTTTAATATCTTCAAGCGATTGAACCCCGGGTATATTGTTAATTGTTTCTTTATATTTGTCTAACTCCTTCTCTGAAAATCCGTCCGTTAAGGAATGAACCGCTTCTTTGAAGATATCCCAAGCAGTTTTGCAAATAAGCACTCCGATGATCATCGCAACAACTGTGTCCATCCATGCGATATGAAATTGCGCCGCCAAAATCCCTAGGAATGTTCCGACACTGACATATGCATCGGATCGATTGTCCATAGCTGCTGCCATGAGCGCTTGACTTTTTATTTTTTTCGCAAGTCTTACATTAAATAAATAAACGGAAAACATGACGATTGCTGAGCCGATAGCCGTCCATGCCGCGATCAAATCAGGTGATTCTGTTTTCGGGTTTATGATTGATTTTGCTCCTTCAGTAAGAACTTCAAAACCAACCATGACCATAATCAATGATGCAATTAAAGACGCAATGGTTTCTGCCCGAAAATGTCCATAGTGATGATCTTGGTCAGGAGGACGCTGCGATATTTTTAATCCGACTAAAACCGCGATCGAAGCAATTACATCAGTCCCGTTGTTCAGTCCGTCAGCCATTAAAGCTTCCGAATGAAAAAAATATCCGACCGCTATCTTTACAACGGTCAACAAAATATAGGCTGCAATGCTAATCCATGCTCCCCGTTCACCCTTTTTTAAATTTTGATAAACTTCCACCTTCCACTAACTCCATTCGTTTAGTCTGCCATTTATACTATCAAAAAAACATGTAAAGGTCTATACATACAGATTATTTCCTTGTTACAAAAGGTTTAATATCAAAAGGTTTTTCTGAAATCAAAGCGATCATTCCAATATGGAGATTAGTAAAACAAGGAAAAATATAAATTATTTCATTTTTTTACATTACATTAAAAAAATATAGCAACCAAACTTTTTACAGTTTGATTGCTATCAATCGAGAGAGATTAATTTTCTTTTTGTGTCAAATAAACCGGGATCATTTGAATCGAATGGTTTAGGTCATCAAGCTTGCCTTCAATCCGGTGAAGCAAATAGAGCGTCACAACAATAGGAAAACCGACATCGCTGATAAACGACAGCCAATCGTGCAAACCAATCCCTCCCTTTATGGCATCTGAAATCCGGCCTGTTCCCGAACCGGAAACAGGCCGCTTCCGTCAGCTCATCGTATATTCTGTCACCGTTTGCTCAATAATTCTGGCTCCTTTTTTTGAAACGAGCGAACCCCCAGAAGAAGTAAAAACATTTGATTGAATGATTGTTTCCATAGCTTGACCAATTTGCTCTGCTGTTAATGAATCCTTAGGTTCATCAACATTGATTCTGACTGTCTTTCCTTCCGTATTGGCAAAAAGAAGATCGAGCGATTTAGACATTTTTTCACCCCCAGATTACTTATGCATTAATTTGATGCGTATCGTTTCGTTCCACTTTGGCAAGCGGCATTTTTTGAAGACTGGCAATTGCTTGGGCTGCTCTAAGCAAAGCATCTGCACTAGCTGACGTTTTAATATTGCTGTAATTTTTATAGCGATACAGCGGCTTGCCGGAATGATCAAAACCTTCTTCAAAAACAAGACGCAATTGTGATTTGACCGGTTGAACCTCAGCCATTTGCTCGCACCTCCTTTCACCTTCTTTATATAAAGAAATGAAAAAAAAGGGGCAGCAAATATGTAAAAAGGTGAAAAAAGAAATGAAAACGGAGCCCTGTCGCTGCAGACAACGGCTGTTGATGCCGTTTTGACCATTTCCAATAAACGGAATCTCTTTGGTTTCGTCAATATTTTATTTGGATAAAACTAAATTTTAGAGTAATGAATTTCATCAAAATTAAAAAAGCATTTACGAAGTGCTCTCTTTTATTATGAAAGTGGTCAAACCCCATTAAAAAAGGAGACTTCGTAAATGCAAAACTATTGTGTATCACAAAACGGAACGGATGAAAAAATAAAAGAGCGGTGTCCGCTCTTTTTAAATAGAAAGCTGTTTTGACAACGTATATAATTCTCCGATTGGTTCGCTCTTTTCTTTCAATATCTCTTCAATATCATGATCAACGATTTGGTTTTTCTGTATTCCGACTGCTCTTCCGCCTTTTCCTTCTAACAGAAGCTCAACTGCTCTCGCTCCCATTCTGGAAGCAAGAACTCTATCAAATCCAGTTGGAGAGCCGCCGCGCTGAATATGTCCTAATACCGATACTCGCGTCTCAATGCCGTATTTTTCCTTTAAAATATCGGCAAGTTTTGATGCGCTCATAACTCCTTCAGCTAACGCAATAATGGAATGTTTTTTCCCGCGTTCAACACCATGCTCCAACCGCTTGACAATATCATCTAAGTCAAACGATCTTTCAGGGATTAAGATCGTTTCAGCGCCTCCAGCTACTCCTGCCCAAAGCGCTATATCACCAGCATGCCGCCCCATCACTTCGATTATAAAAATCCGCTCATGGGATTGCGCTGTGTCCCTAATTTGGTCCATTGCCCTTACAACCGTATTCAGAGCTGTATCAAATCCGATCGTGAAATCTGTTCCTGGAATATCGTTATCGATCGTTCCAGGCAATCCAATGCAAGGGAAGCCTTTTTCCGTCAGCTTCAAAGCCCCTCGGTATGACCCGTCTCCGCCAATTACAACAAGACCTTCAATTTCAAATGATTTTAATTGTTGAATCGCAAGAAGCTGTCCTTCTTCTGTTTTAAATTGTTCAGAGCGCGACGATTGGAGAATCGTGCCGCCGCGGTGAATAATGTCCCCTACAGAGCCAAGCTCTAATTTTTTTATGTCACCGTTAATTAATCCTTGATATCCATGGTATACTCCATAAACTTCCAACCCATGAAATATCCCTTTTCTTACAACTGCACGTATTGCAGCATTCATCCCCGGAGAATCTCCGCCAGACGTTAATACAGCTATTCGTTTCATTCCATCACCTCATTATGCAGTTCAATAATTGCTGCCATCTCATGTTTTATAAAATGTATTATATCAAAAAATTTTCCCGCTTAAATGATTTTCTCGTTATTCAGCTTTTCGAAATCCGGCTTCTTTTGCTTCCTCCTCTGTACAAAACATCATTTCTGGTTTTGTTATATAATAGTGCCTGCTGCCAGGCATATGGTATATTTTTTCACCTTTTGAATTAATGTTTCCTTTTATGTCGCAGCCCTCTTTTTTGTCGTCTTGTCCAATCTTATCATTAAATCCATCGTTTGTAACATAGTTTTCTATACTCCAGATTCCGATTTCTTTGTGCTGGGCTTTTTTTTGAACATCTAAAAAACGGTCTACATATTTTGTATTTGGCTGATGAACGTATGCGACGCGGGCTAGCCCGTTTTCAAGCAGCATTTCATTAAACATTTGTCCGTTTATATATAAATAAACAAGTAATCTTCCATACTTGTCACGTTCTCTAACGCCAAGCTCTAATTCAACTTTTTTGTCTGACAGCATTTCTTTTGCAAAATTGCTTGCTTCGATTGCAAATGGCTGCACAGGCTTCGTTGGGTGTACAGATTCAGGAGTATCGACAAGAAGAAGTCGGATTGTTTCTTTTTTATTGTTGACGATGACTTTCATCGTATCACCATCGACGACATCAATTACTTTGGCTTCCAACCGATTGTTTACGGCTGAATCATCTTTTTGCCAAAGCTCCCATCCGAAAAATAATGCAAGCAAACCAAAAAATAAAACAATCCATTTTCTCCACATGATGTTCTTCCTCTCTATTGTGTCCATTCAATGAAATATCATTTTAAGCGAAAAGAACATTCATATCAATAAGAAATGTGGAGGATTTTTCACCTTCAAAGTTATTTTAAATGTTGTTTACATTTTTCTCGGAATATTTTATAAATAAAACCATTCTAGTATAATAATAATGGTAAAGCAATCGGGGGAGTTAAGGAGTGTATTTTTTGTGACATTTATCAAAAGAAATATCGTCCCGATCCTCTGCTTGGCGGCATTTTCGTCACCCATAATCGGCATGATGTTAATTGATGTGTATTATTACAGTTCGGTAATCGGGTGGGTGGTTGGATTCATTTTTATTGTAGCTGCATACATAATTGTAACGAAACGACCCGATGACTCTGAACCAAATGACTTTTTAAAAGAAAATAAAAGGCGGATCATATAGCTTAATCCGCCTTGTTATTCTTCTTATTTATGATCTTAATAGCCGCAATCCATTTAAAATGACAAGTATGGTGCTTCCTTCATGGCCAATGACTCCGAACGGCAAGTCAATGACTTGAAGGAAATTAGCACATATGAGAAGGGCGATGACCGATAGAGAAAAGGCAATATTTTGTTTCACAATTTTGTTCATTTTTTGCGACAATTCGATCGCTTTGATCAATTTCGTTAAATCGTTTTTCATTAATACAACATCTGCTGTTTCCAAAGCAACATCCGTTCCCTCCCCCATTGCTATACCGACAGATGCTGTTTTTAAAGCTGGTGCGTCATTGATACCGTCGCCGATCATCGCCGTTACGCCGAATTGTTTATTCAACTGCTTTATTCGGTCAACTTTGCTTTCAGGCAGACATTCACCGTGAAATTCATCAACGGATGCCTCTTTAGCAATGGCTTCAGCTGACGCTTTCGTATCGCCCGTCAGCATCACCGTATAGATGCCTTTGCTTTTCAATTCATCCATCAAATTTTTCATATCAGGTCTAAGTACATCTTTTAAAGCGATGCTTGCGGCAATTCCTTTTTCGTCTTTAACATAAACAACCGTTTTCCCTTGTTTGTATAATTTCTTGGAAACAGAGTTTTGAAATTGTTCAGCCTCTTCTTTTCCGACAAACGCAGCTTTCCCAACGAATATTTTCTGCCCGTTCCAAGAAGCAGAAACTCCAAACCCTGAATGTTCATCCACTGATACCCATTCATCTTTCAGTCCTTTTACATTTTCCTGAATATAAGCTGTAATAGCTTTGGCAAGAGGATGGGAGGATTGCCGCTCAATATTATAAACTGCTTGTAACAGCTCTGTTTTTTCGATGTCTGGGCGTACGATTACGTCCGTGACGATCGGCTCGCCTTTTGTCAAAGTTCCCGTTTTATCAAACGCGACCGCCCGAATTTTATTAAGACGCTCTAAATGTACGCCCCCTTTAAACAAAATGCCGTTTCTTGCCCCGTTAGAAATAGCGGATAACGTCGCCGGCATGATCGAGGCGACGAGCGCGCACGGGGAAGCCACTACCATAAACACCATCGATCTGTAAAAAGCTTCCTGAAAGCTCCAGCCTAATAAAAATGGAGGAGCAAACATCAAAACAGCCACTGCAATAAGCACACCTTTTACATACGTTCCTTCAAATTTTTCAATAAATTGCTGGGACGGAGATTTTTCAGATTGGGCGTTTTGCACCAGTTCAATAATTTTTTGAAAAAGCGTTTCCGATGCTTTTTTCGTTACGCGAACGGTGATCGATCCATTTACGTTTACAGTCCCTGCATACACTTCACTTCCAGGCTCTTTCTCAACCGGGAGGGATTCGCCCGTTATAGCTGATTCATCCACTGTCGTATGACCATTTATGAGCTGGCCATCCACCGGAATGCGGTCCCCGGGCTTCACAATGATCAAATCTCCAATCGATAAAGTGGAAACATGCACTTTTTCTTCCCGTCCATCTACTAAAAGCAGCGCTTCTTCAGGCTGCAATTCCATCAATGAAGAGATCTCCTTGTTTGTTTTGTTCATTGTATACGTTTCTAATGCGCCGCTTAGGGCAAAAATAAAAATTAAAATCGCTCCTTCAAGCCAATGGCCGATGATTGCCGAACCGATAGCAGCAAAAACCATCAGCAGCTCTACATTCAACTTGCCTTCGCGGATCGTTTCTTCAATTCCCTCTTTAGCTTTGGCAAATCCCCCAATAACGAATGCGAAAATAAATAAAATCGTTGATATGATGTTGAAATCATCTATGCTAAGCAGCCAAGCGAAAAAAATGAGAACACCTGACACAATGGCCGCAATCATTTCAACATGCTGTTTCAACCCTTGAAATAATTCCGTATTATGAAACATCTTTGCTTCCATTCTCACTTACAACCTCCTAACTGAGAATAAAATTCAGCTTCACTTCTATTGAATTCCATATGCTATTCTTGGCGACTAGTAAAAAAACTATTAAAATATCAACATCTATATGTATATTATATATCAACAATTATTTTTTTCAAGTAATAATTATATTAATTTTAAATTAATAATTAATATTAATAATTATTATCATTCTCAATCACGGTTTTTTACAGATCAAAAACGTTGGTTGGAAAATCGGTCGATTCATATGTTAAGCATTAAAATTCTATTTTTTAAAAAAGAAAAAGCACAGAAGCTTCGCTGTGCTTTACAAATCGGTTAAACGTTTTAATTGTTCGGTTGTTACGGGACCAATGATTTTTTTAAACACCTGTCCTTGTTCATCGATTATAAAAGTAGTGGGAATGACCATAACCTTGTATAATTTCATGACTTCGCCTTTTTCATCAAAAAGCACAGGAAAATCAAATCCGCTCTTTGATAAAAAAGACTTTACTTCTTCTTTCCCCCCTTCTTCTGAAGTAATGTTAATTCCTAAAAACGCGACGTGCTCAGAATCCGCTTGTTCATAAAAACGTTGAAGCTCAGGCAATTCTTCCTTACATGGAGGGCACCACGTCGTCCAAAAATTGATCACGACCTTTTTCCCTTTAAAATCCGAAAGTTTTACCATCTTGCCGTCAGTTGTTGGCAAAACAAAATTGTTAGCGGGCACTTTCGAATCTTCTTTCGTTATTATTTCTTTCATAGTTGTTTTGCTCGGTGCATTTTCTTGTTTCAAATCGCTCTCTTGACATCCAAAAAACACACATGATATAAGCAGAAAATGAAAAAGCAAGGCAGCTGTTTTTTTCAAAACGCTTCCCCCTTCATGAGAGCACTAATTTTTTCCATTCAATGATGGAAAAATGATGACTTTCGCTATTTCATACTTTATTGCTGCGATAGATCACAGTAGAGACAACCCGGAAAATCTTAATGAACACGTTTTTCCTTCAGCGACCAATAGCCAATGCCGATTTTTTGGCATATTGTCATATAATGCATTAAAAATTGCAGCAATCCTCCTGCATTGAGCCCGATAATAACTCCTGACATTTGCCATTCTGGCTGCGATCCAAGCAAAAAGATGACGACAAACGAGATAAAATGCGCCCAAACCGTATGAAACAAAGCATCCTTTATTAAGTTCAGACCGATCAAATACGCTTGCAGCGGAATGATCAAAAAGTGGGTAAAAAAGTACGGCCATAAAAGCTTTAAAAAAAGTGTTGCAGTAGTTCCGTTGACAAACAAACTTGTAAGCGGCTCAGCAAAAGCAAACATAATCACAATCGCAGGTATTCCGTAAAGCATTGTCATTCCGAGCGATTGCTGCAAAAGCTTCTTTAAAAGTTCCTGGTTTCCTTTAGCAAACGCTTCTGATACAGTTGGGATCAAAATCGTTAACAGTGCATGAGCGATAAACGCGGGAAAAAAGCCGATCGTCATCGCAACTCCGGAAAGCAGACCGAACTGCTCCGTCGCTCCAACCTCCGAAACACCTGCTGCCATTAATGCATATTTGATTAAAAACGGCTGAATCGCATGTGTCATAGAATGAAAAATGCGCAAAATTGTTGTCGGAACAGAGACACGAAATAAACTCCGCCGGATCAAAGCTGTTTTGGATGAAGCGAGCGTGCTTTTTTTTAGTTCTTGCGCCTGATAGACATAAACGGTAAGCAAATAAAGAACAATAACGGCTTCGCTTGCAATAAATGAGCTTAACCCTGCAATGACAGACATTTCAGGAGAAAATTCAAACAGGTTGAA
The DNA here is from genome assembly GCF_038050115.1 of Aeribacillus sp. FSL K6-1305. Classification (NCBI taxonomy): domain Bacteria; kingdom Bacillati; phylum Bacillota; class Bacilli; order Caryophanales; family Bacillaceae; genus Aeribacillus; species Aeribacillus sp. FSL K6-1305. The sequence goes on along the minus strand of NZ_JBBOQV010000001.1, from coordinate 229,572 downwards.
CAGCAAAATGAGCAGAATAAGCTGAACAAGCTTGCGAAATCCATTTGCAAATGCAATTTTTCCCATTTGCTGCGTGCCCATTAAATAGCCTCTAGCAATAGAGGAAAAAGAAATCATCGGAACAAGCAGAACAAATAAAACCGTAACGGAAGGATGATAGCTTTTTAGAGGCGGAAGAGCAGGAAACAGCAAAAAAACAATTAAGCTGAAGCAAATGCTGATCCACAAAGTTAGACGAAAAGCATATTTTAACATTGGCCAATGGTACGGCTTTTCAGTTTCCGCCACATATTTTGAAATAGATATCGGCAATTCAAAGCTTGCTAACACGATAATGAAAAACATAATAGGCATGATCGACATATAGTGGCCGATGCCTTCTTCACCAAGTTCCCGCGTCAATACCATGTTAATCATAAAATCAAAGCATTCCCCTAGAAACGAAGCAACGATTAAAAGCAGAGCTCCCTTAAAAAAAGTTTTCATTTTTCCTCCCTCTTTTCTTATTTCATGCATATGAGACAAGTTCAAAAACATGACAGAGGATCGGAAGAGGGAGGAAAATTTTTAGTCAGCCTTTGTTATTTCGGTTTCTCGTTTCATTGGCAAACGAAGCAATCAAATATTTAGAATTATTGCACCACACCAGTTTCAGTAATTTTTACATCCGCATGCACATCGACTTCCATCTTTGAATAAATATCCCTCCAATTTTTCACTTTTCTTAAACCTCTCGAATGGCTTAAAATTTCTTCCCCTAATCCAACCGGATCAATGTTTTTCTCTTTAAACATATCGATCATCTCCATACTGTTCTTCACAATTTCCTTTTCAAACGCTTTTTCAGCTTTTTTTAAGATTTCCGGACGAACAGTCCCTTCCGAATATTCGCGTAGATACCCTTCAATTTCCAGCTCTATCGTTAAATGGAACGGATTTTTTTCATCGATGTTCGCTCTTCTTTTCGAACGGATGCTTTCTATAGATGCTTTATTTCCATCATCCATTGTGATCGTATGAATTCCTTTAACATATCGATCGGAAAGAAGCTTAAAATAAAAAAGCTGATCATTTTCGATTTCGCCAACCATTTTGTCCTTTTGAAACAAGGCAAGTCCAGTTATTTTGACATGGTCGTTTTTCTTTTCTAATAAAGGTAAAGAAGGGTCTTTTCCTTTCATGCGAAAGTTGCGCAAATATGTGTGTAAATTGATAATCGGCAAATTTTCCCGGTGCATATTATGCTCCACTAAATTACGAAAGTACGTGGCAGTCCCCTGTTGTCCATATTTTCCTTCCAGCAAATTTTTCGCTTCACCTTTGCAGACCGCTAAAATAACCTTTGAACCGACGCTTGCATCTCGTTCAAGCGAGTCGACATATTTTTCAATTCCCTGTTTTGCTACGTCTTCACTGTAAAGAGCAAATTGCAATTTTCCATAAACTAGAGGGGCTGGCGACTCCTTTTGCAAATCGGAAATCAGATCCCTGCTTAAATCTGATTCGACCGTCATCACCTTGCTGTCGACCGGCTGCTCCTTTTTATATTCAGGAGCAACAATGGTTCCTTTAATTTTATTGCCTTCGCCGACATCGTATCCAATAACCATCACTAAATTGACATCATCAATAATTTCTTTATCCAGACATCCATAAAGCATCAGCATGAACAACATAATGAAGGAGAGAATTTTCCACATGTTTATGTTCTCCTTTTCCATAAATCCCGTACAAACGTAATGAGGTATAAAACCGGAATATAGCAAAATACAACACCAAGAGCATACGTATTGATGATCTTATTTAATAATTGAATATCTTCTTTATCAACAATGACATTGACTATAAAAAACATGACGACCAGAACAGAAATGATTGCCTTCTTTTCTGTTATTCCAAAAATTTCTGTTATACCTCTTTTGGCGCTCCACAACATGACGCAAATATTCGGCAAGATGACGAGAGACCAAGAAGCAATGCCGATATATTCGAATCTTTCAACAAAAGGAAGTTCAACAATTTTCCACATCGCTAGCGTCGCCCATTTATTGCGCAATATTTCTTCTTCCGCAGAATAATAAACGATCGAAACAATCATGATGATGATATAGGAACAGGTTGTAAATAAATTTCCAATATGAGCCCATTTTTGGGATTTGTCAATATTTTTGACAAAGGGGTAATACAAAAAAAGAGTTTCAAAACCAATAACAGTTATGACCATCTGCATCGTTCCCATGAAAATTTCCTGAGGTGAATGATCCATAATTGGCAAGAGGTGCTGAAGATCTGCAAAACGAGTCGGGAAAATTAAAAATGTAAGAAAAATCCAAAGCGGCAGAACCACTCCAAAAAAAGCAAATCCGGTTACTACCCGAAATCCACCGTTAAAAATGTAATAAAGCAATCCCATAAAAATTGCGGTATAAATCCAAATATTTAAATCTTCAAACATCCACACCTTCAAAATTTCAATATATCCTATTAATATGGCGCAGCTTCCAAGAAAAAAATAGATGATCCAAACAATGTTCAATCCATTGCCGACCCATTTTCCAAACAAATCGTGCTGCAGTGTCATTAAGCTTCCGCTTGAACGTTTCAAAATTTGATAGATCATCCAAATGTACAGATGAACAATAAGACCGATCAAAATAACTGAAATCCATGAATCATGTCCCGCATACTTGACGACATTTTTTTGAAAACCTAATACACCGATGCCGAATTGAGTGCTGTGCACTAAATAAAAAACGAGCGGTGCGGAAACTTTATGACGTTCTGCTATTTGCGCCAAGTTGGATTCCTCCTCTTCCGCTGTTATTCATCAATATCTTTATTTTCCCTCGATTTCTCTTCATCCATTCGCTTCGGCTGCTCCGTCCGCAGCTGTTTCGGACGTTCATTCATCATTGAAAACGGCATACGCAGGAATGCATCCTTTAAATCGGAAATTCTCGGAGGATAGATTGGCTCCAAAAAAGGACGTCCGAGAGAAGTTAATCGTAAAAGATGGGTCGCTAAAAAACAAAAGCATAAAACGATTCCTAAAAGACCGTACATTTCGGCAAACATGAGAAAAGGAAAACGCAAAAGCCTGATCGTATTGCCCATTTTATAGACAGGTGTTGTAAATGATGCTAATGCAGCAAGCGCTACAATGATGAGCAAAATATTGCTTGTTAAACCTGCTTCCACACTAGCTGTTCCGATTACAATCCCCCCGACGATGCCGATCGTTTGTCCAACCTTTGTCGGCAGCCGGGCGCCCGCTTCACGCAGCAATTCGATCGTTCCTTCCAAAAACAGCGCCTCTAAAAAAGGCGGAACTGGGACCTCCCTTCTGGATGTGACAAAATTGTTTAGTAAATCAGTTGGAATTAACTCATAATGATAATTTAAAACAGCTACATAAATCGGTGTTGCCAATATGGAAAAGGAGACAGCAAACAGGCGGATAATACGGAAAAAGGAAGACAAAATCCAATTTAAAAAATAATCTTCAAACGATGCGAAAAATTCGACAAGAGTTGTCGGACCGATTAATACATGGGGAGAGCCGTCCACAATGACCGCTATTTTCCCTTCCGCCAAAATGGAAACTACACGGTCCGGTCTTTCCGTATCCAACAGCTGAGGAAAGGGAGAATTATGATTGTCAGAGATCATTTCCGTAATGTACGAACTATCATTCACTTGATCAATTTGGATATTAGAAATTCTTTGCCAAACCGTAAATACATTTTCCTCATCCGCTATGCCTTCTATATAGATGATCGCTAATCTTGTTTGCGTCAGCCTGCCAATTTTTAAAGTCCGAATGCGCAGCTCTTCAATCGGCAATCGTTTTCGAATTAAATTAATATTGGATTCAATGGACTCAATAAACGCCTCTTTCGGACCGATGACCGTAAATTCCACTTCCGGGAGTGTAACTTCTCTAGCTTTGTTTAATTTTGCATTAACGAGCAAGCACGGAGATCCATATTCGCTTAGCGAAATCATAACAAAGCCTTCCAAAAGCTTTTCCTTCATTAAATCCGTATCAATGGTTAAAAAAATATCTTTGACCGGTAAAATGTTTTTTAGTTCTTCTAATGACTGCCAATATTTTGAGTGAATCGGCTTTAAAATGTTTTCATTTAATATATTTACATCCACTAACGTTTCAAAATATGAAATCCAATATTTGATATGGCTTGTATTGACGTCATATTGAATAAAATCAGTAGAACTGCGGAAGACAGCAAACAATTTTTCAATTGAATCTTTTCTTTTCCAATTTTGCTTATACATTCGGCTCATTCATCCCACCTCTTTCCATTATTTTTTCAAGCCATCTTTTTATTTATTCAATTAAATTTCTTCTATAGAAATAATGAGGAAAATGGTGAAAACGGAGGAGGCTGAAACGAAATAATTGCATTTTCCTATATAGAAAATTGAATTTCCCAGACAATTGGACGCGTATCATCTTAATCATGATGATTCGCTCAAATGATTTACACCGTTTACGATTGTATTACCGCGGAAAAAAAAGAGCGCGCTCTTTGAAAGGATGCGCACACGTGGAAAAGAATCAATCATTTGAGGAGATGCTAACTGCTTTTCGCCCTTTAATTTTTCACATTATGAAAACTTTAAATATTTATACAGACCAAGACGAGTTTTTTCAAATAGCAGCGATCGCCCTCTGGAAAGCAAGCATCAATTATGACGAACAGAAAGGACGGTTTGCCACTTATGCTTATGCAACGATAAAAGGCTCGCTCATGACAGAATTAAGGAAAAAACAAACATATAAAGAAAGGCATGTTCTTCATGCGAATGACATAATAGCTGCTAAATTGGAATTTTTTCCATATACAGACATTGAAGCAAGAGATTTATATGAACGGATTGCCCCCGCTTTATCAGATGCTCAACGAATTTGGTTTACCATGTATTTTTTTGAAGGAAAAACTCAGAAGGAAATTGCAGAGGAGCTAAATGTCACAGTCAACAAAGTAAAAAATTGGAGAAAAGGAGCATTAAAAAAATTGAAGAAATATGCCGTAAAGGTACGGGAAGAACAGTGAACAGTCTTTAATAGCAGTTTTTATGAGGAAGATGTGCCAAAAATTAAGGGGCTGTCCGATAAGTCCCTAAAATGATCGAGTAGGAGGGAGCGATTAACTCCCGTCCTCTCACACCACCGTACGTACGGTTCCGTATACGGCGGTTCAATTAAGATAATTGACGCAAGTCTTTATAACTTCCGTGAATAGCTGTTCTCTTTATGCCAGTGGTCACTCCACCCTCCAAGAGATCTCCCACGGGATTCACCGCTTCCTCCCTCAAGTGAGGTACTACGTTTTCTGTGTTCATCATGACTCACTGAATGCCAAGGGCTATTCTCTCTTAATTGTTCGGTCCTTCTTAGTTGTTCTAGACCAACTAATACTATGACCTCTGCTGACTTCTGACGGTTCAGCTATCTATCACTAGATAGGTTACCAAGGTTACTTGGCGTGCCAGCCAGACCTCCCCGGGTAAGAGTGTAATCTTTCCTTCCATCCATCTGCTTCATTTACTCTGTATCACCTTCGGCAGAAAGGGCTTTGTTTTGTCTTGCAAACTCACCCAGTGATACCTAGCCTCATATGAAGTTCGTGTTCCTCAGACCGGAAGTTTGCCGCTCGCTTCCTTCAGATTCCGCGTCACCACGGACACCCTTGCGTTAAGCTAACTGCTACTTCTGCCTTCGCAGCTCGGGACTTTCACCCTATAGATTACACCCATGCCGGGCGCACAAGCAAGTGGAGAAAAACAATTCGTTTCTCTCCACTTGCTTTTATATTTTTTCGATTTTTATCTGAAAGTAGCTGGCGGATGCCGGCTACTTTCAGTATGTTGTGGGCTAATGCCACAATCCCAAACTCAACATGTACCTTGTCGAGGCCCCGCAAAGAAAATCTGCGGAACGACCGATTGCCCTTGATGTGACCGAACACACTTTCTGCCTCGACTTTGCGTCGAGCGTAGATGGCGGCTTTCTCTTCACATTCAAGGGCTGTTTTGGCCTTTGCTTTCATTTCTTCGAAGATGGGATTCCAGTGAACTTGACGATTTCCCTTCGCTTTTGTGCATTTCGCTTTCAATGGGCAATCGGTACAATCTTCACATTCGTATATTTTGAAGCTTTGTTCATAGCCAGATGGATTCTTTTTGTTTTGGTATTTTTTAAACGTTACTCTCCTTCCATTCGGGCAAATAAAACAATCATCCTCTTCACAATAGGTCCAGTTTTTGGCATTTTTAATGTCTTTTTTGTATGTACGTGTTTGTTCTTTTACATAGCTCCCATAAGGAATTAGAAACTCAAAACGGGGCTCTTTCTCATCACCAACTGCATATACATAGTTTTCTTCACTACCATAGCCTGCATCCGCAATGACCGTTTTGGGCATCGGTAATGAACTGGAGGCTAGCTTCTCCATATGTGGGATAAAGCAACGTGTATCGGTCGGTCGTTGATGAATGGTATAAAACAAGATAAACTGATTCTCTGTCCCCATTTGCACGTTGTATCCGGGCTTGAGCTGACCGTTTTTCATATGGTCTTCTTTCATGCGCATGAAGGTTGCGTCTTTGTCTGTTTTCGAGTAGCTGTTACGGTCACCGAACATTTCCTTTTGTTCTTTGTATCTTGCCATTCGGGGCAGGAAATCTTCCCGAATTTGTTTCACCGATTTCTTTAATTGACTGCGTTTTTTTCGCTTCTCTTTCCGAATGGATGTATCGGTCTCCTTTTCGATTTCTTCCGTTAGCGTTTCAACTTTTTCTTCTATTTCTTTTGCGATTTCCTCCAGGTTTTGTTCGGTGATCTCTGTATGTTGATCGCTTTCCTTTTGCCCTGTTCCGGCTTCTAATTGGGTTAATTCATGAATGTGCTTTAGTGTTTCTTGGATTTTTTCTTTTAATTTCTCTTCGAATTTCAAAGTGGATTTTTTCCACACAAAAGAATACTTATTGGCATTGGCTTCGATCTTAGTGCCATCCAAAAAGTAGTTTTCCATCGTGATGTAATGTTCTTTTATCAATTTGAGAATCATGACTTCAAAGAGCTCATCCATGAAAGCTTTCATCCGTTCCCCTCGGAACTCATTAATGGTGCGAAAATCTGGTTGTTGCATCGCTGAAAGCCACATGGCAGGAATATTTTCTTTAACGAGTTTTTCGATTCCTCGGCAGGAATAAACCTTTTGAGAATAAGCATACAGAATGATTTTCAGCATCATTTTGGGATGATAGGAACTTCTGCCGCCGCCTTTATAATGAGAAAACAATTGTTTATCTGGTATCGCCTCCACCATTTCGTCCACGACACGTGCCACGTGATGTTCGGGTATGAGCGATTCAATATCATAAATCATTTGAACTTGACGGTTGTCATATGGTTTGAAAGTAGGGGCTAAATTTCTTTTGGCAGGAGTTTTTTCTTCTTTTCCATCTAGAGGAAGTGTCATTTGTGTGTTATAATTTTCAGGAGTAATCATTTGATTGCTCATAAAAAATCGTCCTTTCTGTAATGTTGTATGGTAACTTCATTTTACTAGAAAGGACGATTTTTTTGTGCATTTTTTTAAAAAGTGAAAAAATGAGGGGCTCCAAAAAGTCAGTTACCCTGACTTTTTGGACAGCCCCTTGGATCTTTTGTATATCGGTAAACAATGCTGCCACCGCGTTTTGCTGTTCCATGAAAATGTTTAAAATCTTCCCTTTCGATCAGTACTTTGCGAAACGTCATAAAATCTTCCTTTGATACACAATATTCTTCCAGTTCTCCATCACGAAGCTTGTTTAAAATGTCTTGTATCTCTTGATTTGTCAACTCGACCATCTCCTTTTCTATGAAAAACAGTCTACCGAGCAATGGAAACTTTTTACCTATTTTTTTGCGATTGTCCAAAAAAACTTTACAATTCTAAAGAAATCATGCAAAATATTTGAAAATCCATAAAAAAGGAGAGAACAAATGAAAATTGCTGAAGTTGGAGATGTTATTGAATTTAAAGACGGTCTCAAAGGAATTGTCGAAAAAGTAAATGAAAATTCCGTCATCGTCGATCTTACGTACATGGAAAACTTTCGGGAAATGGATCTGGAACAAAAAACAGTAGTTAATCATAAAAACTATAAAATTGTCGGAAAGTAAAACGGAGAATTGAATGCTCCGTTTTACTTTTTCTTATATCAAAGAGTTTAGTGCCATTTCAAGAATTTTTTACAATTAACGCAAGTTTCGGTAGGTTCTTTTATCAAAAAAACGCCTCAAGCGACTTGCTTTATCGGTTGTCCACTTTTTCCGGGTACAAATCATGGTTCATCATACGATACTCCGCCATTTTCTCGTATTTTGTTCCAGGACGTCCCCAATTGACATAAGGATCAATAGAAATACCGCCGCGCGGCGTAAATTTTCCCCATACTTCGATGTAGCGGGGCTCCATGATCTTGATTAAATCATTCATGATAATATTAACACAGTCCTCATGGAAATCGCCGTGGTTGCGGAAGCTGAACAAATAAAGCTTCAGCGACTTGCTTTCCACACATTTTTTGTCTGGAATATAGCTGATATAAATGGTCGCGAAGTCCGGTTGTCCGGTGATTGGCCTCTGTTTTTCACAAACAGGTGGACTATATCATATTCTTATTCAACTGCGATATTGAATAAGAACCCTTGCGCTTCCACCAAGATAATATATGCTGTCATCTTGGTGTACTCTACTCTCTTCCTCCAACACTACTCTTACTCGCTTCATGCTGGAGTGATTTCGATAGTCTCTGCACCTTCCTCAAATTTAAGAAGAAGATTCCCTTAAATTTGAGGCTTGGCTCAGGGTTGGAAAGATAATGGGAATAAGAGACAAGAACATGTTTTTCTTTTATTTGATTACAATTGCCATTTCCGCTTTTTACTCCATTATCCTCTTCCCCTGAATTCACAAGGTTTATCCGACAGTGTCGCCACTGAAGTGTGCCCTTATTGACACAAGCTGGTAAACTCCGGACAATTGAACTTCACGAAATAATCGCGGTCTGGATGTTTATTATCGAATACTTCCAACACTTCTGGGCTGTATTCAAATAAATATTTTGTATTTTTGTTGCCTAACAGCGTCAGATCTTTCAATTCATCATCTTTTCTTCCAGCCATCTTTTTTCATCCTTTCCTATTAATTTACACTCCGCGCTTGTTTCCCCAAACAAGTGCATGAAGCTGCGGCAAAACTCGAGCATCGTTCATTTCTTTTGATAGAACAGTCAATTCGATCAGCCATTCTAATTTTTCTAAAAGCTGATTTCTCAGGAGGTGATCATTTTGTTCGTTTACTTGATCATTTCCAGGCTGCAAATAAAATGAAATATTTGGATAGCGAAGGTGGACGTTTTTCGCGTAATCAAAATCTTCCTCATTAAAAACAACAACTTTTAGACTAACATTGTCTTTCCGTCCGCCATCGATCAGCCGCTTCATAATGTCATCAAGCACAGTAAAGTTCGTTTTCATCCCTGAACTAGGAGGCTTGGGAGAAAGAGTTAAATCATCGATTAGTAAAAACCAATCTTGATAACGGCTTCCCTGTGTCTCCAGTGCAGTGCGAAATCCTTGCTCCCTTAAAAGGATAATCAATTCATCCAATCCTCTAATCAATGCCGGATTTCCGCCCGAAATGGTGACGTGATTGAAGCGATCGCCGCCAAGCTCAATAAGATCGTCCAAAATTTCCGCTGCTGTCATTTGTTTAATTTCATCGTTTGCTGAACCGTTCCACGTAAAAGCTGAATCACACCAGCTGCATGAATAGTCGCAACCGGCCGTTCGGACAAACATTGTTTTTTGTCCGATCACCATTCCTTCCCCTTGAATGGTCGGTCCAAAAATCTCGATGACCGGTATTTTTTTCATTATTTCATCTCCCTTTTCGGACGGTACACAACATAGCTTGTCGGCGTTTCTCTGACAAACACCTGCAAGCATTTCGGTTTATTCGGGAGTACATTTAAATGATCCTGGACAATTTCCCAAATTTTCCGCGCAACCACTTCTGTCGTTGGAAAGTCTTCGCTGTTTTGACCATTGAATACATCCGTATGGTCATTGAGCAGCGTATGGTCAAATCGATCATGAACCCATTTTTTTAAATGCTGAAAATTCACAAGGAATCCTGAATCATCAAGCTGATCACCGCAAATAGTGAGATTGACGAAATACGTGTGGCCATGTACACGGGCGCATTTCCCCGCTTTTTCATGCGGGATGTAGTGTGCAGCAGATATTTGCATATCTTTATTCAGCTCATAACTATAACTATGAAAAACTTGCGGATAAAATTGATGAAGCATCACGTATTAGCTCCTTTTTCAGCCAAATATTGTTCCAATCCCCTTTTTCTCAATAAGCAAGCAGGGCATTCGCCGCATCCGTCGCCAATAATGCCGTTATAGCACGTCAACGTTTTTTCGCGAATGATATCGAACACCCCTAACTCATCGGCAAACTTCCACGTTTCCGCTTTATTGATCCACATAAGCGGCGTGTGAATCACAAAATCCTCTTCCATCGCTAAATTAATCGTTACATTGCAGGATTTTACGAACACGTCCCGGCAGTCAGGATAGCCGCTGAAATCCGTTTCACATACACCTGTCACAATATGTTTCGCTCCCAGTTGTTTCGCCAAAATGGCGGCAAATGTCAAAAAAACTAAATTCCTCCCCGGAACAAAAGTGTTGGGAAGCTCTCCTTCCTTTTGTTCAATTTCCATATTTGAACGCGTTAATGCATTCGGCGCCATTTGATTTAATAAGGACATGTCCAGCACATAATGAGGTATGCCGGCTTCGTTCGCAATGTTTTTCGCTGCTTCAATTTCCTGTGCATGCCGCTGATTATAATGAAACGTGACAGCGGTCACCTCATCAAATTGTTTCTTCGCCCAAAACAAACAAGTTGTACTGTCTTGTCCTCCGCTAAACACAACGACCGCTTTCTTATTATCCATTTGAAAACGCTCCTTTCTGAAAAAAGAAAGCCATTCACACTGCCTAGCTTAAACAGAAACTGATGCTTCTTTTTCTGCTACAGTGGCGGAAGCAAGCTGTTCAGAAGCCTTTCGAGCTCATCATAAATCTATTCAACTTCTAAACCTTTCGCAAACATTGAAAAAACTATATCCCAAGGATATAGTTTTCCTTAGTTTTTTATAGAGGGTGTGCTAAAACCTCTCCCGTTCTTTCGAAACGGATTTTTATTCAAGTTGTATCTTATTATATCATACAGAATTGTTTATGCAAACGGCATGTTCCGACTGGAGTCACTCAAGACTTTGTGGGCAACTTTTTTAATCGCTATTTTTTGATAGCGAAATCACTTTTTTCAGGGTACTCTCTTGGTAAAAAAATCTTCCTTTTTTAAAAAACAGGATTGAGCCGAGCGTTTGTGGGCAATTTTTTATCTAAATGTAGTCCATGATCATTCTACCAGGAGCAGCCGCACTTTCTCATATTACTGCCACACTTTCCCTTTCATTTAATGAGCAATCAGAGTTCTCATTAAATGAAGGCGCTAATTTTTGCCTACAATAATTTTACTTATACCTCTGCATCATGCCTTTTCCAAGCCTCTATAGCGCGAGGTCGTTAATTCCTGAATATACTCTTTTAGTTCCGGCATTTCTTTTTTTCTAGCTAATTGAATGGCAAGGTCAATATCATATGGAACACGTATGTGCTGAATCGAAAAAGGAGCCCTTTTCTCCGAGTTGAACATGCCTTCCAAAATGCAGTAGGATGCTTCGGGCAGGTCCAGCGGATTACCGACACTGCCTGCATTGAAAAGCGTTTTGCCGGATAAATGCTGTATAAAGGCATTATGAACATCACCGTATCCGACAACATCCGGCTCCTTCGTTCCCAAACCGGTTTCAACGCTGTTTTCAAACATGGACAATCTTTTTTCAATCGAATCCCAAGGCTGTACCCTTATCCAGACGCTGAAAGGGGATGCATGAAAAAGCCGCAGCCGGCGGCCGCTCATATAAAAATCAATGGAAAACGGGAGGCTACGCAAATATTCTATGTCTTCTTGCGACAACTGATTTTGATGCCAGCGAACGACATCGTTTACATCTTCCCTTGTAATCAGCTCGTCCCAGTTTCCTTTTAAAACAAAATCGCAGGAGCTGCGGACGATATCGATCGCTTCTTTTGATTCAGGTCCTTTTCCGACAAGATCTCCTAAACAAAAAATTCGATCTACATTTCGCAAGCTTATATCTTTCAATACAGACGACAACGCTGGAATATTCCCATGTATATCAGAAATGACCGCGATTTTATCCAAATAAACTCCTCCTTCATTTCCCTACTATTTTATCATGATTTGTTATCGTCTGGAATTTTTTTGAACATTAATAATATGAAAAAGGCAATGCTCATATACCCGAACAGCGGATAAAGCGTGGAAATGAGCTTTCCGTATCCTATCAGGCTGACTAAATAACATAATAATAGGATGAAAATGACACCAGCGATTTTTGCCAAAGGCTTTTCCGATGATAATTGACGTTCCAAACCATACAGATTGCCGATCAACGATGAAAATATTTCTCCAAAAATAACAAGGATGTATATGTAATAAAAGCCTGAAAACAGCTGCTTGACAATTTCAGCCATTGGGATTTCAAAAAGCCCGGCGTCCGGCAAATGCAGAAGGGAGAAATAGCTGGAAAATAAAATGAAGCTTAATCCGAGACCGCCTACAACTCCGCCCAATTTAATGGCGCTTTCATCCTTTATTGCGTTTGCGAGCGGAACAAGTACAGCCTGAGCAAGAGAGAGATTAAAAGAAACATATAAAAAGCTTGATTTGACTGGTTGAAACACTCCATCCAACGATAAATCGATAAAATCACCCCTTATGATGGCTTCAATGGAGATGATCAGGCTAAACAAAATAAAAAGCGGAACAACCAATAGATTGACGGAAGACAGCCCTTTGACTCCAAACGAAATCACAGCAATGGAAAGCACAATCGTTAAAAAAATTCCAAATTGCTTTGAAAGCGACAGTTGCTCTTCAAAAATCGCCCCCGCCCCCGACAGCATGACCGATGTGATGCCAATCAGCATCATAAACATCAAGCCGTTGACTACATAAGCTGACAACGTCCCAAACAAAAATTGGTTCAACTGCAAATACGAAGATGCATTAATCCGTCTTCCGATCAACATCATTTTCGTTCCCAGCCAAACAAATAAAACGGCAGAACAAATAATTCCAACAATTCCTCCGGCGCCGTATTTTGAAAAAAACTCAACGATCTCTTTTCCCGTTGCAAACCCTGCACCGATGACAGTGCCGATATAGACAGAAGCTATTTGAAGTGCCAATACCCATTTATTGCTCATGTTTCACCCACCTTACTTTATCAACAATATATGGACAAGAAGGGAAAAAAAGACGAAAAAAATTTATAAAAAAGACTTGAAAGTCAAAAAAGGTCAAAGTATAATAAAGTCAGAAAAGGTCAAACAGTGAATCTAACTATTGAATGATTGAGATTGTCTCTTTGATTCCAAAAGGTCAAAGAAAGTCAAAGAAGTTTCTTCTTTTAGTCAAAGTTAATCAAAGTCAAAAAGGAGGAATGTTATATGTTGTGTGAAAATTGCCAAGCAAGAAAAGCCAATGTTTTATTAAATGTACAAATCAATCACAACAAACAAGAAATGCGTCTCTGTCAAGAATGCTATCAACAATATAAACAAAAAATCCCAAGTGGTTTTTACGGATTCAGCGGTTTCGATGAATTATTTCAATCATTTATGCCAAACTCTTTTGAGAGCTTTGACCAAGCTGTTCAAGCACAACCGAAATCAGGGGGCGGAAAACAGAACGGCTTCCTCGATCAATTCGGCCGAAATTTAACGGATGCTGCAAAAGCTGGGTTGATTGATCCTGTCATCGGCCGCGATGATGAGGTAAGACGAGTGATTGAAATTTTAAATCGACGCAACAAAAATAACCCGGTTTTAATCGGAGAACCAGGCGTAGGGAAAACAGCTATTGTGGAAGGACTAGCCTTAAAAATTTCTCAAGGAGACGTTCCGCAAAAATTAAAAAATAAAGAAGTTTATTTGCTGGATGTTTCATCACTTGTCGCCAACACGGGAATTCGCGGACAATTTGAACAGCGGATGAAGCAGCTAATTCAAGAATTGCAAGCCCGAAAAAACATCATCCTGTTTATCGATGAAATTCATCTTTTAGTCGGCGCCGGTTCTGCGGAAGGTTCTATGGATGCCGGCAACATATTAAAGCCAGCGCTCGCCCGCGGTGAGCTTCAAGTTGTCGGAGCAACAACTCTAAAAGAATACCGGCAAATCGAAAAAGATGCAGCCCTTGAACGACGCTTCCAGCCGGTTATTGTGAAAGAACCTTCCATTGAAGAAGCGATCAGCATTTTAAAAGGAATTCAAGAAAAATATGAACAATACCATCAAGTCAAATATTCAGAAGATGCGATTAAAGCTTGCGTCACACTATCTCATCGATATATTCAAGACCGCTTTTTGCCTGACAAAGCCATCGATTTAATGGATGAAGCTGGTTCAAGATTAAACTTAAAAGCCGAGCCGGCTAATGAAGCAGACATCCACGAGCGGCTTAAACAAATTGCCCATGAAAAAGAAAAAGCGCTAAAGGAAGAACGATACGAACTTGCAGCTAAGCTTCGCGACGAAGAAGCTGCCCTTGAAAAGCAGCTTGAACAAGGAAAGGACAAACAGCAAGCAATCGTTCAAGTAGAAGACATTCAAAAAATCATCGAAGAAAAAACCGGCATACCAGTCGGCAAGCTGCAAGAGGATGAGCAAGCAAAAATGAAACATTTAGAAGAAAACTTGGCGAAAAAAATTATCGGCCAAGAGGATGCTGTCCGGAAAGTGGCAAAAGCCATTCGCCGCAGCCGCGCTGGATTGAAAGCAAAAAACCGACCGATCGGATCCTTCCTGTTCGTCGGCCCGACTGGCGTTGGAAAAACGGAATTGTCGAAAACATTAGCTTTGGAGCTGTTCGGTTCAAAAGATGCCATGATTCGCTTGGATATGAGTGAATATATGGAAAAACATTCTGTTTCAAAATTAATCGGCTCGCCTCCAGGCTATGTCGGACATGAAGAAGCAGGACAATTAACGGAAAAGGTTCGTCGCAACCCTTACTGCATTATCCTGCTGGATGAAATTGAAAAAGCTCATTCAGATGTACAGCACATTTTCTTGCAAATATTAGAAGACGGACGCTTGACAGACAGCCAAGGCCGCACCGTCAGCTTCAAAGATACGGTCATTATTATGACCTCTAACGCTGGAGCAGGTGCAAAACAAGTTCACGTCGGTTTTAACAGCACGGTGGAAAAAGAATCAAGCATCCTTGAATCTCTCGGTTCATTCTTTAAGCCTGAATTTTTAAACCGTTTCGATGCCATTATCGAATTTAAACCGCTTGATAAAGAAGATTATTTGAAAATAGTTGATTTGATGCTTGAAGAAGTTCGGAACACGTTGAAAGAACAAAACATTTCATTGGACGTAACAGAAAAAGCAAAAGAAAAATTGGTAGAAATCGGCTATCATCCATCGTTCGGCGCTCGTCCGCTTCGCCGCGTCATTCAAGAACATATTGAAGACAAAATTGCAGACATCCTGTTAGACGGTGAAGTGCACAATCATTTAATCGCCGATATGGAAAATGAAGAAATTGTTATTCGTTCATAACAGCTGCCCTAACAGTCCATTAGGGCAGTTTTTTTATTCTTGAGCAGCACCGCTAAAATCGAAACAATGAATGTGTCGTTTATTTTTTTGATCAAATATAAAATTTTCGTCTTTCTTTGTCGATATAATAATTGAATATAGAAAGAAGAAGGATTTGATGAACATGGACAAAACATCAATTATCGGCATTTTTTTAGGAATTATGGCAATTATTGTCGGCATGGTTTTAAAAGGTGTCAGTCTTTCCGTCTTAATCAATCCGGCAGCTATCGTCATTATTATCATCGGAACGATTGCTGCGGTCGTTATTGCCTTTCCGACAAATGAAATTAAAAGAGTACCGAAATTATTCCGCGTCTTATTTAAAGACACACAAACTTATACGATTCAAGAGTTGATTGTCCTTTTCTCTGAATGGGCGCAAATCGCAAGGAAAGAAGGATTGTTGGCACTGGAAGCTAAGCTTCAGGAAATAGATGACCCATTTTTAAAGACCGGTTTAAGCATGGCTGTGGACGGTCAGTCTGCCGAGTTCATCCGAGATGTTATGACAGAAGAAATCAATGCAATGGAAGAGCGGCATGAAGCAGGCGCCGCTATTTTTTCTCAGGCCGGCACGTATGCTCCGACTCTTGGCGTATTAGGAGCTGTATTAGGTTTGATTGCCGCACTAGCCAATTTGGAAAATATTGAGGAGCTCGGACATTCGATCAGCGCCGCGTTCGTTGCTACTTTGCTCGGAATTTTTACAGGATATGTTTTATGGCACCCGTTTGCGAACAAGCTGAAAAGGAAATCCCAGCAGGAGGTGCTCGTCCGCCAGGTGATGATCGAAGGCATTCTTTCCATTTTAGAAGGACAGGCACCGCGGACGATCCAGCAAAAATTGGCATTTTATCTTCCTGAAAAAGAACGGGCAAAGATTTCTGATGAAGGAAGTGTTGCGTCCGATGCGTAGTAGAAAAAAAAACCGCAATGACCATCATACAGATGAAAGCTGGCTTATTCCCTATGCCGATATTTTAACCCTTTTGCTTGCGCTCTTTATCGTCCTATTTGCTCTCAGTTCGATAGATGCCCAAAAATTTGAACGTTTGGCTAGAGCTTTCAATTCCAATTTTGACGGAGGCATAAGCGTTTTAGAATATCCGAGCCCTCTACCACAACAAGAAATGGAAAACATCGAAGAAAACAAACAAAATGGAAAAGTGCAAAATGAGCCTCATGACAATGATGAATCGGGAAACAGCGATCAAGAGGAATTAGCGGAAGTTCAAAATCGGTTTAATCAATACATTGAAGAAAACAACTTGAAAAACAATATTAAAACATCACTAAACGAAGAGGGTTTGTTAATCACGATTCGGGACGATATATTGTTTGATTCAGGCAGCGCCAAAGTGAGAAAAAAAGATGAAATTTTGGCTACTGACATTGCCAAAATGCTCGCCATGGGCAGTGCCCGCAACGTGGTTATCAGCGGACATACAGACAATGTACCGATTCATAATTCAAACTTTGATTCAAACTGGCATTTAAGTGTTATGAGAGCCGTAAATGTAATGAAAATTATTTTAGAAAACAAAAATCTCGACCCAAGCAAGTTCAGTGCAAAAGGATACGGCGAATACAAACCCGTTGCTTCCAATGATACAGCAGAAGGAAGACAAAAAAACAGACGGGTGGAAATTCTAATTCTTCCAAACAATAAAAAAGCGGAGCCGAATTAAGCCGGTTCCGCTTTCATTTTTCTTTCGCATGGTACCCTACTTTTTTTAATAGATTAATCGCTGTTTCCTTCTCATCTTCTGTCAAAATATTCACGATCGAATCAATCATCTCTTGATGAGAAGGAAAGATTTCTTCAATCCATTTTCTCCCCTTTTCCGTTATTGCTGCATATGTGACACGGCGGTCTTTAGGGCATGCTTTTCGAACTAACAGCCCTTTTTGCTCTAATTTATCAATAACATACGTAATGCTGCCGCTAGCTAAAAGAATTTTTCCGCCGATTTGTTGAAGTGGCTGATCTCCTTTATGATACAAAAGCTCTAAAACGGCAAATTCCGTTAAGTTTAATCCATATGATTGAATGTGCTTGCTAACTTGATCATTCATTGCGCGATAAGCACGTGAAAGAACGATAAAAAATTTTAGAGATTTTTCAATACTGCTGTTTTCCTTAGCCAACTTTCATCATTCCTTTAGTATTTCAATGTCTTGAATTATAATAGTGAAACTTCTCATTATTGTCAATCACTGCATAGAAAATTTCAGAATAAAAAAACTTTTTTTAACCCCGATCTTCTTTCAAAAGATCATGCTATAATAAAAAGGTTGATGAAAAAGAAGGAGTTTAAAGAAATGCTGGACTTAACACATCGCCATAAGGTTTTGCTTTACATTTTGATCGTGATCCTGCCCACTTTTCTGATTTCGTTTATCATATGGGAAAAACAAAAAAATATCCTCTTTTCGAAACATGAAAAAGAAGCCGTATATATGCTAGACATTCATCAAAGTCAAATTGACCGCTTAATCTCGGAAACAAAAACGAGAATGGAAACAATGGCGTTATTCATAGATCAAGAAAATAATCCAAACCAAATTCAAAGAGCTCTAAAAGAAACCCTACAACAAGAACCCCGCTTTACCGGCCTTTATATCGCAAATGCAGACGGGACAATAAAAATCGGCACTCAACCCGTTCCATTACATCATGACATCTCTTCGGAAAAATGTTTTCAATCTGCGCTCGCAACAAAAAAGACTGCTATTTCAGAAGTTCACGATAAAAAGCTTATCACGATCTGCACCCCGATTGTAAATCAGCAAAAGGATGTAAATGGCGTTTTATACGCCACATTAAGCATAAACTATATACAAAATATTATGAACGTACTGAGCCCAGATTTATATATCGTGGTGAGTGACACGAAGAACAACTTTCTTTTCAGTGCAGGCGAAAAAGAAAAGGACGCTTCCGAAAAATCTGTTCAAACTGATATTACCCAGCTTCCATGGGTGCTGAAAGCGTCGGTCGCTCCGGTCAAGCCGTTGGAAATCTCTCAAGTTGTTTTAACTTATGCCGCCATTGTATACATTTTTTTTAATATTATTTTTTTGTTGATCCAATATTATTTGCTGAAACGTAAAGCAAGATTGGAAGAAGAAAAAATTAAAGCGCAAAAGCTTGAACTGGTCGGTACTCTCGCTGCCAGCACAGCGCATGAAATCCGAAATCCTTTAACTGGAATTAGCGGTTTTATTCAACTGTTAAAGAAAAAATATCAGTCAGAAGAAGATCAGCATTATTTTTCCGTCATAGAAAAAGAGATCGACCGAATCAATGAAATTGTGAGCGAATTTCTCGTTCTCGGAAAACCAACCGCTCATAAACACAAACTGTACGACTTAAATCAGATTATCGACGAAGTCATGCCGATCATTAAATCGGAAATCAATCTCCATCGAACAAATTTTCAAGTTCATATGGATCGGCATAATCCTATTCGGATTTATTGTACAAAAAATCATATTAAACAAGTTTTGTTAAATTTAACGAAAAATGCTTTAGAAGCAATGGACATGAACGGATCATTAGAATTGATTGTCAAAAAAGAAGCAAATCTTGCAGTTATCAAAGTGATCGATACAGGGAAGGGGATTCCTGAAAAAATGATGGAAAAAATTTTTGACCCATTTTTTACGATGAAAGACAGCGGCACCGGACTTGGACTGGCAATATGCAAACGCATTGTCGATATGTATGACGGCACCATTGAGATTGAAAGCAAATTGAATGTCGGCACAACCGTGACGATAAAGCTGCCGCTATCAAATAAAAGCTGAAGCTCGATGTGATTCTGAACTAGGCGAAAAATAGCCTTCTTGTTCTAATGTAAGCCGCATCTAAAAATGCCTGATGATGCATTTGATGCAGGATTGGTAGAAACCGATGAAAGCGACGGTTTCTACCTTCTTTTATCTATTTTTGAATCAAAAACCGATTAGAGGATCGGGGCTAAAAAATGCTGAGTCGTAGCCAATCATTTTCTTATGATGAATGATATCTTGACATGCGGCTTCCGCTTTTTCCTTTTCTTCCTTTTTGAGAACGTGTTTTTCCCATTATTTTTACTGCACCTTTATAAACGATATAAATGCTCAAAAAAGCGAAGAACAGAGCGAGAAATCCCCATAGTCCTTGCACAATATCTTCAAATTCCATATTTCCTCTATTCGTTATTTTTTGTTGAATCTCAATGGCAAACACTATGACAACTAGTACGGTCATTGTATAAATAAACGATATACATAAAATGCCGAATTTTGCTATATATTTAAATACCACATGTGTAATGAAAAAGATAACCATGCCGAAAATGCCGATGATCCAAAAATGCAGCTGTTTATCTGTTAATTGAAAACCAGCCATTTCTACCAAATGGATAATATTGTCATGAAAATCATTAATCAGTTCTACAATGAACAAGAGCGTTTCTTTCATATAAAATCTCCTTCTATTGATAAAATAACAAATCTATTATAAAACATTATTATCAAAATTTATTTTTTCTGAAAAGGGGTACGATTTTATGTACGACGTATATATTGGGAGTTTTTTATCAGCAATGTCTACAGGTTTAGGGGCTGTCCCGATTCTTTTTTTGCAAAAAACGATTAAACATAGAGGAAGAGATTTATTATTAGCATTCAGCGCTGGGATTATGATGGCTGCTTCCATGAGGGGGTTGATACCTGAAGCATTAGCAAACGGAAATATAATGAAAATGTGCATCGGATTAATACTTGGAGTGCTTATATTAACAATTTTAGAGAAAAATATTCCTCACATTGAACTGGAGCATACGAAAGAAGGAATACAATTTGACGAAAAAGCATTGCTCATTATCTCGGCGATCACCTTACATAATCTCCCCGAGGGTCTATCTGTCGGAGTAAGTTATGCCTCAGAGAAACAAGATTTAGGTCATCTAATTGCTCTTGCAATCGGGCTGCAAAATGCACCAGAAGGCTTATTAGTTGCGCTTTTTTTAATCAATCAGAACATTTCCCGCATCAAAGCCTTTTTCATTGCAACGTTGACAGGAGCGATCGAGATTGTCACATCTCTAATAGGGTTTTATTTAACAACATTTGTTGAATCTTTAGTTTCTTACGGTCTTGCTTTTGCTGCAGGAGCAATGCTTTTTATCATTTATAAAGAATTGATTCCGGAAAGCCACGGCGATGGTCATGAATTGACTTCGACATATTCTTTTATTTTCGGAATTTTATTTATGATTGTGCTGACTGAACTTTTTTAAGCTTGTCAAATATGTGTTTTCTTTATTTTTCAACCGTTGCAACAAAAGGATTTGTTAATGTCCATTTCATAGGGTGGAAAATCGATTGATTTTTCTCATCGCTGCTTACCATTTGCTGGTATTTGTTTAAAAGCTTGTCCAGTTCTTGGCTCAGCTCAATCGTCTCTTTGCTGTTCATCCCGTTTACTTGAGCCATCTCAATCATTTTTTGCCTTTTTATTATGATTTCTATGAACAGCTTTTCTTTGCGCAGCTCTTCTTCCGTTGCCATTTCTCATATCCTCCTTCCAAATCTCGCGGTCTAAAGACACGCACTCGGTTATTATTACAGATTCTACTATTTTTGTAAATAGATTCGCAAATTTAGACAATATTTTTACACAAGTATTTGACAATCCTCTTTAATATTTACGTAAGGAGGATTGTCAAAACATTCATACAGTCATAAAAAGCTTATCCAAAAGCCTTTTTAAAAGAAAAAATTCGACTTCTTTTTTACTCGCTGACAACAGACCAAAGCTTATTGCCTCAATAACCGCTGCCGTTTTATAGGTCGAAGGACAATATTTGAGCAATGATAAGATGCTTGTTTTCTATTTAAAATATTGTCGGAAATTTCTTTCCTTTCATTAAGAAAAGCTGCGCTTATTTCTATCATCACAATGACAAGCCTAAAAAACAGCGCAATTTTATCGGATTTTTACAGCTGTTCCAGTTGCTACAACCATCATCATCCCATCTCGTAATGTTTCAAAGTCAAGATCCACTCCAATCACAGCATTGGCGCCCAGATTTTTAGCTTTCGCTGTCATTTCTTCAATAGCTACTTCCCTTCCTTCTGAAAGCTTGCTTTCATATGCGCCGCTCCTGCCGCCGACAATATCCGTAATGCCTGCCAAAAAATCGCGGACAATGTTTGCCCCAAGAATGGTTGTACCGCTGACAATCCCCAAGTAT
Source organism: Aeribacillus sp. FSL K6-1305 (assembly GCF_038050115.1). Classification (NCBI taxonomy): domain Bacteria; kingdom Bacillati; phylum Bacillota; class Bacilli; order Caryophanales; family Bacillaceae; genus Aeribacillus; species Aeribacillus sp. FSL K6-1305. The sequence continues at coordinate 207,463 of NZ_JBBOQV010000001.1, read as the reverse complement.
TCTTCAATTTCCTTTCCTTGCAAAGAATTGGTTGTTGTAATAATCATGGATTTCCCTCCATTATTTATTTTTTTACTTTATTACGTTTGAAAAAACGTTTCGTTCCATTCCGATTCACAAATCATTCTACTTTTTCTCTAAATTGTAGTAAAATTGTAGTAAAAAGCGAAACCTTGCTTTCCGTTTGTTCGTAAATTTATTAAACAATGCTGACAGGGGTAGGATCATGAAATCGATATTCTTGTTTTTCATAAGAAGTTTTATTGCTGTTTGTTCGATGTCTGTTCTTTGGTTTGCCTTGTTTTTAGGATTTGACCAAGCTTTCATTCAATCGTCTTTGTATGCTGTTGCAGGCGGTATTATCGTCTATTATATCACCAAATGGCTGCAAAAAAGAAATTGGCTGAAGCAAAACGGATTGACAGCCAGTGAATACAAATATGTACAGGAAAATTTAAAAGAAGCAAGACAAAAAATTGCCCGACTGCAGCGCACCTTATTTAGAGCCCGATCGCTCGGAACGATTCAGCAGCTTGTCGAAGCAATCAGGCTTTCCAAACGTATATATCATGTCGTTGAAAAGGAGCCGAAACGCTTCTATCAAGGCGAATCATTCTTTTTCTATCATTTAGATTCTTGCGTGGAGCTTGCAGAAAAGTATACGTTTCTTTCCGCCCAGCCGATCCGCGATCAGAACGTTAAATCATCATTGGAAGAAACGAAACAGATGTTGAATCAAATTTGCGAATCATTGGAGAAAGATTTAATCACCGTTTTATCGAATGATATCGAACATCTTCAATTTGAATTAAATGTTGCGAAAAAACAAACAACGAAATGGAAAGATAGGTGATTACGTTGGAAGAAAAGAAAGAGTTGGATCTATTAGATGATCTATTAAAGGACCCATTTGGAGAAAAAGAAGATAAGCCCGCATCACCTTTAGCAGTCAGCGAAGAAGAACAGCCGAAAAAATTTATCGACATGCTCTCACAGGAGCATAAAGCAAAGGCTGCACAGCTGGCAGCTCAAATTGATTACAAAAACCGGCATTCGATCGTCCAATTTGGGGCTTCCGCTCAGCAAAAGCTATCCAGTTTTTCCCACGAAATGCTGGACTATGTTCAAAAAAAGGATATCGGGCCTATAGGCGATATTTTAAAAGAGCTGATGAGCAAACTCGAACAAGTAAACCCGGAAGAATTAAAACCGGAAAAACGAAACTTCTTCTCTCGTCTTTTCAAGAAAATATCTAGTTCGATCAATGAAATTTTATCCAAATACCAAAAAATCGGGGCACAAATCGAACGCATTACAGTCCGGCTGGAAAATTCAAAAAAAGCGCTGATGTCCGATATTCAATTGCTCGATCGTTTATATGAGCATAATAAGGAATACTTTCACGCGCTAAACATTTACATCGCTGCTGGTGAATTAAAATTGGAGGAGCTCCATACAAAAGTAATACCGGAATTGCAAAAAAAAGCGGAAACAACTGGAGATCAAATGGCGGTTCAAGAAGTAAACGACATGCTTCAATTTGCTGATCGGTTGGAAAAACGGATCCATGATTTAAAGCTATCTAGGCAAATTACAATCCAAACGGCTCCGCAAATCCGGATGATTCAAAATATGAATCAAACATTAGCGGAAAAAATCCAATCCTCCATTTTGACGTCTATTCCTTTATGGAAAAACCAAATTGCGATCGCTCTCACCTTATATCGGCAAAAAGGAGCACTGGAGGCCCAAAAGCAAGTGACGAAAACGACGAACGAGCTGCTTTTGAAAAATGCAGAAATGCTGAAAGCAAACACAATTGAAACAGCCAGGGAAAATGAACGAGGCATCGTCGATATTGAAACGTTGAAAAAAACACAGGACGACCTAATTTCAACAATCGAAGAAACGCTCAGGATCCAACAGGAAGGACGTCTAAAAAGGCAGCAGGCTGAGCAAGAACTAATGCAGCTCGAGAAAGACTTAAAAACAAGACTATTGCAATTTAAACAAGAATAAAAAAGACAAACCGGGATGATTTTTATAGAGGAAAGATTTTACACATATACAGCTGTTGAGTGATTTCGTCCAAGCTTTTTTAAATGCTCATGCAGAACCTGCACGGCATTTACATCATATAAACAGCAAATTTTTTAAAAACTCTGCGCAGGCATCGCAGAGTTTTTCATTTTGAAAGTTTCTATGATGCCCAATTTTTGCATTGCTCTAATTGCAGCAAAAAAGCTTTTTTATCCGTTTGATTGCCTGCATAGCCTACAAGCGCTCCGTTTTTGCCAATCACCCGATGGCAAGGAATTATGATCGGGATAGGATTCGCTTTATTGGCTTGTCCAACTGCCCGAACAGCTTTCGGATTTCCGATCCCATCTGCAACATATTGATAGCTTCTAGCTTCACCGTATGGAATGTTCATCAACTCTTTCCATACTTTTTGCTGAAATGAAGTGCCTTTTGGAAAAATGGGAAGGGAAAATATTTTTCGTTTCCTTTGAAAATATTCCTTAAGCTGTTTCGCTGCCTCTTCCAATAGATCCGTTTTATGTTCCACAACTTTTGAAGATGCCAGAAGCTCTGTAAGCTCCTGCTCGTCCATCAACAAAGAGACAATTCGATTCTTTTCCTCTATAATCCCGATCGTTCCAATAGGGCTGTTCATTGTATGCAAAAAGTACATCCTACACACCTTCTTGACCATTGATAGGGAGCGAAATATAAAATGTCGTTCCATACCCTACTTTGCTTTTGACATCAATTTTCCCATTGTGCTCTTTAATAATTTTGTAGCTTACCATAAGACCTAGGCCTGTTCCCCGCTCTTTCGTTGTATAAAACGGCTCCCCAAGCCGCTTCAGTTTATTTTTTGGAATTCCTGGCCCTTCATCTTGAATGGAAATTTGAACCCGGTGATCATCTTCTTTTGTGATCGAAACATAAATATTGCCTCCATTTGGCATCACTTCGATTGCATTTTTTAATATGTTAATAAAAACTTGTTTTAATTGATTGGGTTCGCAAAATATATCCGGCACTTCCCCGTAGTCTAAATGAATTTGCACATTTACTAGAATAGCCTGTGCATTTAATAATTCTATCGTATCTTTCATGATTTTCACAATATTTTTTTGTTCAAATCGAACAGCTTGAGGCTTCGCCAAAATAAGAAATTCATCAATGATTGATTCAATTCGCTTCAGCTCAGAAGTAATGACATTGAAATACATGGAATAATCTTCTTTTATGCTTCCTTGCAGCAGCTGGATAAATCCTTTTAACGCTGTCATTGGATTGCGGATTTCATGGGCTATTCCGGCTGCCAATTCCCCAACAATATTGAGAGTGTCCGATTTTCTCAGCCGCTCTTCGATTTCTTTTCTTTCAGTGATATCGCGAAATATAACTAAATTCATATTTTCAATAATGTGGCGTTTAAATGAACATTCGAGAATTCTTTCCTGCTTATTTTTCACCGTAATCGCAAATTCTTTCGTCAACCCATCCATTTTCCAATCACTTTTAAAATGAATGGGAAAAAATCGGAATATGCAATCACGTCCAATTTGGTCTTGTGTTAATCCTAAAATTTGCATTGCAGCAGGATTGGCATCAACAATCACCCAATCATCATTAAACAGAAGGATGCCGTCCATCGCTCCGTTAAACACATTCCGAAATTTTTGTTCACTTTCACGCAATTCTTTTTCCATTCGTTTCCGGTCGCTGATATTTCGCAATATGGTCATATGGGTTTTTTCCTTCGGGTTGTATTTTGATGTGAATTCGAGCTGCTTCTTTTGTCCGTTCGGCATGTAAAACATTAATTCTTCCCGGATGGCACCGGATTTTAAATATTCATCTTTCACCTGCAAAAACTTTGGATCATTTGCATTGATAAATCGCATTAAATTGCTTTTCAACAGTTCATCAAAGGGGAGTTCAAATATGCGGCAAGCCCATTGATTCGCGCGTATAATATTTCCAAAATGATCCCAAATAAGGATGGCATCAAGAGCATTTTCAAAAATTTCTCTAAACCTTTCTTCACTCTTCAAAATTTGCTGTTCCATAAGCCTCTTCTCTGTAATATCGCGCAATATCGACATGTAAAATCCGTGTAAAATGTTTGACGTGGTCGTAAATTCAAAAATTTTTCGCGTTCCGTCTTTTAATCGGACAGGCATTTCTCCTTTCATTTTTCCTTTTTCAAACAATACTTCATAAAAATATTTTTTCATTTTCTCATCTTCGATAAAATCTGAAAATTTATAGTTTTTGAGTTCATCACTCGGAATGCAAAAGCTTGTACAAAATGATTGATTGGCATCTATAATAAATCCTTCGTAATCAAAAATGACAATGCCGTCAACAGCACGGTCAAATAAATCCGGAAACAGCTGTTCATTGATCGATCGTTCCTGTTCAAGAATTTTTTTCGAAGAAACATCCCGAAAAATAGCAAGATTGTATGTGCCGTAAATGTTCTCAATGATGCTGTATTCAACATATTTGATTCGGCCGTTTTCCAGTTTTAACATGAGTTCCGCATATTGCTGTTTTTCATGATCAGAAAAATTTTTTATAAATTCGTTTCCTGGCAGAGCTGCTACAAAATCATCTATCGACTTCTCTAGTATGACTTCTTTTTCCATTTCAAAAAGGCGGCATGCTGACTGATTTACTTGAAAAAACTTGCCGTGATGATCTAAAAGCACCATAGCATCTACTGATCGATCGAAAATTTCGTAATATTTTTTTAATTTTTCATTTTCTTGTTGCGCTTTTTTTAAACGCTTTGCCAACAAATCTTCTTCAATGGCTGCAATGTTTTGCTTCAAACTTCCCACCTCTCATTTTAACACTCTCAATATATTTACATTTTCTACAAATTACGTTAGAATCCTTCATGCACTGTCAATTTAGTCAATTCGATGTACCTTTCAGTACGACTGTTTACAAAATGTTGAATTTGTCTTATATTTTAAATCGAAACTTTTTTTGAAGGTGATAACATGAATGAGAGGAACAGCTACTTTGATAACGCCAAGTTTATATTAATTCTTCTTGTCGTGTTCGGCCATTTTATTCGATCGATGATTGAAGACAATTACATTATGATGAACATATACAAATTTATTTACACGTTTCATATGCCTGCGTTCATTTTAATTTCCGGCTTTTTTGCCAAAGGGTTTAACAAACAGGGATACGTTAAAAAAATAGCCAAAAAACTCATTTTGCCATATTTCATTTTTCATGGCATCTATACAGTTTATTATGTTTTGATTAAAGGCGACAATCTGCTCCATTCAATTGATCCTTTGAATCCGCACTGGTCCCTCTGGTTTTTAATAAGTTTGTTTTTCTGGAACGTCATGCTGATCCCGTTTTCTAAATTGAATAAATTGGTCGCTTTAGGACTTTCGTTCTTTATCGGTATTGCAGCTGGATATTTTGATTTCATCAGCAACTATTTGAGCTTGTCACGTACACTAGTCTTTTTTCCTATTTTTTTAATAGGTTTTTATTTAAAGAAAGAACATTTTGCCATGATGACGAAGCTGCCTGCAAGATCTTTAGGGGCAAGTGCTCTGTTGCTTACATTTGTGACGTATTTCTATTTGCCTTTTGAGTATGAGTGGCTGTTCGGTTCCATGCCTTATTCAGCTTTTGGCGAAACGGATATCTTTTCAGGGCTGGTGCGGCTCGGATTTTATTTTCTTACTTTGATTACGACGTTCGGATTTTTCTCGTTAATACCGAAAAAGCGTCAATTTTTCACTGAATGGGGCACAAGAACTTTTTACGTTTATTTATTGCACGGATTTATCATTCAATCGTTCAGAGACAGCGAACTTGAAAGCTGGCTTACAGAAATAGAAAGCATCACGGTATTCGCCATTGTTTCAATTGTCGTTACATTCTTGCTGTCGAGCCGCTTTGTCAAAACGATCGCACAGCCAATCATTGAACTTCGAGCGACAATGCTAAAAAAAATAGTAAAAGGCTTATAAGACCGGGGCTGACGCACACAGACAGTCACATCACATAAATAGAACGGCTTCTAATAGCTTTTCAGAAATAGGTCTTTTCTACAGTCCGAGATGCTGAAACAACAATCTAGAGTAGTTAGAGAAATAACTTCAAAGGCGTCGCAGTTCCTAAACTTTCTAACTTTAAAAACAAGTCATAAGTCAGAGGTCCTAGCGGGGTATGGAAAATTCGAACATTTGCCAAAAAAATCTGGCGAGGCCCCTCGATGGACTTCGCCAGATGTTCAATTTTTTAGTCAATCCATTCAGCAATCTTCAATAATGAGATAGGCTGTTTTAATTGGCCCATGTACGCCAACCACTAAGTTCATTTCAATATCCGCTGAATTGCTCGGTCCTGTAATAAAATTAATGCAGGAAGAAATCATTTCGCCTTTTTCCACCATTTGATGAAATTTTCTGGCGGCCTGTGTCATTCTAGGGAGGATCGTGCTTTTCGGAATAATGGAAATATACGTTGTCGGCAAAAGGCTGACCGCCCTTCCTTTCCCTCCCCCATTCAACAAGACAACCGTTCCGGATTCAGCCAGTGTATAATCGCTGAACGTAATTCCGATATTTGCTCTTTCCGCAATTTGAATATTTTCTTTTCCAAGCTCAGGATCCCATATATGCACGTCTGTTCCTTCGTTTGGCAATTCCTCCAATAAAAAAGGCATCAGCCCGAATGCTTCAAACCGATGATCGTCCCACGTCACAATCGGACCGCCTCCATAAAAAGCAATCACCTCTTTCAGCGTATTTTTCAATGATTTGGAAGTCGTTCTGTATACATCGACATGAACATTTTTACATTGTTTTATAAATGCATCAACCAGTTCGTCGGAAGAATAACCAGCAAGTGTTTTTTCTTGAGGGTGAAATGACCAGCTGGGCCGTTCCACCCCTTCCTTCCGGGGATTTCGTCCTAACCTTTGAGCTATCATCTGCAAAAACGAATCTCGATTTTGAATCGTTCCGTTCATGAACGATCACCACTTTCTTTTTTACGATTGTGAAACCATTCGCGAAAGCTGTTTTTTTCCGGTGCCGGGAAATCACGTATGGACGTCCAATTTTTCAAAGGACCTGGTCCATTGGAAATTTTCCCGTCTTTCGAAAACGGTTTGAGGGCTGCTGGCGCCAGTTTTGTTCCCCACTGATACAGTTTTTGATTCGATGCTCCTATTCCAAATGCCTTCATCGCCAGCTTCTCGCTTATTGGCGCTCGTCCTTCCCGCTCGACAATTACTTGCCGATGCTTATGGAGAAGTTCATGAAGCGGAATTTTTACGGGGCATGCTTCCGTACAAGCGGCACATAGTGTGGAAGCATAAGGCAATTCCTTAAAATCATCATAACCACCAAAAAGCGGCGTCAATACAGCGCCAATCGGACCTGGGTAAATCGATCCGTACGAGTGGCCGCCTATATGCCGATATACAGGACAGACGTTAATGCACGCTGCACAACGAATGCATTGAAGAACAGGCTGGAATTCAGTTCCTAAAATTTTGCTTCGTCCGTTATCAACAATCACCAAATGGAATTCTTCCGGTCCGTCAACATCCTCTTTTTGTTTCGGACCAGTTAAAACCGTTATATAGCTCGTTAATTTTTGACCGACTGCACTCCTTGTCAAAAGACTGACAAGCACATCAAGTTCTTCGAATGTTGGAACTATTCTTTCCATCCCCATGACAGTTATTTGTGTTTTCGGAATGGTCGTCACCATGCGGGCATTTCCCTCATTTGTCACTAAACAAAACGATCCGGACTCGGCAATGGCAAAATTGCATCCTGTGATGCCGACATCCGCTGTTAAAAATTCCTCCCTAAGCATTTTTCTCGCATGGAGTGCAAGCTCCTCAGGCTTTTCTGTTTTCTCATACCCAAGTTTTCGCTGAAACACATCTCGAATTTGTTCCTTATTTTTATGCAGGGCTGGGGCTACAATGTGCGAAGGCGGATCATGATCATCAATCTGCAATATATATTCGCCTAGATCCGTTTCAATAACTTCACAGCCCGCTTCCTCCAAACATTGATTCATATGAATTTCTTCCGTCACCATCGATTTCGATTTGACAATTTTGCGAGCCTTTTTTTTCTTGATAACGCTTTGGATGTAATCGTTCGCTTCCTCCGCTGTTTGAGCAAAAAAAACATGTCCGCCCCTTTTTGCAACATTTTCGCTTAACTGGTGTAAATAATAGTCCAAATTTTCCAATGTATGCTTTCTGATTTGTTCACCGAGCGATCTCCATTCTTCCCAATTGCCAAGCTCTTCAGCAGCTTCCAGACGTCTTTTTCTCAGCCTTTCTTGAGCATCTTGGACTGCATTTCTCATAAAATCGTTTTCAATATTTTTTTGCACCCTTTGATCAAACGGCTGATCCGAAATTTTCATTGCCATCCTGCTTTCCCCCCTCCATTATTCGATACTGTTTAACACCTCAGCAATGTGCATGACCTTCACTTGTTTATTTTTCCTGCTTATTCTCCCCCCAATATTCATTAAGCAGCCGCAGTCTGCCCCGATTAAATAGTCGGCATCGGTTTCCTCAATATGCCGAACTTTTTCATCAACCATTTGTTCAGATATTTGTTCCATTTTGACGGAAAACGTTCCGCCAAAGCCGCAGCAATCATATGCATTTGGAAGCGGAACCAATTCAAGCCCCTTCACGTTTGCCAGCAATTTAAATGGTGCCTCCTGAACTCCAAGAAGACGGGTCATATGACATGATGTATGATAGGTTGCTTTTCCTTTTAATGTTGCGCCCACATCTTCCAAATTTAAAACATCTACAATAAACTGTGTTAATTCATACGTCTTATTTGCAAGCTTTTGCGCCTTTTCTTTCCAAACCGGATCTTCATCAAAAATGTGCGGATATTCCTTAAACATCGTGGCACATGATCCGGAAGGTGTGACAACATAATCGGCATGTTCAAAGGTGAGAATCATATTTTTCATCGCTTCTTTTGCCGCTTGAACATATCCGCTGTTATAGGCAGGCTGTCCGCAGCAAATTTGGCTTTCCGGAAATTCTACTTCGCATCCAAGTCTTTCTAAAAGCTCAACTGTTGCTTTGCCTACTGAACCGTTAAATACATCCACTAAACATGTGACAAATAATGAAACTTTCAATTTGCTCCCCCCGCCTTGTGAAACAGTTTCAACTAAGATGTAACCCTTTTCTTTTCACTTTATCGCTTTTTTTATCTTTAGTCAACAGGTCATCTGATGACTAGAAAGGAATATGCTTGCTTTATTCATAAAAAAAGCCGCCGTGTCGATCCATTGTTTGAAGATATCATACTTACTATTGGGATCCATGAGACGGTTTAACACCATGGCAAAAACGGCTTCGTCATACTGAGAAGCAGCCTCGGAATCATCCATGATTTTACGTAATAGCCGACCAAGCCCTAACTTTTCCCATACCTTTCGGAACAGATAAACCGGCCCAAACTCTTTTGTCCAAAGCACGGAGACAGAAGAGGAAGAGCCTTGCCCGTGAATTCGGTCAAAGTAACGCTCTGAAAATTTGGCTAATCCCTCGATTATGTTATCGACAGAGCCATTCTCTAATAAATGTTCTAACCTCCCTAGATTACAAAGCGTTTGTTGCCGAACTTTATTGTCTACACGAAATGTACGACATATTTGTAGATATTGACGAACAGAACCATTTTTATTTTTTGCTTATTAATTCGAATATACATATGTGGGTTTATTTGGCATGTATTTTTTTGAAAATGGCATTGAAAACTCCAAAGTATCCTCTTGTCAAATTCCGCTTCCCCCCCAAAAGACCCGAAATTAGTAATTAAATTTCCTAGTCTCTATTTTTATATAACAAATTATACCATTTTCCCATATTATATATTGTGTTATTTTCGATAGAATATAAGTGTAATGATTAAAGTCCTGCGGTAATATGTCAAGGTGAAAAATCATAGAAATTGGAAATTCCCTTGTCCGATGATCCGAAAAAAGGCAATACTGAAGAAACCCAGTATTAGTACATGTAATAAACTGGGTCTAAAGGTTGATATTGGTATACCAGATCGATCCTCTTATCGATCTTCCCCCTTTCTTGGCGTGTAGATTTGACCGTTGCGTAGCAGCGCATCGATCACACGCACGAGTTTTCTAGCGGTGAGGACGAGGGCTCGTTTATGTTGGTGTTTGGGCACTTCCTCATACTTCTTCCGGTAGTACGCACGAAACGTCGCATCATGCCGTTGTACCGAGTTGGCAGCCTCCACTAGGTAGTAACGGAGATAGCGATTGCCGGAACGAATGAGGGAGGTGTCCTCGGCTTGAAAACGGCCCGATTGGTGCTTGGACCATGTCAAGCCGGCATATTTTGCCAAGGCGGCCTGATTGTGAAACCGCTCGATTTGCCCGATTTCGGCCAGGATGCCTGCGGTATAAACCGGTCCGATGCCTGGGATGGTTTGCAGTGTGTTCGGAATGCCTTCAAGATGGCGGGTAATGGCTTTATCGAGCTCTTTGAGCTGCGATTGCAGGCTGCGGATTGATTGAATCGACAGCCCTAACAGCAAGTCGATGGAATCCTCGACACACTTGGACAACCGATACGACGAACGGGCCGCCTTTTGAATCGACTTGGCGATGCATTCCGGATCGGAAAAGCGATTGCGCCCTTTTTGGCGCAGGAAGTCGGCCAACTGCTTGACATCCATTTGGCAGATGTCATCGAGGCTCCACGACTCAAGCAGCAGTTCGAGAATGGCATGTCCGAAGATCGAACTGTCCACCTCTTGGGTAAAGGAACTGCATTTGTAAAACAAGTGCTGGAGAAAATACTGTTTCTCACGGGTTAACTGGTGGACGAGATGATATCGCATGCGTGTCAGTCGCTGAAGCGCGAGAAACTGCTCCTTGAGGACAGCCGTCATCTTCAGACGGCCGAAGCGAAGCCGATCCGCAATGATCCAAGCATCGATGTCATCCGTTTTCTCCAAGTCGACATAGGCTTCTTTAAACTTGCGAATGAGCTTTGGATTGATCGTAAACACCTTGACGTTCCAAGCCTGCAAGGCCTCCTGCTGGTGGAAAAACATAGCTGGATGCCAACTGTAGACCGAGGTGGCTTCCATCCCGATCAGAATTTCGGTTGGCTTTCGCTTGTTAGCCCACAGGAGGATTTGATCCCGAAGGAAGGTGGCGCCCAGAAGATGATTATCCACTTTGAAGCGTGCGCACGTATTTCCTTCATGATCCATAATGCAGGTGGCTAAGTCGCGTGAGCTCACGTCGATCCCGACGTAGAGTTTCATGAGATCACCTCCTATTGTTGTAGGATCGAGGGGTTGGACTCTTCGGGATGCCCCCGGATCGCGCCTGTTGACCAGTCACCCTCGCATATGAGAACTCACGTTGGACCATGGGCTGCCCTGGAAGCTGCTCCTTCCAGCATGGGGAAAACCAACGGGAACAGCCTGCGGGTTAGACGTCCAAACAGGGGTCGAGGAGACAGACTTTACAAGTAGTCAAAGCTACAGGAGTGAGAAGAGTATCCCCGATGATCCTAAGACCATTATCCAGGAACATTGCGAAAAGTCCAACCCCGGTACGCTCAACCCTTTGTGGGAGGGGCGCGCCCCTCCCACAAAGGCAACCACCCAAGATATGCGATTGTCAAGGAGCGTATCGGACTGGAAATTCGATAAAAAAACTTTCTGAAACTTAGTATACGAGGAGGTAATGTTATGGAGAACCCTAATGAAAGATTGGATTTAGATGATATTTTAGCTATAATTGAAAAACTTTCTGAAGAAGATGCAAAATCATTTCTAAAAATAATTTATGGGAAGCTTGGAAATTTTAAATATTCTACAGAAGACATTACAAAAGAAAATATAATCAATGACATTGAAACAATTTTTAGTGAGAAAATACCTAAACTTTTGCAAATAAGAGAAGAACAAAAAAATAAATCTACATAATCTTTATGTAGATTTTTTCTTTTAAACTTAAACTGTAGATGAGTAAATCCCATTACATTTATTACCATCTTTAAAAAGAAAACAAAAATACCCTAATGCCACTCGTAACTGGTGTTTAATGGAATCTAGTGGCACTCCTCGTTGGGCTTCGTAATAAATAAACTCAGTGAGATTGTGGATTTTTCTCGATCTTACACTCGCAAGACCGGTTGAAAAATCACTTGAATGTTCTGTCATGCAATAGATATACGTAAATTGTACGATGACCCAATATCGTTTAATGGCTCGCTCATGTCGGGGGGCTGTCTAATAATCGATTTTCCGGCTTATAGACGCCCTTTAATGTTTTAGAAATGTTGATATATCAATGCTTATGATGTTCCGTTTTCAATGGATTTTGACTTTCTGGACAGCCCCTAATGTTTCTTTCGTTTGCCGAAAGTAGCTTTCGATCGACCAGCGTTTCGCATAGTATTCAAGAATAGCCTGATCACTCAGTTTTTGTGTCTGTACTCAAAAAACAACGCAAATGCTCGCTCGTCATCGGTTGATCGGTTTTCAAACAAAACAATACCACCGCATTTGGAATGTCGTTCAATGCCCCTTCGTAGCGATACACTCGATACGTTTCCCCTCCCACGGTCACGAGGTGGGTATCGGAAACATCGATGTAACGGGCAAATTCTTTGCGGATGGACGAATTCCTTGTGGATACAGGATGCGGTTGGTTTTCAGTGCTGCCCAAACGGGTTTCTCCCGAAAAATTTTTTATTGCCGCAAAAAACAATAGTTCTTTTGTCAGTTCAAGTCAGAGATGGCATGTGTAAAAACGCTTGCATCATATGTCAATTCCTAGTTAAAAAGACTCTGTTTTAGCCCCTGTTTTTATATGGGCTTTATGATGTTTTTTCAAAACCTTTTCAACATTTGTCAGGTGTGCGAGCATTAAATGCTGTGCTTCTTCCGCGTTTTGTTGTTCAATTGCTGTAAAGATGGCTTTATGCTCTTGAAAAATTCGTTCTGCGGTTACTTGCTCTGAATAAAGCCAAATTTTTCGTGTTTCCCGCATCGTTTCAACAATCATGTCGGCTACATTGTTCATTAAGCTTAATAAAATGGGGTTTTGCGTAGCGGCTGCGATCGCTTTATGAAACTTCCAATCCGCTTTTTCTCCTAATTCTTCATCGTTTATATGGATAAGCATTTCGTCAAGCGCAGCTTTCATATCATGGAGATTTTGCTCCGTCCGCTTTGCTGCAGCAGTAAATGCAGCACCGACTTCTAATATTTTTCTAACCTCTAATAAATGTTCAATATCTTTCATATTCATTAACGCCGCTGTCGAAAGAGAAAACGTGAATGACATGGGATCAAACTCTTTTACAAACGTTCCTTCCCCTTGTTTCATTTCAACAATCCCCATTGCTCTTAATGCGCTTAATGCTTCACGAATCGCTGCACGGCCGACTTGAAAATTTTCAGCAAGCTGATGAACGGATTCCAATTTTTCTCCTGGTTTTATTTCTCCTTTTTTAATCATATCTAAAAGGGCTTCCGCCACTTCTTCATAAAGCTTTCTCGGTTTGATTTGTTTATATTCCATTTGCTTCACCCCAAAGTTCAACTAAACAAAATGAAGTCCAAAATATCGGTACATTTATTTTACTGGAAAAGACTTATAAAAATCAAAGTGTTGGCGAAAAAATAACAACGTCTAACCATAAACTTTTTCTTTTTTGACAACTTTTTTGGAAGGAATCATAGACCTGTGTCTCCGAAATCGCGCAAATGACTGAATGAAACTTCATCATAAAAAAAGAGAAATTTGTCTAAACTCTTAAACAATGCTTCATCCGTTACGAACGTCTAATATGTAACTCACTTTTACTGTACCAGTTAAAATGACAAAAACACTCGACGAATATGCTTTATAGCTGTAGACTTGTTAAGGTGATTGATAGAAACGGAAAAGAACGCGTACGAAAAACTTATCAAAAGGGTGAATCCCTGCTTCTTCTTATTTGAAAAGAATATGTTACAATAATGTAGAAAATCGCTACTTCTCAATATCCATTATGAAAAAGGTGTGGAAATATGAACATCATTGTCAGTTCATTAAATGCCAAATACATTCATATGAACTTGGCTATACGTTATTTAAAAGCATATGCCGAGCCAGAATTTCAAGTTCAAATGGCAGAATATACGATAAAAGATCCCGCGATGAACATTGTAACAGATTTGTTTCGAAAAAAACCGGACATAATCGGTTTTAGCTGTTACATATGGAACATTGCAGAAACAATCAAAGTGGCGAAAATACTGAAAAAAATAAAGCCGGAAACCATCATTGTCTTTGGTGGGCCTGAAGTATCCTATGATACGAAAGAATGGCTTGAAAAAATCCCAGAGATTGATTTTATTATCGTAGGAGAAGGGGAAGAAACGTTTAAGCAGTTTTTGCGGGAAGCACATGGAAACCAAGAATGGGAAAACGTGAGCGGTTTAGCTTTTCGAAAAGACGGAGCAGTCATTGTAAATCCGCAGAGGAACAAAATTGATCTGCGAATGATGCCGTCGCCTTTTCGATTTGAAGAAGATGTGCCACATCTTAGCAAACGGATTGTTTATATTGAAACGAGCCGCGGCTGCCCCTTCAACTGCCAATTTTGCTTATCTTCCATTGAGGTTGGGGTTCGTTATTTTGATCGGGAGAAAATCAAGGAAGATATTCGCTATTTAATGAAAAACGGTGCGAAAACAATTAAATTTGTCGACCGAACGTTTAACATCAGCCGGAAATATGCGATGGACATGTTTCAATTTTTAATTGATGAACATGTTCCAGGCGTCGTGTTCCAGTTCGAAATAACTGGCGACATTATGCGCCCGGAAGTGATTCAATTTTTAAATGACAACGCACCGAAAGGACTTTTCCGATTCGAGATCGGCGTTCAATCAACAAACGATTTCACAAACGAATTAGTGAAACGTAAGCAAAACTTCGCAAAACTGTCCAGAACGGTGACGATGATCAAACAAGGCGGAAAAATAGATCAGCACCTTGATTTAATTGCCGGACTTCCTGAAGAAGACTACAACTCTTTTCGCAAAACTTTTAACGATGTGTTTGCATTAAGACCTGAAGAACTGCAGCTTGGTTTTTTAAAAATGCTCAGAGGGACTGGTCTTCGAATTGGAGCTAAACATTTTGGCTACGTGTATATGGATGAACCGCCATACGAAATTTTAAGCAACAACGTTCTCTCTTTTGAAGATATTCTCAAAATTAAACAGGTGGAAGATGTTCTTGAGAAATTTTGGAACGACCATCGAATGGACGCGACAGTAGAATATTTAGTAGAAGAAGTGTTTGAGACGCCTTTTGATTTCTTTCAAGAATTTGGCGCCTACTGGGATGAACGCGGATGGGCAAGAATTGGTCATCAGCTCGAAGATTTGTTTCGAAGATTATTTTCGTTTATTCAAGAACGCAAACGAGAACATTTGCCAATTGTTGAAGGGTTTCTGAAATACGATTATTTGCGCAATCAGAAGCAAAAGCCGCGAAAGCCATGGTGGGATGAAAAGCTTAAAAAACAGGAGCAATCAGCAATCTATCAATTTATCCTGTCCAACCCTGAAATGCTTGGAAAAACCTTTTTAAATCTGTCTCTTTCGGAAAAAGATTTATATAAGCATACGGTTTTAGAAATTCTTCCATTTAATCCTGAGCTGTATTTGCAAAAAAAGATATTAGTAAAAGAGCCGGCAATTTTGTTAGTTTATTACAACTATAGCGATCACCAGCCGCATATGTTTTCTTTTCCGTATACTGCGCTGAAAAAGGTGAGGGAAGCTTAACATCCCTCACCTTTTGTTTTTCTTTTGTTTTCTTCTAAAATATCGTAAATTTTCGCAGCATTAAAATCTCCCAGTTCATTGCCAAATTCCAAATCTTGTTTCACATCTTTTTTGTTCTTTACGTTTTTATTATGATCCATGTGCTTTCCCCTTTTTTGAATTTCGGTTAGCCCCTTTCATCGGGTCTTCATCTGTATAGGATGCTGAAAATTCTTTTTCAGGAAGGCTTTCTGTCGGTGTTTTGCTCGTTTTTTCTGCTTGATTATATGCTTGTTTCCTCTTCAATCTGCATCCTCCTTTCTTTTTTATCTTTTTCAGAAACAAACCATTTATTCAGCTGTTTCTATAAAAGATGGAAAAAGGGATGTGCTTCCATATGGATGCCCAATCGTCAATGTTTTAGAAGTTTTTTCGATTACTCCGCAAGGGTATTTTGTGCTTCTTTTATAACGGGTTATGCGGCAATTTTGATGTTTTATACTTCAAGCTATTCGGCAATTTTGGACCGTTTTCTGTTTTGCAGCTAAAAAAAGTGATGATTTAGCACTTTGTTTGCATAAAAAAAGAACCGCTCTTATTTGGCGTAATTTCGTAAAACTGCCAAACAATGAAAGAAGCGATTCATGACAACACTGAAATTCGTTTATTCTATTCATCTTCGCAATGGATGGTTGACCTTTTTTACTTTCTAGCTTTGAAAATATTTTTTACTTTTGAAACCACGTAATGGCTTCCTCCGCGATCTTCAACACGTTCAATCATCATCGTTATTAAAAGATCTTTTTTATCCGCATCAACAGCAACAAACCAACCGTTTTCCTGACCTTTTTCTCCTTTTGCCGCTTTCAGCTCTGCCGTTCCTGTTTTTCCAGCCAGCTTCAATCCTGGAGTTCGAGGTTTATATGCCGTTCCGTTCGGATCCTCCACCACTTGAATCAAATCTTGAAAAATCAAATTCGCATGTTCCTTTGAAACAACATGGCTTTTCCAATTGGATGGTGTCTTCTCTTCTTCTTTTATTAATACGGGCTTAATCATGTTTCCGCCATTGATAAATACTGTAAAGGTGTATGCTAAATGCAGAGGAGTGATTTGAATTTGTCCCTGTCCATATCCAGAATCGGCTAAAAGCACTTCATTATCCATACCGTTATTTGCAACTTTCGATGTTTCAACAGGAAACGGAAAATCAATTTTTTCATTAAATGCAAAGGACTCTAGTCCTTTTATAAATTTTTCGGCTCCAATATTTAAAGCAGCCTGAGCGAAGTAAATATTATCTGAATAGGCAAGAGCAGCGCGCAAATCAACTTGTGTTGCAGGGGATGGAACCCGCTTAATATAATAATTGCCCCAGCTCCCGTCTTTTTGCCAAGTATCTTTTGGAATGGAAATCTTTTTATTCGGATCAATCGTTCCGGTATTGAGCCCAATCGCTGCTGTGAGCGGCTTTAAAACAGAACCAGGTGTATACAAATTTTTGAACTTAGCCATAAACGGTTTATTCGGATCATCTTTTTTCTTCTTGTATTCCGTCAGAAAATCGTTCGGATCATAGGACGGCGCACTGACCATAGCCAGAGTTTCTCCGGTTTTTGGATTGATTGCGACACTTGCACCGGAATCAGTTGATAATTCTTTGTAAATATTTTGCTGAAGATCAGCATCAATTGTAAGGTAAATATCGTTTCCGTTCTCAGCTTCTTTTTTGGCGATCACTTCATCTGTTCCTTTTACTTTGATGATCCAGCCTGTCGTTCCGTGCAGCTCATCTTCAAAAACTTGCTCCAATCCAGCTGCGCCAATTTGCTCAGAAGAGCTGTACCCTTTTTCCTCATATTTCTCAAGCTCTTCTTTATACATTGACCGCAAATAGCCAGTCAAGTGGGCAGCGCTCTCGCCAAAAGGATACATTCTTCCCGTTACATTTTTTTTCTTAACGGAAGGAATGGCTAAAAGTTTGTTGACAAGCTCTGTGTCAGCCGGATTTACGATTTTCAGCGGGACGAATGAGTCCTCCTTCACCCAGCCTTGGGATAATTTTTTCTCAATTTCCTCCTTGGAAACTTCAAGAAGCTTCGCTGTTTGTTCCAAAATGGTTTCTTTTTGCTCCTTCATTTCTCCCGGTACTACACCGATTTCAAACAACAGGCCATTGATGGCAAGTCCTTTTCCATTTCGGTCAAAAATCTCCCCTCTTTCCGGCGCGATCGGCTGGATGGAAATTTCTTCTCCTTCATCAAGCTGAGGAAAAATAAAGGAAGGATTCCATTCAATTCGCCAATCGTTTCCATTATCGGTTTCTTCTTTTTTTAAAACGGCTTTGTTTTCAAAGCTTATTTTCCCCGCTAATGTTTCCATTGAAACAGCAAATGGGAATGTAATATTTCCGTTTTTATCAGGCTTTATTTCTTCTTTCGGTTTCTTAAAGTCGATTTTCAGCTGTTTCACACCTGAATCTTGATAAATTTTTTCATAGCGGGAAACAAATTCGTCTTTTTTGATATTTTTTTTCACATTGGCAGTCAATTGGTCATACATTTCCGAAAAATTTTGGTCTCTCCAATTGGCAACAAAGTCTGCAAAACGATCCTCCGGCTTTGGATCTTTAGAACATCCCGAAAAAAGCACCAGCACGACAAAAACACTAAAAAAAAGCTTTCGAATCCGCACAAAAATTCCCCCTCTCCCCTATGATTTTATCACAATTCTTTTTTATCCAATAATTACCCGTTCTTTCGGATAATGATAATTGGCTTCCTTCCTCTGTTTTCCAATTAAAAAGATAAACGATAAAATGCCGATCCGACCAATAAACATCATGATCATGATTATGATTTTTCCGATCGGACTAAGTTCAGGTGTAATGCCAAGCGAAAGCCCTGTTGTTCCAAAGGCTGAACAAACTTCAAAGATAATTTCCATTAACGTAAACCGTTCTGTTGCAGATAATATGACAATCGAAGTTAAGCACAAAATAACAGAAACTGTCATAACGGCAATTGATTTTTTTATATCATCTGGGTGTATTTCCCGTTTAAATACTTTCACCGTGCTGGAGCCTTTCGCAAAATGAAAGGCAACTAGCAAAATGACTGCAACGGTAGTCGTTCGAACACCGCCACCCACAGAGCTTGGCGAAGCACCTATAAACATAAATATGGACATAATCAGCAAAGTCGTCTCGCTGAACATGCTGACATCCATTGTATAAAGCCCTGTGCTCCTTGTGGTAGCTGATTGAAACAGAGCATAGAAGAAAGATTCGAGAAAACTTTTATCAGATAAATAATTGCCTGATTCTATTAGATAGATCAGGATTGTTCCAATAACGACCAATGCGAAAAATGTCACAGTTGTCAATTTTGTGTACAAAGAAAACCGGTATGTCCTTTTTGTTCCAATTGTCAAAATAAAGTTTTTTGTCTCAATCAAAACTGGAAATCCGATAGCTCCCAGCGTCATTAAAATAATATGAACCATTTGGACAAAATAATCATGTGCAAAAGGTACGAGCGACGAACCGCTTATATCAAAGCCGGCATTCGTTGTGGCGCTGATGGCAGAAAACATGCCATGCAAATAAGCTTCCTTCCATTCCGGAAAATATTTTAAATAATATGTGCCTAATATGATGGTGCCGATCAGTTCAATAATCAAAATCATCAACATAATTTGCCTCATTAAATTTACAATGCCGGACAAATTCAATTGATTTTGATCAACCATGATCAACTGACGTTCCCTTAAGCCTATTTTTTTGCCTAAAACGAGCCAAAACAATGTGCCCAACGTCATGATGCCGATGCCGCCAATTTGGAGAACAATCATTAAAATAAAAATCCCCGGAACGGTAAACGTATCAATAATTGAAACAGTTGTCAGCCCTGTTACACTTACTGCACTAACAGCAGTAAACAATGCATCCAAAAACGTCCATTCGGCATCCGGTTTGTGAACAAACGGCAAACTGAGTAAAATGACCGCAACTGTGATAGCTAAAAAATAAAAAATAGCAAGCATCTGAGCTGGTGATAGTGAAACTAATCGATTACGAATATTTACTAGCATCCTTGTTCAATCCTTTTTTTTACTGCTCATACTATCATAAAGAAAGTACAAGTTTTTTTAAAGAGGTTTTTCCAATTTTGATCATCGAAACTGAAAAATTTGTTATTGTGTCAATTTCTACAAATTCATACTCAAGAAAAATTTATCTGAACTTATTAATTCCATATAAAATGCTTGTTTTTTTATATCTTTTTATTAAAAATAAGGGTAGGCTGTTTAATAAAGGGGGATGTTATGGGAAAAATTCAATTGCGCCGTTCCGTTATGGTTCAATTATTACTATCTTTAAAAGGAATACACGAATTATCCCCTGAAGAAGTGATGAAACAACAATTGCCCTCTGATCAAACAAACCAAATACCTGGCTTCATCAAAAAATTGAGCAAACAAAGAGACAAAGGAGAGCTTGGACTGTCAACGAATGAAATCGTCATCTTAGGAAATTTTTGCGAACTAACTTCCTTGAAATCAACTTCCGTTCAAAATTGGGTCAAGCGTGATATAAAAGAAATCATCGGTCCTCCTGAACTTGGAAAAAAATATTCGGTCGAACAAGCTGCTTTATTGTTAATTGTAAAAGATTTAAAAACCATATTCGACTTTGAAACTGTCCGTTCCTTATTGATGAAAGTTTTTAATACGATTTCCGACCGGAATGATGATTTAATCAGTCCGTTAATGTTTTATAAATTATATACAGATGTGTTGGAACAAGTAAAAAATGTCGAGATCGACAACAACCGGCAGTTTGAAAAAAAACTTTTCGTACAAACAAAAAGGCTTCTTCAAAAGCAAACTTCTTTATCGGATGCTCAAATCGACAGCATTTGCCATGTGACGGTTGCTGCGGTATTGGCTGTTTTAACGTATCATTTTCAAACAAGGGCAAAAGCGTTCATTGATAAAGAAAGCGAATCGACAAAAAATAGATAATAACTAACTTTTAGATCGGGAATTGCGGTTGTGCAATTCCCGAAGTTATTTTCGGGCTTGACTACTTTTAGCCGAACCTTTTATGTAAAATTCGAGAGCCCTCATGTCTTCAAGCAATTCCTTTTTCATTCGTTCAAAAGCTGTATAACGTTCGTATGTAAAATCCATTTTTTCTTCCATCATCTTGACCATTTCATGAAAATGGTTTGAAATTCTTTGTAAGCTATTTTCCATCATGTTAAGATAAACATCATTTTTTTGATGATTCAAATAAGTCCCCTCCTTATAGCAGCCAATACCTATATAATAACAAAGAAACGGCAAAGGGCAACATTTTTAAGGGAGCGTGAAATCACATAGAAAAGTTAAGAAATGTGGCGAGAAAGACAAGAAAAGAGGGATTTCTAATTTTACAATTGCAGTTGTCGCAGCACAAGATAGAAATGGCAATATGATTGCTCGAAAAACAGGAACAGGGCGTGTGAAAGCCGAAGAAATTGAACTGTGATAGGTGAGTTTATTCATCCTTCCGCTTTGCTATGCACTGATACAGCAACGAATTATAAGAAGCTTGCCAAATTGAAGGGGGTGTTGGTCAATGAACGCCAAAAGCAACGTGTTAAGGAAGGAATTTATCTTATTCAACACGTTAACAATTTCCACAATCGCTTGAAAGGTTGGGTGGAAAGGTTCTAAAGGGTTGGAACTCGTTATTTGGATCACTGCCTTTATTAGTTCCGTTGATTCATAAAGAAAGGATTTAACATTTGATAAACGTGTTATTTCAGCTTGTCAAAAATCAAATTATACAACTAAGAAGTGCATAATAAAAGACCTCAAAGCACTCTCCTTACTTTAAGAATATTGATGCGGCTATAAAACCTATTATGATCGCAAGAATAAGTATTCCAGTACCCTTCCAACCTAAACTACCTACTAAATCAGCAAGGTTTCCAGTTTCAGCTCTATTAAACGCATCGCTTATATTTCCAGTTGGGTTTCGTATTAATTCTTCTCGTCTTAGTCTTTCTCTTCTTCTTCCAGGTGTTTCTTTGTCTTCGCTCATTATCACACCCCCATTTTTGTAATACTAACATATGTTCTTCATACTCTTTACATAAATCTTACCTTAAGGTTTATAACATAATTTTAACACATTATGGTAATTTAACAAATTTTCATATAAAAAAATCTTTTAGAGAACAGCCTTTACTAAAAATAAACAATTGAAATGATCAAAACTAAAGACGCTCCGGACCATGTAAAAATGATAAAAGGGGGTGTCTAATAAGTCGTTTTTACGGCTTATTGACGCCCCCATTAATGTGTTAGATATATCGGTGTTTATGATTTTTTGTTTTCAATGGCGATTTGACTTTCTGTACAGCCCCTCTTAAAATAGATCATTCCACACCTTTTGTCCATTCTGCCACTTTACCTTGATTTGCTTCGACCCAATCTTCTGCTGCTTTAGCAGGATCACTGCCTTCTGAAATTTCCAACATGACTTGTTCAATATCTTCAGCAGTCCATGAGAATTGATCCAAAATTTTATATGCTTTCGGCATATCTTCTTTTAATCCCTTTCGAACGATTGTGGATATATGTTCTTCTTTCCCAAAGGAGCCTTTCGGATCTTCCAAAAATTTTAAGTCATATGCAGCAAATTTCCAATGCGGGGACCAGCCTGTAACGACAATTGGTTCTTTATTTTTATAAGCTTCCCCTAAAGCCGTTGCCATAGCTCCGCTTGAAGATGTTTGGACTTGCCAGCCTTTTAGGCTTTCATATGTTTTAACAGCGTTTTCCGCTGATTTTACAACGCCCGCTCCAGGTTCAATGCCTGTAATCGTTTTGTTTAATTTGCCAGCATATTGATCGAGCTCTTCAATTGATTGAATGTCCATATATTTCGGAACGACGAGCCCGATTTTCGCACCCTCCAAGTTTGGACCTAAATCCTCCAGCTGATCTTTATATTCTTCATATAAATCTCCGTGAGTAGCCGGCAGCCAGGCGGCAACCATGCCGTCTGCCTCACCTTTTGCAACAGATTCCCACATAACAGCATTATCAACAGGTGTAATGTCCACATCGAATCCTTGATCTTCTAAAACTTTTTTGATGACATGGGCGGAGGCGACTTCCGTATCCCATTCCACGTAAACCAATTTTATTTTTCCTTCATCTGCCGCCCCGCCTTGAGATCCCCCGTTTGATCCGCAGCCAGCCACTAAAAGCGACAAGGAAATTCCGGCAACAAGTCCTAGGCGTTTCCAAATTCGTTTAAACATAAATATCAAAACTCCTTTTTAATTTTTCAATTCGAAAAAAGACCAACTTGCTATACATGATCATGCTTCTTGTTCATGCTTTGAGTGAAGCGGTCGATAATGATGGCTAATATGACAATACCGATACCTGCAACAAATCCGGGACCAATTTGAGCGCGCTGCAAAGCGGATAACACGTTTCTTCCAAGACCCGGCGCTCCAATCATCGAGGCAATGACAACCATTGATAATGCCAGCATGACGGTTTGATTGATTCCGGCCATAATTGTGGCTCTCGCCATCGGCAGTTCTACTTTAAATAGTTTTTGAACTGCTGTGCTACCGAATGCATCAGAAGCTTCAATCAATTCTTTCGGCACCTGGCGAATTCCTAAATTCGTAAAACGAACGGTAGGAGGTGTCGCGAAAATTAATGATGCAAACACTCCCGGCACCATGCCGATGCCAAAAAAAGCAACGGCAGGTATTAAGTAGACAAATGCAGGCATCGTTTGCATAAAATCCAAGATAGGAGTAATCATTGCTTCCGCTGTTCTGCTTTTAGACATTAAAATACCTATTGGAATACCGATGATGACGGATAATAAACTTGCCATCAAAACTAAAGTAAATGTACTTATTAAATGATCCCAAAGCTCTTGGTTGTAAATAAACCAAAGGCCGACGATGGAAAATGCCGGCAGGCCAAACTTTTTTCCGCTTATAAAAAAGGCAATAATGGCAACGATCAATATGACTAAAACAGGCGGCACAGCCCCCAACAAATCCGCCACATATTCCATTAAATCCTCAAAATATTTTTTTAACGGATCAAACAAAAACGAAAAAGAATTTGTCACCCAGTCCGTAAATTGTTTGATCTTTTCCGCAACTGGAATTTTCGGAACAAAATCCAACACATTATTCAGCACTGTTTGTGCTCACCTCGCTTTCACCTGCAAGAGCCGCGATGACTGACCCGCGAACGATGATCCCTATTAATTTTTCCTTTTCGACTACTGCTACTGGTATCGGCGAGTCGTGGATGACCGTAAAAATATCATGCATTGGAGTGTCCTTTTCAACCTTCGGAACATTTGTCCGCAATATTTCTTCAATATCACGAACATCTTTTTTTCTTGCTTCTGATGCATCATCAGCTGTTACATAACCTTTTAGATTCCGTTTGCTGTCAACAACGAAAATGGTGGATATCCCTTCTTCTCTCATTCTTTCCAATGCAACACGCGGTCCATGCTTTTCAATATTGATCGTTTCGGGCCGTTTCATAATATGTTGCGCCGTCAATATTTTCGATCTGTCTACATCTTCAACGAATTTTTCAACATAGTCGTTTGCCGGATTCATTAAAATCTCTTCGGGCGTACCGATTTGCACAATCGATCCGTCTTTCATTAAGGCAATCCGGTCTCCAAGCCGCAAAGCTTCATCTAAATCATGTGTAATAAATATAATGGTTTTCTTCATCGTCCCTTGAAGATCGAGCAATTCATCCTGCATTTCTTTTCGGATAAGCGGATCCAAGGCTGAAAAGGCCTCATCCATCAACAGCACTTCAGGATCATTTGCCAATGCTCTCGCAAGTCCTACGCGCTGCTGCATTCCGCCTGACAGCTGATTAGGCTTTTGCTCCAAATATTGTCCTAATCCGACCATTTCAAGCGCTTTGATTGCCTTCTCCCTTCGTTCTTCTTTTGGGACCTTTTGAATTTCAAGTCCGAATTCTGCATTTTCTAAAACCGTTCGGTGCGGAAATAGGGCAAATCGTTGAAAAACCATGCTGATTTTTTTTCTCCGCACCTCTCGCAATGATTTTTTATCCATTTTTGATAAATTGTCCCCATCGATAAAAATGCTTCCTTTAGTCGGTTCAATCAACCGGTTGAGCAATCTTATCAATGTGGATTTGCCGCTTCCAGACAACCCCATAATGACGAAAATTTCTCCAGCCTCAACGGAAAAGGAAGCGCGATTCACTCCCACTGTATGTCCGGTTTTTTGTAAAATTTCATGCTTTGAAAATCCTTCATCTAATAGCTTCAATGCTTGAGCGGGGTTTTTACCAAAAATTTTTGTTAAATTTTTTACCTCAATGATCGGCATTTTTCCACCCCTTTTTATAAAATTCAATATTTTCAAAATAATACGCCGATAAAATTGTCATACTAAGCTTTAATAGCTCATAATAAAAATATGTAAACCCGAACGATTCGTTGCTTTATAAGTATAACTAATTTTTCTTGATGGACACAAACGCGGTATATAGCGGATATCTCTTATATTTAATGGTCAGTTTGTACTGAATAGTTTTTTTATATAGTTTTCTTACATTTCCTTTTATATGCTGGTAAATTCATACCAATATCAACATTTTACGGTCAACTACATTGTTTATTTTTAACCAACAAGTTCCACACATCAGATCACTTCTTTTTTGCAAACTATGCGTAAACAGGCAAAAAGGAGTTGAATTCGAATGGCAAGGCGAAATCAATTAATTGTTCCAGGAGTTGAACAAGCTCTTGAACAATTTAAAATGGAAATCGCGCAAGAGTTTGGTGTCCACCTTGGTTCAAATACTACCTCACGCGCAAACGGATCTGTTGGAGGAGAAATGACAAAGCGTTTAATTGCACAAGCTCAGGCTGATTTTAGCGGAAAACAGCCTTAAAATAGACTTTTGTAAATAATACAAACATTTTATCCTTTCCCATGTTCGTCCAAATGCTTCATTTTTCATATTGTTTAGGGTAAAATGATGTTGGATGATGTTTCATAAGTTTTATTTGTTCATGTTCCGATTGCATAACGGCATGAAATGGAACATTTTTTAGGAGGAATAGAACATGGGAATTGGTTGGACAGAATTTATTTTAATCATTTTCGTTGCACTTTTGCTTTTTGGACCGAGCAAGCTTCCGGAGCTTGGAAAAGCAGCAGGAAAAACGCTGCGGGAATTCAAGCTGGCTACAAAAGGAATTCTTGACGAAGAAGAAAAAAATGAAAAAAAATAATTGGTTCAACCGTAAAATCGGCAAATTGCCGATTTTTTCTTTTTTCGGAATTTGTATGAACCGTTTTTCGAGTATGTAACTTACATTTTTTAACACAAATCATTCTGATCCTTTCGCTAAAAATAAAGAGAAAGAAAAGGTAACTTACGGAAAGGCGGAATGAATATGCATACGATGTGGAAAGGTTCCATATCCTTCGGGCTCGTCAACATCCCGGTCAAACTGTTTTCTGCTACAGAAGACAAGGATATGAAATTTCGTCAGCTTCACAAAAAATGCCATACCCCAATTCAATACGCAAAACGTTGTCCAAACTGCGACGAAGAAGTTGGCAACGATGACATTGTGAAAGGGTTCGAATATGTACAAGGCAAATTCATTATTTTAACAGATGAGGAATTAGCAGCTCTGAAGGAAGAAAATGAAGACAAAACGGTTGAAATCGTCGATTTCGTGAATTTGCCGGAAATTGATCCGATTTATTTTAACCGGTCATATTATATCGGTCCAGGCGAAAACGGACAAAAAGTGTATGCATTGCTTCGTGAAGCATTGAAACAATCAGGGAAGATTGGAATTGGAAAGATTTCAATGCGCTCTAAACAACAATTGGCTGTCATCCGGACATATGAGGACGTCATTTTAATGGAAACAATTCATTATCCAGATGAAGTGCGAAACGCCCGTGACGTTCCCGGGGTTCCTCAAAATACCAATATTGAAAAAAAAGAGCTGGACGCTGCCATGCTGCTTATCGATCAGCTGACAACAACGTTCCAACCGGAGAAATATCAAGATGAATACCGTTTGCGGATTCAAGAAAAAATTGAACAAAAAGTACAGCAAAACGAAACAAAAACGGCTGAACCGTCTCCAAAAAAGAACGTAGTCGATTTAATGAGTGCGCTTGAGGCAAGCATCGAACGCTCAAAATCATTAAATAAAAAGGGAGAAGAAAAAAGCGGTGCAGCAGGCAAAAAAACGAAAACGACCCGCAAAAAAGCTTAGCTTTGCCGGACAATAAAGCGGGCGGCCGACAGCAAATCCGGAAAATGAAAATCAGCTATTTTTTCTTGATGGCGGCTGCCTACTAATATCGTTTTAGCTCCTGCAGCCTTTCCGGCAGCGATATCCACTTCACGATCGCCAATCATATAACTGTTCTCTATATTGATGTTATATTTCTTTGCCAAATCAACAATCATCTTCGGCTCCGGCTTACGGCAGGCGCAGCCTTCTTTAGGTGCGTGGGGACAATAGGCAACCTCTTTAATCGTTCCGCCTTTTTTTTCAATTTCACGAACCATTTTTTCATGGATTTTGTGGAGCATTTTTTCTGACATGTATCCTAATCCGATTCCGCCCTGATTTGTGACAACGAAAACGTCAAAATTGGATCTGTTCAAAAGCGCAACAGCTTCAGCTGCTCCTTTTAGCAAATAAAAATCTTCAGGCTTATTTACGAAACGGACACGATTGGTCATCACTTCATTTACAACGCCGTCTCTGTCTAAAAAAACTGCATTTTTCACAAATCTATCCTCCAATCTTTAAGGGTGAACACTATGCAACCGATGATGCCGACATTATCTTTCCATATTCCGGAAGGGGAGCAATGGCTATATGAGCCAAAATATGATGGTTTTCGCGCGATATTGCAAGCTGACGAAGACCGTATTTCTCTCATGAGCCGAAATGGAAACGATTTATCCCCATCGTTCCCGGAAATTAAACATTTTATCGAAAAACAAATAGAAAAATGGCGTCCTTTTTTTCCGCTTGTTTTGGACGGAGAGCTTGTTATGCTCAAAACAGCTTTTTCCGCTGATATTGCCTCTTTAAAAAGAAAATGGAAAAGAAAAAGCGATGAAACGACCGAAGCATATCAGCTTCTCGTTTTCGATATACTTTTGCTGCAAGGAGAGGATATAACAAAAAAACCCCTTTCCAGCCGAAAAGAACTACTATCCTCCTTATTTCAACAACTCGGTTTACCGCTGCATGTTAGTCCAGAGAATCCGGTCCCGATCCAAATGATTCAAGCATATCATCAGTTTTCCCAATTATGGGAAAAAATTGTCCAGCATGATGGAGAAGGCGTTGTTTGCAAACATATGTTAAGCACATATGAGAACAAGAAAAGAACATCACAATGGCTGAAAATCAAAAACTTTAAAGAAGCGCTCTTTTTTGTCACTGGATTTGATTCAAACAACGGCTACATGCATATTTCTGTTCATCATAAAGGAACAATTGTGCAAGCCGGCGTTTTTTCTCACGGTATGCCTGACAACCAAAAACAAGCGTTGTTGGAGATTATAAAAAAGAAAGGAAAAAAGGAAAACCATCTATATACTATAGAGCCGGCCATTTGCATGAAAGTACGGTTTCTTTCCATTGACGGCGGCAGTTTAAGAGAACCTTCTTTCCATTCCTTTGCATTGGAACATGATTGGACAGACTGCACTTTTTTGCAGCTGAAAATGGCTGAAGCCAATGTCAAAGATGTTGCTGTCACACATATTGAAAAACCTCTTTGGCCGAAACATGATATACAAAAACAAGATTTTTTGCTTTATTTATTGGAAATTTCCGATTATATGCTTCCATTTTTAAAAGACCGCCCCTTAACGGTGATCCGCTATCCGCACGGTTTGTTGGGAGAAGCATTTTTTCAAAAAAATTGTCCTGATTATGCCCCGGAATTTATTCAGACAAAAGCAATCGACGGGATTCATTATATCATTTGCAATGACAAAAAAACGCTTATGTGGCTTGGCAACCAGCTCGCAATTGAATTTCATATCCCCTTTAATACGTGGAAGGAAAAACAGCCGGCGGAAATTGTATTTGATTTAGATCCGCCGTCGAAAAACGAATTTCATTTGGCTGTTTATGCTGCAAACAAGCTGAAGGAATGTTTAGATCGGTTTGAGATTGCCTCCTTTCCAAAGCTTTCCGGAAACAAAGGAATTCAAGTTCATATTCCGATCGGCACCAACATTTTCTCATATGAGGATACGAGGCGGTTTACGTCTTTTTTCGCTAATTATTTAGCCGAACAGCATCCGAACGAATTTACGATTGAACGCTTGAAGAAAAACCGGGGCAGCCGCCTTTATATTGACTTTTTACAGCATGCAGAGGGAAAAACGATCATTTCACCTTATTCCGTCAGAGGAGTCGAAAATGGAACGGTTGCCGCTCCGCTTCATTGGAATGAAGTCAATGAACAGCTTGACGCTGAATCTTTTACAATGGACTACTGCATCAACAGGGTAAAATCAGGTATTTGTCCAATGAAACATTATTTTTCCATCGATCAGCATGAAAAAATTAAGGCCATTGTCGAGCATTTATTATGAAAACCGCCTATACAACTTGAGCTTCTTCAGCATAGTTTATAACTGTAATAAAACATTTCACAGGGAGGTTTTCATATGTCTGGAGTATCTGGAGGATACGGCGGAGGCTTTGCGTTAATCGTCGTTCTGTTCATCCTTCTCATTATTGTTGGTGCATCTTGGTGGGGATGGTAAATATTGCATTTTGACTTTTTCAAAAATGCCAGAGCTTATTCTCTCGTTGAAACCGGCAAAATTGCCGGTTTCACCTGTTAAAAGCAGAATATTTTTTTAAGAGTAATCAATCTAAATCCGACGATCAAGATTTTCAAATGAACAATTGATTTTTCTTTTCAGGCCAATTTTGCAAAAGTTGGAATGCTTCATCAGATGAAACAGGCTTGCTGAAATAAAAACCTTGCATTTGAAAACAATGGTGGCGATTCAGAAAAAATACTTGTTCTTTTTTTTCGACGCCTTCCGCTACGATGGAAAGCTTCAAATTTTGTGCTAGAGCAATGATCGTTTTTACAACGACATTGTGGTCGTGCTCTAAATAAATGTTTTGAATAAAAGAACGGTCAATTTTAATTTTATCCAGCTTCAGCTTCGTTAAATAGCTGAGCGAACTATAGCCTGTTCCGAAATCATCGATGCTCAGACCTATATTTAGTTTCTTTAACTTACGGATGATTTCCAAAAACCATTCAAAATTGTACATTGGGACGGTTTCGGTAAATTCAAGCTCAAAGCATTCAGGCGGAATTTCATACATCGTCAAGTAATCCGTAATCATTTTCACAACATCATGCTGGTAAAATTGTTTAATAGATAAATTGACACTGATTTTCAAGTCACGGAAGCCCTTATCTCTCCATTCCTTTAATTGCTGGCAAGCTTTTTCCATGCTCCATTTGCCGATTTCTACGATAAGCCCTGTATCTTCCGCAATCGGTATAAATTCTGAAGGGGGAATCATCCCAAGCTCTTTATGTTTCCATCTGAGCAGCATTTCAAAGCCGGTAATTTTTTTTTCTTTTGTATCGACGATCGGTTGATAATATAAACATAATTCTCTTTTTTTCACAGCTTTGTAAAGCTCATTTTCTATAAAAATTCTTCGTTCGATCGATTTGCTGTTATGATTATTAAATTGGGCAATGCGCTCGTTTTTTTCTTTCCCCATTTTGATAGCAATTTCACTATTTTTAATTAAAGTTTTCGGCGTTCTTCCATGAACCGGGTAAAACACGATGCCAATGCTGTAGTCGTAATAAATTTCCAAATCGTTGATGACAAGTATATCTTCCAGCTTATTGATACGATGCACAATATCACGAATCATCTCATCTTTATTTACAACATTGTAAACAATAACTAAAAACTCGTCATTTGACAATCGACCTATAAAGTATGTATCGGGAAAAATATTTCTCAACTGCCTTGCAAATGACTTAATCACTTCATTACTAATATCTTTCCCAAAAATTTCGTTTATGTATTTATAGCGGTTAATTTGAAACTTCACAACTGCAGCAGGATTTTTTTCTGTTTGGCATAAATACTCTAAACGGTTGAAAGTAGCTTGTTCATTTGGCAGCTTTGTCAAATCGTCAAATTGCGTTAAATATTGAATCTTTTCATCCGCTTCCTTTACTTTTGAAATATCTCTTATAATCAGCGCATAACCATAAAAAAAATTATTGCTATATAAAGGAAGGCATAAGATGGACGAAGGCGTTTCCTCAACAACTGCCTCAAAAGTTGCAGGTTCGCCGGTTATCCTCACCTGTTCAAAAAGATGCTGAATCTCTTTTCTGGATGAAGAATGAAAAAAATGATAAATCGAACCTTTCTTTTGCAAAAAATGCGCAGCCATTCTGTTGCCTTCCTTGACCAATCCGCTTGGATCACAAAAAACGATCACATCAGGGTGAAATTGAAAAATGAGGTCATAAAATTGTTGAAAAAGGCGATCCATTATTTTAACACTTCCTCAACTATGGGTTCTCATTTTTTATATCGGTATAAACATAGCTTTATTCAATAATTACATAGAATTTCATTCATAAAAATTATCGAAACAGCACACTATTGCTGGAGTCTGCAGCTTTTTTTAACAGTTCGATCAATTGCACTTGTTCTTCTTCGGATAGGCCGGAAAAAACTCTCGCCATCCTTAAGGCGCGGATCGGATATATTTCATCAAAATATTGGCGCCCCTTCTCCGATAAATTTGCATAAACTGACCGTTTATCTTTCGGATTTTTTTCCCGATAAATCCACCCGTTTTTTTCAAGCTTGTCAATAACATAAGTTACATTACCGCTGACAAGCAATAGTTTTGACCCGATTTGCTGAAGTTTTTGCGGACCCTTTATGTACAGAAGCTCCAATACAGCATATTCGGTTGGATTCAAACCATGCTCCTTGCTGTCTCGATTGGCGTGATCCGAAACGTTTTTATACGCTTTTGCAAGCGTATGAAACAAGTTTAAAGCCCTCTCCATTTCTTCTTGAGTATAGGAAAAAAACATTTCCAATCCCCTTTTCCTTTTTTTATTTTATAATGCTCATTTTAATGGAAAAAACAGTTTATGTAAACGCTGTCATTTTAAAAGTGCGCTCTACCAAACAGTCAGTCAAAATCTTTTCTTATCGAAAAAAATAAAAGCGTGCAGCAAGATGCTTGCACGCTTTACAGTCCATTCATCCTTTTATTTTGTCATACGGTTCGTAAAAATTGATTATTGAACTTGAAACCTTTTCACTAAAGATTGCAAATCTTCAGCCAGATTTGACATGGATTCGGCATGTGAAGCAATAGTTGCCGCTGACTCATTTGCCGTTGCTGCTGAAGCTGATGTTTGTTCAATACCTGCAGCCGCCTCTTCCGAAATCGATGCGATGTTGGAAATCGAATCATTAATCGATTCGCTCGTTGATAACATGTCAGTTAAATCATTTTGAGCATTGTTGATTCTTTCGGAAATTTCTTTAATCGTTTCTTTAATTTGTTGAAATGCGGCACTCGTTTCGTTCATTGAATCCATTCCCGATTCTACTTGTTGAAATCCTAATTCAAAGCTTTTCGTCACTTTATTCGTCTCGCTATGGACTTCTTCCACGATTTTTTGAATATCCACAACGGAACTGGAAACTTGTTCAGCCAATTTTCTGACCTCGTCTGCAACTACTGCAAATCCTTTTCCATGTTCCCCCGCTCGAGCCGCTTCAATCGCTGCATTTAGCGCGAGCAAATTTGTTTGATCAGCTATAGATTGAATAACTTCAACGAGTTTGGAAATTTGTTTTGAGCGTTCATCAAGTTTTTTAATTTTTTTCATATTGCTTTGCATGCCTGTAAACATATAATCAAAAAGTTTTTTCGATTGATTCATCAGCTTGCTGCCATTGTCCGTCAACTCCAGCACTTCTCTCGATTTATCAAACATTTCTTTTCCATTCCTATGTATTTGATAAATCTTATCCATGTACATACCCATTGCTTCAGAAAGCTCTGAGGCAGAATTAGCTTGCGATTCTGCTCCAGCCGACAGCTCTTGCATTGTCGCAGCGATTTGGTTGCTTCCTTCTTTTAGCTCTTTAGAGGAAGAAAGCAAATCGCTGCTTTGTTTTGACATAGTATCTGAAGCATGATGAATGTCTTGCACGATCTTTCGAAGCTGATTCCCCATTTCGTTGACAGCTTCCATCAATTCGCCGATTTCATCCTTCGACTTTATTGATAACGGTTCCAACATTAGATTTCCCTTAGATATTTGCTCCATTTGGCCGGCGATTTTGATCAAAGGATTCGTAATGGAACGAGCCATTTTAAAGGACATGATGAAACCGATTAAAAGTATGGAGGCCAAAACAGCTAATATGATGATGATAGATAGATTGCTAAGTTGAATCATATTATTTCCGCTTTTGATTACATCGTTTTGTCGATCCGACGTCACTTTTTCAAATTCTTGAATAATCGTTTCCCCAAGCGGTTGTACACTTTCTTTCATTTGCTTTAAAGCATCATTCTTTTTCCCCATATCATAGTCAAATAAAACCTCGTGTCGGACAAGCAATTCCCATTGGTGGCATTTCGCAACTAAATCCTTCATTTGCTGTGAAGAATTCAATTTCAATAACTGCTTTTGAATCTCGCTGCTCTGTTTTGCCAATTCTTCGTATTTTTGACGAATGTCTCGGTCCCCATATAGAAGAAACTGGTTTATTAATGAAATGCGTTCTGCAATATTGTATCGCATTTTCTCGTTTTGGATCAGTCCTTCTACATCTTCCTTCATGATGCTTTCCGTATGATTTGTTAAATTTTTTATTACCCCAAAATTAATAACGGCCATTAAACATGTTAGCAGCATTAATATTCCAAAGCTTCTGAGCAGCCTTCTTCTCAATCCGCCTTGCTTTTTGGAAGTAGTGATCCTTGTCACTGTTTTATTCTTTTTCATATGATCTACGATCCCCTTCCCAAACCCCTTTTTTATTTATATCGGTGCAAAATTCATCATTTTTAAAGAATAGTAAAATCGACCCAGTTTCATCATCAATGCTTCAGACGACTAGCTTTTTAAGAGGCATACGACCGTTTACCATAACTTTTTCTGCAAAATCTTTTTTAATCCGCTTGAAATCGCATATGTAAAGTCGCCATATGTTTTTCAATAAATAGACTGCCCTTTTAGAAAGCAAAAAGTAAAATCGCTCGTTTTTGAAATGGAGAATGAACTTGCTATTTTCAAAGAAAAAGCCACTCATTCATCAGAAAAAAAGTACCGGATCTCCATAAATATCTTATCTGTTCCAACAAAAAAACAGCCTGCAGACAGAAAATACATTTTGTCTGCAGGCGTGGACAATTTTGATTAAGTTATTTAGTCCCAAAAAACTCTTCATATAACGCTTTTACGGCTTTCTTTTCATCCGTTCCTTTTACGCCAAACATCATGCTCACTTCTGATGACCCTTGATTGATCATTTCAAGGTTCACACCGCTGTTTGCAAGCGCTGTTGCAGCTCTGGCCATCGTTCCGACATTTTTCCGCATTCCTTCGCCAACAATCATGATTACCGCTAAATCATAAGCAACTTCTATATTATCGACTTCCAGTTCCTTTTTGATCCGCTCTACAACTTTCCGTTCTGTTTCCGAATCAAACTGGTCCTGGCGCAAAATGACAGAAATGTCATCAATTCCAGAAGGTGTATGTTCATATGACAGCCCAAAATCTTCTAAAATTTGCAACAATCTTCGGCCAAAACCGATTTCTCTGTTCATTAAATATTTATTGACATAAATGCTGCAAAAACCGGTATCACTGGCGATGCCCACGACAGGGCCGTTAGAATCTGTTCGTTCATGTACAATTTTTGTACCAGGAGCCGATGGATTATTGGTGTTTTTAATATTTACCGGGATTCCTGCACGGAATGCCGGAATAAGTGCTTCGTCATGAAATACTGCAAAGCCAGCGTAAGATAACTCACGCATTTCTTTATATGTAAGCTCCCGAATTTCTTTTGGATTTTCAACAAAATTTGGATTTACGGAATAGACCGCATCTACGTCCGTAAAGTTTTCATATATTTCCGCTCCGACCCCGTTGGCCAAAATAGAACCGGTTATATCGGAACCGCCACGTGAAAAGGTGACGAGCTTTCCGTCTTTTGAATAGCCGAAAAATCCAGGAAAAATCAGAATTCCTGAGCGATCACGAAGCTTTTTTAAATTTTCATAGGCTTCCGGCAGCACTTGTGCATTGCCTGGTTCATCGCTCACAATAAGCCCTGCTTCTTTAGGATTCACATAATGGGCTTCAACTCCGCGCGATTGAAAATACGCAGTGATCAGTTTTGCATTATTATCTTCACCGCTGGCCTTCACCGCATCCATAAAACGGGCAGGATTTGATTTGTCCCCATGTAAAATTTCTTGCAAATCAGCAGAAATTCGATCAATAATATCATTAGATAATCCTAATTCTTTAGCAATTTCAACATATCTGTTCACAACAGCTTCATATGTTTCCTTTACGCTGCCATTGTTCAAATATTCTTCCCCGCACTTTATTAATAAGTCGGTCACTTTCACATCTTCTTTAAATCTTTTGCCAGGAGCCGAAACAACGACAATTTTTCTTTTCGGATCAGATGTGACGATATCGAACACTTTTTGAATTTGTTGCCCAGATGCAACGGACGTTCCACCAAACTTTACAACTTTCATATTTACTACATCCCCTACCAATAATTTTAGCAATATTTTATAAAATTCCATATAAATCTTATTATCTCTTTTCATGCTGATTGTTGCAATAGTTTTTTCAGTGCCTAAATGATCATTACAGCTAAACTCTCGGTTTTTAATTAGTTGCGTTCACGGTGCGTTTTCCTCATCAACAACCTTCTTCTATGACTTGAAGAAGAATCAAGTCTTTCATATCTTCTAGTATATCACCCAAGAAGAAAAATTAGATCATGTTTCAATCGTTTCACCAGATCCTTTATGGTTGAAATACGCTGTTTTAGCGCTCAAAGAATACATCTCGCCGTACAGCTTTGTTTGGTTGGAACATTTTCCGATATTTTTTGCAGCGAAAACCTGTATCTTTGTCAATGATAAAACGCTGAACAGGTTACATCTCGGATGTTGAAAATTGTTATCGTTCGATGGTTAATGGCTACTGCTTTTTTCGACAACTGGGGACGCGCTCCCTTTTACGCTCTAGAAACCTTAAAAGATGAGTGACGACTGGGCCTCGGGTAAACGGTGTTCTTATCCATGCTTTACAATCTCTTTTGGATTCCTAAATTGATGATGGAATTGCCATTTCAAAATGATTGATTCAAACAAAGAATGATTTTTTTCTAGCAGCCAAAGCCGATAATGATTATAATAATGATTATTGATCAAAAAAGGGAATACGAATGTATCAGTCGTTTTATCATTTTCGAACTTTAATTCCTTGTCATGTACCTGTTAGAGAGGTGAAACATCATGAATCAATCGAAAGGCAGTATCGAGGCTGAAATCAGCAAAGCATTAACAAAATGGGAAAAAGATTTTCTTGGACGCGGATCTGTGTCCGTCAAAACGGATATTTTGCGGGATATGATTATTGTATCGCTGCAAGGTATTCTAACCCCAGCGGAATATGCCCTCTGTGAGTCTAAAGAAGGGATGTTGTCTGTGAAACAAATCCGCTCCAGTTTAGTCGAATCCGGGGTTGATGAGCTGAAAGAGATGATTTTTCAAATTACAGAAGAGCAAGTAAAAAGTTTCCATACGGACCTTAGTACTCAAACCGGGGAGCGAATTATGGTGTTTAAATTGTTTCAAAATTTGGAAAAGAAACTCCTTAAATAAACGTAAACGCTTTTTCTATAAATCTCTAAAAAAATACGTGCAATCTTGAAAACGATGATGTATAATGAAAACAACTTTTTTTGAAAAAATACGAGAGAATTGCCAAAGTCGGCAGACCTTCAAAAAACCTACGGAATCTATTAGTAGGTTCGTTGAAGGTAAACCGACAATGGGAAAACTGAAACGGGAGATCTAAGCCAATCGAAATTGGTTTAAGGTAAACCGGCTATCGTCATTTTTAGGCAAAAGACAGTCATTTTCTTAAAAAAGGCTGTTTTGCTTAGAATGACATAGCCGGTTTTTTTCTTTCAAAAAGGTCACACCAGAGGAGGAACGAAATTTGCAAGAAATGTTGGTTTTCGGATGGCTGGCAGCATTGATGATTGTGCTCATAAGCGCATTGATTTATCTGCATCCTCGTGTGCCCGACTGGTATGTACATGTTCACGTCGGCCTGCTTCTTTTGCCGATTGCTTCGGCATTCTTCGGGTGGATTTATTCTGGCGCGGAAATAAAAGCCGGACCATGGCGGCTCGACACGATTAGCTGGATGATGGCGGTCTATATTTCAACACTCGGCTTTATCATCCAGCGGTTTTCCATTCGATATTTGCATGGGGATCGAGTCTACCGGCTATATTTTCTATTCTTGACATGGACAACCGGCTCTTCCGCCAGCACTTGGATGACTGATGATCTACGCCTGTTTAGCATTTGCTGGGCGATGCCTCTTTTCGGTCTTGTCTTTTTGACGGCTTTAAAAAAAGAATGGCGGCCGGCAAAAGCTGAAGCGGTGCAAATGGGAACAATGTTTTTTGTTTCTTCCCTTGCGGTATGTGCAGTGTCTGTCTGGCTGTTTCATGCGACTGGGGAGTGGAAGTTATCGGGCGCTTTATCAACGGATAAGTTGTCTCATCTTAAATGGTGGGAGACAGCCGGAATAAGCTTGCTGCTTATTTTGGCGGCCATCATTCCTGCCGGGCAATGGCCTTTCCACCGTTGGCTGCTTGAATCTGCGGTAACGCCGACGCCGGTTTCGGCTGTGATGCACGCCGGTCTTGTCAATGCCGGAGGACTTTTGCTTTGGCATTTCTCACCGTTGTTTACGGACACAGTCACACACGCTCTCCTTCTTCTAATCGCGTTTATTTCCGTCATGATCGGTACCGGCGTCAGTTTCGTTCAAGTAGATTATAAACGGCAACTAGTCGCCTCAACGATGGCACAAATGGGTATGATGCTTATTCAATGTGCATTAGGCGCTTACGAGGCGGCAGTCATTCATCTTATTTTGCACGGCTTATTTAAAGCGACTTTATTTTTACAGTCCGGATCGGCTGTTCCCCGTCCGGGACATTCGGCACGAACATTGGTGCACAAAAAAGGACATAGGTTTGTCGGCACGATGCTTGGCTTGGCACTTGGATTCGGCTTCTGGGCCGTTTCGCCGGAAGAGCCGGCGCGCCTATTGAGCGCTTTGCTCCTTGGTTCGTCCATGACGATTGCATGGAGCAGATTTGCGCTTTTCCGAGAAGGTCGATGGCTTGGGTTGGCACTAGCAGCGATACTGGCATTTATTTCAGAAGAAGTGCGCAGCGGACTAATGGCCATGCTGCATAAAGCAGAGGCTTCTCACTTTGCACCTCCGCTTGTCCTTGAATGGCTTACTTTCATTTTGTTTATTGTTTCCGCATTGGCGTTGGCACAGCTCTTTAAACAACGTTCTTCCGGTATTGCTGCCCGATTTTATATGCGGCTTGTTCATTTTGGCGAGCCCAGTCTGTCTGCGGTTGAACGGCATCCCCTTTATTTGCATGCATATATGAAGGAGGAGATGACCCATGAGTAAAACAGTGATTTCACTTGAACGTCCTGAAGAGCAAAGTAAACGAAATAAGAAAGATGTGTCCCGCTCTATTCTTCAGCTCGTGGAACAGGCATGCGATGCAATTGCTCCCCTTTGGCCGATTTCAACGTTCATTGCACGGCATCCGTGGATGGAACTTGAACATATGCCGTTTACCGAAGTAGCCGAGCATTTTCAACAAACCCAGCATGTTCACCTGTATCCGACAATGGCGGTTGTACGCAAAGCTCTCGCTAGAGGCGAGATCAATCCCTCCTTCGTTGAAAAACAGCTGGAGAACTGGCTTTCCGAGCAGTCTCTACCCGTTCATCGCCACAAAGCGGAACAGTTGTGCCATGCACTTTTGTGGAACGAAACCGTACCACATGAATGGTTAGATTCATCAGAACTGAACGAGCTGGCGGAGGAAATAGCCGAGTGGATCGGTTCCACAAACGCAGCGGTGGTGAAGCCGATTTGTACCCGCATTTACAAGCTAGACGAACGGCTTGATCAACAAATGATCAAATGGTGCAAACTATATTTGGATGATAATCAAGCTGCATGGGCAATGCCCTTCCGGGAACAGGGATTTTATCCTGCTTGGCAAAAACTTATCCAAAACGATCCGGCTCTTTCAAAAAATGAGAGAAAACGCCTAGCTGACTGGCCGGAAGATGCGGAAACAGCACTGTTGTTTTCGCTGTCGCTGCTTGATATAGACGATGAAAAGGCGAAAGACTATTTAGAATCGCATCTTCTTGCATTGCCGGGATGGGCCGGCATGTTAAAGTGGCGTTCGCAGCAAAGTGGAGAAGGCCTCCAACTGTTAGTTGATTATTTGGCCATTCGTCTTTCGTTAGAATGGGCATTTGTCTCCCCTTACTTGCCGCTGGAACAGGAGAAAAAGGCTGACGTTTCAAGTTTACTTCCCCTTTTGGCCGCATGGATCCATTGGGGAGGAATATCTGTGGATGAGTGGAGGCAATTGTCGAAGGATGAAATGACATCCTGTTTATTGTTTGCCGACCGGTTTTGGTGGATCAATCGTTATCACCTTTGGCTCGAGGCGTGGGAAGAGACGTACGAATCCCGGCTGCAAGAAAAAATTGCATCCCGTCCATACATTGGACAAAAAGAGCAGGCCGCCGTCCAGTTTCTTTTCTGCATTGATGTCCGTTCCGAGCCTTTTCGCCGTCATTTAGAGGAATCCGGTCCATTTGAAACGTACGGTTGCGCAGGATTTTTCGGTTTGCCGATCCGAACGCGTGAACTTGACAGCGACCATACCCATCCTTCTTGTCCTGCGATCATTGAGCCGAAGCATGAAATTTACGAATCTGCACAAGATGATGCTGCAAAATACCGTCGCCGGCTCAATGTATTTCAGTTCATCGGGGGCACCTTTAAAAAAATGAAAAAAGATGCATTAGCGAGTTTATTGCTTCCAGAAATGAGCGGCCCATGGCTTGGTTTGCATACAATCGCCAGAAGCATTGCCCCTAGATGGGCGGGCCATTTTCTCCAGCAAGCTGAAAAAACAGCTGAACGGAAGCCGCCGACAAACTTGTCATTGCATCATGAAGTGTCTTGTTCATCATCCGGTTTGCCCATCGGGTTTACAACAGAAGAACAAGTTCAGTACGTAAAACAATTGTTAACAAATATCGGGTTAACATCGTCTTTTGCCCCCCTTGTCGTTGTCTGCGGTCACGAAAGTATGACAACGAATAACCCGTATGCCTCCTCCCTTGATTGCGGGGCGTGCGGCGGAACAGCCGGAGCTTTTAATGCCCGCGTGTTTGCAAGCCTATGTAACTTGCAGGAAGTAAGAGAAGGACTGGTGAAGGAAGGGATCTTCATTCCAGATGAAACCGTATTTGTGGCAGCGGAACATATCACAACGGTCGACGAACTCTACTTACTCGATTTGCCAACCTTATCGAAAAAGGCAGAGCAGTCACTCCGTTTACTAAAAGGAAAGCTAGAAGAAGTGAAACGGAAAGCAAACGCCGAACGGCTGGCGAATCTCCCTTGCACCGGCAAGTCGAAAAATCCGGTGACTGAGGCGAGCCGCCGTTCCGTCGATTGGAGCGAAATCCGTCCTGAATGGGGATTGGCTGGAAACGCAGCCTTTATTATCGGCCGCAGGACGCTTACAAAACATTGCCATTTAGACGGGAAAGTGTTTTTACACAGCTATGACTGGCGAAAAGACCAATCCGGCGAAGCACTTGAAAATATCATCTCCGGTCCTGCTACGGTCGGGCAATGGATCAATTTGCAATATTACGCATCAACCGTTGCACCGCATTATTACGGAAGCGGCAGCAAAACGACGCAGACGGTTACAGGTGGATTCGGGGTGATGCAAGGGAATGGGAGCGACTTGCTTTCCGGTCTTCCGTGGCAGTCGGTTGCTTCTTCCGACGGGGAGCTGTTCCATTCCCCCCTTCGTTTACTCTTGATCATTGAAGCACCGAGTTTTTATATCGAGCGGCTGCTCCGGGACAATCCCTTTTTCCGTCAAAAAGTGAAAAACGGATGGCTCCGTCTTTCTTCCATTGAACCTGAAACAGGGGCTTGGCTGAAATGGAGGTTTGATAGGATTCATGGCGAGTTTTATACCGAGCCAATTTGAAGTGACCCTTGTGAAGTAGCAAGACTAAAAAGCGATTGAAGCGGTATTAAACCGTTGATGGTTGTCAAGTTGACATATTTGTCGTACAGGAACCCTGATCGAAAAAAGTACAGATTGAAACACTTTTCCTTAAATTCTCCGGAGGAGTTTTCCATATTTTTCTAAAATAATCTTGGGTTCATTTTGCAGTTATATTGACTTGATGAACCCGTAATCACTATGTAAGAGAAAGCCGTCTACTCTCCATTCTTTTTTGTAAATGTCAAAGCAAAACATGACGTTTTCAAAAAGTTGGTGAAGTGAAAATCAGGCTGTCGGAGTGTTTCCCGACAGCCTTTACCGTTAGTTAGAATCTTTATTTATTCATCGCTTAAGTTGAAGTTGATAACCATGTTAATGACGAATAAAGAACAAATGGCTTGTATGGAAGAGCTTGTTTCTGAAAATCTCTTCTGCAAAAACAAGATTTTCTTTTATATATAAAAGAAAAGTAAAGAATCTCTGCCGCAATGATAGCGGTGGATCTTAAATTGATCTTATTGTTTTTTTATTGTCCTTCAAAAAAGAAAATCTTTAGTAACATCTTCGTTAATTTCATGATTCTCTTTCAGCAATTTCAACCGTTTTGACATGAAACCCGTCCATGTCTAAAATTTTAAACGAATATTGGTCAAAATCAATTTCATCTCCGACTTTCGCATCCATCTTTTGGGTTAAAATCCATCCGCCGATAGTATCAACATCGGACTCTTTAATCTGGAGGCCAAAAATATCATTGACTTCTTCTATCAAAACTTTTCCATCGACAACCGTTTTCGAATCAGTAATTTTCTTAATTTGCGGAGTTTCATCCGCATCGAATTCATCGCGAATTTCCCCGACAATTTCTTCCAAAATATCTTCGACTGTCACTAGACCTGCCGTCCCGCCGTATTCGTCAATTAAAATGGCCATATGAATGCGTTCCATTTGCATCTTAACCAACAGGTCATGGATCGGAATCGTTTCAATGACATGAATGACTGGCCGCACATATTCGCCCACCGTTTTTTCTCCTTGGATTCCTTTGACATAGTCGGTGAGCACCTCCTTCATGTTTACGATTCCGATCATATTATCTTTATCGCCGTTAAATACGGGATAGCGCGTATAATGCTCCTCCATGACAATCTCAATGCAGTCTTTTAATTTCATGTCTTTATCAAAAGCAACAATTTCTGTTCTTGGAACCATGATTTCTTTTGCAATACGGTTGTCAAACTCAAAAATGTTGTTGACATATTTATATTCCGACTGGTTGATTTCCCCGCTTTTATAGCTTTCAGACAAAATAATGCGCAATTCTTCTTCCGAATGGGCAATTTCATGCTCTTGTGCCGGCTTGAGGCCAAACAAACCCGTCAAAAGCCTCGCAGCGCCGTTTAAAATCTTAATAAACGGTTTCATGACTTTGTCGAACAAAATGAGCGGACGGGCAAAAAGTAGCGTGATATGTTCCGCTTTTTGTATGGCGAATGTTTTCGGCGCCAATTCGCCGACAACAACATGCAAAAACGTCACAACGGAAAAGGCGATTACAAAAGATAAAATGGTTGTAACCGAGGCTGGAAGCTGAAAATAAACAAACACAGGGTGCAATAAATGCTCAATCGTAGATTCACCAATCCAGCCCAATCCTAGAGATGTAATCGTAATTCCCAGCTGACAAGCTGATAAATATTCGTCTAAATTGGATATAACCTTCTTGGCTGCAATCGCTTGTTTATTTCCTTCCGAAATAAGCTGATCGATTCTTGAAGTTCGGACTTTGACAATAGCGAATTCCGATGCCACAAAAAAACCTGAGAGGGCGATTAAAAAAGCCACTATAAGCAAATTGAAAATTTCCAAATATCTCCCTTACCGCTTCTAAACAGTAAGGAATACACCTCCTGTAATCTTACTTTTATTTAGTATTTTCTTAAAAGGGAATATGATTAATAATAAGTTGCCAGCAGCGCCTTCACCAAATTGGCACTTTGCTTAGACAATTTTTCCATTATGATGGTGCGCTGTTCCCTGTTCATATGATCCATCAATTGCTGCATGTCTTTTATTTCTTTTTCAAGATTTTGCATAAGTTGGGCAATATGGTCGACATGCATTTCCAAGCTTTGATTTGATAGTGTTTTTGATTGCAACATATCAATGATATCTTTAATTTCATAAAGCGGACAGTTCATTTTTTTATACCGCTTCACCAATTCAATCGCTTCAACCGCTTCTTCATCATACAGGCGATAATTGGAATCAGAGCGCCTTGGGTGCAATAAGCCGATCTTCGTATAATAATCGATCGTTCGTTTTGAAACGTTCGTTCTCTCGGCTAACTCTCCAATTCTATAATACTTCCCAATACATTCACCCCTGCTTATAGAATTATTTTTAATTTACAAAAAATTAACCGTACAGTCAACGTTTTAGTTTTGGAAAACAAGCAAAAAACTTTTCATTTATGTCTAACTTACTTTCACAGTTTGATTTTTAGTTCAAGGCCTATTTAGGAACTGTTTCAAAAATAAATTTCATTTTGTAAAAAAATTGGTTAGCAAAATGAAAGTCACTTTCTCCTTTTGGCAAAATACAGGAAACAAGTTAATAGTTTGGGCTCATGATTTTCGAACCCTCATTTTGTATTAAGTTGGAAAAAATGCCCGCCTGCCGCTTTGGCAATGTCTTCGGTTCGGTCTGGATGAAACGAGATTAAAAAACATGTGGCAGGTCCGGCCGATTTTGTTATATCAATTTCTGTTGAAGTGATTTGGCAATAATCTAACTTGTTTTCTTCACAAAGCTTTTTCCATTCATATTGAACTCCTTTTGAGCCGATCGGAACGATTTCAAATACATACGGCAATTCCAATAGTTTTTTTATGATTGGCAGAGGCCCGATTTCATGTTTTTTTTCGATTACTTCGCCTCCGCACAGCGGTTTTCCGATGCAGGCAAATTTCGCATGGCTTGGCGTTTTCCGAACCTTGATGTCTGCTCTTCTCACCTTCCCGATGACCATGATCGCAAAAGCGGACTGAACCATCTTGAAATTGCTTTCTGTGCTTCCGGTTATGGGAATCGGTTCGCACTTAAGTTCCGAGAAAAGGGTTTGACAGCCTTTTTGCAAATGAGACCATTCTTCTTCACCGATGAGGTTTTGCATGACGATAGCAAGCGGCTTTGCCCCCACTGTTAAACATTCGGATAAAGCTACTCTTAAACCATAATAAGCGACCGTTTCATAATCAACTTTGACGTAATCGAACAATTTTTGTCCCACACCGCCGGAATTGTCAGCGGCAATCACAAGATCTTCATCATTTGATATCGGAATCATGATAACGTCTCTCATGGCGGTGAACCCCTTTTTGTTTTTCTAAAATAGGAACAAGTTTTATGGTT
The DNA here is from genome assembly GCF_038050115.1 of Aeribacillus sp. FSL K6-1305. Lineage (NCBI taxonomy): Bacteria > Bacillati > Bacillota > Bacilli > Caryophanales > Bacillaceae > Aeribacillus > Aeribacillus sp. FSL K6-1305. The sequence continues at coordinate 162,599 of NZ_JBBOQV010000001.1, read as the reverse complement.
ACGATATGACCAATCATTAAATTGATGGCTGTACCGATGACCAATCCCGGCAGCAACCCGAAATAAAAGCCTTTCCCGATCAGAAAGGAAAAAGGAACGGCAGCTAAAAAACCATTGGCGATAAAAAAGAAAACGGCTGCTGCGTATTTGTTTTTTCTGTAAATCACCCCAAATGCCCAAACGAGCAAAAACATTTCGACTGCAATCATTGCATGAAACGCTCCTAACGGAGAACCAGCGAGATAGCTTGACATGATATGACCAAAGAAAGCCGCAACTGCTCCCGCAACCGGCCCTAATACGACAGCGGCCACAAGGGCTGGAAATGAATCAAGGGCAACACTCGAAATATACGCGGGGATTTTAATAAATGCTCCGACAACGGAAAGTGCAATAAACATTATCAAATACGCATATTGTTTCATTCTGTTCCCTCTTTCTTTTTAATTGCGCAATCTTCCCATTAATATAACGAATGAAAGAAGTTTAACCGTACTTTTATTTTAATCTTTCACTGATTCCATACCAAATGATATCAACGCGTCCTGCTTTCGCAATCAATTGTTGGAGGCAGCTCCCGCATGCATCCCGCCACTTGCGTTCCAATGGGTCAATTGGAACAACGCCTTTTGTAATATCATTGGCAATAATAATGACTGTTCCTCTCTTTTTTACTTCCCACTCATGCCAGTTGAAAATCATCTTTTCCCACTTTTTTTGCCAGTCCGACGATTGATCGATCAGATGAAAAATATATTGTTCAATTCCTTCAATGACCGTTATTTTTTGAAAATGCTCCGTCTCATAAATTTCAGACACTTTGGTTTTCTTTACGTAGCCGCAAAACCATTTGCAAGCGCCGGATTGCAGCCGGTAATGCTCTTTCACCCATTTTCTTTTTCCGTTGAACGCTCCGCCGACAACAACATGCACCGCTTTCCCCTCCTTACATCTGTTCGCTTTCCTGTCAATGAACAATACGCTCCATGATCCAAGCGCCATTGCCAATATGATGATCCTTCGGGTCCATACCGATAAAGGATCTCGCGAATGACGCCGCCATGAGTGATCATTGCAATGTGGGAAATGGTTTCATCAAAAAAATAGGTGACCGTCTTTTCCCAGCCTCTTTTGACCCTTTCTGAAAAGGTTGGATACGATTCTCCGTTTGGCACTTCAAGATGCAGCATATCGCGAAGCCAGCTTTGATAGCGGGCATCTCCTTTCAGTTCGGAATAGGTTTTCTGTTCCCAATCGCCGAAATTCATTTCCCTGAGTTCTTTTAAGGCAACGAATTTTTGTTTTGGGTAAATGATGCCGGCCGTTTCTGCGGCGCGTTGCAAATCGCTTGCTATTACCAGATCAGGAGCTTTTGGATAATGGCTTTTTTCCAAAGCTTTTTTTCCTTCTTCACACAGTGCTTCATCCGTCCAGCCGATATAGCGTTTTTGTCTATTTGCTTCTGTCAACCCATGACGTATAAGAGTAACAACCACGTTACCATCCATAAAACTGTCTCACTCCCTTCAATCACTGCTCCAAAGGAATCTCCTGTTAAGCCGCCGAACGATTGAAGGAAAAACCGGCGGGCGTACAAATAAAGGAAAATAGACGATAAGGCCATCAAAAGATAAACGGCTGGTAAACCCGGGATCATGGGGACGGCGATGAAAAAACATAACAAATAACCGATCAGAACGGCGAAATCTTTTTTGGCAAGCGTTTTAGCAAACAAGTACCCAAGCCCTTCCCGTTTCGCCATTCCCGGACCATCAATCATTAGGGCGCAAACGATGAGACGGGAAAAAAACGGAATGAACACAGCAAACCAAAAATTGTCGATTGCGCCGATGATTTCCGCCATAAACAAAAAGCGAAAAGCTGACAAAAACAGCAGCGCCAACACCCCAAATGTTCCCACTCTGGGATCTTCCATAATCTTCAGCCTTTTTTCCTTGTCGCGATAAGAAAAATAGGCATCCGCTGTATCTGTAAAACCGTCAAGATGAATACCGCCCGTTATCGCCACAAAATAGAATAAAAGAAAAAGAGCGCAAGCCCAATTGGACAATGGTGTCCAAAATTTTGCCATATAGATGATCAAACTGCCTGTCAAACCGATGAAAAACCCGATCATCGGCAAACTTAACACCGCGAATTTGATCCGTTTCTCATCTATTGCAAACTCCTTTTGAACCGGAATGATTGTGAAAAACTGGAGCGCAAGAAAAAAACCCTCCATTATTTGTCTGGCCGTTCTCATTTCATTCCCCCCACGATTGAATGATGTTGAGCAAATCATCCATATGAATATGGTTTTGGACATGTCGGGCAATCTGTTCATACTTTTTTGTTTTTTCCTTTTTCAACCATTTTACTTGCTTTTTTTCAAGTCCTTTCCGTTCTCGAATCCTGTTGAGCCATTCCGTGCGGAATTCGTCATTGAAAAAAATATGGTGGAAATATGTGCCAATAACCCTTCCAGAGTCGATCACCGCACCATCCGTCCCGTCCGAAAGCTTGATAAAAGGCCGCACTGCTTGCGGAACAATCGGTTCGGTTACGCCTAAATGAATTTCATACCCTTCCACGAAAAACTGGGGAAAACCTGATTGCGGATGAATAATTCCTTTGTTCCGCACCGTTTTTTTCTCATGATAAAAGGTTGTGCCCACTGGGAGGATGTTGAATCCTTCTTCATAACGTCCTTTCACCCCTGTATCCGATCCGGCTTTATCATACAAGTATCTTGAAAGCATTTGATAACCGCCGCAAATGCCGATGATCGTTCCGCCCGTTTCGTTGTATGCTTTAATCTTTTGAGCCAAGCCGCTATTTTTCAATTGTTGCAGATCGTGAATCGTGCTTCTCGTTCCCGGAATCAAGAGGGCATCCGGTTCGCCGAATTCATCCGGGCCGTACACAAGTCGAATGGAAACATCTTCTTCAAATAAAAACGGCTCAACGTCCGTATAATTGGATATATAGGGGAGCTTTACCACCGCAATGTCAATTTCTCTCCTGTTTTGGTTGGCAAATCGTTTGGCAAGCGACAAAGAATCTTCGCCTTCGATCATATGTCCTGAAACATAAGGGACCACCCCTAATACTTTGATGCCCGTCCGTTCCTCCAGCCATTGCACACCGGGTTGAAACAAGCTGAGATCTCCTCGGAATTTGTTGATGATAATCCCCTTTACCCGGCTACGTTCTTCTTCGGAAAAAAGTTCAAGCGTCCCGATAATGCTGGCAAACACGCCGCCCCGATCGATATCTGCCACCAGTATCACCGGAACGTCGGCCAGTTCGGCCACTTTCATGTTGACAAGTTCCCTGTCTTTCAAGTTGATTTCAACAGGACTTCCTGCCCCTTCCATCACGAGAAAATCATATTGTTCCGACAGCTTTTCCAGTGAAAGCTGAATCGCTTCCAGCCCTTTTAGATAAAATTTTTCGCGGTAAGCTTGACCGCCTAATGTTTCATAGCTTTTGCCAAGCAAGACGATTTCCGAAGTGCAATCGCTTTTCGGTTTCAATAAAATCGGGTTCATATAGACGGAGGCCGCCGTGCCGGCGGCTTCTGCCTGAATTCCTTGAGCCCTGCCGATCTCCCTTCCATCCAATGTGACATATGAGTTGTTTGACATATTTTGTGATTTAAACGGAGCAACCTTGTAGCCAAGTTTGTGAAAAATAGCACAAAATGCCGTTGCAATGAAACTTTTGCCAACATCAGAAGCCGTTCCCTGAATCATGATCCCTTTCATTGTAGTTCTCCCTTCATAGCAACTGGAATGCCGAATTCCATTCTGACCACCAAATCCGCACGTTCAACGATTTGTTGATGGAGATGGCCGAGAAGGCGAACATATTGGAACACTGCATTTGACCGCGCTGGAAATTCCCAGTTGACCTCATTGGAGACGATGCAAAATAGCTCGCAGCTTTTTTGCAGCTCAGATAGATCACGGATGATTTTTTCCAACACATATTGGCGAAAAGAAGCGGCCTGCCATCGTTCACCATGTTGTTCATGAAAAAAAAGTTCGTTCGTCAACAACGTTGTTAAACAGTCTAGCAGCACAAAATCATTTTTTTGCAGTTTTTTCGATAACTTGCCGACATCATTTGTCTGTTCAATTGCCAGCCATTTTTCTTTGCCTTGGGCTCTTTTTAGCTGGTGTTGCAATATTCGTTTTGTCATTTCTTCGTCTGATGGAAAAGAGGTTGCAATATAAACAAGGCGGTTGGCCTGATTCTTTTTAGCCGTCAAATAATGTTCTGCCCACGAACTTTTCCCGCTTCTCACCCCGCCGGTCACAAAGATTAACACTTGTCCTTCCACTCCTTAAGCGCTGAAAGAAGCCGGTCGTTTTCTTCTTTTCTCTTAACCGCCAAACGAATGTATTTGCCGGACAGCCCGTTGAAATTGTATGTATGTCTAGGTACTATACCTCTTTCCAATAAAAAGCGGATCAAAGGCAGCATATCTTTTTTTGGCTGCTCTCTTAACAAATAAAAATTGACAGAGCTGTCCGCCACCACAAAACCAAGTTCATGGAGATGTTCAAACATTCGCTTCCGTTCTTGAGAGATCATTCTTTTTGTTTTTTTAACATAGTCTTCGTCCTTTAATGCTTCTATTCCCGCCCTCTGTCCAATGGCGTTGACGCTCCAATGCACCTGAAATTTTTTTAGTCTCTGGATGACCGTCTCATCGGCAAACAAAAAGCCGAGTCTTAAACCTGCAATGGCATACATTTTGGTCAAAGAACGCAAAATGATCACATTGGAAAAAGATGATAAACAATTCAGAATTGATACGTTTTCCAAGGCGAAATCATAGAATGCTTCGTCCAGAACCACAAACGCATGCTTCTTTTTGGCATCTTGAATGATTTCCAATAATGCTTCCCGGTTAAATACTTTGCCTGTCGGATTGTTGGGGTGGCAGAGGAAAACCGCTTTTTTCCCGGAAAGAGCCGTTTTTAGCTCCTCAACGTTCAACTCCCAATTCTCTTCCTCTTTTAAAACATAGGATGAAATCCTCTTTGAGAACGGTTCGCATGCTTTTCGGTATTCTGAAAATGCCGGTTCCACGATCAAAACGTCTTCATTTTGCAGCAAGGCGGCTGCAATGATAAAAATAAGTTCTGCGGCACCGTTTCCAATTAATATATTTTCAGGCGAAACATTTTCCTTTCCGGCAATTACCGCTCGCAATTCCCTTATATCAGGGTCTGGATAATCGGAAACAAATGAAAAAAAGCGATGCCAATTTTTGCGGATGCATTCAGGCGGGCCGAAAGGATTGATGTTGACGCTGAAATCGATGATGTTTTCCGGCATCCGGATGTTCAATGATTTATAAAGATAAGATGGATTGGCTCCATGTGATGGCAGCATCGAAGCATACACCTCCGATCATGAAAAATAGCAAGAAAAACCTGTCTGTTTTCTTCATAATATCAATGGCCTCCGGAATATGTTTTGCTTCTAGCGAATAAACCCCGTCTCCCAATTTAGGGCGATTAGAAATTTTCCCTTGATAACGGTTGATTCCCCCTAATGATACACCCAGCAAAGCAGCCATGGCGCTTTCAAGAAATCCGCTGTTGGGGCTGGGGTGTTTGCGCGCATCCCTTTTCAGAATGGAAAAGCATTCCCGCTTTTGAATCCCTTTTGCCGGATGATTGACAAGTACCATGATGAAAGCTGTCAGACGGCTCGGAAGGTAATTCAACAAATCGTCCAGCTTGGCGGAAGCAAACCCGAATTCAGCGAACTTCTCGTTTTGATAGCCTACCATCGAATCCGCAGTATTGACGACCCTGTACAAAACCGCAAAAGGAGCTCCGCCGAACAGCGCCCAAAAAAGCGGTGCGGTAATGCCATCGCTCGTATTTTCCGCTACCGTTTCCACCGTTCCCCGAACGATTTCCGATTCTGGCAAATCTGCCGTATCGCGGCCGACAATCCATGACAGCTTTTCTCTTGCCGAAACGAGATTTTTTTGGCAAAGCGGTTCATAAACTGCCAAAGCTGCTTCCCGCAAACTTTTTTCCGCTATCATAAAAGAAATGATCACCGCTTCCGCAAAAATGCCCGCTGCTGGGTGAAGCCTAGAGAAAAATGACACAATTGAAAAAGCGGCCAGCATAAAAAATAAACCGACCAGCATGATCATCGCCATACCTTTTTCTTTCTTAAAGCGCCCTTTGTTGAGGCGCCGTTCGCAAAACGCAATAGACCAGCCAAACAAGCGGACGGGATGGGGGGCATTTTTCGGATCCCCGATGACTTGATCGATTACAAACGCCAGCATGATCGCAATTACATGTTCTGTCATGTCCTTCCCCTTCTTTTTTTATTTAGCTGAATCGCTTGAATTGTACTCTCATATACCCCCCTGCCGACCAATCTTCCAAGTGTTGTGATCGTGCCAGCGTGCTGATGAAAAATGCCCTTTTGCGTGGCAGCCACCAATATGCTGTCTGTGGAAGTACCTGTTGCAATCGTATTGGAGACAGGATCCAACACTTTTTCATCAGCCAGCGCCTTCGTTTTGGCTTCTGTTGCCGTCATCACACTTTCAATAAATGCTTGATCAGATAACCGTCCGTTTATCAAAATCCATGTATTGATCGTCCCTGAAGCTATGCCATTCCGTTTTATACTATTTGCTGCATCCACTGCATTGGAAAGTCCTGCTGTCACAACAATGACAACGGAGACTCCTTCTGCTTCAAGCTCGCTGACTACCCCATCTTCCAAACAAGCCGCGGTCATCATGGCGACTGTTGCATGTTGATCAAACCCGTTTTTCTGCAGAAAATCGGCCATTTCCGAACGGCTGTCTTGACAATTGTAGCTTTTATCGACATGACGGTTGACAAAAGTGCTGTGCCAGCCAAATCCTCCGCCAATAATGGCAGATGAAAGGGTTTTGAGCGGCGATGCCGCTTTTAAATAGATGAGTTCCTTCGTCTGAACAATGTCCCTTTTTGTCACTTTATATGTTTCTTCCTGTTTCTGTTCGGGTATAAGCAGCATTTGCGGGCGGGCAAGCTCCGGATGTGATTGTTTGACAATCGAAACACCATACACCTGTTCAATCGTTTTTTCGTTCATCACGACAGATGGATTATCAACGGCAACCGCTTTTCCATCTTTTAATAACAGCAGTTTGTCACAATAAAGGCTTGCTAAATTCAAATCATGAAAAATTGAGACAACCGTTAATCCATTTGATTGTGTCCAATTTTTCAACTGATCAAGCATGATTTTTTGATGGGAAATATCAAGATGGTTCGTGGGTTCATCTAATAAAAGCAAAACGGGGTTTTGTGCAAGAGCCTGCGCTAAAAAAACCCTCTGTTTTTCCCCGCCGCTTAATTCATTGATCGCTTTATTTTTTAAGTGGGAAATATTCGTCTGCTCCATGGTCTTTTGGATGATTTGTTCATCTTCTCCCGTCAACCGCTTGAAGAAACCCGTTTGAAAAGGATAACGGCCGAGCGCCACTGTCTCCCAAACGGTATAATCAAACATTTGCGTTGGGATTTGCGGCAATGAAGCGATGTTTTGCGCCAATTTTTTCGGAGAATAAGCAGAAAGAGGTTTGCCGGCAAGCTCGATCGTGCCGCTTTTAACCGGAAGAATCCCGCTGATCATTTTTAATAGTGTCGTCTTTCCACTCCCGTTTGGCCCCAAAATGCCAAATATTTCCCCTTTTTTTACTGAGAAGGAAAGGTTTTCGATAATCTTTCGCTCTTGATAGCCTCCCGAAATGTTCTTGACTTGCAGCATGTTACCCTCTTCTTTCCATTCTTTGTTTCATTAAAATAAAGGCAAAGCTGGGAGCGCCGATTAAAGCCGTGATCACACCGATCGGAAGTTCTGTCGGCGACACGATCGTTCTTGAAACGAGATCCGCCAAAATTAAAAAAGCGGCGCCAAAAATGGCGGACAGAGGGAGAAGATGGCGATAATCACTTCCCCAAAGCAGCCTGTTTACATGCGGGATGACAAGACCGACAAACCCAATCGTTCCGCTGATGGCAACGGCCGCACCGGCTAAACAAGAGGATGATGCTAAAATAAACAGCTTTCTCCTTTTTACATGGACCCCAAGCTGCTTCGCCTTTTCTTCGCCAAAGGACAGAGCGTTTAATTCTGTTCCGTTTACAAAAATCAAAATGGACCCGATTAAAAAAAACGGCAAAAGCATCAATACGTATCCCCAGCCGCGCATCGCAACGCTTCCTAACAACCAGTTGACAATTTGTCGCAATTCTTCGCCTGTCAGGGCAATCATTAATGAAATGAAAGCACTTAAAAAGGAACTTAAAATAATTCCGGTCAGCACAATCGTTTCAATCCTCATCGTTTTTTCAATGAAATTGGCGAACAAAATCACAGCCAAAATCGTTAAAAAACCCGTAAAAATGCTGACAACCGGCAAAGTGAATGAGCCGAAAAAAGGAATTTGAATGCCGAAAAAAAGAACAAGTACAGCACCTAAAGAAGAACCTGATGAAACACCGAGCGTATAAGGATCTGCCAAAGGGTTTTGCAAAAGCCCTTGATAACAAGCCCCCGCCATTGCAAGCGAGGCTCCGACAAGTCCGGCTAAAACGACACGAGGAAGTCGAATATCAAGCACAATGCTTTTCATGCTTTCATCAATGTCCGGCGCCAAACCGGTATAGAACAGTTGATTGAAAATTATTTGGAAAATATCCTTAAACGTGATGTGAAACGTTCCGATAGAAATTCCTAAAAAGACGGAAAAAATAAGAAAACAAGCGGTCGCCGTATAGGCGACCACATGTTTATTTTTTGTAGACATCCGGATAAATTGCTTTCGCAAGTTCTTCTACTCCTTCAACCAATCTTGGGCCTGGGCGGCTCACCAAGTCGGAATGTACATCGTAAACCCGTTTATTTTTCACCGCTGATACATTTTCCCATCCTTTGCGTGCCAACACCTGGTCAACAGCTTTATCGACGTAATAGCCGTATGTCGTCACAATGACGTCTGGGTTCAGTTTTACAACGGCTTCTTCCGTCATTTGCGGCCAGCCTTCTTGATCGCCCGCTGCATTTTTTGCTCCAATGATCGTTAGCATTTCATCCATAAACGTTCCTTTTCCCGTCGTATAGATTTGTGGTGCGGGATTCACTTCGACAAAAACAGACACTTTTTGATCATCCGGAATCGTTTTTCCTTTTTCTTGAATATCCGCCAGTTTCGTTTTCATCTCAGCCACAATATCTTCGGCTTTGTCACTTGTCCCTGTAATTTTGCCGATTGTTTGGATGGAGTCATACACTTTATCAAATGATTGGGCATCTTCGACTACAAAAACATTTATTCCCGCATCTTTCAGCTGCTTCAGCCCTTCCTGCGAGTTATGGGCGCTGGAAGCATGCGCTAAAACAAGATCCGGTTTTAAAGAAATAATTTTTTCAACATTAAATTCCATCCCGCCAACCTTTTCTTTGTTTTGAACATCTTCCGGATAGTTGTCATTATCACTTACACCGACAATTTGTTCACCCAACCCTAAAGCATAGGCAATTTCAGTATTGCTTGGAATTAGCGAAACAATCCGCTCCGGTTTTTCGCTTACCGTCACCTCATTTCCTAAACCGTCCTTGACCTTCACCGGAAATTGTGAAGCCGTCTCTTCCGTCTTTTGATTGCTTTTGTTTTCAGACGGCTCTGATGTATTTTGTTGGCCGCATCCAGCCGCAATTCCAAATAGAAGTAATAAGGCTAAAAATAGTGCAGATAATTTTTTCATCATTTTCCTCCTCCAATAAAAAACATCTTCTTGAATTCGATAAGAAGATGTCTGAAAACGTACATATGTATTGTTTTCAAACACCTCCCTATCCGCGTAGGGTTTTAGGTGTGCTCAAACAGGCAGGTCTCCTGGCTCATGGTCATCGCTTCCTGGACCTTCCCGTTGAAACAGTGGTTTTCCCAGGTTGCTCCCATTCACAGTGGCGGGACCGCGTTGGATTTTCACCAAACTTCCCTTTTAAGCTGGCAGCTATGTGCCGGCACCTGTTTGCTTTTCGGTATAATGTTATGACGAAATGTATTATACATGATTTGATTGAATTCTGGTAGGAAGAAAATGAAAAAAATCGACAAATTGACCTAAATGTTTTGGATTTCGATACAGTTTTCGCTAAAAATAAAATTTTTTTGAACTTCCTTTCCATTACTTGAATAAAATATTTGTAGACAAGCGAATTGGATGTTTGAAAACGAAGGAGGATATTGCAGTGACAACCGTTCTTTTAGACCCTGGCCACGGAGGAAGCGATCCCGGCGCAACCTATAGAAATTATGAGGAAGAAGATTTTACGTTGACTATTGCCCTCTTGGCAAGACAACATTTACTTGAACATTACCAAGTCAACGTTCTCATGACGCGCACAGACGATCGAACAGTCGGTTTGTCAGAAAGATCATCCATGGCTAACCGAGAGAATGTTGATTTTTTCTGTTCCATTCATATTAATGCCGGCGGAGGAACAGGTTTTGAAAGCTATGTTTATAACGGAGGGGCCTCTCCAAGAACGATCCAATACCGGTCCGTCATCCATGATCAAATTATGAGCGTTATCGGTCCGAAATATAGCGTAAAGGATCGGGGCAAAAAAAGCGCCAATTTTCACGTGTTAAGAGAAACAAAAATGCCTGCGGTTCTTTTGGAAACATTGTTTATTGACCATTCGAATGACATCAAACTTTTAACATCGTCTGACTTTATGAGCGACTATGCAGCAAGCTTAGCCGATGGAATCGGAAAAGCGCTTAATTTGCCCAAAAAGTCGACACGCACCACCCCAACTCCGCAGCCATCGCCAGCTGCAGGTAGCAGGATGTACAAAGTCATTGCCGGTTCCTTTAAAAACCGAGAAAATGCAGAAAAGCTGATAAATGAACTGAAAGGAAAAAATGTTGATAGTTTCCTTTCCGCTGCGATGGTGGACGGAACAAGTTATTTCCGCGTTCAAACAGGGGCATTTAAAAATTTGCAAAATGCAAAAGACCAGTTGGCAAGGCTTGTTCAATTAGGATACAAGGATGCATTTATATTAACTCCTGCAGAACAAGGAACGGCACAATCAGGCCAAAAGACAGATTCATCTCGTTCATCAACACTTCAACCGAAAACCCCTTCTCCCGATTCAAGGGATATCCCTATTTTAGGAGAAACGCTCGTATCGGGAACAATCTTGGATTTATATGTAGGAAAAACAAATCCTAGCGCACCTCAGCTGGGCGATTTGTATGAACAATTAAGCAAATCCTACGGAATTCGCGGCGACATCGCATTTGCACAAGCAATTCATGAAACGAACTATTTCCGTTTTACGGGAGTAGTCAATCGCAATCAAAACAATTTTGCCGGAATCGGAGCTACCGGTCCAAATGTTACAGGAGCAAGCTTTTCCACTCCGAGAGAAGGGGTTCTGGCCCATCTTCAACATTTATATGCATACGCCACAACGAAGCCTCTTCCAGCCGGGTTCCCCCTTGTCGATCCCAGATTTATTTATGTGGAACGAGGTTCTGCCCCGACCTGGAAAGATTTAAATGGGAAGTGGGCCGTTCCCGGCAGCCGTTACGGAGAAATGATTTTATCCATTTACCTATCCATTTTGCAGTTTGCAATTCAACAATTGAACGCTGCTCAATCAGCCATAAGCAAACAAATATAATCTGAATTCCAAAAAGATGTTGTATAAAAATGAAAAGATTATCAAAAATACAAAGAGAGCCAACTTCCGGCTCTCTATTTTATTAAAATGTTTCTGGTTCAAACGTCTTGCAATCAGTTTCCTTTTGATTTTTTGCCGTTTTTCCTGAATGACTTACGACATAAATGGCATCAGCTGCACATTTATTCCCTTCCGCCCAATATTTGCAGTTATTTACCTCACACAAAACGTCCTGCGCCATGTTTGTCACCTCCCAGTTATATATTTTCCTTTGGAAAGTGATTTGATACTTGTTGGTTGTGAAATGTCCATGGCAATATTTCGAACCGCAAAGACAATCGTTTTTGCATGTTTTGTTGGCTGTTTAATGAATTCATGATTATCATGTCATTTTAAGCCAAAATTCGATTTATTTTGTCGATGGACAAGCAAGGTGATCTGCTCCATACCAAAAGGTGCCTCAGAAAAAGAAAATGCAAACATTTGTAACGCCTCAGTCCTCCATTCGCCATGCAATTTCATTCATCCGCAACATTCATTTAGTGATTTGGAATGACAAAAGCCGCCATTTGCGGCGGCTTTCTTTTATTTGGCAAAAATGTGATTACCGATCACAGTCGTTATTGACTTGGAGCGCACCCATTGATCATCAGTTTTTTCAGGGTTGTAAAAATAAAGGGATCCTCTTCCCAACCCTTGGAAAGCCAAGGCCTCATGAACGGCCTTTTTAGATTCTTTACTGGCCGGCTTGTAAATTTCCCCGTTTTGCACAGTTGTAAATTGTCCGGGTTGATAAATAACCTCTGTAATTGTGTCCGGATAGAGGCTGCTTTCCACTCTGTTCAACACAACCGTAGCAACAGCAACTTTTCCTTTATAAGGCTCCCCTTTCGCTTCCGCTTCTACTAATCTTGCCAGAAAATCTTTTTCCTGTTCAGTGATGGTCTCTGGAATAATTAATTTTTCAGATTCATCACCACATTTTGTGATTTAACCCAAAAAATAAGGAAAACACTCACGAATTCCTGGCAATAATGTTAGCGTCACTTAACATAACAGGAGGTTCTAAAGTGTTTTCCGTATCACTAGATTTGCCAGAATTTGAAGTTGTTAAACAAGTGTTTCTTGAAGATTGCAATTTGTTACATGTCGAGAAAATACTACAGAAGAACGCTGTTCTTACTGCGGTTTTTTTTCTAGTCATGTCCATGACTGGCGGACAAGAAAGGTTCGTGACTTGTCCGTATTAGGTAAGCCCCTTTTCTTATTTGTCAGAGTGTATAGATACCGTTGTCACAACTGTAATGAGGTATTTTCACAAACATTTGAATCTATCAGTCCTAATAAGCATCAGACCAATCGGTACAGAGAATATCTGTACGAAATGTGCATTGGCTCTACTATCCAAGAAGTGAGTCGAAAGGAAAAAATACCTTATACAACCGTTGAAAGAATATTTTATTCCGTTGCTAAAGAAAAAGAGAAGGAGCATTTAGAAACTCTTGAAAGTGTTTTAGAAAACAATGAATTAATCCTTAGCCTTGATGAGATCGCTGTCCGAAAGGGTCACCGATATGAAACAGTTCTTATGGATACCCAAACCGGGAGTGTGCTTGGTATGGAACATCAACGGAATGGCAGTTGTGTCGCCTCCGCTTTTGCTGCAAGCATTCGGGCTCCCTTTCCAGTACACAATTGCCTTATTTTTGCTGCTTTCCTTCGCTGGTTGGCTGTTGTATCCATTTGTTTGTTCTTTTGTTGAGAAAGAAGAATCGCTTTGGTAGGTAAGTTCGCTTTTGCAATGAAATAAAAAAGGACAAAGTCGCTTGATGCCTTGTCCTCATTCCTTTTTATTCATTTTTCCAAAACATCATGGTCGACGTAACGCTCGCCGTTCAGCTCACTAATAACATTGATCGCAACTTTGAAGCCGTCGCCGTCAGTGATGATCGTATGAACGCTGACACCTGCAGCTGTACCCGCAGCCCAAATTCCGTCAACGTTTGTCTTCCCTAGTGCATCGACATCAAATATTGTTTTAATGCGGGGTTCAGTCCCGTCTTTTGTCTTTAGCCCGACTTTGTCAGCTAAATCAGTCAGTACTCCTGTAGCTAATATGACGTGTTTCGTTTCATAGGATCCTTTTTCCGTCTTGAATACAAGCTCTTCCGCTTGTTTTTCAATTGTCTCCACATTTTCTGCCACAATCTCCGCACCGAATTTTTCCGCTTGTTTTTTCCCTGTTTCAATTAAATCAGGTCCAGAAATTTCCATAACCCATAATGGTTTTCAATCCAAGCTCGTTTCGTCACGGATTTATCGTTGTCCAACACAAGCGTTTTTTTACCGGCTTTTGCCGTGAACAAAGCGGCGCTTGCACCCGCAGGACCAGCCCCGACAATGACTACATCATACATGTTGCAATTCCCCCTTTTAGGATAACTATTGTATTTCCATCGTAAGCGTAATTAAAACGAATTGTAAAGATCTTCATCTGCCTTTTCCTTGCAGGGGAACCGCTTTTGTATGAATCGCCCTCTCAACATTTTATTATTTCCGCAAGCAGTTTGAAAAGAGGACGGGATAAAATCTCGTGAAAATCAGTAAAACGGAAGGAATATCGGCATAATAACATAGAGGTGATTGATCATGAAGCCGTTTATTCCACAACTCGTATACATTGAACCAAGAGCCCTTGAATACCCGCTTGGAGTGGAATGGAAAGAAAAATTCGAAAAAATGGGAATCGACATTCGCTATACAACTTCCCACAATCAAGTGCGTAATATCCCCGGAGAAACACCTCTCCAGAAATACCGCAATGCGAAGTCGACTTTAGTCATCGGGGTTCGAAAAACATTGAAATTTGATACGAGCAAGCCTTCTGCCGAATACGCCATTCCACTGGCAACCGGGTGCATGGGGCATTGCCATTACTGCTATTTGCAAACAACGTTAGGAAGCAAACCCTACATTCGCGTTTATGTAAATTTAGAGGAAATTTTTCAGCAAGCTAAACAGTATATAGAAGAGAGAGTTCCAGAAATAACCAGATTTGAAGCTTCGTGTACGTCTGATATCGTCGGGATAGATCATTTAACACATTCACTCAAAAAAGCGATCGAATTTATTGGAGAAACAAAGCTGGGGAGATTGCGGTTTACAACGAAATATCATTACGTAGACCATTTATTGGATGCCAAACATAACGGCAACACCCGCTTCCGATTCAGCATCAACAGCGATTGGGTCATTCGTCATCTGGAGCCGGGAACATCAAGATTGGATGAAAGAATCAGCGCCGCTTTGAAAGTCGCAAAAGCAGGATATCCTATCGGTTTTGTTGTTGCTCCGCTATATCGGCATGATGGATGGAAAGAAGGATATAGAAAATTATTCAAAAAACTGGGTGACGTAATCGAAGACGATAACTTAACATTTGAATTGATTCAACACCGATTCACGAAACCTGCCAAAAAAGTTATCGAAGCAAGGTATCCAAAAACGAAACTGGAAATGGATGAGAAAAAAAGAAAATACAAGTGGGGGCGGTATGGAATTGGCAAATATGTTTATCAAACAGAAGAGGAAAGGGAGCTGAAAGAGATGATGGAACAATATATTCACTATTATTTTCCTAACGCCATCATCGAATACTTTACGTAAAACTGTAAGGAATACAAACCTTTTTTAAATCGACGGTCAGAAATGGTTAATTCAACAAAAACATTTTCTTTTGCTAGCTCACCTTTTCTTGAACGAACATATGATAAAACAAACAGTTTACGAGGTGATACAAATATGAAGGAAAATCACACAATCGATGTTCCCGTTTTATATGATTGGGTCCGTTCCGCCTCCCGCCTCCACATGAACGTTCGGCTTCATATGAAACAAAAGCCTTTAAAAGCTGAAACATTTTACTATTATGCTTTAGCTGATGGAAAAAAGACCGTTTATACGGACGCCGATCAAATCAAAGAATTTACGAATAAAGGGATCTTGGATCCAAAAGATGTATCCTATATCCGGCTTTTCATTAACGGTGTTTTACAACCGCCGAACATTTATGAAGTGAAAAAAGGAATGTTAAGATTAAAATCAAGCGATGTCCCGCAAAAAGGTGTTCCTATTATTTTGGAATTTATTTCCATATATTTATAATTGAGGAAATAGGTGATGCCTGCACGGGATAAAAAAATCAGGATCCAAAAGAAGGACTTTCGGATCCTGATTTTGTTAAGCTGACACAACAGTTGTCGATTGAGGTGAATAATTGACCACTTCCAGTACAATTGGCGTGTCAGCTAAAATTGGATCTCCACCTGCAGGCACATTGATCGCAAGCGAACCGACCGTCGTTGCTCCCGGCGTATACGTACTTAGTCCGCCCATTTGAAGCACTCCGTTGACATAAACATTATAATAACTGTTGTTAGCTGCCAGTGCAGGCAATTCTGTAACAGCTGAACCATCATCTTGAAAAAAGCTGGCTGCATCAATGGTGAGCGTACTTCCCGGAGCAGTCTCTGCAGTCGTGACGTAGAAAAATCTTTGATCTTGAGGAACGACATTCGTTGTTGTGGACGCAGTGACAACCAATTTCATTAATTGCAGAGCCAATCAAACCCCTCCCTTCATACGATCTATTTCATCGTATGTAAAAATGCGGCGGAAGCTATAGACAAATACATAAATTCTATGTATAGCCGATTCCCTATTTTTAAGGGCTCCAATGGAAAATTCAAGGGCTTTTTTATTAATTGCTCTTGCTTCAGCGAATGGCAATAGTGATTATAAAGCAGCAAAATATTTCAGTTTTAGATTCGTCAAAACATTGTCACTTTTTCCGAACTTTTCTTCATATAACAGTAGATGAGCAAAATCACTAACATAAATTTACATCGAAACAAAAAAGGAGACATGAACCCGATTCCTTGGTTAGAATAGATGTGCCAACAAACCATTCACACAAGGAGGTTCATGTCTCATGAATAGATTAGCACATCATCAAGGAATCCACAAGTTTTTCACGATGTTGGGGTTGGCACTTTATTTTTCAAAACCTGTCATGAAGCATCTCGTTCATATCGTGGATGCGATGATCACGAAAGGCTTTTCTGGAACGTTGACCGATCTTCATCATTGGAGCTTTCACCCCAATCATCGAACGACACTCAGCCATTTTTTCACGAAAAGCCCTTGGGATGAAGAGACGCTGCTTGGCAAACTCCAGCAATGGATGCTTCATCGTGTCGAACGGATCGCCAAACAGAAAAATCAACCCCTTTTTGTTTCGATCGATGATACGATTTGCCAAAAAATCAAGCCTTCGTCACGGGCAACGCACGCCATTCAAGGGTGTGATTGGCACTATTCTCACACAGAGAAAAAGTCGATCTGGGGACATTCTCTTGTTTGGCTCATGGTTCATACGATGACCCAGGCTTTTCCCTTTGCGTTCCGCCTCTACGACAAGGCGGCTGGGAAAAGCAAGGGGGAACTCGCGATCGAGATGCTTTCTTCTTTGGATGTACGCCGTCCCGTTTATGTGCTGATGGATTCGTGGTATCCATCGCAAGCGCTCGTGGAAGCCTGTCTGAAAAAAGGATTTCACGTCATCGCGATGCTCAAAACGAACCGGATTCTCTATCCGAAAGGCATCGCCATCCAAGCCAAACAGTTTGCCCGCTATATCGAACCGAACGACACCCATCTCGTCACGGTGGGAGAAGAGCGTTATCGCGTGTATCGCTACGAGGGATCGCTGAAAGGTCTCGATGATGCCGTTGTGTTGTTGGCTTGGAAAGCCGATCAGCCGATGACACCCGAACATCTTCACTGCGTCTTGAGCACCGACCGGGAGCTAAGCGATGAAGAGATCTTGCGCTACTATGCCCAGCGTTGGTCGATCGAATGCTTTTTTCGACAAGCGAAAGACCAGCTGAAGCTCGATGGGTACCGCGTTCGTCAACGTCGGGCGGTGAAACGGTATTGGATCTTGGTGCAACTCGCTTATGTGTACAGTATGGTCGAGTCCAACCGGGATTTCTCTACTGGGCTTGATCTTCTCCGAACGAAGAAAGGGCATAGTCTCGTCGAGTTCATTTACCATGCAGCGAAGCAAGATATTCCCATTGATGTTGTCAAAAAACAGCTCCATGTGGCATAAGGGGTACCCTGTTTGTCTCTTTTGGTATGGTAATTATTATTATGAAAATTGCTCATCTACAGCATATAAAATAAAACGCCAGGAGATTCTCCCGTGACAAAATCATGTCCATCAACATAGATATCCTCTCCACGTGAACGAATTCTTCTATTTGTGCCATTTTCTGCTCCCCCCTCTTGAAGTCCCCCGTGGGACTCACCACTTCCTCCTTCAAGTAAGTCCTGTCGGATTGTCTGCTTCCACACAGAAGATGAACGCCTAGTGTTTCGTTCTCCCTAATTGTTCAGTCCTTCCTCTTTCGTCTCGAGTTCGAAAGAGTACTATGACCTCTGCTGACTTCTGACTGTTCAGCTATCGATTACTCGATAGGTTACCAAGGTTACTTGGCGTGCCAGCCAGACCTCCCCGGGTAAGAGTGTAATCTTTCCTTCCATCCATCTGCTTCATTTACTCTGTATCACCTTCGGCAGAAAGGGCTTTGTTTTGTTGTGCAAACTCACCCAGTGATACCTAGCCTCATATGAAGTTCGTGTTCCGAGAGACCCAAAGTTTGCCGCTCGCTTCCTTCAGATTCCGCGTCACCACGGACACCCTTGCGTTAAGCTAACTGCTACTTCTGCCTTCGCAGCTCGGGACTTTCACCCTAGATTACACATATGCCGGGCGCACCAAAAAAGAAAGCTGCCTATCTGCGGCAGCTTCCTTATTTCGCAAAGACGTGATCGCCTATCACAATTGTTGTGTTTTTAGTTCGAACCCATTGGTCGTCCGTCTTTTTCGGATTATAAAAATATAGGGAGCCTTGACCTAAACCGTGGAATGCCAAAGCTTCATTTACTGCTCTTTTGGATTCCTCACTTGCAGGCTTGTTAATCTCTCCATTTGCTACAGGAGTAAATTGGCGATCTTGATAAATAACCTCTGTAATTGTATCAGGATATAAAGGGCTGTCTACGCGATTTAGTACAACAGTGGCAACCGCAACTTTTCCTTCGTATGGTTCTCCTTTTGCTTCTGCTTCTACTAATCTAGCCAATAAATCTTTTTCACTTGCTGAGATAGTTGGCGGAATAGTCAACTCTTCTCCAACATATAGTTCATCAGTTGTTTTATTGTTAACGGATTTTAGTTTTTGAACTGAAACCCCGTATTTTAGACCAATTTTCCAGAGTGTATCTCCTTCTTTCACCGAATAGGCAGCGCTTGCCTCACTTCCTTGTCCGGTGAAAACAATGGCAGCAAGAGCAATAAATGAGGAGAAGATGAATTTTTTTATTTTCTTCATAAATCCTACCTCCTTTTTTTCGCTCTCTATTACCCTAACATCTTCTAATCTAGAATTCATTAAAAAATCTTTTCATATTATTCATAAATATTCCAGCAAAGGTTCGGCGTTTACATATGTCTTTTGGAAACATTTTGCTGAATACACTGTACTTTGTTCTTTTAGAAACTCCCTGCACAAGAGATATTTTTCCATAACAATTTCCCATTGGTATAAAGTTTTACATATTTTGGACTTACACCTATATTCGAGTTTTAAATCATAAAAAAAGACAAGACAAATGAATGTCCTGTCTTTTTTGAAATTAATTTTTCAATATATCATGATCGACGTACCGTTCGCCATTCAGCTCGCTGATGACATTGATTGCCACTTTTGCACCGTCACCGGCGGTAATGATTGTATGTACGCTTACGCCAGCAGCTGTACCTGCTGCCCAAATTCCGTCAATATTTGTTTTTCCATTTGGATCCACATCGAATATTTTTTTGATGCGCGGCTCTGTTCCGTCTTTTGTTTTTAATCCGATTTTCTCGGCTAAATCCGTCAATACTCCTGTCGCTAAAATGACATGCTTCGCTTCATACGAACCGCCATCGGTTTTGACGATAAGTCCATCCTGTTTTGTTTCAACTGTTTCCACTTGCTCGTTTTTTATTTCTGCCCCAAACTTTTCCGCTTGCTTTTTCCCAATATCAATTAAATCAGGACCTGTAATTTCCAAAACACCATAGTGGTTTTCGATCCATGCCCTTTTCGTCATTGACTTATCGTGATCTAAAACTAATGTTTTCTTTCCAGCCTTCGCCGTAAACAACGCAGCACTTGCCCCCGCAGGACCGGCACCAACAATAATCACATCGTACATCTTAACTCCTCCTTTGCCAAAAATGTTTATAATTTCATTGTAAGCGCAATCGAAAAAAAATGTAAAGAAACTTGCTTACCAATTCTGAAAATTAAAAAATCCATATATGATCTCCCTTCTCCAGCTGAATATAAAACCTTTGTAGGCTGGAGATCCCGAAGTAAAACCGCTTATCCCCAACTGATCTATTTTCAGAATACAGTAAAAAACGCTATTAAAATTCGCTATGCGTCTTCCGACACCCCAATGTGCAATGTTCCACAAAACTGCTACATAAGTCCGCCGGAGGAAGAAAAACATGAAAGTCAGTATATGACACTCCTTTGGCGATTGACATTACAAACGATATTATGCAAATTCAGGTGAATTTTTTCAGCAGACTGAACCATATATTAAAGAAAGAGCGTCTAAATATATTAGTTGGAAACTTCTAGAATGGAATAAATCATCATTTACTTGAAAAAAATAGGGAAGCTTTCGTTTAGCAACAAATAATTTATTTATGAAATGAACATTACAACGGCTCTGATAGCAGCAACTCGACCATTCAACATCTTGAATATTTGATAAATATTTTACGCATTCTCTCGGCTTCTTTATTCACCGCTAGATCGTCACGAAACAGGTTGAGATAAAGGTTTCGAACGACAACTAACATTTACACTAGATCCATACCTCTTTACGAAGCTTTCAAAAAAGATTGGTGAAGCGCATATCCAAACCGAAGCAAGAATGAAATGACAAGAAGATAAAGAATCATCAAGTATATGAATCAAGCTCAAGAAAACGGACTGACACAATATATTTATGGCGATGTTTCGAATTTCTCAAGGAATACTATGCGAAAAATGGATGGAGATAAAAGCTAATTTTAAAAAAATTTATTAAAAATGGAAAACGGCTTTGACATCTTTTCATCCTGATAGTACTCTATATTCGTTGACATTTTACATACGGCATTTATTTAAAGAAGGCAGTGAACATTAGTGAAATCGTTTGTATGGAAAATAAGCGGCATCGTTTTCATTTCGATCATTTTCATTTTTTTAATGTCTTTTTATTACAAAACATTAAGGGTACAGTCTGTCCCAGCAAATGGAAGCAAACAAATAGAAAAATCGCAATATGATGGAGTTGACTTAATTTCAGATATTGAGGATAAAAAAGAATTCCATTCCGCCATACACTATCCGAGATTTCAAAGCAGCAAACTGAATGCATCCATCCAGTCTTACGTCAAAGAAGAGAAAAGACGGTTTCACGAACAAATTCAATCCCAAAAATGGCGCTTGTTTAAAGATCCGTCGAATTTTTCTCTGACTTTTCGCCTCTATCCGGTCACAGACAGCGTCTATTCTTTTGTTTTTACTTCGGAAAGCCATTCAGATGGGGAAAAAGAAAGTAAAGACTTTAAAATCTTCATAGTCGATTTGGCAGCAGAACGTTTTATAAACAGCCAAGACATTCTTGAAATCGATGAAAAAACAAAAGAAAAGCTGCATGTTCAATTGACTGACCAGTTTCTTCAATCAAAAAAATATAAAAAAAGCTTTAGCAAAAAGAAGCTTAACAAGTGGCTCAATCACCCATATAACGATTTTTCCAATATTTATTTGACAAACAAATTCATTGTTTTCAAGTTTCATAGCAATGAAGTAACAGAAGGTGCTGAAAGTCCTGAAATTTCCATTCCTTTAACGAAAGGAAAAGAGTTATTGACAGAGGAGTGGCGGAAGCGATTATGGATGGAAGAAAACAAACCAAAAAAAGCAGAACCATTGCCGAAAAAACCTCCCATCCAAAAAGACGAGCCGATCAAAAGCAAAAAAATAGTTGCTCTAACATTTGATGACGGCCCTCACCCAAAATATACAACAGAAATTTTGGATTTATTAAAATCGTATCATGCAAAAGCCACTTTTTTTGTGATTGGTCAAAGAGTTAATTTTTATCCTAATATTGTAAAAAGAATAGGTTCGGAAGGACATGAAATTTGCAACCACAGCTTTAGCCATAAAGATTTTACAACTTTAAAAAAAGAGAAAATACTTGAAGAAATAAATATGACCGATCAAGAAATTTTCAAGGCATCGGGCTTAAAAGCGAATTGCGTCCGCCCTCCATATGGGGCTGTTAATCAAAAGGTCAGATCAGCTATTGAAAAGCCTATCATTCTATGGACTGTAGATACATTAGATTGGAAAACGGATGACCCAAAAAAAGTACTTAAAATCGTTCAAGCCAAGACAAAAAACGGTTCCATCATTTTAATGCACGATATTCATTCATCCACAGTAGAGGCATTGAAGCTAATCTTGCCATATTTAAAACAACAAGGTTATGAGTTTGTAACTGTATCAGAGATATCAAAAAAATGAAATCCTCGTCACATGCAGTTGGCGACCGAAATATTAAATGCATACAATGCCTATTCTTATAGTGTTGAATGCGATCCGCTTCCCAAATCTATGGAAACGTTCAACAGAAATTTTGAAAGCTGAAACGTTTGATGCCTATTTTAATGAAAAAAATGATCTGTCCTGCTAAAGAAGCTTTGCAGTGGAAATGTGTGAAAAGGAAAAGGGATTTTAAAGCGATTCCCATAAAAAGATGTTCCAGTATTTTAACGTTTGCACTCATTTTTGGCCATAAAAGCAGGGATCCAAAAAGGTCAGCATTTTGGGTCCCTTTCTTTTGTCAAGTCGTAACAGCTGGTGCCGATTGATGTACACAATAGAGCAATTGATTTGCTTTTCCTTGTAGAAAGTTGATTGCTTATAAACCAGACGTCGCTGCTCTACGTTTTTCATTTAATGCACAAATACGTTTATATTGCTGTTATTCATGGGCAGTGCATGCCGCAAACCGCCTTTCTTGCCACAGCAATTGTAAAGTATTCCCAAAACAGCTTCTGCTGTAATTTAAGGCATATTGTTATTCTCTGCAGTGCCTATCCCCTCTTCATTTCATCCTATCCAGTAATGATCAAAAGCTTTGAACAATTTCTCCCTTTCACTTTATAGCAAACAAAAAAAGCCCATTTTAGCTCGTATGTAAACTAAAATGGACAAATTTCTTATTTTTATTTAATGATTAAGACTGGACAGTGAGCCTCTTGAGCTACTTTTCGGCTGACGCTTCCCAACAACGTTGCTTTAAGCGCGCCTTTTCCTGCACTTCCCATTACAATGATGGAATACTCATGTTCTTTTGCATAATCCGTAATAATTGTTGCTGGCTCTCCTTGGAAAATATGTGTTTCATGCGGGACGTTGCTTTCAGTAAGGAATTCAATCGCTGGTTTTAAAATCGCTTCGTTCTCTTCATCAATTAATTTGGAAATATCAACAAAATAATACTGCTCTGTAAATCTTAAATTATTGACATGCAAAATCGTGATTTTTTCAGACCCAACTGTTTTGGCAAGTTTTACAGCATGCTCAAGCGCGCGTGTAGAATGGGCAGATCCATCCATAGGAACTAATATTTTTTTGTACATCCTCATCCCCTCCAAAAGAACTATTTTTTCTTTATTTCCATTTTATCAAAATTTTTCTAGAATTTAAGTAGAGATTTGTCAAAATTTCGATTTTCACCACTTTGTCACTTTTAAATCCATTTTAAAATGATAAAATATACAATGAGAAAATTTATGTTAGGAGCATTCCTGTTAGAAGTTTTTTCGGGGACTTGAATAAAAAAAGCCCTCTTGGTATGATTCGGGGGTGTCAATCGCACGAATTGACCCCTAATTTGGATACCAAGGAGGACTATACATGAATTCTATCTCAAACAAGAAGATTAATCAAGTCACCGATCAAACGCTCGTCGTTGGCATGGATATCGCGAAAAAGAAGCATTATGCCTGCTTTGTGGATGAGCGAGGGAGGGTGCTAAAAAAATCGTTTCCCGTTCCGCAATCCAGAGAAGGGTTGGAATGGTTGTACCAGTGCATCGTGGAAGCCATGGAGGAATTTGAAAAAACGGAAGTGATCGTTGGCATCGAGCCAACGGGACATTATTGGCTGAATCTCGCCTATTTTCTTGATGAGAAAGGCATCCCTCTCGTCATGACAAACCCGATGCACGTGAAGCGATCCAAAGAGCTGGACGATAACCTTCCAACCAAGCATGATGCGAAAGACGCGCTCGTCATTGCCCGGTTAGTGAAAGACGGCCGATTCAGCTATCCGCGTATTCTGAAAGGGATGGAGGCGGAGCTGCGCGTGGGAGCGACATTTCGCTCCAAATTGGTGGAAGAACAGGGAGCGATTCGAAATCAAATGATTCGCTGGCTTGATCGATATTTTCCGGAGTTTTCCCAAGTCTTCCCGTCATTTGGGAAAATGGCGCTCGCGGTGCTGGAATATACGCCATTTCCGAGTGATCTGGCAGGAAAAGAACTAGAAGAGGTGCTGGCCCTTTACCGGCAAAGTGAGGGATTACAATCGCCACAAAAGCCGAAAGCGAAGAAGTTGATGGAATTGGCCCAACACTCCATTGGCGTAACGGAAGGACAACAGATGGCCCGTATCGAAATCGCCACGCTTGTCCGCCGATATCGCCAGCTGGAAAAAGAGATCGAGGCATTGACAGAACAGCTGATTGAACTCGTACAGACATCGGTCGAGTACGAATGGTTGAAGACCGTTCCGGGCTTAGGCGATGCGACCATCGTAGAATTGTTATCAGAGATCGGGAGTTTCTCCCATTATCAGGATCCGCGGCAGCTTATCAAATTAGCGGGCCTGACGCTGCGGGAACATTCCTCCGGCCAACACAAAGGGCAAAAACGGATCTCCAAGCGTGGAAGAAGGCGGTTGCGCGCCCTCCTCTTCCGCGTGATGATGCCGATGATCCGCCACAACGAAGCGTTTCGGCAGCTGCACGACTATTACACGACACGTCCTGATAATCCGTTGCGGAAGAAGCAATCGATTGTGGTGTTATGCGGAAAATTATTGAAGGTATTGCACGCTGTATGTACGAAGCACCAAGCGTTCGATGCGAAGCGAATGATGCAGGACATCTTTGGCCTCGAAACGGCTGCTTGATGCCTATAGTCTCGATTCTCTAGACAACAAGGATGACACGGAGAAGCTGGCGCGATATCATCCATTCGACCTTGAGTCCCTAAAGGAGCTTAGCCGGCCTCTGCCTGATGACTAGACCGAACGAAGGAATGTAGGCACAAGGATGCCAAGAGACATGGGAGGGTTCGTCATCATCAGCGATGCAGAGATCCACGGTGCATCCCATACGCTTCCCCCACTACAACCAAATTTAACCAGTAGTGG
The DNA here is from genome assembly GCF_038050115.1 of Aeribacillus sp. FSL K6-1305. NCBI lineage: Bacteria > Bacillati > Bacillota > Bacilli > Caryophanales > Bacillaceae > Aeribacillus > Aeribacillus sp. FSL K6-1305. The sequence continues at coordinate 137,232 of NZ_JBBOQV010000001.1, read as the reverse complement.
CCGCGAAGCGTACCCAGTCAATGTAAGATATACACATATTTAAGAAATAATGTTAGAAACTTTGTCGAAAAATATTTTTTTGACACCCCTGAAACGGCTACATCCGTTGATATATCAACATTTATAGAGGGAGGAAAAAAATGGACTCCATTCAAAACTATGAACAGCCTTACAACAAAAAAAATTACACCGGCATTGTTGTGACACTCTCAGTTATTATAAATGCCGTTATTTTACTGTTATTTTTCTCTCCAATCGGATATCGAGGCGAAGTCCATTTTGATTTGACGATTTTCCCAAGACTTAATGCGATTTTTAACAGCTTTACGTTCGTCTTTCTGCTCGCTGCTCTTTATGCAATTAAAAAGAAAAATATCAAAGTACACAGGAACTTTATCATCGCAGCGTTTACAACGACCACCTTATTTTGTATTTCTTATTTAACCTATCATTTTTTGCAATCTGAACCGACCCGTTATGGCGGCGAAGGATTTATGAAAACATTTTATTTATTTATTCTTACTTCCCATAGTATATTAGCAGCCGTCATTGTTCCGCTTGCATTGTTTGCCTTTTTCTGGGGAATGTCAAGACAGGTAGAAAAACACCGGAAAATTGTTCGCTGGGCGATGCCGATTTGGCTATACGTCTCATTTACTGGTGTTCTTGTATACATCTTGATTTCTCCTTATTATTAAAATCGAGTAGGAGGGAGCGATTAACTCCCGTCCTCTCACACCGCCGTACGTACGGTTCCGTATACGGCAGTTCAATTAAGATAATTGACGCAAGTTTTCATAACTTCCGTGAATAGCTGTTCTCTTTATGCCAGTGGTCACTCCACCCTCCAAGAGGTCTCCCACGGGATTCACCGCTTCCTCCCTCAAGTGAGGTACTACGTTTTCTGTGTTCATCATGACTCACTGAATGCCAAGGGCTATTCTCTCTTAATTGTTCGGTCCTTCTTAGTTGTTCTAGACCAACTAATACTATGACCTCTGCTGACTTCTGACGGTTCAGCTACTTATCACTAAGTAGGTTATGAAGCGTACTTCACATATCCACCAGACCTCCCCGGGTAAGTACATGCACTTTCACACCATCTATCCGCCTCATTTACTCGATATGACCTTCGACAGAAAGAGCTTTGTTTTGTTTTGCAAACTCACTCAATCATACCTAGCCTTATATGAGGTTCGTGTTCCTCGGACCGGTGTTTTGCCTCCAGCTTCCTTCAGATTCCGCGTCACCACGGACACCCTTTCGTTGAGCTAACCTCTACTTCTGTCTTCGGGGTTCGGGACTTACACCCTATAGTTCATATACATGCCGGGCGCACAAAAAGAAGGTTGACCGAGCTGTCCGGTCAACCTTATTTTTCGTTTAGAAACTCTTTCATTAAATAATCTTTTTTTTTCGATCATCGTTTAACTTTCTTTGCCGTTCAAGCCATTCTCCTGTTTGTTGAAACAATTCGGTTGAATGACGAATAGACGAAAATGTATGGTTTCCGCCGATAATGAGTGATTTTTCAACGCTGTTAGCCCTTTTTTTGAAGCTTTTTTCATACAGGCAAGCATAAGAAGGAGAAATGACTTCATCTTCTGTTCCGTGGGCAACGAATACGTCACCTGTAAACGATTTTGCCTCTTGTAAAGGTGTGTACTGTTCAAGCGAGCGGAAAAATGTTTTCGTTAAGGAATAGCCTTCATAATCAACATATTGGCTTGATTCTGCTTCTTCTAAACCTTCCTTTCCAACTATGGCCGCTATATCTTCAAATGGCCGACCGACCGCTCCCCAAATCGCCAAATTTTTCACGCGGTCATCCCGTACAGCTGTGAGTGTCGCCACTGCTCCTCCTAAACTATGGCCAAGCAAATATAATTCATGTTTGTCAATGAAAGGAAGCTTTTCAACAAAATCGATAACATGAATCGTTTGTTCAATAAAGCGGTCGAGGCCATAAGTTCCGTAAATACCGCTGCTTTCGCCGCAGCCTTCGTAATCAAACCGCAAAACGGCAAAGCCGAGCGAAGCAAAATGGTTGGCTGCTTTGACGAACAATCGGTTGACACCTATTCGGCTTCCTACAAAACCGTGACAAATAACAACAACCGGAAATTTTTCGTTTTTAGATGGAGCGTTCGGTATATGCAATGTGGCAGCTAACGATGCCTGTTGGCTCGGAATATAGTACATTTTTTCCATAAAATTAACCACCTTTAATCGTTCGTTTTTTTTATTATAATGTTTATAATTCCGATAAGTCAAGTATGTTTTTGGGGATTTAAACTCAAAAAAAAAGCAATCTTAACAGTTTGCTTTTGCACCTATTTCGGTAAATGATTGAGAAAATTTTGATACGCAAATCCTTTCACTTCGTCCTCATTATAATATTTCAGCAGTTCATTGATCAAGTTTTGTGTTTTTGCCGCATCTTCCAATCCTATTACTTTTTGCTCAATTCCGTCAAAATCAGAGCCAAGTCCGATTTGTTTCACTCCACCTAGCATGCAAAAATGGTCGATATGTTTGATTACATCTTTGATTGCTGCCTGATCATTAGTTGTTAAAAATTGGGGGGCGTACACGATGTGAATGGTACCGCCTTTTTGAAACATTGCCCTTGCCTGTTCATCGGTTAAATTGCGCTGATGATCACATAAGGCGCGGGCGTTTGAATGGGTCGCAATCGGATAATCCGCAAGCTCGATTACATCCCAAAACGCACGCTCGCATAAATGGGAGACATCAGTGAAAACTCGATGCTCATTGTTTGCTTTTATGATTTCCTTGCCAAATGCTGTTACACCAGCGCCTCGTTCTTCAAGTGCTCCATCAGCTGCCAGATTGGCATAATTCCATGTCAATCCAACCGATCGAACTCCCAGCTGATAAAGAAGTCGAAGTTTGTAGAGATCTCCTCCAATCGCATCAACACCTTCGAGAGTCAGCATCGCCCCAATTTCATGTTCCTCAAGCTTATAAAAATCAGACCAATCCTTTATTTGCTTCATTTCCGGATTGTTTCCAAGCACTTCTGTAAAAAACAGATCGATTTGTTCAAGCGCCGCTTGGAATTTGTATTCAGTTTTTATTTTTTGATCGATAAAGACGGCAAAGCATTGAACCTTAATTTTACCTTTGATCAATCTTTGTTTATTCGTATCCAAATACGAGGCGTTAGCAAACTTCAGCTTTCCTTTAGCATTCGCCAGCTTCATCAGCGCATCACAATGAAGATCAATAATATTCATGTTTTCCCCCTGTTTTTTATGATAAAAAAAAGCCTGGCAGGAAAGATTTCTTGCAGGCTTATACGATCAATAGGCTCGTTATTCGTTTGCGATTTTTTCTTGGAATTTTTGATAAAGTGTTGTCGCGATCTCACCCGGTTTTCCCGTGCCAATTTTTTGCCCGTCTACGGTCACGATTGGTAAAATTTCAGAAGTTGTGCTCGTAATGAAGACTTCATCGCTTTCAAGTACATCCTCTTTCGTAAACTTTTCTTCTACTAATGTTAAACCTTCTGTTTCAATGATCGATTTTACCGCCATTCTTGTAATTCCTGACAATATATGCTTTGATAGCGGCGTCGTATAAATTGTTCCGTTTTTGACGATGAATACGTTGGAGCTCGATCCTTCCGTCACATATTCATCACGGACTAAAATCGCTTCATAGCTTCCTTTTTCATGGGCGGTTTGTTTAGCTAAAATATTCGGCAATAAGTTAAGCGATTTAATATAGCAATTGGCCCACCGCTCATCGTCATGGAATATAGCAGAAACGCCGTTCTCCCGCAAATGACGGGGCAATTGCTTTGCAGGTCTTACGGTCATCGTTGTTGAAACAGAAACATCTGGAAACAAATGATTTCGAACGGCCACTCCGCGCGTAATTTGCAAATAGACGTCGCAATCTGTTAATGCTGATTTTTCAATTGCTTCTTTTATCAGCTGTTCATATTGCTCCAATGTTTGATCGAGTTTTAATTTAATCGCTTCAGCACTTGTCTGTAACCGCTCTAAATGCTCGCGCAGCATAAACGGCTTTTTGTTATAAACGCGGATCACCTCATACACTCCGTCTCCAAACTGGTGTCCTCTTTCATCAATCGGGATCACCGGTTCATTGAGGTCAACAAAGCGACCATTTACATAACCGATTGACATTTTCATATCCCCCTAATTTCCATAATATCTACCAACCATTGTAACATAATTATATGAATGGAGGCTTGATCAAAATCAAAAAAGATGCAATGCCTGCACATTTATGATATAAATATCATAAAACATATATGGAAAGGTGGGATTTCCATGGACGGCATCCCTCGTCCTCTAGTTAGAACGAATCAATGGACAATTGTTTTGTCTGTTTTGATCACTTGGATCACAAACGAGCCGCTTTTTCTTCTTATTCCGCTTATTGCTGGTTTGATTGGACTTATTTTTGGCGTCAATCCGATTATGGCGGCCGCTAAAACGTTTTTGCGAAAACCGCATTCGTCCTATCATTTAGAAGATAGATCTGATCAGCAATTCAATCAAATCATTGCCTGCACTTGCTTGCTGCTAGCATTTATCGGATTTTCTTTTCATATTGATGTTTTAGGATATATTTTTTCGATTTTACTGTAGTTGAGCAATTTTCATTACAATAATTACCATGTAAAAAGAGACAAACGGAGTACCCCTTATGCCACATGAAGCTGTTTTTTAACGACATCAATGGGAATATCTTGTTTCGCTGCATCGTAAATAAACTCCACGAGGCTATGTCCTTTCTTCTTTCGAAGGAAGTCAAGCCCGGTAGAGAAATCGCTGTTGGATTCGACCATACTGTACACATAAGCGAGTTGCACCAAGATCCAATACCGTTTCACCGCCCGACGTTGACGAACGCGGTACCCATCGAGCTTCAGCTGGTCTTTCGCTTGTCGAAAAAAGCATTCGATCGACCAACGCTGGGCATAGTAGCGCAAGATCTCTTCATCGCTTAGCTCCCGGTCGGTGCTCAAGACGCAGTGAAGATGTTCAGGTGTCATCGGCTGATCGGCTTTCCAAGCCAACAACACAACGGCATCATCGAGACCTTTCAGCGATCCCTCGTAGCGATACACGCGATAACGCTCTTCTCCCACCGTGACGAGATGGGTGTCGTTCGGTTCGATATAGCGGGCAAACTGTTTGGCTTGGATGGCGATGCCTTTTGGATAAAGAACCCGATTCGTCTTGAGCATCGCAATGACGTGGAATCCTTTTTTCAGGCAGGCTTCCACGAGTGTTTTCGATGGGTACCAAGAATCCATCAGCACATAAACAGAACCGTGCACATCCAAAGAAGAAAGCATCTCGATGGCCCATTGACCCTTGCTTTTCCCATCCGCCTTGTCGTAGAGGCGAAACGCAAAGGGAAAGGCTTGCGTCATCGTATGAACCATGAGCCAGACGAGAGAGTGTCCCCAAATCGACTTTTTGTCCGCGTGAGAATAATGCCAATTACACCCTTCAATAGCGTGTTTCGCCTGTGACGAAGGCTTCGTTTTTCGGCAGATCGTATCATCGATCGAAACAAAAATGGGGTGATTCTTTCGCTTGGCCGTTCGTTCCACATGACGAAGCATCCACTGCTGGAGTTTGCGAAGCAAGATTTCTTCATCCCAAGGGCTTTTCGTGAAAAAATGGCTCAGTGTCGTTCGATGGTTGGGATGAAAGCTCTCATGATGCAGATCGGTCAAGGTTCCCACAAATCCTTTCGTTGTCAGCGCATCGATAATATGAACGAGATGCTTCATGACCGGCTTAGAGAAATAAAGGGCCAGCCCCAACATTGCGAAAAACTTGTCGATTCCTTGGTGATGTGGTAGTCTATTCATGAGACATGAACCTCCTTGAGAATGGTTTGGTGACACATCTATTCTAATCAAGGAATCGGGTTCATGTCTCCTTTTTTGTTCGGATGTAAATTTATGTTAGTGAATTTGCTCATCTACAGGATTTTAGTTTTTTCAGCGGCTTTCATTGCGATTTTAGGATTTTGCATCGGCTGCTTTATCCGGTTCCAATGGAAACAGTATCAATATCGAAAAGCGAAAAATTCATAAGCTTCTCCCCTGATTTTAAAAATCTGGGAAAAGACGTAAAAAAGGGGCAAGAGCACCCGAACTTTACATCGCATCTTTCAGCGACACTTTCAGCGTGCGTCTTGCCCTGTGAAGCCTAGTTTTAACTGTTCCTTTCGAAAGCTTTAGCTGTTGAGCTAGTTCCTGTTCTTTTAAATCATAATACAATTTCAATTCTAAAATTTCACGGTATTTCGGTTTTAGTTTCCGAATTTCTTGAGAAATGGTCTCTTTCAGCCATTCATATTCTGCTGTTTGTTCCACATTGCCCCCTTGACTGATCAATAATTCGTCTAGGGGGCACGGCGTTTTCTGTTCCTTCCGAAGAAAATCAATCGCAGTTCTCGCTGCTACTGTACTGAGCCAACCAGAGATTTTTTCCATATCCTCAATTTGTTCAGCCTTTTGATAAAATTTCAAAAATGTTTCCTGCAATACGTCTTCTGCCAAATGTACATCTTTCGTTATGGAAAAAGCAATCCGGTACACTTTTTTATAAAACATACAATAGATGTCTTGAAAGCTCTCTTGAGCGGATATTATATCATTCATAATTCTCCAATCCTTTTTTATTTTTTTGCCTGTTTCTTGATCGATTCAGCTATTTCTGGATGGGCAAAGCTGCCAACCTCATAATCTCCATTTTTATAAACAATGAACATATTATTTTTTCCTGAAGTCGATTCTGTTTCGTCTTGCAAGCATTGCTCAATCAACTGTTTATCTACAATTTTGACCGTTTGCGGATCTTGTTCAATTTCTTTCAGCATATTTTTATAATCCAAATCGTGATTGATGTTATTCTCCGTTATGAGTACATATTGGACATCATCGGCTGTCACTCTTGCGTTTTTAACCATTCCGTTATTCTTCATCCACTCATCAAACTCTTTAAAGCTTTTTTTCCATGGAATGAATATTTGCTTATTCTTATTATTTTTTAAAATGATTTCAATTTCTCCCCAGTCTTTTCTTTCATCGATCATGTCTTCATACGTAAGATTTTCGATGTCATTTTTTAATGCTTTTAATGCTTTTGCAAGTTGATCAGAATTAGTGGCAATATCCACTTTTTCAACATAGTAGCTTGAGTAGTTTGAATGAAATACTATTTGTTCAACATCTTGATCGTTTACGTCTAGAACTTCATAGTTTGCTTTTTTATATTCCTTCGATTCATAAATCTCCTTCAAATATCGTTCGAACGATTTCCGATCAACTTCATATTGGCGGATCGATTTGCTTCCATTTTTTAAATAATAGACGATAAACAACGATTCAGGTTCGGAAACATCTTTGGATCTATTTTCGGCAACGATTTCTGTATGCAGCTTTTGAATTGCTTCGATTATTTCCGGTTCCTGGTAGATAAACTTTTTAATCATCTTGTCCTCGTAATACCAATAATTGCTGAAAAATACCGATTGTATTTCTGCAACTCTCGGAACCTTTTTCTCATATCCTCCCGCACCAGAACTGGTCAAAATGAATACAAGTATCACTGTAATAGAATAAATAAACAATCCTTTGAAATTAGGCTTGATTCGCCACGTCTGCTGCAAGATCATTTCAGCTATAAAATAACCGATGAGTGTACCAACTACATATCCGGTACAAATCCATAATAAGCTTCCGCTATAGTCAATAATGCCAAAATACATCCCACCGAGCAGCATCGTACAAAAAGTGGCGCCATATTTAAAAACTGGTTTAAGCTTCCAGTAAATAACGGCTTGTGACACATATTCGACTGGCCGCCGTGTGTACAGAAGCAAGGAAATACAGCAAAACAAGGCTGCTAGCAATAAATAAACGGCGATTTCCCACCAAGAGAAAGGCTGGAATTCGAGAGAAATCAGCCTCGTAAGCGGTGAAAAAAATTCGATCCAAAGATTATTATTCAAATAATAGCCGCTCGGAAATCCAAACAAAATGTATTGCAAATTGTACACTATAAGTTGATAAACCCCGAAAGGAAACAATAAAATAATCAATGTCAATACAGCTTGAATCGTGCTAATTCCTGTCAGCATGGCAGAGAAGGTGCCGATAGCAAACAATAATAACGTATATGCTAAATAAGTACAAAACCATCTAACAAGGTTCAAATCACGAAAATAACTCGACAAATCAAACACCTGTATTAAAACGGCCAATATTAGAGAAGTAATCATGACAGGTACGATTAAAAACACAACACCCGTCAGCCAATGATGCCAAAAAAGCATTTTCCGATTTATCGGAAGACTATGAAGAAAATCGCTGGATTGCTTTACATGCAGGAACCGAAACAAAAAAATGGACATAAGCACAGGTATCACGATTAACATGAGTAATTGAAGTTCTTGTGCAATGGAAAACAAACTTTCATATATGTTCTCTTCATTATAATTCTCTCTCCCGGAAAACAACACCGCAATTTCCATCGGTACTGATAGAATTAGACCGATCAAAAACGTAAGTCCTACCCAACCGACAGAACGGAAATTTTGAATTAACAGCTCTTTTTTAAATAAGGATGTTTTCGATTGCATATCCTTTTTCCCCCATTTCATAAATAAAAATTTCCTCCAATGTAAGCGGGAGCAAATCGAATAAAAGAGGCTTAAAGCTTTTTATATAGCTGGAAAATTCATCAGCATTTCCTTTTACAATGAATAAATGCACGCTGCCTCTTTGTTCCTGATAGACAATTTGAAGCTGCTGCAGCATTTCCGAAGGAACGCTTCCTTGAAAGGCAATTTGCACTTTGTGTATATTCGACTTTAGGTCATCCAAATTCCGTTTTATTAGCAGTTCACCTTTATGCAAAATGCCGATATGGTCGCTTATATCCTCTACTTCCTGCAAGTTGTGGGAAGAGACGATCACAGTCATTTCTCTCGCTGCCACATCTTGGATGATTATATTTTTCATTTTTTTCCTCATGACCGGATCTAAACCGTCAAACGGCTCGTCTAAAATGAGCAGTTCAGGCATTGCGGAAAAAGCGAGCCAAAATGCCACTTGACGCTGAACTCCTTTTGACAGGCGATAAATTTTTTGCTTAAGATCTAGATCAAATACATCCTGCAATGTTTGAAATCGTTCTCTGCTGAAGGATGGATATATGTTTTCATAAAAATTCGCCATCTGTTTGATCGTATAATGAGGGAAAAAATAAGGAATATCTGTAAGGAATATGAATCTTTGCTTAATGTCTTCATTTTCAAATACAGGTTGTTTATCAATTAAAATGTCTCCCCTATCTTGTTTATACAAACCTGCGATCAGCTTCAACAGCGTCGTTTTTCCAGCGCCGTTTGAACCTAGAAGCCCGAAGATGGATCCTTTTTCAATTTGTAAATCGATGTTAGATAACACAGTCGCATTTTGAAATGTTTTATATACCTTTTTGACTTCAATCATCTCTTTTTCCCCCTTGATGATCTTTGATAATTTCCTCCATGATCTGCAGGAGCTCATCAGATTGCATCCCTAAAAATAATGCTTGTTGTGCTAATTTTTGCAAATTTTCTTTAACCATTTTCAGCTCTTCCTGATTAGATGCCTCAATCTTCTCCGAAACAAAATTTCCTTTTCCCTGAATCGAGTAAATATATCCGATCCTCTCCAGCTCACGGTAAGCTTTTTGAATTGTATTTGGATTCACCGTCAATTGCTGCGCAAGCACTCTGACGGAGGGAAGTTGTTCTCCCCCTTTCAGCACTCCGCTTACAATCATCTCTTTTATTTGATCGACAAGCTGTTCATAGATCGGTTTTCGGCTTCGAAAATCTATATCAAGCATTTTCCCGCAGCCCCCACATCTGTATTAACTGTATTATAATTCTTAATACAGATAAATCATACTTTATTATGAAAAAAATGACAATACTTTCTGGAAAAATTTTTTTGCGTCAAAAAGGCACAGCTTTTTACGCTGTGAAAGACTGTTGTCCTTTTTCAAAGTTTGATTTATATGATTGTGCTATTTAAAACAGTGAGTACATCTCTTCTAAACTATTTTCTGTCTGTTTGTAACTGGCAGATGTTCAAAACTTTTATTTGTTCGCCAACCAATGGACAGACGATGAGAAGCACCGCCTTCAACCGAAAAATTGGATTATAGTTTTCAAGATTTTCCCAGGAAATTTTTTCTTTTGAAACGAACCGTAAGATAATGATGAACTGAGTTTTCCGCATCTGCTATTTTTTAAACGATTCTTCCTGCCGATTTTCAAATGTTGGAACAAACGATAAGTACATCTTTTCCAAACTGTACCGACATTCCCAGAATGTTTCTTGTCCATTTTCGTCCATCCAGCCTGCTTCCCGATTGATTAAAGTGCACCAGAAAAGGAGTTTACTATATAAAAAAACAAATAGTAGGAGATTCAGCATGTATTTATCCTTGTTGCTCTCAAATGAGGCTTCAACAATGTGAAACCCGAAAAAAACATATTAAGATTTGTAGAAGTGGAGAAAAGGTCGTGACAGCCTAAAGAACGATAGGTTCGCATTGAAATAACTGGCCTACTTCACGGACCTTATAAGAATCAGGTTTAATATGTTGAATCCATGAGATCGTGGATAAGAAAAAGGAATCGTTAACGCCAACGACGCATTGGAAACAATCATTTTGTAGAATATTACGACAAATTAAAAACGCAACCTTATAACAAATGTCATAAAGTTGCGTCCATCGCTTGTGTGAATAAGTTATTGAAGTGTCTCTTCCATCTTAATACACACATTTTAACGTACAATTACGAAATCGCATCAGCAACTTCGCAATTGTTCAGGAAAAATATAACATATTTGATCTAGTGAAAAAAACAAAAATCGTTAGATCTATTAGGCATGCGTAAATTTATTTAGGAGGAAGGGGTACCACTGCCTCCTAAATAAATCCACTGAAACAAATAGTTACGAAAAACTCTTGACTAATTGTAAGAAGGGGCTCTCCGTTGAGTTCCTAAAATGAAGGATTTTGGAGAAATACTGCTGTGAAGGACAAAAATAATCGAATAAAATTTGTAAATGGCCTTCATAGAGGCAATGAGGTCCAACAAGAAGCAATTGTATATGCTGAAAAACTTTTGAAGATCCGAATTCAGAAAGTGAGCATAAGAAAAGTCCTTCATAAGACTTCTGAAGGATAGATTGGAAAAATGGCCTGTCCGATAAGTTCCTAAAAAAGGGGCTCCAAAAAGTCAGTTAACCCTGACTTTTTGGACTGCCCCCTGAAGGAAACGGCTCAGCTCTCTTTTTCTAGTTTTACTTCGCGATTTGATCTTTTATTGGTTCCGCTTTAAGCAGCATTTCATTTTTCTTAACATCATACAAACCAAATGGAATAAGACGAAGACCGGGCAAGAAATCACAAGTTAAAAACAATAGCGTATATAAAATGTCATGGAATGGGAATCCTCTTTGCTGCACGGCTGCTAACAGCTCATCATGATATCGAACAGCTTGATCAAATGATGAATCGTCCGTCATCATGCCGGTAAATGGAAGAGGTATTTCAACCACAATGTCCTCGCCATCAACAATGACGATTCCTCCTCCTAGTTCATGCACTCTTTTAGCCGCCTGGGCCATCGCTTTTGGATTTCTTCCGATCACAAGCAATTCTGTTGTAGTATTGTAAGTTGACGCCATCCCATCTAGATGAACGGCAAATCGTTCTAATATCGCTTTCGACACCCACTTTCCGTTCCGGTCAATTAACGACGCATACAATAAGCCTTCTTCACCGGAAATATCTGCGAATCCCCCTGCTTCTGGAAGCTTAACATCTTTTCGCTGCGTAATGACATTGCTTTTAAAATAAGCGACCGGAACAGTTTGTTCAGTACTTGAATATGGGTAACGGTACAAGTTTAAATCGTCCAAAAGTTGCTTCGAAAACGCAAATGGCTCCCGGACAACATATTGATTCCAATTTAGTTTCGGTGTTGACACAAGCAAATTTCCTTGCTCGGCTACGACTTCACCTCTTGAAATGACGACATCCGGCCGAAAATATTTCAAATCTGGAAGAAGTAAAATGTCTGCCAATTTTCCTGGAGCAATCCCGCCGATATAATCATCTAAGCGCAAATAAACGGCTGCATTGATCGTAGCCATTTGCAACGCGTTTATGACCGGCACTCCTAATTCTACAGCTCTTCTGATCAATCCATCGACAAAGCCTTCTTTTTCGATAAACCCAGGGTGCGGACCGTCGGTTGTCATCGTAATTCGATGTGTACTGACTTTCCCTTCTGTAATCATTTTTATAACTTCAGGGAAATCAGGGCGAAGCGAGCTGTTGCGTAAAGTCGTCCACATTCCCAACCGCAGCCTGTCCAGCGCCTCTTTTGCCGTTATTGCTTCATGACAAGCGCTGACTCCGCTCGCAGCAATGGAAATCAATTTTTCATATGAACAGCCTGCTGTATGACCGTCCACGACTTTCCCTTTCTGTTTTGCCACTTCAATTGTATCAAGCAAAAAGGAATCAGCCTGATATAAAAGCGGCCATCTTGTGACCTCCGCTGTTCCGACAACTTCTTCTAATTCTAAAAGCTCTTGCACATCCTTTTGATTAAACCATTCCCTTTCTCCTTTGAAATCCGCTTGCGAGACAAGCCGGACAAGCCAAAGAAAATTGCCCGGAAGGTCTTTCAAGTCTTTGACCATTTTTTTAAATCCAGCAGCTCCCATATGCAAATAAAAAAACAAATTGTCATTTACCGTTGTCGTTGTTCCAAGGGGAAGAACTTTCCTAGTCATACTAACAGGATTGTAGATGACCCACGGATGTGCATGCGGTTCAATAAAACCTGGTGAAACATACATCTCTTCTGCATCAATAATTTTTGTATGTTCATCGGAAAGGACATCCCGTTCGCCGACATATGCAATGGAGTCTTGATAAACAGCGACATTTTGCTTCAACAATTCTCCTGAATAGACGTTGATCACCGTACCATTTTTGATAATTAAATCTGCGGGCCTCCGTCCTTGAGCCACTTCAATTAATTCCGATCTTGACGCTTTTTGTCTCAACAGTTTCACTCCTACTCTTTTAAAAAATGTTATGAAGAAGCCGTAGGTCATCAATCGGATGTCAAATTTTCCAGAAGGTTGATTAACTTTATGATGAAGGAAGATCAAACATATGTCTACCGTTTGATCTTCCTTGCATGAAATTATCGCAATTCTGTTTGCAAATCTTCTTTTAATTTTTGCTGAAGTTCTACTTTTTTAATTTTTCCGCTCGGCGTCATCGGCAGCTCATCGACAAAAACAACTTTATCCGGTATTTTGTAGTCAGCAATTTTTCCTTTTAAATAATTTTTCATCGATTCTTCCGTTTCCAAAGCTCCGTCTTTTAATTTTACCGCCGCACATGAAATCTCTCCTAAAACAGTGTCAGGCAGCCCGATAATGGCTACTTCTACTACATTCGGATGCTTATAAAGAATTTCTTCAATTTCTCGAGGATAAATGTTGTAGCCGCCGCGGATGATCATTTCCTTCTTCCGTCCAACGATGCGGACATAACCTTGTTCATCAAGCGTCACTAAGTCACCTGTATAAAGCCAGCCATCTTGATCAATGGCTTCTTTCGTTTTTTCAGGCATGTTAAAGTAGCCTTTCATGACATTTAACCCGCGCACAGCAAGTTCGCCAATTTCTCCAGTCGGTAAAGTTTGGCGATTCACATCAACAACTTTAATTTCAACTCCTGGAATCGTTCTGCCGACCGTTTCTGAACGAATGATGTCACTGTCTGTAAAGCTTGTAATTGTCACAACTGGAGATGTTTCCGTTTGACCATAGGAAATAGTTATATTGCATCCCATCTCATTTCTAATTTTTTTCACGACTTCGACAGGGCATGGTGCTGCCGCAATAATACCTGTTCTTAACGAAGATAAGTCATAGGATTTGAATTGAGGGTGATTTAATTCCAATATAAACATTGTCGGAACTCCATGGTGTATCGTAATCTTTTCTTGTTCAATCATTTTTAATACAGCTTCCGCTTTAAATTGCTCCATAAACACCATTTTGGCACAGGCAGTCACAGCTGCCAGTATGCTTGGAACCATGCCAAACACGTGAAAGACAGGAACGACCACTAAAAATACGTCATTTTCGTCGCATTGAAGCGCCTCCACTGTACATGCGGCATTATGGACAAAATTTAAATGCGTGAGCATGGCACCTTTCGGAAGTCCTGTTGTTCCTGAAGTATATAAAATGGAAAACACATCTTCTTTCGGATCGATGGACACTTCCGGCGGCAGCTTCGACTGTCCTATTTTCAGCAAATCTTCAAAGGAATGGTGACCATCTTCTTGAAACCGCACCGTAAACACCATTTCCAAAGCGCTTTCATTACTTTCCATTAAAGATTTTACCGTATGGAAATGGCCATGCTCTTCTACCACAAAAATTGCTTTTGCACCAGAATTGGCCACTATATAAGACAATTCTTCAACACGATATCGCGTATTGCATGGAACTAATATGGCGCCTATTTTTGCAATTGCAAAATATATGGCAAGAAACTCATGCCAGTTCGGCAGGCATGCAATGATGCGGTCTCCTTTCCCTATACCGAGCTGGTGGAAAGCGGAGGCGATGGAATCGGACATTTGTTTGATATCTTTGTAAGTTAAACGTTTATAGCCATCGTAAATGAATTCTTTATCAGGATAGCGCTTATATGCTTTTTCAAACACATCATGAATGGATACGTTAAGATCCACGCTACTCTCCTCCATTACATTTTTTCAATGTTCATTTATGCGCTGAGCCATGGATTGATCTGAGCCTGTTCACCAAACCCGTCTTCTTGAAGCAATTTTTTCACCTCTTCAGGTATGGGCACTGCAAATTTTTTTCCGTTTTCTTCTTTCACCCACCCCCTGAGCTCATATCCGTGCCCGGTTCTTGTATCTTCACGATATACTTCATGCTTCAGTTTTATTGTTTTCCGGTTCACTTCCATTACTTCTGTTTTAATAGTGATAATGTCGTCATAATATAACGGCTGCTCAAACGTACAGCGGACATCAAGCAGCGGAAGAATGATGCTGTATTCTTTGATGAGTTTAGCCGGAGCAAGGCCGATACTTCTAAAAAATTGATGCCCTGCAATATCAAACCATTTAAAATAATTCGGATAGTATACAATGCCGGCTGCATCCGTATCTCCAAAGTTCACCCTGAGCTGAAATTCGTTTCTTTTCAAATGTACGTACTCCTTTCAATGCTATGTCTTAAACTATTGAGCTGAATTCGATTTTAATAATTCCCGAAGTTTAAAACGCTGAATTTTTCCTGTTGCTGTTTTCGGAAGTTCGTCAATAAATTCTATAATTCGCGGGTATTTGTAGTGGGCCAGCTGCTGCTTCACGAAGTTTTTTAATTCATCTTCCATTTCTTTGGAGGGCGTTCTATCTTTCAAAACAACATATGCTTTTGGAATGACAAGATTATTTTCATTTTGCACGCTGACAACTGCAGCTTCCAGTACATTTTCATGTTGAAGAAGGCAATTTTCGACTTCTACAGGCGATACCCAAATCCCGCCAACCTTCAGCATATCGTCGGAGCGCCCGCAATACCAAAAATATCCTTCTTCGTCTTTATAATATTTGTCACCTGTATGAAGCCAATCTCCGACGAATTTTTTCTTGTTTTGCTCATGAAGGTTCCAATATCCATGTGCGATGCTGTCTCCGCGAATCAACAAATCTCCCATTTCATTTGGAGGCAATTCTCTGCCCATTTCGTCGACAATTTTTGCTTCATAACCAGGAACGACTTTTCCAGAGCTTCCTGCCTTTACATCTCCAATCCGATTGGATAAAAATATGTGGAGAGCCTCTGTTGAACCAATTCCGTCTAAAATATCGACATTGTACATTTCTTTCCATTTGCGGTAAAATGCTTTCGGAAGCGCTTCTCCAGCTGATACACAAACTCTGAGCGAGCTCAAATCGAATTGTTTTCCCGTTCGCGACACATAATCAATCATCGCTCCATATAAAGTCGGAACCCCAAAGAAAATGGTCGGTTTGTACGTTTCAATCGCCTGAAACATTGCTTCCGGAGTTGCGCGTTCTTTCACTAATACAGTTGAAGCTCCTGCTCCTAAAGGAAAGTACATTCCTCCGCCAAGGCCATAGGCGAAAAACAGTTTAGATGCGGACAAGCATCGGTCTTCTTCACTTATATGCAATATTTTTTTCGCATATGTGCTGAAAGCATATTCCATATCATGCTGCAAATGGATGACGCCCTTTGGATTACCGGTGCTTCCGGAGCTGAACAGCCAAAAGGCCTGATCATCCTTGTTCGTCATGGCTGCATCAAGCTTTTTGCTTGCCCTATTCATCAGTTGGAGGAAATTTAAATGTGTGCCTGATTGTTCGCTTTCACTGTCCGGAATGATAATGATATCCTTCAAAAAGCAAAACCGTTCTTTGTAAACTTCAATCTTTTCCCAAATATCTTCATGGATGATTAAGCCCTTTGCCCGGCTGTTGTTTAAAAAATATTCATAATCGGATGGCTTCATCATGGTGTTGACCGGAATGGGGACAGCACCAATTTTTATGGCGCCAAAAAATGAATAAATAAATTCGGGTGTATCGTGGCAAACCATTAAAAGGCGGTCTTCCAATTTATAACCGAGCTCACGGAGCATGTTGCCTGTCTGATTGACTTTCTCCTGCAATTCATTATAGTGTATGCGCTCATCGCGATAACAAATGGCTATTTTATCGCCCAAACCTTTCTCTACACTTTCATCAATGAACCGCACTGCCGCATTGTAAAGCAAACCTAATCCGCGGAGATCCATTTTTTCACCATCCTATATATCAATTTTTTGAATAGATGAAGCGGCATTGAAGCCGCCTGAAGAAGATATATATTCAGGAGGCTTCACAATATATATGAAAAGCTAACGTTTATATCCCTTTCCAATTTGGTTTTCTCTTTTCTAAAAATGCGCTTAATCCTTCTTTTGCATCCTCGGAGCGGAACAACAAGTTTTGTAGCTCGCCTTCGTAGCGGATGGCTACGTTCAATGGCATTTCCTTTCCGTTCATGATCGACAGCTTGATGTTGGAAACCGCATAGCTCGCGCTTTCAGCTATCTTTCTCGCATACTCAAGCGTCCGCTCTCTCGTTTCCGCCTGCGGGAACACTTTGTTGACGAGACCAATGTCCAGCGCTTCCTGCGGTGTCAGCGTTTCCCCAGTTATGTTCATATCCAGCGCTCTCGAATACCCGATCAACCGCGCGAGCCGCTGCGTTCCTCCCGTTCCAGCCAGCACCCCAAGCGATACTTCCGGCAAGCCGATTTTTCCTGCTTCATCTCCCATAAAACGCAGATCGCAGCCTAGCGCCATTTCCAATCCTCCGCCGACTGTATGCCCTTCCAAACAGGCGATATATACTTGCGGCGAACGGGCGATTTTATCCAGCGTTTCATTACAGAACAGGCAAAACTGTGTTTTATAGCGCGGATCCGCTGCTTGTAAGAAATTGATATCCGCTCCTGCCGAGAAAAATTTCGGCACATCGCTCATCAGCACGACCACTTTTATGTTTGGATCGAAGCGAAGCTCATCGATCGCTGCGTTGAATTCTTGGTAAAACTCCAGCCCATAGGCATTCGTTTTATTGATGTGAAGATGGATTTCCGCCACTCCGTTGTTTTTGACCACCGTTAAATTTTTGTTAGCAGTTGTTTCAACTGTCATCATTATTCTCCTTCCATTGTTCATTTATTATTTGAAAAATCAGGTTTGCGTTTTTCTTGAAAAGCCGCCAATCCTTCTAAACGATCCGGATGATAAATCGTTTTTTGATAACAATCCCATTCCGCTATCAGACCCTTTTCCATTAGTTCTCGAGCAAAACTGTCGACAGCCTGCTTCGCTAAACGGACAGAATGAATTGAATTTTCCGAGATTTTTTCCGCTATGTTAAGCGCTTTCAATTCTGCCTCGCCAGCTTCACAAATATATTCGACAAGTCCTATTTCATAAGCTTTTTCGCCATTTATTTTTTCAGCTGTAAAAATAAGCTGCTTGGCCCTGCCGATTCCTACTAATTGCGCCAGCCGTTGAGTGCCGCCGGCTCCCGGGATTATTCCCCAAGAAACTTCCGTCAACCCGATGAGCGCCCCTTTTTCCATGACACGAATGTCACAGGCAAGAGCAAGTTCACATCCCCCTCCAAGAGCCAATCCTTTTACAGCCGCAATCGTCGGCATTGGCAAAGATGAGATATTTGTAAATGTTTTCCTGAGCAATGCGACATATTCTTCCACTTCTCGTTCGCTCATGGACTGCCTTTCTTTTAAATCCGCCCCTGCACAAAACGCTTTGCTTTCACCTCCCGTAAAAATAACTGCGCTTACATTCGAATGATCTTTTATCGTGTTTATCGCATAAGAAAGATCTTTTACTAAAAATTTGCTTAATGCGTTGGCACGTTTTGCGTTATTTAATTGAATGATAGCCACTTTGTTTTGAATTTCTAAAAGAACGCCTGATTCTGACATGAGCATCACTCACTTTGCTTGAACAAGCTGTTCCGCATTTAATTGCTGCAGCCGTTTTTCAAATTTTTCCGGGAACGAAGGAGTTTCCGGGAAATAACCTTCCTTTTTCAATTCTTCACTTTTTTCAACTTTTGCAAGCCAAGCCTTTGCTTCCTCCGCAGCCTCCCTTAATGCTTCTTGAAATCTGTAGGGAACAGCTCCTTGATCAAGAAGAAGTTGTTTTGCCCAATTTTCTGCATAGATGATATGATCGTGTTGTTCGCGGACAAGCTTTTGAATCCGTGAAGCAACCTTGGAATGACTTGTTTTTAACACCGTTTGAAAGACGATATCGATTGCGGCATTGATTGCATATAGCGAAGCAATGAGAGAAATCCAGTTTTGAACGTTTACAGCTGTTTGAAAAGCTTTTCCTGTTTGTGCTTGAATGTCAGGCTTCTTGCCTTTTACCCCTTTTAAATCAAAACACCAATTGTACAAAAGTCTTGCATGCCCCAGTTCTCCTTGAGCCATAGCTATAGCAGACAAGGTCGCTTCCAAATTCGGACCGCTTACACCAACTTCCACTAAACGGTCGCCAAGCACATATTTGTTATCCGCTATTGTCTCCAGCAATTCAATCAAAGAATGCGTTCCTTGTTCCATTACGCTCACAATGCTTCAGCTCCTTTCTCTGAAAATAGCCAATCAGGTTTTTTCACCCAATTCAGCTTGTTTCGTTCCACGACAACCATTTCGGTCCAATCCTCTTCGTCGTACGTAAACGTTGCATACACTTTTGCCAGCTCGCTGTTTTCTGCTTCTACCGTGCCTATATGCATTAAGTTGTCTCCCCGATTAATGCGGGCAAAAATATCATAGGTTATTTTTTCTGCGATCATTTTGCACTTACACCCCAATACTTTAATTTTTCCCTTCCCTCTGGGCTAAGACGGTCGACCGTCCATGGAGGATCCCATACGACATTTATGTGTACTTCCTTTACTTCTTCTTCTGCAAGAAGCCGATTTTTTATATCGCTTTCAATCCATTCCATGCAGGCGCAGGAAACGGCTGTGTATGTCATCGTCACATGCACTTCCCCGTCATTCATTTGAATGTCGTAAATGAGCCCCATATCGACAACGCTTATTGGGAATTCAGGATCCATCACCTCTTTCAGCGCCTCCCAATATTTTTTCGTATCCACAGCTTGTTTTTGCATCATACCACCTCTTTTCTCAGCTGTTCTAATTCTTTTGCCCCTTTTTGAATTCTTCCTACAAACCTTTCATTTTGCGGCCCTCTTTGTTTAAATCGTTTAATGACGTTTTCCCATGTGTCCGGCTGGTCGAACAGCCATTTTTTATTGACTGGATCAAATTTACAAGGGAATGGGACATCGAGCACATATTTTCCTTGTTCTTCATCATAATGAGCTGGAACTTTTACTCCAATTGATTCACAGAATGGAACTGCTGTCGACAGCCATTTTTGACGGAGCTCATCGTTTGTTCTTCCTTTTAAGCGGTATTCAAGCTGTGCGGATCTGGATTTTAAACGGTCTTCTACACCAAAAAATTCAAGCGCCATTAAAAACATCCAATCAACCGCTTTTTGAACTTCCTCTTGCAATTTCGGATCATTCATGGCTGTTCTCATAATGATTTCACCATTTCTAAGATGGAACAATTCTTCTTTATCAACTTTCACTAATGCGCGTTTCCATGGCCCGTAAGATGTATGCTCAAACGCATCCCCAAGCAGTGTGTAGCCGGCGCGGTCAAAGAACGCATTAAACACTCCAAGCTCAATCCAATTTGACAGTTCAAAGTCAAAGGCATAAGGGTTTTTCCATTTATTTGGGGCTCGATTGTACAATAATTCGTCTGTATCTTCGCCCAAATCTTTCAGTAGCCTGAAAGCAATATGTGCATGACCGATTTCATCCTGCATAATGGCGAGTGCTGTAATTTTGTTATTTAAAGTGGGCGCTTGATCATAAACAGTAAGGAGCGGCGGCACACTTAACAATTCTGTATCTCCGACAATAATCAACGTCTGTTTTAATGCCTTTAAATATTCCTCATTCATGTCACCGACGCCTTCAACAATAAAACCGTTTTGAATTTTTTCTTTTAAAAGGGCTGCCTGATCCATTTTTTCACCTCTTTTATATTACGTTTTTATTTATTTCGTCTGTTTAACATAATATTATTCCATAACCGCCTCTTTTGTCAAGAAAAAATAGAAAAATCAAATTTTTTTGTTTATTTAAAAAAATAAAAGGATTTTTCACCTTTCTTTTGTTTTTGTCTTTTTTTACGACCGCAAAAAAAGCGCATAGCTTTTTGCCATGCACTTATCCATTATTTATTTTGTTTATAAATGACAATATCGTTACGATTCTCTTTTTTAATTTGCCCTGTGAAAACTAAATACTCCAAGTGCGCCAAAGTTTCTGCGATCGCAAACCGCCATTGATGGGAAGTCAAGCTTTTGTGCTGGAATAAATCTTGGGCAATGTCATAGGCGGTACGGCCATCCTTCGCAAGTCGAAATATTTGATCCAATCGCTTTTGATGGTGCTGGATGATTTCTGATATTCTGTCGTCAACTCGTTCGATCAATGCCCCATGGGCAGGAAGCGCCAAGTCTACCTTCAATTGCTGTATTTTTTCAAGCGAAGATATGTAGCTTCCAAGCGGATTTTTGCTTGAACCGGGCCATATGCTAATGTTCGGAGTGATCTTATCCAAAATATGATCAGCTGCAAGCAGCAGTCTTTCTTCTCTTTGATAAAAGCAAATGTGTCCATCGCTGTGACCAGGTGTCGGTATAACTTCCCATTTCCTTTCGCCTAGAATGACCTCGTCATCCTCTAGAATCGTCAATTCCGGAAACGTTACATGCTTTGCCAAACTTCTTATACTTTCTTCAATTTCATCCGCAAGATCTTCCGGTGTACCATTTTTTTTGCACATTTCACCAATTTGCTCCGCCTGGCTGCTGTTTTTTCCCCAAACACGCTGCGCCATGGCAAAATCTTCTTTGCTTATATAAGCTCTTGCTCCTGTTCTTTCCTGCATCCACCCTGCCAACCCGAAGTGATCAGGATGAAAATGAGTGAAATAAATCGAATGAATCTGTTCATAACGAACATTCATTTGTTTCAATACTTGCTTCCAAGCTTCAATCGCTTCGGTATTATGAAATCCTGCATCAACAAGGCTCCAACCGTCTGCATCGCGCACCATATAACAATAGATGTATTTCATCGGAAAAGGGATTGGAACCGGAATGCGATATATATTTTTCCCGATCTGTTCAATATTGACCACCATTATGCACCTACTTGCTTTTATTTTAAACAATGTCCATAAAAGGGTTGATCGCTCTGTCCCGATTCGCTTCCAATTCACAATCGGGAGCTTTTTCAAATAAAGTTTCAAAATATCGAATAGCAGGTACAGACAAAAGCTGATGCACATTGAAAAACAGCTCTCTAGCTTTTAAGCCGCTCCAGTCAGCAGGCAGCAGGTCGTTCGGAAACCCCGGGTCGATAAAGAAAAAGCTGCGATATTCATGAACAAGCTTCGTTCTCTCAATAAAACATTCTTGATCTGATAATTCATTATTCCAAATGCGTTCCTTAAAATCATCATACTTTTGCCGGTATTGATCAATGAATGATTCATACTCTTTGGCAATTTCGTCAAAATTCCATCCTCTATGAATCAACTCATGATTATCGTGGGATACTACTGAACTGGAAGTAAATAAAATCACATACGGCTCGAGATGGTAATCTTTTATAAACTCCATCACCCGATCTTCAATAGGGTTTGGACTTGCCCACGTACCGTGCGAAATCAAGCCGAATCCCATGAGGCTCAGCTCTTTTCGAATTTGATTGCGAAGCTCCCTTTTTTCTTCCGGGACCGAATAGGTCAAAATTCTCCAATTCCCATCCCATTTGTAATTTCTCATTGAATAAACGCGGGCAAACCCGTCCATCATCGTTCTCTTCCCTTTATTTGTAAGAGAATAATAGCTTTTATTGCCAATTTTGCGAACTTTAAAAAAGCCTTGCTGAACCATTCTTAACGTGGCTCCCCGTATCGAAGATTCAGAAATGCCGAAATGGGACATCATTTGAATTAAGCTGCCAATCCAAACTTCTGTGCTGTAATGCTGAATGTACTCACCGAATAGTGTGAACATTAATGATCTTGGCTTCATTTTCTTACACCCGTCTTTTTCCTGAATTTTGCTTTTATTTTTATTATGCTGGATGGAATTCCATTTTTACAAGTTTTTTCTTCAAGATAGGGAGCCTTTTGATCTATTTTTTTATAAGTCTGAAGCTGTTTAAATCGACTCTGCCGATCAGAAAAAAACTGCCTCCTCCTTGAGGAAGGCATATGACTTGTCTTTAAATTTCCGCATGATTTTCTGGATGAAAAAATACCGGCCGTTATGGCCGATATGTTGCGTCCTTCTTTTTTATATCCCTTTCCAATTTGGTTTTCTCTTTTCTAAAAATGCACTTAATCCTTCTTTTGCATCCTCAGAGCGGAACAACAAGTTTTGTAGCTCGCCTTCGTAGCGGATGGCTACGTTCAATGGCATTTCCTTTCCGTTCATGATCGACAGCTTGATGTTGGAAACCGCATAGCTCGCGCTTTCAGCTATCTTTCTCGCATACTCGAGCGTCCGCTCTCTCGTTTCCGCCTGTGGGAACACTTTGTTGACGAGACCAATGTCCAGCGCTTCCTGCGGTGTCAGCGTTTCCCCAGTTATGTTCATATCCAGCGCTCTCGAATACCCGATCAACCGAGCCAACCGCTGCGTTCCTCCCGTTCCGGCCAGCACCCCAAGCGATACTTCCGGCAAGCCGATTTTTCCTGCTTCATCTCCCATGAATCGCAGATCGCAGCCTAGCGCCATTTCTAATCCTCCGCCGACTGTATGCCCTTCCAAGCAGGCGATATATACTTGCGGCGAACGGGCAATTTTATCCAGCGTTTCATTACAGAACAGGCAAAACTGCGTTTTGTAGCGCGGATCCGCTGCTTTTAAGAAATTGATGTCCGCTCCTGCCGAGAAAAATTTCGGCACATCGCTCATCAGCACGACCACTTTTATGTTTGGATCGAAGCGAAGGTCATCGATCGCTGCGTTAAATTCTTGGTAAAACTCCAGTCCATAGGCATTCGTTTTATTGATGTGAAGATGGATTTCCGCCACTCCGTTATTTTTAACCACCGTTAAATTTTTCTTTTCTATTGCTACTGCATCTGACATTGCAATTCCTCCTTTATTTATACGTTTAATATTTTATCGTTTCATAAACATAATATACTAAATATTCTAATAATTCAATAGGAATTATATTTTTTTAAAACGATCTTTTTTTATACATATAATTAGAGTCCAAAAAGATTTAATGGCTTGCTGCCGATATAAGAAACGACGCTTTTCGTTTCCGTGTACAAATTCAATGTTTCCAATGCCAGCTCCCGGCCAAATCCCGATTGCTTATAGCCTCCAAAAGGTGTTCCAGGAAATGCAGAAATTGGGGAATTCACCATAACAATGCCTGCCTTTATTTGTGCCGCAACACGGTGTGCCTTTCCATGATCGTTCGTCCATATAGCCGAACCTAATCCAAAAATGGAATCATTTGCTTGGCGGATCACATCTTGTTCATCGCTGAATTTCATGACAACTACGACAGGCCCAAAAATTTCCTCTTGTGCAACTCTCATATCATTTGTGACATCCCCGATAACCGTCGGCAAATACCAATACCCTTTTTCATACTCTCCGCCTTCCGGTATTTTGCCGCCGTATAAAATTTTTCCGCCCTCTTCCACCGCTAATTTCACGTAATGATCAATTGTTTGCTGATGACTTTTGGAAATGACGGCCCCCATATGCACGCCTTCATCAAACGGATTTCCTACTCGTATACGGGAAGCTTTTTCGAGAAATTTTTCCATAAATTCATCATAAATGTTTTCATGAACAAACAAGCGGGATCTTGCTTCACAAGATTGTCCTGTGTTGTAAAAAATTCCATAAAGCGAACCGTTTACGGCTCCTTCCAGATCACAATCGTCAAAGACGATGTTCGGCGATTTTCCTCCTAATTCCAAAGTTACCCGTTTTAACGTTTCAGAAGCGCGCTTCATAATGTCCTTTCCGGTTTCCGTTTCGCCTGTAAACGCAACTTTGTCGATTCCAGGATGCTCCGTCATATATGGTCCGATTTCAGACCCGCTGCCTGTAATAACGTTCAGGACTCCTGCCGGAACACCTGCTTCATGGCATATTTCCGCAAGCATATAGGCTGTAATTGGAGTGTAGCTAGCAGGCTTCAAGACAACAGTGCAGCCGGCAGCCAATGCAGGCGCCACTTTCCAAGCGGCCATCATGAGCGGATAATTCCAAGGAATAATTTGACCGCATACCCCGACCGGCTCTTTAAGAGTATAGTTAAAAAAGCCGTTTGGAACTTGATTGACATCACCTTGGAGAGTTAAGCATGCAGCGGCATAAAATTCAAAATCTTCAATCGCCTGCATAATTTGACCCTTGGCAGCAGCAACGGTCTTTCCGCTGTTTAATACTTCAACGCGAACCAATTCTTCAAATCGCTCTCTCATCATTTCCGCTATACGGTTTAACAGGCGAGCTCTTTTCGCTGCCGTCATTCTCGGCCATTTGCCCGACTCAAATGCAGCACGGGCTGCCTCCACCGCTTTGTCAACGTCTTTCTTTGTTGCTTTGGCTACCGTTGCTATGACTTCGCCGGTTGCAGGATTATGCGTTTCGAATACTTCTCCGTTTGAGCTGTCTACATATTGTCCATTAATAAAAAGCTGATAGTGTTTTTTCATATTTTTCATTCCTTTCTATATTTTTTCGACAATCGTGGCGATTCCTTGCCCGACGCCTATGCACATCGTCGCGAGTCCATATCTAACGTCTCTCCTTTTCATTTCATGAACGAGAGTGGTAACAATTCTCGCCCCGCTGCAGCCGAGAGGATGACCTAAAGCAATTGCTCCACCGTTGACATTCACCTTTTCCATATCAAATCCCAGCTCTTTAATGCAGGCAATGGATTGGGAGGCGAATGCTTCATTAATCTCGATTAAATCCAGTTGGCTGATAGATAAACCAGTTCTTTGCAGCACTTTTTTCGTTGCTGGAATCGGGCCAATCCCCATATAAGATGGATTCACCCCAGCGACAGCGGAGCCGACAATCCGTGCCAGCGGCTTAAAGCCAAGTCTTTCTGCTATCGATCTCTCCATGATTAAAAGTGCGGAAGCGCCGTCATTGATTCCAGAGGAATTTCCAGCGGTCACTGTTCCGTCTTGAACAAAAGCAGGCTTTAATTTATTCAGCTTTTCCAAAGTCGTATCAGGCCTCGGATGCTCATCTGCATCTACTATCGTTTCTTCCCCTTTTTTCCCTGTTATTGTCACCGGAACAATTTCATCTTGAAAACGCCCTTCTTGTATCGCTTTTCCGGCTTTTTTATGGCTTTCCAACGCAAATTCATCTTGCTCCTGCCTCGAAATTTGATAGCGCGCAGCTACATTTTCAGCCGTCTCGCCAAGACTGATCGGCGGATACATTTCCGCTAATTTATCATTGACAAGCCGCCAGCCGAGAGTTGTATCATAAAATGTTGGCGTGTCCCTCATTCCAGAAAGCTGCGGCTTCATCATGACATATGGAGCTCTTGTCATGCTTTCGGTTCCGCCTGCAATATAGACGTCTCCCAATCCGCCTTGAATCGCCAGCGCTGCTTGATTAATTGCTTCCAGACCCGATCCGCATAAACGGTTGACGGTCACGCCTGGAACCGTTTCAGGCAAACCCGCAAGAAGCACGGCCATTCTTGCCACATTGCGATTATCTTCTCCGGCTTGATTAGCGCAGCCAAAAATTACATCCTCCACATCGGAAGGATCAATCGGATTTCGCTTGAGCAGCTCTCTTACGACGTGAGCTGCCAAATCGTCCGGGCGGACCTCTCTTAATGCCCCGTTGAACCTGCCGATCGGGGTTCGGACAGCATCAACAATCACAGCTTCTTTCATTTTCTTACCCCCATTTTGACCGTTTTTTCAGGCATTTTCATTCATTTTGAACTTTTCCCGAAGTTACCATCATCAACCGGAATTTTTAATCATATTGATAAAAGCCTCTTCCCGTTTTCTTTCCGAACCATTTGGCATACACCATCTTTTTGATAAATGGAGCAGGCCGGTAGCGGTCCTCCCCTGTTTCTTTAAACAGTCCGGCTAAAACAGCATAAACATCATCAATACCGATATGATCCGCCCAGCGAAGGGGGCCCATCGGGTAATTCGTTCCTTTCATCATTGCTTTGTCTATGTCCTCTGCACTTGCAACACCTTCTGTTAAAGCAAAAGCAGCTTCATTAATAATTAATGATAAAATTCTAGGAAATACTAATCCTACGCCGTCTTCCACTACTTCGACCTCTTTTCCAACTTCTTCAAAAAACTGCTTAGCTTTCTCAACATTTTCTTTTTCGGTTTGCAAAGCCGGTGCAAGTTCGACAAGTTCACAATCTTCCCAAGGGAAAAATGCGGCAAATCCGACTAATCGTTCAGGATGTTGGAGCCAAGAAGCGGTTTCTGTTGCTGTTACACCAAGACATGTAGACAAAATGACCGTTTCCTTTGGCAATGTTTTTTCGATTTCGACCAACAGTTTTTTCTTTTGGTCGATGTCGAGATTTGTCGTTTCGATCACAATATCAAAATTTGAATGAACAGCCGATTGATCTTCGAGCTGATGGCCTGTTTCGCGCAATTGCGCTATGATCGAATCGGCTAAAGAGCCTTCTCCAGCTACTTTTACAGTGAATGATTTAGTTTTCATAGCGATAATATCCTTCACCGGCCTTTCTGCCAAGCTTACCTGACTGAACCATGCGCTGCTGCAAATAATGCGGACGAAATCTTTCCTCTCCGAAAAAACTATTGTAGACGGTTTCCGTTGTGGAAAAATTCACATCAATACCAATTAAATCTTGCAGTTCAAAAGGACCCATTTTAAAACGTCCAGCCTTTTTCATGATCCTGTCAATCTGTTCGGGCTTCGCCAAACGTTCACCTGCAATTTTCAATGCTTCATTGTAAAAAGGACGGGCAATTCTGTTTACAATAAATCCCGGTGTGTCTTCGCAAACAACCGGATCTTTATGAAGAGAAGAGACAAATTGTGCAAGCTTTTTCAACGTGTCCTCAGATGTTTTCACCCCTCTTACGACTTCTACTAAAGGCATTAGCGGAACCGGATTAAAAAAATGAAGACCTGCCACTCTTTCCCCTGTTTTGGTAACGCTTGCAATTTCAGTGACAGAAAACGATGATGTGTTGGTGGTTAAAATGGTTTGTTCTGGACAATGTTCATCCAGCGCTTGGAAAATGTCTTTTTTAATATTGATTTTTTCCGGAACTGCTTCAATCACAAGATCACACGCTTTCATCAGTGATAAATCGGTGCAAGTCTCAATTCGTGATATTGAATCTTGAAACGTTTGTTCCTCCATTTTTCCCTTTTCTACTAATCTGTTAAGGCGTTTTTTAATTTGAGTAAATGCTTTCTGAACGATCGCATCATTTAAATCATAAAGCAATACACGAAATCCATGCTGCACACACGTTTGGGCAATGCCAGAGCCCATCGTTCCGCTTCCTACAACTCCAACCGTTTGGATCGTCAAACAGACTACACCCCTTTGTTCAAATCATTTTGCCATCTTATAAATTCAAAAACGCTTTTACATTGGTTGCAGTAATATTGAGAAACGAGCTGAGCAGTGCCGAAAACAGCTATTTTCTTAACATTTGTAGAATCGCAAAAGGAACAATGCACCACATATTTGTCGGACACCGGTGTCACCTCTCTGTTATATTACGTTTTTTTTACTATCGTTTATTTAACAAAATATTAATAAAAACAACAGGTTCTGTCAACGAAAAAAATTAAAATGTTATTTATTTTCTGGAAATTAAAATTAAAACGGTGGTGTCCAGAAAATCAAATCCCCATTAAAAACAAAAAATCATAAACATCGATATATCAACGTTTCTAAAACATTAAAGGGGGCGTCTATAAGGCCGGAAAATCGACTTATTAGACAGCCCCCTAAAATCAACATATGTATCATTTTTACCTATAAATGAAACGAGAGAATTTTACAGCGAGGGTGGTTTTGACGACAGCTAAACCGCGGCAGTTTTCTTCCTAGTTTCATACTGCTATGAGCGCTGGTTTTGGGAAACGGTAATATGCAGAGGATGTCCATAAGTCCATAATCGAGTAGGAGGGAGCGATTAACTCCCGTCCTCTCACACCACCGTACGTACGGTTCCGTATACGGCGGTTCAATTAAGATAATTGACGCAAGTTTTCATAACTTCCGTGAATAGCTGTTCTCTTTATGCCAGTGGTCACTCCACCCTCCAAGAGGTCTCCCACGGGATTCACCGCTTCCTCCCTCAAGTGAGGTACTACGTTTTCTGTGTTCATCATGACTCACTGAATGCCAAGGGCTATTCTCTCTTAATTGTTCGGTCCTTCTTAGTTGTTCTAGACCAACTAATACTATGACCTCTGCTGACTTCTGACGGTTCAGCTACTTATCACTAAGTAGGTTATGAAGCGTACTTCACATATCCACCAGACCTCCCCGGGTAAGTACATGCACTTTCACACCATCTATCCGCCTCATTTACTCGATATGACCTTCGACAGAAAGAGCTTTGTTTTGTTTTGCAAACTCACTCAATCATACCTAGCCTTATATGAGGTTCGTGTTCCTCGGACCGGTGTTTTGCCTCCAGCTTCCTTCAGATTCCGCGTCACCACGGACACCCTTGCTCTTGGCTAACCTCTACTTCTGTCTTCGGGGTTCGGGACTTACACCCTATAGTTCATATACATGCCGGGCGCACAATCGAGTAGGAGGGAGCGATTAACTCCCGTCCTCTCACACCACCGTACGTACGGTTCCGTATACGGCGGTTCAATTAAGATAATTGACGCAAGTCTTTATAACTTCCGTGAATAGCTGTTCTCTTTATGCCAGTGGTCACTCCACCCTCCAAGAGATCTCCCACGGGATTCACCGCTTCCTCCCTCAAGTGAGGTACTACGTTTTCTGTGTTCATCATGACTCACTGAATGCCAAGGGCTATTCTCTCTTAATTGTTCGGTCCTTCTTAGTTGTTCTAGACCAACTAATACTATGACCTCTGCTGACTTCTGACGGTTCAGCTATCTATCACTAGATAGGTTACCAAGGTTACTTGGCGTGCCAGCCAGACCTCCCCGGGTAAGAGTGTAATCTTTCCTTCCATCCATCTGCTTCATTTACTCTGTATCACCTTCGGCAGAAAGGGCTTTGTTTTGTCTTGCAAACTCACCCAGTGATACCTAGCCTCATATGAAGTTCGTGTTCCTCAGACCGGAAGTTTGCCGCTCGCTTCCTTCAGATTCCGCGTCACCACGGACACCCTTGCGTTAAGCTAACTGCTACTTCTGCCTTCGCAGCTCGGGACTTTCACCCTATAGATTACACCCATGCCGGGCGCACAATAAAAGTAGAGAAAAACAGTCGTTTTCCTCTACTTCTTTCTATATGAAAGCAGCTGAAGGCTGCCTGCTGCTTTTCAGTGTGAAGTGGGCTTATGCCGCAATCCCTGCAAAATTTTTATCTGGCGATACGATCTTAAGCTTGGCTTGCTCGAATCGCTTGTTCCAGATCGTAAATAATGTCATCAACCGATTCCGTACCGACTGATAACCGGACAAGACCAGGTGTAACACCTGTTGCCAGCTGCTCTTCGCTCGTTAATTGCTGATGAGTCGTGCTGGCAGGATGAATAATCAACGATTTCGAATCGCCGATGTTGGCAAGGTTTGAAAATAATTGAACCGAATCGATCAGTTTTCTTCCTGCATCAACGCCGCCTTTAATTTCGAATGTCAGAATGGCTCCCTGACCTTTCGGCAAATATTTTTGTGCAAGTTCGAATGAAGGGTGATTTTTCAAGCCTGGATAGCTGACAGATTCGACCGCTTCATGCTCAAGTAAATAATTCGCAACTGCAAGCGCATTTTCACTGTGGCGCTGCATTCGCAAATGAAGCGTTTCAAGCCCTTGCAAGAATAAAAATGAATTGAATGGAGAAAGTGAAGCTCCAAGGTCTCTCAACAGCTGAATGCGCGCTTTCGTAATATAAGCAGCTTCACCAATGTCATCAGCATAAACGAGACCATGATAGCTTGGGTCCGGCTCGGTGAACTCAGGGAATTTGCCGCTTCCTTTCCAATCAAACTTGCCGCTGTCGACAATGACGCCTCCGATTGAATTTCCGTGTCCTCCAATAAATTTCGTAGCCGAATGAACAACTATATCTGCGCCGAATTCAATCGGACGGAGCAAGTAAGGGCTTGGAATTGTATTGTCAACGATAAGCGGAATTGAATGTTTATGAGCGATTGCTGCCACCGCTTCAATATCAAGCACATCCCCTCTTGGGTTTCCGATCGTCTCGGCAAATATTGCTTTTGTTTTTTCAGTAATCGCTGCTTCAAGATTTTGCGGATCCGTCGTATCGGCAAATTTTACCGTGATGCCAAACTTCGGCAAAGTATGTGTGAACAAATTATAGGTTCCGCCATATAAGCTAAATGAAGAAACAATTTCATCGCCGCTTCCAGCAATATTCAAAATCGAATAAAAAACAGCGGCTTGTCCAGATGAAAGCGCCAGCGCCCCAATTCCGCCTTCAAGCGCAGCTACACGCTTTTCAAATACATCAGTCGTTGGATTCATGATCCTTGTGTAAATATTTCCTTCTTTCTTTAAACTGAATAAATCTGCCCCATGCTGACTGTCTTCAAATACATACGAAGTCGTTTGGTAGATCGGAACAGCTCTCGACAAAGTCGTCGGATCAGGCACCTGTCCTGCATGCACAGCTAGCGTTTCGGGCTGAAGTTTTCTTTCGTTTGACATAGTTTATTTCTCCCTTCAATTCTAAACTTATATATTCGCAAAATTAAACCTACTAAAATAATAGGTTTAATTATATATAAATAAAATGTACTGCTTGTTCAGCCGGATGTCAATTACTTATCAAAACTTTCAAAAATTTTTTAGACTTCTTCAGTATAGCATAAAATCTCAATTGGAAGATAAACTTTTTGGATATCATTTCATGTAATGGAATGCTTTATAAGTAACCTTTCCTCGTATTTTCATTTGATAATAATTTTCCAATCTACTTATTCTTTTTTAAAGGGAATGCAGGATGAGTAAAAGGAATAAAGAATATACTGAGAGCAGTCCGAAAATGAAATTTCTTAAATTGATGCAATAAAAAAACAGTTTGCCATCATTAAGCAAATGGCGAGGAACTTCATTTTTCTCTTCAGACTTTTTTGAGAGGATTTTTCTCGCATCCCGGACAAATTTTTTATCCTTTCACACTTCATCTATTGCTAGTTTATATTTTCATTGACAAAGTCTTAGTAGTTTTTTGAAAATATAGAAAAAATTTTGTTGAAGTGGTAAAATAAGATGAAGTATGCCTATCAGTCGAAGGATGGTTTTAGCAATGACAGAAAATAAAAAACATGCACAAATTCAGTCTTTGCTTGTAGGATTCTCAATTATTGACCTGATTGCCAAAAACGGCAGTCCGATGAAATTTAACGACATTCATCATTATACTAATATAGCAAAAAGCAATTTATATAAATATTTAAATACCCTTACGAATCTCGGTGTCCTTCATCGGGATAAAGGAAGCGGCTTATACTCTTTAGGGAGCACACTCATTCAATATGGAATGGCAGCTGTCAATCAAGAGGACCTCATTGGCAAAATCACGCCATTTTTGCATGAAATTAATGCCAAATCGAAAGAAACGACTCTCCTTGCCGTATGGACAACAAACGGCCCAATGATCGTCAAAATGATCCATAGTCATTTAGGGCTTAACTTAGGCGGACAGGTCGGAACAATCCTTCCGATCTCCTCGGCAGCCGGAAAACTTTTTGCGGCATTTAAAAACGATCCAAGAGTAAACGCTTGGAAGGAATCGGAGTTGTCAAAGCTAAGCAAACAGGCGAAAGACGAGCTAATGACAGAGTTTCAGCTTATTGCCGATCAAAAAATATCGTTTGCGCAGGAAGCTTTAGCGCCAAGCATCGCTTCTGCCGCCATTCCGATTTTTAATTTTGAGCGGGAAATTTTAGGGTCTATTATTGTTGTCGGCTTTGAAAAATCGATTCCAGACACTATCGAACATGAGCTAAGCGAATATTTGCTTATAAAAGGAAAAGAAATTTCCGCCGTTTTCGGATGGAAAGAAGAATAAAAAAGAGCTTTTTGCACCCTTTTAAAGTAGAAGTGAGATGGAATTTAAAAAATAGGAATTGATTTTTACTATTTCATATGTTTCAGTAAAAAAGACGGTGTTCGCCTTCTTGTCATTTATAAGGTCAGATGTTATTTTTATCCTTATATGAAAAACCGAGCGTTAAAAAATCAACGCCCGGTTCTTTTGTGTACATACAAAACCCTCTTTTATTGATAACAGAAAATTCTGCTATCATCTTGTCGGTACTATTCTCCCAATAATAATTGAGATTCTTTACCACATTTTGTGATTTAACCCAAAAATAAGGAAAATACTCACGAATTCCTGGCAGTAATGTTAGCGTAACTTAACATAACAGGAGGTTCTTTTCCGTATCACTAGATTTGCCAGAATTTGAAGTTGTTAAACAAGTGTTTCTTGAAGATTGCAATTTGTTACATGTTGAGAAAATACTACAGAAGAACGCTGTTCTTACTGCGGTTTTTTTTCTAGTCATGTCCATGACTGAGGCGAACTGGGGATGTATATCGGATCATGTAACAATTTGCGAATTTATTATCCAAGCAATATACGACAAAATAATCCGTCATTTGGATGCACTTGTTGAAAAAGCGCAAATTGCAGCTAGTTCTGAAGGTCTCATAAAATGGGGGTGTCTAATAAGTCGTTTTTACGGCTTATTGACGCCCCTTTAATGTTTTAGAAACGTTGATATATCGATGTTTATGATTTTTGTTTTTAATGGGATTTGATTTTCTGGACAGCCCCATGTCTCATGTCTCTCTCGTGTCGTAATGAAAATACCAGCCAAAACGAATAGTACACTAGCCAGGATGCCCTTAATAGTTCTTCTTTAGTTGAATGGTTTTAGTGTACTCGATTACACTTTCGTGAAAAGTTCGTATTGACAACAAATTCCGCTTAGGATAAGGTCAATCCGTTTCGAAATTCACTTACATATTTAAATTGTCGGTTTTGTATAATATTGTCTTTCAGTTACAAAATGCCTAAATAAATCCAAACCTTCATTATAAAATAAATGCTTTGATAAAAATTGAAACGTTTATCCTTTCTTTGCTTTAAAAAAATCCCCTCCCATGTAGACGGTTAGGAGCATAAAATCATTACATTTAACTGTCTACCTGTTAGGGGAAAATACGAGACCTGCTCAATTTTTAAAAATGGTAACATACTTACCATTTTGGAATATAAAATTAAGCAAACTTATCATAACGTTTTTCAGATGCGGCAGCCCCTTCGGAAATCGATGTAGATGACATCCCCTTTTTTCGTTTGCCATACCTTTTAGTGATGTCTCTTTTCATTCTGGCAATAGTCATAATTTCAAATTTGTCGCCGTCATCCAATTGACGGAGGATTTCGATTAGTTCCTGCTCTTCTGGTGAAAGTTCGTTTTTGTCATTTTGTTGATCGATCATTTCGTTTTCACTAACTTTTATAGATGGATCGGCAAAAAGAGCAGCTGAGGCTTTAAATAGATTCATTAGTGCTTCAGGATCTAAGCTGACCGAACTGTTTTCGCCTATCAAACATTTTATGGTCAAATCCTGAAATCTTTTAAACAATGGAGATTTTTTAATTTTATCGTCTTCAACTGAAGCACGGTCAGTCATTTCTTGTAAACAAGAATCTGACGTAAATTTATCATTAGTTTCAGAAATCGGAACACTAGTCAAATAAGCCTCGCCGTATAGCAAGTAATCATTACTCACTCCTAAAACTCTGCTTATTAATGATAGATTCTCAGCAGAAACTGAAACTGCTCCTCTTTCAATTTTGCTTAGTGCGCTATTCGTAATACCAGTAGCTTTTGCCATTTCCTCAAGTGTCAAACCTTTTTCTTTACGAATTCGTCTTACCCGACTGCCCAATTCCTTTTTGAAATCGCTCATTTTCTGTCAACCTCTCTATAATCTTCCTAAAAGAAACATTTTTAGTCCTAAAGGAAAATTTTGTTGATTTTCGTCTTATAGGAATATATAATGTAATCAAAAGTGGTAACCGATTACCTTGTCAAACAAAAATAAAGTGTAAATAGATGTGAAAGTTCGACAATCTGCGTAAGTTTCCTAGTCCATTGGTCCAAAAGAACCGTCATAGGTCATTTCATGAAGGTTACCGATGGACTATATATCCGTTTGAATAATCAGCGCGCTCTATATTAATCATCACAACCGCTTTTGCAGCCTTGAAACTGAACTAGCAGTTGAATCATTGCAGCAACAATATCATGCAATCCAATGATTGGAATGAGCAAGCTGTTGTTCCGGTGCAGATGCTTTGGATGAAACAGGTACAGCGTGCTGACTGAAAAATGCAGCATATCAAATGTTCTATATGCCCGGAAAGCCTTCTGATTATTGATCTTAACAATGAAAGAAATAGACGAGCTCAATCAAAGGCTATACCCATTCGAAGCATCAAGCAGAGTTTTGCTATCTAAAATAGTTCTTTGAGCTTTCAAATTCATACATAAACTGTTGAATCATCTGTCCTTTAAAAATTGCCAATTTGAAGCATCGAGAAAACAACTTGTTCCCAACTACATCAATCAGTTGAAGATATACAAATGGAAATGCTTCACTGTTTTTTAATACCATCTGCATTAAATTCTCCGAAATATAGATAGTCTCTAAATAGAGCTAGTACTGGCATGAATTGAAGAACTTGGTTCTTTTATTTATCCACAGTTTGGTTTTACAACATGATGAGCAGGCTTAATCTCCTGAACAATCTGGTCGATGTGAAGCTTTAAGGATGATAAAAGCTCCTGCTGCGTTTCTCCGTCCTCGTTATACATGAAAATCTTTCGGAGATAGCACCAGGACATAGTTAATCAGCAATAGATTTTTGAATCAACATCTCATAACGAATTCTAATCCTCAATATAGTTATGACTCCCTTTCATTCTACCAAAATTCGGCATAGGGAAACAGAATGATTATAGAAAGGAATTGAAAAGGTAGATGCAGGGAAAGTATTTATCGACGGCCTAGATCTTTCGAAAAACGATGATATTCTTAAGGCATATAGAGAGAAGCTCGGATTTCTTTTTCAAAACTTTGCATTAGTAGAAAATAAGACTGTTGAAGAAAACATTCTGATGATCGACAAGAAATATAGAAACAATACCACTGTTTCAGCAGCATTAGAAAAAGTTGGATTGAATGGTTACGAAAAAAGAAAAATATATACTTTGTCCGGTGGAGAACAGCAAAGAGTAGCCATTGCGCGTCTGTTTATGAAAAAATGCAGTATTATATTGGCAGATGAACCGACAGGAAGCTTGGATAAATATAACGCCAATCTAGTGATGGAACATGTAAAAGAACTTAATAGATTAGGAAAGACCATTATATTGGTTACACATGATGAGGAATTAAAAAAGATGGGAGATGTTATCATTGAATTATAAAAAAGTTTTTTTAAAAATAATGATTGGAATTGTTGGCATATTTGCTTTATATTTTGGCATCCACACTTATGCCAATGGCCAATTGGTGAAAACATATGCGAAAGGATTCGAACAAAACCCATTAGGTGA
The DNA here is from genome assembly GCF_038050115.1 of Aeribacillus sp. FSL K6-1305. NCBI lineage: Bacteria > Bacillati > Bacillota > Bacilli > Caryophanales > Bacillaceae > Aeribacillus > Aeribacillus sp. FSL K6-1305. The sequence continues at coordinate 100,543 of NZ_JBBOQV010000001.1, read as the reverse complement.
TTATGCGAAAAACGAATCAGATATGGTTCTTACAGTATATGAAGCTCCCCTTTTCCAGACATATACCAATTTATCAGTGCTGGCTCGAGGAAGCGATCATTAACATGTATCAAAGTGGCATGAGTACGCGTGAAATTAGCAAGTTTATTGAACGAATTCTAGGAAATGCCTACTCCCCAACAACGATTAGTCATATCACGGATGTGGTAAAGGAAGACATTGTAAAATGGCATACACGTCCCCTACCCAAGCGATATTCGGTCTTATATTTGGATGGCTTGTACGTGAAACTTCGTCTACCGTGGAGAAAGAGGTTATTTATGTGGTGTTAGGTGCAAACGAAGAAGGGTATCGTGAAATTCTCGATTTCTTCGTAGGTGGACAAGAAAGTGCCTACGGATGGCAAGAGATTCTTCAACAGCTCTACAAAAGAGGGGTACAAGAAGTGCTTCTGGGCGTATTCGATGGCCTTTCGGGCCTGGAGGAGGCCTTTAAAGCTGTTTATCCGAAAGCCGATGTACAGCGCTGTGTCGTTCACAAAGTCCGTAATACCTTAAATCGTGTTCGGAAAAAAGATCAATTTGAAGTGGCAGAGGATCTCAAACTGATTTATCGCGCACCGAATAAGGAAATTGCGTTACAGATGTTTCAAAAGTTTGAGTCGAAATGGTCCAGCAAGTATCCGAGAGAAGTTCAAGCGTGGGCCAATGAGTTGGATGTCCTCCTTACATTTATGGATTATCCAAGCAGTATTCGAAGTGTGATTTACACGACCAATGCCATCGAACGAACGATCAAGGAGATTCGGAAACGCCTAAAACCGATGAACAGTTTGAATAGTTTAGAAGCCGCTGAAAAAGTCGTGTATTTGACCATCCAAGGCTTTAATGAGAAATGGGCAGGACGAAAGTTAAGAGGATTTGCCGAAGCACAGGAAGCCCTCCAGCGAATGTTTGAAGAACGTTACAATTAACCATATATTGTAAATAAACAAAAATAAGGGGATTCACCCTTTCCACACAGGAGACTGAATATTCAGTCTCCTGTGTGGAGGAAACAGCCCCACTCTATTCTAAATCCATTTCAGAGATACCCTATCTATCTTACATTACACAAAATTCTTGACGGTACCCTTACTATAGTCAATGTAAAAAACAAGAATATAACAGATAGTTTATTTTTTAATCTCACAATATTTTATTTAACTGTTTCGTCCAAAAATGAACATTTTTCCATATATACACGAAATATTCATATTTAATATTTATTGCCAAAATTTCTAATATTTTGTATTATATAAATTGATGATATTGTCCCTGTTTTTTTCATTAAAAATTAAGGGGGGATAGATTTTCTAAATATTTTTCAGTAACTCTTACAAGATTATTAAGTCGAATATTAGAAGGTATTGAAAGAAATGATTAAAAACATTAAGAACCTATTACTCCTCTTTCTAGTACTTTTTATTATCATACTGACTATTATCTTAGTTAGAAATAACAGCATTGACATTGTTGGCAATGAAGTAACAACTATAAAAAAACAGAAGATTGACAATTGGGCTATTAATCTTGTTGGATCGAATTCAACGATGGATGCTGATCCTATAAAAATTGCAATCTTAGATAGTGGTATTAATAAGACGCACAAAGAATTTGAAGGCTTGTCTTTCAAAGAATATAACGCAATTACTCCTGGTGATAACATTAAAGATGAATTTGGGCATGGCACTGCAGTAGCTGGAATTATTGCTGCGAAAGGAATTGAAGTTACTGGCATTTTAGATAACGTTATACTTTACGACGTAAAGGTACTTGATGAAAAAGGACGAGGAAAAGTTGAAGATGTGGTTAAAGGTATTGAATGGAGTATAGAACAAGAAGTTGACATTATTAATATTAGTTTTGGTTTTTCAAGCGACAAAGTGGAACTTAAATCTGTCATAAATAAAGCTATTGAACAGGGAATTATCATCACTGCGGCTGCAGGAAATACTCTTGGTTTAACAATTGATTATCCAGCTCAATATAATGATGTTCTATCCATTTCTTCATTTGATGAAAATTTTAAACTCGATCCTTTATCCGGAGTAGGCAAAGTAGATTATTCCGCCCCAGGTGTTGAAATTATTTCTACAGATAACAAAGGATCCTACTCAACATTTTCTGGTACATCATTCGCTACAGCTTACGCTACTGGTGTTATTGCTGCAATTTTAAATGAAAGTGATTCAAATTATAATGCTAATACCATTAAAGAAAAACTCTCTAATTATGTTGTGAAACTAGGAGAAAAAGAACATTTTGGAGAAGGTTTTCTAACGTTACGAAAAGAAAAGGTAGAGGAGATTTTAAATGAAAAAGAATTTGATTAAACTATTAGTTGTTACACTTTTGTTCAGTAGTATTGCTGGATTTGCTCCATCTGCATTTGCAGAAGAAACAGAAGTTCCCTCAAATCTAGAGGAAATTTTAGAAAATGCACAACAAATTGATGTGAATTTTAATGAAAAAGTTGAGGAAGTTTCAAGTACTGATGATACAACAGTATATGAAGTAACCGCAGATGAATTGGGAGTTAACAATGATTCCTTTAAAATGGTAGTTGAAGAATTCTCTGAAAAAGAGATGACTGTAAACTCTGAGTTAGAAACAGGAGATTTGTCATTTGAATCCGAACTTTATATTAATATTGATACTGGTGAAATGTATGCTACCGAAGAACAAATATCCGAAACTGGAGAAAAGACAAAAACAACATACGATATGTTTTTTACAGAAATCGAAGGTGAAGATTTCATAGCATACTTAATTGATAGAAACTCTGGTGAGCTTTATGAAATTAACACCATTGATGCACAGGCTTCAGTTATTCCAGTTCTTAGTCTAATATTAAAAAATGGGGCAAAATGGGCAATTAAGAAATATGGAAAGAAAGCATTAATTAGTGCTTTCGGAAAATACGCATTGAGTAACGCAATTAAAAATGTTGCTAAATTAACAGTGAAGAGTAAACACTTAAAGAGTGATAAAAGAGGTTATCAAAAATTTAACACAGATAGCCAATCCACCGCTAGAGGATGGATTAAAGAAGCATTACAAAAAGCCAAAGTTTCTGATTTTAAAATAAATGATAGTGAAAAGTTATCATTTAGATTCGAAGTCAACTTAGGGAAAAAGATTGGAACTAAAGGTGAAACAAAAATAAGAATAGTGATAGGATATGATGGTAAGATATGGACAGCATTTCCAGTAAAATAACTTTTGAATACAATTTTGTAGTTGATAATGGAATTATTTCAAATAAAGATAAACGTGATGTTCCTACCATATTAGCGGTAGAAGCTACACTTACAATAAAAATCAATAATGAGTTATACTTTGAAACAGAACTTGCTATTTTAGAATTCTATAAAGCATTATACGAATGGAAAAACAGAGTCACAGATGAACATATTCCAGAATTCCATTATTATACGATTGAATATGACGATTATGAAGATGGTGCTATTCTGTCTTTAATTCCATTTTCAAATAAAGCAAGAGTGAAATCTATTTGGGCAGAGCAAAATTTGTACAATGTTTTTGATTTAGACTATATCGTAAGGGAATTTATTCAATTAGAGCAAAATCTAAAACGAGATATAGAAAATTACTTTGGAATCGAATTGAAAAAATTCATAAAACATATCCCTTTGATGAAAGGTCCTTATTCGGATGATTATTAGCAAATAAAAGGGGCTGTCCGAAAAGTCGATTGAATCGACCTTGGGCTCAGCCCTTTTTTCTGTTTTTAGGGTACAAAAAAATCGTCCTTTTTTATAGAATGAAATTGACCAAAAAACATTCTACAGAAAGGACGATTTCTTATGAATAATCAAATGACTATTCAAGAAAATTATAACACGCAATTAGAAATGACTCTAGAGGGTATTCAAAAAATAGAGGTTCAAAAGAATAAGAAACGCAAAAAACTAGTTTTCCAACCTTATTGCAATCGTCAAGTCATGAGCATTTTAGATATCGAAATGTATATTCCTGAAAATCATGTCGCCCGTTTAGTGGATGAAATGGTGGAATCGATTCCGGATGAAGTGTTGTATACTCATTATGTTGGTGGGGGTCGTGCACCCTATCACCCTAAAATGTTATTGAAAGTGATTTTATATGCGTACACTCAAAATGTTTATTCAAGTCGGAAAATAGCGCAAATGGTGAAAGAAAATCTTCCGATGATGTGGTTGGCGGGATTGCAAACCCCTGACCATCGCACAATAAATGATTTTCGTAGTGTTCGTATGTCAAACATGATGGATTCTGTATTTGAACAATTTGTCCTTCAACTAGTAGAACAAGGACTTATCGACCTCGACCATATTTTTGTGGATGGTACGAAAATAGAAGCGAATGCCAACAAATATACGTTTGTATGGCGAAAATCCGTAGAAAAATATGATCAGAAACTACGAGCCAAAATTCAATCGTTTCTACAAGAAGCGCACCAAATCGCCTTGGAGGAATTAAAAGAAGAACAATTAGAAGAAGAATTAGAAAAATCATCGGCACAACTTTCTGAGAGAATAGAAGCTTTGGAAAAAGATTATAAACAGGAAGAAGACAAAGAAAGAAAAAAAGAACTTCGCTCTAAAAAATCCCAACTCACCAAACAACTGAAAACGATTCAAACGGATTATCTTCCACGATTACGAAAATACAAAGTACAAAAACAGATTCTAGGTGAACGAAATAGCTACTCGAAAACCGACCATGAGGCCACTTTTATGCGAATGAAAGAGGACCATATGAAAAACGGCCAACTCAAGGCGGGTTATAATGTTCAACTCGCCACACAACATCAATTTATCGTGGGATTTGAAATTTATCAAAATCCAGGAGATACTCGCTGTTTCCAACCATTTATGGAAAAGTTATTGGAATCGATGCCGAAGGAAAAGAAACTCAAGTATGTCATTGCCGATGCAGGATATGCGAGTGAAGAAAACTATTTATATGCGATTGGCGAAGAAAAAGAACCTCGTTTTGAATTATTAGCCCCATACCAAACCTATTTGAAGGAACAAAGTAAAAAGTTTAAAAAGGATTTATCAAAAGTACAAAACTGGAAATACATCGAAGAAGACGATTGCTTTATCTGTCCGAACAATCGGAAAGTCGTATTCAAGTATTATCAAAAAAGAAAAAATGCATCTGGATACATACAAGATTTGAAAGTGTACGAGTGTGAAGATTGTACGGATTGCCCGTTGAAGAATGGGTGTACGAAAGCCAAAGGAAATCGTCGAGTATATTGGAACACGATTTATGAAGAAATGAAAGCGAAAGCCAAAGCAGCTCTTGGTGACGAACAAAAGGCAGCTCTTTATGCGAAGCGTAAAGTGGATGTCGAAAGTGTGTTCGGTAACATCAAGGGCAATTTGCGTTTCACTCGATTTCTGTTACGGGGGCTTCATAAAGTCCGAACAGAATTCGGGATTGTGGCAATGGCCCACAACATACTGAAATGGGCCGCAAATTCCCAAACCAATTTCAAAAATAAGGAAACAGAGCGAATGGAAAAACTCATTGTTTTCTCCATTCGCTCTGTTTTTATGGACTTTTTAGACAAGCCCTTGCTCTTTTCAAGAAAATATTAATATTAAAATTAATGAATTTTTCGGTTTGGTTTTTTAACTTCATTTCTTTTGCTAATTAATCCTGCCCCGCAACAGAACCAGCAAGTTTCTAATTGAAATCCTAATATTCCTGTTCCATCACAAGCTTTACATCTTTCTTTATTATCTTCTGTCATATGTTTTCCTCTCCTTCTACCGAAAAATGTTTCAATGCAAACCGTTTAATATACCGCCCGTCTTTTTCTTTGTAACCAAAGAAGTCATCCACTTCCCTCGCCCAAACTTTATCTGTTGAAGAAAACATTCTGATGATCGACAAGAAATATAGAAACAATACCACTGTCTCAGCAGTATTAGAGAAAGTTGGATTGAATGGTTACGAAAAAAGAAAAATATATACTTTGTCCGGTGGAGAACAGCAAAGAGTAGCCATTGCGCGTCTGTTTATGAAAAAATGCAGTATTATATTGGCAGATGAACCGACAGGAAGCTTGGATAAATATAACGCCAATCTAGTGATGGAACATGTAAAAGAACTTAATAGATTAGGAAAGACCATTATATTGGTTACACATGATGAGGAATTAAAAAAGATGGGAGATGTTATCATTGAATTCACTAGCGTTGCATTAATTTAATTCGAAAATTCCGAATTGAAAGAAGTCCATAAAAAAATCCTTTATAATGGATGGTACAGGTGGTCCCTGTCCAAATCCAATATAAAGGATGAAGCCTATGGACAAGGATACACTATTTTCTTCATTTGGTAAATGGGTCACTCCTCTCAATTCTGTTAAATTTACACAAAGAATTGAAGAGATGAAACAAGATAAATATACGAAAAAATTAACCACAAAAGCGTATTTACTTTTGTTTTTGCATGCTCAACTTCAACAACGAGAAGGACTGCGCGCCATCGCCGATGATGCGTTACTGGATGATTTTCAGCGAGAATTAGGATTGACATCTATTAGTGCTTCACAACTTTCTCGAAAACATCGCCAAGTAAAACCCGAATTACTCGCAGAAATCTTTCTGGATTTAGTGAATCAAATCCGCCAGATGTCCACGAATTCCTCCAGTCAGGTGAGTGGCTTAAAAATCGTGGATTCTACGACCATTTCACTGAATCTGAAAAAATATCAATGGGCTACGTTTCGCAAAACGAAGTCGGGAATTAAGGTTCATTTACGACTGGTGTTTGTCAATGAAGATACGGTTTATCCGGAAAAAATGGTCATGACCCCAGCAGGGAACAATGATCGAACACAAATGGAACAACTGATCGACGAAACAGATGCCATGTACGTGTTTGATCGTGGTTATGTAGACTACGAAAAGTTCGATTATTACTGTGATAAAGGCCTCTTTTTCGCCTCCCGTCTGAAAAAGAATGCCTATGTTCGATTTCTTGAATCGTTCTCTGTCCCATCCAATTCCTCTATTTTATCTGATTCGATGGTGGTCATTGGGACACCACAAAAACGAACGGAAAATGTCTTTCGATTAATCGAAACATTCGATTCGGACGGGAATCGAATTCGAATCATTACGAACCGATTCGACCTAGATCCAGAAGAACTTGGTGATATCTATCGTTCTCGATGGGCCATTGAACTATTTTTTAAGTGGATTAAGCAACGTTTAACACTCAAACATCTTTATGGAACGAGTCCAGAAGCTGTAGAAAATCAGGTTTACTTAGCTCTGATTTCTTACTGTTTACTCATTCTTATTCAACTTGAAATGAAATCGAAACATTCTCTCACCCAGATTTATCGTTGGCTGCGCGTTTTTCTTTGGAAACCAAGTACCGTGTGGGTGGAACGAATTCAACGGGAATGAGTTGAAAAAAGTCGGCGAAGCGCAGTAGCCATGTAACAATAAAACAAATACATTTATTACCAAATGGATAGTGATCACCTTTAGTTGGTTACTGCCTTGTTTTTCGTTTATCATAAAATATTTTATTCAGAAAATTCTGCATAAAATGTTTTTATTTTTTATGCAACGCTACTGCATTGAATTATAAAAAAAATTGTTGTCAAATTTTCTTTATATATCGGCATCCACACTTATGCCAATGGCCAATTGGTGAAAACATATGCGAAAGGATTCGAACAAAACCCATTAGGTGATTATTCGAAAAACGAATCAGATATGGTTCTTACAGTATATAAAGCTCCCCTTTTCCAGACATATACCAATTTATCAGTAAGTAATAGCAAAGATAAAGTGGATTTAATTGTTTTGACCCCTCTTTATATGGTCTTATTGTAAAAGATGATGAAAATATCGCAACTTAATCAAATTGAAGTAAATGACAGATGATGAAAAATATAAACATATTCTTCAAAAAAAGCAAAATGCTATTAACGAAATAAAATCCGTGGCAAAAAAAGAATGGGGTTTAAACTTTTAAAATGAAAAAGAGAACTAGCACACAAAACATGAACTAGCACCTATTAAAAGTAGCCCTTATGCGTTTTTGTTCAGAAAATAAGATCTGCTGGTGCAAACATTGGGGCAGCTTTTTAAAAAAGGTTTCTCAGACTTTTTTATTGATCTTTTGTGAGTTCTGGTCACGTTTGACCAAAGCATGTCGTTTAAAACAGGCAGACAACCTTTGTTCGTTGTCTGCCTTGATACATGCTTAATTTTCAGATAAGGATGCTGCTTCTGCTCTGACAAGCCCTTTTGAAATTTTGCCGGACGGAGTGGTCGGCAGTTCATCTTTAATCACTAAATATTCTGGAAACTTATACTTTGCAAATCCTTTTTCCTGCAAATATTCTTTAATTTCCTCCAGATCAATCGTTTCATTTTCTCGCAAAGAGACGAAGGCGCAGCCCCGTTCGCCTAGACGAGGATCTGGAACACTGACGATTGCCACTTGTTTGATTTTCGGATGCATTTGCAATGCTTCTTCAATTTCTGAAGCATGATATTTTAATCCGCCGCGGTTAATCGTATCTTTCGTCCGTCCGACGAAATGGAGGTATCCTTTTTCATCAAGCCAGCCTTGATCCCCTGTTAAAAAATAGCCGTCTTCCGTAAACGACTGGGCGGTTACTTGCGGATTTTTATAATATTCAATAAATAAGCTTTCTCCTTTAAAAGCGATTTCTCCTATCTCGCCCGTCGGAAGCGGTTTGTGCCGCTCATCTACAATGATGACTTCCCCGACCGGTGCCGGTCTGCCAACTGTTTCCCATGTTAATGAAGCTTCATCGCCCGGACGAGTAAAGGTTCCTGCACAAATTTCACTCATGCCCCACTGAGCAGCAACATCGCAGTTTAATGTAGCCCTAAGATCTTGAACCATTTTCGCCGGTATTTTTGTTCCCCCAGTTAAAATAAGCCGAGGATTTAAACCGCTTACATTTTGCTGTTCGCACTGTCTTAATAAGTCAATTAAATGTGCGGGTGCAGCAGTCAAAAAAGATACTTGTTCTTTTTTCAATAAGTCGATAATTTCATTTGATTTATATTCTCGATAAAGTAAATGCTTCGCTCCATATCGAAGGCTAATGATAATCATCGGCAGTGAAAACATGTGGCATAATGGAGTTAAACATAAAATGGTATCATTGTCCGTTATTTGATACTCCTTGCCATTTAGCAGATGGCACGGAACAAATGTCCGGAATGTATGAAGAACTCCTTTAGGATTGGACTCTGTACCTGATGTAAATAATATGATGCACGGATCATCAAAAGCCGGTAAGTTTTCATGTATGTCTTGATCAGAAACGGAATCAGGTTCTGATTCAAGCAAAGCTGTGATACTTATGCTGCGGTCATTCTTCTTTTCCCCTGCCACCAAAACATGCTGTAAATGAGGAAGCTGAGCCTTCAATTCATGAGCAAGTTGTTCATGATTGAATCCCTTCCAATTGTCAATTGTTACAAACGCTTTCGCTTCACAATGTGAAAGCATATATTGCAGCTCTTTTTTCCGGTAGTTTGGACTGAGCGGATTAAACACTAACCCAATTCTCGATGCAGCAAGATGTACGACAACAAATTCCCAGCAATTGGGCAGCTGTGCAGAGATGGCATCGCCTTTCTTCAAACCTAGCTGTATAAAATGCCTCGCCAATCTTAATGACAATTGATTCAAATCTTCAAAAGTATAGAAATTGTCCCCTTCTGCAAAAGCAACACGGTCTTTAAATTTTTTTGCCGATTCCTCAATCAATTCATGAATCAGCACATTTTCAGTCATCCGGTTTGCTGCCATTCAAATCCCTCCCATCAAAAGTAGACGGAAAACCGCCTTCTTACATAAATGGCGGTTTTCCGATTGAGTTTGTCAAAAACAACCTTTGCCTTCAGCTTAAAATTAAGACAAAAGGATGTTTTTGACATGTTCAGGAACAGGCACTGCTTTTGGCCGATCTTCTGCGACAGATGTCCATGCTCTCACTTCATGGCCTTCTGCTACAACTTGATCCCCTTTTTTAAACGTATGCTTGATTTTGAAAACTTTGTTGTTAACTTCTACTACTTCAGAATGGACAGCTACCTCATCATCATAAAGAAGAGGTGATTTAAACTGGCAAAATGCTTCCAAAAGCGGTGTAATGATCTTTTCATCCGATTGCAGCTTCGCCACAGGAAAGCCTGCGGAGCGCAGCAATTCATGCGAGGCTTGATCCATCCATCGGTAAAAATTCGGGTAAAACACGATGCCAGCAGCGTCTGTATCTCCCCACACTACTCTAAACGTATAAATATTTTTCATGTTTCCACCTTCTAATTCTCATCTGCAAATTTCACGTTTACGGAAAATTCCCCCACACTTCCAACTTGAATGCGGACGACATCTCCATCACGGATCGGTCCGACACCTTCAGGAGTTCCGGTTGCGATAATATCCCCAGGGTTTAATGTCGAATAAGTCGATGCGACTTCCAAACATTTGTAGCAATCATAAATTAAATGCTTCGTGCTTCCGTCCTGGCGCAATTCTTCATTGACCCAGAGCTTCAATGAAAGATCATTGGGATTTTCAATCTCATCAGCCGTCACGATCCATGGACCGATCGGTGTGAATGTATCAAAAGATTTTCTCCATGTTCTCTCTTCATTTCCCCGGATGGAAATGTCCAATAAGGCGAAATAGCCGAAAATATAATCTTTTGCATCTTCATATTTAACATTTTTCGCTTTTTTGCCGATGACATATCCGAGTTCTGCTTCATGATCTGTTCTTCTGTCTTTAAATGGAAGCAAAATCGGATCGGACGGACCTGAAACAGATGACGGAGCTTTTAAGAACAGCGCAAGTTCTTCAATCGTTCTCGGAGCGTTGTTAAATTGTTTGTTCATCTCCTCTTGGTGCTTTTTATAGTTGACAGGAGCAGCCCATATTTTGCTTGGTGAAGGGACAGGCGCTCTAAAAACTACTTCTTCAAGATCGTACTGTTTTCCTTCTTGAGCTGCCTTTTCCAGTGTATCTTTTAATGAATCAAAATTTTCCATCAGCCTTACTAATGATTCATGCGGCTTTGTTTGATCCCAGTCAGCGGTAGTTGTTACATCTGAAACTTTTTGGCCTGCTACGATTCCTAATCGATTATCATTAAAAATGGCAATTTTCATAGGCACACTCCTCACTTAAATCGCTTCTGCACAATTTTTAATCTATTTACGGGCCTGGAGTAAATACTTTTTCAATTTTTTGATGTCCTTCCGGATGGGCCTCTTCATATTCTAATCCAAGAATGTCCATAACCGGCTTATCATTGAATGAGAACAAATAGGCGTCCTCCGATCCTTCATTGACATGCTCATGCCAGCTCCACGGCGGCAGAATGAAGAAGTCTCCTCTTTCCCATTCAAATTTTTGTCCGTTAATGACTGTATATCCTTTTCCTTCAAGAACATGGTAAATGGCGCTGTGCACATGGCGATGCGCTTTCGTATGCTGGTTCGGCAGCAATCTTTGCATCATCGAACCGATTCTTTCATCTGCCGATCCTCCTGTTGTCGGATTGATGTATTCAATCGCATAGCCATCATACGGATCTTCGTTTTCCTTTGGCGATTTACTCATTTGCTCTAAAACATATTTAGCGCGCTCCCATTTGTAGCCAATAATAGGAGACGGATACCCAGGCTTTTCTTTTTTGCCTTTCGGGACAAACGCACCTTTTGCAAATTTTTCAGTTGAATAATTTTCAGGCGGCTGTTCAGGATAAAATCCATTTTCATAAGGCTCGAAGAAAGAAGCAGCCAAATTTTTCACAAGTCCTACATCCAAACCGTCCAGCCAAATCATCGGTTCAGTTCCTTCATGTTTATGTTCATGCCATGTCCATGCAGGAGTAAGAATCATATCTCCCCGTTCCATGTACACTTTTTCCCCATTCACAGCTGTATAAGCTCCAGAACCTTCAATAATAAAACGGATCGCTCCTTGAGAATGGTGGTGCGAAGGAGCAAATTCTCCCGGCAGCAATAGCTGGATTCCGGCGTACAACGTATGTGTTCCATATCCGACTAATCCATGTTTTAATAGATTAGGATTTTGCAAATAAACAACGCGCCGCTCAGCATCTTTTCCAGGTTCTAAAATTTCTCCCGCCTTCATAACATAATCGCGGATCGTTTTCCACTTCCATAAATATGGCTCCACATCATGAACAGGCTCTTTTGTCACCATGTGTCCTAAATCATACCATAGCGGACCTAAATAACTATTTTTCATCCCATCGTAATATTCTTTTAATTCTGTGTCCGTGATGACTTCTTTTTTGCTCATAGGAAACCCTCCCGAAAAATAAAATTGATCCAAAACTAATGATCATGTATGCGTTTCCATCAATCCTAAAAAAATAAAATTTTTTATTTGTTCCTGATATAGGGAACTTAATTACTTAATTCGATATTAAAAAATAAAATTAATATTGTCAATAGTCAGAATTTATTTTCTAAAAACTGGGCGGATACCTCACTCAGCAGTGCCCGTGCATTCTTTCCTCATTTCAATTCATCTGCTTAATATTTGTCATCACGCTAAAAAAAGGCTTACAGAAAGTTTCGTTCTATTAAACTTTCATGCAAGCCTCATTTGTTTTGATTATAATCCTCGATAAAATTCTGATAATTCTGTTTTTTCTTCTCCATTGAATGGTTACACCGAACTTTCCGTCTACAGCGTAGGGTCAACTGGCATAACAGCAGCATCATAGTTTCATAACTGTTGAATTTTTCTCAATGCTTCGTGGAAAAATATTTTGGATCATTGTATATAACCTGAATTACCAATTGATCGACCTCGTGAAATATGAACCAATAAAAGGAGGACGCAATACTTAACTGCCGGACAATGTATTTTTTATTAACTTTTTTAAACTATTCACGTACTTTCCACTAATGAAGATAAATTGTAACAATTCCACGGTTTTTCTCTATGTTAGGTCAACTTCCGTAATCGGATAACGCCTCTTCTGCCGTTTTTTTTAAACTTATATGTTTTTCCTCTCTTTTCCGCTCACAAACATCCGCTGATTTCGAAAACTTATTTTCCTAGCTCCTGTTTCATTGAAAGATTTCCAATGGCATGGAAATCGATTCCTTCATTCTTGGAAATATTAAATCCCAAAATATCGAATATTTTGTTTTGAAATAGAATATGTTCCATTTTGAATACTAGAATCAAAATGAACACATGTTAATGAAATTTATTATTTAAATAGTGAATATTTTAATAGAAAGCGGTGAAAAACAATGGATAGCCTTCGTTTCACCGCTTCTTCATACCATTTGCACGATTCTTTTATTTTTTTAAAAAAAGGTGTACAATTAGTTTGTTATTTAAAAAGTCTGAAAAAATGATTCTTTTTTAAAGAAGGGACAAATATGGAAGAAGCAAAATTATGGACGAAAAATTTTTTTAGTATTTCAATTTGTAATTTTTTTCTTTTTATAAACTATTATTATTTGCTGGTCACCTTGCCGATCTTTGTCATTCAAGATTTAAAAAGCAGCGAAGCTGAGGCTGGCTTAATAGCAATGGTTTATTTATTTGCTGCAATCGTGACTCGCCCGTTCGTCGACCAATTTATGGAGAAACTTGGAAAACAAAAAATGTTGATTATTTCCTTGGTCATTTTCTTGATCGCCTCTATTTCTTATTTATTTGTCAGTTCAATTGTCTTATTATTGATCATTCGTTTTCTTCATGGAATTGGTTTTGGGATTGCGACAACCGCAACAGGTGCGATTGTGGCAGATATCGTTCCGGAATCGAAAAAAGGAGAAGGAATGGGATATTTTATTTTATCTTCCAATGTCGCCATGGTGATTGGACCGTTTTTAGGGCTTACCTCGTTAGATCATTGGGGTTCTTTTGTCATGCTCGTCATTGCCCTTATTTGTTCCGTTGGGGCGCTTTTGACCGGGGGAATAGTTAACCTGCATGAAATGAAGCCGAAACTAAATAAAAGAGAACTTTTCAAAGTGAATTTCAGCTTTGAAAAACTTGTAGAGGTATCAACATTCCGCATTGCGTTGATTGCTGCCTTTTTAGCTTTTGCTTATTCGACTGTATTATCGTTCGTCTCCGTTTTTGCGGAAAAAATGAATCTTGGCGCCGGTTCGAATTTATTCTTCGTCGTGTATGCAATCGTTTTGCTCATTTCCCGGCCGTTTACCGGAAGGTGGTTTGACCGATACGGCGCAAATGTCATTGTTATCCCATGCATCGTTTCATTTGCCTTCGGATTATTTATATTGAGCATGGCAAATACATCCTTCATCTATTTGTTAAGTGCAGTATTTATCGGTCTTGGATGGGGAACCTTGTTTCCAAGCTTCCAAACAATGGCTATACAAATTGTCCCTCCACAGAGAAGAGCGGCTTCTCTCAGCACCTTTTTATCGATCTTCGACATCGGCATCGGTCTCGGATCGTTTTTAACTGGAGCAGTTGTTGTCTTTACTGGATTTACATCTTTATATTTTTACACTTCGCTTTATGTGTTGGTAGGTTTAGTTTTATATTGCCTCTTTGTACAGCATCGTTTTGCCAGAAAGCCGAAAAGTTTGGAGCACGATCGAAAATCTTCTCTTCAACAATAGCCCCCTTTAAGCAATGGGGGCTTTATCATTGCTTTAATCCTATTTACTCTGAGGTTTTATCTAGTTGAATTAATCATCATCAGTGCTTTTTGGGGGTTATTGTTAGAAATATTGCAGCTAACCAGACTCACTATTTTGCAGCAAAATTTTCTGATGACGCCTCCTGTTCGATATATTGTTTAACTAATTTATAGCAATCATCAATATGTTTATTTCCTAAATATTTCATCGTCGCAAAGCTAATCCCGGCCGAAACCCCTATTCCAATGAGAGGAATAAGTTTGCTCGTCTGTTTTGCCGCCATCCGGGTTGCAGCTTTTTTCACCAAGCTCAGCACCAATTTTTTGCCAATTGTTCTTCCGATGAGTTCATTTCCTAATGAAGTTGCCAGTACGATAATGAGCTCTTTTGTTTTCGCATCCAATTGATCAACTTGCTCTTTTGATAAACCAAACTTTTGATTAATTTCATTTAGCAGATCTTTCACAAGTGCAGCATCCACCGTCACATCAATACCCGGAATTGGAACAGCTGCAGCAATAGCAGAAACAGATGAACGTCTATTCACTAATTTACGGCATTCTTCCCGAATTTGATCCAATTGTTCGATCGTTTTTGGCAGCATAAAAAACCTCCGTTTCTAAATCACTTCTTCTGTCATCGCTTCAATGACTGCGTCGCTATGTAAAAAGAAGGCGACAAATTTAATCACCAGCCAATTCAAAGGGAAACGGCAATAAGAACGTTGCAGCCGCAAATATTTTTGAAATCTTTACTTTCTCCCTTTAAAGCTCCTGCTAAAGCTTGCGATTAGAAATAGTTTTTTGCTTTTTCTCCATTAAATACCCCAATCGTGAAAAAAAATCTTTTCTCCGCCTCCTTATAGGAAGAGTATACCATGTTTATAGGCGTTCAGAAATAAAGACATCTACAAAAAAAACCGGAGAAACGAGTGAAAGGATGAAGTTAAAAAACTAATAAGCGCTCACAAAAATTTTTTGTGAACTCAAGATCGTTGAAAATTCCGATTGATCAACACGCTGAACAATGGAAAAGCAGCAAGTATTGTTTATTCAATTTTACAATGGGAGCAAAAGGTGTGATTGCTTTATATTTTTTCATCGATTCATGCATTTCTATTAGAGGAAAAGCGTAAATTTAACTTTAGTTATTAGCAAATGTGGATCTTAGTAGATTCTGTGATTAACCTTTTATAAATAACAAATAAACGGAAAGCTGACTTTATTAAAGATCCAAGAAAATAAACTCTTTTTTTGCAAAAAGAAAAAAGCAGGAGTTCATCCTGCTTTAGCTATTGAATCATCTTCAACATAGTAGGGAAAATTTTACAATCTTAACATTACAATTTTAGAGATATGTTAAAAATACTATGAAAATTGATGAAACGTAATTTCAGGGCGGCTGCCAATTCGGATGTTCACTCCTGTTTGTCCTAGGCCTTCGCTAATATAAAACGGCCGCTCGTTATGGTAATGGAGTCCTTTAATAATGTTCATTCTTGGAAGCTTGCCTTTGTAAAAAAGATGGTACGGCTTTGGCAAATTGATTTGTCCGCCGTGGAAATGACCGGACAGCAAGTAATCAAACGGAATGTTTTCCATTTCAAGAATAACGCTTGGATCATGGGTCAGCACTAATCGCATTCCTTCTTCTACTCCGTGAAAAGCTTTTTGAACATAACTGCGGTTTGTCGTGTAATCATCAATGCCAATAATATTCAAGCATTCTTCTTCAAGCTGAATGGTCACGTGCTCATTTTGTAGTGTTTTTATCCCGTAATGCTGCAGCATTTTTTTCAAAGTTTCAAAGTCTTCTTCCTTTAAAACATAATCGTGATTGCCGAACACAGCATACGTGCCGTACGTTGGATTTGTTTTTCTCAATACTTCCAAGTATGCGGAAAGTTTTGGGATGCTTCTCTTCCGGTCGAGAAAATCACCTGTCAGTGCAATAAGATCAATTGGTTCTGCTGAAATCAGCTCATCTAATTCTTTTGGGCTGATCGATAAGTTTTCAAGGTGTAAATCAGATAGATGGAGTATTTTTATATTCTTTGCAGAAGCTTTCCTATCGGGGCATCGAACTGTGATTTTCTTAACAGCTACATCCTTTGTATTTTTATTTCCTTTTATTAAAAAGAATATGAAAAGTCCAAGAAAAAATAATATAACAAAAAATAGCATAACCAAACTCCTCTCTCCCCCAAGTATAACGAACTTTCTCAAACGATCCTAGTGGGAGTTAAAGGAATTTGAAAAAAAACTCTTAGCTGCAAAAGAGCTCAAACTATTAACAAACCTGCCTTCCGCCTCTGCCGGAAAGACAGGTTTGCCTTTCTTAATTATTTTGCGCATGTCCATACGTTAAAAGCTAAAACAAGCATTCATTTACATGATAACTTTTTCATATCTGGGAAATCCATCCGCTGCATGCCTTGCTTCTCTTTTGCATCAGTCAATCGGTTCTTTGTGCTTCTTTATCTATAAATCGTGCACCTTTCAGCCAGCTAAGTTTTTCCGTTTGTGGCGCTGAACTCTGCAAATAGTTCAAGCTTTGACAAATCGCTAGATGTGCCCTGGATTTTTAAGAAACCATAATTTTACAAATGTCATTTGTAAACTCAACAGGATCTTGGACTGGCAGGCCTTCAATAAGCAAAGCCTGATTATATAAAATGTTTGTGAACAGCTTCAGCTTCTCTTGATCGTTTTCATACGCTGCTTTTAGCGTTTGAAAGACTTCGTGATCTGTATTAATTTCAAGCACTTTCTCCGCTTTAATGTTTTGGCTGTTCGGCATAGCATTTAACACTTTTTCCATTTCAATCGTGATTTCGCCGTCTGTTGATAAACAAACAGGATGTGTTTTTAACCGTTTTGATGCTCGCACATCCTTTACTTTATCACCCAAAATGCTTTTCATTTGTTCGAACAGCTCTTTATGTTCTTTTTCAGTTTCTTTTTTGTTTTCTTCTTCGCTAATTCCTAAGTCGCCGCTGGAGACTGATTTAAATTCTTTCTCTTTATATGTCATTAACATTTTGATCGCAAATTCATCGATATCCTCTGTCAAATACAAAATTTCATAGCCTTTATCTGCAACCAGCTCGGTTTGCGGAAGCTTTTCAATTCGTTCATACGAATCGCCCGTTGCATAATAAATATATTTTTGCTCCTCAGGCATTCTTGATACATATTCTTGCAGGGTGACAAGTTTTTTCTCCTTTGAAGAGTAGAACATAAGCAAGTCTTGCAATGTTTCTTTATTTGCGCCGAAATCGCTGTAAACGCCATACTTTAATTGTCTGCCAAATGCTTCATAAAACTTTTCATATTTTTCTCTTTCATTTTTTAATAGGTTTTCTAGTTCGCGTTTAATTTTGTTTTGAATGTTTTTCGCAATGATTTTCAATTGCTTGTCATGCTGGAGCATCTCTCTTGAAATATTTAACGATAGGTCCTCAGAATCAACCATTCCTTTAACGAAGCTGAAGTAGTCAGGCAGTAAATCCGGGCACTTGTTCATAATTAACACGCCGTTGGAATACAGTTCAAGCCCTTTTTCATATTCTGCTGTATAGTAATTAAATGGCGTTTTTTCCGGAATATATAAAATCGCTTGATAGCGAACCGTTCCATCTACGCTAATATGAATATGTTTTAACGGTTTGTCAAAGCCATAATGCTTTTCGGCATAAAAGTTTTCATAATCTTCATCTGTCAGTTCACTTTTATTTTTCCGCCAAATCGGAACCATGCTGTTGATTGTTTGTTCTTCAACAACCTCTTCAAATTCGTTCTCGTTCTCATTTTTCGGTTTTTGTACTTTGACATCCATTTTGATCGGATAGCGGATGAAGTCGGAATATTTTTTAATGATTTGTTTTAACCGATATTCGTCAAGAAATTCGTCATAGTTGTCATCTTCAGTATTTTCTTTGATTTTTAGTATGATCTCCGTTCCGACCTCTTCCTTCTCATATGGTTCGATTGTAAAACCATCAGCGCCTTTTGATTCCCATTTATATGCTTGATCGCTGCCCAGCGCTTTACTGATGACAGTGACAACATCCGCAACCATAAAGGCGGCATAAAAGCCAACGCCGAACTGTCCAATAATGTCATAGCCGTCTTTTAATTCGTTTTCTTTTTTAAAGGCGAGCGACCCGCTCTTAGCAATCGTACCAAGATTTTCTTCCAATTCCTCTTTTGTCATGCCTATGCCTGTATCAACGATTGTGAGCGTCCGCTTTTCTTTATTTGGAATAACTTTTATGTAGTATTGATCCTTTTGAAAAGTTAACGAATCATCAGTCAGTGCTTTGTAATAAATTTTATCGATCGCATCGCTTGCATTTGAAATTAACTCCCTCAAAAAAACTTCCTTTTTTGTATAAATGGAGTTGATCATCATTTCTAATAACCTTTTCGACTCGGCTTGAAACTCTTTTTTTTCCATGACCGCCTCTCCTTTCTAAAAAGCGTATGTGCAAAATGAAGATAAAAATTAGCACTCTAATCAATCGAGTGCTAATCATCAATTTTTTAATAACAAATATTTAATTTTATGTCAACTCCGAATGATTGACCGCTTTGCACTTTTCTTGAGTTTTTCTTTACGAACGATAGGCAACAGTCGTTTTCGAATGAGAAGGGCTTTGCCTTTCCACATAATGGTTGCAAATTTCTTTACCAATCAGGATGTTTTTCGGCACAAAAGCATTCCCTCACAATTTTCAAGCTTCACTTTTATTGCCAATCCTTTAAGATTTCCCCATTCCTCTTAAAAAATGAAGAAGCATAGTAATCGATCGGTTGATGTCAGGATCTTTTAAAGCCGATAGCAATTGGAAAATAGAAGTTGTTTCTTCTTTATTGACGCTTGCCGCAGCTTCTTGTATTCCAGCATTCATTCTTGTCGACATTACCTGCAGCTTTTCGAGATCGATTGTTCCCAGCAGCATCAACAGATTGACGATATTTTTTAAAACATCAATGTTCGGTTTTCTGCTGACTTCCTTAACCACGTTTTCTAGTACTTGATCTTTCCGCGCTAAAAGGGCATTGGCGATTTCCAGAACACCTGCATCGTGAAGCTTCCGTAAACATGCTATGCCTTCTAAAACTGCCTCTTTATTGTCTGCTAACGCTTGCTCGATTTCTAATAAATTTTGCTTTCTTTTTTCTTCTTGTGACACTTCGATTTTTTTGATGGTTGTAATTGGTTTAGCCATGTATTTTCACCTTGCTTCCGGGAAACGTGTAATCGCTGCGCTCCCATTTCTTCTCTACTTTGACCCCAATTTGCGGATTTCTTTTTCCGTTTCGATGGTTGTTTGGCCGAATTGGGGAGTCTCCTTTTTCCTTCAATACGACCATTTTTACGGCAATTTCTTTATATGCCGGTGTGTTCGTATCGCGGTCAGCATGATTGCCTGTTAAACGATTAATAGCCAATTCGCCCGTATCATTCAATGGGATAAAGATTTCATGCTTTTGCACGCGATCCGTTATGTGAACAGGGCCTTTTACAGAGCCGTATTTGGAAATAAGCTTGACAATGGCTCCTTCTTGAATACGGCGTTCTTCAGCCAATTCTTTCGAAATTTCTATAAAAGCGTTCGGGGTTTTCCGGCTGATTCCTTGTGATTTATACGTCATGTTCCCTTCATGGAAATGCTCTAGCAAGCGCCCGTTGTTCACGTGAAGATCATACTCTTCATCTACATCATATAAATAATCGACTTGAAGCGGATAAAGCTGTGCCTTTCCATCGGCAAACGGGAATCGATCTTCATAAAGAAGCGGCGAGTCGGTTCCATCTTTCTCAACAGGCCATTGCAAGCTTGAAAATCCTTCTAAACGGTCATAGGAAACACCGGCAAAAAGCGGTGCGAGCGACGCCGCTTCTTCCATAATTTCTCCAGGGTGCTGATAATCCCAATTGAAGCCCAGCGCTTTCGCCAGCATACAATAAATTTGCCAATCAGGCTTCGAATCTCCAAGAGGCGGCAATGCTTCATACAATCGCTGAATCCGGCGTTCTGTATTGGTAAAAGTTCCTTCTTTTTCTAAGCTTGGGCTGGCCGGCAGCACAACATCTGCATATTGGGCCGTTTTTGTTAAAAATAAGTCCTGCACAACGAAAAATTCCAGCTTTTCAAAAGCGGCGCCGACTTGATTGATATTGGCATCGACAATCCCCATATCTTCGCCAGTCACATATAATGCCTTCAGAGCGCCTTCATGAATCGCTTTAACCATTTGATGATTGTCTTTTCCCGGATTTTTAGGCAATGTCACGCCCCAAGCTTTTTCATAACGGCTGCGGACTTTTTCATCCGCTACCTTTTCATATCCCGGGAAAAAGTTCGGCATGCTTCCAAAGTCGCTGCACCCTTGAACATTGTTATGGCCGCGCAGCGGATAGGCTCCAGTGCCCGGTTTGCCGTAATTGCCTGTCACTAATAACAAATTGGAAATGGCAGTACTCGTATCACTTCCGCGCTGCTGTTGAGTGACTCCCATCGCCCAGCAAATGACCATTGTTTTAGATTGATGAATCGTTTCAGCAACCTTGATCAGCGTGTCCTTGGAAATTCCCGTCACTTCTTCCGCATATTCCAACGTAAACGGCTCTAAGCTACTTTTATATTGTTCAAAGCCGTTCACTCGTTCTTTGATAAACTCTTCATCATGCCAATTTTGGTCAATGATGTATTTCGTTACAGCTGACAGCCAAACAAGATCCGTTCCTGGCTTTGGCCTGATAAACATATCGGCCCGCTCCGCCATTTCATGCTTTCTTAAGTCAAACACGAGCAGCTTTTGTCCATAAAGTTTTTGCGCTCGTTTGATTTTTGATGCCAAAACCGGATGCGATTCCCCTGTATTGGCGCCAATAATGATGACAAGATCAGAGGAAGCTATGTCAGAAAAAGATCCTGAATCACCGCCATAGCCGACAGTGCGAAATAGTCCGACCGTTGCTGGAGATTGACAATATCTTGAGCAATTATCAACATTATTCGTTCCTATCACTTGACGGGCAAATTTTTGCAGTAAATACGATTCTTCATTCGTTGCTTTGGAAGAAGCTATAAATCCTAAAGCATCAGGGCCATGTGCATCTTTTATTTCTTTAAACCGTTTTGCAACATATCGAATCGCCTCATCCCATTCAACTTCTTTAAAATGGTCGCCTTCCCGGATCAACGGTTTTGTCAGCCGTTCTTCACTATTGACATAATCCCAGCCGAACTTTCCTTTTACACAAGTGGAAATTCCGTTTGCCGGCGATTCCGGTGTTGGTTCAACTTTTAAAACTTTTCTGTCTTTTGTCCATATATAAAATGAACAGCCAACTCCGCAGTATGTGCAAACTGTTTTCGTTTTCTTGATCCTTTCCTTGCGCAGCTCAGCTTCTGTATCTGAGATGGCCATTAGCGAACCGTATCCTGTTTCCACTTCCTTCGTCAAATTAATCATCGATCGTAATGTACCAGGTTCTACATTTGTTAAAAAGCCGGCTTCCCCTAACATTGATTTTTCCATTAAGGCATTGCACGGACATACAGTTACACATTGGCCGCAATTTACGCAGCTGGACTGATCAATCGGCACATCGTTGTCCCAGATCACACGAGGCTGCTCTCTGCTCCAATCAATCGTCAATGTTTCATTTACTTGAACATCTTGGCACACCTCTACACAGCGTCCGCATAATATGCATTGATTTGGGTCATATCGATAAAATGATCCTGAATAATCCACTTCATACGGTTTTGGTTGGAACGGAATGCTTTGATGTTCAATGCCTAAAGCTTTAACCGTATTATGAATTGTACAATCTCCATTGTTTTTATCGCAAACTGTGCAATATAATTCATGATTTTTTAAAATTTGATCCATCGCTAATTTTTGAGATTCTTTTACTTTAGAAGTCTCTGTTTCAACAACGAGTCCTTCTTGGACTTTGTAGCTGCAGGCTCGTACAAGCTCCCCGTTCACTTCCACCATACAAGTATCACATGTTTGAATTGCGCCCAAGCTTTCATGATAACAAACGTGCGGTACATCCATTTCATGTTCGAGCAAAGCCTGCAGAAGATATTGATTTTCCCTTGCGGTTATTTCTCCTCCGTTGACCGTAATCGTTACATTTCCCACGATACGTTCCCCCTGTTATTTTGTTATTCTGTTGCTATGTGTATAAATGTTCATTTTATTTTCCCGTATAAACCCAACAGTCGTAATGTTTAAATCTTCTGCCAATTGAAGTGCCAAATTTGTTGGAGCCGATTTTGATAGAAGTATACCGCATCCAATTTTCGAAACCTTCAGCACTACCTCTGAGGAAATCCGCCCGCTGAAAGCGATTATTTTATCATTTAAAGAAATGTTTTCGTTTAGACAGAAGCCATATAATTTATCTAAAGCATTATGTCGCCCAATGTCAGAAAATGTCTTAATCAATCCCTCTTTTGAACATAATGCCGCATGATGAATGCCTCCAGTACGCTTAAAAGCCGATGAAGCTTCATTTAACATTTCCATTAACTGAAAGCATTGTGCGGCAGAAATCGTCATGCTGTTCATAATCGTTTTCGCTGTTTTCACATCATTATAAAAATAAAACTGTCGGCTTTTTCCGCAGCAGGAGCCGATAAAGCGTTTGGAAACAAACTCTTTCTTATCCCCTATCGGCTGATGCAAATGAACATAGGCAAACCCCTTATCCTCATCAATTTGAAGCGCTTTCACATCTGCTTTTATGCGGATCATCCCTTCTGAAGCTAAAAAGCCTAAAACAAGCTCCTCTACATGGGACGGCGAGCATACTAATGTGGCGAATTCCTCATTGTTCACAAAAATTGTTAACGGATACTCTATCGCAATTTCATCTATCACCACTTTCTTGTTTTGATGATCAATTTTGATTATTTCTCTTTTACAAATAATTTCTTTTTCCATAATGGGAACCTTCCTTTTTAATCACACCTCTAAAATAAAATATTCGACAGAAGCAGAAAAAATCCTTTTCTTCTTTTTTTCTCTATTTGTCCATACAAGGAAACTGTTTCACTGGAAAACCTAAGCGAGGTCAGGCTGGGAAAAATGAGGGGAGAAATATATATCTTTCAAGCGACATCGACTGATTTTGGCAGACTGCTTGTTCGAAAAAATCATCCATTGATCATTGTCTTTTATCGTGCCAAACAGCTGGGGAAAAGCAACTGAAAAACTGTAACCCCTCTGCTTTTTCATCTATCCATCTAATAAGCTATTCGGTCATTCCTTAACCAAAATCTACCGTTTGAAATTATTAGCAAATTTTTCACATTCTCTGCTGCCATTTTTCAATGCACGGAATATTTAACTGCTTGCACTTGTGTACGATCGGAGCGCATACCGCCAGAACCGGCGCGATATCCATAAGAACAGCCCGGCAAGTACAACGGATAGGATTGTTGTCATCCCGTTCCATTTTCCAAGCAAAGACAACGCCGGCGTGCTTGTAATAAAGGCAGCTGGCAAAATGTATGTGAGCACGATGCGAAGCCAGCCTCTATACATTCCGATTGGGAACCGTGTTGTTTCAAAAAATGAATTAAAAACAAACGATAGATCATCGATACGAATAACCCAAAAGGAGGTGGTCATCAGCATCATCCACAGCGCGTAAATCAGGACAAGCGAAGATCCGATACTAATGAAAAACATCACTGCATCCATTATTGTCGGCATATAATGTTTTTGTATTAACGCATAGATTATCAAGCCGATGCCAAGAAACACATCAATTAAGCGCCAAAACACTAAATGGCGGAAGCTGACATAAAACATGCTGTCGACCGGCTTTGTCAATACATAATCAAACGTCCCCATGCGAATATGCTGCAGCAGACGGGACATGTTGGGCCTCAGGGCAAAATCAATCAATCCTTGCAGCGTATTGAATATACCAAGAAGCAGCAGAACATCCGCATATTTCCAACCGCCGAGGTTATCTGTTTGATAAAAAAATACTTGAATTGTCAAAATAGCCATCCCAATGCCAAACAAACTCGACAGGAAATTTCCTAAAAATTCGCTGCGATATTCGAGCTCCTCCACTAAACAAGTCCGAAAAAATTCACAAAAAATGCGCCAATGTCTTTTCACATTATCCCCCCACAGCTTGGTTTTTCCTTAGACCAGCCTTCCAAAGCAACAATACTGCAAGCATAAAAAACATGCACCAAACTGCAGCCCATCCAAATCCGTACACAATATCCATCCCTTGGACGCTTCCGGTCAAAATTTCGATTGGAAACCCGACCATATATCGAAAAGGCAAATAAAAGCTGATCGTTTTCAAAAACGGAGGCAGGAGCGACATCGGTGCAATGCGGCCCGACAAAAAGAGAGACACCGCTTCAAACATGCCATACAAAGCCGTCACTTTTGTCACCCAAAAACCTAACAGACCAAATGTGTAGCTGAATAAAAAACGAATGACCGCTGCCAATAAAAGCGCACAAAAGAATAACAGCCACTGCGCCGCACTTATTTGATCCAGCCGCAGCGCCGGAATAAAGACCGCCAAGAGGCCCCATGCCGGAATTAAAATGACTAAAAATAACGCTTTATACACGATATTTTCAGCAATGGCCCAATGAATCGGGTGAAACGGACGGACAATTTGATAAGAAAAGGTTCCCTCCCTTATTTCACGCTCCAATTCCCAAACGTCCCAAGCGCTTGTCATGCGTTCAACAAAAATCAATGCCGCAAAGTAAAAAATAAACGCATTCTCCTGATCAGGATCAATATTCATCCAGACCATCATCGTGATCAGCGGCTGAACCATGGCTCCTGTCATCCACACGATCGTCGCCAGCCGGTAGGCAAACATCTCCACATATTTCATGCGAAGGAGAACAGAGTATTTACGAAACATGTGCATCCTCCTGAAACGCGAGCGTTATCACTTCTTCCATCGGCGGGTCTTCTATATTTAAATCGCGAACATCAAACTGCTGCAAAAATCGGGAGGATACCTCGTGAATGCGTTCCCTCGGCACACGAAGCGTTACTTTACCCTCTTTTGCATCGACTAATTCGCCGTATGCATCCCATGAAATATCGGGAATGGACGAAAGCTGAACCTCTAGCAATTTATACGGCGTCAATTTTTCCGTCAACATGTCCAATTCACCATCATACAACAGCTTCCCATGATTAATAATGAGCACCCGATCGCACAGCGCTGTCACATCGCCCATGTAATGCGATGTCAACAATACTGTCGTTCGGTGCTCGCGGTTATATTGTCCTATAAAGCGGCGGACTTTTTCCTGCGTATGGACATCCAAGCCGATCGTCGGTTCATCCAAAAATAAAACCTTCGGCCGATGCAAAAGCGCGGCTGCTAATTCGCATTTCATCCGCTGTCCGAGAGACAAACTCCGCGTTGGTTTCGTCAAGAGCTCTTCTAACTCGAGCAGCTCGACAAGCTCATCCAACGTTTGCCGAAACGCACGGTCTTCTATTTCGTATATCGCTTTACTGACGAGAAACGTTTCCATTGGCGGAATATCCCATATGAGCTGGCTTTTCTGTCCCATGACTAAACTCATGATCTTCTTAAATTCCGCTTTTTGTTCAAACGGTACATATCCGGCAACTTGAATGCTCCCGGAGCTTGGATAAAGCAAACCGGCCAGCATTTTAATTGTCGTTGTTTTCCCCGCTCCGTTCGGCCCTAAAAATGCGACAATTTCTCCCGAAGGAATAGTAAATGAAATGTCTCGCACCGCTTCCACAGTACGAATTTCCCTCTTAAACAAACTGCGTACAGCCCCCGTCCACCCTGCTTGCCGAACGTGAACTCGAAATTGCTTGTACAAATGCTCTACTTGAATTGACATAGTGCCTCCCTCTGTTTCTTCGAACACCATGGGATTACGCCATTGAAACAATCATTGTGAAATCGTCTCAATTAATTCTAATCGAAAATCACCAACCTGATTTTTTTTGTACAAATTCGTCACAGAAGTGGAATAATTTTGTATCGTCCCCCTAAAGTTCAGGTCTCTTTCAGGAACTGACACATCAAACGTTTGCTGATACAGCAGCGTCGTAATATCATGATATTCATCGCTTCTCACCTTAAAAGCAAAACGAATTTTATGTAATGGCTCACCGTTTGGTTGATGAACCACTTCCTCTTCATACTCCTCTACTTGTATCTCTACACCATTCAATATTACTTTCTTCACCATACGATCCATCCCTCCTTGGCAGCTGTTTACAAAAAATCATAGCACGAATGCTTCCTGCCCACAAACTAGCATGCTTATGAATATACAACACAAATTCGAAGCTGTCATTTTTTTGATTCTATTTAGCCTGGATGAACTGGAGCTAAAAACCCGTGCGATTTAGAACGGACTATGTAACATTTTTAATTTTATATAGTCAAGATGAACTGCAGCCGTATTTTTGTTTGCCAAAAAAAAATACATTTAGAGGCGGCAGCAACAATCCGTTCGATTACGGATTCAAACGTTCTGCCAATTTCGCAGCCAAACATAAACAGAATCTTATTGGCTGCTTTCAGGCTTTTTAAGCCAGGGAAAACATGTATTTTTTTTCACAGGACTTAACCCAATATTTTCTTAACCCGGCAGATAATCCGATATGATTTGAAAATCATGTATATTCTTTAAATATTTGTACAAACATATGTTGAGCAATGCTGATTTTTTCAGATTTTGCAAATGGTACAGGCTTCCTGAAATGCTATAATATGGCATAAACTAAGCGAAAAGAGCCAATGTTCACATATTTTTCATTCTCTATATATACATTTGTCAAAGAGAATTGACAAAAAGCACATTTTTATAAAGTAAAATGAAATCATATTGTATTGGTTCATCCTGATCATATACTCATGACCGGTTTCAAAGATTTATCCCGTTCAAAAGGAGGAAATAAAATTGTTATTTGAAGACCCCGTATTCAGCAGTCGAATACTGACTATCCTTACACTTTCTTTTCACGCTATTTACGCAACCATTGGGGTAGGCGTTCCGTTGATGATCATGATTGCCCAGTGGGTTGGGATCAAAAAAAATGACGAACATTATCTTTTAATGGCTAGACGTTGGGCGCGGGGGTATGTCATCACCGTAGCTGTCGGTGTTGTAACAGGAACTGCGATTGGACTCCAGCTGTCATTGCTCTGGCCGAATTTTATGGAACTTGCCGGAAATGTGATCGCATTGCCGCTTTTTATGGAAGTATTTGCTTTTTTCTTTGAAGCAATCTTTCTCGGAATTTATATGTACACTTGGGAACGATTTAAAAATCAGCGGAAGCACCTGCTCTTTCTGATTCCTGTCTCCCTTGGCGCCGCCTTTTCTGCCTTTTTTATTACCATCGTCAACTCTTTTATGAATGCGCCGCAAGGGTTTGACATTGTAAATGGTGAACTCATCAATGTCAATCCGCTGGGTGCGATTTTTAACCCGGCCATGCCGACAAAAGTCGCACACGTAGTCGCAACCGCCTTTATGACAGCCGCCTTTACGCTGGCATCTATTGCAGCATGCCAATTATTAAAAGGCTCCAACCATGTTTATCATAAAAAAGCCTTGTTTTTAACTATGAAAATAGGACTGATTTTCTCCATTGCAACAGCTGTTATCGGAGATTTTTCCGGCAAATATTTAGCTGAGTACCAGCCAGAGAAATTGGCGGCTGCGGAATGGCATTTTGAAACAGAAGGAAATGCTCCTCTAGTCATGTTTGGTATTTTAGATGACGAACAAAACATTAAATATGCACTTAAATTCCCATATTTGCTCAGTATTTTGGCGCATGGAGATCCAAATGCAGAAGTTATCGGACTAGACCAATTTTCAAATTTTGAATCTCCTCCGCTTTATATTCATTATTTTTTTGATATTATGGTAGCCATTGGCGTTTTCATGATTTTATTAGCACTTATCTATTGGATTGGAGTGAAGCGCGGATGGGCTTTCATCAACCAAAAATGGTTCCGCATGCTCATTGTGCTCGGAGGGCCTCTATCTTTTATCGCGATTGAGGCTGGCTGGTGGTTGACTGAATTTGGCCGTCAGCCTTGGATCCTTCGCGGAATTATGACAACGGGTGAAGCAGCAACTTCAAGCGGCCATGTAGGTCTTATGCTCATTCTTTTTGCCATTTTGTATTTGATTTTAGGAATCGGCACGATTGTGATTCTTCGCCGGTTGTTTAAAAATAATCCGGTGGAAAGAGAGCTTGAAAATCGATTAGGCGGTGAGCAGTCATGAGCTTGGAGATTATTGGGATATCCGTCCTTTGGATCTTTTTGTTCGGCTATGTGATCGTTGGATCCATTGATTACGGCGCTGGATTCTTTAATGCTTACAGCATTTTGAGTGGCAAGCAGCATATATTGTCCAAAATTATTCAACGCTACCTGTCTCCAGTTTGGGAGGTAACCAATGTATTTTTCGTTTTCTTCTTTGTTGGGATTGTCGGTTTTTTCCCAAAAACCGCATTTTATTATGGGACAACTCTCCTTGTTCCGGGAAGCATTGCGATTATTTTGCTTGCCATTCGCGGGTCTTATTACGCATTTGAAACGTATTCATCAAAAGGGCATAAAGGGTATGCCTTTATGTATGGATTGTCTGGATTATTGATCCCTGCATCATTATCTGTCGTCTTAGCCATTTCTGAAGGCGGATTTGTCTCGATGGTGGATGAGCATCCAGTTTTAAACTACGTAGCATTATTTAAAAGCCCATTATCTTGGAGCATCGTCGTTTTAAGTATTACGGCCGTCCTTTATATTTCAGCTGTTTTTCTTACATGGTACGCGAATCAAACTGGTGATACAGACGCAACGAATTTAATGAGAAAATATGCTCTTTTCTGGGCATTTCCTTTAATCATAACAGCTTGCGGCATCATTTATGAACTGAGCTATCACAACCAAGAGCATTTTGAACGCATCCTTAATTTATGGTGGATGTTCGCTTTATCGTTTCTTTTATATGTCGGGACTGTCTGGCTCATTTGGAAAAGAAAAAATTATGGATTGGCATTCGGATTGTTAGTAGGTCAATTTCTGTTAGCTTTCTTTGGATATGGAATCTCCCATTATCCGTACTTGCTTTATCCATATTTGTCCATTTATGACAGTTTTACAAACGAAGCTATGGCCATTTCCCTGATCATCGTTTTTATTTTAGGATTAGCCCTTTTGCTCCCTTCCCTTTATTTACTAATAAAACTGTTTCTGTTCGATAAAGATTATGTGAAAGGGCAAAACGCAAAATAAGGAGTGTGGAACGATGAAGACTTTTTTAATTACGTTTGCCCCCTTTCTCGTGCTATTCGCTGCTGCAGCTTTATCATTTTGGACAGCAGTGAAAGATGAGCTCATATCCAAAAGAGGATAAAAATTGAAGCAAGCTTAGAAATCAATCGAAAAAAAGCCGACAGTTTGCTCCATGTCGGCTTTCTTTAATTTGCTGTAAAGACACTTTGTTCAATTTGCTTCATTTGATAAAAGTATCCTTTTTTGTTCATCAATTCTTTGTAGGTTCCCGCTTCTACAATAGCTCCTTCATCCATAACGATAATTTGATCCATGTTTTCCAGACCGGCCAGACGATGACTGACAAGGATGACGGTATCATTTTTAGCAGCTTCAAACAGATGATGATAAATAGACTGTTCCGTTAAAGCATCCAAAAATGATGTCGGTTCATCAAGTATCCATAGCGGAGCTTTTTTCAACAATACCCTGGCGATCGCCAGTCTTTGCTTTTCCCCGCCTGATAAATTTCCTCCTCTTTCTAACAACGGATCGGCCAAAGAAAGATAGTCAAGCTTCACCTTTTTCAGCACATCTTCCAAATCTTCGTCAAGCACTGCATCTTTAGCAATCATTAGGTTATCGCGAACGGTACCGTAGAAAAAGTGGTTGTCCTGCAAAATAACGTTCGCATTTTTCCAAAGGCTATCGTCATCTAATTGATCGATCGGGATGCCGTTGATCCGAATCACCCCTTGATAGTTTTTATAAATTTTTAATAAAAGGGCCAGCAAGGTCGATTTGCCCGAACCACTAGGTCCGACAATGGCTGTTTTCGATCCTGCCGGAAATGTAATTGAAACATTTTTTAAAATTTCACCAAATAAATGAAAGGTGACATTCTCCATGACAATTGATGGAGCTTGTTGACCGGGAAGCTCCTTCATTTCTTTCTCATCAGACTTTTTTACAGAAGAGTCTTGATGCGTGGCGTCTGATAGTCTTGCAGCAGCTTGGCGGCTGTCCTCTAAATAACTTGGAAAAGCAGCCATCGGTGCCGCATGTTCAAAAACAGTTAATGAAATCATTACAAGCATGGCAAGAAAAATACCATCTAATTGACCGCCTGCAACGAAATAGACGCCAAGCAAAAGAATAACCCAAGAGATAATTAAAGATACAAACGTATTGACAGATTGACTGAAGAGGTTATGGATTGCTTCACGTTCCTGTTCTTTCAAATAAGCATCGGAGCGTTGGATAAGCTTCTCTTGTTTATGCTCAAGCTGTTGATAAATTTTTAAATCTCGAAACCCATAAAAAAACTCCGTCACTTCTGTCGATAAATTCCCGCGGCTTTGCCGAACATGACGCTCTACTTTTTTTAGTCTGAAAGCAAAGTAAGCCGGAATTAGGACAGTGGTGAAAATCAAACCGATACATAACACCAAGGCAATATAAAAGGAAAAGAACGAAGTGAAAAAAATGGTCCATAAAAATATGAGAGTGGATACGATCGGCGGATAAAAAACACGCAAAAAGAAGTTTTGCAGCGTTTCCACATCGCCGACAATTCTGGAGAGGAGATCTCCGCTCCGATATTTAAGAAAAATCGCGGGCACCAATGGCTCCAGCTTTTCAAAAAAAGAAACTCGCAACCGGCTTAATATATTGAATGTGGTGCGATGAGAAAAATAACGCTCCCCGTAACGGCTGCCTGCACTGATAAACCCTAGCAGTTTTATACAAGCTATGAAAACAGTCAGCGTGTAAATTGGCGGTGTAAGAGCTGCTTTAGAAATCAAATAGCCGCTTGAAGCAAACAAACTCACTGTCGCGATTCCTGTTATAAATCCGAAGAGAATGGACAAAAAAAGATCTTTCTTTTCTGTTAATGTCAGCTTTGTAATAAAAAGCAAATCTTTCATTTTGCCATGCCTCCCTGTTGGAGCGTTGTCATTTTCCTGTACGCTTCAACTGATTCCAGCAATTCTTTATGTGTTCCGGATGCGATGAGTTCTCCATTTTCCAAAAAAAGAATTTTATCCGCATTTATAATAGTATGAAGCCGATGAGCGACGGTAATGACGGTGGAAGATTGAGCTAATTCCTTTATGGAATCCTGCAAAATTTGTTCTGTTTGAAGATCCAGTCCAGTCGTCGGCTCATCAAACAATATAATGGATGTTTTTTTCAAAAACGCTCGTGCCAGTGCAATTCGTTGTTTTTCTCCTCCGGAAATTCCCCTTCCTCCTTCTCCAATAGGTGTATCAAAACCATTTTCAAGCGATTGGACAAGCTTTAAAATTCCTGCCTTTTCGGCTGCTTGTTCGATTTCCTCTTTCGTTGCATCGAGTTTTCCTCCCAAAGCGATATTTTCCGCAATCGTTCCAGAAAAAAGATACGGATTTTGCGAAATATAGCTGATTTCATTGAACCAGCTCTTTTCGTTCAAATCAGACCGCCGAATTCCGTTCACATAAATTTCCCCTTCAGTAAGCGGAACAAGACCTGCAATCACATGTAATAAAGTCGATTTCCCAGCGCCGCTCTTTCCGACAATTGCCACTTGCTCAAACGGGCGGATTTCAGCATTTATATTTTTTAAGGCAAACCTATCTCCCTCGTAACGAAATCCCGCTCCTTCTATACGAATGGTCGGCGGTCCTTCACCTTTTGGCAAAACTGCCTTCCCCCATTTTACTGGCTTTCCGATTATGTTTAGCTCCTCTTCAATCTTTCTTGCCGCCCCCATACTTCCCCTGCCTGCATGAAAGGCGCTTCCTAAATCTTTCAGTGCATTATAAAACTCAGGAGCTAGAATCAGCATAAAAAACGCGGTAAAAAAAGAAATGTTTTGAAAAATAATTAAGCGAATCGCCACATCAAGGGCAATCAATCCCATACTAAGCATGGAAATGAACTCCAGCATAAAAGAAGAGGTAAAAGCAATTTTCAATACTTCCATCGTCGCATCACGAAAGCCATGGCTGCTTTTTCTGATCGCTTCTTTCTGCTGTTTCGCACGGTTGAACAGCTTAAGGGTTGTCAGCCCTTGCAAAGTGTCAAGAAAATGTCCCGATAAAGCGGTCATTTTCTCCATTTGCTCCTCCGATTTCTTTTTCGTTTTGTAGCCAATGATGATCATGAATATCGGTATAAATGGCGCTGTGATCACCATGATTAATCCAGTAAATGGATGGCTAGCAAACACAACGAAAAGAATGAGAAGAGGTATGATCGACGTTTGAACTGCCTTTGGAATATAAATGCTAAAGTAGCTGTCGATTTCATCTACCGCATCCAGCAATACACTTGCTTTTTGTCCTGTTTTCCCTTGCAGCGATACTTGCAGCGGGTTGCTTGAAAATTTATTTAATAAAGATTGGCGAAGATCTTTTTTCACTTTGGACGCTATTTTAATTCCTGTTAAACCGCTGAAATAATGGGATGCAGTTCTGGCCAACAGAACAATGAACAAACCTAAAAGCAACTGGAAAACATCAGCAAAAGACTGTTTCTGTAAAAAAATGCGATCGACAATCGCCGCAAAAAAATAAGCTTGTCCAATAATGGCAGCACCAGAGATTAAAGCAAGCACGATTAGCAACATCAATTTTGTTTTCTGCTTAAAAGCCAATTTTTTTAGCTGAACCATCCTTTCATGCCTCCAAAAAAACACGTCCATAGATAAGTTTGATGAAACTTGAAAAAACTCTTTTAACATGGCAGTCCAAACGTTTTACAGTTCGCAAATACTTTCAAACAAGTATACATGATAAAATATATTCAAGTAAAACAACGGCCTCACCATTTTTTAAAAGTCTTCTATTCCTTGTTTACAACTTTGTAATTGTTGAATAACATGCTTAGATGAAAGAAAAATTTTTATTCGTTTATTATAGAAAGATATCAAATCGTGAAACTAATTTGATTTTCTATCGTATATAACATTGAAGCTAAGTTCAAAAAAAATACGAATACTTTCATACAGGGGGAAGTCGAAATTGAAAAAATTATTAGCAGCTTTGTTTACTTTCGCGCTTATTTTTTCACCTGTTGGAAATGTTGTTTTTCAAGATCATCCAACGATAGTAGAGGCGAAGTCATACAAATCAGGGAAAAAAAGCTTCAATTTGAATAAAAATACTACAACGAACAGTTCGAATTTCCAAGATAAAAAGGCAAACACTCCAAAAAATCAATCTGCCGGCTCCAAAGGCACACTCTCATCAGGAGGATTTTTCAAAGGCCTAATGTTAGGAGGGCTTGCCGGATTATTATTTGGCGGACTGCTAGCAAACATGGGTATATTCGGTTCAATTTTAGGTTTATTCATTAATTTGCTCGCAATCGTTATTCTCATCTCGATCATTCGCAAAATTTTCGTCCTGATCAAACATAAAAAAGAAAAAGAGGCTGCAAATCCATGGAAAAGCTGATTATTCCGGAGCAAGATATTATTAACGCCATCTGCGTGTACATTTCCCGAAAAAAACAAATAAAGCCGGAAGAAGTTGTAGTGGAGCTGATGTATGACGACGATTACGGCTTTTCTGCCGAAGCGTATGTAAACGACCGAAAGCAAGTACTTATTACCGCAAACATCATCGAAGCTCTGCGTCTTTGGCTCGATGAATTTTTAAATGAAGACCCGTACGCTGGGATTGAACTTGTGTTGGATGATGAAGAAGGAATTATTGCCATCGTCAAAGGAAGATAAACGAACAATCCTTAAAAAATAATCAGCACAAATTCGGCTGACTATGGATTGCGCTGGAACATTATGAAAAATGTTTCGGCGCTTTTTCATATTTCCAATTAAAATCCACTCTGAATCTAAAAAAACTCTATTTTATTGATTTTTTAAAATGCGATGAATCTCTTTAATCTCTACCCCGTATTCAACTGAACGTGCTGACAATTCCTCAATCACACGCTGCTGACGTGCTACAAATTGTTCTAAATTCTCATAAGTTTTAGGGATTCCTGTAATTTTTCGTTCGATATTTTCCATTTTTACTTCTAATCGGGATTGTCCTTCTTTTAGTTCTTTCATCCCTACTTTTAGCTCTTTCAACTCTTCTTTTACACCTTGTTGTTCGGCTGCCAAACGGTGTTGTCCTTCTTTTAGTTCTTTCAGCTCTTCCTTCATATCTTTTTGCTCAACTGCTAAACGAGACTGACCTTCCTTTAGCTCTTTCAGCTCTTCCTTCATACCTTTTTGCTCAACTGCTAAACGAGACTGACCTTCCTTTAGCTCTTTCAGCTCCTTCTTCATATCTTTTTGCTCAACTGCTAAACGAGACTGACCTTCTTTTAGCTCTTTCAGCTCCTTCTTCATATCTTTTTGCTCAACTGCTAAACGAGACTGACCTTCCTTTAGCTCTTTCAGCTCTTCCTTCATACCTTTTTGCTCAACTGCTAAACGAGACTGACCTTCTTTTAGCTCTTTCAGCTCCTCCTTCATACCTTTTTGCTCAACTGCTAAACGAGACTGACCTTCTTTTAGCTCTTTCAGCTGTTCCTTTACACCTTGTTGTTCGACTGCTAAACGGGATTGTCCTTCTTTCATTTCTTTTAGCTCTGATAATATTAATTTTAACGCTTCTTCCATCATATTAAACCTCCATCATGATTCATTTTATAATAACAAATATCTATCCTCTAAACGTTTCTACATAAAATAATAGAACAAATGTTTGGTTTTGTGAAGAAAAAGTTTCATATTAACTTCTGCTTTTATAATGATTATAATACACTTTTCTCTGACAGAAAGGTCTTAATACCACCTTTTTTCCTCGATTAATCTTTATTAGGAAATTTTCGAAAGCACCGATAAAAAAATTTCACATTTTCTCAGATCATTCATTTTTTTCCCTTTTGAATACTAAGTTTGACTTTTCCCCATTCCGATACATCAGCTCCTCCAGGTTTTGTTTGATTTTTTCTTGTAGTTTGTTCGATTCTTCAAATTGTTCGAGCAACCGTTTCGTTAGTTCGGCTATTTTTTGCTCAAAAGGAATGTCTTCTTCTTCTTCTTCTGCCTCTGTTCCGACGTACATGCTTGGTGTCAGTTTGTAGTCGTTTTGTTGTACTTCTTCAAGTTTTGCAATTTTACAGAAACCTTCAATATTTTCGCAGCTTTTTGCATGTTCATATTTAAATGCTCGATAAACTGATGCGATTTTATCAATTTCTTCTTTAGACAATGCTTTTTGCTTGCGGCTGACGGGCTTTCCCATTTTTCGGGCATCGATAAACAAAATTTTGTTTCTTCGAGCACGGTAACCGTTTTTTCCATCGCGATTTTTGCTTAAAAAGAACAAACAGCACGGTATGCCTGTTGTGAAAAACAGTTTTTCCGGCAATTGGACAACGCAATCGATGTACCCTTCATCCACCAATATTTTCCGCACTTCCTTTTCTTCCTTAACATTAGTTGT
The DNA here is from genome assembly GCF_038050115.1 of Aeribacillus sp. FSL K6-1305. Taxonomy (NCBI): domain Bacteria; kingdom Bacillati; phylum Bacillota; class Bacilli; order Caryophanales; family Bacillaceae; genus Aeribacillus; species Aeribacillus sp. FSL K6-1305. Next base: position 64,036 of record NZ_JBBOQV010000001.1, on the reverse strand, counting down.
CATTGCGCCATTTGCCATCACAAACCCTGCTGATCCTGCATCATTTAAATGGTATAAGAAATGCTGCATCCACATATAGTTTGCATTGCTGTTTGTAACAGGCCCGATCAAGCGCGGATCGCTTTTCGATATTCTGTCCGCCCCCCAATCTTTTTGATTAAACGGCGGGTTGGCAATCACATAATCAGCCTTTAATTCAGGAAATTGATCGTTCAACAGCGAATCTCCCAGCCGTATTTCCGCATTGATGCCATGAAGCAATACGTTCATTTTTCCAAGACGTACTGTCGTGACGACATTTTCCTGTCCGTAAAATAAAAGAGACTTTTTATTCGGCGCATACCTCCCGCTTTGAATAAACATTCCACCGCTTCCACACGCTGGATCAAACACGATACCTCTTTTTGGTTCAAGCATCTCCACCAGCAATTCCACAATACAGGATGGGGTAAAAAACTCGCCGCCTCTGTTCCCTTCTGACGAAGCAAATGAACTAATAAAATACTCATAAGTACGACCGAGTATATCTATGCTGTCTTCCGAGCTGCCACTAAACACATCACGTGAAAAAATTTCAATTAATCCAGCAACATTTTCTACCGGTAAGTTCAAGCCTTGATAAATTTGCGGCAGCACCCCTGTCAATTCTGGGTTTTCTTCCTCGATTCGCTTCATCGCATTATCGAGAATTTCTTTAATATTCGGCTGTTTAGCATTTTTCATTATATAGTGCCAGCTTGCTTCCTTCGGGACGACAAACACATTTTTATCTCTATATTGATGAGAATCTGAAACGAAACCTTGCTGCATTTCTTCATTTTCCGCAAAAATTTGCTCCAACTCATTGCAGCTCTGTTCATATTTATTCGAAAGATAGCGCAAAAAAATAAGCGGCAGTACATAATGTTTATAGTCAGCTGGAGCCACGCTTCCGCGCATTTTATTAGCTGCTTCAAATAATTCTTTTTGGAAATCAATCTCTGCTTTAACCGCCATGGTTTTCCCCCTCTAAATCTTGCTGTCGATTCATTGTATTTTAAAAATATTTTAGCATAATCTGTCTTCCTCTTTTTCAAAACAAAAGAGCGGCCCATGCTTTGGCCGCAATAAGAAACAAAATAAATTTTCGAATTTTCACAATATGAACTGTCGATTGATATCCTCTTCCTGCAAACTTTTGGGCATTTATGTTCTTCATCAATTCTGAATTTGGTTGAAAAAATAATACCCTTTCTACATATGCTGCTTTAATCAAGAAAAACGTGCCAGTGCTTTTTGCTGAAGGGATAAAAAAATTTAATTTACAAAATCTTTAAACTTTCACTGCATCCATACAGCAGCTTTCTTTTCCAATCTTCTCGATCATTTACGTGCTCACCATTTTATAACTAGATCGTAACCCGGGCTGAATTCAAATAAAGGAAGATGCTTTACAGTCTTACAATTTTTTGCATTTTCACATTTTTTTAAAACGTACCGTCCCTATCATCATAACAGTTTCAGAAATGATCAAATGCTAAAATAAATCCCAAACGATAAAACTTAAAAAACTAGGTTACCTGTCATGTTTCCCTTTAAAAAAATGAAGGAAAGTAAAATCTCCTTTATTATTTTACCTTCCCCATACATTAGGATGTAACAAATTGACTCTTGAAGAACCGTCACGGTTCAGCTTTTTATACTTGTTTGTTGTCTCCAATAATTTACGTAAAGCAAACTCAAACTCTTCGTGCGATAATTGCTTAGTAGCCAATAAATAGTAAAGAACGGCAAATGCAATGGGTATCGTATCAACTTGAATATTTACATCAACATTTACATCTGAATTACCGCTCGAATCAATGGAAGATTTATTTGATTGAGGGCTTTGAGTAGAAGCATTCCGTAACCAAGAGAACTCTCCTTTATCTAAATGTTCCATAACATTCTCACCCTATATTATAGGTGGGACAAAAAAGACATCTCACCCACATTTAATTATGCTCAATTAATCTCTTTGCTCTTGGTTTTGATCTTGATCAGATTCTGCTTTCGACCGAACTTTTGCATCTGAATCGGAATCAACATGAATATCAATTTCCACTTTTGAGTTGCCGCTATTATTTACTTTTGCAATATTTGTGTTACGATCAATATTTTTTAATTATTCTCTAATTCGTTGTCCGTATCCACATCAACGTCACTTTTAAAATCTACATCAGCTTTTGCCTTTGCGTTCGCACGTTTTTCTGAATCGGAGCGTCTATTCTCTTCTTTGTCTGGATACCATACACTCATTCGTTTCACCACCTTTCTTGCTTTTGTCAATATAGTATTCATCACTAGCGTCGCATTAAAATTATACAATTCGATTAATATTACAGAATATTCTGTTAGTAAACTTCTCCATAAAAAAATCCTTTATAATGGTTTGGTGGTAGTAACCTATCCAAATCCAATATAAAGGAGCATAGCATGAATAAGTTTACACGAAAAACATCTTATGAACAATGGTTTTCACCGATTAATTCTTCATTATTTACAGAATTAGTGGAAAGCCATCAATTAACTCGCTATACCAAGAAGCTTTATATGGCTTCTTTTGTGAAACTCCTTTTATATGCAGGGCTTCATGAAACAGAGAGTTTGCGTGCATTAAGCGATGCGGTCTTCTCCGAAAAATTACAGCGAGCAACAGGATTACAATCGATTAGCTTTTCACAGTTAGGAAGACGAATCAATGTGATTCCAACCGTTTTCTTTCAAACGATTTTTCTCGATTTAGTGGAACGAATTCATCAGAAAACTCATTTTCAAACGCGAAGAAAAATGACAAGGCCACTCAAAATCATTGATTAGAGCACGTTACCTCTGAATTTGACCAACCATAAGTGGGCCGAGTTTCGAAAAACAAAGTCAAGTGTCAAGTTACACTTGCGCCTGGTTTTCATGGGAAAAGGGTACTCATAGCCGGACAAAGCAGTTTTGACGAACGCCATTGAACACGATTGAGGTCAACTAGAGGTATTTATTGATGACAAAGAATGCCTGTACGTGTTTGACCGTGGTTACTTAGATTATGAACGTTTTGATCGTATGACAGATGATGGCTATTTCTTTGTTTCACGATTACGGAAAAACGCTGTAGTTCGTGTATTGGAGACCTTTTCTCTGCCAGAAAATTCATCTGTTTTGTCTGATGAAATGGTGGTCATTGGCACCACACAAAATCGTTCTGAGAATGCGTTCCGTTTACTGAAATTGGTTGATACAAAAGGAAACACACTGCATTTACTCACAAATCGTTTCGACATAAGTGCAGATGAAATAGCAGAAATCTATAAATCGCGCTGGGCAATTGAATTGTTTTTCAAATGGATGAAACAACATTTAAACATTAAAAAGTTCTATGGACACAGTGAACAAGCAGTACACAACCAAATGTACATGGCGATGATTGTGTATTGCTTAAATGTATTAGCACAGTTGAATACGAATAGCCATCGTAGCTATTTACAAATAAGTCGCTATTTAAAAGCAGCTTTATGGAAATCTGCACACAATTGGTTACGAAAAATAAAAGGGAAGAGTGTCCCGTAAGGTTGAGTTGTCGTTGTCTCATTCATCTTAGGTTATAGGTAAAAAATAGATGTTTACTACCTTTATTATAGTGTTTTCACTTTTTACCAATTTCATAAAAAAAATATAGACTGAAAATTCAAAATTTATTTAAGCGACACTAGTGAGTTTTGGGGAATAGTAGGTGTAGGGTTGGAGTTGCTCTTCGTTGATGTCGATTACTTCTTTTAATGCATGAAATATTTCCTACATCTACTTCCTTAACTATTACTACCACTAATTTGTTTGATCAGTAGATGAAATTCCGGGAAGACGTTGAAGTAAATCAATTTCAGGAATATTCCCTGGGAAATTCATACTCCCTTTTGACACAGAGGGTTTAGAACGACTGAGATGTTTTTGCAATGGGCCATTAGAATGAACTTTGCCAAATATGTATTTTTATTTTACTCCATCACCAAGCCTCCTTTCCTATGTCAAAATAAAAAAACTGCCCTTAAAAATTCTAAAGAGGGCAGTTGAATAGACAATACATCCGCTAATAACCTTCTTAAAAAGAATCAAAACCATTCTTTATAGGAAGGGCAGCTGGCTGGCATGTCTATCAAAATAGATTTAGCTCCTTTAGCTTTGCGTCCTACCCTTTCGAGTAGTTTGCCGAAACAAAATTATATTTTTGTAGAAATTTGTAGGAATTTATCAAATAATATCTCTTACTTAATTGTATAACAAATTTTATAGTGAAAATGGTATAGTTAAAATGAACTATTTTTAAAATCGATAGGTAAAAAGTTTTAATTGAATACATGACAATCGACCTGTTAATCACAAGAAATTTAGGATCAATTGATTAGTAACAAGCCAACGTGTAATAGTCAGCTTCTTGATTTCTTTATTGGTGAAGACAAAAGACCTATGGAAGGCAGTAAATTTTTCAATTTATTCTCTACATGACAGAAGCTATGACACAAAGCCAACCACTTTTAATAAAAAACAATACAAAAAGCGGACGAAGAAAACTTGTTCTTTTTCTTCCGTCCGCTTTATTTTTGTGGCTTATCGGGGAAAGCTTTTCCAGAATATTGATGATTTACATACAGACGGGGAATGACCTCTGATTATGGACTTATTTTTGTACCACTTAAAATAGAAAAATATACTCTGTTTAAGAAAAGAATGGCAGAGAAAAATGGAACATAAATTTTTGCCTTAACCTTAAGCTTGGTACAGTTATGAATTTTAATCTATACAGGGCATATCCCAATAGAATAAGATGTCTTTCTACATCAGGAACAGTTAAAATAGTTGGACATTATTTTTTTAATGAAAAGCATGTAGCTGCTCTTTGAAAAGAAATAAGAATGGCTCTTCGATGCTTTAACTTATTTCCAATGGTGACGGCACTGGAAAATGAAATGGCTGGTACAGATAAAGCCCTCAACAATTCCTAGGAAGCCGCTCGTAAAACTGCGGAGAATTATTTAAAAAAAGTTGATTTTAGCTGAAAAAATGAACTATTACCCAAGTCAACTTTCCGGAGGACAACAACAGCGCGTGGCAATTGCACAAGAGCTTGCTATGGAACCAAAAGCGATGTTATATGATGAATCGACATCTGCCTTTGATCCCGAATTACATCTTGCAATCGGCGGATAAAAAAAGCCGCCTTAAAGTCATTCTGAAATGACCGTTTAAGACAGCTCGTCGAAAAAATTTTCGTTTACCAATAGTACGGATAACCGCCATAAAATCCTCCGTAATACGGCGGATAAAACGGATATGGCCGCGGTCCTACCAGTGCACTACCTAAAAAGCCGCCGAGCAAGCCGCCAAAAAACGGCGCACCGAAGAAAAAGGGGTTCCGCCCTCCGAAGAAAAAGGGTCTCCTTCCGAAAAATTGACGTTCCGGGTACATTTTCCATACCTCCCGTTGTAACAATTTACATCTCAATATTTTTTATGCATTCGTCACGGCTTTTGTATGGGCATATGTTGGATATCCGGCAAACGTCAAGATTTATTTTAAATAGATGGATGAAAGAATCCCTCCGCTCTCAGCATTCTAAAGAAGCCTCTATGAAGATACGTCATGATTTTGGGGTTCCGCAAAAATGCCCGTTTCCGGGAGAAAAATGCTTTTGGATAATAGACAGGCGTTATTCCCACCGTGCGGTTTTCCCGTTCCGCTAATGAATCAAAAACGTTGGGGCAGCGACAAACACACCAGCATTCCCTCTCCATAAGCGAATTAGGGAAAAATCTTGGGGCATCTCGTCTTCCCTGTCAGCTAAATTTTTTTTACGATAAAATCGCCCGAAACGAACTTCCCATCCATAGCAAAACACCCTTGAGGAAAGGCGATTGCTGCCTTAAGCCCTTTTTATTGCCTGGCTTCGAATAAATAAGGTAAGATAAATCTAACATCGGTATGAACGAACAGTAATCAAAGGAGGGGCCAACGGATGGAAATCGGCATTTACACATTTGGAGAACGGACGGTTGATCCGGAAACCGGTCAATTGATCAGCCCGGGGGAACGGCTGCAAAACTTGATGGAGGAAATTGAACTGGCCGATCAAGTCGGACTGGATGTGTTCGGCATTGGTGAACATCATCGTCCCGACTACACCGTATCGGCTCCAGCGGTAGTGCTTGCCGCTGCCGGGACCCGCACCAAACGCATTCGGTTGACCAGTGCAGTAAACGTCTTAAGCTCTGACGATCCGGTGAGGGTGTTTCAACAATTTGCCACCTTGGACCTGCTCACTCAAGGCCGCGCTGAAATCATGGTCGGCCGCGGTTCGTTTATCGAATCCTTTCCCCTTTTTGGCTACGACCTGAAAGATTATGACGAGCTTTTTGAAGAAAAGCTTGATCTGCTGCTCAAACTGCGGGAATCCGAACGGGTCACATGGGCGGGAAAGCATCGTCCGTCGCTGGACAATCTAGGGATCTATCCGCGGCCCCTGCAAAATCCGCTTCCGGTTTGGATAGCCGTTGGAGGAACCCCGGAGTCGGCCGTCCGTGCAGGCATGCTCGGTCTTCCGATGGCACTGGGCATCATCGGTGGTCTGCCCGAACGGTTCGCGCCCTTTGCTCAATTACACCGGGAGGCAGCGCAAAAGGCGGGGCACGAAACGCCACACCTCAGTATCAATTCACATGGTTTTATCGCCGATTCGTCGCAGGAAGCAGCTGACATTGCATTTCCAGCGTTTAAAACGATGATGGATCGGCTGGGACGGGAACGCGGTTGGCCGCCATTGACCCGGGAGCAGTTCGAGTTCTCTCTTTCCTTACGGGGCGCCAATTTTGTCGGCAGCCCTGAGCAAGTGATCGAAAAAATCTTGTTCCAGCATGAAATTTTCGGCCACGATCGCTTCCTTCTGCAATTGACCGTCGGCACGCTGCCGCACAAAAAAGTGTTGCGTGCCATCGAACTGCTGGGTACTAAAGTGGCACCGGCCGTCAAGCGGGAAATTGCCCGCACAAATCGGAAACCGTAACCGATATCCGCTAAAAGAAGCTAGCAGCAAGAAAAGGTTTCGGCTGGGCAACAACGGGTGCTGAATCAATTTAATCGGTGGACCATTTCATACTTGTTTCCGCAAGGATCCTGAAAATAAACCGCATAATAAGTCGGGCTGATCGGGAACTGCCAGGGGCCGCTGTCGATGGTGCCCCCATATCGAACTACAAGCTCTGCAATCCGGTCCACCTCCTCCCGGTCATGCGCCCAAAACCCGATCAAATTCTCGTTTGGCTTATGATTGGAATCTTCCGTGATAGCGAAATAAGGAACGCTCGGAAGCTCTCCCTCCGCTGCAAACACTTTCCATTTTCCGAATGGAAAGTGCGGGTAAAACCCAATGCAGGAAGAAGATTCTCATAAAACGTGCACACTTTCTCCCATGAATTTACTCTTAAATCGATATGACTGTATCTATTCATTGCGCCCCTCCAAATAATTTTTAATTTGCTCCAGCTTGTCTGCCCAGAAGCGTCTCATCAATTCTCTTACATAGACATCATCCAGCATTTCCTGATGGATGGCGATCGTCGTTTTGCCCGAATCCGTGGGCAGCAAATACAATTGAAGCCGGGAAGGCTTTTCCCATTCCGGAAGTTTCCATTTCATGCGGAGCTTTCGAAATGGCAAAACTACCGTAAGTTTCCCGCAGATACCTTCCTTAGATTTAAATTCGTAACCCTTTTGCAGCCGAAACTCGGAGACGTCCCCGATCCATAAGGGCAAGCCTTGCGGCGAAGTCAAATAGTCCCAAACCTTTTCCTTCTCCACCTTTATCGTTTTTCGGACGCCGATTTGAACGCCCGCCTCTTTGGTGACACCAACAGGAATCCTGCCGAGCAGCTGTCCATACATGACGGTCAGCCATTCCCCTATTCATCCGACACCTGAAATTGTTCACATATGTGCTCCTTCATATGTTCGTGAGACCAAGAAGGATCCACAGCCTGTTTCAAGGTGGCAACCCATTCTTCCCAGGTAATTCCCGTCGCATCCTGAACAGCCTGTCGAAAAACGGCCCCTGGCATTTTCATTCCTCCCCTCTTTTCAGTGAAAAAAGAAACACGATAGGATCAAAATCTTTTTGACGGCATCCTGAGCGGCATGGATACTGCACGACAGGTTGTACTTCGCAACTATGCAAATAAGTCAGTTGGATGAGGCCGTTCATTTGTATTGGATGCAGCCAGCTTTTTCGTCATTATTTGAGGATAATCACTCTATTAAATGATCAAACCTTTTTCTTTCCATCAGACAAAATGAACGAACGGATGCTCTGCATTTCTGCCATCACCAACCTCAAGGGACAAAGAGTCCAAGTAGGAATCGTAGCCCCTTCAAACTTCACAAAATATACAGAATCAGGATTATCGAGATAGACTTATAACTCATGACAAAGAGAACCGATAGAAATCCTTGCCCCTGCAAACTTCGTAAAAACAAATCAGAATCATCGAAATAGACTTATAGCATACGACATTGAGAACCAATGGAAATCCTCACTCCAACTAACTTCGTAAAATAAACCGAATCAGGATTATCGAAATAGACATGTAACTCACCACAAAAAGGGCAAGTGGCAATCGGCTCCCCTGTAAACTTCGTAAAACCGGATCAGGTTTATCTAGAAGATCTATAACTTACGATTTTGAAAGACTTCCATCGATTTGTCGCTTTCAGCTATATTTTCAGTAAAGCTCCCCGTTTCAATACCTCCACCGATTTCAATATGGATCGGCAATCTGATGTTGAGCCCTCTCCTTCAAAAAATTTTATGAATTGCTCACCTACATTTTAACAGAAAATTCAGAATATTAAACCGTTGTTTTGGAGTATTTTTTCCTCAATTTAAGAACTTACCCCAGATCCCCTGTCCTTATGTGAATGTAACAAAAACTGTTTAAGAGGACAAAAAATCTCTATCATATATAAAAAAAACACGAAGCATCATAGGTTTATCTAGTTTAGGGAAAGAGAAAATAACTTTTTCATGAGTTGAACAACAGGGGCAAACTATTAAAAAGCTAAAAAGAGGAGTTGACTTGTAAGAATTTTGATTGCACGGCCTTATCTATGATAGGCGCGACAAAAATGATAGGAGGCGTTCACCTTGTTTAGCAGCACAGGCATAAGATTTGATTTACATTTCTGATGCAATTATAATGGTGGGCAAGAATGGCCGAAATACATAATAAACAGTCATTCCTCAATCCAGTCTTCAATTGCGGCCGCCTTCGTTTATTTTTGGCTTCGCCACCTAGATGATGTTATTTATTCAAAAAATCTTTAGAAAAAAAGGAGAAATGTTTATGTCAATTGCGGTTACTGGTGCTACTGGTCAACTCGGTGGGCTTGTGATTCAACATTTGCTCAAAAAAGTTCCCGCCAGTCAAATCATTGCCATCGTGCGTAATGTTGAAAAAGCCTCTACTCTTGCCGATCAAGGCGTGGAAGTTCGCCATGGCGACTATAATCAACCGGAATCTCTTCAAAAGGCTTTTGCAGGTGTCTCCAAGCTGCTCTTTATCTCAGGTCCGGATTCTGATAATACGCTTCGTATCGTTCAACATGCAAATGTCGTAAAAGCTGCCAGAGATGCGGGAGTCAAACATATTGCTTACACAGGGTATGCCTTTGCTGAGGAGTCATTAATTCCCCTTGCATACGTTCATTTAGCAACGGAATATGCCATCCGTACGACCAATACCCCGTATACTTTCCTGCGTAATGCCTTATATACGGACTTTTTTGTAAATGAGGGGCTGCGCGCATCCATAGAGTCTGGAGCAATTGTTACGAATGCGGGAAGCGGGATCGTTAATTCAGTAACACGCAATGAACTTGCTTTGGCTGCCGCAACGGTTCTTACAGAGGAAGGGCATGAAAACAAAACGTATAACCTTGTTTCCAATCAACCGTGGACCTTTGATGAACTTGCCCAAATTCTCTCCGAGGTTTCCGGCAAAAAAGTCGTGCATCAGCCTGTCTCATTCGAAGAAGAGAAAAATTTCCTCGTAAACGCTGGTGTCCCTGAGCCGTTTGCTGAAATTACGGCAGCGATCTATGACGCGATTTCCAAAGGAGAAGCGTCCAAAACATCAGATGATCTGCAAAAACTGATCGGATCCTTGACCCCTCTGAAGGAAACCGTAAAACAAGCCCTGAAAATGTAAGAATTGACCAAATGACATAAAATGAAAAAACAGAACATCCAATGACTGCAAACTCGTGACCTGCTTTATCTTAGTTCGGTAGCAAAAAAACAAGAGATGTCAAGAGTGACATAGCTTAAACTTTTAGGAATCAAGCTCAATTAAAAACTCGGGACGGACATTCCGTTTCGAGTTTTTAATTGAACAGGATAAAGATGGTTGCAAGTATAATCATATTTGACTTAGTGTTAACAGAAGATGTTGTGATTAGGTATTTCAATATAATTCAGATTTCGAAGTCAGTGAATCTTTACTTCACCAATTGCTAAATGCGGAATGAAGAGGAAAAAGATCGGAATTTTAAACAGAATTTTCTGAATATAAATCACTCAACTTTCGCACACAGAAATATTTAAGCATTGCTTGATATAATTAGGTATAGTGGCCAACCATTTATTCATTTGATTTTTAAAGATGTCCATGTTCAAAGAAACCTCGGCTTCCGCCAAAGTTTGGAAAAGGTCAATAAGTGATTGAAGGGCAGTAATAAAATCTATGTCTTTTACATCTTCGCAAAGGATGTAAAAAAGGTTGCCAATCGTCTTAGGATCCTCCTCTTTTCGCATTTGCCAAGCAATGAGAATATATCGTGTAAAAACAATGGTTGTATGGCTAATTAACATGTCGTAGGAACGTCCCTGGAATTCTTTCTCTAAATTTAAAAGGGATTTATTGCATTTGAAGAAGACTTCAATGTCCCAACGCATGCCGTAAATACGAATGATCTCTTCATTTTCTAATGTTGTATCTGTGCTGAGAATGGCAAGCCATTCGCTCCGTTTATTACGGTTTCGTACAAATAGAATTTTTACTGGAATTCCATTGTCTAAAGTAGCATAAACGGATCCGCGAATGTCTTTTTTACCCATGTGAGGTTTTGCCAATTTGTAAAGTTGATTCAGTGTGAAACGTTCACCATTGTAAACGTATCGCTGCTTTAATTGCTTCACCAAGCCAATGACAAATAACCCTTTGTTCGTAATCTTCTCAATTAAAGGCGCTTGTGTAAACCAGGAATCCATGAGAACATAGTCAGCTATAATCCCTTTTTCAAGCGCATGATCAAGTAAAGCTGAAGCCACGTCCGGTTTTGATTTCAGAGCTTCCTGGCGACGCTTATAGCCAGATGTTCGTTTATCAATATTGGTATTGATTTCTTGCAGGCGATTTTCCTTTTTCGGTGAACTTAGAAGAGCAAAATCAACGGGAATAAAAGTAAAACTATCGGTCCAGCCAAGGGTAAGCATTTGAAACCCTTTCAAGTACTGATGGGTAGAGTGATCAAAAACCTTAGCCAACAGTTCAACCGACTTACTACGGTTTCTTGAAAAGACAGAATCATCAATCACAAAAGCTGTGACACGATCTTTTGAAGTTAATGGTTGAAGCAGACGGATCATTTCACTGCTTAATGAAAGCAGAAACTTTCTCCAATGATAGGTTGGTGTATTTAAAAAGCGATAGACTGTATCCTTTCCGGGCAGATCCTGAGATCGTTTACTCATAAAAGCACGAAACCAGTTCTTATATTGGAAGACTAAAAGAAAAATCAGTTTGAAAACAGTAAGACAAGAATACCCGGAAAGTTTCGTAATATTCGCTTTTCTTAAATGATATCCAATATTTAATTCGGAAAATCCTTGTTTAATTTCTTTTGGTAATTGCGCAAAGTAGTCTTTATTCGTTATCATAGTGGTGACACCTTTCTTTTGGATTTGGTTTCGTCACCAATATTTTACCAAAAGAATAGGTGTCTTTCTTTATGTTTTAAAAAATGTCAAATGATAATTTTGTACTTCCCAAAACCATTTACATCAAGCATTTAAACAAGATTTTGGACTGCGAAAGCTGAGTAAATCAAAAAAAGAGTCGGATGATTTTATCAAAGGCTCTCTTTACTGATATCTACCGCACTTTGACATATTTCGGATGATGCACAGTGGCACGAATTCTTTTTTGAATCACAGACACCTATCCTTTATTTTGGACCGGAACGGTACATTTCTAATTTGTCTAGGTCTAGAACAAGTCCAGCGTCTAGCAATATATCTAATCCTAACAAACCGTTAATCCCTTCATAGTCCATCCCACTAAAATCAATCTCATACTCTCTCAGTTGAAAAGAACCTAATTTAATAGAGTCCAATTTCTTCGTAAATGCGTGCTCTTTTCCTCCGATTCCGTAATAAGTAACAATATGATCGCCCATCTCTACTCGTAAATTAATATCCTCTACTACATTTTGAGAAATCAGTGTTTTGACAGCACCAGTATCAATGACCATATTATCAATCAACTTATACCTTCCTTGATAAACAATTTCTATCGATGTAAACAACAACCCATCACGATATTCAATCTGCATAACGAAAATTTCCCCTCAGACCAATCGTTCCACGAACTTTTAAGACAATCTCCTTGTGACTAGTGTGATAAACAAGCTGATCCCCTTTTGATTGCAGTAACTCACGAGTTGCATCCTCATCCGAAACCGTTTCAATGACAGCCACCTCTTCAATAATCTCCTGATCACCCTGTAAATGAGACTTCAATACCTGTAATTTCACAAATTGGTTCGGATACAGTGAACGCACTTCCTGCCATTCCATCTCCATCACCTCAACTTGTTCTTTTAATTGATTATATCACTACCCGAAAACTGAAAAAAGAATAGGCACCTCTGATGCAATATGCATCACTAGCGGAAAGATAAAAATTCATTTCGCCGAATGTTTTACATTTATGCATTTAACGATCGTACATACTACTTGTAGGATTCGATGTTGGTCAAAGAGTCGGAGTATATTGATAAAACCAGCGTTCTGCTGTTGTGTAAGCGAGTTATAACAAGCGAGCGACTTCTTGAATCGTTTTTCCGATACGTAACTGGGCGACCCACAATATTGAAACGATTCCGTTGCGATACTGTGAGACGGAAGCCCCGGATAGGAAACAGTAACTGTAAGGAAACAGGCTTGGCAGCGATGTCTTTCTATGGAAAGCTCAACCCAGTATAGCCATGAATCCATTGTTTTCGTTTCGATGACATGTTAGTTGTCCGTCCGAAGCAAGTCGGGCAGATCGGACAATGAGGAGGGGAAGTTCAAAAATCCAGCGTTCTCCCTATTTTCGTTCTCCTTGAATAAGAAAGCCTGTAAATTATATGCAAAAGAAGTTTGATTTATCAAGGTTTTTTAGCTGTTGAAAATTAACTCCGTTCATTAAATTTAACTTAAAAAAATAATTACGTTAGCAAATGTGTTAGCAAGAAAGTAAGTATGTGGTCTGTTGTAGTTAATATGCGTAGTACAAATAACAGAATGACGAAGACAATGTTGAATGAGTGTACTATCCCGCTTCACAACTTTGCGCAATGAAAAAAGAGGGGCTGTCCAGAAAGTCAAATCCCTATTGATAACAAAAAATCATAAACATCGATATATCAACGTTTCTAAAACATAAAAGGGGGGCCGTCAATAAGCCAAAAAACGACTTATTAGACAGCCCCTCCTACATAAATATTTTATTTAGATTTTAACACTTCCTTTAACAACTCAATCGCATGTTTGTCGGTTAGATCGTTCGTACCAAGCTCGCCGCGGAAGGCTTTGTTAAGAATAGATTGCTTTAATAAATCAAACTTTTCTTCAACTTCTAAAACCATGTCTTTCTCAGTCTCTAATTTACTTAATAAATTGTCTACCTTCTCAGCGATGCGTTTTTGTTCGTTTAACGGTGGCAAAGCGAAAGGAAAGTCTTTAATTATTGTTTGTGATATATTCGGCTGTGCTCCACCTTTGCCAAGTGCTATTAAATCGCTTCTTCTTGCTAAAAAATAATAAAACATATATTTTGAATTTAAAAAGTCATGTGGCTGACCAACTGCACAAGCTTGATTTGTAGCGGCATCTATACCAAGTATGCCAAGCTTCCCAATTGTTGCTCCATACATTGCAATAACTATAGAACCTTTCGGAAATATCTTTGCACTAGAGTTTTGGAGTCCCTCTTCTGTAATAGTCTCTTCAGAAGTGTTAACTATTCCATCATTCAATTCACCAGTTTTAATCCAAGGAATATCTCCACCATAGTATTCTACTTTTTTTCTGGAAGGTGTACCTCCTGAGCCCCATTTTGCCACATGACTTGAGCGAACCCACACCCAATTTTCTGGTACTTCATAAGGTTGCTCTTCTTTTGGAATAAGATCTTTTTCTTTTATGTCATTTGATGTTTCTAGCATACTCTTCTCGTTAGGATCGTTTGTACCTAATTGTCCCTTAAACGCCTTATCTAAAATCGCTGCCCATTGAAGCTCAAAAGATTCTTTTACTTCTTCAATCAACCGCTTTGCTTCATCAAGCTTAGCAAAAAGCCGCTCAATCTTCTCAGCAATGCGTTTTTGTTCGTTTAAAGGTGGCAAAGCGAAAGGAAAGTCTTTGATTATCGTTTGAGATATATTCGGTTGAGCTCCACCTTTGCCAAGTACTATTAAATCGCTTCTTCTTGCTAAAAAATAATAAAGCATATATTTTGAATTTAAAAAGTCATATGGTTGGCCAACTGCACAAGCTTGATTTGTAGCTGCATCTATACCAAGTATGCCAAGCTTCCCAATTGTTGCTCCATACATTGCAATTACTATAGAACCTTTTGGAAATATCTTTGCACTAGAGTTTTGGAGTCCCTCTTCTGTAATAGTCTCTTCAGAAGCGTTAACTATTCCATCATTCAATTCACCAGTTTTAATCCAAGGAATATCTCCACCATAATATTCTAATCTCTTTCTTGAAGGCGTACCTCCCGAGCCCCATTTTGCCACATGACCTGAACGAACCCACACCCAATTCTCCGGCACTTTATAAGGCTGTTCTTCTTCCGGCACTAATGCTTCTTCTAGTAGTTCTTCCATCGATTTTTGTTTCTTTTTGCTCATTTTTCAAGCACCTCAGATGTTTCTGCGACTTTTAGCATTTCTTTAGAATCTGTTTGGTAGGTATAAGGTTGTTCGACAGCTTTTAACTCGGCAATGACTTCGTTTAGTAACGAAATCGCTAGTTCTAATTTTTCCACCGCCTCTTCTGCAGATTCGATTGGGTCCGGCAAGTTTTCGTAAATAGACAGGGATTCATCAGCAATTAGCCCAATATCCAAACTGTCGCCTTTTTTCGCAATTTCTTCACGTGTGAATACATTCCAGCGCTCGTCTTTGACTTGGCTGCGATCTTCTGCCGTATAAGCCTTGATAAATCCTTCAAAATGTTCTTTCGTTAGCGGATTCCGTTTGCCAAAGGAAGGCATATTCGTGCGTAAATCGTACACCCATACTTCTTTTGTATTGCCGACATCTGTTTTCCCTCGGGTGAAGAATAAGACGTTCGTTTTCACCCCTTGGGCATAGAAAATCCCTGTCGGCAAGCGTAAAATCGTATGTAAATCGCATTTGTCCATTAGGTCCCGGCGAATGTCAGCGCCGACTCCGCCTTCAAACAAGACGTTATCTGGAAGGACAACCGCGGCACGAGCTTTGCCGTTTGCCTTGAGAGCGCGGTAAATATGCTGCAAGAAATTCAACTGTTTGTTCGATGTTGTAAAGGTGAAGTCAGTTCGTGTTGCCCGCTCGCCGCCTTTTTTTGTTCCAAAAGGCGGATTCGTTAAAATCACATCAAAATTTTTCAAACTTTCACCTAGTGAAGAGAGGGTATCGCCTAACAAGATTTCCCCATGAATATCATGAAGCAACGCATTCATGACCGCTAGACGATGCGTGTCTCTGACAAGCTCTACTCCTGAGAATGCCTTGTATTTTTGAAATTCGATTTCTTCTTGAGATAAGTCAAAATAATCATCGGTTTGTTTACGAACATGGCGATCTGCCGCGATCATAAAGCCGAATGTTCCCGCAGCAGGGTCATGGCAGCGTTCGCCCGGCTGAGGATTGACAAGTTCGACAATAACATCAATAAGGACGCGAGGCGTAAAATATTGCCCCGCTCCCGATTTCACTTCGCTCGCGTTTTTTTCTAACAGCCCTTCGTATAAATCCCCTAATCCTTCTTGCTTCGCATTGTACCAATCTAAGTTATTGGTCGATTGAATAATTTTTTCTAGGTTCTTTGGTTCTCTAATATTAGATGTCGCATCTGTATAAATTTGTTTTAATAATTCATTTTCCTCTTTTCCTAAATCAAGCAACAGCTGTTGATAATGCTCTTTAAGTGCGATCCCGTCTTTTTCTACTAACGAATCCCAACGATATTTTTCAGGAATCATATATTCTTGACCGGTTTCTTTCATCATTTTTAAGAACAGCAAATATGTTAGCTCTGTCACATATTGGTGATACGTAATGCCGTCATCACGAAGAACGTTACATAAATTCCATAGTTTTTGGACGATTTCTCTGTTGTTCATCTACGCTTGCTCCTTCTTTTGGTGATAGTTATACAAATTATAATTAATTTCGCGAACAATTTGTGCTAATTGTCCATCGAAAATTTGATTTAATTGTTTAAAGCCTCCACGGCTCTTAAAAGGTTCATATTCAAAAGCCTTTTCAGGGTCCGGATGAAGAACAGATTCTTGCAGTAATTGCTTTTCAATACGTTCCAGCCATTTCTTTTGAACAGGCGGCCATGCTTTCATTTGGTAAATTTTCTTCATGGCGTGTTTAATTCGTTCTTCATGACTAATAAGCGGATCGCCTAACGCTTGCTGGCGGATGAAGGCGATGATGTCCGCTGCGATGTCTTCATTTTTCGCCTCGCGCCAAGCTGCTTGTAATTTTTTCTCGGAAAAACCTTTTTGGTCCAATTCAAGCAACAATTTCTTTAACTCTTCTCTCGTTAATTCAGTTGGACGTTGACATACAATCATTAGCGCAGGGATTTTGTTCATATTGTTTCGGATAAACTCTCCAAATGATTGTAAATAATCATCCGGTTTTTCCGCATTTCCATATCCGCGTTTAACTCCAATAAGTTCATCTTCATGCGTGGAAATATATTGTTTATTTTCCCGATAGCGATTTTCATCCATATAACGGAACATCGATTTATACTCTTTTAACTGTCCAGTTAATTCAGCAGGATTCAAGTTTTTTACCCAATCTATAAATTCATCAACTGTTTTTCCACCAGATAATACTTTAAAGTCTTGGTGCTGCTTCTCTGACCATTGGCGTTTTTTTCGTTGGATTTTGGCTATAATTTGTTCTTGTTGATGTTGAAGGTGTTCTTCTTTATCTAAACCTTCTAATTCTTCTACTAATTGAGTCAGTGAAATATTTGGTCGAGTGACAACAGGCTTCATGCTTGTATATGGTTTTAAAGACTCATAGATTCCAACCGCATCGAAAATATTAAAGTGATCTTTTCGGATTTCTTCACATCTTCTCGTTGCTCGGCCTAGCATTTGCTCATAAAGAATCCGAGAGCGAACGCGGCGCAAGAAGACGAGATTTGTAATTGCTGGAACATCGACACCTGTCGTTAGCAAATCCACCGTCACAACAATAGTTGGATATTTTTCATTTTTAAAGCGTCGAATCGCACCTGATGGGTCTTTAATGGAGCCTGTAATTTTCATAATCGCATTGTCTTCGACTTCACCGTATACTTTTTCAAATTCTTCTTTTAAAAGACGTACGACTAAGTCTGCGTGATCATCTGTCGCTGCAAATATCAATGTTTTGCCTTCATCGTCAGGAGAAATATAATTCGTCAACTCTCGTATAATAACACGATTAAAGCTTTCTGTGATAACTTTTGTATTAAAATGTGCAACCTCAATATTCACTTCATCTTCAAGGTATTCTTGTGAAATTGTGCCGGAAACCGCATCATATACGTCGACCTTTTCACCTTTGGCCCAAGCGATTCCTTCCTTTTTTAATACCGTTTCAAATTGATATGGTGGTTCATGGTCGACTAAATATCCATCGACGACTGCTTCACGATAAGAATAAGTGAAAACCGGCGGTCCAAAAATTTCTGTAGTATGCAGCGCAGGAGTTGCTGTTAAACCGATGCGAACGGCATCAAAGTAATCAAGTACTTTTCGATATTTGCTTACATAATCATTGTGATCTCTTATTTCAATTTCTATGTCATTCATCTCTTTATCTAGTGTATAGCCTCGATGGGCTTCATCGACAATAATGCAATCATATTGATCAATCGATGGAATGTCTTCTGTTTTCTCGTTGTAGAAAATGCGTTTTAACATTCCTTGTACGGTAGCGATATGTACTTTTGTTTCATCATCTGGTTTTTGATCGTATAACGATTGTAAGCTATAAATTTCAGTGAACGTATGGAAATTTTCCAGCTTACTTTCTTTAAAAGCGCTTTCCGCTTGTTCTCCAAGAGCTTTTCGGTCGACAAGGAATAATATACGATTAAAACGCTTTGCTTTGATCAATCGATAAATGAGACCAATCGCCATTCTTGTTTTCCCTGTTCCGGTTGCCATGGCGATTAAAATGTTGCGTTTTTTCTCTTCCAATGCTTTTTCGACCGCTTGAATAGCTTTGACTTGATAGTCTCGTAATTTAAGATAATCAAATTTTTCATCACGCAAAAATTGTTCCGAACGTTCCGTATCTTTTTCTAATAGATTTTTCAGTCCTTGAGGAGTGTACCATCCTTGAAGTGGTCGCGGGTGATTCGTTGATTTCCGCGCATCTAAAAACCAAATGCCTGACTTTTGTTCTAGCTGTTTTAAAAAGGGGCGGCCATTGGTTGCGAACAAAAATGGAACATAGTAATCTCCCCATGGTTCATGGATCACTTCATGACCATGCCGAACAATAAGTTTTGCATATTCTTTTGCTTGCTCAATGTCAGATGGGATATCTTTACTAGCACGTTTCGCTTCAATGATCCCTACTAGCTCGGGGCCAATAAATAAAGCATAATCAGCGTAACCATGTTTTAAAGGCCACTCCGCAATCGCCATGTTTTTTCCTTTTTCCGGACGAACTCCTTTTGAGAAACGCAGCTTTTCTGAATCAGCCTCCCAGCCAGCATCACGCAATTGCTGATCAATAAGAATACGGGTTTCTGCTTCCGTCAATTCAAAGTTGGCAACGGCGCGTTGTGAGTACTCACGTCGTTTTTGTTTCTCTTCATTGCTAATATATAGCTGTTCTTTGCGTATCTTCTCAAGCTCTGTTTCCAAATGAGCAAGCTTTTCTTCGTATGACTTAACTACATGGTTCAATTCATCTTCTGATATAGATGTTTGCGGTGTCGGTTCGATATATTCTGGAGCTTGAAATGACCAATCGCCATACACTTCCATAAACCAAACCGCAATTCGAAACGCCATATGCAATAAAGCTTTTGCCTCATTTACTTCACCATAGCTCGGATTATGTACCGCTTGATTCCCTTTCAAACGAATGACCGTAAATAAGTCATATATTTCCTTCGGCAGAATTTGCTCATAAAAAAGAATTCTCAGACGCTCCTGTTGATCAGTTCTGCGTTCTTCCTTTATTTCTTCTAACGCTAAAATATATTTTGTTATAGTTTCAGCAAATTTTCTAAGCTCACTTATCGCCACATTTGGATTTTGATAGACATTTCGTTCTGCCGTTTCCCCAACACGGGCGAGAACTTCCCATTTTTCTTCTAAAAAGCGAAAATTGTGCGACATATACACACCTCACCCATAAGAACATGTATATAGTGCTATTTTATCATAAATTTTACAATATATATCATTCCAGTCATACATCTATTTAATAGAGTTAAGTCTGTATAATTGTGTAAAAATGAATGGGTCTAAAAATACTAGCCAATTTCAAATCCGATCCTTTCAGATGCTTGAGCTTGTAAAATCTGGTTTATTTTAACCTCAAATTTTTTGAATTTCCTTGAAGGAGTTGATGCAAAATTTCTAAATCTAGGTTAATCTTATTTTGGTACATTCAAATCTTTTCTCCATTAGAGTTTGGCGGTCCAACTTAATGGCAACTGAGTGTTTTTATTTCCTTTGGTACATTTGCTTTTGCTGGCATTGGTATTGAATTGTAACTTATTAAACATATATGATAACTTCTTACAATCATCGCATTTATAGAAACCATCCAAAATTTCTTTCAATTAATAAACCCCTCTAGCTTTATATGAGTATAGGAAGAGCTTCCACGGCAAAATTAGAGCAGCTGCAAAATAATTCGCTTTTCTTTCCATTTCAACATAGGAATTATGGACCACTTGCACCAAAATGAGCAAGCTCATCATATATAGACATCGGGTTAATTTAAAACCAACAAGAAGCTTAAAACCTCAAATAATGAAATATGATCATATAAACTCGAAAAGTAAGTACGTCTATCCAAACGTGTATTTTCTTTACTATGTAACCACCTGTCCCCATTCGCACATTGTTAGCAAATCGAATGGGAACAGACTCGCAAATCATGTTTCCAGCCTAATCCCACATGTGGCGACAAATATCTTCATAAAGCTTCTTCAGGATTTCTTCTTGATACCCAGCTTTTTTTATTTCCCGCATTTTCTCTTTGATCGGCTGCAATTCTTCGATCGTAACAGTTTCTAGTTTCGCTACTCGGTCATCCGACAGCAAAACTTCTGGAGATGACGCTAAGTAATCTTCTAATTGGAAATGCCATAAATGAATATGCTCCTGATTCCGCTCCTTTAATCGCTGCGCCATTTTTAGTCCTTCAGGATCAAAATCTCCAGAATAATATATTTGACAACCTTCTTGGATGATTAAGTCTATTAACATCAGTGACGCTAGTTTAAATTGCCCATTTGTGCAAATCAGCGGCGGGAAAGCGTCAGGAAATAAATCCAACAAAGCGGAAAATACGCCTGAGTTCTCAACGACAAATACGGTCTGCCCCTTAGCAGGATATGCACGCTTTAACTTCAATATTTCCCGCAATGGCACATTGAGTACTGTATTGGTTTTTACAGCAGAAGCAAACACAGAATGAATTCCCTGTTCCGTTTCTGTCAAAATTCCCGCACATGTCACAAAGTTTAAAATATCTTCCCGTAAAATGCCAAATGATTGCAGGAGCTCATTGACTTCCTCGACTGAGGATAAGTCATAGTCTTGATCAGAGTAAAATTGAAGTGCATGAAGAAATACTTTTCCTTGAAACGTATGCAAGTCAAATGCGTGCGGATCTTTTAGCACTTTTTGTGAAAAAATTGAAAGACGTTCATAATCACCTTTTTTCGGCAAATGTTGAAGCGCAGTGCACACATTCTTTAAAACAGTCTCCAAATGTTCCCGATCTTGCGAATAGGCGATATGAATAAAGCGGTTTTGGGGAGCTGATTCAGCTATAAAAGACAGAAGCCTTGCTTGTTCGGGATATTGATGAATAAGGTTTTGAAAAAATTCTTCTTTTTTCTTCCGATCTGTTTCCCTCTTCTCTTGATTGGTTGTAATGTCTTCACCAAAATAATTCTCAAGTAACGTAACGAGCGGTATACCGGCAAAGCGCGTTTTCTCTAATTGTTCGGCAAACATTTTTAATGAAGCCGAAGGAGTAGATTCTTGATGAAAATCCTTCCCAAAAAACGCCCCGAGCGCTTCTTTTTCTTCAAAGGAAAAACCGTCTAATTTGACCGTTCCGCCGATTCTCCCGAGTGATTGATATTTCTTTTTCATCAGCAAAAAAAGGCGGTGAAAGCCAGGTTCACCGCGAAAAAACTCAACAGCATCCGCTACTTTTTGTTCCAACATGAACCATCCTTCCTATATGGATGATGTAAAAGTAAATTCTTCGTCCGGATTTGACGCAAGTCGTTTCACTTTTCCATCCCAATGATAACGAATAACCGTAACGTACGGTGCATTTTTCGGGCGAACTAGCTCGCAAATAGAAAGCGATGGTACCGTGTCGTAGTCTCCCCAAAGCGCCTGAGAGTTCATGATATAGTTAAAACCAAGCTCTTCGACTAAAGCAAACATATCACGAATGTTATTTTCATCAACACCGGCAAACGCTTCATCTAACGAAATAATATATGGAGCATCCTCTGCAGCCTCTTGATAACGTGAATATGCCGCAGCAAAAAGTGGAATATACATCGCCATCGCCTTTTCTCCGCCGCTAAATTTATAAAACTTTTGGTTCGTTAATTCCCGCTTTGGTTCATTTGTTTTTTGGTAATAAAGCGTAAACGAGAACCACTTTCGGTAATCGAGCACTTCTTTAATGACTTGGTGAAGCGTATTGCCTTGCCCACGTTCTTCAAGCATTTCTCTCGCTCGGTTGATTTTTGAGCGGAAATGCATCGTAACCCGCTGCAAATCTTCTTCCTTTAGCAGCCGCGAATTCATTCGCAACAATTCGACTAAATCTTTCGTGTCCATTTCTTCTTCGGTTTCCGCGGTCTTCGGCTTCCATTGAATTGAAAATGTCAGACCTGAAGAAGTATCACGTTTTTCCATTAATGCGTTCATATCTTTTACCCAGCGTTCGGCACGCTGTATGCGGCTTCGCAATATTCGCCCGATCGTTTTCAAAATAATATCTTCATACAATTCACGGTCCTGTTCGTTAATATATTCTTTTTGCAGCAATATATCTTTTTCAATCTCTTTTAATACATAATATGGTGTGACGCGTTGTCCTTTGTAGTCTAGTAAAATGATGATGCGTCCTGCTTTTTCCTTCCAATCGTTCGCTTTCAGCTCCGATTCCTCATCTAATGAAAGCTCGACGAACGGATTTTGTTTGTTCCAATCGGCAGGTTCCTGTGCCGGACGATATTCGATTAAATTCGGTTGTTCTTGGAAAAATATTCGGTTTAATCGTTCGGTGACAGAAAGTCGTGTATTCTCTTTTAATACAGAACCATATTTCTTGGAAATGTCTATTGCTTTGTCCAAAAGTGAGCCTGTTTCATTTTCGTCAACAAACACTAGCCCTCGTTCCAATTCTTTGGCAAATAGCTCTTCCCATGCTTGGACAAGAACCTTTGCAAATTCCAGTTTTCTCTCTAAACTGCTTAATTTGTTTTCCATGTTTGAAAGCTGATTCCCGATGTCTGCTTGCTTCTTAATTTTCTCAGGAATTTCCGTTTTTAAAAACGTTAATCGTTCTCGAATCTGTTGAATCTCTTGGCGAATATGTTCCGCTCCCATTTTCGTTAACATCGATTCGATATGCTCAAGTTCAAGTGATACCCGCTGTTGTTGATCGAGAAGAACATTGATTTCGCCTTTCGCTTCGTCTATTTCGTTTTGTAATGTTTCAAGCTGATCATTTAGATTTTTGATCATTTCATCGGTGTGCACAATGTTTCCATGAGTAATTTGTACGTCATTTAACTCTTTTAAATATGATTTCATATAAGACAAAGCATCTTCATACCCTTTTTTTGAAAACTTAAGGTCCAGTCCTTCTGTCTTGTTGCGCAAAGTATTTTTCACTTGCTGCCATTCTCGAGCGATTTGTCCGAGTTTTTCATTTTTCCTTACTGTTTCTTGTTCTTTGCTTGCTGCCAGGAGTTTCGTTTGCTCCCACTGGTCATAGGCATATTTGACATTTTTGTCAGTTGGAAACAATTGAAACCCTTCCGTAATGTGGCGGATTCGTTCATCAATGGCTACCAGCTGCTCTCGTTTTTCTCTGAGTTGAGTGTTTAAAAGCTGTAATTCTTCCTCAAATTGCTGAATTTTCTCAAGACGCAGCCGTTTCCGTGCGGCTCTTCCAATATACTTTGCCTTTTCCCTTTCAGGGGCATGTCCTTTTAAAAGTCCTAGTGAATATTGTCCGGATTCGTTTATGACAAAATAATCCTTTTCTTGCGGTTCGTCCGATACGATAATACTGCGCAATACCGCTTCGATTCGTTCCTTAGAAACACCTGAGTCATTCTCTACATCAGGTTTTAAATAATCCTCTAGCGTGTGTGCCATCATTGCCGGGTTTGGCATGATTACTCGATCATATTGGATATCTAAATCCGCTTCCACAATTAAAGCGTCGAGCAATCCAGCATGATTTAATGTAGATTCGATCCGTTCCCGCAACTCTTCAGAAACGTGCTCCTGAAATTCCACAGCTGCATAAAACGGAACGTAAGGTATTCCTTTCTCTTTTAACAAAACCCTTGTTTGCACCGTTTGCATGTCTCGTTCTGGTTCAGGATCTTTTTGTTCCTTCCAATAGCGTAATTTTTCTTCCGTTTCACGAATTTCATTTTCTATCAATTTCATTTCATGTTGTTTTTTAATTTTTTCCGCTTTCCACGATTCTAAAGATTGATAATATTGATTCGTAAACGGTTGTTTCACCTCTTCGAAATGATAGCGCTCATATAGCTCATTCAACCTTTGTAAAAATACTTGAAATGCTTCGTCATCCACCTTTATATCCGGATACATTTTGCTCCATTCAAACACGCTTTCCTGCAAACGGGATTTTTCGTCTTCAACCAGTTCATACCATTTTTTCTCTTCATTTTTTAGTTGGTCTAATTCCCTATTTAATTCGCCGAGCTCTTTATACGTTTCTTCATAACGTAATTGAATTTCATCATGTTCTTTCCAAAGTCCGTTAATTTGCTCCAGTCGATCAAAATGTGCATTAGCTTCCCGCTTCCATACGGTAAAATCAAATTCATATTCTCGGTTCCGCTGAAAATCTTCTTCGTTGATTGTATGCTCGGAAAAAGAGCTTTCTAACGCATCGTTCCGCATCATTTCTAACTGTTCTGTTAGCTTTTTCAATAACTGTTCGAAACGTTCTTCATACATGTTTAAGTTTTGTTCAATTTTCCGTTCTTGCTCTCGTTTTTCATCTATAAATCTTTCTTTCTTTTTGAGCTCTTTGTTTACATTCTGCAGTTTTTCCGCTGTTTCATTACGCTTTTCTTCTGCCTGAAACACTTCATGATTGGATAAATCAAGTTCCCGTTTACGCAGCACTTCTTGTTCAATCGATAATTGTTGAGTCTCTTCTTTCAATGTCGCAAGTGTTTCCTCATATTCACGATGTTGTGCGACAAACTGTTTCTTTTCTTCAGCTAACTTTTTAAAGCTTTTTTCCGATTTTACATATTCATTCGCTTTCTCAGCCAACATATACTCATTGTAAGTCGAATAATGCTGGCAAAGATGCTTTAGAGCCTTCTCGTCTTTTTCAAGCTGTTCTAATTGTTGTTTTGCTTGATCCATATTTTCTATCGTTTCTGACAAGTGTCGCAGCTCTTCATCTGTAAGTGCTGGCAGCGAGCTTTCTAATATTTCGTAGATCACAGTTGGCTTAAAATCTTTTGAAAGCTTCGGACTGCGTAATTGAATGAGTAATTCAATCAATTCGTGGAACGCATCAAGCGACTCAAATCGAAAAATATGTTTATTCACTAACTCCATATATTCACGTTGCGAATCAACAACCGTACCGCCTTCACCAATAACAGTGATCAACTCCCGTTTCGTTAAAGGAATTTTTTGCGTCTTCCCGTCTGTCTTTTCTTCTTTATATAAACGCAAGTCTTTGCCGATGCGCCGATTGTCAAAAACGACAAATCCCCAAAAATCCATATTTTTCTGCCGTTTTGCCCGTAAGCCGATACCCGTTGTGATATATTGTTCAGAGTTTTTCCGCTTATATTCTAAAAATAAATAGCCTGTTCGTTCGTCCCTGTCGACGAGTTCTTTTTCCCCAAGTAAGTAATCTTCCATTCTTCTAGCTCGGGAACCGAACGGATCGAGGCGGTCAGGACTCTTTTTTCCATCAAGCAGAACCGGAAGAAAACTTTGCATCGTCACCGATTTGCCGGAGCCGTTGCTTCCACGCAATAGAAGTTTTCCGTCTGCGAAATGAAAAAATTCTTCATCATAATACCAAAAATTTAACACTCCCGCTCGATATAACTCCCATTTACTCGTCATCTTCATTCGTTCCTTTCATTAGAAAATCATCAGGATATGTTCCGACTAATCGACCTAAAAGGGGGTAGAGAATAATCATCCCAGTCTCCGCTTCACGTTCTGCCATTTTCCACTCCTTTAATGCACTCAATACTTCATCAGAAAGCTGAGAGATTGTCATGTCGCGGTATGTTTTACTCCATCCTTCGGAAAATTCGTCACGGCATTTTTTTAACAGACCTAAAAAATCATTTGGTGTTAAGCGGATTTGTCCATATTCATCAGGCATGTGAACATCAAGATGCTGGCGAATAATTTTGGAAAAATGAAGAATAATCTCCGAAGTACCTTTTTGATCTGGAAACAGCGTATAGCGGCTTTGACGTTCCGGTAAAGTTAAAAGTGCCGCATTTTTAAAAAGTTCATAGTGATAATCAGTATGTTTTTCAATATCTTCCCGCAAGCGATGGCGAAAGTTTCTTAAATAATAAAAGTCAGGATCGTCTTTTTGTCTTCGATAAATGGCTGGCGACAAAAATAGTTGCCGATATATCCGATGGCGGCGATAGTCTTGCGGGGACGCTTTCCATTCTTCTTCTAAAATCTCCTCTATCGTTTCATATTGAAACAAGTCTTTCGGATATGATCTCATAAAATAGCGGGATACAACGGGAACTTCATAGAGTGCTTCATGGTCTTCTTTATTTGCAAACCCTTCAAGATCCCCATCGACGCGTTTTACGATACCAATTTGCTCCGACGTTCTCAGCACGCGAATGAGCGACTTCCGATGTTGATAATTCGTCCAATCGATTGGCAGTTCCCCGGGATACATCGCTTGAATCTCTTCACATAAATCGGACAGAAGAAATTTCTCATCGACGGCTTTGCTCTCTAAATATGCTAATAAGTAGCAAAACAGGGCATAATCTAATATATCTTGAAAATCTTGAATACCCATCCACGATTCTGGCTCAGCCGGGATTTTCTCGAGCTTTGCAAAATAGCGGTGAATGATTAGCCGATATCCAAACTTTTCTTGCAAGTAACGTTTCAATACTTTTTCACGTTCTCTAATCTTTTGATAAAGCTCTGGTTCCTCTTCCCGGACAATCCAGAAGTTTTCAAACAGGGCTGTCATGGCTTCTTTCGCTTTTTCATCAAACCCTTGCTCCGTCTTTTCCAATGTTACATCTCTCCCTTTTCGAGGACATAAAGTTCATAATTCGGCATCGTAAGTGTACCGTCAGAGGCTTTCAATTGAATCGAGGAAGAATCCTTTTGCAAGATTTTCACTTTCCACCCGTTTTCCGTTTTTACGACTCCGTCTTGTTTTGTCATTGATTTTGCTATCCAGCTTAACAATGTTTTTCGAATGTGCGGTTCGATCACCGGCAACTCTCGTAATACGATTTTATTGTCTTGAATGAGGTTCTCTAACTCTTCTTTCTCACGTTTTTTCTCCAGCAAAAATTTCACCTTCATCTCCTGTTTCTCTTTTTCATGTGTTTCGATCGCTTCCGGCTTTTTCTTTTCACGGTAATGGCGAACGCGAGGCTTTACCGTCCATTCTGTCGGCTCTTCTTCCCAAATATCGCGATAAAAGTTTTCTGTTGCATCGTTCTCTGTTATGAGATGCTTTGTATGGAAACAGCCGAAAACAACAGAGGATAGTCGGTGGGCATCTACTAAACTCGGAAGCTCGGAAAACCACTTTGCTAAATGGAGAAAATCTTTCTTGCGGCTGCGGAAATTGTGATGACGTTCCCCCAGCCTTTGCACGACCCGAGTCATGCGGCGAATGGCTTCATTCGTTTGGTGCTGAAGAAAATACAATTCACTTTCACGTCCTTCTCTGCCTAAAAACCATTCTTTTAGACCTCTCCACTTTTCGAATAAATCTTCTTCAAGTTGTTCTTTCGTCACTTCCATTTCTTCTAATCGAGGAATCGTCATTTGATAATCAGCAACAATTGCGACTAGTTTGTGAACATCATCTTCTCTGATATCTTCCAACAACTTTTCAATTTTTAACGATGTTTTCTGTAAGGCAACGATGAAATCGCGTAAATATGTCGTAAATTTTTCTTTATATACAAGAAAGGCTTCCGACATCATTCGTTCTTCCGTGTTCTCACTGTTAAGGTAAGCGATGTAATCCGCAGAATTTTGAATGATTTTTTTGAAATAATCGAATGTTTCTTCCCAAATTTGATTAATCTCTTCTCGTTTTTCTTGAAAATCGTTTTGTATAATATTTTCTATTCGAACGAGTGAAGAGTATAAACGGTCAAAACGCGTTTTTTCTAAAGATCCTCCGAATGAATCCCCTAGCTTCTCTAACGTGCGGATCATCCTCTCAATTTCAACCGTGTAAGGACTGCATTGATAACGAAACCGTTTCTTTTTAAATTCTTCGATTGTGCGAATATTCACCGTCTCTTGCCGAGCAATTAAGTTTTTCCATTTGACAAGCTGATCTAAATCCTGCTGGAGATCGTCTTCCGTATAGTTCTGAAACTCCTCATGTTCTTTTAAAAATGCAAATACTTCTTCAGGAAACAAATATTGCCGCATTCGTTCATGCTGCATATAAAAATATCGTAAAATCGCCCGATAGCGATAAGCATTGTCCGTTGCCAAATACTTTGCCTCAGAAATCGGCTTCAGCCATGAAGAATCCATTATGCATCACCTTATAAATTATGTTTTTATTTCTATTGTAATAGATTTGCAGAGAGATTGAGACAAGATTTTGATGGGGATTTTTTTGCTGTTTTGATTTTTTGGGTATATTTCGTTTTTACGATCTGTTTTGTAAGCGTTCGCCAACCATCTCATCCTGTTTGTATGTGCTCTTTTGTTTTTTTAAATCCTTTCAACACTTTTAATGCTTGTAAATCGGTGTTCCTGCCGTTTTCCGAAATACTCCCGGCAAGCGGTGATCCACGCGGTTCTATCTCCATTGAGAAAACCAGTCCATCATCGGGTCATAGCTGTATTCTTCCATCATAAACCTTTCAAGCCCTTCCTACACCGGCTCATTTCGTCTGATGCACATAGTGACGTTTGTTTACCAAGGGCACTCGTGATCGATGTACTCCAACACCTGTTGAAGCAGTTCCCCGAAGGTTTCTTGAATCATCGAAAATAATTCCATTTCGATCTCTTTTAATGTTTGCCCACCTCTCTTTTCTCCTTGTGTTTGGTTTGTGCACTTATCACAATACAGGAGGAGAGTCCTTTTTGCATTTATTTTGCCTTTCCCCCTACCATTTAAGAGAAACTCCTGCTTCTAACGGAAGGATCTTATCTTTCTCCAACAAACATTTTACTCATACAGAGCGAAGATGCATATGAATGCTAATTTAATAAATGTACAATTTTGATTCTCGCATGAATACTGAACTTGAGGGAAAAGAGGATGCATGCGAAATGAACAATCACAAAAGAGATGAAGAGACCAAAACACTTTTTCTTCTTTTGCTCTTCCTCTTTGGCCACAGTGATCATTTTGCGTGTCTCCATGGATTCCTTTAGAAACCGCGTGAGAAGTTCATCCCTTTCCTTTATGTATTTCTGTTGTTGATCTAACCTCATCATGAGTACTTTAGCAGATCGTTTTGTTTGGCACCATCACTTTTAACGTTTGTATATTATCGTTATAACGATCTAATTCCCGTTTTGTCTTCATTTCGCAAACTGCTACGTTTGATTGTCGAACACATGCCATTACTGCTTCTGCCGCTTGTTTCTGGCGTCATATCGCTGCTCTGTTTTATCTCCATAAAACGCTTCAAGAGAATATAATGTCTTTTCTAAATAGCCTCGCTCCCACCCGCGTCTTGCTTGGAGAATGAGAGCATACTTTCTTAAAGCAGATTCCTTCATTCTTAATTAGGTACACACGTCTCTCGATTCAATCAATATTAGTCCTTCGTCTATATCACTAGTCAAAACACCGATACATTCTGTTATTACACTGTTATATAATCATTCTATTGCTGTTTCGGCATACCCTGCAAACGACAAAATAATGGGAATGTATAGCGGAAAAAATATTGAAGCTTTAACAAACTTTAAGATCATGACGTGATACAATCATGAGTGTAACGGTATAAAACAAAGGGAAAGGGAGAAGAAGATGGAATCAGATGCAGTAAAACAGGAGCGATGATTAGTTTAAAAAAAGCTGACAAAAAAGCTAAACTAGACAAATGGCATCCCAATAAGATCACATTAGCTAATGAATGGATTGAGAATGAGCAAACGCAAATGAAACGACTGATCGTTCAAGGGGCCATTTTCACTTATGAACTCGGGGAAAATATCGGCACAGAGCAAAACGGAGAACGACCGATGCTTGTCCTTTCTAATAACAGAATTAACCGTACATCCGGTAATGTTAAGATAGCTCCGCTGACTACAAAGTTAAAAACCAAAACTATAACAGATCGGAAAGGAAAAACAAAGGTATCGCCAAAACTTGCGACACATTATTTTCTCAAAAAGGAAGTCTATCCGTTTTTAACGCAGACTTCCGCCGTAAAGGTGGAAGAATTAACGACAGTCAACAAAGTAAGGCTAAAGCAACATATCGGCAATATAAACAAGGATGATTTAAATAAGATTATGAACCGTGTAAAATGGGTATTTAATCTGTAACGTACTTACAGCGTATTGACAGTGTATTGATCATGTATTGACATTTCCCAAGATTTTTCTATACAAAATAAGTTGTCTGTCTCGTCACAGACCATTTCACACGTGAAAAAACGTGGATTCGTTTGTGTTTTCAACGGAGAGGAGCCCTAAATGGTTCCTCTCCTTGCATAATATCAACAATAAACTCATAACTTAATGATAAGTTGCCTGCCGCGTCGCAGGCCATTTCACCCCGTCAGCGGGGGATTCATGGTTTTTGCCCCAGTACTTAGGTGCTGGGGTTTAATGTATTTATTGGAGAAGATTTCTTACGAAGAAAATCTACATAAAGGTCTGCAATGTTGAATGATTTCGCATCAAAGCGGCTGAATGACTTGTGTAATTCAACATAATTAATGTACGTGTTCACTTACAAGGGGTAGAAAAGAGCATCCGTTGATTTTGCTGCCAGCTGCCTAATAAATAGAAAAAGGTATTTTTGCCCGGCAGATCAACGAACAAGAACAATACAAAGGGCAATAAGTTAAAATTTCTTTGTTATATACAAGAAAGACTTCTAACATCATTCGTTTTTCCGTGTTCTTTACTGTGAAGGTAAGCGATATCATCCGCACAATTTGAAATCATCGAACGTTTACTCTCAAATTTGATTCATCACTTCCAGTTTTTGTTCATAATCATTTTTTCAAATATTTCTATTCAAACGATTAAAGAATAGAAGCCGTCAATACACATCTTCTAAAGCCCCTCCAAGTGAATCTCCCAGCTTCTCAACGTGCGAAGCATCTGTTCAATTTCATTATACCTTCCTATGGTATAATGAAGTAAGTTTTTTGATCATGAAAGGGGACGAAATGAATTTTGCAGACAAACCATAATTTATTTTCCATAGAAGATGTCGAGCAATTTATTAATAGTCATCATTTGGCATTTTTATATATATCCAAAACAAATTGCAGTGTTTGTCATGCTTTGCTGCCAAAGGTGGAAAAAGTGCTGGCTGAGTTTCCAAAAATTCAAATGGGCTTTATCAATGCGGATGATATTCCGAACATAGCCGGTCACTTATCCATATTTACCGCACCTGTTTTAATTTTATATGTCGATGGAAAAGAGGTTTTGCGAGAAGCGCGGTTTGTTCATGTTGAGCAGTTTAAGGAGAAAGTGAAGAAAATTTATTTTTTAGCAGAGCAATCGTAACTTGTTTGCGGGTGAAGGCACCTTTTGGTTGAGATGTTTCAAAGAGGCGGAATGCTAACTAATGTATTCCATGAGCGGAGTCTTCTACACATAGGGGCTGTCTAATAAGTCGATTTTCCGGCTTATAGACGCCCCTTTAATATTTTTGAAACGTTGATATATCAATGATTATGATGTTTCATTCTGGACAGCCCAAAAAATATTCTTGTTCTAAAAGGGAATGAATCTGCTTAAAGTTAGACTGGATCATCAAACGAAAGCAAACTTGCCAACGCCGCAAGCAAAATCCTCCAATGATGAAAATGAAGTCTGGAATAAAAAGAAACGTTTAGTTATTTCATTCATGAAAAATCTATATGTTCTCACAACCGTAAAATCTATCTTGATGGCGGTTGAAATAACGGAATGCATGCGCGGTACATTCCGTTTCTTTTCTTCATTTTATGTTGAATTTAACTTAAAATCAGACACAGATGCTTCCGAAGGTCTGAGACACTTGAGTAGAAGCTACTTCAAACAAGTCCGTTTCTTAGAGAAAGTCCTCCCCCATAACCATCTGAACAAAAAACTGCAGCTTAACAATTAAACATTCACATTAAGTTTCAAAATTACATCAAATATAGTGCTTGTTCGTTATTTCGCTGCTTCTAACAATAGATCCACAATATGAACAGCTTTTACATCCTTTAATCCTTCTCTTTCAATTCCTAGCTTCATTTGCATGAAACATCCTGGATTAGCTGTTACTATTGTAGTGGCTTTGGTTTTTTTCATTTTTTCCATTTTCTGATCTAAAATTTCCATGGATGTTTTCGGTTCGACAATGTTATAAATGCCTGCAGAGCCGCAGCAGCTATCGGCATTTTCCATTTCTGTGAATGTTACTCCTTTAATTGAACGAAGCAATTCTCTAGGAGCTTTTGACGTTTTCATGACGTTTCTCAGGTGACAGGAATCTTGATATGTGACGACTTGTTCAGGAAGTGAAAGGCGAAATTGTTTATGAAAATCAAGCTCATATAAAATGGACGTAATGTCTTTTATTTTTGCAACAAATTTTTCAGCGCGCTCTGACCATTGCGGATCATCTTTTAATAAGTGATCATATTCAATCAAGAAAGCGCCGCAGCCACCCGCGTTTGTTATAATATAATCTACTTCGTTTTTTCCAAACGCTTCAATATTTTGTTTTGCTAATTCTTTCGCTAGTTCTTTTTCTCCGCTATGACCATGCAAAGCTCCGCAGCATGCTTGTGTTTTAGGAATAACAATTTCACACCCGGCTTTTTGCAATAATTGAATGGTTGCATGATTTGTTTCGAGAAACAACGTGTCCATTAAACATCCGGAAAAGAAAGCAACAGTTGCTTTTTTCTCTCCTTTTGGCGGGAAATATTCAGATCGCTGTTTCAGTGTCTTTCTCTCAGGAATATCAGGCAATATTTTTTCCATTTCCCGGAGATGATCTGGAAACAGTTTCATAAATCCTATTTTACGTGCCGCTTTTTGAAGTCCAGATTTTTGATAAAATCCAACTAAGCTAGTTATGTTGATTAAATTACTTTTTTTAGGAAATAGTTTTTTAAAAACCACATTTCGAACTGCCCGCACAGGTAAAGAATGCTTTTTATTTTGGTTAATTATGTCTCTTGCTTCTTCTAATAAATGTCCATAATTCACACCTGATGGACAAACCGGCTCACACGCACGACATCCTAAACATAAGTTTAAAGACTTTTCAAATTCATCATCCGGTTGAAGGACCCCATCATAAACTGCCTTCATTAAGGCAATTCTTCCTCTTGGTGATTGGCTTTCTTTATATCCAGACACAATGTAAGTTGGGCAAGATGGCAAACAAAAACCGCATCTCATACAATTTAACAGCTCATCTTCGTCCATGCGTTCCTTGAAATCTCTTTGGATATTTTGCTTTTCTGATTCTGTCATCATTTTGAGATCACCACTCGTTTTCGTGTATCCTTTGCAAATAATTTCCCAGGATTCATAATATTGTTTGGATCCAATGCAGCTTTGATCGACTTCATCACATCGATTCCAGATTTCCCCAGCTTCCATTCTAAATAAGGCGCTTTCATGGCTCCTACTCCATGTTCTCCAGTAATTGTTCCTCCCAGTTCAATGGCCTTTGCAAATATTTCAGCAAAAGCTTTTTCCACCCGTTCCATCTCATCTTTCTTCCGAATATCTGTCGTGCAGGTAGGATGAAGGTTTCCGTCTCCCGCATGACCAAACGTGCATATTTTTACGTTATGTTTTGCGGCTATTTCATTAATGGCTTTGACCATTTTGGCAATTTCTGATCTTGGAACAGTCGCATCTTCTAAAATGGTAGTTGGTGCTAGTCTGGCTAATGCGGACAAAGCGGTGCGTCTCGCTGTTCGTAAAGCTTCAGCTTCTTCTTCTGACTGGGCAATTTGTACAGATACGGCGTTTTCACTCCTGCATATTTCTTCCATGACCTTCATATCTTTACTCACATTTTCAGGCGTTCCATCTTGTTCAATCAGTAATACGGCTTGCACGTCTGTTGGCAGTCCGATTTGTGAATAGTCCTCCACTACTTTTAGCGTCGGCTGATCTAAAAACTCTAAAGTTGCCGGAATTACTTTATTGGCAATAATTTTCGATACGGAACGCGCAGCAGCTTCTAAATCTTGAAATAAAGCAAGCATTGTCTTTTTTGATTCAGGCAGTGGGATCAGCTTTAATGTCGCTTCTGTAATCACTCCTAACGTTCCTTCAGAACCTATAAATAAGCGCGTTAAATCATACCCTGCCACATCTTTTGCTAGCTTTCCTCCTGTTCGAACAATTTCCCCATTAGGAAGAACCGCCTCTAGCCCCAGCACATAATCACGAGTTACTCCATATTTCAGTCCTCTTAATCCTCCAGAATTTTCGTTAATATTTCCCCCAATTGTAGATATTTTCATTGAGCTTGGGTCTGGTGGATAAAACAAACCTTTTTGTTCCACCGCATGGATTAAATCAAGTGTGATAACTCCCGGTTGACATGTGACGGTTAAGTTTTCCTCATCGATCTCTAAAATTTTGTTCATATGTTTAAATAGAAGAACGATTCCTCCTTCAACAGGACAAGTGCCGGCGCATAAGTTCGTACCAGAGCCCCGCGGAACAATCGGTATTTTATTTTTATTACATAATTGCAATATTTTAGATACTTCCTCTGTATTTCTAGGCGAAACGACCGCATCCGGAATCGATTGAAAATTTGGAGTCGCATCATACGAATATACTAACCTTTCAACTTCCGAATCTTCAAAATTTTCTTCTCCTACAATATTTATGAATTCCCTCTTTATATCAGGAGCAATCATTCAAACCCCTCACTTTTATTCTTTTCGTTTTATTATAAAGAATGAGAGTCATATTATCTATGTATGATGATATAATTAACATACCAAAAATGCCTTTTTTATTGTCTTTTTAACCAAAAGGGTGGTGATACGAGATGCAATTATCCCCAAAGCTGGCTGCTAAAATTATTTCAGAGGTTCAGGACGTAGTAAAAGAGGATATTATATTAGTTGATATTAATGGGATCATCATATCCTCCACTGATGAGAGTCGGATCGGCTCTTTTCATGAAGGAGCTACGATTGTTATTAAGTCCAAACAAAAGCTTTACATTGATCAAATCAAAGCACAAGTGCTGAAAGGAGTCAAAGCAGGAATCAATATGCCCATTATGTTTCATAAGAAGGTAATTGGAGTGATCGGAATAACTGGCGAACCGAAACAAGTGGAGCCTTATGCGGACTTAATTAGAAGAATGACAGAGCTCATTATACAAGAAGCATATTATACTGAAAGAAACGAATGGGAAATAAGAGGAATAGAATCGTATCTTTATGAATGGATCAATGCTTCATCTGTGGATAAAGATTTTTTAGAGCGCGGGTTTATGTTAGGCATTCCTGTGTATGACACTCATGTTTGCACACTCATGGAATTGGAGATACACACATTAAATAATTACGATATTCATCGAATTCAAAAAGAAATTATAGAATTGTTTTATTCTATCTTCGGGAAAGAAAAACATTTTATTGTTCGATGGGGGCAAGAGCGCTTTTTAGTATTAAAAAAGATGGATGCTTCTTATAAACAAAATTATTTTTACAGTCAGTTAAACGATTTAAAAAAAAGATTCGAAAACAGATACAAAAGCACTTTAGCTATTGGCATAGGAAAAACAGCTTGCAAACACATGATCAATAAATCTTTTAAAGAAGCACAAAAAGCATTAAAGGTAGCGCGAAAAAATAAAGGCATTGTATTTTATGAGGATCTTATATTAGAAATCATCTTGGATGATATCCCAACAGAGATGCAAAAGGATTTTTTGAAGCGAACCATTCATATGATGGAAAAAGATCAAATTCTAATCGAAACGTTACAACACTATATGAACAATAATCAATCGATCAAAAGAACGGCAGAGGAAATGAATATCCATATTAATACACTGCACTACCGTTTAAATAAAATCGAAGAGCTGACAGGAATTAACCCAAAAACAACAGAAGGAATTGTCATATTTTATATATCGTTACTGTTATTAAATTCTTTAAACCGTTAAGTCCGTATAATTTGATCGAAACGGGAGTGAATGAAAAAAGACAATCGGCAAATGTTGTTCGGGGAGACGACCGGCAGGAAAACTTTGGGATTGCTGCCATACACCAAGCATTAATTCCATAGTGTCTTTCAATGGGCAATTTCCTTTTAGACAAGTAATTAAGAACTGCTCTAAATGTGGAGAACGTCTGGACACATGTTTGACATTCCAATGATTTTCTCTAACTGTCTCATTTGAACGTCACTCAAAATCATCCTCATTGGATTTCCTCCGCTTACATCTTGGATTCGATGATAAACGTATTTTTCCTGATGAAACAAAAAATCCCGAATATCGAACTTTTTTCAAGTATCCGATATTCGGGTTGCATTTTCAAATACATCAGCCCTTTTATGTTTTAAACAGCAGACTTTTCTCTTACATTCAACAATTTAAAGAATTCTCTCATGAATCCCGGTAAATCTGGCCAAGCGTGGCCCGATACAATGTTCCCATCCACATGAAGCATTTTTTCCACATAAGTAGCGCCTGCTGCTTCCACTTCTGGTCTACAAGCAGTGTAAGCTGTCATCTCTCTTCCTTTGATATATTCTCTTACAGTTGTTAAGACTAATTGTCCATGACAGATCACCCCAAGAGGTTTATTTTCTTTTAAAAAGTGAGCAGCAATTTCCTGAACCTTTGGATTCATACGAATATATTCAGGCGCACGCCCTCCTGGGATAATTAATCCATCATAGTCGGCAGGATTAATCTCATCTACTGATGCATGAGATTCGATTTTATATGCCCATTTTTCTGTAAAAGTCTCCATTTCAGGAAGGAAATCATGGACAACCGTCTGGAGCTTCTTTTTAACAGGTGAGGCAATTGTACAATTAATATTTTCTTCAATACAACGATAATAAGGATAAAACACTTCTAATGCTTCAGCAGCATCGCCAGTAATAATAAGAACATTTTTACTCATCTTACATCACCTTTCCTTTTATTATGAAATTATTTGTACGCTGTAAAAATTATGAATCATTTTGCCAAACTGCCTTCATAAGCATCAGATAAATTATATCGTGCCTCCAACAATCCCCGGCAATAATGCGCATTAAACTCCATGCTCAACCTTGTCAGCTTGGCGCCTTTCAAGTAATCTGAAAACTCTTCTTCAGTCAATGGTTTCCCTTCTGGAGTTGTTATGGCAAATGTACTTGAGTGATGGAATACTTTTTTCTTCTCCAAATATTTTTCTCTTAACAGCCTCCCTTCTTCGGACAGGGACAGTTCATTCAGTTCTTGTAGAGATAAAGACGTAATTTCTTCCTTTGACATTCCTATTTTTAGTAGATATTTCATCAGTTTCTCTTGTCTTGCATAGTAGGCTTTTATATCAAAAGTTTTGCGCAATTCTTCAAGATCTCCGTCAGATACATTATGGAAGACTTCGCGAAACGATTTTCCTGCTGATGCTCCGTGATTAATTTCATCGGATGCACAATGATCGAGTAAATGAACTTGAACCGTTTTTACCCATTCAATCTCAGATACATATTTCCTTATATCTTCAGCCATGATGTAGGCAAAGTTAGGAGAGCACCAATAAGTTGGAAGGCGAAAGACTACTTTAACATGATTATCCTTAACGATGACTTGATCGATAAATCCCAACTCTGTTAACGGCTGATCCAGTTCAGGATCATACACTTTTTCAAGCATGCTATATACTTGCTTTTCTTTATCCATTACCTCGCTTTCACCTCCCTTTTAAGTCTTTTCATCAACTATTCTCTATTCGTCACGCTATCCGTTTGGATAATTGACAATTTTTTAATTTTTCTTTTTGTTTTTCGATATCAATGTTATATAATCTCGCTGCATTTCCTGCTAAAATCTTTTTCTTCACTTCCAAATCAAATGTAACTCCAGTCTCTTCTTGTATATCCTCTGGAAGCTCAAATTCAAGAAACTTTTCAATGATCCATTTCGGTTCCCATATAGCATAGTCACTTCCAAAAATGATTCGGTCTTCATCAAGCCAATACAACAATTCACTTATAATGTGAGCAAAATAACGAGGTCGATCATGAATTAAAGCAATGGCAACTGCCAAACCTGC
Organism: Aeribacillus sp. FSL K6-1305; assembly: GCF_038050115.1. NCBI lineage: Bacteria > Bacillati > Bacillota > Bacilli > Caryophanales > Bacillaceae > Aeribacillus > Aeribacillus sp. FSL K6-1305. Next base: position 25,259 of record NZ_JBBOQV010000001.1, on the reverse strand, counting down.
ATAGACATTTTTCTCTTGTGTAGCAATCCAGCAAAAATCTTCTAATCTTGGAAGCCCTACATGTTCGACAATAAAGTTCAGTTCAGGGAAACAGCTTGCTGCATCATCAACATCTGCTACGTCAAATGCATCCCGATTTAAAGGAGTGATCGTCGGCCCCTTATGAATGTGTATGTTTCTTATCCCCAGTTCTTGACATTTTTCAAGATATCTTTTTGACCAATCATCAGATAGTTTATAGCCCTTTGAATTCCCATACCAATCAGCTGTATATAACTTGACCCCTTGCCAGTTGTATTTTTCTTTGTTTTCTTCTAATTTTTCTAAGCCTCGTTCGCCATGCCGAGGATCGAATGTTCCATTGCAAATAAAACGATTAGGGTACTTTTTTGAAAGCTCCTCATTTGCATCAAAATTACCAAAGCCATTTTTATAAAACTCTTTTAGAAAAACTGGCTGAAAAATCGCCATATCCACATATCCTTCCATAAACACGTCATTCACAAGTTTTTCTGGAGAATACTTTACAAACTCATCTTTCGGCCACCAATATTCTTTCGGACTTAGATTTTTGTGATAATCATAAAAACAACTAATAAATTGTTCTCCGTGGATATTCAATTGATTCTCCTTGCTTCCATCCCATAAGGCAATGTGTGCATCAATAATAAAAATTTCTTCACCATTAGATGCTTTAAACAATTTCATTCCCCCTCACATGAGATTAATTAAATAATTGAAATCGCTATCATTTTTTACGAATATTCATTGATGTTTGTCAGGTAATAATACTTTATTTTCTTTTTATTCAGAAAATTTTAATCAAATTATACTTGGTTCATCCTCAATTTGATATATACACTTAAACAAAAAAATAACCATTTCTCCAGCAATTTTTTGGGTGATTAAACAAATTTTTTATAATCAAAAACAGACAGCGAAACGGCGTTTAAATCTAATGCACCAAATCCTTGTCCTGTGAACGATGGCGTAATAAATCTCATCTCCTTCGGCCATTGCATAAACGATGACCCAATACGGTCACGCTCTAAAATTCCGAAATTTTTAATTCCTAATTGTTTTAATAATATCCCCATTCCAATCCCGGCAGGACCCGCTCCTACGATTAGAATAAAAGGGTTCATCTCACTCCTTGAAAATAGTAAAAACTATACCATCTAAAACGGAATTTGTGAATGGATAATCTTTTTTCCATTTATAAAAGCATTGTGCACATCGATTTCAAGCTTCCAGAAATTGTTCATGATGTGTATTGTACGATTGTTTTGTAGAAGACCTTTCTCTGAAGTATTTTTTGGCAGCTATGGATGGATTGCACCAACCGTTCTGCTTTTGTGTATATCGTTTAATATTCGGCTTGCGTCATTCTAAATCAATACTCCCACAGTTTATTTTGCATTTACGAAAAAAATATGTTTAAATATTATATAAATCGTAATGATTACGATTTATATAAATTGGTTTTCAATTTTCTCGAACCAATCTGAGGTCAAAGAAAAACTTTAATTGTTGAAAGGAAGATGACAATGGATAAAAAAATACCTGTGACCGTTTTAAGCGGCTACTTAGGAGCAGGGAAAACTACCATTCTGAATCATATTTTACAAAATCGCCAAGGGCTCAAGGTAGCCGTTATTGTGAACGATATGAGCGAGGTCAATATTGATGCTGAATTAGTCAAACAAGGCGGAGAGCTTTCAAGAACTGAGGAGAAGCTAGTCGAAATGTCAAACGGATGTATTTGCTGTACATTAAGGGAAGATCTATTAATCGAAGTAGAAAGGCTCGCTAAACAAGGAAATATCGATTATATCATTATTGAATCGACTGGAATTAGTGAGCCAATCCCAGTTGCTCAGACTTTTTCATATATTGATGAAGAACTAGGAATCGATCTGACGCGCTTTTGTCGATTGGATACGATGGTGACGGTTGTAGATGCCAATCGATTCTGGAAGGATTACCAGTCAGGTGATCGGCTATTAGATAGAAAGCAAGCGTTAAGTGAAGACGATACTCGTGAAATCGCAGACCTTCTTATTGACCAAATTGAATTTTGCGATGTGCTCATCTTGAATAAGTGTGACTTGGTGTCTGAAGAAGAATTGGCAAAGCTGGAAAAGGTATTAAAAACATTGCAGCCAAAAGCGAAATTTATTCGTACTGTCAAAGGTGAGATTGATCCTCGAGAGATTTTAAACACTGGACTATTCAATTTTGAGGAAGCAAGCTCTTCAGCAGGATGGATCAAGGAGTTAGAGCAAGGGCATGATCAGCATACACCGGAAAATGAAGAATATGGAATTTCTTCCTTTGTTTATTCAAGACGTTTGCCTTTCCATTCCGAGCGCTTTTACAATTGGCTTCACTCCATGCCCGAAAATATTGTAAGGGCAAAGGGAATTGCATGGTGCGCAACTAGGAATAACCTTGCCCTTTTGATGTCTCAGGCAGGACCTTCTGTTAGTATTGAACCGATCTCTTATTGGGTCGCATCTTTACCGAAAGAAGAGCAGCAGCAAATTTTAAAGGAAAACCCTCATTTGCTGGACGAGTGGGATGATCAGTTCGGAGATCGGCAAACAGAATTAGTATTTATTGGAATGGATTTACGCCCTGAAGAAATCATAAAGGAATTGGATAAATGTTTACTAACCGACTCTGAGTTTGATCAAGACTGGTCTACTCTTCCAGATCCATTCCCTTGGAATTTACAAAAAGTGTAACTGGAGGAAGGAAAGAAGGAATGATTTTATCTGGAAAAACTATTCTTGAGAAAATACAACATAAAGAATTAGTCATTGATCCCTTAACAAAAGAGCAAATTCAACCTGCTTCAGTAGATTTGCGCCTTGGAAATCATTTTCTTGTGATGGATGAGCACGCCAATGCTCATCTATCATTAGAGGCGAAAGCGAAATATAAAGAAGTAGTGGCTGAAAACGAGAAAATTGTCATTCCCCCCTTCTCTTTCTTGCTTGCTACTACTATAGAAACCATCGAGCTGCCGGAAAATCTTACTGCTTTCGTAGAAGGAAGAAGCTCGATCGGCCGCTTAGGGCTATTTATTCAAAATGCCGGTTGGGTTGACCCGGGATTTAAAGGACAAATCACGTTGGAACTGTTTAACGCGAATCGCCTACCGATCGAATTAACGATAGGAAGAAGAATTTGTCAGATTATCATTTCTAAAGTTGATCAAGAAGCAAAACCATACAGCGGAAAATATCTATTTCAAAAAGGAGCGACAGAAAGCCGAATTTTTCAAGACGATGATGTCACGCAATAATGAGGAATTTTCAATAATAAATGATATGACAGGAAGGACGAACATTGGCTTAAAAATCAAAAATAGCGAAAGAAAGAAAAAGACAAGAATTCGTTGTTAAATATGCTGAGCTAAGACGAGAGCTAAAGGAGAAAGGGGACTATGAAGCTCTTCAAAAGCTCCCCCCTATCCGTCTAAAAAATCGTTGTGAAATTACCGGAAGGCCAAGAGGTTATCTCCGTAAATTTAAGCTGTCGCATATTGCATTCCGTGGGTTAGCCTACAAAGGACAAATTCCAGGCGTCAAAAAATCAAGCTGGTGAGTCAAAAATATTTCACCAATGTCTAATAGTCTGAGGAAATAAGAGCGGGCGTAAGCAAAATTGAGCTCTTTATTTCCTTTTGCTTTTTTATAAATAACTCAACTTTCGCACACAGAAATATTTAAGCATTGCTTGATATAATTAGGTATAGTGGCCAACCATTTATTCATTTGATTTTTAAAGATGTCCATGTTCAAAGAAACCTCGGCTTCCGCCAAAGTTTGGAAAAGGTCAATAAGTGATTGAAGGGCAGTAATAAAATCTATGTCTTTTACATCTTCGCAAAGGATGTAAAAAAGGTTGCCAATCGTCTTAGGATCCTCCTCTTTTCGCATTTGCCAAGCAATGAGAATATATCGTGTAAAAACAATGGTTGTATGGCTAATTAACATGTCGTAGGAACGTCCCTGGAATTCTTTCTCTAAATTTAAAAGGGATTTATTGCATTTGAAGAAGACTTCAATGTCCCAACGCATGCCGTAAATACGAATGATCTCTTCATTTTCTAATGTTGTATCTGTGCTGAGAATGGCAAGCCATTCGCTCCGTTTATTACGGTTTCGTACAAATAGAATTTTTACTGGAATTCCATTGTCTAAAGTAGCATAAACGGATCCGAGAATGTCTTTTTTACCCATGTGAGGTTTTGCCAATTTGTAAAGTTGATTCAGTGTGAAACGTTCACCATTGTAAACGTATCGCTGCTTTAATTGCTTCACCATGCCAATGACAAATAACCCTTTGTTCGTAATCTTCTCAATTAAAGGCGCTTGTGTAAACCAGGAATCCATGAGAACATAGTCAGCTATAATCCCTTTTTCAAGCGCATGATCAAGTAAAGCTGAAGCCACGTCCGGTTTTGATTTCAGAGCTTCCTGGCGACGCTTATAGCCAGATGTTCGTTTATCAATATTGGTATTGATTTCTTGCAGGCGATTTTCCTTTTTCGGTGAACTTAGAAGAGCAAAATCAACGGGAATAAAAGTAAAACTATCGGTCCAGCCAAGGGTAAGCATTTGAAACCCTTTCAAGTACTGATGGGTAGAGTGATCAAAAACCTTAGCCAACAGTTCAACCGACTTACTACGGTTTCTTGAAAAGACAGAATCATCAATCACAAAAGCTGTGACACGATCTTTTGAAGTTAATGGTTGAAGCAGACGGATCATTTCACTGCTTAATGAAAGCAGAAACTTTCTCCAATGATAGGTTGGTGTATTTAAAAAGCGATAGACTGTATCCTTTCCGGGCAGATCCTGAGATCGTTTACTCATAAAAGCACGAAACCAGTTCTTATATTGGAAGACTAAAAGAAAAATCAGTTTGAAAACAGTAAGACAAGAATACCCGGAAAGTTTCGTAATATTCGCTTTTCTTAAATGATATCCAATATTTAATTCGGAAAATCCTTGTTTAATTTCTTTTGGTAATTGCGCAAAGTAGTCTTTATTCGTTATCATAGTGGTGACACCTTTCTTTTGGATTTGGTTTCGTCACCAATATTTTACCAAAAGAATAGGTGTCTTTCTTTATGTTTTAAAAAATGTCAAATGATAATTTTGTACTTTCCAAAACCATTTACATCAAGCATTTAAACAAGATTTTGGACTGCGAAAGCTGAGTAAATAAAAATTGGAGTTGATTTTCATAAAGAACTTTTTTGTTGGCGAGATCAAATTTATTCTGAACATATATAATATAATAACCCGTGGTGCTAGTTGAGTCTTAACGCTCAACTAGCCCAAGAACAACAAGGGAGTAAGCCAGTAAAATACCATCCAGTGCCGTTTCAAATCCAGAAACCGAGTTCGCTCGAATCTCGGTGATCCGATACGAATCGACTAAAATCGAAAACACGGTTTCAATCACTTTGCGTTTTCGTTTCATCCACTGTTTCCATGCGTCGGATTGGAGAATTCGCTGATTTTTTCGAACGGGCGTCCAAAAAGCGACTCGATGCTCTTCGTACAGCTTCTTTTGCAGTTTTTGGCTGATGTACCCTTTGTCACCTAGGTTATATGGATGTGGAATTTGCGTCATGACGGTTTCAGCGGCCACCCGGTCGTGACAAGACGCTTCGGTGACAACATATCCCATCGGAAGCCCTTGGTCGGTGACCTGCAGGTGAAGTTTCAACCCATAGAAAAGTGATCCTTTTGGAAGCACAATAGCCAATATCCGCAATTCCACGAAACCGTTTGGCGCGATACATTCGAGCTGAATGACACAGCTCGATCGGCAAACTGTCCACGACCGCATACGCATGGTGTTGTCCACGCTTGGCCAGCTGGTGCCGCATCCACTTGATCGCAAAGCCAAGCGCTCGGCAGCGACGGTTGTATCGAGAACGTTCAGGGAACAAGTCCTTGGAAAACAAATTCCCGATCACAAACCGGTGCCAAGCCCGTTCGGAAGTGAAGCCTAACAACTTTCCAAGGACATGGACGGCGATGATGACCTCGTCCTTCTGTTTCAACAAATGAAGATTTCGACGTTGAAGATGAATCTGGATACTCGATAGTTGAGCTGATACAAAACACAAAATCGATACATATTGTTTTTGAAGTTTGGCTCGATCTGTTGTAAAATGAAAGTGCTCTTGCATGTGAATTCTCCTTTTAAATGTTTGGTCGCACTTTCATTTTAAGGAGATCCTCATGCAAGGGCTATTTTTATGCTTGTCTGATTTTATCTAGCACCACGGGTATAAAGATAGAAGAAAGCAAGCATCAAAAGCGCTTCGGAAAGAAAACCAAACATTCCTTTCGAACGCTTCAAGATAATCGAAAAAATCGTACCTACCATCCCTGTGGTGACTACAGTCGTTATAAAAAATGTCAGGATAATTTTGAGCGAAGAGAAGGTTCCAAGTGAATGAATACGCACATCAGTTGTCAACGAAATAAGATGCATGACTGCATAAAAAAGCAGGAAAGGAAATGAAATAATAGCTAAGCACATGAAGAATACAACAGTTATTGCAAAGATGTGATCGGAAACAGAATAGTTCTTTCCCCTTTTTCTTTTCTTTATTACATACAACCCCTTTTTGTAAGTTTATATATATTGGATAATAGATGTTGCAACTATTCAGCCTCATAAGAGGAACGAGATCTTCATATGATGAAAGGCGAAGAAAATAGTTCGGACACAATCCAGCGAAACATCGTACCCACACTCATGAAACACGAACAAAACGTTTGGTGTCTACTGTTGATGGACGAAACAATAGTGCATATTCCGTCTAGAAACGCCCTTTTTGTGCTAGGCTTCTTTAGCCGCTGTCTTCTCTCATTAAGCTCAAGGCGCATGAGCATGCGCAAAAACCCTTTTCCCCTTCCATTGCACTTAACAAAACAGCAGCCACCGATGATTTTAATAAATATACTAGCGCCACGGCAGTTGGTACAATTAAGGATCGTTAGCAATGGATTGAAATAAATGAATAACAGGGCCGGACAAGCCGCCCCACGTTCCTTACCTCACGGATCTTCGCCACAAACTCAACGTGGCACGAGCTAATGGATTATCTCTTAAACATTGCGTTTGCGGGAACATAGCAATGGTTTTTTCTCATTTTCGAGAACTTGTCTGTTCATAGAAACAACTCAAATTTTAGAAGATCACCTTTTCTTCTTATTTAGCATTTGAATCGTTCGTCCGTGCTAAGATTTCCTGCACGATTGATGTTTTCGCATCTGCATAGTGCTGAACGTGCCGCCATTTATTCTTTGCCAAACTTCGCTTCACTTGCGCATATTTGTCACGGTCGCTCTCGTTCGAGCGCAACCAATCTCGAAATCGTAACATTTTATCGATTTCAGACGTTCCCTTGCTGAACACATATAAGTTAATGTCAGTATCCGGTCCTTTAAATAAACGATGCTCGAACCATTCAGGTTCTCGAATTCGCAGTCGATAGCCAGCTGCTTCCAATGCCGGAACATATGATGGCTCGTCTGCAGAATCCTCCACAACCAGCAGCATATCAATGATTGGCTTGGCACAAAGTCCTGGCACCGAAGTTGAGCCAACATGTTCGATTTGCAATGCTTTGCTGCCGAGTACGGAACGAATCCGTTTTGCTTCCCGTTCAAACAATTCAGGCCAACGCGGATCGTATTCGACAAGAGTAATCGGTGCATTGTGCGGTTTCAGTTCACCCACCGTAAGCTTCTGGAGTTCCTCATCACTCCTAGGTGTAAAGCGATTTTCCAATCGCATCATGCCACACTCCTTTGCTGTTTATTGTTGAGGGGACAGACTGAAGCGATCACTCATGATGATCCAGTCTTATGTTCCATCAGCAGTAAAAACAAGATGTTCAACCGTAAACATCAAATTACCATCGGACTTCAGCATTCTTCCCCTCATCTCAACAGTGATTTATCTCCGATACAAGTTGTTTCACTTCATTGTAAAGCTTCTCCGTCATGTCGCAGCATTCCATAAGCGAAGAACCAAGTAGTTCAAAAATGCGATTCACCTTTTGCGCATAGTTCTCAGGTTTATGCTCAAATGTTTCAATCAGCTTGATTGCCTTCTTTTCGTTAATGCAATAAGCATGATTGCATGCAAATATTACTTGATTTAAACATGAAATCATACGAAAAACATGGCCTACAATATAATATTTATCATTTGCTTTTACATTTTTCTTTACAAACAATAAAGAAAATTCTGCTTCAAACATAAAAAAGTCAATTAAACTTTTCCGCAAGGCAGCGGGATAAGTTTCTGCCCGTTTTTTTAATTGGCAGAAGGTTTCATCCTTCGCATATAGTATTTTGCTGATCGCCAATTCCCCCCGATACATGGCACTGATATAACCATGGGGATGCCCGGTCTGATAATCGGCAGTGACCATTCCTTGCTCGGTTTCTTTGATGATTTGTTCCACACGTTTGATATCACGTAAAATGAAATCGACATGATACCCGTTGATGACCAGCCACCCGCCTCCATTCACCCACTTCCCCCATGCTCCGGGAGGGAAAACAAGGTTGCTTCTACGCTCGTCGTCCAATTCTGCAGCAACCTGGTTCATCGCATTGAGATCAAATAATTCTGCGTTGTAATAGATACCGATATCAATATCCGAATCCTCTTCATGAGTCCCCCTTGCACGAGAGCCCCCCAACACAACGCCTTCAATAAAAGGAAGACAGGATAACTTTTCTGCTACTGATTGAATCATATGATTGACCATCCAAGCCCGCACCTTTCGTCAATGACCTTCCATAAAATTCCCATCAAATCTTTTTCCATTATACCTCATAAAATATAATACATAAATGGTAATAAGGCATCTTGCAAGAAAGAAATAGCTTAAGGGCTTGCAACCAATTTGTTTTAGTCTTCTCCAAAATTTTGGCCAACAAAACAATTTCATAATAAGTATATTTTGTTTTTTGCCTAGACAACAATTGCTTGACCGAGTTTCTTTTTCTTTATTTATTATTTTTTGATGCCCATTTGAGAGATTTTTCAACCATCTCATTGACAAACGATTCTTTCCCCTTTTGATATTGATGAGTATGATCTGGAAACTGTTTTGCTAATTTCATTTTTAATTCACCATATTTTTTAGCTTCATCTAGATTTTTTATCATGTATTCTTTAAAAAGCAAATGTTTTTCAATATTTTCGTGGCCAATTTGATAAATATGTACATGGTGTGTTCGGTTATCTTGTCCTTTTGGGAAGTATCTTCTACCAGATATCCCATTTTCCCCTCTCGCTTCATATCCCAATTCCTTCATTTTTTCATTGTATAAATCAACCTTTTCAATATCTTTAACAACAATCAAAATATCGATAATTGGTTTTGCGTAGCCGATTGTCGGGATAGACGTGCTTCCTATATGGAATATATCAACGATTTCATCTTTAAAAATAGCTTTAAGTATTTTCGCTTCTTTTTTATACGATTTTTCCCACTCTTCTGTCCACGGAAGTATTATCGTTTTTCTCATATGTCACCCTCTAGATCAATTAGATTTACTTTTTATAATTGAACATAAACATGATAAAGGGGAACCAATTCATCTCGCCTCGCGACAGCACAAATTATGTAAAACTTCTCCTCTTCCATGAGAGCTTGACAACATTTCTGCAGTTTAAAAAGATTGGTGATCCTCATTATTTTTAACTTTTTTGCAGTCCCCTTGAAAAAAATAGCAGCTCACGAAATTTTTCTGCTTCCTCCACTCTCTTCTAAGTATAAACCTCTTCCGCATCAAAATGAATATTGTAAATCTTTATGCTTTACTTGGACTTAAACTTAGTTCCCTTTTTGACCATTTGAGCTGCGAAATTTTTGTTGTTCCTTCTGCTGAAGTATTTTGTGCTGATGAAATGTATAACGGCGCATGAAAAGTTAAACTCATAACAGCTGAAGGAGCACGATTAGTAGAGATTTGAAAACGGAGAAGTTACATTCAAAACCATTAGGACAAGCATATCTAGCGATTGATGAGTTAATCACGAATAGTTTTAAGAAAAATTTAACGGCCTTTCCCCGGTTGAATTCCGAGAAAAGACCGCAGCTTATTACACTCTTTTTTTCACAGTCTTCTTAACAGGGAGATGTGCACTTAATATACTCTTTTTTCACTGTCTACTTGACAGAGACATGGGAACAAAAGGCTCTCTTTTTCTTTTAGCCTACCATTCTTCAACAAACTTCGGAACATGCCAGACATCGAACCCTTTAGTCAGTTAGTATTCTTCATAAACGTACGGTTGGTCTGGTACCTCGATCATTTCTATAGCGGGTTGTTCAATGACTGGAATGGTTGATTGATGATACGTTGTTTTATGAATGGTACCTGTAACTTTAATCCAAGTGTCATCCTTCAGCTTCGCAACATTTTCTCCCTCCACCAGCATGCCGTAAACACTCGCATCGGCGATACAACATGTAACACCAAAACGAGCCACAACGAGTTGGTTCGAACGAAAATCTCGTTCGCGAAAAACAAAGCCCGTAATTTCGACTTTTTTTCCAATTAATTGTTCGACATTTTCGCTAATCATATTAATGGTAGAAATATATTTTTCATCTGTCACAACAATTTTATCCGTTCCGATTAAATCGTTTTTCAACTGCTCATTTTCCTTTTCTGTACTTTGAACAGCCGAATTGTCCTCTTGCAAAATCTCATTTACTCGCTCGTCTACCTTTTTCATATAACCTTCTGGATCACGCAAATATTCCTCTACTAAATCTTTCTCTTCCGTTTGAATCTGCGAATTGGAACTCTCCGCTAATGGCTGTGCACCGAATTGGACGCCTCGTTTCGAAGCGACAGAACTGTCCAACACATGATTGGACAGCATTAATCCGATCATTACTGGCAGCAAAAAGAGCGAATAAATAAACACCGTACTAGCAGGCGTCTTCGGCATATGATGTTCTCCATCGCAATGACAATGACTCTCCGACGTATTCATGCCGCTCCGCAATATTTGCATTCCTCCTAATATAAGCAGCACAAATAGCGCAAAATATATAAATGGATGCATTTTCGGCGATACATAATTCGCTAATTGAGAAGTCAATAAAAGCTTAAAAAGCAATAGTGCATATCCTGCTAATATAATTCCTCGAATGAACATATGAAAAGAACGCATAGTCTCCCTCCTTTATAAAATGTTTAATGATTGCAGAAGAATGATACTGCCATAAATCACAACCGTTACTACGAAAATGAATACAGCTACAAATTTCGGTTTAAAATAGGCAAACAGCATAAACGTATTTTTTAAGTCGATCATCGGACCGTAAACAAGGAAGGCAACAAGAGAACCGATCGTAAACGTTGAACCGAACGAAGCTGCGACAAATGCATCCGCTTCAGAACATAATGAGAGAATGTACGCTAATCCCATCATGACTGCAGGTGCTACAGCCTGATCTCCTCCGATTTCCAGCAGCGTCGTTCGATCAAAACCAGCTTGAAAAATACTTGCAACAAGCGCACCAACAATTAAATAGCGCCCCACATCGAAAAACTCATCACTGGCGTGCAAAAGTGTTTCAAGCCAGCGATTTTTTGAATGATGATGATGTTCATGCAAATGATGCTGTTTTTTTAATGGTAAGCTAGTGCGAAAAAAGAAATAAATGATTGCACCGATAACGATCGAAGCGACAAAAGCTAGTCCCATTCGGGCATAAACGACATCCATATTGGTTTGAAAAGCGTAATATGTAGAGGCAAACACAACCGGATTTAAAATAGGTGCCGTCACCATGATAACGACGCCTAAATGTAGCGGCATTCCCTTTAAAACAAGTCTTCGCACGACCGGAACAATCGCACATTCGCAAATAGGTAAAAATGCGCCAACAATTGCGGCGGGAACGAGAGCGAGAATCGGGTGCTTCGGAATGAAGCGTTTGAGCGTATCTTCTGAAACAAATGTTTGAATGAGCGCTGATGCAAATACACCAAGTAAAATAAATGGGATGGCCTCTAAAATAATGCTTAAAAACAACGTACTTACATTTAAAACTTCTTTTGGAATGAAACTCGGATCAATAAGACGATCCCCGAATAAAAACAGCAATAAAATCCCGCCAAATAGGGCCGTACCGGCAACATCTTTTCCAATCTGCTTCCCTGCATTTTCCATCGTTCATTCTCCTAACATTGTTATTAATAAAACAGAATGATTCTTATTTTCTATATGCCTGTTTAACTTTTAACATACCAATTAGCAGTTGTCAAAGCGAAAAAAAATAGACCTTACCAAACTATGTTTAATAAAGGCAATTTGCAATTAAAGAAAATGCAGCAAACTTTTGTCAAATTTTTCTACACATTTTTGTAAACACAATTACTCCTTGAGTTTCCCGACTGCTCATAAATATCTGTTTACCCTTCTGAAACGACGAACTTTGTTGTTTTACTTGAGCTCATCATTCACCAGAAAACTATCCGTCTTGCAAACCGGACACTGCAAAAGAGATGGTGTTTAAAAGATTGCGAAACAGTAATTCATAAACATGAACAAGAACTTTCTTGATTATAAACCGAATTCATCGGCCGCTTGTTCGATCAGATCTTGAACGTGACTGAAGGAGATGAATGAAATCTCCTGCAGCAACGCTACATCTTTCGTGCGCTAAAAAAAATGGCACCCAAACGATTTTCGAAAGTGCGGGTACCAATTTTAGTGATGCCGTTTTTCTTTGCTTCACGGTTTATACCATAATAAGCTTGTGCTCTTTTAATCCGGAAGCAGCGGGCGGAATAATTCGCCGTGTAAGAAAGAATGTGCTGCAGCTCCCGATTGATTTTGAATCGCTTATATCTATCTATTAAAAGTCAACATTATCCGGGTCTGGACCGAAAAAACTTCATGCTTCAATGACAAAATCGGTCTTTCGATGATTGCTGTTATAGTTGGCAAAATTCCCTTCATTAACCTCTTTTAATATGTTAACCAAATAAAATTTTAGGTTGACATTTCTATCATTCTTCTTGCATAATAAAAAACAAATATTGTATTAGGAGGAAAAGCATGAAAATCAAGTCGATGGTGTTAATTGCTCTTTTTGCGGCGTTAACGGCGATCGGTGGGTTTATTAAAATCCCTATTCCATATGTCCCATTTACGCTGCAAATTGTATCTGTTTATTTAGCTGGGTGTTTGTTAGGCCCAAAACTCGGAATGTTAAGCCAGCTTGTTTACGTTTTGATTGGACTGGCAGGTGCGCCTGTTTTTGCGGAAGGAGGAGGTCCAAGTTACATTTTTAAACCTACATTTGGTTATTTACTAGGTTTTGTGTTAGGAGCATACGTCAATGGCTGGTTGATTAAGAGATTTCAATTGGTAAAAACATTTTCTATTTTCCTCGCTAATTTCGCCTGCCTTCTTGTAGTGTATCTTCTTGGCTGTCTTTGGTTATATGCAGCAATGAAATTTATTTTCGATAAGTCGTTAACGATTGCTCAAACATTATTATTTGGTTTTGTGATTCCTATACCGGGAGATATTTTCTTATGTATCCTATGTTCCATCATCGCAGCGCAGATTCTTCCACGGACGAACTTTTTGATTCATAAACAAGGAGTTGCATCTTAATGGGAAAAGCGATTTTTATCACAGGGACCGGAACAGAAATTGGCAAAACGATTGTCACTTCCATTCTATTTCTGGTATTGAAAGAAATGGGAGTGAAAACAAAAATATTTAAACCCATTCAAACAGGTGTAGTAGAAGAGAGCGATTCTTTTGCCGATCAATATTGGTATGAAGAAGTGATTGGAGAAGAAAAAGGCTCTACGGGGATGTATTATATGGAGCCTGCTGTTTCCCCTCATTTAGCTTCAGAGATCACAAATACTACGATTCTGCCAAATGAAATAAAAAATAAAATTTTAGAATTAAAAAATCAATACGATGTTGTTCTAGTAGAAGGAGCAGGCGGACTCGCGGTTCCGCTCATTGAACATTCTAATGGATTTTATATGACAAAAGATTTAATTCAAGAATGTGAATTGCCAACAATTCTCGTGTCTTTGGCTGGATTAGGGGCTATACACCATACACTCACAACTGTAAATTATGCCGAAATGCACGACATTAAAATCCTCGGGCTTATATTTAACCATTTTGACCAATACAATATGATTCATATTGATAATGTACGGACTATACATAAGATGTTGAATCTTCCTATCATCGCTAAATTGCCAACAATGGACTCTTTGTCTAAAGACAGTCTTACTCAATTAGCCAAAACATTGATATCCAAGCAAGAACTTAAGAATGTATTGTCAGGGGGATTAGAAATTGAAGTATAGCTACGAACAGTTAGAACAACTTGATAAACAATATGTATGGCATCCTTTTACCCAAATGCAGTCTTATATCGAAGAAAAGCCGCTCATCATTGAAAAAGGAAAGGGAAGCTACCTTTATGATGTCGAAGGAAAAAAATATTTAGACGGTTATGCATCTTTATGGGTAAATGTTCACGGACACAGTGACCCTGAATTAAACGAAGTGCTTCATGAACAAATTGAAAAAATCTCTCATTCTACGCTTTTAGGGTCCGCGAATGTTCCTTCCATTTTATTAGCAAAAAAACTAGTGGAAATTTGGGGAGGAAATTTATCAAAAGTATTTTATTCCGATACAGGGGCTGCTGCCGTTGAAATTGCATTGAAGATGGCATATCAGTACTGGCAAAACATTGACCCTGTCCGCTACAAAGATAAAAACAAATTTATCTCATTAAAAGAAGCTTATCACGGGGATACCATTGGTGCTGTAAGTGTTGGCGGAATGGATTTATTCCATCGAATCTTTAGGCCGCTATTGTTTGAACGAATTGAAGTACCTTCCCCATATGTATATAGAATGGACGGATATGGCGATGAAAAGGAAATTGTGAATTATTGTTTAACAAAGCTAGAGGAAACGCTTGAACAGCATCATTCAGAAGTCGCGGGTATGATTGTCGAACCGCTCGTTCAAGGAGCGGCAGGAATCATTGTACATCCGAAAGGGTTTTTAAAAGGTATTGAAAAGCTTTGCCGCAAATACAATATTTTGCTTATTTGCGATGAAGTGGCTGTTGGATTCGGCAGAACCGGAACATTATTTGCCTGCGAACAAGAAGATGTCCAGCCTGATATTGTTTGCTTAGCCAAAGGCATCACAGGAGGATATTTACCGCTTGCGGCAACATTGACAACAGAAGAAATTTATTCTGCATTTTTAGGAGATGTTCATGAAAATAAAACATTTTTCCATGGTCATACATATACGGGAAATCAATTATCTTGTTCTGTTGCGTTAAAAAATATTGAGTTGATCGAAAAGAGAAACTTAGTTTCGGATGTCCAACGAAAAGCTCATGCGTTGGCAGGTAAATTGCAAAAGCTTTATGAACTGCCGATCGTCGGTGATATTCGTCAAAAAGGACTCATGATTGGCATCGAAATCGTCAAGGATAAGAAAACAAAAGAAATATTCGACCGCTCGGAGCAGATTGAGCATAAAATTATTTTAGAAGCTAGAAAGCGCGGGCTTATTATCCGACCATTAGGTCCTGTCATCACGTTTATCCCTGTTTTGGCGATGACCGATGATGAGCTAAAGACCGCTGTTGATATTATTTTTGATTCGATTGCGGAAATGGTAAGCATCAAGCAGTTTTAAGATGAAGGTACTGTATCGCTGCAAGGGGATGTCTCATGTTTTGAGACATCCCCTTCTTACAATTAGTCAAGAGTTTTTAGTAAAACTATTTGTTTCAGTGGATTTATTTAGGGGGCTGTCCAGAAAATCAAAATCCACTGAAAACGAAACATCATAAGCATTGATATATCAACGTTTCTAAAACATTAAAGGGGCGTCTATAAGCCGGAAAATCGACTTATTAGAAGCCCCTAACTAAATAAATTTACGCATGCCAAATAGACCCAACGATTCTTGCTTTTTTTCGCCAGGTCAAATATGTTATACTTTTCCTACACAATTACGAAGTTGCTGATGCGATTTCGTAATTGTAGGCGATTATGTAATATTTCCCCTTCATAAACATAAATCTGAGCAGAATTATAAATAACCATATAGCTCTTTCCCATACTAACATTAAAGGCAATGACACTGTGCATAAACATTCCTCCTCCATTATTTGTAGAAGCCTTCATATAACCTTAATGATTCCCTTTTCTTATCCACGATCTCATGGATCCAACATATTAAATCTGATTCTTATAAGATCCATGAAGTAGGCCAGTTTTTTTTATTGCAAACCATTCGTTCTTTAGCTCAAGTTTGACACCATTTCACTACATGTGGATAACTAAAGGTGATTATACCAATAGTTATCCACTTTTTTTATCGAAAATATAATCATTATGTAGTGTTATGTGGATAACTTTTGTATATCCAATAATATGTAATATATGTTATACTATTAGTGCTATGTATATTCGAATTAATAAGCAAAAAAATAAAAATGGTTCAGTTCGTCAATATCTACAAATATGTCGTACATTTCGTGTAGACAATAAAGTTCGGCAACAAACGCTTTGTAATCTAGGGAGGTTAGAACATTTATTAGAGAATGGCTCTGTCGATAACATAATCGAGGGATTAGCCAAATTTTCAGAGCGTTACTTTGACCGAATTCACGGGCAAGGGTCTTCCTCTTCTGTCTCCGTGCTTTGGACAAAAGAGTTTGGGCCGGTTTATCTGTTCCGAAAGGTATGGGAAAAGTTAGGGCTTGGTCGGCTATTACGTAAAATCATGGATGATTCCGAGGCTGCTTCTCGGTATGACGAAGCCATTTTTGCCATGGTGTTAAACCGTCTCATGGATCCCAATAGTAAGTATGATATCTTCAAACAATGGATCGACACGATTTATGCAGAAGGTCTTTCAGACATTCAACTCCATCACTACTATCGTGCATTAGACTTCTTAAGTGAACAAAAAGAAAAAATTGAGGAACAACTTTATGGACATTTAACCGATTTAACCTCATTAGAAGTAGATATCGTGTTTTACGACACGACAAGCACCTATTTCGAAGGAGAGGAAGCAGACGAACTGCTGGCTCACTATGGTTACTCCAAAGATCATCGTGGAGATCGAAAACAAGTCGTGATTGGCTTATTAATGACCAAAACAGGGATTCCGATTGGGCATCAAGTCTTCCCTGGAAACATGCATGATACGAAGACATTTGGCATGGTGGTTGGAGACCTGAAGAAGCGCTATCCTATTCAGAAAGTCATTCTAGTGGGAGACCGCGGAATGGTTAGTGAAGCCAACTTAGATCAAATTCGTGAACTGGGCATGGAATATATTGTGGGTGTCAAATTACGAAAGTCGAAGAAAGCCCAAGAGCTATTATCCATCCGTGGGCCATATAAGAAGGTTCTCCCGAATCTAAAAGTGAAGTCAAAGAAAATCGATGGCGAAACGTATGTACTCTGTTACAATCCGGACGCTGAAGAACGTGATCGAGCGAGTCGTCAAGTCGTGTTAGAAAACCTTCAATCGAAGCTTGATGAACTCGGTCCATCTGGACTCGTCAAAAACCGTGCGTATTCCAAGTTTTTAACGATAGAAAAAGCATCGGCCAAAATTGATGAAGAGAAGGTATCCAATGACGAAAAGTTTGACGGAAAGTACGCCATTCGGACCAACTCGTCATTAACGGATGAAGAGGCAGCACTTGCCTATAAAGAGTTGTGGAGAGTGGAACAAGCCTTTCGTAACCTGAAGTCGAATCTAGAACTTCGCCCGATGTACCATCGAGTGGAATCTCGTATTCGAGGCCATATCATGGTTTGTTTCCTTGCGCTTGTCATGGAATCCTTTTTGGCCTATAAGCTAAAAGAAATAGGATGCCAAACAAGTGTAAAGGATATTTTGCATGATGTAAGCCAGATGAAGGCCTCGAAAATACGCGTGAATGGTGAAGAGCAAATCGTTCGTACAGAATTACAAGGTCAAGCAAATCTAGCATTTGAAGCACTTGTCACACAAGCGCCTCCTAGAGTATTAGAAAAAAACACGTGCCACTAACAAGTGTAGTGGTACGTGTTGTGGGTAAAGTCCAAAACACCAGTATTTTCGGGCTTTTCTTTAGTGTACTCTGTCAAACTTGAGTTTAGGCTGTCACGACCTTTCTCCACTTCTACTAAAAAATCGAGTAGGAGGGAGCGATTAACTCCCGTCCTCTCACACCACCGTACGTACGGTTCCGTATACGGCGGTTCAATTAAGATAATTGACGCAAGTCTTTATAACTTCCGTGAATAGCTGTTCTCTTTATGCCAGTGGTCACTCCACCCTCCAAGAGATCTCCCACGGGATTCACCGCTTCCTCCCTCAAGTGAGGTACTACGTTTTCTGTGTTCATCATGACTCACTGAATGCCAAGGGCTATTCTCTCTTAATTGTTCGGTCCTTCTTAGTTGTTCTAGACCAACTAATACTATGACCTCTGCTGACTTCTGACGGTTCAGCTATCTATCACTAGATAGGTTACCAAGGTTACTTGGCGTGCCAGCCAGACCTCCCCGGGTAAGAGTGTAATCTTTCCTTCCATCCATCTGCTTCATTTACTCTGTATCACCTTCGGCAGAAAGGGCTTTGTTTTGTCTTGCAAACTCACCCAGTGATACCTAGCCTCATATGAAGTTCGTGTTCCTCAGACCGGAAGTTTGCCGCTCGCTTCCTTCAGATTCCGCGTCACCACGGACACCCTTGCGTTAAGCTAACTGCTACTTCTGCCTTCGCAGCTCGGGACTTTCACCCTATAGATTACACCCATGCCGGGCGCACAATAGCAGCACAGACCTTGACCGTGGTCTGTGCTGCTAATCTTAATATGTTTTTATTTACATGAAATGAAGTTAAGGATTTCTTCTTTTGTCGGTAAGGATGAAATGGCACCTTTTCCTGTTGTTGTGATCGCACCGCTTGCATTGGCAAAGGTGAGGATTTCTTGATGGTGTTCATTTAATACATCTATTAAGTTATCATGGTTTACTTCTTTTTCGAGTAGTTTATATAAAAAGCCACCGATAAAGGCATCTCCTGCACCTGTAGTATCCTGAACCTCAACTTTGAAACCAGTTGATTCATATTTGGCATTCTTCGTGTAAAGGTCAGCTCCATTAGCTCCTTTTGTGTAAATAACGGCTTTTACATCACCTGTGAATAAGTTTTCAATCGCCTCTTTTTCATTAGAGATTCCTGTGATAAACGCTAATTCTTCATCGGAAATTTTGATGATATGTGCTTTCGGAATAAATTCTAAAATCGTTTGTCGACAATCCTCTGCACTGTTCCATAGTGGAAGGCGAACGTTGGGATCAAAGCTAATGATTCCCCCATTTTCTTTAACAAGTCGAATTGCTTTTTCATGGGCTTTTTTCATTGGGCTTTCGACTAGATCGACGGAGCAAAAATGTAAAATATCTCCTTTAGCAAACCAACTTTCTTCAATTTCATCTTCTGAAAGCAAAAGATCTGCAGAAGGATTGCGATAGAAGGAAAAATCACGTTCACCATCATCGAGCAGTGAAACAAATGCTAATCCTGTATTCGCTTCATTTGTTCGCTTTATTTTATCTGTTTTCACACCGATTTTTTGTAACTCTTCAATTAAAAAGTCACTAAAGGCATCCATTCCAAGCTTTGTGATTATTGCAGATTCTGCTCCAAATCTCGCAACAGCTGCTGCAACGTTTGCTGGGGCTCCCCCAGGTGCACGTTTAAAAGATTGAACATCCTTTAATGCTTTGCCTTTTTGCATTGGAATAAAATCAATTAACACTTCACCAATTGAAAATAAGCGCCCCATTGTCTACACCTCCCTTTTAATTCATAGTGGATAAGTTATATTTCGTTGTGTCTAATGTAACTTTTCCGTTTCGTGCAAAGAAGCGAATATCTGTGCTTTCAAGTCTTGGAAAAATTCGGCTCGTAAATACTTCAACGCCGTCATTGATAAAAATTTCGACAGAAGACGTATCAACAAACAGATGAAGCTTTAACGTATCCCCTTCAACGCTGCACGTTCTTGTTGTTCCATATTCTTTAGCTGGAACCTCCCCTGAATGGGTACGGTCTAAGGTCACCTTTTGTTCCTTTCTGTTATAGGAGATGACCGTTTTTTCATCTTTACATGACCGGAATTCAATCCCGACTTCATCTGCTTCCATGTTCGTAAATTCACAAATAAGTTCATACGTCGTCCCATTGAATCCTTCATACATTTTTTTCTCATCATCGAGAATATCTTTCACATTTACCGAATCTTGTCGCAATGCTTCTAGTTCTTTTACAGGACACTGAATAAGCTTTCCATTTTGAACGGTCAACTCTCTCGGTAATGTTAAACAATGAGCCCACCCATCCTTATCAGTTGGATACTCGATTTCGGGAAGACCCATCCACCCAACTAAAAGGCGACGTCCCTTATGGTCAATTGTCGTTTGTGGTGCATAAAAGTCAAATCCACGGTCTAACTCAACAAACTCACCGTGTTCAAAAACTTTTGTCTTTAAATCTAGTGTGTTCCCTAAAAGATAACCGGATTGATAGATATTTTGAAATTGATCTCCCTTTGGCTCTAACCCTTGTGGTGAGAAGATCAGCACACCTTTTCCATCTAGTTCAAAATAATCGGGACATTCCCACATAAATCCAAATTCCTTTAAGTTTGTTTGAACCTCACCTTCAAATGTCCAATTTTTTAAGTCAGGTGATGAATAAAGAACAATACAACCTGTTTTGTTTTCCCTCTGTGCCCCGATAACAGCATAAAATGTGTCATTTTCCTTCCAAACTTTCGGATCGCGATAATGATCGGTATAACCTTTTGGAACTTCTTTAATAACCGGCTCTTGTAATTTTTCAATACGTCCATTTTCATTCATTACCGCTAAGCATTGATATGGATGACGAACCCAATTTTCATCTCTTGTATTTCCTGTATACATTAAATGGAGCTTACCGTCATGACAAATAGCACTACCTGAATAAGCTCCGTGAGAATCAAAATAATCGTTCGGCTTAATACCAATTCCGACATTTTGCCAATTGACAAGATCTTTTGATTTTGTGTGATACCAATATTTTAATCCATGAACAGGACCTAGCGGAAACCATTGATAAAACAAGTGATATTCTCCGTTAAAATAAGAAAAACCATTTGGATCATTTAAAAGACCCGTTACTGGTTGAATATGAAATTTCTGACGCCAAATGCTTTTGTTGACTTTTTCTTTTAATGCATTCAATTCTTCTTTTGTCGCTTCTTCGATTCGGCGATACCGTTGTTTTCTCGTCCATTCCATCTTTAAACCTCAAACTCCTTCACGATGTAAACACAGGGCCTGACCTCTTTTTAAGGATCAGACCCCAATATTTAATTTATTAAGATGCTTTTTCTGCTGCTTGTTCTTTTTTCGCTGCACGTTTCGCTAAAATGATGGTTGTTACGAATGCAACGATGAATGAAATAACCATTCCAATTACGTATGGAGCTATGGAATCTGGACGAATTGAAATAATACCTGGTAAACCGGCTGCTCCAAGCGCAACAGCTTTTACTTTAAAGATCGTAATAAATGCGGCTGATACAGCTGCACCTGTAATAGCACCAATAAATGGATAACGTAGCTTCAAGTTAACACCAAACATAGAAGGCTCTGTAATTCCTAAAAGAGCCGAAATACCAGCTGCGGATGCAATACCTTTAATTTTCTTATCATTAATAATCATAAAAACAGCTAATGTTGCTGCACCTTGAGCTACGTTTGACATAGCTGCAACAGGGAAAATAAACGAACCACCTGTTTTAGCAAATTCTGCTAACAATTGTGTTTCAACTGCAATAAAGCTATGATGCATACCTGTAATAACGATTGGGGCATAAACTAAACCGAATAACGCACCACCAATGAGTCCCGTAGTATCATATAACCAAACAAGTCCGTCTGTTAATAAGTTACCTGCAGAACGAGTAATCGGTCCTACTGCTGTAAACGTTAAAATGCCTGTAATAAAAATCGTTAATAATGGCGTTAATAAGTTATCAAGTGCAGACGGAATATATTTGCGTAAGAATTGTTCTGTTTTCGCTAAAATAAAGGATGATGCTAATACAGGTAATACGGTCCCTTGATAACCGACTTTTTCAATTTCAAATCCGAAAATGCTCCAAACTGGAATTTCACCGTTCGCTAAGGCGCTACCATAACCCCAACCATTTAATAAATCAGGGTGAACCATTAACATACCTAAAGTAGCTCCTAAGTACGGGTTACCACCAAAGCGCTGTGTAGCGGAGAAACCAATTAAAATTGGTAAAAAGACAAATGCCGCATTGGCAAATGTATTAATAAGTGCTGCTAAGTCCGCTATTTCTGGATAAGCATCAATGAGGGACTTACCTTCAATAAATAGATCCTTTGCCGTTAATACGTTATTAATTCCCATTAAAAGACCGCCAGCAACAATGGCAGGAATAATCGGAACGAAAATATCAGAAAGTAGCTTCACTAAACGTTGAATTGGATTTAATTTTTTCGCTCCAGCATCTTTCACATCTTTTGTAGACATTTCTTGAAGTCCAGTTAATTTGGTCAATTCTTGATAAACTTTGTTAACTGTACCTGACCCTAAAATAATTTGGAACTGTCCACCCGTTGAAAAAGTTCCTTTTACATCGTCCATTTTGTCAAGCGCTTCTTGATTTATTTTACTTTCATCATTTAAAACTAGACGTAAACGTGTCGCACAGTGAGCTGCAGCAGAAATATTATCTTTTCCACCAAGAGCTTCTAAAATTTCTTTTGCGATTTGATCGTATTTCATAGCTTCCTCCCCCATTTATTTAGTGGAACCGGTTCCATTTTTCACGATTTAGGAACCGGTTCCAAACTTTATGAAATGGAACCGGTTCCAGCCTGATTATAAGTCATTAGGAATGATGCTGTCAACGCTTTCTCGTTCAATAATTTCATATTTTGATAATGTTCTTTTTGGAACTGACTCCTCATTGACAAGCTTTACAATGTTTTGCGCTGCCATCTTTCCAGCCTCTTTAAAAAACAGTTTTACTGTTGTTAGCCCTGGGTGAATAATTTCCGTCACATCATATCCTCCAAAACCTGTAATAGAAACATCCTTTGGAATGCTCAATCCTTTTAATTGTGCTGCCCTTAAAGCACCGAGAGCAATATTATCCGTTGCACACACAATGCAAGTTGGCTGAAATCCTTCTAGCATTTCTGTTACTCTTTGTTGAGCAGCAAACATATTAAAACCTGTTTCAAAATAACGAACCTCACATCCTTCCGCTTCTGCTATTGCCCTTTTAAATCCTTCCTTTCTTCTTACTCCAACTGCTACATCCTTTTCGGTAACACCTAAGTAAGCAATTTTTCGATGCCCTTTCTCTAATACATATTTTCCAATTGCATAGCCTGCTTCCAAATCATTATGAATCAGACTATGTACATCAGGATGTTCTTGACCAACAAGAAGAATCGGGATGTTCACCTTTTCAAATGCCTCTAAATGTACTTGTGTAATTTGAGTAGCAAGTAAAATAATTCCCGCAACTTTTTGACTAGCCAAGCTATAAATCGTTTCAATTTCACGTTCAATTTGCTGATTCGTATTGGATATTAATAATTGAAAATTCAACTCTTTTAATTGTTCATCAATCCCAATTAAAGTATGCGATGCTGCATAGGAATCTAATCGCGGAACAATCGTTCCAATAAAATATGTTTTCTTAGCCTTTAAACTTTGTGCAAAAGGATTAGGTGTATATCCTGTTTCTTTAATGGCAAGTTCAATTTTTCTTTTTGTTGCTTCACTAACAGATCCACCATTTAAGTAGCGAGATACAGTGCTTTTGGAAACTCCCGAAATTTTTGCTATATCTGCAATAGTTTTATTCATTCCTAGTCCACCTCAAAAATGAGTTCTCTTTTTTTTATTATAATATTAAACCCATTTTTAATGCATGGGGTAACAAAATAAGCATTCGAGATTTAAAATCCTTGTGTTCCGAATAATAAAGCACTCGGTCATTCACCGATTGCTGCAAATTTGATAGGTTACTTCTAGGATCGATTGATTCCTCCACTTTTGCTGGGGATTTAAATCACTTCTGGGATCTTTCCCATCACTTTGGCTAGGGATTCAATCACTTTTAAGCACTTTCCCATCACTTTGGCTAGGGATTCAATCACTTTTAAACGCCATTCCATTACTTTCCCCTAACATTTTTACGCACCTTTCCATCACTTTGGCGGGTGATTCAATAATCAATCTTTTGTTTCCACTACTCGATCGACTCTCAACTTTTGAACATTAAATAGGTCAATGCCCTTATCTCAAGGATTTATGACTTTTCATCTCGATGATTCCGACTGGGTTCGAACCAGTGACCTCCACCCTGTCAAGGTGTAGTAGTAGGATAAATCATAGTCTAATAGAATGCAAAAAATTTATTTTTATCTTAAACAAAAAATACGCCAACAAACATATTATAAAACCAAAAAATCGACGACAAGCTGCCGTCAAGATTACCTGCAAAACAGAATCATTTATCCCCCTTCAAATTTTAAGGGGGATTTTTATTTTAAGACAATATGATTGGTCTCTATTACCTAAATAAGAAAATAATCTAGAAACCTCTTGGTAGTTTTTTCTTAAAATTCCCTTTTTTCATTTCTATTTACTAAAAATTCCTTTATCTGTCTTATAATGAAACAAAAAGCTTTTCCACTTGATGGAATCCATTTCGTTTCAATCGGAGGCATGGATACAGTGAATGTCAACTATATACCTTCAGAATGGGAAAGGACCAAGAAAGGAATCGGCAACCTGATCGGCCTTGGCGCATGGGGCAAAGGCATGATCGACAATTTGAAAGATATCAGTGATCTTTTGGAAGACGCCCAATCAGACATCGCCAAATATGATAGCGATGGTGTCATCTCTTTCACCCACACGGACCGCAAAAGCCAATATCAAAGCTTATATGAGGATTTTCTTGTCATGCACCGCTTTAGCGGCCGCATCGGAGATATTGTCGACCGCACCATCGATGAGCCGTTTTATCAAGATATCGATGCTTT